>NZ_JBQFQY010000001.1:0-1262530 GCF_056537125.1 Ruegeria sp. CH10 | reverse complement strand
TCGAGTAAGGCGCGAGGGTGCGGAGATTATTCGTCGAATAATCTCGGACCCAACCGTTGACTCAAAGAAGGCCGTCCCAAACAGGGGCGGCTTTTTTAGTTGGAAAGACAACCTTTGGCCCTGCTGGCGTTTCGCAAATCAATCATCTGCCGTGCAAGGTCTGGAGGTCTTAATCAAATGCACATGCTTGCATAAGTCTTGGCGCCTATCTCGGTGAGGGAAGACACAGCGCAATTCCCCCAGCACAGAAAGGCTGCAACATGTTTGGCGACACTTTTTTCACCTATGCAACCCGGCTTATGCATAGCGGCGACCTTGATGATATGCAGGATGCCATTTTGTGCGAACCTGTCCCCAAGGCTGAGCATGACCGGAAGGATACCGACACCCCGCAGGAGCCTGAGGACCGTGTCATTCCTTTGGCGCGCTGCGCCTGACATTTGGCTATTTAAAACATGGGGCCGCTTCTGAGGGAGCGGCCTTTTGCATTGGCAAACCTGGCGGGGTTAACCCCTTATAGCACGCGACCGGTCGCGCATGCCTCGACGGCGGGTTGATGGTGCGTTATCGTACAAGGCTACCAAGCCTCGCCGTGGAACGGGGTGTTTCCGTAAGGCACATTTGTTCGCAGTTCTTTGACCCCAATGGAAAATTACCTGCTCTTGTCCTTTGTCCTGCTGGGTGCAGGCATCGCCATCGTGCCAATCGCCGTGTGGCTTGGGCTGGGTTCGGTGCTTGGATTTCTGATCGCGGGTATGTTGCTGGGGCCAACGCTGTCCGTCCTGAACGTGAATATCGAGAACCTCGAACAATTCGCTGAATTCGGCGTCGTCATGATGCTGTTCCTGATCGGGTTGGAACTGGCCCCGAAAAAGCTGTGGGATCTGCGGCGCAGGCTGATTGGATTGGGCGGTCTGCAAATGGTGTGCACGACCCTGGCCATCATGGGGCTGGCCCTTGTCTTGGGTCAACAATGGCAGGTTGGGCTAACGGTGGGCCTGATCTTTTCGCTGTCATCCACGGCCATTGTCCTGCAGACCCTGCATGAAAAGGGGCTGCTTATGGGCAGTGGGGGGCAGTCGAGCTTTTCCGTTCTGTTGATGCAGGACATTGCTGTCATCCCGATCCTGGCATTTCTGCCATTGCTGGCGATGCCTGATCTGGCGGCTACGGGCCTGAACACCGTCAGCCATGGGCCCGCGACAAGCCCGGGCTTTTCTCTGAATCTCGTGCAGGGCCTGCCGGAATGGCTCAGGGCGGTTGTGACGCTGGGGTCGATCTGTCTGGTAATCGTCGGCGGCGCTTACCTCACCGGCCCTGTGTTTCGCTATGTGGAATCTGCCAATTTGCCCGAGCTTTTCACGGCCATGGCCCTGACGCTGGTGGTCGGCGTGGCGGTGCTGATGATGGTCGTTGGGCTCACCCCGGCACTGGGTGCCTTCATCGCCGGTGTTGTTCTGGCCAACAGCGAATACCGCCACGCGCTTGAGAAAGAGATCACGCCGTTCAAGGGCCTGTTCCTTGGTCTGTTTTTCGTCAGTGTCGGAGCGTCCGTGGACTTCCGCCTGATGCTGGATCATCTGGGGCTGGTGGTTGGGTTAACCCTGGGCGTTATGGTCATCAAGGCGGTTGTTCTGCTGGGTTTGGGGCGATTGTTCGGCGTCTCGGGTGCGAACAACTGGCTGTTTGCGTTGGGGATGGCGCAGGCCGGAGAGTTCGGGTTTGTGCTGCTGTCCTTCTCGGTCGCCACCCATGTTCTGAGCGCGGACGTGGCGAACACGCTGATCATTGTGGTTGCCCTGTCGATGGTACTGACGCCGTTATTCTTTGTGCTTTACGAAAAGGTGATCGCGCCGAGATATGAGGCAGGGCAGGCGGTGGAGGGTTAGGGTTTTCGGTCGGGCCCTGCGATAACGTGTCGTTCGGCGTTGAGCTAATCGCACCGATCGCGAAGGAAATCGGTTTTTGCTTCACGATCCGCGAAGGTGGCCGCACCGTCGACGTCGTGTCGAAGACTATTGAATAGCTCTGAAAGAGCAATGAGAGCCTATTCTATTGAAAGAAAGAAGGCCGTCCCACATCGGTGTGGCCTTTTCGATTGAAGCACAACCATTCTACTGGATGGGGCGCTGGAGCGATTAACTTGTAATCTACAATTTGTTCGCTATATTCGAGCTAAAGGTTCCCCCCCGATGATAAGAACCCAAGGGGTTCTCCGTGAGGTAGTTGGGGGGGTCAAATTCTCTAATAGTAGTGGCGTATTCCGGTTCGGAATATATCAAATTCGCTTTGAATCAAATGGCGGATGGTTTCATATGTACTGGTATCTCCGTGTTCCCATTTTCTATAGATCGCCCAATTAAGATAGTCTGCAACTTGAAGGCCATAATGTGCTTTGGACGCGTGATGCATAACTCGATAGGGCGTGTCGGCAGGCAGCATTTCTTTGAGGACTGTCTTAAGCCCTTTTTCTATCGCCCTGCGCTTGCGTGCGACGGGAATTGAGTCGGTAATTACCACGAGTTCGCCGATTCCTTCCTGACTTTTACCCACGACATACCTTAGCAGGTACCCTAACATCCGCGGATAGAACTTTTCAGGGGCTTGCAACGCTGGACCAGTCTTTGACTTTTCGACCAGAACTGAGTCGACTGAGTTTTCTGCCAACCCTTGAGCTAGCATATCAAAAACGCGACGCCTCACGTGAGCATTGTCGTCGGCACAATGAAAATGTTGAAGTTCAATACGAGGTTGGATGCGATGTTCGATTAAGTCGTATTTGTAGGTATCCAAACTTGTGTGTAGCCGGAAAGGCCTTCTCATACTGACCGACGTAATACTGAAGAACTTTGTTCCATTTCTGGAAAAGTCGAAATTCCCACCCTCATCGAGAAAAATGTACAGCGTTGAGAGGTCTTCCAATGCCCGCTCCTAAAAAGTGCTTTATCTTCTTGTGACGTAACTAAAGGGTTGTGTCGAGAACAGAGGTGTTCGCTTCTCACGCAAGTGACTTACGGCGGGACAGAAACTATCTTTTTCAAACCCACGGAAACCTAATTCCCCCTTGCCAAACCCCACCAACCCAACTAATACGCGCGAGTTCTCAACAAGAACGTCAAGGCGGGGTGATTCCCGCCTTTTGGGTTCGAAGAGGGTTGGCGATGCGCGCTTGTCCTCCTCTCAACCTCAACGCCTGATAAAAGGCTGTATCTATGCAAAGCCAAAACATCCGTATTCGGCTGAAGGCATTTGACTATCGCGTTCTGGATGCCAGCACGCAAGAGATCGTCAACACTGCCAAGCGGACCGGCGCGAACGTGCGCGGCCCGATCCCGCTGCCGAACAAGATTGAGAAGTTCACGGTTCTCCGTGGCCCTCACGTTGACAAGAAATCCCGCGACCAGTTCGAGATTCGTACGCACAAGCGTCTGCTCGACATCGTTGATCCGACCCCCCAGACCGTTGACGCGCTGATGAAGCTCGACCTCGCTGCTGGTGTGGACGTCGAGATCAAGCTGCAGTCGTAATCGGAGGGTATAGATTATGCGCTCTGGTATTATCGCAAAAAAAGTTGGCATGACCCGCTTGTTCATGGAAGACGGCAAGCAGATTCCTGTGACCGTTCTTCACCTGGACAATCTGCAGGTTGTTGCACAGCGCACCGCTGACAAAGACGGCTACACCGCCGTTCAGCTGGGCGCCGGTGCCGCCAAGGCAAAACGCACCTCGAAGGCCATGCGCGGTCACTATGCCGCTGCCAAGGTCGAGCCCAAGCGTAAGCTGGCCGAGTTCCGCGTCTCCGAAGATGGCCTGATCGAAGTGGGTGCCGAGATTTCGGCAGAACATTTCCTGGAAGGTCAGAAGGTTGACGTTTCGGGTACCTCGATCGGTAAAGGCTTTGCCGGTGCGATGAAGCGCCACAACTTCGGTGGTCTGCGCGCCTCGCACGGTGTTTCGATCAGCCACCGTTCGCACGGCTCAACGGGTCAGTGTCAGGACCCGGGCAAGGTTTTCAAAGGCAAGAAGATGGCCGGTCACATGGGTGCTGCCCGTGTCACCACCCAGAACCTGGAGGTTGTCAAGACCGACGCCGACCGTGGTCTGGTCTTCATCAAAGGCGCCGTTCCCGGACCGAAATCGGGCTGGGTTACCGTCAAGGACGCCGTCAAGAAGAAAGCACCCGAAGGTCTGCCTTTCCCGGCAGCCGTAAAAGGTGCCGCAACTGAAGCACCTGCGGAAGAAGCGCCCGCGGAAGGTGGTGAAGCATGAAACTTGATGTAATCAAACTGGACGGCGGCAAAGCCGGCAACATTGAGCTGGATGCGGACCTGTTCGGCCTCGAGCCGCGCGCGGACATCCTGCACCGTGTGGTCCGTTGGCAGCGCAACAACGCGCAGGCCGGCACCCACAAGGTAAAGACCCGCTCGGAAACCAGCTACTCGACCAAGAAGATCTATCGCCAGAAGGGCACCGGTGGCGCTCGTCACGGTGACCGCAACGCGCCGATCTTCCGTGGTGGTGGTATCTACAAAGGCCCCGTCGTACGTTCGCACGGCCACGACCTGCCCAAGAAGTTCCGCAAGCTTGGCCTGCGCCACGCTCTGTCGGCCAAAGCCAAGGCAGGTGAACTGGTTGTGATCGAGAACGCCGAAGCCGAAGGCAAGACCGCCGCTCTGGCCAAACAGGTTGCAAACCTGGGCTGGAAACGCGCTCTGGTCATCGACGGCGCGACCGTGAACGAAGGGTTCCTGAAAGCGTCCAAGAACATCGAAGGTCTGGATATCCTGCCGTCGATGGGCGCAAACGTCTATGACATCCTCAAGCGTGACACTCTGGTGCTCACCAAAGCGGCTGTCGAAGCACTGGAGGCTCGTCTGAAATGAGCGCGAAGGCAGAACACTACGACGTGATCCGCAAGCCGATCATCACCGAGAAGTCGACCATGGCGTCCGAAAACGGCGCGGTTGTCTTTGAAGTGGCGATCGACAGCAACAAGCCGCAGATCAAAGAGGCCGTTGAGGCGCTGTTTGGTGTGAAGGTCAAAGCGGTGAACACCACTGTGACCAAAGGCAAGGTCAAGCGGTTCCGCGGCCAGCTGGGCAAGCGGAAAGACGTCAAAAAAGCATATGTGACCCTGGAAGAGGGGAACACCATCGACGTGTCCACCGGTCTCTGATCGGATCGCGTTTGTGGAGAGAGCTAAAGGCCCCCGCGAAAGCGGGGGTTTTTTTGTTGGTATTAGTAGTTTTTGAGTGGCGAGCGCGGTCAAAAATCAGCTACTGGCAACCCAAGTTCCGGACCTACTTTCAACTTAACAGCGGTTCTAGCAAGAGCTGCACCGGGGCTGGTGATGAGTACCCAAGTCGCGAAGGCAATTTTGCTATTGGGACTGGCTTCTAGAAGACGTCCAATACTGACTTCTGCGATTGCAACCCACATTCTAGCTTCCTCTAGAGTGGGTCGGCAAGTAGGATCATAGTCCACACGCTTTCTGGCATCCTGCAAGCGAACAAAAGCAGCAGCGAAACCTTCGATTTCTTCCGGAAAGCCGATGGACTTGGCTTTTGAACAGGCATCTTTACACGAGCCATGCGAAAGACCACGGTAGACTTCTACCCAAGCGCGGTTGGGGCGGTCTTCACGGTTTTCGCCAACCAAGCTGTGCGCCGAAACTCGTGCAAGCGCATGGTAAACGGCAAAATATGCTGTGCTGATTGCTCTTCGTAGATCGGTCTGGCTAACGTCTTCGTCCCTGGGGGCGAGCAGTTTGTTTGCAGTTGCCACCAAGCTCTCGGCCAACTGTTCGTCAGGCATGTACCTCGTGTCCAATTGACGGTGTGACTACAGGGAAGAATTTGCTCCACTTGTCGCCTTTTTCGGCAAGTGATCGGCGCATTTTTCCTGTTAGTCCAAAATATCCTTGGGCGAATTCTGTGGGATCCACTGTTGTGCTCACAATAAGAGTAACCCGTATTTCACGGGCTTCAGTGTCGATTATTACGTCTTCAATTTTGATGTCTGCTATCAATTCTGCAGGGAACGCCTCAGTGACAGCAGCTTCTAACCGCTTGAGCACTTGGTTCGGAATATTCATTTGTTATCTCCCTATGACACCACGATTGCATGGCGCGGTGCACATTCAAAGAAAAAAATGATGTGACTCGTTTGTTGACTACGTAATATTGATTTTAGGTATAAACAATAGCTTACCACAGCAAACGTAGGGGCAGATTGTCGCTTGACGCCACACCCCGAAGTATGTTGCTTGGTCTTTGGATGCCCGTCGTCATCTCTATTCCTCTCCGGCTTCTAAGGTGAAGACCTAAGAGGGGTTTTCACGAGCGCAGACTTAAGTCTGCAGTCGTGATTAAGGAGAAATTCTATGACGACATGTAGTTGGCCGAAACCGGTACGCGTTCGCGCGTATACCCGGTTTCGGAACGGGCGCTGGGAATACGTAGTATCCCATTGCCGGAGTTATCCGTCGTAAGGCGCTGCAACGCCAATGACGTTCTGTAGATAAGATGGCGGGCATCTACCAACAATAGACTAAGGTGGCAAGTGAGAATAGGTGAACAACTATTTTGTGAATTCTTCGCAATGTTGCCGTTGTGATTCACTTTCTCCCTATAGACACCCACCCCCAACCCTGTTACACGCTCCCAATCTTACGGCCTCGGATTCGTTCCGGGGCCTCTGATATTTGTAACCGGGGACCTTCGGGGCCCTTCACCTTGGGCACCTACGGGGGCCTAACACATAGCAGGGAAATCCCCTGCACTTGCTAAACGGAAGACAGAAAGCATGGCACTCAAGTCGTACAAGCCGACGACGCCGGGCCAGCGCGGGCTGGTGCTGATCGACCGTTCGGAGCTTTGGAAAGGACGTCCGGTCAAGTCTCTCACTGAGGGTTTGACCAAATCGGGCGGCCGGAACAACACCGGACGGATCACTTCACGCCGCCGCGGCGGTGGCGCAAAGCGTCTCTACCGGATCGTTGACTTCAAACGGAACAAATTTGATGTCGCGGCAACCGTCGAGCGGATCGAATATGACCCGAACCGGACCGCATTCATCGCACTGGTAAAATATGAAGACGGCGAGCAGGCATATATCCTGGCTCCGCAGCGTCTGGCTGTTGGTGACAAAGTCGTGGCATCCGCCAAGGCTGACATCAAGCCGGGCAACGCAATGCCGTTCTCGGGCATGCCCATTGGTACCATTGTCCACAACATCGAGATGAAGCCTGGCAAAGGCGGTCAGATCGCACGTGCGGCCGGTACTTACGCGCAATTCGTTGGTCGCGATGGCGGCTATGCTCAGATACGTCTGAGCTCGGGCGAGCTGCGCATGGTCCGTCAGGAATGCATGGCCACCGTCGGTGCCGTGTCCAACCCCGACAACAGCAACCAAAACCTCGGTAAAGCCGGTCGTATGCGCCACAAGGGCGTGCGTCCGTCGGTTCGTGGTGTTGCAATGAACCCGATCGATCACCCGCACGGTGGTGGTGAAGGTCGTACCTCGGGTGGCCGTACGCCGGTTACGCCTTGGGGTAAGGACACCAAGGGTAAGCGTACCCGCAACAAGAACAAAGCGTCCCAGAAGCTGATCATCCGCTCGCGGCACGCCAAGAAGAAGGGACGTTAATCCATGTCTCGCTCTGTTTGGAAGGGTCCTTTCGTCGATGCTTACGTGCTGAAAAAAGCCGAAGCAGCGCGCGAGTCGGGCCGCAACGAAGTCATCAAAATCTGGTCGCGTCGTTCCACCATTCTGCCCCAGTTCGTGGGTCTGACCTTTGGTGTGTACAACGGCCAGAAGCATATTCCCGTCAACGTCTCGGAAGACATGATCGGTCAGAAGTTCGGTGAATACTCGCCGACCCGTACCTATTATGGCCACGCCGCAGACAAAAAAGCGAAGCGGAAGTAAGTCATGGGCAAGGAAAAGAACCCCCGCCGCGTGGCTGAAAACGAAGCAATGGCGAAAACCCGCATGCTTCGCACCAGCCCGCAGAAACTGAACCTGGTTGCGCAAATGATCCGCGGCAAGAAAGTTGAGAAGGCTCTGACCGACCTGACTTTCAGCAACAAGCGTGTCGCGCAGGACGTCAAAAAGTGTCTGCAATCCGCAATCGCCAACGCCGAGAACAACCACAACCTGGATGTCGACGAGCTGATCGTTGCCGAAGCATGGGTTGGTAAGAACCTGGTCATGAAGCGCGGTCGCCCGCGTGCCCGTGGCCGTTTCGGCAAAATCATGAAGCCGTTCTCGGAGATCACCATCAAGGTGCGTCAAGTTGAGGAGCAAGCCTAATGGGTCATAAAGTAAATCCGATCGGCATGCGCCTTCAGGTCAACCGCACCTGGGACAGCCGCTGGTACGCCGACACCAAGGACTACGGTGATCTTCTGCTGGAAGACCTCAAGATCCGTGAGTTCATCAACAAAGAGTGCAAGCAGGCCGGTGTTGCCCGTGTGATCATCGAACGTCCGCACAAGAAGTGCCGCGTTACAATCCACACGGCTCGTCCCGGTGTCATCATCGGCAAGAAAGGTGCAGACATTGAAGTTCTGCGCAAAAAGCTTGCTCGTATGACCGACAGCGAACTGCACCTGAACATCGTCGAAGTGCGCAAGCCCGAGCTTGACGCGCAGCTGGTTGCCGAGTCCATCGCTCAGCAGCTGGAACGTCGTGTTTCGTTCCGTCGCGCCATGAAGCGGTCGGTTCAGAACGCCATGCGCATGGGCGCCCTGGGTATCCGGGTGAACGTCGCGGGTCGTCTGGGCGGCGCCGAAATCGCACGGACCGAGTGGTACCGCGAAGGCCGCGTGCCTCTGCACACTCTGCGTGCCGACATCGATTACGCACATGCCGAAGCGATGACCCCCTACGGGATCATCGGGATCAAGGTCTGGATCTTCAAAGGTGAGATCATGGAGCACGATCCGCAGGCACGTGACCGTAAAGCACAGGAACTCCAGGACGGCCCTGCACCTCGTGGTGCTGGTGGCGGTCGTCGCTAAGGAGGGAGAGATATGCTTCAACCAAAGCGTACTAAATTCCGCAAGATGCACAAAGGCCGGATCAAGGGTCTCGCCAAAGGCGGCTCTGATCTGAACTTTGGCACCTACGGCCTGAAAGCTCTTGAGCCTGAGCGTGTAACTGCACGCCAGATCGAAGCTGCACGTCGTGCCATGACACGTCACATGAAACGTCAGGGTCGCGTCTGGATCCGCATCTTCCCCGACACTCCGGTCACGGCTAAGCCGATCGAAGTTCGTATGGGTAAAGGTAAGGGTTCGGTCGACCGCTGGGCCTGCAAAGTCAAGCCTGGCCGCGTGATGTTCGAGATCGACGGCGTCAATGACGACATCGCCCGCGAGGCCCTGCGCCTGGCCGCGATGAAGCTGCCGATCAAGACCCGCGTCGTGGTTCGCGAAGACTGGTAAGACTATCGGGGGTAACCCTGGTTTCGAAAAAGGCCCCCGGCGTGTTCGCGCCGGGGGCCTTTGTGCTTTCGGACGTAGTGGGTGTTATGTTGGATCGGGCTCGGCCGAGTTGCGCGAGGCCAGCACTTGCCAAACCCATGCCAGGATCAATGTCATCCCGACATGCGCGATAAACGAGGACTGGGTATAGGCACCGAATCCCATCATGAAGCTGCGGCCAACCGCCGGCGCCAAGATGCCTTGCGCAGCAAACCACAGCGCAATTCCCGCCAGCGCGCCGGACGGAATATAGCCCAATCCGGTGATTTTCTTCATGGTCCAAACAACTCCGGCAAAGCCGACGGCACCGATGAGGAAGTGCACCGCAAAAGCGACCCCGTAGGGCAGCGCGAGGCCGGTGAATTGAGCGGTGAGCGCGACGACAAGATTGGCTGGCTGAAGGGCGACGCCAAACAGAAGCGGGGAAACAAGCCAGGCATAGAGCTCAAAGGCAAGTTCGCCGACCAACCCGGCAATAAGAAGGCTTGGGGCAGAGGGAAATTGGGGCATGGCGGTAGATCCGGTATCGTGAGGGCGACAGGCACAGACCATCTATGTATTCAGCTGCGCATTGCTAGCGCTAAAGGTTCAAGAATTAGAGAGGGTTTACAGCACACTTGCCTCTTCTGAGTCAGCGCTTAGGCTACGCGGCACGTCTGAGGGAGGGCTCCATGGTTCAGCTGCGTAAGAAGATGTTCGTCAAAGAAATCATAACCACCGATCAGTTGGGCCAGCCAGGTGAGCCGATCAGCCGGGTTGCGGCGTTGGCAGTGATGCGGAACCCTTTGGCCGGGCGGTTCTTGGATGATCTTTCAGAGTTGTTCGAAATCGGTGCAATTCTGGGCCCCGAACTCGCCGCCGAGGCGATTTCTCAACTGGATGGCGCTCCAGTCTCTTATGGCAAAGCTGCCATTGTCGGCATGAACGGCGATCTGGAGCAGGGCGGGGCGGTGATCCACCCCAAACTGGGGGCACCCATGCGGGCCGCTGCGGGCGGGGGCGAGGCGGTGATCCCCTCGAACGCCAAGCTGGGCGCGCCAGGTTGCGCGATTGATCTGCCGCTGGGGCATAAGGACAACCCTTGGTCTTTCGATCATTTCGACACGATGACGCTGACCATTCCGGACGCTCCGAAACCGGACGAAATTGTCTTGTGCCTTGCCTATGCGGATGGTGGCCGGCCCATCCCGCGCTGCGGCAAAGGTCCGGTGCAAAGCTAAAGGCCACCATTGCTCTTGCAGATAGCCCGCTGACCGCTAATTTGCCCTCTACCGACTCGAGCTGAGGGAGAGATTTGCCCGCTTCGTCGTAGGCAAAATCAATACAGCGAAACTCGGGGCCTATCTCATGCACCTTCATCTTCTTCACGGTACCGAAACCGGTACGTCTGAATTTCTGTGCGAAGACCTTCAAACCGCTTTGCCCGATCAGGTCGACTGCACGGTTCAAAGCCTTGATGATCTTTCACCAGCCGACATGAGCGCGGATCGGCATTATGTTCTGGTTCTGTCGACCTTTGGGTCAGGCGAATTGCCCTTTACGGCCAAGGCGTTCTTTGAAGCCCTGCGCAAGCAGACCCCTGATCTGAGCCACGTGCGCTTTTCTGTGTTCGGATTGGGCGACACGACATTTGATACGACCTTTAACCACGGGTCTGAGCACATGATGAATCAGATGCTGGCCTGCAACGCCCGGATGATCGGGGAGCGTTACCTGTTTGACACGTCCTCAGGCGACAAGGCCGAGGATGTGGCGCTGGACTGGCTGAAAGGCATATTGGCGGACCAGCAGGTCGAGCAGGGCTAGTTCCCCTCTCGCACTTGGGGGCGGGCTGGTTTATAGGCGGGTCATGCCACAGATTGAATCACTCTTCGTGACCCGCCTTTACCGTGCCTCTCTGTCCGAGTTCGATCCCAAGATCGACGCGGAGGAGCTTGAAAGCTCGTGCCTTGTCATCGCCGAAGACGATGAGGCCGGGCAGGAATGGTGTGAAGAGAACGGCTATCCTGGGTATACCAGCTATGCCTCACTGACCGACCTGCCGTGGCGGTTCCCGATCTTTGCCGATCTGGTCGCCGCGCTGGACCAACACGTCGCGGCCTTTGCCAAGGATCTGGAGTTTGATCTGGGCGAGGGGGAATTGAAACTGGAAGACCTCTGGATCAACATCCTGCCCGAGGGCGGCATGCATTCCAGCCACCTGCACCCGCACAGCGTGATCTCGGGCACGACCTATGTGGCGATGCCCGAGGGGGCGAGTGCCTTGAAGCTGGAAGACCCCCGCTCAGGCCGCATGATGGCCGCGCCGACGCGTTTGAAAGGAGGGCGGAGGGATTTGCAGCCATTCATCTATATGAAGCCTCAGGTGGGCGACGTGTTGCTGTGGGAAAGCTGGCTGCGCCACGAGGTGCCGATGAATATGGCCGAGGATGAGCGGATTTCGGTGAGTTTCAATTATAAGTGGGAGTAAGGCTGAGCTGACAATGCGATCACGCTTTTCAGAAGGTTTGGAATAAACCTTGCAATGTTCAGTGGATTGCCCCATGTGAACCATGCATACGTTTTTCTATTTCGACCACTGTCTCCCATTATTTGGCGTTCAGTCTCTCGATCCAGACCGACTACGCCGCGCTGTCGCAATTCCGCGGACGGCAATTCAAAGGAGATACGGATATGGCCAATGGCACCGTAAAATGGTTCAACACAACTAAAGGTTTTGGCTTCATCGCACCGGAGACCGGTGGCAAAGACGTGTTTGTACACATCTCAGCTGTCGAGCGCTCGGGTCTGACCGGTTTGGCCGACAACCAGAAAGTAACATTCGACATCGAACCCGGCCGTGACGGTCGCGAGTCGGCTGTGAACATCGCTCTGGCATAAGTCGCCAGACTTAGGCAGTTAAAGACGCGGTCCTGTGCAAACGGGTCCGCGTTTTGCGTTTGTGGGACACATGGTCATGTTTAACTGGACCAGATCCCTTACCTTAAACCGCATTGCTTCTTGGATAGACGAACGGTTTTCTTGAGCTGGCTATGTGTTTTTCTTTGAGATTGTTTGAGGCTTTCCATTTCTTTCGTGCGGGACTCGCCAGAATACATCGCTTCTGTCCACAATACGTAGAGTTCGGGCGAAAGGTTCTGTTGGGCGATTTGAGCCATGCACCGACATTGATCGATGGACATGCCGTTTAGTCGGTTGTCCGTATTCGCCTTGTCGCAAACCTTGGTGCTCGAGATTGCTTGGGCTTGTACCGAAGCGGCGCCTAGAACCAGGGAAACGACCAATAAACTAGTCTTCATAACTAAGCCTTCCAATTTCCAATGACTTACCTGTATTTCGCACTTTTCAACTACTTTTGCTCGGCACGCAATATCAGAGCATACTGGATGCAGGATGCACCAAATTGAGCGATGAAGTGTGAATTGGACTTACACCAAACTTCCTCTTGCCACCCACCCCCTAACCCCCTATAGAGCGACATCCTGCGATCTCCCGGCGTTGTCGGGCGATTCGTATGTCTATCATTCATCCACCAGGTCCAAGGTGACCCTGTCAGGGGGCCTTCTGGTGTTTTGAGCAAAGGAAAAAGGCGATGAACGCCCAAGAACTGCGTGACAAGACCCCGGACCAGCTCCGCGAGGAACTGGCCAACCTGAAGAAAGAAAGCTTTAACCTGCGCTTTCAACAGGCCACCGGTCAGCTGGAAAACACAGCCGGTATCAAAGCGGCCCGCCGCAATGCTGCCCGCGTCAAAACCATTCTGAACGAAAAGGCCGCTGCCGCGGCATCCGAGGAGTAATCAGATGCCCAAGCGTATCCTGTCCGGCACCGTAACCAGCGACGCCAACGAACAGACCGTAACCGTATCCGTCGAGCGCCGCTTTACGCATCCGGTTCTGAAGAAAACCATCCGTAAGTCCAAGAAATACCGGGCTCACGATGAAAAGAACGCCTTCAAGGTCGGCGATACAGTCCGCATCATCGAATGCGCGCCGAAATCGAAGACGAAACGTTGGGAAGTTCTGGAGGCGTAAGCCCCCGGGATTTTCCCATTTGTCGAAACCCTGGGGGATTTAACTAGACCAGCCCCCACAGGTCGGGAGAAACCACATGATCCAGATGCAGACCAATCTGGATGTCGCTGACAACTCCGGCGCACGCCGAGTTCAGTGCATCAAGGTCCTGGGTGGTTCCAAGCGTAAATACGCCTCCGTCGGCGACATCATTGTCGTCTCGGTGAAGGAAGCCATCCCGCGCGGCCGCGTAAAGAAAGGGGACGTCCGTAAGGCCGTCGTCGTACGCACCGCCAAGGAAGTCCGTCGCGAAGACGGCACCGCGATCCGTTTCGATCGCAACGCCGCCGTCATCCTGAACAACAACAACGAGCCAGTCGGTACTCGTATCTTTGGCCCCGTTGTTCGTGAACTGCGCGGCAAGAACTTCATGAAAATCATCTCGCTGGCTCCGGAGGTGCTGTAATCATGGCTGCTAAACTCCGCAAAGGCGACAAGGTCGTCGTGCTGGCCGGCAAGGACAAGGGCAAAGAGGGAACTATTTCCTCGGTTGACCCCAAGGCCGGTAAAGCTGTTGTCGAAGGCATCAACATTGCCATCCGTCACACCCGTCAGTCGCAAACTTCGCAAGGTGGCCGTCTGCCCCAGGCAAACCCGATCGAATTGTCGAACCTGGCGCTGCTGGACAAAAACGGCAAAGCAACCCGCGTTGGCTTCCGCATGGAAGGCGACAAGAAGGTCCGCTTCGCCAAGACCACAGGGGACGTGATCGATGCTTGATTCCGCAACCTACACCCCGCGTCTGAAAGCTCAGTACGTTGAAACCATCCGTGCCGCTCTGAAAGAAGAGTTCGGCTACAAGAACGACATGCAGCTGCCCAAGCTGGACAAGATCGTTCTGAACATCGGTTGTGGTGCTGAGGCGGTCAAAGACTCGAAGAAAGCGAAAGCTGCTGTCGAGGACCTGACTGCAATTGCTGGTCAACAGGCCGTTTCAACCAAGGCGAAGAAGTCGATCGCGGGTTTCCGCGTCCGTGAAGACATGCCGCTGGGCGCGAAAGTGACCCTGCGCGGTGACCGGATGTACGAATTCCTGGATCGCCTGATCACCATCGCGCTGCCGCGCGTTCGTGACTTCCGCGGTGTTAAGCCGTCTTTCGATGGTCAGGGCAACTTTGCCATGGGCATGAAAGAGCACATCGTGTTCCCGGAAATCGACTTCGACAAAGTCGACGAGGTCTGGGGCCTGGATATCGTAATTGCCACCACAGCGAAAACCGACGCTGAAGCAAAGAGCCTGTTGAAAGCTTTCAACATGCCCTTCAACGCTTAAGCGCCGCGAGGATTGAGACATGGCTAAAAAAGCAATGATCGAACGCGAGAAGAAGCGCGAACGCCTGGTGGCCAAATATGCCGCAAAGCGTGCCGAGCTGAAAGAAATCGCGAATGACGAGAGCCGCCCGATGGAAGAGCGTTTCAAAGCGCGTCTGAAACTGGCGAAACTGCCGCGCAACAGCTCGGCTACCCGTCTGCACAACCGTTGTCAGCTGACCGGTCGTCCCCACGCTTACTACCGTAAGCTGAAGGTCAGCCGTATCGCGCTGCGCGAGCTGGGTTCTGCTGGTCAGATCCCCGGCATGGTGAAATCGAGCTGGTAAGGGAGACATAGATATGAATGATCCTATCGGCGATATGCTCACCCGTATCCGCAACGCGCAAATGCGCGGCAAGTCCACCGTTTCCACCCCCGCATCCAAGCTGCGCGGTTGGGTTCTGGACGTGCTGGCGGACGAAGGTTACATCCGTGGCTATGAAAAGACGACCGGTGAAAACGGTCATCCGGCCATCGAAATCAGCCTGAAATACTACGAAGGCACCCCTGTCATTCGCGAACTGAAGCGGGTTTCGAAGCCCGGTCGTCGCGTCTACATGGGCGTCAATGACATCCCGCAGGTCCGTCAGGGTCTGGGCGTGTCGATTGTCAGCACTCCGAAAGGTGTGATGTCGGACCAGAACGCACGCTCCAACAATGTTGGCGGCGAAGTGCTCTGCACCGTCTTCTAAGGAGGTCTGCAATGTCTCGTATTGGTAAAAAACCGGTCGAGCTGCCCAGTGGCGTTTCCGCCTCTGTGTCGGGTCAGACCATCGAAGTCAAAGGTCCGAAAGGCACCCGCAGCTTCACCGCAACCGATGACGTCACGCTGTCGGTCGAAGACAATGTCGTGCAAATCAACCCTCGTGGCATGTCCAAGCGTGCCCGCCAGCAGTGGGGCATGAGCCGCACCATGGTTGCCAATCTGGTAACCGGTGTGACGACTGGCTTCAAAAAAGAGCTGGAGATCCAGGGTGTTGGTTACCGGGCTCAGATGCAGGGCAATACCCTGAAGCTGAACCTGGGCTACAGCCACGATGTTGATTTCACTGCTCCGGAAGGTGTCACCATCACCGCGCCGAAGCAGACCGAGATCGTTGTGGAAGGTATCGACCAGCAGCAGGTGGGCGAAGTCGCGGCCAAAATCCGCGAATGGCGCCGTCCCGAGCCGTACAAAGGCAAGGGCATCCGCTATAAGGGCGAGTTCATCTTCCGCAAGGAAGGCAAGAAGAAGTAAGGACGCAGACAATGGCAAACAGCAAAAGAACCCTGTTTCTGAAGCGCCGCCTGCGCGTTCGGAACAAACTTCGCAAAGTCAACGCCGGCCGTGTACGCCTGTCGGTTCACCGCTCGAACAAGAACATCAGTGTTCAACTGATCGACGACGTTCGTGGCGTGACCCTGGCTTCGGCCTCGACCCTGGAAAAAGATCTGGGTGTTGTTGGCAAGAACAACGTCGAAGCGGCCACCAAAGTGGGCGCGGCCATCGCCGAGCGTGCCAAGAAGGCAGGCGTCGAAGAGGCCTATTTCGATCGTGGTGGCTTCCTGTTCCACGGCAAGGTGAAGGCAGTAGCCGACGCCGCGCGTGAAGGTGGTCTGAAGATCTAAGACCTGCGGGCAGCCTTCGGGCTGTCCCGATGATCCGGGGGCCCTGACGTCAGTCGGGGCTCACTTGGATTGAAGAAAACGGCGCCGTATGCGCCACATGAGAAAAGGGATGCCAAATGGCAGAACGTGAAAACCGTCGGGGCCGTGGCCGCGACCGTGAAGAAGCACCGGAATTTGCAGATCGTCTGGTCGCAATCAACCGTGTGTCGAAAACCGTAAAAGGTGGTAAGCGCTTTGGCTTCGCCGCTCTGGTGGTTGTCGGCGATCAGAAAGGCCGCGTGGGCTTTGGCAAAGGTAAAGCGAAAGAAGTACCTGAGGCCATCCGCAAGGCGACTGAACAAGCCAAGCGTCAGATGATCCGCGTGCAACTGCGCGAAGGTCGGACCCTGCACCACGACATCGAGGGCCGTCACGGCGCTGGTAAAGTGGTTATGCGCACCGCACCTGAAGGTACTGGTATCATCGCCGGTGGTCCGATGCGTGCTGTGTTCGAAATGCTGGGCGTCAAGGACGTTGTGTCCAAGTCGATCGGCTCGCAGAACCCCTACAACATGATCCGCGCCACCATGAACGGCCTGCAGAAAGAGCAGAGCCCGCGTTCGGTCGCGCAGCGTCGTGGCAAAAAGGTTGCCGACATCCTGCCCAAGCGGGACGAAGCACCTGCTGCTGCTGAAGCAGAAGCATAAGGAGAGCGAGTCATGGCAAAAACCATCGTCGTCAAGCAGATCGGTTCCCCGATCCGCCGCCCCGCCGAACAGCGCGCAACCCTGATCGGTCTGGGCCTGAACAAGATGCACAAAACCCGTGAGCTGGAGGACACTCCTTCGGTGCGCGGCATGGTCAACAAGATCCCGCATCTGGTTGAGATCATCGAAGAGCGCGGCTGAGCGCGATCTCTTTTAAGTTTTGAAAGCGCCTCTGACTGCGGTCAGGGGCGTTTTTTGTTGCGATATGACCAAATAAGTCTAGGTTTGATACTTGTTTTTCAGACAGGAAATTTGACATGAAACTTTATCTGATCGCGATTTGCGCGATTTTCGCCGTAACCGTATCTTTCGCCGACTGCCCCTCTAAAGCCCCAAAAATCAAAAAGGGCTTTCTCTCGGATGGTGACCAGAAAGTGACTGCGGCTTGGCTGCAAAAAAACCTTTCGGGACGCAAAGTGGTCTATCAGGGCAATGAAGTGGAAACCTATTTGGCTAACGGCTCTTACTCTTATAGGGCTGGTGGGCAGTCCTATGACGCGGCTACTTACAAGTTTTATGAGAATGGAATGCGCTGCATCGGATATTCGACTCCGCGATTTGATCTCTACGTCGTTAACAACGGAAAACTGGTCCTGGTAAATGCCCAAAAGCAGCGGTTTGTAGGTCAAATTCGCAAATAGCGCTTGGGGCTTTGCCTTGCGAGACTCAAACGCCGAACTTTCCTCCAATTGACCCATGCAATGATTGCAAGGCGGCTAGACCGAAACATCCGTTGTTAGCGTTACCCATCACCCCTATCTGAGCGTTGTCCCAAACAGGAACGTATCAACTACCCGTGGAATTCGCCTCGGGCTCAGAAAGGAATGAAACTATGGCAAACACTGCAACATTTACCCGCGAAGGCTTTGGCCTGACCGCCCGCATCGCAACACTCGTCGCCCGCGTCAAAGAAACTTACGCGCTGCGTGCAGAATACAACCGCACCTATTCGGAGCTGCAAAGCCTGTCCGACCGCGAGTTGAACGACATCGGCGTCCGCCGCTGCGACATCCGCGATATCGCGCGGGATCACGTTTACTGCTCGTAAGACTGAAAAACACCACTCACTCAGAGGCGCCTTATGGCGCCTCTTTTCGTTTTGGGTGCGGAGATTTGATGGACGCCCCACGATTTTTAGCGGACCTGTTGAAAGGCAAACGGTTATCTGTCAATTGAGGGATGGTCGGCTTGGGCTGATGGCTGTCAGGAAAGGGCGTGCCTCGTGCGGGAATATCAGATCGGTATGCTGTGGATCGATGGCGCGCTGAGCTTTCTGGAACAGCTTTGTATAAAGTCCTTTCTGGATGCCGGTCAGCATGTACGCCTGTACACCTACGGTCCGGTCACAAATATCCCCGATGGTGTCGAACGTCGCGATGCGCGCGAAATCCTGCCCGACAACGAAGTTATTCTGCATCAGCGCACGGGTAGTCCCGCATTGCATTCCGACAAGTTCCGCGTGCAAATGCTGGCTCAGGAAGACGACATCATCTGGGCGGATACCGATGCTTATTGCGTAAAGCCCTTTACCACTGAGAATGGGCATCTGCATGGCTGGCTGGCACCTCATGAGATCAACGGAGGCGTGTTGGCGCTGCCCAAGGACAGTGCCACCCTCTATGATCTGATCGAATACACCAATGATCCCTACAGGATCCCCCATTGGTTGCCGCCAAAACACCGAGGACCGCTGATCCGGGAGGCTATCGCCGGGAACCGGCTGCATGCGGGTGAAATGCCTTGGGGGGTTTGGGGGCCGCGTGCCTTGACATGGCTTTTACAGCAGAACAAGGAAGCGCGGTTCTCAAAGCCGCAAGAGGTTCTTTACCCAATCGGGTACAAGGACAGACGGACCATGGCTCGAGCTTCGGGCGGGGCTGAGAAGTTTTTGACGGACAATACGATGTCAATCCATTTTTATGGCCGACGCATGCGCGCGTTCATTCGCCATAGGTTCGATGGCGTTCCGCACCCCGATAGTCTGGTTGGGCAGCTTGTCGCAAAACACGGTATCGACCCGCATGCGGCCCCGATAACTCGCAAAGTGGCGGATGACATGGAAGAGGTTGCGCAGGACGAACTGTGACCCACGCCACCTATGGGCTTGCCAATTCAGGGTTGCGGGCCTATACGCCTCCGGTGGATTTCCGTCCATGAGAATCAAAACCAAGAAATGCCGTGTTTGGCCCATCACGCTTCGGGGGTCATATCCGGCTAAGGAGAAGCGATATGAAACTGAACGAATTGCGCGACAATCCTGGCGCCAGCCCGAAACGCACCCGTGTTGGCCGCGGTCCGGGTTCCGGCAAAGGTAAAATGGGTGGCCGTGGTATCAAAGGCCAGAAATCCCGTTCGGGTGTGGCCATCAATGGCTACGAAGGCGGCCAGATGCCGCTGTACCAGCGCCTGCCCAAGCGTGGCTTTAACAAGCCGAACCGCAAGGCATTCGCCGTTATCAACCTGGGTCTGATCCAGAAATTCATCGACGCCAAGAAACTGGACGCCAAAGCCGCGATCACCGAGGACGCGCTGGTTGCCTCCGGCCTGGTGCGCCGTAAGCTGGACGGTATCCGCGTTCTGGCCAAAGGCGAAATCAGCGCCAAGGTGAACCTGGAAGTGACCGGTGCTTCGAAAGCTGCCGTTGAGGCAGTTGAGAAAGCGGGCGGTTCACTGACGGTCACAAAAGCTGCTGCGGCAGAGTAAGCGCTTGTGAGCGGGCCAAGACCCGCTTACATAGACCTCAGAGTTTTCCTAGACGCCGCCCGAGCCGGAAAACGGTTCCGGGCGGTGTTTTCATAAGAGAGACCGATTTATGGTATCAGCAGCAGAACAAATGGCAGCCAACACAAGCTGGGCTGCTTTGGGCAAAGCCACCGATCTGCGCAACCGCATTCTGTTCACGCTTGCATTGCTGATCGTCTATCGTCTGGGCACCTTTATTCCGGTTCCGGGCATCGACGGCCAAGCACTGCGCGAGTTCATGGAGCAAGCGGGGCAGGGCATCGGCGGCATGGTTTCGATGTTTACCGGCGGGGCGCTGGGGCGGATGGGTATTTTTGCCCTTGGCATCATGCCCTATATTTCGGCTTCGATCATCGTGCAGCTGCTGACATCCATGGTTCCCGCGCTCGAGCAACTCAAGAAAGAGGGTGAACAGGGCCGCAAGAAGATCAACCAATATACCCGTTTCGGCACCGTGGCGCTGGCCACTGTACAGGCTTATGGTCTGGCGGTTTCGCTGGAGTCGGGCGATCTGGCGACCGATCCGGGCATGTTCTTCCGCATGTCGACCATGATTACGCTGGTCGGCGGTACCATGTTCCTGATGTGGCTGGGTGAACAGATCACCGCGCGCGGCATCGGTAACGGTATCTCTCTGATCATTTTCGTTGGCATCATTGCCGAAGTTCCGGCCGCGCTGGCGCAGTTCTTTGCCAGCGGTCGCAGCGGTGCGATCAGCCCCGCTGTGATCGTGGGTGTGATCGTGATGGTCATCGCCGTGATCACATTCGTGGTGTTTATGGAACGGGCCTTGCGCAAGATCCACATCCAGTATCCGCGCCGTCAGGCCGGCATGAAAGTCTACGAGGGCGGCTCCAGCCACCTGCCGGTTAAAGTAAACCCGGCAGGCGTGATCCCGGCGATCTTTGCCAGTTCCTTGTTGCTGCTGCCGGTGACGATCTCGACCTTCTCGTCAGGCGCGACCAACGGGCCGGTCATGTCGTGGCTGCTGGCCAACTTTGGCCCCGGACAGCCGCTGTACCTGCTGTTCTTCGCCTCGATGATCGTGTTCTTCGCCTATTTCTACACGTTCAACGTGTCGTTCAAGCCGGACGATGTGGCGGACAACCTGAAAAAGCAGAACGGTTTTGTGCCGGGTATCCGCCCGGGCAAGAAAACCGCCGAGTATCTGGAATACGTGGTCAACCGCGTGCTGGTTTTGGGTTCGGCCTATCTGGCGGCGGTCTGTCTGCTGCCTGAAATCCTGCGCAACCAGTTCGCCATCCCGTTTTACTTTGGCGGCACCTCGGTTCTGATTATCGTCTCTGTGACCATGGATACGATCCAACAGGTTCAAAGCCACCTGCTGGCGCATCAGTACGAAGGGCTGATTGAAAAGTCCCAACTGCGTGGCAAGAGCAAGAAACGCGGTAGAAAGGCTCCGTCCCGTCGATGAACATCATTCTTCTCGGCCCCCCGGGGGCAGGCAAAGGCACGCAAGCACGTCATCTGGTTGAAACCCGCGGCATGGTACAGCTGAGCACTGGTGACATGCTGCGTGAGGCCAAGGACAGCGGCACCGAAATGGGCAACCGCGTGGCCGAGGTGATGGCCAAGGGGCAGCTTGTAACAGATGAGATCGTGATCGGCCTCATCCGCGAAAAGCTGGACGCTGGTGCCGAGGGTGGTTTTATCTTTGACGGTTTCCCCCGCACGCTGGCGCAGGCCGATGCGTTGGGCGAGTTGTTGGAGAGTACCGGCAATAACCTTGACGCAGTGATCGAGATGGAAGTGGACGATGCGGCGCTGGTCCAGCGGATCACGGCGCGTTCTACCTGCGGCGGTTGTGGTGAGGTCTATAACGACATCACCAAGCCGATCCCGGCGGATGGCAAATGCACCAATTGCGGCAAAGAGAATGACTTCAAACGTCGTGCGGATGACAATGAGGAAAGCCTCAAGACCCGCTTGATGGAGTACTATAAAAAGACCTCGCCGCTGATCGGCTACTACTATGCCAAGGGTCAGCTGACCAAGATCAATGGTCTGGGCGAGATCGACGAGGTTCAAGAAGCAATTTCCAGCGCGCTGGACTCCTAGGAATACTCGTAATTGAATATGGGCTTGACGGCGTGGCCAAAAGCCCATATCGACCCCCATCCCTAAAGGGAATCAAGACCGCGTGAGGGATTCGTCCTAACCGCCCCGACCACCTCGAATAATACTGGACCCTCTGGCGTCACTGCCACGGTCAGGTGTTGTGAAAAAAGGTTCCGGAGTTACGGAACCGCAACAAAAAGGAAAGTGACACGTGGCACGTATTGCCGGCGTAAACATCCCGACTGCAAAGCGGGTACCAATCGCCCTCACATATATCACCGGAATCGGCAACACCTCGGCCAAAGCGATCTGCGAAGCCGTAGGCATTGAAGCGACCCGTCGCGTCAATGAACTGTCCGACGCCGAAGTTCTGAAAATCCGCGAATACATCGACGAAAACTTCACCGTTGAAGGTGATCTGCGTCGTGAAGTTCAGATGAACGTCAAGCGCCTGATGGACCTGGGCTGCTACCGCGGTCTGCGTCATCGCCGCAACCTGCCGGTTCGCGGTCAGCGTACCCACACCAATGCTCGTACCCGCAAAGGCCCCGCAAAGGCCATTGCTGGTAAGAAGAAATAAGGGAGGGTCTGACCGATGGCACGTGATAAGACTCGCGTTAAGCGCAAAGAGCGCAAGAACATCGCATCGGGCGTTGCCCATGTGAACTCGACCTTCAACAACACCAAGATCCTGATCTCGGACGTACAGGGCAACGCCATTTCGTGGTCGTCTGCCGGTACCATGGGCTTCAAAGGATCGCGGAAATCGACCCCCTACGCCGCTCAGATGGCTGCAGAAGACGCAGGCAAAAAGGCGCAGGAACATGGCGTCAAGACGCTGGAAGTCGAAGTTCAGGGCCCCGGTTCGGGTCGTGAATCGGCTCTGCGTGCGCTGGCTGCCGTGGGATTCAACATCACGTCGATCCGCGACGTGACTCCGATTGCTCACAATGGCTGCCGCCCGCCGAAGCGCCGCCGCGTCTAAGCGATTTTGAATTGAGCTGGGGCTGTGTTTTTACACGGCCCCAGCACGTCATTTTGAACCTCGGGCGTCTGCACCTTGTTGGTCATGGGGCGCGGACAGGAATGGAGGGATTACATGATCCACAAGAATTGGGCAGAATTGATCAAGCCGACCCAGCTGGACGGCAAGCCGGGCAACGACCCTGCGCGTCAGGCAACCTTGGTTGCTGAACCGCTGGAGCGTGGCTTTGGTCTGACCCTGGGCAACGCGCTGCGTCGCGTTCTGATGAGCTCGCTGCAAGGCGCGGCCATCACCAGCGTTCAGATCGACAACGTCCTGCACGAGTTCTCCTCGGTCGCGGGTGTGCGTGAAGACGTTACCGACATCATCCTGAACCTCAAGGGTGTTGCCCTGCGCATGGAAGTCGAAGGCCCCAAGCGCCTGTCGATCAATGCCAAAGGCCCCGCAGTTGTCACCGCTGGCGACATCAGCGAAAGCGCTGGCATCGAGGTTCTGAACCGCGATCACGTCATCTGCCACCTGGACGATGGCGCCGACCTGTTCATGGAACTGACCGTCAACACCGGCAAGGGTTATGTCTCGGCTGAGAAGAACAAGCCCGAAGATGCACCCATCGGCCTGATCCCGATCGACGCGATCTATTCGCCGGTCAAAAAGGTTGCCTATGACGTTCAGCCGACCCGTGAAGGTCAGGTTCTGGACTATGACAAGCTGACCCTGAAGATCGAAACCGACGGTTCGATCACGCCGGAAGACGCGCTGGCTTTTGCCGCGCGCATCCTGCAGGATCAGCTGTCGATCTTCGTCAACTTCGACGAGCCGGAATCGGCTGGTCGCCAGGACGAAGACGATGGTCTGGAGTTCAACCCGCTGCTGCTGAAGAAAGTCGACGAGCTGGAGCTGTCGGTCCGTTCGGCAAACTGCCTGAAGAACGACAACATCGTCTATATCGGCGATCTGATCCAGAAGACCGAAGCCGAGATGCTGCGCACTCCGAACTTCGGCCGCAAGTCGCTGAACGAGATCAAGGAAGTGCTGTCCGGCATGGGTCTGCACCTCGGCATGGATGTCGAGGACTGGCCGCCCGACAACATCGAAGATCTGGCCAAGAAATTCGAAGACGCGTTCTAAGCGCGTCTTCTCAAATGCCCGGGGTTCCGGGGACTGTATGGGCGATGATGCCCCAAGGAGAGCCGGTGACACGCATCGCCGGCCAGACAAAGCAAAACGCAAGAAGGAATTGAAAAATGCGTCACGCACGTGGTTACCGCCGCCTGAACCGTACTCATGAGCACCGCAAGGCTCTGTTTGCGAACATGGCTGGCTCGCTCATCGAGCATGAGCAAATCAAAACGACCCTGCCCAAGGCAAAAGAACTGCGCCCGATCATCGAAAAGCTGGTCACTCTGGGCAAACGCGGCGACCTGCACGCCCGCCGTCAGGCCGCAGCACAGCTGAAAGAAGACAAAGACGTCGCCAAGCTGTTCGAAGTTCTGGGCCCTCGCTACGCCGAGCGTCAGGGCGGTTATGTCCGCATCCTGAAAGCGGGCTTCCGCTATGGCGATATGGCGCCGATGGCGATCATCGAATTCGTGGATCGTGACGTCGACGCCAAAGGCGCGGCTGACAAGGCCCGCGTTGCTGCGGAAGACGCCGCAGAAGAATAAGAAAGCATCGCTTTCAAATGAAAACCCTCGCGTCCTGAACGCGGGGGTTTTTCTTTTCTACCTGATCCATCCTTGTTCCCGATAATACCGCTCTGCACCCGGATGCAGGGGGGCAGGTAAGCTGTCACGGATCATCGCTGATGGCGTCAGCCCGCTCAATAAGGGGTGCTGTTGCTTAAGGTTGTCCAGGTTCTCAAAGGTGAATTTAACAAACGCATAAGCATCTTCTTCTGGCAATTGCGTGTCTGTTAAGAACGCCATTTTGTAAGCTATTGTTTGTGTGTGAGTGTCTTGCGTTAGGTAGGCATTTCTGGGGATTAGACTTTTACTGATGTAGCTGTGGTTCTTGGTCATTGCGTCGATGCGATGGTCCGAAAAGCTGATCAGGCGGATGGGGCAGGATTCTGAAAAATCCTTCATCCAGCCGGAAGGAAAAGTGACCGCTAACGCGACAGCATCAATCCTGCCGATACAGAGCAGATCGCCCAGCTTTTTCGTCCCACCGTGTGGTAAGTTTGAAAAGCCTGAGAAGTTCCAGTCGCGGTTCCGAAGTAGGTCTCTCATCAAAGGGACTGCAAGCCCACCAATGGCCACCGATTTTCCGTTGAGATCGGTGAACCTTTTGATAGGTGCGTCTTCTTTGACGAATATATTTAAAGCCATGCTATGGACTGAGAACAAAGATCGCAGCTCTGTATCCGGCCCCACGTTTTTGTATTGCCTGAACCCAAGCAATGAATCGCGAACCTCATCGGAACGGGCAATGACAATATCGTATTTATCTCGCCGCAAGCCATGTAAATTTTCGACGGATCCGCTGGATCTGGCCGCGCGGCATCTGTAGCCGTCTGCGTGTTGGGCAAATGAGGTGCAGACTTCCTTGCTGACACTGAAGTCCACGCTTCCTTGTGGGCCACTTCCTATTATCAGCTTGGGTCCGGCCAAAGCGGTCAGCGGGAGCACTGCCATCAAACCTGCCGTAAGTATTAGCCGGGATGCCATTGTAACAAGACGTTTAAGTAAATCCGATTTTTCCGACATAATTCAACTGCTTCGTTACTTTGAGGTTCCGCCGACACTTTCAATCCTTCGCATCCAAGTCAACGCGATGAATTTACCAACACGCTTGCATTCCCCACACGGGCCTCGCATATCCGATGGGCAGTCAATCGACGGAATGGTCATGCGAAAAACCCTGTGCTCACTGCTGCTGGCGACACTGGCCATGACAGCCCATGCCGAAACCAAAGTGCCCACATCCCAGGCCGAGATCAGCCTCGGGTTTGCGCCGGTGGTCAAAGAGGCCTCGCCCGCGGTCGTCAATATCTATGCCAAGATCGTGCGGCAGGGGCGTGGCAACACGCTGTTTTCCGACCCGTTCTTTCAGGATTTCTTTGGCCGCGGCTTCAATGAGCCGCGCCAGAGGGTACAGAACTCGCTGGGGTCTGGTGTGATCCTGTCGGATGATGGCTTTGTGGTGTCGAACTATCACGTGGTCGGGACGGCCACGGAAATCAGGGTGGTCACAACGGACCGGCGTGAGTTTTCGGCGCGCGTGGTTCTGGGCGACGCGGAAAGCGATATTGCCATTCTGCAACTGGAAGAGGCCAAAGACCTGCCTTTTCTGCACCTGCGCGATTCCGACCATGTTGAAGTGGGGGAGCTGGCGCTCGCCATCGGCAACCCCTTTGGCGTGGGGCAGACGGTGTCGTCGGGCATTATCTCGGGGCTTGCGCGCACCGGGACGGCCACGGGAAATGGGCGGGGCTATTTCATTCAGACCGATGCGGCGATCAATCCGGGCAACTCGGGCGGCGCGCTGATTGATGTGAATGGCGATCTGATTGGGATCAATACCTCGATCCTGACCCGTTCGGGCGGGTCGAACGGTATTGGTTTCGCGATCCCGGCCAATCTGGTGGCCGAGTTCCTGCGGCAGGCCAAAGACGGCAATGACAGCTTTGTCAGCCCGTGGGCCGGTATGGCGGGCCAGCACATGAGCGCGGACATTGCCGAGTCTCTGGGTCTTGTGATCCCCATGGGCGTGGTGATTTCCGATCTGCACCCGCTGAGCCCGCTGGCCGATGCGGGGCTGCGTGTGGGTGATGTGGTGACCCATGTGGACGGGGATGAGGTCAACTCACCCGCCGAGATGAAGTTTCGCATGTCCGTGGCCGGGGTGGGCGGCACGTCTATCGTGACCCGGCTGCGCGGCGACGCGCAGGAGGATATCGAAATCGCGCTGGTCAAAGCACCCGAGGTTCCGGCGGCCGAGGAAACCCTTCTGGACGACCGAACCGTCATGCCGGGGCTGAAACTGTCGCGGATCAATCCTGCGGTCATTGCCCGGATGGGGTTGCTCCTGTCGCAAACCGGTGTGGTCGTGGTGGATGCGGGCCCCTATGGCGGCCGGTCCGGATTGCGCCCGGGCGACGTGATCGACAGCGTCAATGGCACACAGGTTGAGCGCCCCGCCGATGTGGTGAGCGCGCTGACCGATCCGGGGCGGCGGATCAATCTGAGCATTCTCAGGGGCGGTCGTCAGATCTCGTTGCGGTTCCGGCTGTGAGCGATCTGTTCGACACCGGGGCCGACCAGCCCGCGCCGTCTGCGCATCGTCCGCTGGCAGATCGGTTGCGCCCGCAGACCCTGGCCGAGGTGATCGGGCAGGAGCAGGTGCTGGGGCCTGATGCGCCCTTGGGGGTGATGTTGGCGTCGGGCAGCTTGTCCAGTCTGGTGTTCTGGGGTCCTCCGGGTGTTGGCAAGACGACCATCGCACGGCTGCTGGCGCAGGAGACCGACCTGCATTTTGTTCAGATCAGCGCGATTTTCACGGGCGTTCCCGACCTGAAAAAGGTGTTCGAGGCCGCCAAGATTCGTCGCCAGAACGGGCAGGGCACCTTGCTGTTCGTGGATGAGATTCACCGTTTCAACAAGGCCCAGCAGGACGGGTTTCTGCCGCATATGGAGGACGGCACGATCCTTTTGGTGGGGGCGACGACCGAGAACCCCTCGTTCGAGTTGAACGCCGCTGTGCTCAGCCGGGCGCAGGTGCTGGTGCTGGAACGCCTCAGCCTTTCCGATCTGGAACGCCTGACCCAGCGGGCCGAGAAAGAGTTGGGCCGCGCGCTGCCCCTGACCGGCCCCGCGCGCGAGGCGTTGCAGGAAATGGCCGATGGGGACGGGCGGGCGTTGCTGAACCTGATCGAACAGGTTGCGGCTTGGAAGGTGGATGCGCCGCTGGACCCGGATGCGTTGTCGACCCGTCTGATGCGGCGCGCGGCGAAATACGACAAGTCCGGGGATGAGCATTACAACCTGATCTCCGCCCTGCATAAATCGGTGCGCGGATCGGACCCGGACGCGGCTTTGTACTGGTTTGCCCGGATGCTGACTGGGGGTGAAGATCCGCGCTATCTGGCGCGTCGGATTACGCGGATGGCGGTTGAAGATATTGGGCTGGCCGACCCGCAGGCGCAGGCGATTTGCCTGCAATCATGGCAGACCTATGAACGCCTTGGCAGCCCCGAAGGCGAGCTGGCGCTGGCGCAGGCGCTGGTTTATCTGGCGCTGGCCCCCAAATCGAACGGCGCCTATGTGGGCTACAAGGCGGCGATGCGGCTGGCCAGGCAATCCGGCAGTGAACCGCCGCCCAAACACATCCTGAACGCGCCGACCTCGCTGATGAAGGATCAGGGCTATGGCGCGGGTTATGCCTATGATCATGATGCCGAGGATGGGTTCTCGGGCCAGAACTATTTTCCGGACGGGATCGAGCGGCCCGAGCTGTACCAGCCGGTCGAACGCGGGTTCGAGCGCGAGTTGAAAAAGCGTCTGGACTATTTCGCCAAGCTGCGGGCGCAGCGCAACGGTTGACTCTTTGTCCATGGCGCGCCACAGACGCGCATGTTTTCAAAGGCACCGAATGGCATGCAATCCGCGCGGACCCGCCGCGTGAAGGGGATATCGGTATGAGTGGCGTACAAATGATCACCGTGGCAGAGGGTGACGGCGACCAGCGGATCGACCGTTGGCTGCGCCGCCTGTTCCCGCATGTCAGTCAGGGGCGCATCGAAAAGATGTGCCGCAAGGGTGAGCTGCGCGTTGAAGGCGGACGGGTGAAAGCCTCGACCCGGCTTGAGGTTGGGCAGGTCGTGCGCGTGCCGCCCTTGCCCGATGCGGATCACAAACCGGCTGAGGTCAAGCGCCGTATCTCGGATGCGGATGCAAAGATGATCCAGTCCTGTGTGATCTATCGCGACGATCACGTTCTGGCGCTGAACAAACCGCATGGTCTGCCGGTACAGGGCGGCAGCGGCCAGACCCGCCACGTGGACAGCCTGTCCGAGGCGCTGCGCTTTGGCTATGATGAAAACCCCCGTCTTGTGCACCGCTTGGACAAGGACACCTCTGGCGTATTGCTGCTGGCGCGCACCCGGGATGCGGCCAAGGGGCTGACGGCGGCCTTCCGGCATCGCGACACGCGCAAGATTTACTGGGCTTTGGTGGCCGGTGTGCCGACCCCCTATCTGGGTGAGATCAAGACCGGTCTGGTTAAGGCTGCTGGTCACGGCAAGCACGGCGAGGGTGAAAAGATGATCCCCGTCCACCTCAACGACGTCAACGACACGCCGGGCGCGAAACGGGCCCATACACTCTATGCCACGCTTTACCGAGTGGCCGGTCGTGCGGCCTGGGTCGCGATGGAGCCGATCACCGGCCGCACCCACCAGTTGCGGGCGCATATGGCGGCGATCGGGCATCCGATCATTGGCGATGGGAAATATGGCGGCTCGGGTCAGGAAAATCTGGGCGATGGCTGGGGGGCGCAGCTGGGCGGGATCATCAGCAAAAAGCTGCACCTGCATGCACGGCAGGCAAGCTTCCAGCATCCGGTAACGCGCAAGACCATCACCGTCACGGCGCCCTTGCCCGATCATATGAAACACAGCTGGGACACATTCGGCTGGACCGAGGATCTGGCCAAAGACGACCCGTTCGAGGAATTGCAATGAGCGCACCCTTGCGCCTGGTTCTGTTCGATGTCGATGGCACTCTGGTCGACAGTCAAGGCAGCATCGTCGCAGCGATGACAGTCAGTTTCAGGGCTTTGTCTTTGCCTGTGCCGGATCGAAAGGCGATCCTGTCGATTGTGGGTCTGTCTCTACCTAACGCGATGGCGCAACTGGCGCCGGATTGTTCAGACAGTGTTCAACACTCTCTGATCGAGGGATACAAGCGGGCTTATCACGCGCACCGTCTGGAACAGGGGGTCGCCAGTTCGCCGCTTTACCCCGGTGCGCGCGAAGTGATCGAGGCATTGCATGCGGTGCCCGAGGTGTTGTTGGGCGTTGCCACCGGTAAGTCTAAACGCGGGCTGGATGCGTTGATCGAAGGGCACGGGCTGGAACGCTATTTCGTCACCCGGCAAGTTGCCGATCATCACCCGTCAAAGCCGCACCCATCAATGATTGATACCGCCCGTGACGAGACCGGGGTTGAGGCCGTAAATACGGTCATGATCGGAGATACCCGGTTCGACATGGACATGGCCCGCGCAGCCGGGGTTGCCGGTATCGGAGTGACCTGGGGTTATCATGGCCGGTCCACTCTGGATGGGGCAGCCCGCATAATCGAAACCTTTGACCAGTTGCCCGCCGCGCTGGATGAAATCTGGACCTGACATCATGAGTGACTGGAAACCCAAACGCTTCTGGACCGAAAGTGCGGTTGTCGAAGCCGAGGGCGGCTATACCGTGGAACTGGACGGTCGCCGCGTGAAGACGCCGGCAAAGGCGGGTTTGATCCTGCCTACTCAGGACATGGCCCAAGCAGTTGCCGCTGAGTGGGACGCGCAGGAAAAGGTAATAGACCCGACCGTGATGCCCTTTACCCGGTCGGCCAACGCAGCGATCGACAAGGTGCACCACCAACACGCCGAAGTTGCGGATATGCTGGCCGACTACGGCGATTCGGACCTGTTGTGCTATCGCGCGACGCACCCGCAAGAGTTGCAGGACCGCCAGGCCGAGCAATGGAATCCTGTTCTGGACTGGGCGGCAGATGCGTTATCGGCGCGGCTGATCCCGGTGGTAGGCGTTTTGCATCAACCACAGCCCGAGGCCGCGCTGACCACACTTCGTCAACGGGTTCATGGGTTTAACGACTTCCAGATGGCGGCCTTTCACGATCTGGTCAGCCTGTCAGGGTCGCTGATCCTTGGGTTTGCTGCCGCCGAAAGCTGGCGCGATGCGGAACAGATCTGGCGGATTTCACGGTTGGATGAGCTGTGGCAGATCGAACAATGGGGCCATGACGACGAAGCTCATGCCGTTGCGGAAACAAAAAAAGCAGCTTTTCTGCACGCCAAACGGTTCTTTGACCTCTCTGAGTGATCCTTCAGAGCCGGTTTTTCGAACCTCTGACGAGTCATCTCTGGATTGACCCATCGTTTTCCCTGATCGGGGCCTTGACGTTTGTTTATGAATGCGCCCAAACTCATGCCCACTAAAGGGGAGACACCTTTGGGGAAACCTTATCGGTGCCAGAGGTGCCGGACAGAACCGCCTCATGATCGGGGCGGACAATCAGGAAGAGGTAAAAATGAAAAAATCCGTAATCTTGGGCGTGGCAACCATCGCCGGCCTGGCTGCTGGTGCAGCTGCGGCGGGGACTGCCGATGATGTCAAGGCACGCGGCAAGCTGAACTGCGGCGTGGCAAGCGGTGTTCCCGGTTTTGCCAGCCCGGATGCCAACGGTGAGTGGCAAGGTTTTGACGTGGCTGTCTGCCGCGCAGTTGCCGCCGCTGTTCTGGACGATCCGACCGCAGTAGAATTCATTCCGACCACCGGTAAAACACGTTTCACCGCGCTGGCTTCGGGCGAGATCGACATGCTGGCCCGTAACACCACCTGGACCTTCAGCCGTGACGTCGACCTGAAATTCGAATTCGTCGGCATCAACTATTACGATGGTCAGGGCTTCATGGTTCCCAAGGCTCTGGGCGTCAGCTCGGCCAAGGAACTGGACGGCGCGACTGTCTGCATTCAGACCGGTACCACCACCGAGCTGAACCTGGCGGATTTCTTCCGCATCAACAACATGAGCTACGAGCCGGTTCCGATCGAAACCAACGCCGAAGCTCAGCAGCAGTACCTGGCGGGTGCCTGCGACGTCTATACCACCGACGCTTCAGGTCTGGCCGCAACGCGTGCCACCTTTGAAAACGCCAATGATCACGTGATCCTGCCTGAAATCATCTCGAAAGAGCCGCTGGGCCCGCTGGTCCGTCACGGCGACCATGAATGGGGTGATGTTGTCCGCTGGACTCTGAACGCGCTGATCGCGGCAGAAGAAATGGGTGTGACCTCGGCCAATATCGATGAGATGGCCGCTGGCACCGACAACCCCGAAGTGAACCGTCTGCTGGGCAGCGAAGGCACTCTGGGTGAGATGCTGGGTCTGGACGCAACCTGGGCACAGCGCGCGATCAAAGCCGGTGGTAACTACGGTGAAGTATTTGCCAAGAACATCGGTGAAGAAACCCCGATCGGTCTGGCACGCGGCCTGAACGCACAGTGGACCGATGGCGGTCTGCTGTACTCGCCGCCGTTCCGCTAAAACCCACGGAAAAGGGCGCAGGGCAACCTGCGCCCTTTTTCCATCCATAACAAACACGCCCGCATAGATTGAACGAAGAACAACTTCGTCGGCTAATGAAACGGGATGCACGGGGAAAAACATAGGTCATGACGACACTCACTGACCCGCCGAAGGAGCACTTCCGGCTGTCGATGCTCCTTTACGATACGCGGTATCGATCTGCGACCATTCAGGTCATTGCTCTGATCGGTTTCATGCTTTTGGCAGCCTGGCTTGTTTCAAACGCTATTCACAATATCGAAGCATTGGGCAAACCTGTTGGCTTTGACTTTTTCAGCCAGCCAGCCAGCTACGATATCAACCAGCGGCTGCTGGAGTATGACTCGCGCGATACCCATTTGCGCGCAGCGCTTGTTGGTCTGTTAAACACGCTGGTTGTTGCCGTGCTGGGCTGTATCACCGCGACGATCCTTGGTGTGATCATCGGTGTTCTGCGCCTGTCCAACAACTGGCTGATTGCGCGCATCATGACGGTGTATGTCGAGATGTTCCGCAATGTGCCGGTCCTGCTGTGGATCGTGTTCGCCATGGCCATCCTGATCGAAAGCCTGCCCGCGCCACGCGCGTTCCGGGGCGAGGACCCCGAGGCAACGATGAAGCTGTTCGACTCGGTCGCCATTACCAATCGCGGGGTTTACATCCCCGAGTTTCTGTTCTCGCGCAGTTTGGGTGACATCCACTTCTTTGGCACCTCCAGCCTGCGCTTTGACGTTTCACTGGACCTGATCGCGTTTCTGATCGTGATTGGCGGCAGCATCTTTGCCATGCGCAAAGTGTCGGCCTGGGCCAATGCAACGCAGGAGAAAACCGGCGACCGTCCGACCACCTGGCATATCCAATTGGGCCTTCTGTTCGTACCATCAGCCATCCTGCTGACCGCGCTGGGTTTCCACCTTGGTTATCCTGAGCTGAAGGGGTTCAACTTCACCGGTGGCACTCATCTGCGGAACTCGCTGATTGCCCTATGGCTGGCCTTGTCGCTGTACACGGCGGCGTTCATCGCCGAGATCGTCCGTGCCGGTATTCTGGCTATCTCGAAAGGTCAGACCGAGGCCGCATCTGCGTTGGGTCTGCGCCCGAACCGCACGATGCGTCTGGTGATCCTGCCGCAGGCGCTGCGCGTGATCATCCCGCCGATGATCTCGAACTATCTGAACCTGACCAAGAACTCGTCTCTGGCGATTGCGGTTGGATATATGGACATCACGGGGACGCTGGGCGGCATCACCATGAACCAGACCGGCCGCGAGCTGGAATGCGTTCTGCTGCTGATGCTGATTTACCTGTCCATCTCGCTGAGCATCTCGGCGGTGATGAACTGGTACAACAACCGTGTCAAACTGGTGGAGCGGTAATATGAGTGATGTTTCATTTGTCCGCACGGAAATGCTGCCGGAACAGGCACCACCGGCCTCTGAGGTTGGGGTGCTGGGCTGGATCAGGCATAACCTGTTCTCAAGCTGGTTGAATGCGATCCTGACAATCCTGTCGCTGGCTCTGATCTACTACGTGCTGTCGAACATCCTGTCGTGGACGTTCGAATCCGTCTGGAATGCCAATTCCCTTTCGGAATGCCGCGAGATCATGATGGCCACATGGGGCGACACCCACGGCCATGCCTGCTGGGGCGTAATCAAGGACCGGTGGCTGCAGCTGCTTTATGGTTTCTACCCGCCTTATCCGGCGCATCCGGATGCAACATGGTCGAACCCGCCTGAAAGCGGTGGCTGGCCTGCCTATTTCCGGCCAAACCTGACCTTTATCCTGCTGATCGTTGCCATCGCACCGGTGCTGTTCACCAACGTGCCGCGCAAACTGCTGATCGTCACAGCGGCCTATCCGTTCCTGTTGCCCTGGCTGATGTGGGGCGGATCGATCTGGGGGCCGCTGATGGTCGCTGCGGGACTTGCTATCGGTTACTTTGCCTACAAGCTGGCGCTGCCAGTTGCAGGGTCGCTGATTGCGCTGATCCTTGCTGTGGCTCTGCCGATCCTGTGGTGGTTGTTTGCGGCTGGCGCAGTGGCGGATGCCATCAATTCGGTCATCCCGATTGGCATCGCCACGGTCGAAAGCCGTGATTTTGGTGGCTTCATGCTGGCGATCCTGCTGGGGGTTGTGGCCATTGGTGTCTCGCTGCCCATCGGCATCGTACTGGCGCTGGGCCGTCAGTCGGATCTGCTGATCGTCAAATACCTGTGCGTGGGCTTTATCGAGTTCATCCGGGGCGTTCCGCTGATCACGCTGCTGTTCGTGGCTTCGCTGCTGCTGAACATCTTCATGCCGCCGGGCACCAATTTCGACATCATCCTGCGGGTGATGATCATGATGACCCTGTTTTCGGCTGCCTATATGGCCGAGGTGATCCGGGGTGGTCTGGCCGCCCTGCCGCGTGGACAGTATGAAGGGGCCGACAGTCTGGGCCTGAACTACTGGCAGGCGCAGCGGCTGATCATCATGCCTCAGGCGCTGAAAATCTCGATCCCGGGCATCGTGAGCACGTTCATCGGTATCTTCAAGGATACGACGCTGGTGTCGATCATCGGTCTGATTGACGTGATTGGATTGTCCAACGCGATCCGCGCCGATACCGCCTGGAATGGCGTCTACTGGGAGCTGTTCGCCTTTATCGGCGTCCTGTTCTTTGTCGTCTGCTTCTCCATGTCCCGTTATTCCATGTATCTTGAGCGCAAGCTCAATACTGGCCACCGTTAAGGAGTTCAAACTATGTCTGAACTTGCAATTGAACGCGAAATTGACCGCTCCAAAATGCAGGTGAGCGACGAGGTCGCCATCGAAATCACCAACATGAACAAGTGGTACGGGTCTTTCCACGTGCTGCGCGACATCAATCTGACCGTCAATCAAGGCGAACGGATCGTGATCGCGGGGCCATCGGGGTCAGGTAAATCCACTTTGATCCGCTGCCTGAACGCTCTGGAGGAACACCAGCAGGGCACGATCATGGTGGACGGGACTGAGCTGTCGAATGACCTGAAGAACATCGACAAGATCCGCTCCGAGGTTGGGATGGTGTTTCAACACTTCAACCTGTTCCCGCATCTGACCATTCTGGAAAACTGCACGCTGGCCCCGATCTGGGTGCGCAAGACGCCCAAGAAAGAGGCCGAAGAGCGCGCGATGCACTTCCTTGAGAAGGTGAAAATCCCCGATCAGGCGCTGAAATACCCGGGTCAGTTGTCGGGTGGTCAGCAGCAGCGAGTGGCGATTGCGCGGTCCTTGTGCATGATGCCGCGGATCATGTTGTTCGATGAACCGACATCGGCACTGGACCCCGAGATGATCAAAGAGGTGCTCGACACCATGATCGAACTGGCCGAGGAAGGCATGACCATGCTGTGCGTGACCCACGAGATGGGCTTTGCCCGTCAGGTCGCCAACCGCGTGATTTTCATGGATGCCGGTCAGATCGTGGAACAGAACGAACCAGAAGAGTTCTTTAACAACCCGCAGAGCGAACGGACCAAGCTGTTCCTGAGCCAGATTCTGGGTCACTGATCCGGGCGAAACAGATGAAAAGGCGGGGTTTTGCCCCGCCTTTTTTCATTCCAGCAAGTCACGTGGGATAGTGAACCCCAGCACGTCACCGCTGTTCCAGCGCACCCGCGCCCATTCTTCGACATCAAAGCGGATCACGGTGGTGGCACAGGTTGGATAGTCGTGAAACCGGGGATGATCCGGCGCGCGCTGGACAATTCGGTTTGCAAAGTAGCCAATTCCGGGATTATGCCCCAGCATCAGCACGGTTGGCCCAGTCGCGTCGGACAATTGGCGCAGAATATCTTCAGCATCAGCGTGATACAGGGTGCGATCAAAATGGACGTTTTCGGCCTCTAGCCCCATCTGCTCCCATGTTTCTCGGGTGCGGGTTGAGGTTGAACTTAGCACCTCATCCGGCAGCCAGCCGTTTTGGCGCAGCCAAGCCCCAATAGCTGGGGCTGATTTGCGCCCACGCTTGTTCAGGGGACGGTCATGATCGCCGAGGGTGGGGTCACCCCAACTGGATTTTGCGTGGCGGGTCAGGATCAGTGTGCGGGTCATGACGGGTGAAAGGCGCGCATGTGATGGGCGGATTGTTCCGGGTCACGACCGGCCCCAGCGCTGACCGGGCAGGACAGGCGCGCCAGGCAGCCGCTGGTCAGGCAGGTTTGTCCTTCGGCAGTGGAGAGATGGCCGTGGCAGGCATTAACGTCATAGAAATCTTGGGTGTTCAGCGCTTGGACCGGGCAAGATGTTGCACAGGGGGCGGGACAATCTGTGCAAGGTGACGTGCCGCTGCCTTCGGGGATGTCGAATTCCCGTCCGAAATGCAGCGCCCCCCGGTATGAGATCATCATCCCCACTGTTTCATGCACCAAAGCGCCAACCGGGCTGTTGAACGTGCGGCCGGATTTCAACGCCCAGTCGATGAAGGGGGTGTAAGGTGGCCCGCCAAACGGAAAATATGCCTGCGCGCCCAGATTCTGCGCCATCTGTCCAATGACGCGACTGGACCAACGGTCAACCGGGTCGGGCCCCGACCATTCTGCGGATGTTTTCAAGACGGGCCAGAAAGCCGCACCCGCGCCCAAAAGAACCAGAGTTCCCCCGTCCAGACCCTTGGCGCCACTCAGTCGTGGATGCGTTGCGCCCATGACGATCAGGCCTGCTTGATGCGCCGCACGCATGACCCAGCCATAGCTGACTGCCGCCGCGTAAGAGGATGGGGGGGGATATCCGGTCATCTCTCCTCGGCGGGTTACGTCAATCGGGCCGGATCAGGGATCCGGCGCCGTGCTCGGTGAACAGTTCCAACAATACGGCATTGGGCGCGCGCCCGTCCAGAATGACAACAGCCCGTACGCCGCTGTGCAGCGCGTCCAGCGCCGTTTCGGTCTTTGGGATCATCCCGCCTGCGATCGTGCCGTCCATGGTCATCTCGCGGATCTGACCGGCCTTGAGCTCGGTCACGACCTCTCCGCCTGCGTTTTTCACGCCCGAGACATCGGTCAGCAGCAACAGCCGGTCCGCCTTGAGGGCCGATGCGATGGCACCCGCGGCGGTATCGCCGTTGATGTTGAAGGTTTCCCCGTTCCTGCCCGCACCCAACGGCGCGATGACCGGGATCACATCATGTGAAAACAGGTTGTGCAGAATGGCCGGGTTCATTTCGGCAGGCGAGCCGACAAACCCCAGCGATGGATCGGCCTGATCGCAGACAATCAGGTTCGCATCCTTGCCCGACAGACCCACAGCAGTACCGCCCTGACCGTTGATCGCCTGAACGATACGCTTGTTCACAAGACCGGACAGGACCATTTCAACCACTTCGACGGTGGCTTTGTCGGTCACCCGCTTGCCGTTCACGAACTCGGACTGGATATTCAGTTGGTCCAGCATCGCGTTGATCATCGGTCCACCGCCATGCACGATCACCGGGTTCACGCCGACCTGACGCATCAGCACCACGTCGCGGGCAAAGCTCTCCATCGCTTCATCGCTGCCCATGGCGTGGCCGCCCAGTTTGATAACGACAACTGCACCGTCATAGCGCTGCAGATAGGGCAAAGCGCTGTTCAACGTGGCAGCGGTGGCGATCCAGTCTCGGTTCATGTCTCGTGTCTTCATGTCATGTCCTCTTCTTCACGTGTTAGGCGTTTTGGCGGCGTAAGCCAAGATCGCTGTTGTGGGTCGCAATGGCGCTGCTAGGGTGCCGGTGCGCCCTGAATCAGGAGGCATGTCCGATGGAACAGAAAACTCTTGTCTTGACGGGGGCAAGCCGGGGGATCGGTTTTGCGACGGTACGCAGGTTCCACGCCGAAGGCTGGCGGGTGATCACATGCTCGCGCCATCCTGTGCCCGACGACTGCCCTTGGGACGGCAAGGAAAATCATGTGCAACTGGATCTGAGCGACCCGGCCGACACGATCAACGCGGTTGGCCTGCTGCAAGAGATGACAAACGGCAAGCTGCACGCGCTGGTCAACAATGCCGGTGTATCGCCCAAAGGCCCGAACGGAGAGCGGCTGAGCACCCTCAACACCGACCTCATGACCTGGGGGCAAGTGTTTCATGTCAATTTCTTTGCGTCGGTCGTTCTGGCGCGCGGGTTGAAAGAGGAACTGGCCGCCGCACGCGGGTCCGTGGTGAACGTGACATCCATCGCCGGATCGCGGGTGCATCCGTTTGCAGGTGCAGCCTATGCCACATCCAAGGCGGCGCTGGCGGCTTTGACCCGTGAAATGGCGCATGATTTCGGACCGATGGGTGTGCGGGTGAACGCGATTGCGCCGGGTGAGGTCGAAACCTCGATCCTAAGCCCGGGCACAGATAAAATTGTGGAAAAACTGCCGCTGGGCCGGTTGGGCCAACCCGAAGAGGTCGCGGCGGCCATCTATTTCCTGTGTTCGCAGGAAAGCTCATACATCTCGGGCGCGGAAATTGAGGTGAACGGCGCGCAGCACGTCTAAAGCGCTTCGGGTTTTACCTGAATCACTCTGTGACACGAATGTCCCGAGAACGCCGCAGGCGTGGCAGGGTATTCGAGTCTCAAGTTAAACCCGAAACGCTTTATGGGGCTTTATTCCAACCCTGCGATGATTGAGCGGAGTGTCGGCACTCCGTCCCCTTTTTCCGATGAGGTCAGCACGATTTCAGGAAAGGCTGCGGGATGTTTCGACAGTGCGCCCCGGACCTGTTCCAGCACCTTTTCGCGATCCTTGGTTTTGACTTTGTCGGCCTTGGTCATCACGCATTGGAACGTCACCGCGCTGGTGTCCAGCAGCTTCATAATTTCTGCATCCACCGGTTTGACCCCGTGGCGCGAGTCGATCAGAACAAAGGCACGGCGCAGGGTCTGACGGCCGCTGAGATATTGTTTCAGCAGGCGCTGCCATTTCTCAACCACCTTAACCGGCGCATTGGCATAGCCATAGCCGGGCAGGTCCACCAGATATAGTTCGGGGCCTTGGGTGAAAAAGTTGATCTCTTGCGTCCGGCCCGGCGTGTTCGACGCGCGGGCCAGACCCTTGGTGCCGGTCAGCGCGTTAATCAGGCTGGATTTCCCCACGTTTGAGCGGCCTGCAAAACAGACCTCAAGACGGTCGGGCGCGGGCAGGCCGTTCATGGCGACCACGCCTTTGACGAACTCGGATTCGCCGGCGAACAGCTTGCGGCCCCGCTCAAGCGCGAAGTCGTCCGGTTCATCGGCTAGGGGGAAGGGCAGGGTGCTCATAGCAGTTGAACCTTGTCTCCGACTGAGATTGCGCCGCCTTTGACAACCTCGGCATAGATGCCGAAATCCTGATGGCCCCAGCTGTTCAGCGTGCCCAGCGTGTCGGCATCCCGCACACCCGTTTCGGGGTTGGCGGTTGTGGCCAGACAGCGGGTGATGCGTTCGCGCACGTCGAATACGGCCTCACCGATCTGAACCTGACGGCCCAGCCAGTCGAATTCTTCCCACAGCGGCAGGCCATCGAACCAGATATTGCCTCGCCAGCGTTCGGTCGACAGGTCTTGCCCCAGCTTCTGTTCCACCGCGCGGTGCGAGGCCATGTTGCACAGGCTGATCGAGGGGAAATCGCTGTCGGTCATGCCGCGCCCGAGCACCCGAATGATCCGGGCCGAGGCCGCCCGATCCGCGGGCATCAGGGGTTTGACCCAGTCCAGAAATACCTCTTGGTCGGTATCGGGTTGGAAGTTCAGATCAGGGCGGTCCGGATGGGTCAAGGTCACCCGATCCCCGTCCAGACGCGCAGCAATGGCCATCAGCATCGGCGCCTTGGCCCCTCGGCTGAAATTCGGGCAGGGCACCCATTCCGAGCCATCCGCCTTGGACGCCTCATGCGCGACCGCCCAAACGCGATCCCCGGGCATGGTCTGCCCGGGGTTCACGGTTACGGTTTCGACGGCTTCACGACCATGGCTTTTGATCGGATGCCGCCAAAGCTGGGTGACTTGGCCCGTCATTTGTCATCCGCTTTTGGTGTGCGCTTGAAGCTGGACTTTATGTTGCCAAACACGTCCGGCTTATAGCCCTGGCTGCGCATGATTAGGTATTGCTGGGTGAAGGTGATCGTGTTGTTCGCGATCCAGTAGACCACCAACCCACTGGCAAAACCACCCAGCATGAACATGAACACCCACGGCATCCACGCAAAGATCATCTGTTGCGTCGGATCGGTTGGTGCCGGGTTCAGCTTTTGTTGCAGCCACATCGAGATACCCAGCAGCAGGGGCAGGATGCCGATAAAGATCAGCGCCATAAAGCTTTCGGGTTGCGGCGCAGCCCAAGGCAGCAGACCAAACAGGTTCATGATCGAGGTCGGGTCAGGCGCACTCAGGTCGCGGAACGGGCCAAACCAAGGGGCCTGACGCAGTTCGATGGTGACAAAGATCACCTTATACAGCGAGAAGAAGATCGGAATCTGCATCAGGATCGGCAGACAGCCCGCAGCGGGGTTCACCTTTTCCTTCTTGTACAGCTCCATCATGCCTTGCTGCATCTTCTGACGGTCATCGCCAGCGGCCTCTTTCAGGGCCTCCATCTGCGGCTGCAGTTCCTTCATCTTCGCCATCGAGACGTAGGATTTGAACGCCAGCGGGAACAGGATCGCCTTGATGATCAGGGTCAGGCCGATGATCGACCAGCCCATGTTGCCGATCAGCAAATTGATATTGTGCAGCAGCCAGAAGATCGGCTTGGTCAGGAAAAAGAACCAACCCCAGTCGATGCTGTCGATGAACTTCTGAACGCCTTCCGACTGGTATTCACGAATGGTTGCCCATTCCTTGGCACCTGCGAACAACTGCGTGGTCACCTCTTCGGTCGCGCCGGGGGCGACGGTCAGGGTCGGCAGAACGGTTTCGGTTTGATAGATTTTGCGGCGCGAGTCGTATTTCGCGGCGGCTTTGAAAGGTGTGCCCGGCTCAGGGATCAGGGTGGTCATCCAGTAGTGGTCGGTGAAACCGATCCAGCCGTTTTCCTTGACCTGATACACCTCGGCCTGCGCGCGTTCGTTCGGGTCGATGTCGAAATCGCGGACATCGCCATAATCGATCTCGGCCAGGGTGCCGTCGGCCATGCCGATCACGCCTTCATGCAGGATGAAGAAGTTCTTCAGCCCCGGCAGGTCGCCGTCTTCGCCGATGCCGTGGCGGGCCAGAATGCCGTAGGGGGCCATCCCGACCTCAGCGCCCGAGTTGTTTTCGACCGATTGCGTGACCGAGAACATGTAGTTCTCATCGACCGAGATCGTACGGCGGAAGGTCAGACCCGTGTCGTTTTCCCATTTCAGGGTAACGGGTGTGTCGACGCCCAGTGTCTCACCGTTTTCAACGGTCCACAGCGTGTTGGGGCCGGGGACATCTGTGCCACTCACGCCCGTGCCGGGGGCCCAGCCGTAAAGGGCATAATAGGCAGATTCCGATCCGACGGGATAGAGCAGTTCGACGATCGGTGCACCTTCGTCGATCGAGACTTTGTAATCCTTCAGGAACAGTTCATCGATGCGACCGCCGGACAGCGAAAGGCTGCCTTGCAGGCGGGGGGTGTCGATCTCAATACGCGGGGCTGCGTCGTCAGGCAGGGTTTCCTCGGCCGCCGCAGTCGCTTCGCCCGTGGTGCCGGCGGCGCTGGGGGTCTGAACCTCATCACCATCAACAGCAGCGATTTCCGACCCTTCCGGCAGGGTCGTCTGTTCCGGAGGCGGGAACAGGACGAACCAAACAAGGATCACCAGAAAGCTGAGCGCGGTTGCAAGGATGAGATTCTTGTTCTGATCGTCCATCGGGGACAGCCACCTTAAGCAGTGAAACACACCCGGTGGGTTCAACAGAGTGCGGGCCCAAAGGTCAAGCGGATTCGCCTGTCATTTCGTCACGGATCGCGTTTCTGTGGCGTAAATCGACGATTATGGCCCGGTCTTGCGCCCGATCTTGGGCATCCCGATGACCTTGTTCTGATGCGCAGCTATCCAATCCAGCGTCTGTTCGAAGGGCATCGGCTTGCCAATCCCAAAGCCCTGAACATGGTCGCATCCCAATTGGGCCATCAGCGCGTGCTCTCCCTTGGTTTCGACGCCTTCGGCCAGAGTCTCGAGATTCAGCCGCTCGGCCATGGTTAGGATGGCGCTGACCAGTTGTTGCTGGCCGGAGTCCCGATCCGCCTTGGCAACAAAAGTCCGGTCAATCTTGATCCGCGAGACATTGAAGCGCTTGATCGACGCGATCGAGGCATGACCGGTACCAAAATCATCCAGATCGATGCAACATCCCAGATCAGACATGCTGACAACGTTGCGGGTGATCACATCGTCCGGGCGGCGTGAGAATACGGTTTCCAGAATTTCAACCGCCAGACGGTCCGGTGTCAGATCATTCTGGTCCAGTTCCCATTTCAGGCGATCAATCAGGGCCGGGTCGCGCAGCTCATCTGACGAGAAGTTCACCCCGATCCGCGGCACAACAACTTCGGCGCGGTCCCATTCACGCATGGCTGCAAATGCGTGGTGCCGCATGGTTTGCCCGAGCCGTTCCATAAGTTCGGCCTGTTCCGCGAACGGTAGGAAAATCTGCGGGCTCAATACACCCTTTTGCGGATGTTCCCAGCGCGCCAAAGCCTCAAATCCCGTAACCCGGCCGGTATCGGTTGAAATCTGAGGTTGAAACCACGGGCGGATTTCCCCGTTATCCAGCGCCGCCAGGAAGTCCTTGCGCAGGTTGGCGCGGATATGCGAACGGCGGCGGGTTTCGTCGGAATAGGCGCGAATGGTTGATGGTCCGTTTCTCTGCGCTTCGCTAAGGGCGGCTGAGGCCGCGTCGATCCAGCCCTCGTAGGCGCCACCCGCCACGCTGGACAGCAGGCTGAAACCAATTGAGCAGGACACATAGACACCTGCGCCATTCAGCGTAAACGGTTCTTCGACGACGGCCTGCATGCGTCCTGCCATCTGAATGCAGGCCTCAAGGTCCAACTGTCCTGAGGGCTGCAAACCGATTGCGATCTTGTTCTGATCCAGTCGTGTTACGATGTCGTGTGAACGCAGGATCGAAAGAATCCGGCGACCGAATTGCTCGGACAAATGATTGGCCGCCGCATTCCCATGCAAATCCTGAAACTCAGCGTAGTCATCCAGCGCCACAAGAAGGCAGGCGGAATCTGTGACATCTGTCGTTGTTGTCTTGAAAATCTGCTCCAACTCGGTCGCGAAACTGTCCAGCGCCATGATCCCGCCGGGTGGGTTCCGGCGCTGATATTGCCGGTCGGCGCGCGCCTCAAACGCGGCGACACCCATGAAAACAAGAGGCAGACCCAGTGCGGCCATCACCAGAGCCCTTTCCCCGCCGATCCAGAATGTGGCCAGGGTTATCGCGGGAACAAAGGCCAGTGCAGATGGCCCGCTGAGCGCGGAGAGTATAGTATTGAGAACGCGTTCGACAGTGAGGTGTTTCCACATCGGTTTTCCGGGCCTCTACGTTTCGGCATAGAACGATAGAGGTGACCGTAGAAAACCAATCTGAGTCAGACGTTAACGCAACTGTGGAATTTCGCCTGAATTTTCGTCTTTTTTGCCGGGTTTCAGCGTTAGGTTGGCAAAATCGAACAATTTCGGGTCTAAAAGATGTGAGGGGCGCGCATTGGTCAGGGCCCGGAACATGACCTGACGACGACCGGGGCTGTTCTTTTCCCACTGATCCAGAATCTGTTTCACCTGCTGACGCTGCAGCCCGTCCTGACTGCCGCACAGATCGCAGGGAATGATGGGGTAGTTCATCGCATTGGCGAATTTCTCGCAATCCGCCTCGGCCACATGGGCCAACGGGCGGTATACGAACAGGTCGCCTTCTTCATTCACCAGTTTTGGTGGCATGGTCGCCAGACGACCGCCGTGGAAGAGGTTCATGAAAAAGGTCTCAAGAATATCGTCGCGGTGATGGCCCAGAACGACCGCAGAACAGCCCTCTTCCCGCGCGATACGGTAAAGGTTGCCACGGCGCAGGCGCGAACACAGCGCGCAATAGGTGCGGCCCTGTGGAACCTTGTCCATCACGACAGAATAGGTGTCCTGATATTCAATGCGATGGGGCACCTGCATGCGTTCCAGAAACTCTGGCAGAACGGTTGCAGGAAAGCCGGGCTGACCCTGATCCAGATTGCAGGCCAGCAGATCGACGGGCAGCAAACCGCGCCATTTCAGCTCATACAGCACCGCCAGCAGGGTATAGCTGTCTTTGCCACCCGACAGACAGACCAGCCAGCGCGGCGGTTTGCCGTCCTTGTCATGGGCTGCAGGGTCCACCATCCCATAATGCTCGATCGCTTCACGGGTCTGGCGCATGATGCGTTTGCGCAGCTTTTTGAACTCGGTGGTCGAGGGCGCACCGGAAAAGAGCGGGTGGATATCGTCAGCTTCGTCAAACATGGGCGGGGCCTATCGCAAAATGGGTCAACCGGGCAAGGGCAGGGTTATTCGTCGGGCACCGGATCATAGCCGTCACCGCCCCAGGGATGACAGCGCCCAATGCGCCGGGCGGCCAGCCACGCGCCTTTGATTGCGCCGTGTTTTTCCAGCGCTTCCAACGCATAGGCCGAACATGTGGGTTGATACCGGCAATTGAAACCGACCCAAGGGCTGAACACCAATCGATAGGCTTTCACGGGCAAAGCAAAGAGGCGGGCCAGCAGGGTCATTTTCTATCGCCATGCAGCTTGCGCAGGGCATAGTGCAGATCCCCTAGAAGCGATTCATAAGGCCGGTCTGCAGTGACCTCAGCACGTCCGATCAGCACGTAATCCCAGCCGTCCAGCCCGTGATTGGGCAGAACAGCCCGCGCGGCCTCGCGCAGGCGCCGCTTGGCGCGGTTGCGGGCCACGGCATTGCCGACCTTCTTGGAGCAGGTGAACCCGACGCGAATCCCCGCGGCCTCATCCGACGCGCGCTTGCGGGCTTGTACCATCATGGACGAGGTGCCCTGACGTCGCGCCCGTGCTGCCTTCAGGAAATCGGACCGGTTTTTGAGGACAGTCAATGCATCAGGCGCGCAAACGGACGCCGCCGGGGGCTGTACCCTCGGCTGGTGTTTACCATCCTCAGGGGCCTCCGGCGGCGTCATGTTCATAACCTGAAAGGTCGAGCGGCTTACGCGCTCAACGATTTGCGGCCACGTGCGCGGCGCGCGTTCAGGATCTTGCGGCCGGCCTTGGTGGCCATGCGCGCGCGGAAACCGTGGCGGCGTTTGCGAACCAGGTTCGAAGGCTGATAGGTGCGTTTCATCGCTCCGTCTCCAATCTAATGCGGTGGGGTGCGGCGCGGATTCGCCTGGCCCTAGTGTTCGAAGCCCGTCCTCTACTGTCTGGCGCGGGGTAAGTCAAACCCCTAGGTGGGGGTTTTGACGCCTTTTGCAACAATTCTGTAACCGCACGGGGCAAAAGGTTTCAAAATAGCGGTTTTGATCCCCCAAACCCTCACATTCCCTGTCGGAAACATCAAGGCCGCGTGAGGCCCCTGTTGTGCTGAACCCGGAAAGCGCATGTTGATCGCAGACATGAAACGCACGAAACCGGACGATCCCATGAGCGATACATCTCAGGCCCCGCGCAACGGGCTTGCGCGCCATATTCCCTTGCTGGTGATTCTTGCCGTCGCTGCGGCGGGGTTTTTCACGCTGGGCGACTATCTGACCTTTGAGACCCTGCGCGACAATCGCGAATCCTTGCTGGCATGGCGCGACGCGCATTACGGGTGGATGGCCGCCGCCTTCATCGGGGTCTATATCGTGATCGTTGCCTTTTCGCTGCCGGGTGCAGCTGTCGCCTCGATGACCGGCGGGTTCCTGTTCGGCCTGTTTGCAGGCACCGTGTTCAACGTGGTTGCCGCCACCATCGGAGCCTCGGCCATTTTTCTGGCGGCGCGCTGGGGGTTGGGCGAATCCCTGACAGCGCGGCTGGAATCCTCGGAAGGCACCATCAAAAAGCTGAAAGACGGGCTGCGCGAGAATGAAATCTCGGTCCTGTTTCTGCTGCGTCTGGTTCCCGTGGTGCCGTTCTTTGTGGCCAATCTGGTGCCTGCTCTGGTGGGTGTGAAATTCCGCAACTTCCTGATCACAACGGCGCTGGGCATCATTCCGGGGGGCATCGTTTATACCTGGATCGGCGTCGGACTGGGCGGCGTGTTTGACAGGGGTGAGACACCAGATGTCTCGCTGCTGTGGGAGCCCTTCGTGATCGGCCCGATCATCGGCTTGTGCGTATTGGCTGCTTTGCCGATAGTCATCAAAGCCGTCAAAGGCAAAAAGGACGCCTGATCCCATGCAAGACTTGAAAACAGATATCCTGGTGATCGGAGCCGGGTCGGGCGGGTTGTCCGTTGCGGCCGGGGCCAGCCAGATGGGTGCCGACGTGATCCTGCTGGAAGGTCACAAGATGGGTGGCGACTGCCTGAATTTCGGCTGTGTCCCTTCCAAGGCGCTGATTGCCAGTGGCAAGGCGGCTTATGGTCAGGCGCATTCCTCCGCGCTGGGCGTGGCGGATGTGGTGCCGCAGGTGGACTATGCCGCCGCCAAGGACCACGTGCACGGTGTGATCGCCCAGATTGAGCCGATGGACAGTCAGGACCGGTTCGAAGGCTTTGGCGTCAAGGTGATCCGCGAATATGGCAGTTTTGTTTCGCCCACACAGGTGCAGGCGGGGGATCACCTTATCACTGCACGGAGGGTCGTGATCGCGACAGGCTCATCGCCTCTGGTGCCGCCGATCCCCGGTCTGGATCAGGTGCCGTATTTCACCAATGAGACGATCTTTGATCTGCGCGAAAAGCCCGAGCATCTGTTGATCATAGGCGGCGGCCCCATCGGGATGGAGATGGCGCAGGCCCATATCCGGCTTGGCAGCAAGGTCACCGTGATCGAAGGCATGGCTGCGCTGAGCAAGGATGACCCCGAGGCGGCGGCTGTCGTATTGGACACCCTGCGGGACGAAGGCGTGGCGATCCATGAACAGGCGATGGTCGCGCAGATCAGGCAGAATAACGGTGCGGTCGAGGTCGTGACCGAGAATGGCGATATCTTCGCGGGCTCGCACTTGTTGCTTGCCGCCGGGCGCAAGGCCAACATCGACCGTCTGAACTTGCAGGCTGCGGGGATTGAGCCGACCCGGACAGGTATCAAGGTCGACGCATCCCTGCGCACCACAAACCGCAAGGTCTATGCCATCGGGGATGTGGCGGGCGGGCTGCAATTCACCCATGTGGCGGGGTATCATGCGGGTATCATCATCCGCTCGGCCCTGTTCGGGCTGCCGTCCAAGGCCAAAACGGCGCATATCCCTTGGGCCACATATACCGACCCCGAACTGGCGCAGGTTGGCATGACCGAAGCGCAGGCGCGTGATCAGCATGGCGACGGGGTGGAAATCGCGCGCTTCGATTATCATCACAACGACCGCGCCATTTCCGAGCGTAAGACGAAAGGCCTCATTAAGGTCATGGTCGTAAAAGGCCGACCGGTCGGGGCCACAATCGTAGGGCATCAGGCCGGGGAGCTGATCAACTTGTGGTCGCTGGCGCTGGCCAATAACCTGAAGATGGGACAGATCGCCGCGATGGTTTCACCCTATCCGACGATCGGAGAGCTTAACAAACGGGTGGCGGGTGCCTATTTCTCGCCAAGGCTATTTGAGAATCAAACGGTTAAACGCGTGGTGGGTTTCGTCCAGCGCTGGATACCCTGATCAGGAAGGGAGAGCAGATTGAACTCACTGTCGGGCCGATTTCTGATCCTGACGACGGTCTTCGTGATGTTGGCCGAGATTTTGATCTTTGTTCCTTCCATCGCGCGCTTCCGCGAAGACTTTCTGCTGAACCGGCTGGAACGCGCGCAGATCGCCTCATTGGCTTTGCTGGCCGATGACATGCTGGCCGATGATCTTGAGGCTGAGCTTCTGGCCAATGCGGGTGTCTATAACGTCGTGCTGCGGCGGGACGAGGTGCGGCAGCTGATGCTATCCTCGCCCATCCCTGATCAGGTCACTAATACCTACGATCTGCGCGACGCGACCCCATGGATTTTGATCCGGGACGCCGTGGCCCGCCTGTTCACCCCCGAAAACGAAGTGATCCGCGTGATCGGGGAACCGGTCAAAGGAGCCGGCTTGTTGATCGAGGTCACGACAGACAGTGAACCCTTGCGTATGGCAATGACCGACTATGGGCTGCGCATTCTGGGGCTGTCCTTTGTCATTTCTATCATAACCGCGTTCTTCCTGTTCCTTGCCGTGCGGGTGGTGCTGGTGAAGCCAATCAAAGGCGTCGTCGGCTATATGCAGCGCTATGCAAGCGCGCCCGAGGATGCGCGCGGCATCATCACGCCCAATTCCAAAGTCACCGAGCTGCGCGAGGCCGAAGAAGCGCTGGAGCAGTTGCAAAAGGAACTGACCCAGGCCCTCAAACAGCGCGAGCGTCTGGCCCAACTTGGCGGCGCAGTTGCCAAGGTCAGCCACGATTTGCGCAATATTCTGACTTCGGCCCAGTTGTTTACGGATCGGATCGAATCGAGCGATGATCCTTTGGTCAGTCGCATGGCGCCGAAACTGGTGAACTCGATCACGCGCGCGGTCTCCTTGTGCGAAAGCACGCTGGCCTTCGGTCGCGCCGAGGAGCCTGCACCGACCCTGACCATGGTCCCCTTGCACAACGTGGCCGAGGATGTCGTCGCCAGCGAGCAGCTTGCTGTTGCAGATGCCTGTGTCGAAATCGTCAACGAAGTACCCGACGATCTGATCGCCCGCGCGGATCCCGAGCAGATTTTCCGGGTGATGATGAACCTTGTACGCAACGCGCGCCAGGCCCTTGTGGCGTCCGGCAAGCCGGGCAAGATCACGATTGCAGGCTGTACCTATGAAAACGACTGGTGCCTGGAAATCAGGGACAATGGCCCCGGATTGCCCCCTAAAGCGCGCGAGAATCTGTTTACTCCGTTCCAGGGCGGCGTGCGCAAAGGCGGCTCGGGTCTTGGTCTGGCGATTTCACAGGAACTGGTGCGCGGGCACGGCGGCGATCTGGTTCTGGCCGAGACAGGGCCGCAGGGAACGACCTTTGAAATAAGGCTCCCGCGGGGCGACGTGACTTTTTAAAATATTTTTGCAGAATCGACTTGCACGTCCTTCGGGGTAGGTCTAAACACCGCCTCACCAACGCGGACCGATAGCTCAGCTGGATAGAGTACTTGACTACGAATCAAGGGGTCGGGGGTTCGAATCCTCCTCGGTCCGCCATTGGTATCTTGTTGTATATCATGACACAAACTCGACCCAACAGTCATAGTGCGACCAGAGCAGGGTGTAATCTCAGCATAAAATGGCGGGCCAGGTAGAAAAGCCCTCATGCAACGAAATAGGGATTGAGCTGCAGATCTGCACGATGACGTGTTTCAGAAAATGTCGGCGGAGAGCCCAAGTTGCAAAACGCTGCGCAGTATCGGAATGGCTATTGTATACGCAAAGCGGTCAATGAAGGCTATCGATCCAGTCGATCTACTGGCATGAAAATAGCGTCTCCTAGATGGTTAACGTCGTACCCTATCATCGAAAACGACCATCATCGCATTTCTCAATCTAGACACATCCTCGTCTACAGAAGCGGACGGATCGCATTCGAATGACGGCAAAACCTCGACCCGGATCGTTCCACTTTTAGGCAGGTGTTTGCCGCGAGGTAACAAGCGATCGGAATCGTGAATGACGATCGGCCGGATTGTCCTACCCGTACTGCGCGCGGCCAATACGGCACCTGCCTTGAATGCGCCAAGACTTTCGGACCGGGTGCGCGTGCCCTCGGGAAACAGCACGACAGAGCATCGTGCAGGCATTCCGTGGATGGCGGCAGTAAGTGTTTCAAGCGCTACACGGCCGCTCCTGCGGTCAACTTCAACAAGCCCGGCGCCTTTGAACCCGCGGCGCAAAAGGGCCGCGTCACAAAGTTCCTTTTTGGCGGCAAAGGTGATCCACTTGGCGTCCGGCAAAGCATCCATCAGGGCGAAGCCATCCAGGTGGCTGCGGTGGTTGATCACAATGATGCTGCCGGTGTCAGCTGCCAACATTGCCACTTCTTCCTGTGTCATCTCAGTTCGGATGCTCAGCAGCCACAAAAGCCGCGAACAGGCACGTTTGACCAGCCGCCAATACCAGCCGCGAAAGCCTCGCCGTTTTGCACAAAGCAAGGGTACAAACGCAACGTAAAGGAAGTAAACAGGGCCCAGCAGGAATAACGCTGTGCGCTTTATGATGCGCAAGCCGGTCGAGCCTATCGCCGCTGGTCCGGCGCCTTCGTCCAGAGATTGGGGTGACATGGGATCCGTCACAAGTGTCGCTTTCCTAGTGATAGTCACGAGGGTCCTTCTTTTGGCTTTCGCAGCCTGCCCTCTGCGCGCGTGGCCCAATATGCACCCAGCGTATTGCCTCTATGAGGCAATGGCGAAGGTACATCAACAGTAAGTCGCGTATTGGTGATTGGCCTCATTGGTTGGTTTGAGCCCAACAAGTGCACTCCATACCTTGCACGAATAGCTAGACAGCGCTTGTTGTGGTGGTTCGACCCTAGAACGTGTACGTCTGATTTGTCCCGCGTCACGAACGCCTGCGCCACCAACAGCAAAGGTGAGGTGTTAGTTAGGTCCAAATTGGGGCCAGTTAACGACTGTTTCGGTGACATGCGCTGCATGGCAACAAGATGTGTGCCAAGACTGCTAAGATATGCTGCGTCAGCACAGTCCAGAAAGTGAACTGCGGCTCTGTCCGCGAGGCAACCTTTCGTGCTCGTTCCAATGAACGGCCATCACTCAACAAGAGATCACTTCACCTAGAACCGCTTCAAGGATTCTCGAAAACTGCCATCGCATCATCAAACATCCAATGGTTGCGGAATCCGTCGCTCGTTTCATTGCTCTCCGTAGACCGCGAAGCGGACAACGCTGACCTTTTCAGCGCTTACTTCGGTGCGAGGTTTCTGAAACTGATGGCGCAACGCAACAACAATGCCCGGATCTTATACTCTGCCAATCCGGTAAGCGTGTCGTGAAGTATCTGAGGAGCCGGACTGCAAACAGCCGTTTCAGCGTGGATTTCAAGACAAGGCCCAAGCCGACGGTAGCCGATGTCTACGCCGCCGGTCAGGTCAAAGAACGCACATCGGTAATGCAGAGCAAAACACAATAGCCTGTTCGGTTCGAGATCACTGAAGGCACCGGGAAATTGCTCGCGAGATGGATGGAGGAGTCCCCAATGGTCGGGCCCGACTGCTTCTGGCCAGAAGACTCCCATGAGCGCCAGAATATATCTATACGTCATTGCGCTCAGCTTGTTCGCGATTGGGTCAAATCTATTGGCTTGGAGCCGAGCGACTGCGGCACGCATTCGATGCGCAGAACCATGGTTTCAAACACTTAACAAAAGACCGGCGATCTGAGAGCAGTTCAATTCTTGCTCGGACATACAAAGATGGGCCGCACGGTGCGATATCTTGGCAATCTCGGGAACCGTTGAAGTCTAAATAAGTGGGCAGTCTTCGTAGGTGGTCTTTTGCTGTCCGTCATCGATCAGTTGAGATGCAGTGGCTACAGCCCACTATTGGGACATGTGCCGCAAGTGCAAACAAATCGATCGAATTTGCGGAACGCGGACGATGCCACTACTTGCGACCTTACTATGAATGGCTTTTGTCTGCGCTTTGTCGCCCCACGAGAACTGGCAATAGCGAAAAGGTGTCATTCGTCGCTATTGCGGGAGTGAAAGGGGTGCCCTCAACAAAGGGCGTGCATGCACCATGGAAAATGCTGTCTTCGCAGAGCCATAACGCCTAGTGATGTTCCCACCGCGCGCGCGAATCAAGCCACTTAGTGAAATCTGAATTTGATTTGCAGACTACCGTGTTTTTCCCTCGAAGCGGGTGGCGCTATAGGAATGACCGAGGTTTTTAGTGAAGACATAAAGCCCGAATGTTGAGCACAATGCCATTCAAGGGCTTGCGCGCTTTTCAGGTTTTACATAGGCAGCCGCGACACTTCTCAACTGCCTTGGTTCCTCTGATGCCTTCGAAAAAACGTCTGACTTTCTCGTTCTTCGCCTCTCTGTTTTGCGCTTGCGTAATGCTGTTTGAAGATATTGGCGAAGCGATGGGTGTGGCCTGGATCGATGAATGGGATGACATCCACGTCTGGGAAGTGCTGATCATGCTGTCCCTGTTCGGTGCGATCATGGTGTTGGGGAATGAGGTCCTGAAAATGCGCCGCTATCAGGAGACCTTGGAGGACAAGATTGCCCGCGCGTCCGGCGCGTTCGAGGACCTGTTGAATGCCTATTTCGAAGAATGGTCTTTTTCGGATGCCGAACGCGAAGTGACCCGGCTTTTGATCAAGGGATGCTCAACCGCAGAAATGGCCGAGATTCGCGACGCCAAGGAAGGCACGATCAAGGCTCAGACCAACGCGATCTACAAGAAATCAGGGTATGCCGGGAAAGCCCAACTCCTGAGCGCGCTGCTGGAAGACCTGACCGATGGCGGGTCTGTTGCATGACGGTCTTGGTGGTGTTCGGCGGCAAATCCAGCCGATTGCAGGCATTACGTCTCAAAATGGCGCAAGAGCCAACGAAATAAGCATAAACTAAAGTTCTAAAGTGCTGTCTCAGCCATAATCCTGCCTCTATTCGTCCTTTAACCGCTGCCTTGCGCATGCCTAATACAGGAACGCAATTAGGGTGCACTTCGGGGCAAACCGAGGGCACGGGGAATGGAAACATAGCCAGGTGAGGCGGGGTTTTATGCTGACCGAGCAGAAGAAACGCGCGTTTGCGCGCAGTGGTCGTTTGACGAAATTCAAAGGTAGGGTCGCCAGCATCGCGCCCTCGCTTTTTCTAAGCACAGTGTCCGTTGTGGCGCTGTCGGTTGGCAGCGGCAGCGCCCAGGTCGTCTCGACCGCGCAAACCACCCCCTTGGTCAGCGCTTTGGATCAGGACATTACGATCACAGATACCGGATCGATCACAGCAGACCCTCTGTCGGGGCCGGGCCTGGTCGTCGTCAACGTGCCGGATTACACCAGCGACCTGACCAATGACGGGCTGTTGTCGGCACCGGAAGGGCTGAACCGGACCCGCGCCGGAATTGACATAAACGGGAACCTGTCCGGTTCGGTTTTGAACTCGGGCACGGTCACAATGGGCGCAGCCCTTGGCGATTCCGCGAATTTGAAGGGGATCGATATTCAGGATGACGTTACCGGCGCCCTGCAAAACACCGGCACAATCCGCATAGAAAACTCTGCGCTGACCTTCGCGACGGCTGCCGGCATTCAGACGGGTGCTGTGGCCGGATCGCTGTCCAACTCAGGCACGATTGAGGTCAATGCCGACGCAAGCAGCCGGGTAGCGGCAGATGGTATCCGGTCAACCAGCGTAGACGGGACACTAAAAAACACGGGCAGCATCGCGGTTACGGCCTCGACCGACGGTTTTAGCGCCAATGCCGATGGTATTCAGGTCGATCAGGCTGCCGGTCAGGTCGTCAACTCAGGGCCTGTCCACGTTGCCGCGTCAAGTTTGACCGGAAATGCAGGTGGAGACGGGATCGAGATAAACGATCTTTCGGGACGCCTGAACAACACCGGAGCAGTCACTGTACAGATTAGCGGCGGCACAAACGCAAACGCCGACGTCATCGAAGTTCTGAGACTTTCGGGTCATTTGGAAAACAGCGGCGCCCTGACGGTTGGCGTCAACACAGCGAATGGCAGCGCTTTTTTCGATATCATAGAGGTCAGCGACGGCGGCAGTGGCATCACCGGATCGGTGAACAATACCGGAGCTCTGAACGGGGTGGCCAACGGCTCAAGGGTCAGTGTCGATGGGTTTGACGTTGGGGACATTGCCAGTGCCGGCACATTTGCCAACAGCGGTACAGTGAGTGTTCAGGCGATTGCCAATGCAAGCAGCGCTTTTGCCGATGCGTTGAACTTTGTTGATGTGTCGGGAACTGTGACGAACACAGGCACGCTGGACGTAAGGGCGGATGGTGTCACAAGCGCAGGTGCCCGCGGGATCTGGGCCAGCCACATTGATGGCTCTCTGTCAAACAGCGGCAGCATTTCCGCCCGGGCCGAAGCCACAAGCGGAAGTGCAAAAGCAATCGGGATTCTGGTCGATGACGTAAGCGGAAGCGTCACAAACACCGGCACGCTGACTGTTTCAGCCATCGCGTCGTCGGGCGCGAATGCCATAGGTATCGAAGCCGGCGACTTGACCGGGACACTGCAAAACAATGGCACGATGACAGTCACTGCGACCGGGGACAGCCCGGACGCACAGGGCATTTTGGTGCAGGACATCGGCAGTTCAGGGATTCTGAGCAATTCCGGGGGGCTCACGGTCAGCGCCCTGAACGCATCCAGCGGTGAAGCCTATGGCATTGTCGCCCAAAACGTCGCGGGTACGCTGAACAACTCGGGTACACTGGATCTGACGGTCTCTGCCACAAGCCACGCGACAGCCTACGGGATCGACACCCGGGATGTCACGGGCAGTCTGACGAATTCGGGCACAATCCAAATGAAAGTGCAGGGTTCCAGCATCGAGGTCAGCGGCTTTCGCATGTCGAATATCGCCGGGTCCGTGACCAATAGCGGTACAATCGCAATCAACACTGACGGATCCGATGCGCGTGTCGAAGGTATCTCGGCGAACTCGGTTTCCGGTGCCCTGCTGAACAGCGGCTCGATCAACATCAGCGCCAGCAATGCGACACAGGCCAATGTCCAGGCAATTGGGGTCGGCAATATCTCGGGCCGGTTGCAGAATTCCGGCAACCTGACGGTTTCCGCCTCGGCCACGTCGTCGGCAGCTGCCGTTGGCATCAATGTCGGTGTTGTTTCGGGCAAGTTGATGAACTCGGGTACGATTGCCGCGATGGCAGATGGAACCAGTGCATTTGCAGAGGGCATCAATCTGCGGGACGTATCGGGTACACTCGAAAACACCGGTGTCATTCAGGTTCGTGCCGTTGCCGGGTCATCGGCACATGCAAATGGGATCGACATGAACGATCTGACCGGGCAGGTCACAAATTCAGGCGCGATACAGGCCTACGCAGAAGGCGCTTTTGCCTTCGCGGATGGCATCGAAATGGATGATGTCACGGGTCAGTTCCATAACTCGGCGGCCATCACAGTCGCAGCAGTCGGAACCTCATCTGCCAATGCGGCGGGCCTGGAAATCAATGACATCACCGGTAGCGTCAGCAACTCGGGCGCGATTCAGGTCAGCACCATCGGCAGGTCTTCGTCCGCCTATGGTGCCGGGGTCCAAATGGATGTGCTTGCCGACGGTGGTTCGTTTTCGAATTCGGGGACGGTCTCTGTCGCAGTTGAATCACGCGGGGCATTTGTCACCTCGGCGTTTGGCGTAGAAGGAGGTGACGTCGACGGCGCATTCTCAAACTCTGGCTACATAGATATTGCTTTGCAAACTCAGGGCGGGTTTGTCGCCGAAGCTTTTGGTCTGGATCTGGGCGACATCTCTTCAACCGGTTCCTTTTCCAATGCCGGAGCGATCCGGGTCGGGGCAACAGTTCAGAGCGTGGCCATCGCCTCTGCCTACGGGATAGACATAACCGACATTGGCGGAAGCTTTCAAAACTCCGGCAATGTAACGGTATCGCTTGATGTGGATGGCGCGTCGCAGGCAGAGGCTGTGGGCATCGAACCAAACACTATCCTGACCGGGGGGACCTTCAGCAACAGCGGCTCAATCGCGGTCAGCGCAACCACGCGATCTGCGCTGGATACGGTTGCGCTGGGGATTGATGCCGATGACGTCAATGGAACCCTGGAAAACAGTGGCAACATCAACGTCTCAGCATCCGCAGAAGAAAATGCCGTCGCAATCGGGATTTTTGCTGAACAGCTGTCATCTGACGGCGTGATAACGCATAGCGGCGCGATTGAAGTATCAGCGGATGGCCCCGTTGCCGAAGCGCATGGCCCCGTTGCCGAAGCGCATGGTCTCTATGTCGATGTTGCAGAGGGCACCGTCAACATAACCGGTGATATCTCGGCCACGTCCTCTGGCGAAAGCTATGCGGTGTTTTTGGGCGATGGCGGCGGCACGCTGAACGTCGAGACGACCGCGGATATCGACGGAACACTCAGGGTCAGCGACCACGACGTCAACCTGACAAACACAGGTGGCAGAGTGGTCTACCAATTTCAGGACGACGACACCGCGCAGGGTACGTTTACCACCCGCGTCACCGATCCCGGCCAGGGCTGGTTTGTGGACGGCGAAGGCGGTGCAGCGCCCGTCTACGCCTCTTTTGATGCAGACGAGGTTCAACCGAACCTGAACCAATCCTTTGAAATTGCAGGCTTGTCCTATGACCTTGCCCGTCAGGTGCAGGGGGCCTCTGGCCTGAGCAACGCTGAAGGAACCGCGCCCGGTACAAGAGGGAGCGGTCTGATCGAAGAAACCCGCCCCTATTTCCTGATCAGCGGCAGCCAAAGTGACGCGGACGCGGGGTCGGACACGGCAGCTTTGTCCTCGAACATGTGGAGCGTCAGCGCAGGCGTGACGCGCGACCTGGGGGCAGGTCTGCGATATGGGTTTGGGGCCAGCTACCTTGAAAATAATGGGTCCTTTGGCACTGCATCCTTCGACACATCCGGCGTTTTTCTCAGTGGTATAGTCGCCCAGAACTTCGGGTTTGCCGATCTGAGTTTTGGGCTGGGGTACGGTCATCTTGACCACAAAGAAACGCGCGCCATTGAAGGTTCCGATGCAGACGCCGACTATTCCAGCAACATGCTTACGGCTCTGGTTGTGGCGCAGCGGGACTATGCGCTGGAAAACGGTGCTGTAATCACGCCCCGGGCGAGCTTCCTCTATGGTCGCCAGGACTTGGACGGATACACTGAAACGGGTGCGCCCGCCAATGCGACGGTCGGAGAGCGAGACGTCAATTTCAGTGAAACACGGTTGGGCGGAAGCTATTCGACGTCTGTAGCAGGCGGAGTGCTATCAGCATCGGTCGCTGCCGTTCACCGTGACGCGGATGCGCCGTCTGCGGTTGATGTGACAATCTTCGGCAATACGCTTGTTTTGGCGTCTGGTGGTAGCGGCAATGAAACCTTTGGCGAGGTTGGCCTGAGTTACCAAATGGACTTTGATCACGGTGGCACCTTGAACCTTGAGGCCCGGTCGACCCTCGGCGCCGATGTGTCAACTCAGGCGGCCTGGGCATCCTACGAGTGGCGGTTTTAGTCGGTTGCTGATCAACACCGCATGCTCCCTTAAAGGCTGGTCTGTCGACCGGCCTTTTTTATTCTGGTTACTGCCAATCAATGCCGAATTGCCTTTTCACCCAATGTATCGATTAGGGGGTTAAGCCATTGAAATACAAAGCCGTTGAGTCGCCGCCAAAGGGTGGCACAGGCCGGTCATCCGACTTGTGCGGTCACGCTGCAGTGCGGGCAAACTCAAGCGTTTCCTGAGGTCCGCTGTGCGAACACAGCAACCCTACAACCAAACGCGGCTGAGAAGTCGCGTTACGGATTATTCGACCCTGCAACTCAGCTTGGCAGCTTAATGAGTGAGCAACAACGAGATCGACCCCACAAGGATCAAGCTCAGCGCCCAAACTATGTCCAAGTTGAACCACCCTTTTGAGAGAAACCGCAAGCCCAGCCAATGATACACGCCGAACGCAAGCAGGCCGCCTGAGGCTGTCATGGCCAAGGTGTGGGCCAATGCGACACCAACAGCGATTTTGGCGTTTCCAGTCATCAGATTGGCCGCCGCCGCGTGGCCTGCGTCAGTGGCTATCGTGCGACAGATGCCCAGGTAGATTGGGACCAACATCAGCCCTGCACCATGTGCCATCGCGGCCAAAAACGACCAGAGCGCAAGCCGCGACGGAGGCACCCGCGCAAGAATCCTTGGATGGCGACGGTTGAACAACAGGTAGACGCCCAGGCCGATCACGAGAAAGGCCGCGAAAATCTGAATCTCACGCTGCCATTCGGCCAGAAAGAGCAGCGCAGTGAAGGGGAAAAGAATGGCGCCCATCGCAACCAGATGCCCGGCTGCCAAAGCGATCAATGCCCTGAACAGACTGTTGCGGCTTTTGTCCATCAGCGCCGCAGACACCGCCAGAGGCCAACCCATGCCCGGATTGACCCCGTGGTATATGCCTGAGGCGACAACAGCCCACCAAAGGGCTGTTGCCGTATCTAATCCGTCCACGCGTCAGACGGAAGGATAGCAGAAGCTATCGGTTGAGCAGTCTCCGCCTTCCAGGCGGATCTGGTGGCTGCGGTAGCCTTTGGGAAACTCGACAAAGAAATCCTTGTCCAGTTCCAGACCACCGTTTTCTCCGACATTGGCCATGACCATCTGTCCGCCCTCATCGTCTGGGTAGAACTGATCATCCCACGTAGAATACAGCGAGTTGGTCCAATAGACCCGCTTACCGTCGCGGCTGATCTCGACCATCTGGGGGCCGTAAACAAAATCCTTGCCGTTAGGATGTTTCGCACCGCGCGCAATCCCGCCAAGTTCGACCTTGCCGGTCAGCTTGGGGTTCATTGGGTCGGACACATCATACTGGTGCATTTCGCCCTGACCCCAGCACGCGACGTAGAGATACTTGTCGTCCAGACTCAGGTCGATATCGGTGACCAATGGCGGGACGGCTTCAAAACCCTGCAACAGCGGCGGCAGGTTCTCGGCTTTCTCAGGTCGCGGATCAATCGTGATCGTCTTTTTTGCCTCGAAAGTCCCGTCATCCTTCTGCCACCATGTGAAAATCGCACCTTGCAGATTTGTGGTGTCCACGACGACACCACAGAAGCCATAGTCTTTTGCCGGATCATGGGCAGGCCTGATTTCCAAGGCCATCTGGTGATTTTCACCAAGGTCTATGGTTTGTACGTTGCGGCGTTCGCGCAGGTTCCAGAAATGGATCTTGTGCCCGTATTTGTTGGACAGCAGATCCTCGGCCACGATCCCGTTTTCAAACTGTGGTGGCAGCCCCCATTCAGAACTCACCATGTAGTCGCGGGGAAGGTTCCACCAAAAGTCATAGTGTTTGTCCTGTTCGCCGCGGTCCATTTCGTAGCGGCCAAGGATTTCAAAACTCTCGCAATCCATGATGAAGATGCCCGGAGGGCCATCCGTGCCGTCTTTGCCGCCCCCGCCAAGCGTTGAAACGTAAATCCCTTCGGGACCGCAGTGGATTGTGTGTGGGCGGGAATAACCCGTTTTGGCGAACACCTCTTCGGGTTCGATGATCTTGTGAATCTTCGCCTTCAGAGGTTCCTTCACGTCGATCACGTAAATGCGCGAGGACCGAATACCCGGTACGATCAGATACCTGCGTTCCAGAAAGGCATGCCCTGTCAGGGGCGAAAGTGCAGAAGAGCACGCGTTCCAGCCAAAGTGATGAAACTCATCACCTTTGTTGGGCATAATGAGTTGATGGACGATTTGGCTATAGGTCTTCGATTTCGGATCAACATCTACGACGGCCAGACCATCCGGCTGTGAGCCGTCCGGGCTGAGCATCAATGTGAAGGCGAGCGTTTCCGCTGGCGCTTCCATAGCAAGCTTCGGTGTCGCATGAAAAGTCGGGTCAGGTCTCAGGTTCATAGCTGGCTCCTCCCAGGCCACAGGCGCCAAATCTGAATTTGTCTGGCATAGCCCCCGGCAGAGCATGCCACATATTCAAGATTCGTAAAAACGCCTCAAGCTCAGCGTCTTGAGTTTGTTCTTTTGAAGCGGCTCTACCAATGGCCGTATAGAACGCTTTTTCAGTCCTCAGAGCCGACGCAATATAGGCCCGGCCCAAGGCCACCCGCTGCAGCCACGCAGCTTCCCAAAACCGGAAATTTACAAGCAGCGGCTTCCTTCGTTTGGTGGGACAGGTCGCATGGTTAAAACCAACCGGCTCTGCCACGATTATCGGTTCCAACCTGATTAGCGATGTGCACCTGATCGCAGAGGCTGTGTTGGTGCCTCAAAAAGACTCAGAACCTTATCCGAAAACTCGCGCCTTGCTTTGGCGTCATGACTTCGATCACAGCGTCCGCCCGATTCAGTACAGCCGCGACAATGGACAGGCCCAAACCAGTACCACCCTGATCCCGTCTGGTTGTGAAGAAGGGGTCAGTAATACGCGCACTGTTTCGCGCGGATATCCCCTTACCGTTGTCGGCGACAATCAGGCTGTTCGAAGCCGCGTCAAAGCGTATGTCGACGCGCGTTGCGCCGTTCTGGAACGCGTTTTGCAAGAGATGGTGCAAAACAATCTGCCCCTGGGCTTTGGACAAAGGCAGCTGGGTTTCCGGTGGTGCATGCAACTCGACTTCGCATTCCGAAAACTCGGCAGATGCAGCTTGTACAATATCCGTAAGTGGCGTCGGTGTCGGATCGGACTGAATACTGGCCCGCGCCAGTTCGCGCAGACGCACCAGCAAAGCGTTCATGCGCAAACCTTCTTCCTGAATGTTTTGAACCAGTTTCTGATTGCGCTCTCCGGATACTGCAGAATGCCCGTCCGATAGCAGCTCAGCTGCACCGAGAATTGCGGTGACCGGAGATTTCAGCTCATGTGTGACATGGCTCGTGTAGGTCTCGATTGCGGCAGACCGCTCCGACAAGGTCGCAGCCATCGAAACGACGTTGTGGCCCAGATCCGCCAGTTCCTGCACGCCATAGTGTTCCACCGGGTCCGGTGTCGGTTTCAGCCCGCTGGCGACATCCCGGCTTTGGCTGCTGAGATCACCAATTGGTTTCGAGATCAGGCGCCACAACATCCAACCTACCGCAATGGCAGATAACAGCATGAATGCCGCAACAGAGGTCAGCGTGAACCTTTCTTGAAACAGGAACTTCCTCAGGTCCATAGGCGTACGCGAAAGATAAACGGCCCCGATGACCCTGTCGCCCAGGATCACGGGATGGGCGACAAACACACGGTAAGACGTATCCCGGCTGATCGAATTCAGCACATGCTGCCCAGAGGAATCATCCCGATACCGCAGCACCGAAACAGTGTGGCCCAACAGGGCTTGAGACACCTCTGGGACGTGCGAAAAAGACCCGCTGACTGATCCGCTGCTGGCAACGACCTGACCTGCGTAATCCATGAAGACATAACCCGAAAGAGTGGTCTTTTTTGCCGATGTTGCCAGCCGCGACAGCGATCGCGAAACTGCTTTGTACGGCGCGATGAGAGGGTCCTCAGGTGAAACCGGTTCGGGCCGGGGTGGGGCGACGGCACCGCGCAGCAGGTCCAAGCTGGGTGGGATAGGGTGAAAATCCTGTTCCAGGCGCTTGATCTGTTCGGGTGACAAGCGATGGCCAACGTCTGGCGCGGGCTGCAGTTCCGAGAAAGCCGCAGCATACACCTCGGCAAAGATGACTGCCTGAGACAGCAGGCTGCGCTCAGTCTCACGCGCGAACTGGTTGCTGGACAAACGAGCCCCAAGGACGCCGATGATCGGAAGCGTCACCAAAGCAATGCAGACCATTGCAATGACCAGCGCCAGTGATGGCCGCCATTTTTGCTTGATGCTCAGCACTGACAGACGCCCAGTTTCACGCCAACTCCGTGGACGGTCTGGATCATGTCGGGATAACCCAGAGCGCGCGCTTTTTGACGGATATTGCGGATATGGCTATCGACCGTTCGCCCGGACAGGTAGGTGTTGTGACCATAGACCAGTTCGATCAGTTGCGTGCGTGAATAGACCCGGTTTGGCGTTTTGGCCAAGATCGTCAGGACCGAGAACTCTATTCCGGTCAGCTGCATCTCGGCATCCCCAAGGAGGCAGAGATGTGCGTTGTGGTCCAGCCGCAAGTCCTGAAAGATTGTCACGTCATCCGGAGATTTTGTGTCAGATGCGCGGGCAAGGATGGCCTTGATCCGCAGCACCAGTTCACGCGGGCTAAAGGGTTTGGTCACATAGTCATCGCCACCAAGCTGAAACCCAAGGATGCGGTCGATCTCATCATCCCGGGCCGTCAGAAACAGGATCGGCACGGTTGAGCTTTTGCGCAATTCCTTGCAGGCCTCTAACCCGTCCATGTCAGGCATGCCGATATCCAGAACAACCAGATCAGCAGGGGTTTTGCGAAACTGCTCCAACGCTGCTTGACCGGTGGCTGCCTCGGTGGTTTGAAAACCGGAATCTTCCAGCGCAAAGCGAACGACATCGCGGATACGGGCATCATCATCTGCAATCAGGATTGTGTTCACGATAAATGCCCGCCGTCGAAGTTTCACCGAAGTCACGTTCACAGATCATACAGCGCTTGACCGGGTCAAGTGGGGCTTGCAACAGCGGTCTATGCAATTTGAAATCATCACTCAGCCACCAGGCATCCGTGCGTAATTTATAAGGGACGTTCCTCATGCCGCGGTCCTCCGCCCTCGGGTCAAACGCAGTGCGCCCAGGGCTGCAAGGACGATCAGCCCTAAAATCGTCTGAGGTTCAGGTGTGGACGATCCGCTGAACGCGGTCTTGGGGTAGGCATTGGCGTCGACGCCCGCTACCTGAGGCAAGGCCACCCTAGTGGTGCCTGCCGGCGCGTTGCCTTCATTCACAACTTGTTTTGACACCGCAACAAAAGAGGTGAACCGCGTCTGAAGATTGAACTTCAACCCAAGATCGGTGATCTGTGCCTCAAGCGTCTTGGGATTGCCTGCCTGTACGGCCATCGCCCGGTCGAGATCGGCTATTTTGGTCCGCGCCCATGTCAGCGGGATCGCAGCACCCTGATGCGTGTCACCTTCGGGATCAGACACGGTGGGCAGAACTGTTGAGAGTGCCATCTGCGCCTTTCTGCCCTGCACAAGGCCATTGATCTTGATGTCGGCAGGCCCACCGCCTTCGTAGCGCGCCAGAACCCGCACCGAACCGCCGTCGAACAGATCGGGTATCTGTTTGGGGACCACTTCGCTGACAGTCAGCCCGCCCCAATCAATGGAAATATCTGTCAACACAGGCGATTTCAGATCGCGGGCCAGAGTGTCCGCGACATCTGAGGCGCGCTGTGTCGGATCGACATAGCGGGCATAGCCACGGCCTTCCTCGGCCATCGCGTCCAGAAGGTAGCGATTGACAGCCGTGCCCACGCCAAAGGCATAGATGCGTGCGTCTCCGATTTGGTGCCGGATCGTGCGTATGACATCCGCTTCACGCCCGATGTAGCCATCGCTGAGGAATACGACGATGCGCAAAGTGTTCTCGGGTTGCCGCGTTGCAAAAGCGTGACGGATGGCATTGTCTATTTCGGTGCCACCCCCTGCGCGCAGGCCCTGCACATAGCGCAAGCCAGAGCGGATATTGCCGCGCGTGGCGGGAACGGCCTGAGATGCGAAGTCGGAGGCGTTCGAAGAAAACCGGATCACGCGAAAGTAATCCTCGGGGCGCAGACCCTTTAATGCGGCTTCCATAAAGCGCTTGCTGGCATCCAGAGGCGCACCGCCCATCGATCCCGAGGTATCCAGAACAAAGACCAGTTCCCGTGCAGTGATTTGATCTGGCTGTGGGACCTTCGGCGGTTCGATCAGCAGTGATACAAAGCCGCCTTGTTCATCGTGATGGGCCAGAACACCGGCTGTCGTTTCATCGCCACCAAGTTCATAGCGCAGAACAAGATCGCGGTTATCGATCACCCGCCCGTCCTGAAATGTTGCGCGCAATACTCCTTCGGATCGCTCGACCTCAAGATCGTGGGTCGCGCTTATGAGGTTGGATACCGGAACCGCGCCGCGCAGGTTCAGGTCCAGCGACACGCGTGCCGGTTCAATTGCATCCGGGTTCGACAGACGCGGAACCTGCGGGTATTGCGGCAGCTCGGCAACCGTCCAGCCATCGATCTGAGTTGCGGTGGCCAGGGCCTCGTTTTCGAAATCCGTCAACACAATGTCGTCGGAGATCGGGTCGAAATCCTTGGCCCCCTGATAGCGCGGTCCAACGATCAGGGGCAGCACCAGCTCATACGCGTCGTCGATCTTGGGAACGGCCTGCACATAGCTGAGCGTCACCGTAATCGGCTGCCCCGGCATCAGATTGGCAACTTTCTGCGTAAACATATTGGGACGGTGCTGGGTCAAAAGCGCTGCGGCCTTGCCGTCTTGCTTTGCGGTTTCAAAGGTCTGTTCTGCCCGCTGTTTTTGTTGAATCTGAGCCTCGACAATTTCGTCCCCGACCTGCATCTGCATCGCGTAGACGGCAGCATTTTGGTTAAGCGGGAACAGGTATTCCGCCGAGATCGGAACGTCCGAGGGGTTTGCGAATACCTGTCGCACCTGCACGGTTGCCATGTCGCCCTGAACATCCACGGACAGGTCCGATTTCAGCATTGGCAGGTCCAGTTGACCGGCTGCCCCGCTGCCGACCAGCCGACCGGCGATTTCGTCGTCAGGCTGAGCGGACGCAACTCCCGGCTGTAGCAGAAAAACAAAAGCAATGTGGCGTATCATATGTCCGTTCCTTTGATGGTTTGAATGTCCAGGGCTGCAATCGTGGCAGCGTCGAGTTGCGCGCGTAGCGTTGTGTCCAGCGCCCATGGGGTGATCCTTTGCACGCTGCTCCAGGTGCCGCCGGAGCCGTTCAGCCAGCGCCAGATCGCCTCACCAACGCTGGGAGTGACATGTCCGTTTTGTGAGACGTAGCTGACCGCAACCAGCCACTGGTTGCCGTCCGGGCCGGTGGCCTTGTAATAGGCGCTGGGAACCCCGTCGTAGCGCGTGCCCAGAAACCGAACCTTGTAGCCAAGGCCCCGCAGGCAGATTTCCGGAGCATGCAAATGCCGCAGCGGTGCGCGGGTGCTGACAACGTTCAATCCCAGTGGACCAAACTGAGCTTTCTGCGCCTGCCCGCCATAGGCTTCGAAGAAGTAAGCCTCCATCGCGGTCAGAGGCTCGTATCGCGCGAGATGCCCGTGGATTTGTGCGGGCAGGTTCGGTGTTACCACATTGCCCGAAACATCCACGGGGTTGGCTTTGAGAGAAACGATTGCCGCGCTGCTGATCAGACACGCAACCCCGGCCAGCGCTTTGATGGGCTTTGGCAGTGCCATCTGTATGGTCCGAGATCGGCCTTTTTGCGACCCCGCATTGCGGGGGCGGTAGAACAGTGCGAAAGGTGCTATTGTCAGGCCAAGTGTCCCCAGCCCGATAAGGCTGTGCCATGGCTCGGCCATGACATCCAGATCATGCGCAAGCCCAACGGCCAGAACCGAAATGCGCAGGCTATTGCCCAAAGTGGCACAAGTGATCACGGCCAGCAGGCTGAGGCCACCAACTTGCCAGCGCGGTCTCAACACGGCGTTTTGGGTGACCACAAAAGCCAGCGACAGCAAAAGCCCCGACGCGCCAGAACACGGCAAGTCCACCAGAATATCCCGTTGTTCTAAGGTGATGCGCACCCCGTCGCAGACAATATCTGAATACAGGGCGCTAAGTATGCGGCAGGACACGTCTGCTGAAACCATTTGCAACGGGAATCCAAGGGTGCGTTGCAAGACCATCTCGGTTGGGAGGGAAAACAAGAACAGCGCCGCCATCCAGAAGGGCGACAGTGCGAAGGGACGCCGATTGAGATGCAACACTCCAACCAGCGCAAACACATCCAAGGCAAGGGCGAGTGCGCTGAGGATGTTGACCGCCAAGACCTGCCCAAAAAACCGGATCAAGGCTGCCAGTAACAAAAGGGCAATGGCCGGTATCTGAGAGCTTGTGCCGTTCGGTCGTCCGCTCAGCAGGCTCGCCCCCGCAAGGCCAACGATCAGCAGGACATAAACATAGCCGTACGACCCGTAGGCGGGGCTAAGCCAACTTCGAACAAGCCATTGCGCAGGTTGCGCAGCAAGAATGACCGAAGCAATCGCAAAGGCACACCAAGCCAAGGTATCTGTGGTTAAATGTTTCATGCCGCCAGATGTGACCGGCGAATACGCATTTCCCCTGCCCAAGATGTGCAGTTTTTGATGAGACGCTCTGCGGCTCAGGGTGCAATGGTTTTCACCGCGCAGCGGGGGTCAACGTCCGAAAACCAAGTGGGGCCATGAGCGTTTTTTGGGCGGAGGGATGTCCAGATGGCCAACTCTGGACGTGTTCTTGCTGCTTCGCTCCCTAGGTTGCGGTGCTGTCAAGAACGAGCCATACCGGACGTCGTGTCGCCACCAGCTGCGCTGCAAAACATCACGACGCTGACACCGCCGTTGGTCGAAAACATGAACCTGCGTGTTTTGGAGCTTTTGGTCTCGGGCCTGTCGCGAATGTTGATGGTTTTTGCCAGATAGCAAGGGCTTCAGAACCTGCCAAAATCAATTGCCGAGCTCAGCGGAAGAATTCTGTTTGAGAAAACCACCAAACACATAAGACGTGTTGGTGAGAAAAACGTGCAGTGGACCACGGATCATCATCTGGTTTCTTAACAAGAGCCATGGCGAAAACACCTACGGTCCGCTTCCGTGTCGCGGTTGGCATGCGGGCTTAGGGGTTAACTTAGACGGTCGCTCTGGCGATCTGGTTCTCACGCCCGGATTTCACCAAGAATCCAGTCACGCAACTCACGCAGCTTGGGCGAGGCGTCTGGTCGGACGGTGGTAATGAAATACCCGCGTTTCGTTTTGTAAGTCTGTTCCAGCAATGGGGTTAACTCGGCATCGCGAACCAGATCGTCAATCAGGCCGTACCACGCTAATGCAATGCCCTGCCCATCCTGAGCGGCACGGATCACCATCTCGTAATTGTTGAACACTGTGCCTTTCCCAATGTCTGTGGCGTCTACATTCTGGGCGTTTAACCATTCTTCCCAAGTGCACCAGTCACTATCGCGCGAAGGTGGAACAAGATGCAGCAATTGTGAGGCAGTCTTCAGATCGGCGGGGGATCTGATATGCGCATTTGCGTTTTTGAACGCAGGGCTGCAAACAATTCCAACGGTCTCTTCGAACAGCAACTGCATGCCGGGCTCGATCTGGTCCAGATTGGCCATATGGACAACCAAATCGGTTTCGTGCACCGCCGTCTGACGCGGTTGATCCGAAGTGAGAATGCTGATCTCGACATCGCCCAGGCTTTGGCGGATTGCCGGAAGGCGCGGCAAGAGCCAAAAATACGCAAACGCGAAATCTGACGAAATCAGCACCCGCTCTTGCTTTCCGTTTTTCGAAAGCGTGTTGAACTTGTTTGCCAGCTCGGCCATCGGATTCTTGACCCGCCGGTACAGCGCGTCGCCATCGCGGGTCAAGGTGACGCCCTTCGCGGTACGTTCGAACAGGGTTGTGCCCAACGCGGTTTCCAGATTGCGGATACGTTGGCTGAGACTGGGCTGGGAAACTTTCATGTCACGCGCCGCCGCTGAGAGCTGGCCCCGTTGGCACACGACCATGAAAGCGCACAGGTCGGCTGCACTACGGGCCAAAAGGCTATAGGAATTTCCTTTATCTTCCATCAGATATTTGCACTTTTGTCATAAATTTTTCTGTTTCATCCTTCGTCTCTATAGTCAAAGCCTAGAGCCAACCTGGCCGTGGGCGATCTGAGCGCGTCTGCCACTCATGTGTCAAGGAGCGAGTGCGGCAGGCTGAAAATGCGTCATGTGCCAGACTCGCACGGCGCTCGCGCTCAAAGATGTGAACGGCGAAAGGATGAAAGAGTCTGTAGGGTTGTCAAACCTTTCGGGCAAAACGGCAAGCAGCGTGAAAGGATAATCGCGCGCTTCAATTGACGACATGGGAGGACCTAAATGTCAATCAAACCACCCTTAACCGACCTGCCGATCAAGACGGCAGATAGCGGTTTTTATTCGGGGTTCAGCGTCGATGTGACGGTAACGTCGAAGATCATTGTGGGCCTTCTGGTCATCTGGGCCGTTGCCTTCCCCGAGCAGGCAGGTGCCGTGCTCAGTGGGTTCAACAGCTTTATCCTGTCGAACTTTGGCACGTGGTACATCTATGTGATGGCCTTGTTCGTAATCGTCTGCATCGTTCTGGCCATCTGGCCAAGCGCGGGACGACTGAAGTTGGGGCAGGATACGGATGAGCCCGAGTTTTCAAATTTCTCGTGGTTCTCGATGATGTTCGGCGCGGGTATCGGTGTCGGCATGCTGACATGGGCCGTGGCCGAGCCGGTCTATCACTTTCAGAACAACCCCGAGGTGATCCAGGGAATTGTCGAAGGCGGGACCGAGGAAAACTTTCTGAACGCCTATAAGTACTCTTACCTGCATTGGGGCTTCTCGGCCTGGGCGTCTTACGCCATCGCCGGTCTGGCGCTGGCCTTTTTTGCCTATCGCCGGGGCCTTCCGCTGACCATCCGGTCGGCGCTGACGCCGCTGTTCGGGTCAAAACTTTCTGGCCCACTGGGCAGCCTGATCGACATCGTAGCCGTGATTGCGACCATTCTGGGCGTGGCGCAGACGCTGGGCTTTGGGGTCGAGCAATTCGTGGCAGGCATGAGCCGCATTGGCATCGGCAGTTGGCTGTTGAACAGCGAAGGTAACGCCTCGTCGCTGGGAATCATCGTCGCCATCGTGGTGATCATGGGTGCGTCGACCCTGTCGGCGCTGTCCGGCGTCGGTAAGGGTATCAAATGGCTGTCGAACCTGAACATGGGTTTGTCAATCTTCCTGCTGGCATTCCTGATGATCTTCGGATCCACGTGGTTCGGTCTTCAGGCACTGATCCTGGGTACCTGGGAATATCTGATCGCCTTGCCGGGCATGATGTTCCGCGTCTATTCCGGTGACGGAGCGGGCGGTGTGGCAGACAATCTGGAAGGCTGGCAGGGGGCCTGGTCGGTCTTCTACTGGGCTTGGTGGGTTGCGTTTGCTCCCTTCGTCGGCTTGTTCCTGGCGCGTATTTCGCGCGGACGCACCATTCGCGAGTTCGTTCTGGGCGCGCTGATCGTTCCGGCGATCATGTGCTTTGTCTGGTTCTCGTTCGCTGGTGGCACCGCGATCGAGATGGAGCTGAACGGCGGCGCCAATGGCGAGATTTTCGGCGCCACGGATGGTGACAAGATCTTTGCGATGACCGGCCTGATCCTGGGCGAGGTTCTGGGCTGGGCGATGGCTGTCATCATCGTTGTGCTGCTGATGACCTATCTGGTGACCTCGGCGGACTCGGCGGTGCTGATCGTCAACACTATCAACGCGGCGGGCGATGAAGGACCCAAAGCGCGTCCGCACATCATCTTCTGGGGTGTGGCACTTGGGGCGGTTGTTGCCGCACTGTTGCTGGTGGGTGGTCTGACGGCCATTCAGACGGCGATGGTGATCGGGGCGCTTCCGTTCTCGTTGGTCATGGTGCTGATGTCAGTGTCTCTGATCAAGGCGATCTATAATGATGGCAAGCGCGAAGCAGCGAATATTCCGACCACGGCCAACGCGGCGGAATAGGGCCTGATACAGACTGAAAGCAAGCCCGGCATTGTCCGGGCTTGTTGCATTTTGGGTGCTGTCGCCAAACAGTTTGGAACGCTTGTTCACCCGGCGGATACCGTCTGGCTTGGCCGCGCGCATAATGGTTAGGTATTCGTTCGAAAAAACAGCTTATGCCGACCGACCGGCGTAGAAATCGGTCAGTTCGTCAGCCAGCGCCTTGTACATCTCATGAACTTCTTCGATGTCGGGGACCTCAAGCTGGTCAATGCGCTCCACAAAGGGGCAGTTGATGACGCAAATTGACATGCCTTCCTGATTGAAGACGGGGTAGGCTAGGTTCGTAACGCCGATGGCCGTCGCCGAAGGCATCCGTTCGTAGCCCACTTCGCGGATACGGGCCAGGTGCTCAAAGAATTCGGGCCGATCAATCTCGGGCTCGCCCTGCGCAAGCCGGTGGCTGTCGAGAAGGGCTTCGATTTCATCGTCGCTTCGGAACGCGGCCAAAACGCGGCCGGTGCCGGTGTTGCCCAAGCCGACCACGGTGCCAACACGCAGCGAAAAAACCCAGTTTCCGGGGGCGGCGACCGAAGTGACAATGACGATGTCACCATTGCTTTCCATGCCCAAATGACAGGACTGCCACGCGCGCCGGGTCACGGCCCTCATGCGCGGCGTCGCGACTTCGAGCAAACGTTCTACCGGCGGGTGCCGCTGAGATACGGCGTACATTTTCAGGCTCAGCGAATACAGGTCGTTGTCTTTGGAACGAATGACATATCCGCGCCGTACCAGAGTGGACAGCATGCGGTAAATCTCGCTTTGTGAACGGTCAAGTGCCCGCGCGATATCGCCCTGCGAAACGCCTTCCCCGTGGGATGATAAAAGCTCGATGATATCAAGCCCTTTTTCAAGGGCTGGCGCGCGATATTTGTCCGCTGTCTCAGCCACGGTTTTCTCCCTCAGCGGCGCTTGAATTGACTTCTTAAACCATCTTCCGGATAGCCGCACAAAGTCAATGTTGATTTACAAATGAATTTGTGATTTGCATATGAATTGAAAAATGGGAGCTACCGAATGGGGCAGGGGCAAGGAGGACCGGGCCGCCGCTTTTCGAAACGTGTTAAAAATAACGTCGCGCGCCAGGTTAAGCCTGAGAGTTGCGCGGCAGAAAATACGAAGACCGAGGATGACATGACGCATGCACAGGGCCGTTTGGCCGGTAAGAAAGCTTTGGTAACGGCGGCGGGTCAGGGCATTGGCCGCGCCAGCGTCGAGAAATACGTCACTGAGGGCGCGCAGGTTATTGCCTGCGACATCAACGACGCGATGCTGGCTGAGCTGGCGCAGATCGACGGTGTGACCGCGCTCAAGCTGGATGTGACCGATGCAGACGCGGTGGCCAGCGCGATGGCGCAGGTCGGTCCGTTCGATGTGTTGTTCAACTGCGCGGGGTTTGTGGGCGCGGGCTCGATCCTGGACTGTGATGAGGCGCAGTGGGATTTCAGCTTTGACTTGAACGTTAAGGCGATGTTCCGTCTGGCCAAGCTGGTGCTGCCGGGCATGTTGGAGAATGGCGGCGGGTCGATCGTCAACATGTCGTCGGTGGCCTCGTCGATCAAAGGGGTGCCCAACCGTTTCTCGTATTGCGCCTCGAAGGCGGCGGTGATTGGGTTGACCAAGTCCATTGCAGCCGATTTTGTGACGCGTGGCATCCGCTGCAACGCGATCTGTCCGGGAACCGTGGACAGCCCCAGCCTGCATGACCGCCTGCGTGCGATGGGTGATTACGATCAGGCCCTAAAGGACTTTATCGCGCGCCAGCCCATGGGGCGTATCGGCGATGCCAACGAAATCGCGGCGCTGGCGGTTTATCTGGCCAGCGACGAATCTGCATTCACGACCGGACAGACTTTTGCCATCGATGGCGGCTGGACCGTTTGAACAAGGAGACTTTTGATGAAACTGCTGCGTTACGGTCCGACAGGACAGGAAAAACCCGGCCTTCTGGATGATAGTGGCGCGATCCGCGATCTTTCCGGTGTTGTGGGCGATATTGCAGGTGATGTGCTGAGCGATGACAGCCTTGCGCGCCTGCGCGATCTGGATGTGGCCACCCTGCCGGTGGTCGAGGGCAACCCCCGCATCGGAGCCTGTGTCGGGCAGGTGGGCAAGTTCATCTGCATCGGTCTGAACTATGCCGATCACGCCGCTGAATCCGGCATGGCCCTGCCCGAGGAGCCGGTGATCTTTTTCAAGGCCACCTCGGCGATTATGGGCCCCGATGACACGGTGGAAATCCCCCGCAACTCGGTCAAGACCGATTGGGAGGTCGAGCTGGGCGTGGTCATCGGAAAAGAGGCCAAATACGTCTCGGAAGAGGACGCGCTGGACCACGTGGCGGGCTATTGCGTGGTCAACGACCTGTCCGAGCGTGACTTTCAGCTGCACCGCTCTGGCCAGTGGGTCAAGGGCAAGTCGGCGGATACGTTCGGCCCCATCGGCCCGTGGCTGGTAACGCGGGATGAAGTGGCGGACCCGCAGAACCTGCCGATGTATCTTGAGGTGAACGGGCATCGCTATCAGGACGGCTCGACCAAGACGATGCATTTTGGCGTGGCGACCGTCATTTCGCACCTGTCGCAGTTCATGTCGCTGCAGCCGGGCGATGTGATCTCGACCGGCACGCCTCCGGGGGTTGGCATGGGGCAGAACCCGCAGACCTACCTGAAACCGGGTGACCGGATGGAGCTGGGCATCGAAGGGTTGGGCGTGCAGCGTCAGGCGGTTGAGGCCAGTAAATGACACGTATCACGGGCATTCGGACCGAAGACCTGCGCTTTCCAACCTCGGACAGTTTGGACGGCTCGGATGCAATGAACCCCGATCCCGATTACTCGGCAGCTTATGTGGTGCTGGAAACCGATGGCGATCACGAAGGCCACGGGCTGACCTTTACCATCGGGCGCGGCAATGAAATCTGCGTTGCCGCGATCCATGCGCTGGGGGCTTTGGTCAAGGGGCTGGAATTGGACTGGATCGCCGAGGATATGGGCCGGTTCTGGCGCCATATCACCGGCGACAGCCAGCTGCGCTGGATCGGGCCGGACAAGGGTGCGATCCATCTGGCCACCGGCGCTGTGGTCAATGCAGCTTGGGACTTGTGGGCCAAAGAGGCGGGCAAACCTGTCTGGCAACTGGTCAGCGAGATGAGCCCGGAAGAGATCGTGCGTCTGATCGATTTCCGCTATCTCACCGATGCGATCACCCCGGATGAGGCGCTGTCCATGCTGCGCGCCGCCGCGCCGGGCAAAGCCCGCCGGATCGCCACGCTGAAAGCCGAAGGCTATCCCTGCTACACGACCTCGGCCGGGTGGCTGGGCTATCCCGATGACAAGCTACGCCGCCTGTGCCAGGAGGCCAAGGATGCCGGTTTTACCCACACCAAGTTCAAGGTTGGCCGCGATCTGGACGACGACATCCGCCGCCTGACAATCGCGCGCGAGGTGTTGGGTGAAGACATGAACATCATGATCGACGCCAATCAAGTGTGGGAGGTCGATCAGGCCATCGATTGGGTCAAGGCCCTGTCCTTTGCGCGGCCCTTCTTTATCGAGGAACCCACCAGTCCCGATGACGTGTTCGGCCACAAGGCGATCCGCGAAGGTGTTGCGCCGGTCAAGGTCGCAACCGGCGAGATGTGCCAGAACCGGATCATGTTCAAACAGTTCATCAAGGAAGGCGCGATTGACATCGTTCAGATCGACAGTTGCCGGATGGGCGGGTTGAATGAGGTGCTGGCCGTGATGCTGATGGCCGCGAAATACGACCTGCCGGTCTGGCCCCATGCCGGGGGCGTGGGCCTGTGCGAATATGTGCAGCACATGTCGATGATCGATTACGTCGCGATCTCGGGCGAGAAAGACAGCAAACGTATCGAGTATGTCGATCACCTGCACGAGCACTTCGTCGACCCCTGCGTGGTGAGGAACGGGGCTTATATGGCTCCGACGCAGCCGGGCTTTTCGATCGAAATCAAACCCGAAACACTCAGAGATTTCCGCTTTTCACAACCATTGGCAGCGGAATAACCCCGACCGCCCGATCGGACGCAAGAAACCGACGGGCGTTTTCATAGAAACATGGAGGAAAATATGTTCAACTTTGGCAAAACGGCCTTTGGGGCCGCCTGTATTGTTGCGCTCAGCGCAACGGCTGGATTGGCACAAGAGACACTGCGCTTTGGCCATGTTTACGAGGCGTCGACCCCGTATCACGCCGCAGCTGTCCGCGCGGCAGAACTGCTCGAAGAAAAGACAGATGGCCGTTACAAAATGGAAGTGTTCCCGGCCTCGCAACTGGGCAAAGAAGCGGCGCTGAACGAGGCGCTGTCGCTGGGCACGGTCGATGCGATCTATACCGGCGTGGCGTTTCTGGGTCAGTCCTATGGTCCGATCAGTATCTCGGATTACCCATTCACCATGCGCTCTTACGATCACTGGAAGGCCTATGTGAATTCGGACCTGTTTGGCGAGATGGCGGATGAATACAAGAACATCTCGGGCAACACGATTGCGACGATGACCTATTACGGCGCCCGCCATGTCACCTCGAACAAGCCGATCCTTGCGCCGGGCGACATGGAAGGTCTGAAAATCCGCACGCCGAATGCGCCAGCCTATCAGATGTTCCCCGAAGCCACGGGTGCAAACCCCACGCCGATGGCCTTTGCCGAAGTGTATCTGGCCCTGCAGCAAGGCGTTGTGGATGCTCAGGAAAATCCGCTGCCCACCATCCAGTTCAAGAAGTTCTACGAGGTGCAGTCAAACATCAACCTGACCGGTCATATCACCAACTCGCTGGCCGTTGTGGTTTCGCCCGTGACGCTGGGCAAGATGGGGGATGACGGTCAGGCGCTGATTGACGCGCTGGCCGAGGCCGCGTCGGCCACGTCGGATGAAATCGTGCAATCCGAGGCCGAACTGGCCGACTGGTTCCGCGAGCAGGGCGTGACCGTCAACGAAGTGGATCGTGCGCCCTTTATGGCCGCAGTTGCACCGCTGCTGAGCAGCGACTCGGTTCCGTGGGATGCCGAGACTTTTGAGCGTCTGCAGGCGATTCAGGAATAAGCCAATCTGTTGGGCCCGGTTCTGCACCGGGTCCGGCCACTATTCAGAAGGTGTGCCTGATGACTCAGACCGAGACCCCGCCCGAGATTGATTTCGACGCGCTGGCCGCAGAAGACGATGCGCATTTCCGAGACTATCGTATCACCGTGCCGGATTATGGCTTGCTGGCGCTGTTTGCGGTGTTGTTCGGTGTGGTGTTCCTGCAGTTCTTTACGCGCTACGTTCTGAATGATTCCATCGCCTGGACGGAAGAAGCCGCGCGGTATCTGCTGATCCTGCTGGGCTTTGCCGGGGCAATCCGGTGTCAGGCCGTGGGTAGCCATATCGTTCTGGAGTTTGTTGACAAATACTACGGCCGGGGCCTCGGTTGGGTGCATCTTTTTGCCTTAATGGCCACTATTGTCCTGTTTGCTGTAATCATCTGGTCGGCGTTTGAACTGATCCAGCGCACCTCGTTCCAGCAAATGGTCTCGCTGCCGTTTCCGAAATACTACCTGCACATCGCCGTTCTGGCACTGGCGATCGGCAATCTGGGCGTTGTTGCCTACCAAATCGTCTCGCGGCTGAAACAAATCGCAAAGGGGGGCGATACATGGGCCTGATCATTCTTTTTGTCACGCTGTTCGGCCTGATGCTGCTGCGCGTGCCGATTGCGTTTTCGCTGGCGATGTCTTCCTTTGCCTACATCCTCTATTCCGGTCTGCCACCTGTGTTGTTGATGCACAATATGGTCAATGGCATGGACAGTTTCCCGCTGCTGGCGATCCCGTTCTTCATTCTGGCCGGGGCACTCATGAACTCAGCTGGGATCACCGCACGAATCTTTGGGTTTGCCCGTGCCATTGTCGGCTGGATGCATGGCGGGCTTGGGCATGTGAACGTGGGCGCCAGCATCATCTTTGCCGGCATGTCCGGCGCTGCGGTTGCCGATGCGGGCGGTCTTGGCGCGATTGAGATCAAGGCCATGCGCGAAGCGGGCTATGACGATGACTTCAGCGTCGGTGTGACGGCTGCCTCGTCCACCATCGGGCCGATCATTCCGCCCTCGCTGCCTTTGGTGATCTTTGGCGTCATGGCGTCCGTGTCGATTGGCAAGCTTTTCGTCGCCGGGATCGTTCCGGGCCTGCTGATGGCCGCTGCGCTGTCGGCAATGATCTGGTGGATGTCCCGCACGCGGAATTACCCGCGCGACGTGAGCTTTAGCCCTGCGGTCATCGCAACGCGGTTCAAGGCGGCCTTTCTGCCGCTGATGACTCCGGTCATTATCGTGGGTGGCATCGTCTCGGGTGCTTTCACTCCGACCGAGGCGGCCATTGGGGCTGCCGCCTATGCGCTGATCCTTGGGACAGTGGTCTATCGCACCCTGACCGTTCGGAAACTGGCGGTGATTTCTCTGGAAACCATCGAGACAACAGCGGCGATCATGATGATTGTGGGCGCGGCGTCGGTCTTTGCTTGGATTTTGACGGCCAATCAGGTCGCCGCACATTTTGCGGAATTCGTGCTGTCCTTCACCGACAGCAAGGCTGTTGTATTGCTGCTGATCATGGCGGTTGTTCTGATCGTCGGCCTGTTCATGGAGACCATCGCCGCGATCTCGATCCTTGTGCCGGTCTTGATGCCCGTGGCCGCGCAGTTTGGCATTGATCCAGTGCATCTGGGTATCATCGTCATCCTGAACCTGATGCTGGGGCTGTTGACCCCGCCGGTCGGAATGGTGCTGTTCGTGCTGTCCCGAGTGTCCAAGGTGCCGTTCGAGCAATGCGTGCGCGCCACCCTGCCGTTCCTTGTGCCGCTGCTGGGTGTTCTTCTTCTGCTGACCTTCGTGCCCTCGCTGGTCCTGTGGTTGCCGGAACAGCTGTACGGCGCGCCTTAGGATCAGGGGGCGTTCGCTGTGCCCGAGTGCTGAGCCGGGAGGAGATTTTCCTGGATCAGGATTTCTATACGGATCTGCTCTTGCGATCTCATGATCTCTCGCTTGTCACAGCGCGCCCGTAGCAACCGAACCGAACTGCGTACCAGGTGGCCCGGGTTTTGAACGATCAGGGCATCCACTTCACCTGCCAGCAGAGCTTGGCGCGTGCGCCGCGTCAGCTCGTGAGCGACGACCGTAAGCTCTTTTGGGTCGGTTTTTTCGCGCAGAGCGTCGAGAGGCGTCCGGGCCTCGGAGCTCATGATGTAAGCTGCGACAATGTCCGAATTGTTGTTCAGAGTATTCGCAATAATCTCATGCGCGCGGGTTTCGTCCCCATGCGTTTCCAGCGAGGGCAGGGCGATCAGATTTGGATAATCGCGTGTCAGTACCTGATCAAAGCCCCGACGACGTTCGAGGCTGTCGCGGGCGTTCATCGTTTCCGACACAACCACTATTTTCCCTTCACGCCCGCAAATGAAGCGGCCCAAAAGACGGGCAGCGGTTGCACCGGCTGCGTGATTGTCGATTCCCACAAAATCGGTCCCTGACAATTTGCGCTGGCCGGAAATCAAGTGAACCACCTGCACGCCTTTTTCCTGCAGTCTTATCGTTGCGTCGCGCACTTGCGGAGATTCCGGCGCCATCAACGCAATCCCGTCCACGTCTTCCGGTCTGACCTTCAACAAGGTCTGCGCGATCAGATGTGGATCTGCCTGAGAGATTTCCCGATGCGCAATTTCCAAGCCTTCAGCCGACAGACCCATGTTGGTTTCTGAAATACGGTCACGCAATTCGGATATGAACAAATCTCCGCGGCGAGGTAGCAGGAACTGAAACCGGTAGTGTTTGCTTTTGGCCAGGTTGGCGGCTGAAAGGTTGCGGACGAACCCGATTTCCTCGATCGCCTTATTGACGGCCTCCACCGTCTTTTTTCGCACGCCCGGGCGTTCGTTCAGAACGCGGTCGACCGTTGCAAGGCTGACGCCTGCAGCTTTTGCCAGGTCTTTGGTTGTCGGGCGCATGATGTGATCTTTGCTTAGAATTCCAAGGGAGTATTTGCTGAAACACAAGGGACATGCAAGTGAATTGAGGTACGTGCCTCAGAAATGTCTTGATCTGAGGTACGTACCTCAAATATCAATACTCCCACAAATGAGTCGCCGCCTGAAACATCGGCGCAGGTCAGTTGGGAGGAACTACCAGATGAAAGCGAACTTGAAACACACCGTGGCTGCAGTGGCATTGATGGGCGCGGCAGGGACCGCACAGGCCGAAGATCTGACACTGTGCTGGGCGTCATGGGACCCGGCAAATGCTCTGATCGAGTTGAGCAAGGATTTCGAAGAGAAATCCGGCCACAGTATGAACTTTGAATTTGTGCCCTGGCCCAACTTTGCGGACCGGATGCTGAATGAGCTGAACTCGGGCGGCAAGCTGTGCGACCTGATGATCGGCGACAGTCAGTGGATCGGTGGCGGTGCCGAAAACGGGCACTATGTCAAACTGAACGATTTCTTCGACGCCGAAGGCATCACGATGGATGACTTCATTCCGGCAACTGTCACGGGGTACGCGGAATGGCCTAAAAACACCCCTAACTATTGGGCTCTGCCGGCGTTCGGGGACGTGGTTGGGTGGACCTATCGCAAAGACTGGTTCGAACGGCCCGAGCTACAGGCCGAATTCAAGGAAAAATACGGTCGCGATCTGGATGTTCCCAACTCTTTGGAGGAACTGAAAGACATCGCGCAATTCTTCCAGGGGCGCGATATTGACGGGACAACCGTTTATGGCGCCGCAATCTATACTGAGCGCGGATCCGAAGGCATCACGATGGGTGTCACGAATGCGCTCTACAATTACGGTTTTGAATATGGAAATCCCGATAGCCCTTATGAGTTGGACGGTTTTGTAAACTCCGAGGACGCTGTGGCGGGGCTTGAGTTTTACAAGGATCTCTACGATACAGCCACGCCTCCGGGCTCATCGAACTGGTACATGGGTGAGAATATCGACGCCTATAAATCCGGTCAGGTCGCCCTGCAGATGAACTTTGCCTTCATCTGGCCGGGGGTTGAGGCTGACCCGAACGTGGGCGGCGGCAAATCCGGCTACTTCCCGAATCCCGCAGGCCCGAATGGGCAGTTTGCGCAGCTGGGTGGGCAAGGGATTTCAGTCGTGTCCTATTCGGACAAGCAGGACGCAGCCCTTGAATACATTAAGTGGTTCGCGCAGCCCGAAATCCAGGCCCGCTGGTGGGAACTGGGTGGCTATTCGGCCCTTAAGGCCGTGGTTGAAGATCCCGATTTCGCGACCAGCCAGCCCTATGCGCAGACCTTCCTCGACTCGATGGCGATCGTAAAGGATTTTTGGGCTGAACCGGCCTATGCCGAATTGCTTCTGGCGATGCAGCAGCGGGTGCATGACTATGTCATCGCGGGCAATGGCACCGCGCAAGAGGCGCTGGATGGTCTGGTAGACGACTGGACGGAGACCTTCGAGGACGAAGGCAAAATCTAAGCCTGTCTTCCTGTCGGGTCTCTGCTCGGGCCCGGCTCTCCCTCTCCCGGTTGGTGTCGCATCAACCGGGAGCAATCCGTCAACTTCGGTGGCCATCTGCCTGCCCGCCGATGAAGGACCAAAACCATGATACACACTCCGATGGATAAGATCGCCGACGCGACGCCCGAGCCGATGGCCCGGAAAGTGCGGGGGCTGTCAGATCGGGCCATCGCCTGGATTTTCGTTGCGCCGTCCATCTTCCTGCTGCTGGCCGTCAACATCTTTCCGCTGATCTGGACCATCCGGCTGAGCTTTACCAACTACAAGGTAAACCGGCCCAACCGTGAAATCGACTTTGTCGGCCTGCGCAACTACGAGCGTATCCTGACCGATAGCGATACGTGGATGACGATGCAGGCAACCGCGCATTTCCTGATCTGGACAATCGTCTTGCAGGTTCTGATCGGCTTTGCGCTGGCCTATCTGCTGAACATGAAATTCAAGGGCAACGACATGTGGACCACGATCATCGTGTTCCCGATGATGCTCAGCCCCGCCGTCGTAGGGAATTTCTGGACCTTCCTGTATCAGCCGCAGATCGGCCTGTTCAACTATGTGGTGACGTTCTTCACCGGTGGTGATCCATCCAGCTTTTCGATGATCGGGGATGTGAACCTTGCCCCCTGGGCGATTGTGATCGCCGACACATGGATGTGGACGCCCTTCGTAATGCTGATCTGTCTGGCGGGTCTGCGGTCTATCCCGGACTCGATCTATGAGGCGGCGGAATGCGACCGCGCCAGCAAATGGCGACAGTTCTGGACGATCACGATCCCGATGGCGCTGCCGTTTCTGATGCTGGCCGTGCTGTTCCGTGGCATCGAGAATTTCAAGATGTTCGACCTTGTGGTGCAGCTGACCGGCGGTGGTCCGGGCAACACGACCACCCTGACCTCGATCGACCTCAAACGTGAAGCGTTCGAGAAATGGCGCACCGGCTATTCCTCGGCCTATGCGGTCATCCTGTTCGTCACCGTCTTTGGACTGGCTTCGATCTACGTCAAAGCCCTGAACAAGGTAAAAGAAAGATGAGCTTTTCAGTCACAGAGCCGTCCAACCGGACGAAGTGGGTCGCAGGTACCGCCGTGATACTATACGCGGTCATCACGATCCTGCCGCTGATGTGGATCATCGCCACCGGGTTCAAATCCCCTGCGGACTCAATCGCCTATCCGCCCAAAGTCGTGTTCGAGCCGACGCTGGAAGGCTACGTCAACCTGTTCACCCAGCGCACGCGCCTGAACCAGGAAGATCTGGCCGCGCTGCCGCCACCAGAGACATGGTACGATGAAATGGTGCGCGAGCAGGGGCAGGTGATCACCGGCGCATCGCGCTATGGCGAGCGGTTTCTGAATTCGGTCATCATCGGGTTTGGTTCGACCTTCCTGTGCATGGTGCTGGGCACTGCTGCGGCCTATGCGTTCAGCCGGTTCCGGGTGCCGCTCAAGGATGATCTGCTGTTTTTCATCCTGTCGACCCGGATGATGCCGCCGATTGCGGTGGCGATCCCGATCTTTCTGATGTTCCGGCAGTTGGGGCTGAACGACACGCATCTGGGCATGATCCTGCTGTACACGGCGGTCAACCTGTCCCTTTCGGTCTGGTTGCTAAAAGGGTTCATCGACGAGATCCCTGTGGAGTATGAAGAGGCCGCATTGATCGATGGATACACCCGCTTTCAGGCTTTCTACAAAGTGGTGCTGCCTCAGGCCGCAACCGGCATCGCCTCAACCGCGATCTTCTGCCTGATCTTTGCGTGGAACGAATACGCTTTTGCTGTCCTGCTAACCTCGGGCACTGCGCAAACCGCGCCGCCCTTTATCCCGACCATCATCGGTGTTGGTGGCAAGGACTGGCCCGCCGTGGCCGCCGGGGCGACGATCTTTCTGGTGCCGGTCATGGTCTTCACCATCCTTTTGCGCAAGCATCTGTTGCGTGGGATCACATTCGGAGCGGTACGCAAATGAGTAGCTTTATCAACGGCCTGCTGCGGCTGCGCCGTGGTCCTTGGGAAATGGTGGCCTCGATCCTTATCGCGTTGGGTGTGATCATGCTGATGCAGCCTTTCGTGCTGGCCCTGTTCTCCTATTCCTTCATTGTCACGCTGATTGGCACGGTGATGTTCATCATCGTCAGCCACTTCCCGGAGTAAACACATGGCACAGATCAGAATTGAAAACGTGCGCAAAGATTTCGGGACGTTTACGGCCGTGCAGTCCTCAAGCTTCACCATCGAAGACGGCGAATTCTTCATGCTGCTTGGCCCTTCGGGTTGCGGCAAGACCACGACTTTGCGCATGATGGCGGGGCTTGAGTTGCCCACCAGTGGAGAGATTTACATCGACGGCGAAGAGGTGGGTATGAAACCCGCCAGCCAGCGCGATATTGCCTTTGTGTTCCAGATGTTCGCGCTCTACCCGCATATGAATGTGGGCAAGAACATCAGCTATCCTTTGCTGAGCCAGGGCATGCCCAAGGCACAGGTGAAAAAGAAGGTGGACGAGGTCGCGCAGATTTTGGGGATCACCGATATCCTGAAAAAACCGGTCGGCGGCCTGTCTGGAGGCGACCGCCAGCGCGTGGCGCTGGGGCGTGCCATCGTGCGCGACCCCAAGGCGTTTTTCATGGATGAACCTCTGGGTGCGCTGGATGCAGAATTCCGCGAACATATGTCCGAGGAACTGCGCGCCCTGCATGACAGGATGGGGGCGACCACGGTTTACGTGACGCATGATCAGTTGGAGGCGATGCAGATGGGCGACAAGATCGTGGTCATGAACCACGGCGTTGTCGAACAATTCGGTGTGCCGCAGGATATCTATGACTGGCCCGCCACGATGTTCGTGGCCAGTTTCATCGGTTCACCAGCGATGAATTTCCTGAGTTTTCATGGCATTGTTGGCAGCGGTACCCAATCGGTCGATCTGGGGGGCAGCCAAATCCGCATCCCCGAACAACATGGTGGCGCGCGTGGCGATCTGGCGCTGGGCGTTCGGCCTGAACATGTACACCTGGACGACAGCGCGACTTACCGCGGTGAGGTGATGGCGACAGAATATCTGGGCACCACGCAGATCGTAACGCTGGATACGCCGAATGGTGAAATCAAGGCGCGTATCCCGTCAAGCACTCGCGCAGAGGTGGGCGAGAAGACCGGATTGCGTTTCGATGAACGCACGATCACCGTGTTTGAAACCGAAAAGGGCAGGGCGCTGTTGTCCGCCGGAAACGAGGGAGTTCTGCATCATGGCTGAGGTCGAGCTTCGCAATGTGACAAAAACCTATGGCGATACGGTTGCGTTGGACGGCGTGTCGATGACCATTCCGGACGGGGCCTTTGTCGTCCTGCTTGGGCCGACCGGCGCAGGCAAGACAACCACACTGCGCATGGTTTCCGGACTGGATAAACCGGATAAGGGCGACGTGTTGATGAACGGCCAATCGCTGAACGGGCTGACCCCGGCACAGCGCAACATTGCCATGGTGTTCCAGCAATACTCGCTCTACCCGCATCTGACGGTCTATGAGAATCTGGCTTTCCCGCTGCGCTCGCCGTTGCTGAAAACCCCCGAGGATCAGATCAGGGTAAAGGTCCAGCGCGTGGCCGAGACGTTGCAGATTGCGCATAAGCTGGACAACAAGGCGACGGCCTTGTCCGGCGGCGAAATGCAGCGTGTTTCTATCGGACGCGCCCTTGTACGTAACCCCGAGGTTTATCTGATGGACGAACCGCTCAGCTCGCTGGACGCAAAACTGCGCGCCGATTTGCGGGTCGAACTGAAAAGCATTCAGGCCGATAGCGGCGCGACGCTGCTGTATGTGACACATGACCAGATCGAAGCGATGACCATGGCGACCCATGTGGGTGTTCTGGATCACGGCAAGCTGGTTCAGTTCGGCACCCCGCGCGAGATTTACGAAGATCCTGTCAGCATCTATGCGGCCAGCCGCTTGGGCCAGCCCCGGATCAATATCCTGCCCGCCGATATCTTTGGCCACGCCCCAACAGGGGCCAAATCCATCGGTCTGCGCCCCGAGCAAATCGGGCAGGGCGATGGACAGGACAGTCTTGTGACGCGGGTCGAGCATCTGGGCGATCAGACGCGTCTGCATCTGTCCTTCAAAGATCACGATCTGATCACGGTCACAGATGCACATACCCCGCTGAAGTCAGGCGATATTGTTAAGATCGCCCCCAATAAACCATTTTTCTTTGACGCCTCAGGCGCCCGGATTCAGTGAAAGAGACCGACATGACCCACTTCATCAACAAAAAAGAAGACATCGTCGCCGAGGCCGTGGATGGCGTGATCGCTACCTCTGGGGGCCGTCTGGCGCGGTTGGATGGTTACCCGCATATCCGCGTAGTCGTTCGTACCGACTGGGACAAATCCAAGGTCGCGCTGGTATCGGGCGGCGGATCGGGGCATGAGCCGGCTCATGCGGGTTTCGTTGGCGAGGGCATGCTGACGGCTGCGGTTTGCGGTGATGTGTTCGCCTCGCCGTCGGTCGATGCGGTTCTGGCTGGGATTTTGGCCGTGACAGGCCCGGCAGGGTGCCTGCTGATCGTAAAGAACTATACCGGAGATCGGCTGAACTTTGGCCTTGCCGCGGAACGTGCCCGGGCCTTTGGCCTGAACGTGAACATGGTGATCGTGGATGATGATGTTGCCCTGCCGGACCTGCCGCAGGCGCGCGGCGTTGCGGGCACGCTGTTCGTGCACAAGATTGCCGGCGCGCTGGCCGAGAATGGCGCTGATCTGGATGCCGTGACCACGGCTGCAGAGCGGGTGATTGCGGGGACGTCATCCATCGGCATGTCTCTTGATACCTGCACTGTACCGGGTGCCCCAAAAGAGGATCGCATCCCATTGGGCAAGGCCGAGCTTGGTCTGGGCATCCATGGCGAAGCAGGCATCGAACAGGTCGATTATTCGGACGCGAAAACGGCCATTGCGATGATGGTCGAAAAGCTCAGCTCAACCATGAAGCCGGATCAACGCTATGTGGCGCTTTTGAACAACCTCGGTGGAGCGTCGGTTTTGGAGATGTCCATTCTGGCGCATGAGTTGGCGAAGTCAGACATCGGCCCTCAGATCAGCCACATGGTTGGACCGGCGGCGATGATGACATCCCTTGAAATGCGGGGCTTTTCGATTTCGATCTATCCTGCCCCGCCCGAGGATCTGATGGCGTTGCAGGCGAAAACCCCGCTGAGCGCCTGGCCCGGAGTGAACGCCGTGGTCGAGGTGCCCGTACTGGATCTTCCAGATGGGCTCAAACCGATCAAACCGCTTGCCTCCGACCATCCTGAAACCCGATCCTTCCTGACCCGCTGCTGCGAGATATTGATCGCGGCCGAGGCCGACCTGAACGCTCTGGACGCCAAATCCGGGGATGGCGATACGGGCTCGACCCTGGCCGGTGCCGCGCGCGCTTTGATCACGGCGATGGACAGGTTGCCGCTGGCGGATCACACGCAGCTGTACCGCGCAATCGGGCAAGAGCTCAGCCAGACCATGGGCGGGTCTTCGGGTGTGTTGCTGGCGATCTTCTTTGCAGCGGCTGGGGATGCGGCCTCCAGCGGGCAGACGATGCGGGATTCCCTGCACGTTGGTCTGAGCCGTATGCAGGAAATCGGAGGCGCGCAACCGGGCGACCGAACCATGATTGATGCGTTGAAACCCGCGCTGGACAAACTGGAAAGCGGGTTGCCGGATGCGGCAGTGGCTGCCCGTGCAGGTGCTGACAAAACCGCGACGATGCTGCGGGCGCGGGCAGGTCGCGCGTCCTATATCAATGCCGACCAACTGCGCGGCCACGTCGATCCCGGCGCCGAGGCTGTCGCACGCTTGTTCGAGCGTTTGGCCGGATGACCAGACGCCCCGAGCCGCGATGACGGCTTGGGGCCTTTCTTTAAGGCGCAGGTCTCACTCCTGCCAATCTAACTGAGATGGTACACCTCTTGGAGGTCATAGACAGGTGTTGGGATACCCTCCATCCGGGCCTTTATCTGCAGCGACAGGAACTGTGAGTAATGTCGGGACTGATGCAGGTTTCCACCGTGCATCCAAAGGTTTGGCACCTGCGTCGGCTTCCACATATTGCGTTGCTCGCCTTCCCATGGTCCCGGGTCCTTGGTCGTGTCAGACCCCAGCCCCCAGCATTTCCCAAGCCGATCCGCCATGTCCTGGCCCATCAGGTCGGCGACCCAACCGTTCATCGAATTGTACCCGGTCGCGTAGACCACCAGATCGGCATCCAGATGTGTTCCGTCATCAAGGATAACTCCGGTTTCATCAAGCGCGGTGACCTGACCGCGTTTAAGCTTGATTTCTCCGTCAATGATTAACTGGCTGGCCCCGATATCGATGTAATAGCCCGATCCGCGGCGCAGGTATTTCATGAACAGCCCGCTGTCGTCATCGCCCCAGTCCAGCCAGAACCCGGCCTTTTCCAGACCGTCATAGAACTCTTTGTCCTGCTCTTTCATCGCGGCATAGGCGGGAATCTGAAACTCGTGCAGAATGCGATAGGGCAACGATGCAAAGATCAGATCGGCCTTTTCGGTTGTCATGCCAGACCGTACCGCGCGTTCCGAATACAGATCGCCCAGCCCGATCTCCATCAAACTGTCTGAGCGCACAATATGGGTCGAGGATCGCTGAACCATCGTTACATCGGCATCATTTTCCCAAAGCGCCGCGCAAATGTCGTGGGCCGAGTTGTTGGACCCCACCACGACAACTTTCCTTCCCGACCATCTGTCTGGCCCGTCATGTTCCGAGGAATGAACCTGCTCACCATTGAACACATCCATGCCGGGGAAGTCGGGCATACGTTTCTTGCCGGACATTCCTGTGGCCATGACCAGTTGCTTGGGCCTCAGCACCACCTCTTCACCGTCCCGGTCCACAATGATCGTCCATTCGCCCTTGTTTTCGTCGAAGGTGGCGGATTTGGCCGTTGTGCGCGTCCAATAGTTCAGCTCCATCACCTTGGTATACATCTCAAGCCAGTCACCGATCTTGTCTTTGGGTGAGAAGACGGGCCAGTTTTCCGGGAACTTGATATAGGGCAGATGGTCGTACCAGACCGGATCGTGCAGGCAGAGGGATTTGTAGCGATTGCGCCAACTGTCGCCGGGCCGGTCATTCCGTTCGACGATGATCGTCGGAACACCAAGCTGGCGCAGCCGTGCACCCATGGCGATCCCGCCCTGACCGCCGCCGATGATGACGCAGTAGGGCTGGGTGTTGTAACCCAGTTCGGCCTCTTCCTGCGCCCGTTCTTCGGCCCATGTGGTCCGGTGTTTGCCAGCCCCATGCTTGGCACCCAGCGGACGGTTGAATCCTTTGGGCTCTTCATGCCCTTTCAGCTCGACCATCGTGGTCAGCAAGGTCCATATCTTGCCATCCTTGAGGCGGATCAGACCATAACCACGCGCCACTTCGGTCTCGAATTCGATCCATGCGGTGGTCACGCCGCCATCCTCGGTGGGCATTTCACCTTCGGCTATTGTCCAACCCTTTGGCTTGGTTGTGGCCAACTGGTGCGAGAGCATATCTGCAACCTGCGCCTTACCTTCGACTGTTTTGATGTTCCAGGTAAAGCTGACCAGATCGCGCCAATAGCAATCGTCCTGAAACATCTCGCAGGCAGCATCGATATCACCTTTGGACAAGGCCGCCCCGAAATCGTCCAGAAACCCCTGCACCTGATCCGAGAGTGTTGTGTCGAGCATGTCATCCTCCCTATCTCCACAGAGCAGAAGGCTGGCAAATCAGCGCCCCGTCGGGCAAGCGGATTTGGCGGTTCAACACGTGGTCCGGCCCAAAAACGCCATGGCTTGTTGCGCGCGCAACAAGGGCGCAACACGGGTGCATGTGTATTTAAGCGGGTGGAATAAGCCCGGCCTTTCGCATCCGGCGCAGGATCGTCGACCGGTTCACACCAAGCCGCCGCGCCACTTGGGACATGTTCCAGTCGCACGCGCGCAGCAATGCCTCCAGATCATCTGTGTCCTGTTTTGGCATGCGGTCAAGCGCCGGGGCGGGCAAGTCCGTCAAGTCGATGATGGTGTCCTCACACAGGGCGACCGCACTGTGCAGCAGATGCTCCAGTTCACGAATATTGCCGCTCCATAGTCGTGATTTCAGATCGGCGCGCGCGACAGTCGACAGGCGGATATCGTGGCTTGCAAACCGTCGAAGCAGGCGATCAATCAGCCAATCCAGATCCGCCCGGTGGCGCAATGGTGGCAGGGACAACGTGGCCCCTGCGATCCGGTGCAGCAGATCTTCGCGCAGACTGTCGTGCAATCCCGCCGGGGGCTTCCGGCATGAGGCGATGACCCTCAGATCAGCCCGCCGTTCCAGCATCGCCAACAGAGAGGCCTGCGCAGGCTTGGTCAGGTCTTCGACCCCGCGCAGGAACAGCGTGCCGGGATCGACGGCATGGCAGAAATCGAACGTCTGAGTGTCGCAGCAGATCACAGTGTGGAAATCCTGTGTCGCAGGATCGGCCATGTGGATTGCGCGTGCCAGCTTGGTCTTGCCTGTGCCGCTTTCACCAGTCAGCAACAGCGGCAGGTTGGTCGGAGCTAGGCGGGCAGCAGTGTTCAAAAGCTGCTGAAGGTCCGCATCCGGCCCCGCAAAACTGCCAAGGGCGCCGGGCAGAATCTGTTCGCGTTTGCGCAGGGCAGCCGTCATCTGTGGCGTCTGCGGTGCCACGGCATGACCATAAAGCGCGCGCCCGTCCTTGAGGTGCAGAACACGGTCTTCGGACGGTCTGCCGCGCATGAATTCGGGCATGTCATCCACACTGATTTCAAGCCAGTCCTGCAAGTGCGACCCGATCAGGTGACCGGAACCGTCCGGGTCCAGCGCGCGGCGGGCGCCCGAGGTCATACCGATGATCTTGCCGCTGCCGTCCACGGCAACCGCCGCTTCGGGATCGACCTCAAGAAACTCGGGGCTGGCTGAAAACCGCAGGACCCAATCGCGCCGGGTCGACGCCATCAGGTTTGCCATCTCGACGCGGCGGGCGGAATTCGTCACCAGCGTCATAGCAAGATTCTGCGAAGCCTTGGGTGAAGGGCCCCGCAACAAAGACACATCGAGAACCGCAGCAAGCCCGCCCTTGGTGTCAAAGATGGGGGCCGCCGTGCAGGACAGCGGTGTATGCGTGATCGAAAAATGGTCGCCCTGATGGATCGTCACCGGTTGGCCTGTGACAATGCACGACCCTACACCGTTCGTTCCGGCCAATTCCTCGGTCCATTTGAAACCCAGGTGAAGACCCGCATTTCTAAGTTCATCTTCGAAGTTCCGATCCCCAAAGAAATCGACGCAGACGCCCTCTGCATCCGCAAGCAGCAAGACATAGTTCTGCCCCGCCACCTGCGCAAACAACGACTGTAGCCCCGAGCGTGCCGTGGCGATCAGCCGTTCGGATTGCTCCAGATGTTCGCGGAACTGGGTGTCCGGAAGGATATGCGCGGGTTCTTGTCGCGTCGGGTCCATGCCATAGGTTTCGACGCAGCGCTGCCAGCTATCCGCAACAAGACGATCGCGTCCTGTGTCGAACCCATTCAGAACGCGGTCAATCTCGTGTGTATGGTGGCGATCCAACGGTTTTTGATCCTCTCAACCCAACAGCAAAGTAACATGGGGAAGGATTCGCGCCTACGGGCAGGTTTCGCAGGCACTTTCCCCGCGGCTCAGAGGTGGCTACGGGATGTCTGTGAGTCGAACTGCACTGCCTTTAGGATTGCGATCCCTCAGATGGTCGGCCGTTGGTCAGGTATTCCGCTATGGCCGCGCGGCATCCGCGCTGCCAGATCGTCGTCAACCATCCGGCAAAGGCGTTGGAAAAGCCTGTGTCCCGGCCAAGCTCTCCGTAATACTGGCGCTGTCCCACCCAGTGGGCAGGATCGCTTTTGGCGGCCAAAGCAGCGTTTTGAAGAGTTGCCCATTCGGGGTCATTTGCTGCGATTTCCGAGCCGTCTTCGCGTATCCCGGCGCACATCCGGCACCAGAATGCCTCGGCCAGGGCCAGCCCGCTTGTGGAAGACCCTGTTGCCAGCCCATCGCGCAGCGACGGTAGAAGGAACCCGGGATGTCGAGAGGACCCGTCGAATGCAACGCGCCGGGTGGTGTCGTGGATTGCTGTATTGGCAAAACGCGTCTCAACCAGCGAAAGATATTCCTGCGTGCTTGTCCCGGGGACAGTCTCGACATGTGGCAGAATTTCCTCTGCCTGAACCTTTCCGAAAAAGGCTGAAATGTCCGGGTCCTGCATGCAATCGGCAATTGTCGGTATGCTGAGTATCTCACCGACATTGGCAAGCAATTGATGGCCGCCATTCAGAATGCGCAGCTTCATGGCTTCGTATCGGTGGACATCCTGAGTCAGCGTGACACCAACCTCTTCCAGCGGTGGCCGCCCTGCGCAGAAGTTATCCTCGATCACCCATTGGCGAAAGTTCTCGTGCGAGACCGGTGCGCGATCATCGACACCCAGATTTCGGCATTGCGATAACACCTGTTCTGTCGTCGCGGGGACGATGCAATCGACCATCGAATTGGGGAAGGTGACGTTTTTCTCGATCCAACCGGCCAGATCGGGGTCAGACAAGCGGGCCAATTCGGCAACGCAGCGGCGCAGGATTGCCCCGTTGCCCTGAAGATTGTCGCAGCTCAGCGCAGTGAAGGGTTCGATCCCTTTTTTGCGCCGCTCATGGAGGGCGGCGACAATGGCGCCAAAAACGGTGCGAGGCTGCGCGGGGTTCGCTGCATCATGCAGAATATCCTTGTGATGTCTGTTGAACGCGCCGGTGTCAGATTCCAGATAATACCCGCCTTCAGTCACCGTCAGCGATACAATTCTGATCGCGGGATCAGCCATTTTCTGGATCAGTGCTGCATTGTTTTCCTCAATGGGCAGATAGTCGATCATTGGGCCGATCACCTCGGCGGACATGCCGTTGGGGTCCAGCTCGATCAGCGTCGTCAGATAGTCCTGAGCTTGTAGGCACCCTCGCATCTCGGCGTCATAGCTCCGCACACCGGCCCCGATGATCGCCCAGTCATGGGCCTGCCCCTTTTGCATCAGTCGATGAATGTACCACGCCTGATGCGCACGGTGAAAATTGCCCAGACCAATATGAACGATGCCCGGCGTCAGATCCGCTTTGCGATACCCTGGCCGTTTGATGCTATTGGGTAACTCCGCAAGGGTCTCACGCGTAAGCCTGACTGCTGTGTTGGCCAGAGGTTCCATCAGCTCATCCAATTTCCGCCATCCACGTTATAGGTTTGCGCCACGATGTATTCCGCCTCATCCGAGGCCAGAAACACCGCCATACCGGTCAGGTCTTCGGCCCGGCCCATGCGGCCATAAGGGACGGCCGCGCCAACCTCGCGTTTTTTCTGACCCGGCGCCTTGCCTTCGTGCCTTGCAAAAAAGGCATCGACACCGTCCCAATGTTCGCCGTCGACAACGCCGGGTGCGATGGCGTTTACGTTAATGCCGTGCCTGATAAGGTTCAGTCCGGCCGATTGGGTGATCGAGATCACTGCGGCCTTGCTGGCGCAATAGACGGCGACCAAAGGTTCCCCCCGTCGACCTGCCTGCGAAGCCATGTTGATGACGCGCCCTTTGACCCCGTGTTCAATCATGTGTCGCGCAACCGCTTGCAAAGTAAACAGGGTGCCTGCGACGTTGATGTCAAAGACCCGCTCGTAATCGGCGCGAAGGATGTCCGTGATCGGAGCGGCGGTGAAGATCGCGGCATTGTTGACCAGAATATCGATCGGTCCGAACCGTTCAGATACGCGGGCTATGGCGGTGTCTATGCTGCTCTGGTTCGTTACATCCATGTCAACGGCCATTGCGGCGGCCCCGATATCTGTCGCAGCCACCTGTGCCCGCTGATCATCGATATCGGCTATGGCGACACGGGCACCTTCGGCCACATAGGCTTTGGCAAAGGCCAGCCCAATGCCACGCGCGGCCCCGGTGATCAGGGCGGTTTTGCCTGCCAGACGAGTCATGCGATCCGCAGGCCTTTCGCATCAAACCGGTGGATCACATCAGCGCGCGGGGTTAGGTGAATGCGGTCGCCATGGCGAAACCCGACCTCGCCATCTGCGCGCACAGTGATCGTTTCGGCCAGTCCGGTTTCGTGGACGTGGAAAAAAGTGTCCGAGCCCAAATGTTCGGAAACGCTGACCACCCCGGACCAATCCCCTTCGGTTTCTGACACTGCGATGTGCTCGGGCCGTATTCCGATGGTTTGGGCGCCGTGTTTCGCGGCCTCGGGCCCTTCGATGAAGTTCATCTTGGGGGACCCGATGAACCCGGCGACAAACAGGTTTCGCGGTGTCCTGTACAGCTCGAGCGGGCTTCCGACCTGTTCGATCACCCCGGCCTGCAGGACGACGATCTTGTCGGCCATGGTCATGGCTTCGACCTGATCGTGAGTCACATAGATCATCGTGGTAGCCAGACGTTCGTGCAGCTCGCTGATTTCCAGCCGCATGCCAACGCGCAAGGCCGCGTCGAGGTTTGAGAGAGGTTCGTCAAACAGGAACGCGGCGGGTTCGCGGACAATCGCACGCCCGATGGCCACCCGCTGACGTTGCCCACCCGACAATTGGCCGGGGCGGCGGTCCAGATAGTCGGACAGGTTCAGCACGCTGGCGGCACCTTCAACGCGCTTGTCGATCTCGGCCTGATCCAGCTTGGCCATACGCAGCGGAAAGGCGATGTTCTTGCGCACGGACATATGCGGGTACAAAGCGTAGGACTGGAACACCATCGCCAATCCGCGCTTTGCAGGCGGCACATCCGTCGCATCAGAACCATCAATGTCGATGGAGCCGCTGGTGATGTCCTCCAACCCCGCGATCAGCCGCAGCAAGGTAGATTTACCGCAGCCCGAGGGGCCGACAAAGACCGTGAACTCGCCATCTTCGATGGTCAGGTCCAGTGGGGGGATGACCTGCACATCGCCGAAGCTTTTGGTCACGGACTTGAGTTGGATATGTCCCATGTGTCGTGTTCCTTATTTCACAGCGCCGAAGGTCAGGCCGCGGACAAGTTGTTTCTGGCTGAACCAGCCAAGGATCAGGATTGGTGCAATCGCCATGGTCGAGGCCGCGCTGAGCTTGGCAAAGAACAGGCCCTCGGGGCTGGAATAGCTGGCGATGAAGGCCGTCAGGGGCGCGGCGTCTACAGCTGTCAGGTTGAGGGTCCAGAACGCCTCGTTCCACGCAAGGATGAAGTTCAGAAGCACGGTTGAGGCGATGCCGGGGATGGCCATGGGGGTCAGCACATAGAGGATTTCCTCTTTCAACGTCGCCCCGTCCATCCGCGCGGCTTCCAGAATTTCACCCGGAATTTCGCGGAAATAAGTGTACAGCATCCAGACGATGATCGGCAGGTTGATCAGCATCAGGACAACGACCAGACCTCCGCGTGTGTCCAGCAGACCCAGACGGATGAACAGCAGGTAGATCGGGTAGAGAACACCGACCGCCGGCAACATCTTGGTGGACAGCATCCACAGCAGAATGTCCTTGGTCCGTTTTGACGGCACGAATGCCATTGCCCATGCGGCGGGAACGGCGATGATGACACCCAGAATGGTGGAGCCGCCTGCAATGATGACCGAATTCCACAGGAACCGCATATAGTCCGAGCGTTCCTGCACAACGGCATAATTCTCCAGCGTCCAGTCAAAGTTCAGGAACAGGGGCGGGCTGGCAATCGCCTGCGCCTCGGTTTTGAAGCTGGTCAGGATGGTCCAGAGGATCGGGAAGAAGATCAGCAGACCAACAGCCCAGGCAAGGACTGTGTTCAGCGATTTACGGCGGGGTGTGACGGCGCGGGCCATGGGTTTACCTCCTCACGCGTCCAGGTTCTTGCCGACGATGCGCATCAGGAAGATCGCAACGATATTGGCAAGGATGATGGCGTAGACACCTCCGGCTGATCCAAGGCCGACATTCTGGCTTTCCAGCACGCGCTGGAAGATCAGGTAGGTGAGTGTACGGGTGCCGAACGCGCCGCCGGTGGTCACGAAGATCTCGGCGAAGATCGACAACAGGAAGATCGTCTGGATCAGGATCACGATGGTAATCGCACGGCTGAGATGCGGCAGCACGATGTGATAGAAGCGTTTCAGCGGGGGCGCGCCATCCATCTCGGCCGCTTCCAGCTGTTCACTGTCCAGCGATTGGATCGCGGTCAGCAGGATCAGCGTCGCGAAGGGCAGCCACTGCCATGAGACGATCATGATGATCGAGGTCATCGACGCCTCGGACAGCCAGGAGATCGGCTCGGCCCCGAAAAAACGCCACAGATGGGCCAGCAGGCCATTCACCGGATCCATGAACATGTTCTTCCAAACCAGCGCGGATACGGTGGGCATGACAAAGAACGGGGCAATTACAAGGATGCGCACGACGCCCTGACCCCACATCGGCTGGTCCAGCAGCATTGCCAGAAGAATGCCCAGAACGACCGTAATGACCAGTACGCCGCCGACAATCACCAGCGTCGCCTGTACGGCAGGCCAGAACGAACTGGAGGACACGAAACGGACGTAGTTGTCGAACCCGACCCAGCCCAGATCGCCACCGCGCAGCGGCAGGTATTTCTTGAAGGAAAAATACAGCGTCATCGTCAGCGGTACCAGCATCCAGCCAAGCAAAAGGACCACAGCAGGTGCCATCATCAGGCGCGCAACGGATCGGGAGTGTTGAGTTGCCATAACGCAAACCCTCTCTTTTCAGGCGTAGCTTAGCCTGCGAGAAAAACGCGAGTCGTGGAAGGGTGGGGCGGGGGCAGATCGCTGCCCACCCGCCGGGGAGGAGGCCTTAGTACCCTGCGGCTTCCATTTCTTCGGCTGTGAAAGCCTGCGCTTTGGCCAGCGCTTCCTCAACCGTTTGCTGTCCGGCATAGACGGCCGAGAATTCCTGGCTGACCTGCGTCGCAATACCTGCGAATTCCGGTATCGCCGCGAACTGGATGCCAACATATGGCACCGGTTTCACCGTTGGGTTGTTCGGATCAGCTGACAGGATCGAATCCAGCGTCTTCTGGGCGAACGGAACCTTCAGGTATTCGGGGTTCTCATACAGAGAGGTCCGCGCACCCGGTGGCACATTGGCCCAGCCCTCATTTTCGGCAACCAGTTCGATATAGTCTTTCGAGGTCGCCCATTCGATGAACTGCTTGGCCGCGTCTTCCTGCTGGGTTCCGGCCGGAACCGCCAGCGCCCAGGCCCACAGCCAGTTGGACCGTTTGCCCAGACCGGTATCCGGTGCCAGCGCAAATCCAACGCTATCCGCAACCGTTGAGTCCTCGGGGTTGGTCACGAATGACGCCGCAACCGTCGCGTCAATCCACATGCCGCATTTACCCTGCTGGAACAGCGACAGGTTTTCGTTGAACCCGTTGGTCGCATAGCCTGCCGGACCGGATTCGTTCATCATTTCGACGTAGAAGTTCAGCGTATCGGCCCATTCGGGCTGGTCGAATTGCGGTTTCCAGTCCTCATCAAACCAGCGCGCGCCGAACGAGTTCGACATGGCCGTGATAAACGCCCCGCCTTCACCCCATCCGGCCTTGCCGCGCAGGCAGATGCCGTTGATGTCATTGTCGCGGTCCGTCATGGCCGCTGCGGCCTCTTTGATGAACTGCCACGAGGGCGCGTCAGGCATTTCCATGCCCGCCTTGTCCATCAGGTCGGTGCGATACATGATCATCGAGCTTTCGCCGTAGAACGGTGCTGCATACAGCGTGCCTTCGTGGCTGAGGCCCCCTGCCATCGCGGGCAGGATGTCATCGACATCGTATTCCTCGGACATGCCGTCCAGTGGCACCAGCCAGCCATTCGCGCCCCAGATCGGCGTCTCGTACATGCCGATGGTCATGATGTCGAACTGGCCGCCTTTGGTGGTGATGTCGGTGGTCACGCGCTGGCGCAGCACGTTTTCTTCCAGCGTCACCCATTCCACATCAATGCCGGTCGCTTCGGTGAATTTGTCCGTATAGCCCTGCATCCGGATCATGTCGCCGTTGTTTACGGTGGCGATCGTTATGGATTGCGCATGGGCTGCTGCCGTGGCGACGAATGTCAATGCAGTCGCCGCACGAAGTGCGTGTTTCAGATACATCCCTGTCCTCCCTGAGCTTGGATGTCGTGCAGAGAGACTAGGATTTAAATTGTCGCGGCGTCAATAAAAACTTTACGCGCGTTAAAAAATGAAAGTCACGCAGAATCCCGCAACACCAACCGCGCAGGGAAAAGGGTCTCTGTCCGGGATGAGAGTTTCCCACCGTTTTCAATAAGTTCGAAAAGGGTTTCGACACTTCGTGCGGCTACATTGTCATAGTCATGCGCGGCGGTGGTCAGAGACGGGCATGTAAACTTGGCAAACGGGTGGTCGTCATTTGAGGCGACGCGAAGTGTGCAACCTTCTCTGCGCCCGACCCGAATCCCCTGTTCGTAACACGCCGCAAGAAAGCCGATTGCAAGACGATCGTTGCTGCACAAGACCGAGTCTGTCTTCAGCCCCCGCTCGTCCAGCACTTTCAGGGCGCCCCTGTGGCCGATCTCTTCAAACGCCCAGCCCTTGCCATCGACCTTGATGATATGAGGTTCGAACCCCAGGCGTTCCATAACGTCGATATACGCCTTTCTGCGCTTGTTGGCATTTGGGTTCGCCGGTGTGCGCATCTCAAAGAAAGAGGGGGGTTCGCCCGTCCGGGTCATGTATTCGACGGTCCGGGACACAAAGCTGAAATTGTCTGATCCGATGAATGCGGCCCCCAGTCCATCCAGGTTACTGTCAAACAGGACGGTCGGCACATTGGCGCAGAATTTTTCAATTGCCGATCGGTCCGAAATCCGCCCCAGAGGGGCCAACAGAACGCCTGCGGGTTTCAGAGATTGCAGCCCGTCCAGAATGTCGTTCTCGAGCTTTTGTTCGCCATGAGAACTGAAAAGAGACGGGCGATACCCGGCCGCGATACAGCTTTGTTCTAGAAAGCGCGCGATCTCGGCAAAGAATGGGTCGGCAAGGTAGGGTACGACAATACCAATGTTCTTGGTCAGCTTTCTGTTCTGGTTCACCGCATAAATATTCGGGCGATAATCGAACCGTTCCAGGGCCTCTTCGATGCGGGCCCGCGTCGTAGGGCGGACGCTGTCGGGATCGTGAAAGTACTTGGATACCGTGGGCCGCGAGATGCCGCTCAGGGCCGCAAACTCTTCCATATTCTTAATCTTGGTCATGCCGTTCTGCCTGCGGGTTCTGTCCGTCTTGATCTTATCATAGTTTTACATATTCTTTCCGCGCGCTAAAAAATCAATAGCCAGACAAGACACAAGTGTTTGTGTGGGCAAGGGGTTCGAATGTATCTGGGGATCGATATCGGAACGTCGGCGGTCAAGCTTGTCTGTGCGGATACGGATCGCATTCTTGCGACATCATCAACGGGGATGGACACGTCCTCGCCGCAGCCCGGATGGTCCGAGCAGCACCCGGACCTATGGTGGCAAGCGACGCGTGACGCATTGCGTCAGCTTGCGGAACACATCCCACTGTCCGAGGTCAAAGCCATTGGGTTGTCTGGTCAAATGCACGGGGCGGTTTTGCTGGATCGGGATCTGCGGCCGATCCGACCGGCAATCCTGTGGAATGATAGCAGGGCGGCACTCCAATGTGATGACCTGCGCGCCGCCGTGCCGCAGATTGGTCAAATCGCAGGCGTCCTGCCTCTGCCGGGATTTACCGCACCCAAGATTGCCTGGTTGAAGCAAAACGAACCGGATCAGTATGCAAAACTGGCTCATATTCTGCTTCCCAAAGACTACGTCGGCTTGCGGCTGCACGGAGCGCTTGCGACCGATACCTCCGATGCCGCCGGGACATTGTGGCTGGATCAGGCATCGCGGTGTTGGAATGCTGAAATAGCTGAGGCCACGGGGGCGTCGTCCGAGTGGTTGCCGCAGGTTTTCGATGGCCACAGTGTTGTTGGTGCCGTAACCAAACAGGCAGCGTCTGAGACAGGATTAAAACCCGGCGTGCCCGTCGTCGCCGGAGGCGGGGATGCGGCGACCGGAGCAGTGTCGTTGGGGGCTACTGAGCCGGGGCGGGGTTTTATTTCACTTGGAACGTCGGGGCAGCTTTTCGTGGCGGACCGGGTCTACAAACCCAATCCTGAACGCTATGTGCATGCCTTCGCGCATACACTGCCCGACCGTTGGTACCAGATGGCGGCGATGCTGAACGGGGCCAGACCGATTTCCTGGATTGGCGGTCAACTGGGGCTGTCCGCTGCCGAGGTTGTCGCGCTTGCCGAAACAGCGGGTGGGGATCGCGTGCCGATTTTCCTGCCTTATCTGACGGGTGAACGCAGCCCTCTGGGTGATCCGCATATCCGGGCTTGTTTCTTCGGCCTTGAGGATGCGACGACCCGTGCCGACATCTGCCGTTCCGTGGTGGAAGCGGTTGCATTTTGCTTTGCAGATGCCGTGCAAAGCTTTGGCGATACCATGGATAACTTGCCAGAGTTGGCCGCCATCGGAGGAGGTAGCCGATCGGACCTGTTGTTGACGCTTATCGCAACGGTCACCGGAAAACCCATCGTTCGTTCGGATGGCGCAGAATCCGGCCCGGCCTATGGCGCGGCGCGGTTGGCAGCCTTTGGTCGCGGTGCGTTGGGCAGAAATGACCTGGCCGAGCGGCCAGTGACCACAGACAGGTTTGACCCACAGGAAGTGCCCGCATTGTCAGAAAGGCTGACGCGATACCGCCGCTTGTATAGTGCAGTTAAGAACGTGAATTGAGCCTTGCGGATCGCTCAGCCAATACCTTGATTCCACGTCTATTTCCTTCGAACACCTCTTGCCACACATGTGTTTTCCCGTGCAGGTTGTTGCAAGTGGATCCTTTACTGGTTCTCTGTTTCAACAAGGTAAAGAGGCACAATGCCCGAGCACAACAAGCTGGCTTTGAGACTAAAGCACTTCTTGCAGAAAACACTGGGTCGCAAGTACAGCAGCCCAAGCACCTCTGACACGGGCAGGGATTTCGTTACCGATGCCGCCAAAGGAATAGTGGCGCAAGTTCAGCACGAGTCCAGCTTGCGAACCGCGCGTGGAAAAGAGCCGGTATCCGTCCGCCTTGTTCCACAGGTTCCGGTCAGAGATGTGGATGCTGCGGCGGGTTGGATCGGTGGCGGGGCGTGTTTGCCTGCTGGAACAAGCTGGCCAGTTATCGACTCCCCCACACAGCTTTTGGCCCAGATCAATTGTAGCCAGTTGCCGGACGATCTTTGGCAGGGGTTGGGGCCGCGCGAAGGCTGGCTTGCCATCTTTCTGGATCCGTTAAGCTTTAAGCTGACGGCGCTTCATTTCGAACACGTTGGCCCCTTTCTTCCCTCACCCGAGGTTGATGAGACATGCTATATTCTCGGCATTGATACCAGCCGAAGATCGCCGAACCAAACCTGGCGTTTTGCGCGGTGGCCCGTGGATATTGTCCCCGTTCGGGATGGGCAGGACGATCCGCGATCATCAGGGCGTTGCAAAATCGGCCATGAACGTTACCGGGAGCGGCACGACATCGTTGAAAAACAGCGCGTGCCTTTCGATTGGCCAACAACGCAGATTATGATCACAAAAGCGCTTGCCTTTATCGAACCTAGGGTCGGTTCGGGTGATCTGCCAGATCATTTAAAACCATCGAGTCTGGAACAGAAAAAGCTGCAAATTGAACAAGCCCGAAAAGACGGCGCATCCGAAGAGGAAATCGCCAGAATGACGCTGGACTACGACGAGGCGCTGGCTATGGTGGCCTCACATGAATTTCGGTCGGAAAATGGCCCGCGCGTTCTCAGCGCGTTGAGGGCGATAAAGGCCAAAGTCGATGCAATGGCCGTGAACGACGTTTTCTCGCAGGAAAAGATCGCGCCGCTCATGACCGAACTGCAGCAACTGACCTGGATGCATATCAAGACACCTCCTTGGACCAAGTCCCAGGTGGAACGTATGAAGGTCGGTGTTCAGGCTTTTGAAATCCCTCTCACGACACATGACCCAAAACCGACAAACGGCTGGATTTATGAGTACGAGCAAGAGTTGTTGGATGCAGCAAAAGTCGCTTACTTAAGACGTGACGATGCATTGCCGGACGCGTTGGTCTCGGACTGCGAAGAGGTTTGGAAGGCTCAGGCCCGTCATGAAATGGGGGGGATGGGGCATACGCCTTGGGGCTTTGTTCACGAGTTCAACCCCAGAACTGAGGTTACGCTGCTCGAACTACCATCCAGCGACTTGATCGGTTGGATGTTCGGGGACGTAGAGAGTCTGGTTATCACCATAAAAAAGAGCGCCCTGAAAGGGGGGATTTTTCGAAACTGCATTTGCAACTGACGAATTAGCACAGCGAAGATCGAAAAACGTTAACAGGCCCTTCTTTCCTGGCGGCGGGATTGCCCCCCTTAGTCTTGTCGACAATTTTCAGGCTCTCTGTTCAGAGGCTTGGCATGTTTCGAGATCAAATCGGCCAGTTCTGGGCGGCATGAGCCGCAGTTCGTTCCGGCCTGCAGCGCTGCGCCGATCTGGTCCACTGCGATAAGCTGTTGGTTGTGGATGGCCCGGACGATGGATTTAAGTCCCACCTGAAAGCATGAACAGACGATCGGGCCCGCGTCTTGTGACCCGTCGGCTGATCGACCGGACAGGACATGGCCGGGTGGGACGTCGGGCAGGGTGGCAATATAATCCCGCATCAGCGTGACAGGCGTACGCGACACAAAAAGCGCGGCCAATAATTGCTGGTCGTCTGAAAAGGCAATTCGGAACCATCCACGTTCGGTGTCTTCGGCTGAAACCGATGCGGCCCGGGGCAGGCCGAACCATTCACGGGCGCACGCCTCCCAATCTTGGACGGTCTGATAACCGGCAAGTTCCGCTCGGTAGCCCTTTTCCGTTTTGGTCGTCGCCCAGTAGTCTGCTTTTGGCGCAATGGCCGCGGTCGATACTGCAAAACCGTACCATTTCGCTTTCATGGGGCGAATGGCCACGGCGGTTGCCTTGCTTTCCGGTTGGCCCGAGATCGGGTCGGTCACACTTGGGATCAGGGCATCCACGCGCGCACTTGGCGCCGTTTCACCTGTCCAGTGAATCGGCGCAAAGACCTGACCGGGTTTGACGGTGTCTGTGATGCGAATTCGAAAAATACCCTTTCCGACAGCGCTTTGCACTTCGACCAAATCGTCAGGACCAAGGTTCAAACACTGCGCGTCTTTGGGGTGAACCTCGACAAAAGGTTCAGCCAGATGCGCTGACAGGCGAGGCGACTGACCGGATCGGGTCATGGTATGCCATTGATCGCGGTTACGTCCCGTGTTCAACAGCAGCGGGTACCGTTCGGACAAGTCTGCCTTGGCTGGTGTGTAGGTCACGGCCACAAAGCGGGCTTTTCCGTCGGGATGAAAAAATTGCCCATCGCCGAAAAAGCGTTCGCTTTCCGCCTGTGGCGCAACGGGCCAGCGCGTTGGTTCCAGCGCGGCGTATGCGTCATCGTCGATATCCGCAAACCCGGAGATATCGAAATCTCGACCAAAGGATTGTGAAAGGGCTGACAGTCTGGCGTATTCCCGGAATATCTGGGCTGGCGCGCTATAGTCGAAAGCCGTTTCCCACCCCATGCGGCGGCCCACCTCTGCAAGGATGTCCCAGTCTGCACGCGCCTGCCCGGGTTTTGCCAAAACGGCGCGCTGTCGGCTGATCGTGCGATCCGAGTTTGTGACCGTGCCATTTTTTTCCGCCCAGCCCGTCGCCGGAAGAACCACATCGGCAAGGCGTGCGGTGTCGGTGCGAACAGTCAGGTCACTTACGACGGTAAAGGGACAGTTCGAAATTGCGGTCCTTACGCGATCCGCATCGGGCATTGTGACAGCAGGGTTGGTGTGAATAACCCAAAGCGCCTTGATCTTTTGATCTTCGACGGCGCGAAACAGGTCGACGGCTTTCAGCCCCGGTTTGTCCGGCATGGACGGGGCGTTCCAGAATGTCTGAACCGCCTGTCGGTGCGCTTCGTTTTCGATGTCCAGATGGCAGGCCAGCATGTTGGCCAGACCGCCGACTTCTCGCCCGCCCATCGCGTTGGGCTGCCCGGTGACCGAGAAGGGGCTCATCCCGGGGTGCCCGATCCGGCCTGTGGCCAGGTGGCAGTTCAGGATCGCATTTACCTTGTCCGTGCCGGATGACGATTGGTTCACGCCCTGGCTAAAGATCGTCACCACGCGTTGGGTCTTGATCCAGAGGTCGCAGAACGTGTCGATTTCTGCTTGGGTTAACCCCGTGACCTCGGGGTCATCCTGACGCGCCGTTCGCAACGCATCCGAAAACCCGGCGGTCCGTTCCAGAAACTGCCTGTCGAAATGCCCCCCTGCTTGAATCTTGATGAGCAGCTGATTGAACAGGGACACGTCACTGCCGGGGTTCAGCGCCAGATGCATATCCGCCTGATCGCAACTGGCCGTCCGGCGCGGATCGATCACAACTATCTTCGTGCCACGCGCCTGACGCGCCGCCAGAATACGCTGATAGAGAACCGGGTGACACCAGGCGAGGTTCGATCCCACGAGCACAACCAAATCGCACTGATCCAGATCCTCGTAATTTCCCGGTACGGTATCTGTCCCGAAGGCGCGTTTTTGCCCGGCCACCGTTGAGGCCATGCAGAGCCGCGAATTGGTATCGATATTTGCCGAGCCCATGAAGCCTTTCATCAGTTTATTGGCGACATAGTAGTCCTCGGTCAGCAATTGGCCTGAGACGTAAAAGGCAACACTGTCGGGCCCATGAGTTCGGATAGCCGAGGCAAAGCGATCTGCAACCAGTTGCAACGCATTGTCCCAAGTCGTATCCGCGCCAGACACCTTTGGTGCCAGCAAACGGTGGTCAAGCCCGACTGTTTCGCCCAACGCCATGCCTTTTGAACACAAGCGGCCCCGGTTCGCAGGATGGTCGGGGTCACCCCGAACGGCCAATCCACCGGCGCCGTCCGGGCGCAGCAGGACACCGCAGCCGACACCGCAATAGGCGCAGGTCGATCGAATCTCGGGCAGGCCGGTGCCGTCCATCAGGCGGCGCTCCGCCGTGTCACGGTGCTGTCGTCCAACAGGATGCGACCGTTTTCCAGACGCACGGGGTAAGTTGTGATCTGTCCATCGTCAGCGCCTTGTGCTTTTCCGGTGCTCAGATCAAAGACCCAATTGTGCAAAGGACAGGTCACGGATTGGCCATGCACGATCCCTTCGGACAGAGGGCCGCCCTTGTGCGGGCAGCTATTGGTCGCCGCGAATATTTCGGCCTCGGCGGTTCGGAAAACGGCGATACAACCGATATGGGTTTTCACCAGCCGCGCCCCGCGCAGGGGGATTTCGTCGATATGTCCGATGTCGATCCAGCTCATTCTGCGGCCTCCAGTGTGAAATCTGCAATCGGCGCGTAGGTCTGCGCCCTGTCCTTGACGTGTTCCGCCCATGGGTCCTTGCGGTAGATGCTTTGCGACAGCTCGAACCGGTCCACCAAAGCGGCACGGTTTTCAAGATCGTCGACGACCTGCACTTTGACCCAGTTCATGCCGACCTTGCCCAACCATTCGTACAGCCGGTCCAAATACTTACCGCCTTCGCGATAGGCTTGTGTGACGGCCATCACCACCTCAATCGCTTCGTCTTCGGTGGGCACCTGACACAGCAATTCGGTTTCGCGCACATCCATCCCGGCGGCCCCGCCAATGCTGATCTGAAAGCCAGAATCCACGCAGACCACGCCAATGTCTTTGCACGTCGCCTCAGCACAGTTGCGCGGGCAGCCCGACACGGCCAGTTTCAGCTTGTGTGGCGTCCATGATCCCCACAGGATTTTCTCAAGCTTGATGCCAAGGCCAGTGCTGTCCTGCGTGCCGAACCGGCAGTGATCGGTGCCGACACAGGTTTTGACCGTGCGCAGGCCCTTGGAATAGGCGTGACCCGAGACCAGGCCGGCATTGTTCAGATCTGACCAGATGGCGGGTAGGTCTTCACCCTTCACGCCCAACAGGTCGATCCGCTGGCCGCCCGTGACCTTGACGGTCGGCACATCATATTTGTCGGCGGCGTCTGCAATAGCGCGCAACTCATCCGGCGTGGTGATTCCGCCCCACATGCGCGGTACAACGCTGAACGTGCCGTCCTTTTGGATGTTGGCATGCTTGCGTTCGTTCACAAACCGGCTTTGCGGGTCGTCCTGATACTCCAGCGGCCAATCGGCCAGCAGGTAGTAGTTTATCGCAGGGCGGCACACATGACAGCCATTGGGCGTCGACCAGCCGAGCTCTTGCCAGACGGCGGCCTGGCTTTTCAACTCCTGTCCCTTGATCAGACGGCGCACATCTTCGTGTGTTAGGTCGGTGCAGCCACACACAGGCTGCGCGGTTGGCATTTCGAAGCCGTCGCCCAGAGTGACTTGCAACAATTGTTCAACCAAGCCGGTGCAGGTTCCGCAGGACGCACTGGCCTTTGTGCTGCTACGCACTGCGCCCAGATCGTTGGCCCCCGCATTGATCGCCTCGACGATATCCCCTTTGCATACGCCGTTGCAGCCGCAAATCTCCGCCTCAGGCGGCAATGCTGCAACGGCTGAGAGAGGGTCCGCAGTGTCGCCCCCCTGATAGGCGGGCCCGAAGATCAGCGTCTCGCGCATGTCTTCGACGCTGGTCCCGTCTTTGATCAGGCCAAAGAACCAGCTACCATCAGCCGTATCGCCATACATGACAGCGCCGACTAGCCGATCCTTTTCGATGACAAGCCGTTTATAGACCCCGCGCGACGGATCGCGGAACACGATATCCTCGCGCCCCGGCCCATCCGCAAAATCCCCCGCACTGAACAGATCGCAGCCGGTGACCTTCAACTTGGTCGAGAGGGTTTTTTGAGCAAACGCAGCCTCTTGTCCCAACAAAGCCTGCGCCGCGACCTTCGCCTGATCATAAAGTGGCGCAACCAGCCCAAAGACCGCCCCGTCATGTTCGACGCACTCACCCACGGCAAAGACATCCGGGTCCGAGGTCAGCATCTGGTCATCCACATGGATGCCGCGCCCCGTGGCCAACCCGGCCTCTTGCGCCAGCGTCGTGTTGGGGCGGATACCCACGGCCATGACCAGTAGGTCACAGGGCAGTTCGGTCCCGTCATCCAACAGCAAGGCACGCACCTTGCCGTCTGCGCCGAGGATTTCCTTTGAATTCGCCTGCAGGCAAATCTTGATACCTTTGTCTTCCAGCGATTTCTTCAGCAGGTAGCCCGCGGCCTCGTCCAACTGACGCTCCATCAGGTGGCCCATAATATGCACCACCGTCACGTCAACGCCATGGGCGGCCATGCCTGCTGCGGCCTCAAGCCCCAGTAAACCGCCGCCGATCACGACCACCTTGTTGTCAGGCCCCATGCCCATCATCCGCTGGGTGTCTTCCAGATCACGATAGGCAATCACACCGTCCAACTCGTGACCGGGCAGAGGGATCATGAATGGGTCAGACCCGGTCGCAATCACCAGCTTGTCGTAGGGAACGTGACCGTTCTCACCCTCGACCACCTTCATGTCGCGGTCTATCTTCGCGACCTTTTCACCAAAGCGACAGGCGATGCCGCGCTCGGCATACCAGGCGTCGTCATGGGTGACGATCTCTTCATAGGTTTTCTCACCCGACAGAACCGGGCTCAGCATGATGCGGTTGTAGTTCCCGCGCGGCTCGGCGTTGAACAGGGTGATGTCGAACGCATCCGGCGCGGCGTCGGTCAGGTGTTCCAGCACCCTGCCCGACGCCATTCCTGCGCCAATGACAACAAGTCTTTGCTTCATGATTTCACTCCGCTGCAATCGCCTTTGGGGCGGGTGTTTTTGGCTTGGCGCCGTGTTCGTATTCTTCGAGGAAATCGAGGACTTCCTGCCGGTAGGCGTAGTAATCCGGGTGCTCCAACAACGCCTTACGGGTCCGCGGGCGTGGCAGGTCGACTTTGGTGATCTTGCCGATGGTCGCCTGCGGACCGTTGGTCATCATCACCACGCGGTCGGCCAGCAGGATCGCCTCGTCCACATCATGGGTCACGCAGATCGCCGTGACCTTGGTACGAGACCAGACCTCCATTAGCACTTCCTGCAGTTCCCAGCGGGTCAGGCTGTCGAGCATCCCGAAGGGCTCATCCAACAACAGCAGTTTGGGGGACAGAGCAAAGGCGCGGGCGATGCCGACGCGTTGCTTCATGCCGTTCGACAGGTCGCTTGCGGATTTGTCCATCGCATCGGCAAGTCCGACGCGTTCCAGATAGTATTCGACCACGTCCTGCCGCTCGGCCATGCTGGCCTTGGGATAGACCTTGTCGACCCCAATCGCGACGTTTTCCTTGGCGGTGAGCCATGGGAACAGGTTGGGGGATTGGAACACCACCGCGCGTTCAGGGTCTGCCCCTTCGACATGGCGACCATCCAGCTTGATCGCGCCTTTCGAGATGTCGTTCAGCCCCGCCGCCATGGTCAGAACCGTGGACTTGCCGCAGCCCGAATGGCCGATCAGCGAGATGAACTCACCCTTGTCGATCTTCAGGTCGAAATCCTCAACCACGGTCAGAGGGCCTTTGGGCGTCGGATACACTTTGTGCAGTTGTGAGAAGTCGAGGAAACGGGCCTCGATCAGCCCTTTCTGCGCCTCGGCCACCGCTGTCGGCACGCCGTGGATCGGGGTAACATCCGGCAGGATGCGCGAACCTTCGACCTTGGCCTCAATCCCCACATCCATCAGGTATTTGGTGACATCCGCGCGCAGACGCTTGAACGTCTCGTCATTGTTCATCGCCCCGCGTTCCCGAGGGCGCGGGATCGACACGCGGAACTCTTGCCCCAGCGTGCCATCCGGATTCAGGGCAATGATACGGTCGGCCAGAATGATCGCCTCATCCACGTCATTGGTGATGAGGACGCAGGTCTTTTTGTCGGCCTCCCAGATATGTTCGATCTCATCCGCCAGATTGGCGCGGGTCAGGGCATCGAGCGCCGACAGCGGCTCATCCAGCAGCAAAACCTCGGGGTTCATCGACAAGGCGCGCGCCACGTTGACCCGCTGGCGCATCCCGCCCGACAGTTCCGCCGGGCGGCGCGTGGCGGCGTGGCTGAGGCCCACCATTTTGACATAGTGCGCAACTTTCTCAGCTTTCTCGGGTTTGCTGAGGCCCGGAAAGACCGTATCCACCGCCAGCCCGACATTGCCACTGACCGTCAACCACGGCATCAGCGAGTAGTTCTGGAAGATCACGCCACGCTCGGGCCCCGGTCCCTTGATCGGGGCACCCTTGAACGTGACCTCTCCTCCGGTGGGCGTGTCCAGACCGGCCATCAGGTTGATCAAGGTGGTCTTGCCGGTGCCCGAAAAGCCGAGGATCACCAGAAACTCACCCTCTTGCACGTCCAGATCGATGCCTTTCAGCACATCGGTGCGCGCGGTGCCTTCGCCAAAGGATTTCGAGGCGTTTTTGAAGCTTAGGATACTCATCACGCTCACCGGTTGTTTGTGAAGGTAAACAGGGATTGCAGCGCGTACATCACCCGATCCAGCAGGAAGCCGATGATGCCGATGGTGAAGACCGCAACCATGATCTTGGCCAGAGAGCTGGACGAGCCGTTCTGGAACTCATCCCAGACAAACTTGCCCAATCCGGGGTTCTGCGCCAGCATTTCCGCCGCGATCAGAACCATCCAGCCGACGCCCAAGCTGAGGCGCAGGCCGGTGAAGATCAGCGGCAGGGCCGAGGGCAGCACCAGCTTGGTGATCTTGGTATAGGTGTTCATTTTCAACACTTTGGAGACGTTCACCAGATCCTTGTCGATCGATGCCACACCCAGCGCGGTGTTGATCAGGGTAGGCCAAAGCGAACACAGGGTCACGGTGATGGCCGAGATCAGGAAGGATTTCGCAAACCAGCCATCATTGGTGACGTAAACGGCTGAGACGATCATGGTGACGATGGGCAACCACGCCAGTGGCGAAACAGGTTTGAAAATCTGGATCAGCGGGTTCAGCGCGGCATTTGCGGTCGGTGACAGACCGGCGGCGATACCAAGAGGAACGGCCACAACCGTTGCGATCAGAAAGCCGAAAAACACGGTTTTGATCGAGGTCCAAATCTGTTGGTAGTAGGTCGGAGCCCCGGTGAAAGCGACGTCTTTCACCTTTTCCGGCTGGCCCGCATCAATGAACTTCTGATTGCGCTTTTCGACCATCGCCTCGAACTTGGCGCGTTTGGCAGCTTTGGCCTTGGCGTCCTCGTTCAGGCTGACCATTTCGCTCCAGACTTGGGCGGGTCCGGGAACCGCGCCCAGCGAGGTTTGCACTTTGGGCGCCAGTGTCGCCCAGAGCAGCAGGAAGGCGCAGATTGACAACAGGGGAACGATCAGCAACCGCCAAATCTCGGTCATCTGTGCGCGCGGGTTATCCCCGGCGGCAGCCTTCAGGACGGGCGTGGCCCAGCTGAGGCCCAGAACCTGAAACCATTTGTCGGCGGTATTGATACGGGTGAAAAGGCGGGCGCGACGTTCTTCTTTGGCGGCGTCTGCGTTGAATTCGGGATCGACCGTTGTCATTTGTTGTGTCCTTGCGATGGCGGGGCACTTGTGGCGCCACGCCCGACCGCAGCCGGGCGTAGCGGTTCCGGGTTAGCCTTGTACGTCCGAACCGACGATCTTCTGTTCGCCCTTCAAACCGATGGACAGGCTTTCGAGATAGGCGTTGGGGGTGCGGCCGTCATAAGCGATGCCGTCGATGATATCCTCGGCCGGCGTCGGGGCTTTGTAGCCGTCGCTGTCCCAGGGGAAATCGGCCTCATTCGCCAGGCCTTCATCGACCAGCAGGCGGGCGGCTTCCAGATAGATATCGGGTTTGTAGACGGACTTGGCGACCTCATCATACCAGCTGTCGGGCTTGGCATCCGCGATCTGGCCCCAGCGGCGCATCTGCGTCAGGTACCAGACAGCGTCCGAATAGAACGGGTAGGTGGCGTTATAGCGAAAGAACACGTTGAAATCGGGAACTTCGCGTTTGTCGCCCTTTTCGTATTCGAACGTACCCGTCATCGAATTGGCGATAACGTCATAGTCCGCGCCCACATATTCCGGACGGCTGAGGATTTCGACCGCTTCGGGGCGGTTGGCGTTATCGTTTTCATCCAGCCATTGTGCTGCGCGGATCAGCGCCTTGGTCACGGCCAGAGTGGTGTTCGGATATTCTTCGGCAAACTCCACGGTGATGCCAAACACCTTCTCGGGATTGTTCTTCCACAGCTCATAATCGGTGATGACCGGAACGCCGATGCCCTTGAACACGGCCTGCTGGTTCCACGGCTCACCCACGCAATAGCCATAGATCGTACCGGCCTCCAACGTCGCGGGCATTTGCGGCGGCGGGGTCACGGACAGGAACACATCCGCGCCGATCTGACCGGTCACGTTTTCAGGGCTGTAGTAGCCCGGGTGCAGACCACCTGCGGCCAGCCAATAGCGCAGTTCGTAGTTATGCGTGGAAACCGGAAAGACCATGCCCATGTTGAACGGCTTGCCTTCGGATTTGTATTTCTCAACAACCGGAGCCAAGGCTTCGGCGCTGATCGGGTGCTGTGGGCGACCATCTTCCATCACCGGGATGTTGGGCTTCATCTCTTCCCAGATTTCGTTTGAGACGGTGATGCCGTTGCCGTTCAGGTCCATCGAAAAGGGCGTGATGATATGTGCCTCGGTCCCGTATCCGATGGTTGCGGCCAAAGGCTGCCCGGCCAGCATATGTGCGCCGTCCAGCTGCCCGTCGATCACACCATCCAGCAGCACTTTCCAATTGGCCTGCGCCTCAAGCGTCACGAACAGACCTTCGTCCAGAAAATACCCCTGCTCATAGGCCACGGCCAGCGGGGCCATATCTGTCAGCTTGATAAAGCCAAAGGTCAGTTCGTCTTTTTCCAGCTCCAGTTCAGCAAAAGCCGGAGAAGCAAGCGCCGTGGTTGCAGCAAGGCTCAGAAGTAGCTTTTTCATCTCGATCCCTTTCGGTTCAGCCCAACCTTGTGGGCAAACAAAAAAGCCGCCGACACACACCGCCGGGAGGAGTTGGCGGTTGGTCGAGCGGCTTTGCTCTTGTCAGATGCCCGGGATTGCGGGCGAATTCCTTCGGTGGGCGTCGTTGCCTTCCGATGTAGTGATTAAGCCACCCGACCTGCGCGGCGTCATCACTTTTCGCTAGTTCCGGGGAGATTTTCTGCGATGCAGCAAGAAATAATGCTGCACTGCGAAAAAAATGGGCACAATTAGGCCGTCGGTTCGAAAATACGGCGGTCGAAAAACACGTTTCGGGGTAGAATCAGGCTGCCATTGACCGAAGCCACCGCAGTCGACTCGGTGAGCGCACCCTCCAGTTTTTCCGATGCACCGGGCGTTTCGACGCCCAGTGATTTGAGTTCCCGGCGGTACAGGTCGCTGCGAAAGACTTTGGCGGCCTGTCGCTCAGCGGTGCCTGTGTCCAAACCGTTTCGTCTTGCAAGTTGGTGGGCGACCCACTTTGCCTGACTGCGCCATGGAAAGGTCGCCGCGCCATCGAAGAATTCGACGAATCCTTTGACCGAGCGTTGTTCTCCACCTGCGGAAATCGTGAATTCGCCCAACAGGGCGCGATCGATCAGCTCGGGCGAAAGGTTGAGGTACGCTTTGCGTGACAACATATCTGACGCGGTCGCTCTGCTTTCCGGATCGGCAAGCCATCGGCCGGCACGCCAAACGGCCCGCATCAGGCTGCCAAGCAGATGTGGCTCTGTCTCGGCCCAGTCTGTTCTGACAGCCAGAACCTTTTCTGGCGCACAGGTCCAGATCGCCTGCCCAGGCAGCAACAAACGTCCGACATTGTCATCAACTGCGACAGAGCCCCAGGGCTCTCCGACGCAAAACGCGTCGATCTCACCGCTTGCCAGCGCCTGTGCCATGAGTGGCGGTGGGACAGTGCGGATTTCGACCTGTTTCGATGCCAGTGCGGTGCCTGCAACCCAATAGCGCAACAGTTCAACATGCATTGAGAAAGGGAAAGGCACCCCAAAGACCAGAACGTCACCGGCGGCCTTTGCCAGCGTCGCTCCGGCAGTTTCGGCATCGTTAAAGTCGAACTCATACCCAAGATCGACCAGCCGAGCCGCCAATTTGGTTCCAACACCAATGACATTGCCATTCAGGGAAAGAACGGACACAGCCGACAACGGTGTCGCGATGCCACCAAGACCCAAAGCCATTGCCACAGGAACCGGAGACAACAGATGTGCCGCATCGACATGGCCAAAGGCCAGCATATCGCGCAACGATGACCATGAGGGGGCAGGCCGCAGATCAAGCGAGATCCCCTCTGCACGATCGAACCCCATCTCGCGGGCCACAATCAAGGGCGCAGCGTCGACCAGCGGCATATAAGCGACGGGCAGGCTGACGGTTCTCATGACAACAACCCCGATGCTGTCACCAAAGCCTCAGCGACATCCGCCACGCGCCGGTTCTGGTTCATCGCGGTTTTGCGCAACAAGGCATAAGCTTCGTCCTCCTGAAGGTTTTTTGCCTTCATCAGCAAGCCCTTTGCCCTATCTATCAGCTTACGCTCTTGCAGTGCGCGGCGGGTCTCTTCCAATTCCACACGCATCTGACGCAGCATTTGGAATCGCGCGATAGCGGTGTCCATCACGGGTTTCAGGCGCTCGGTCTGGAGACCGTCCACCACATAGGCCGAAACCCCGGCCTCGACTGCGGCCTTGGCCAGACCGCCTGCGGCACCGGATACAAACATCGCCACCGGACGCTCCATCGGGCCTGAGGCAACGGTCAGCTCCTCCAACATGTCCCGGGATGGGTTGTCGATATCGATCAGCACGATGTCGGGGCTGTGGGTGGCGATCTTGCGCGCAAGCCCCGATACGTTGCCAATCACAAAGACGTCCACATCACCGGAATCCTTCAAGGCATCGACAATAGCAAGCGCGCGGTCCTGATTTTGTTCGACCACGACAACGGTCAGATTTTGGGTCATAGCCAGTCAGGTGGGCCGAGGGGGTGCCCGGGACAATTTCAAAAGCGCTGATCTTATTGCTGATCGGCGCTTCTGCTTAATAAATCGGCGTTTCCTGGGTGCATTGCAGAAAGACTGCGCAAATGGTTTGCAAGATCGACCGGAATCTGAGGCGCGCACAATCTACAGGCTGGGGTCCATGATGATCAATGCGATCATGGCATAGAAAGGCGCGCACAAAACAAGTACGCCAATGGCGGGCCAGCCGAATCTGGAGTTCTTGCGAATGACGACCGGGTAATCGGAATTCAGCTTTTTCACCTGCACCACCATCGGAAGCCAGGCCAGCAGGGTTGCGCATGTAAAGAGCAGAAGCCAATCCGATACATCCGAGTCCAAATCGGGTTCGTACCACGAAAAGATAGTCCCCACGAGCAGGATTGCAGCCAGCCCCATTGCCCATCTGTGATGGGTTTTAGTCTTGTCCGACCAGGCCGCGATACGGGCAAACAGACTGAAATTTGTGACTGGGTTAAAGACAGCCCGCCAGAACGGAGATACAGGCTGTTCCCCGACATCTCGGATCCATTGCCAGTTCTTAAAGCTCCAGAAGGTCGGATAGACACCTATTGTTCCGATCGTCATCACGATGAATTTGGTAACTGATACCGGGTGATAGACCTGATCCTTGCGCCATTCCACATCCCTGTTTCGTGTCAGAACGGCACCGGTTAACGCTATCAGGCCAACCCCAAAGAAATACACATAGACGGCCAGCATGCCGTCTTCGGTGTCGTCCAACCAATTGTTCGCAGCGACGGCGTCATGCGAAAGGTCAATTGTAAGAGAAACCTGTGTGTCGTTCCGGGCGTCTCGAATGTCTGCCATGGAAGCAGGAAAATCGCTCGCGGTAATCCTGTCTGCTTTTGAGATATAGGTTATTTCTTTGGTATATACGTCGTTCAGGAAGTGCTCGGTGCGATTGTATTCAAATGCTGGTTGCTCAAAGCTTTGCTCGGCAGCGTCTATGGCCCAAGTGTCGTCCAGCAAAAAACGCATCGATTGTCTGGTCCGCGTTGGATGCGAAAGTGCATACGGCATGGTGCGCGCAGCGCCTACAAAATTGGGCATGTCGAAAAGCAGGTCACCCGTATCGGCATAGAACTCGTTGACATCAGGTGTGTCGCTGTCTTTCCAGGCCCCCGGAATGCGGTATTGCCCCGTAATGACCAGCTCACCCGCGGTTTCGTCAATGTCGACCTGCAGATCGGCAATTGCTTCGGTTTGTGGACGGCTGTTCTGGTAGAATTCCAGGAAGGACTTGTTGGCTGCCTTTGGTCCCAGCTTTTGGTACCAGGACAGCATCGCGTCCGCAGAACCCATGCGGTATCTGGAAACGCTGGTCAGTGTTATCGTGTCGGGGTCAGACACCACGTCGTACGTGTCGGTGAAATCCCTGTACAGCTCGGGCTTGGGCGCTTCGACTGGAACAAGGCCGGGGCCATTTTCTGCAACGACAAGACCTTTTCCAAAATCGGCCTGCTGAAGGTGATCAAGATCGCCCAGTTGCACACCGCGCGTCGGATCAAGGAAATAGGTTCGGCCCGCAAGCACAGCTGACACAATGACATGATCGAATGCACTGTGAGAGGGCGGAAAATCCTCAATCGCGTGCCGGTGGTCAAAATCAACCAATACCGGAGATGCCTCAATCCCAAGCTCGGCCAACAAAGCGATAAGAAGGACGACCATGTCCTTGCAGTCACCAAACCGGTTGCGCAGAACCTGATCTGGCTGACGCGGTACAAAGCCACCCGGTCCGATTTCTATGCCAAGATAGCGGATTTCACGTTGGACGAAATCCAGGGCCGCGCGCAGACGGTCTTTGTTGGAAACGTGCTTGTTTCGGATTTCGGTGGCAATTTGCTGCAACTCGGCGGATTGCAGGTTGCTGACGTCATAGAAGGGCGCGAAATGTGCACCGACTGCCGCCCAGCTGTCATAGCTGCTGAGGTATGTCGTAGGGTATGGTATATACCAGCTGGGCAAGTCGTCATCGACATCAATCGCCGGAATGTTGTCCTGGACCCAAAGGTATTCGGTCTCATCCCCAATGTCCGAGATGGCGGGGAGGCGAGGGTCTCTGAAAGACCGATCCTGTATTTCGGTGTGGTCAGGGACGAGTACGCGTTTGTATTGGTATTGAACCGGTGCGCCGTATTGCAGTTGCACACGGGCTGAAAACTCTGAACCCAGCGCAGGGTTCCGGCCGTGGATGGTGTAGGAATAGTCCAGAATGTCTCCGGCGCGCACATCGGGGACTAGGTAGGACAGCACCATTTCGCCGTTGTAAATCAGCTTATCACGGTCGACTTCCGCGCGATACATGTCGAACAGTGAGCGGTCCAGTATATCTGACACTACGCCATCACGTACGCGGTGCAGGTGGTGGAACGAAATAACCTGATAACTGGGATCAAACCTTATCGAGAGGGATGAGTTTTCTTCCACCGCGTTGGGGGTCGTCAGTTGTTCGGCGTAGTGCAGAAAGGCATGGGTATCGGATTCGCTATGCCTGATTTGGGTGTCGACCAGCAAATACATGACTTCGCGGTCCCGGCCCAAAGGAAACCCTGCTTCTGGGCGATCTATCTTGTTGATCCAGGATGCAGGCGGTTCAATTGTCAGGTAACGCGTGACGTCCTGTGCCCATGCTGACGAAGTGCAGAAAACGACGAGCAAAAAAGCAAAAATACGTGCCATTCCAACAGGAATACCTTCTTGTTTTCAATGCAGTGGTTTTAACAACCTTGTTTTGGTCCGAGAAAGAGGTCTCGTGCGTTTTGTAAAACTGGCATGTCGCGTGTGACGAAAATACCAAGGGTTTCGGCTATCGACTTAAGCGAGAAATGCAGGAACAGGGGATGGTATTGAAGCCGTCTGCGGTGGGCGGCATTTCGGGCATGAAGGCCGCCATTCATGATCTAAGGGCCGTATACCCCATACCGGCACAACACCATTTCCACGGTGCTGTCGATCACCTTTTGCATATCTTCTGCACTGATAACCGCGTCCGAGAAGACATACGGCCAAAAGGCACGTGCTTTCAGCAGGCCCACAAATTCCTGGGCCGCGGCATCCGGGTCTTCGATATGCAGCGCACCTGCTTTTGCGGCGTCAGACAGGAACTGGCTGAACACGCTGTGGGCATCGATTTTCATCTGGCTGTTTTGGACCACCTCGGGGTTGCGCAGGTTTTCGCTGATCAGCATCCGCGCGGTTCCCATGACCTCGTACGAGACGAAAAGCCGGCCCTCGGCTTCGGCCAGTTCGGTCAGTTGCTGCCGGATGTCACGCGCGGGCGAATAGGTTATGTCCAGTTCGGCCGCCATGCGTCCCCACATAAGTTCAACGATGGCGGAAAACAGGTTTTCTTTGCTTTCAAAGTGCTTATAGACCGTTCGCTTTGACACTTCGGCCCGCGTTGAAATGCGATCCATACTGGCATCGCTGAATCCCCGTTCCTGGAATTCGGCAATGGCAGCTTTGATGATCTGCTCTCGTTTGATCTGGGTCAGAGAAGTGGGCGTGTCCATGTCGTTCCGGCTTTGGTCTGCGGGCAACCTATCGGCATTTTGGCAGGCTGTAAACTTTACCGTTTACTTTTCGAACTTTTGCGCTAGGGTACACTCTTGAGTTTACACCAGACAGGTCGTCTTCCCCCAACAGGAGATCCCCATCCATGACCATTTCCCTGAAATTGAATGGCAAGACCCATCAGGTCACGTCCGAACCGGGCACCCCGCTGCTGTGGGTGATCCGGGATGAGCTGAAACTGACCGGAACCAAGTTTGGTTGCGGTGTCGCCTCGTGCGGGGCGTGCACCGTTCACCTGAACGGGGAACCCGTGCGGTCGTGCCAGACCTATATCGAAGATGTCGAGGGTGGCGAGGTGACCACCATCGAAATGATGGAGCAGGACAAGATCGGTGCTGCTGTTCAGCAGGCCTGGCTTGAGCTGGACGTTGTCCAATGCGGATATTGTCAATCCGGCCAGATCATGAGCGCCGTGGGACTGTTGCGCGAAAACGCGTCGCCCACGGCGGAAGAGGTCGACGATTACATGCATGGCAATGCCTGCCGCTGTGCCACCTACCAACGCATTCGCGCAGGCGTTCTGCGCGCATCTGAAATCCTGGAGGCGTAAGAGATGACATCCACTCTATCCCGCCGCGGCTTTCTGAAATCCGCCGCCGCCGCAACTGCCGTTCTGTATGTTGGTGCAAATGCCCAAGGGGCTTTGGCCGCCGGTTCATCTGCCGATGCCATGCTCAACCCCTTCGTCAAAATCGGTGAGGATGGCCGGGCCATCGCGATTGTCAAACATGTGGAATTCGGGCAGGGCGCGGCCACGGGTTTGACAGCACTGATCGCCGAAGAACTTGGCGTCACCATGGACCAGATCGACTATGAATTCGCGCCGTCCAACCCGCAGGTTTACAACAATCTGCTCTTTGGCCCGTTCCAGGGCACGGGTGGCTCGACGGCCATTGCAAACTCTTACCAACAATATCGCAACGCCGGTGCCGCCGCGCGTGAGATGTTGATCGCGGCTGCGGCCGAAGCGTGGGATGCTGATTCTTCAAGTCTTGATATCGTCGACGGTATGATCACCGGTGGCGGTAACTCCGCCCCATTGGGCGCGTTCGTGGCTGCCGCCGCCACGCAGGCAGCCCCGGAAGCGCCGCGTTTGCGCGAGGCCTCTGAATGGAAGATCATCGGCAAGGATCAGACGCGCCGCGTTGACAGTGCCGTCAAGGTCAACGGCAGCGGCCAATATGCGATGGACCTGCAGTTGGACAACCAGATGGTTGTCATGATCTCGCGCGCTCCAAACTATGGGGCAACCGTGGCCGGTTTTGACGACAGCGGCGCGAGTGAGGTCAAGGGCTTCATCATGGCGCAGGCGCTGCCCAACAAAGCAGGCGTTGCGGTTTATGCCGAAAACACCTGGTCGGCGATGCAGGCGCGGGACGCGATTACCGTGGATTGGGACATGTCGGGCGCAGAAACACGCTCGTCGGATGAGATCAAGTCCGAGATCATGGCCGCACTGGCGGCAGAGCCCGAACTGAACGTGAACAAGGCCGATGCTGCGGCTGTGTCCGCAGCGATTGACGGGGCCGCGACAGTGCTGGAGAAAGAGTTCTATTTCCCATTGCTGGCCCATGCTCCGATGGAGCCACTGACCTGCACGATTGAACAAACCGCCGATGGGGACATCGTTCTGCATGACGGGGCCCAGATGCCCACCGGTCCGCATATGGCTTATCAGCAGATCTTTGACCTGCCTGCCGAGAAAATCCACGTCAACTCCATGTTGGCAGGGGGATCGTTTGGTCGTCGTGCCACACCGGATGCGGATTATCAGGTTGAGGCCGCGCTGGCCTTTGTCATCACCGACCGCTCGCGCCCGGTCAAACTGGTCTGGACGCGCGAGGATGACATTCGCAGCGGCTATTACCGCCCGGCCAATGGCCACAAAGTGCGCGTCGGGCTGGATGCGGATGGCAATATCATCGGCTGGGATCACCGCGTCGCGGGCCAGTCGATCATGATCGGCACTGCGTTCGAGGCGTTCGCGGTGAAGGATGGCGTTGATGGTTCGGTCGTTGAGGGTGTCCACGAAAGCCCCTATCAGATCCCGGGCCTCGCTATTGGTTTGACCTATACGAAAAAGGCAACGTCTGTTCTGTGGTGGCGGTCGGTCGGGCATACCCATACGGCCTATGTGATGGAAACCATGATGGATCTGGCGGCGCGGACGGCGGGCCGCGATCCGGTTGAATACCGTCTGGGGTACCTTGGCGGCGACGCCCGCAAAGCCAACGTTCTGAAAGTCGCCGCAGGGAAGGCGGACTGGGGCAATGCCAAAGCGGGCATCACTCAGGGGATCGCGGTGCACAAATCATTCGGGTCCTATGTCGGCATGGTCGTCGACATTTCGGGCAATCTTGAAGATGGCATTCAGATCGAAAAGGTCACCGCTGCGGTCGACTGTGGCGTGGCTGTCACCCCTGATCAGGTCAAAGCTCAGATCGAAGGGGGCATCGGCTATGGTATCGGTCACGTGATGCGCGGCCAGATTACGCTGGATGGTGGTGTGGTCGAGCAGTGGAACTTCCCAGATTACGAGCCGCTGCGCATTTCCGACATCAAGGCGATTGAGGTGCATGTCGTGCCGTCCGCCGAGGCTCCGACCGGTGCCGGTGAACCCGGTACGCCGCCGGCCGCGCCAGCCTTGGCAAACGCGATCGCGACCCTGACGGGCGACGACCTGTTTGTGTCGGTCCTGCCGATGAGTGAAAACGGCGTTTCTTTCGCCTGATCAGGCGGAAAGGAAGGTTGCGCAATCAACAATGAAAGGGGCGGTGCCATGTGTGATGGCGTCGCCCTTTTTCTGTTCGTGATGTTCTTGGCACGGATATTGCTGCTACATCGGCGCAAGGGCGTCCGACCCTAACCGACCTTCACAACCATTTTGCCGAAATTGCCGCCATCCAGAAGTTGGTTGAAGGCGTCCGGCGCGTTCTCCAACCCCTCAACGACGTGTTCCTTATAAGCAATCGAGCCGTCTTTGAGCCACCCGGTCATGTCGCGCACAAACTCTTGGTACACATCGGGGCCAAAACTGTCGAAGATGATGAAACCCTGCATCTTGACCTTCATCCGCAGCAGCGTGCCCATGATGGCGGGGGCCATATCCGGCCCCTCGGGCAGGCCAGGCAGGTTGTACCACGCGACAATCCCGCAGACAGGCACGCGGGCAAACGGGTTCAAAAGCGGCAAAACCGCATACAGAACCTTGCCGCCAACATTTTCGAAATAGACATCGATGCCATCGGGGCACGCACCGCGCAGCTGCTCGGCCAAATCCTCTGCCCTGTGGTCAACGCACGCATCGAATCCAAGGTTTTCCACAACATGCGCGCATTTTTCGGGCCCGCCCGCGATGCCGACCACACGGCAACCTTTGAGCTTTGCAATCTGGCCAACCGTTGCACCCACCGGTCCCGCCGCAGCGGCGACAACCACTGTCTCGCCTGCCTTGGGCTCTCCGATCTTCAAAAGGCCCGCATAGGCGGTATAGCCGGGCATACCCAAAATCCCCAACGCCCAGGATGGGTTTTCCGGCGTCTTGCCCAGATTGACCACCTGTGTGCCATCCGAGACGGCATAATCCTGCCAGCCGCTCATGTTCAGCACATAATCACCGGCCTCAAACCCGTCCAAGTGGGATTCGACCACTTGCGCCACGACCTGAGCCGTCATGACGCCACCGATGGCGACAGGCTCGGCATAGGATTTTGCATCATTCATACGCCCGCGCATATAGGGGTCCAGCGACAGAAACTCGGTCCGTACCAACATCTGGTCTGGGCCCGCTATGGGGATGTCGGTGGTTTCAAGGCGCAGCGTATTGGCGTCGGGCCGTCCTTTCGGACGTTCGGCAAGGACGATACGGCGATTGATGTCGGATGATTGTGGCATTGGATATCCTGACTGAATACTGAGGCGCTGTGTAACAATGCAAGATCGTCCGAAACTGTCCAGAGTGAAAGAGGACTGGTATGCTTCAAAGGCTGCCGCATGAGGGTTCGACGCCAAACCGCAAAACCCGCCACAGGGCGTTTTTATCGACCGATACTGCACCCTTGCCCAAAAACGGCGTGTGACGCACACTTAGCTCAGGAGGACCGCCGTGACATCCGAAACCGCAAAAACTTCGCCAGTGAAAGAGCAAAACCCGCAGCAGCGCGGATTGCCCGTAGTGAACCGTGTAACGGCTGATGATATCGCGGCATCGCTGAAGGCCGGATTTTCCGACTTTCTGTCACGTCCTGTCCTGAGCGGCTTTTTCGGTCTGTTCTATGCGATTTTCGGCCTGCTGTTCGTATGGGGCCTTGTCTGGCTTGGTCAGATTTGGATGATTATTCCCGCCGCGGTGGGCTTTCCTCTGATCGCGCCATTCGCCGCAGCCGGGCTTTATGAAATGTCCCGCCGCTTGCAGACCGGCGAAAGCTTTGGCTGGTCCGAGATTCTGGGCGTCATGGCCAATCAGCGCAAACGAGAAATGGGGTGGATGGCCTTTGTCACGCTGTTCGTTTTCTGGGTGTGGGTCTATCAGGTGCGGCTTTGGCTGGCGATCATCCTGCAGAATGCCTCTTTTTCGAATTTCGACGGGTTTCTGCACACGGTGTTCTTCACCCCGCAAGGATGGATTTTTCTTGCCATCGGGACCTGCATCGGCGCGTTTTTGTCGGCTGTTTTGTTCTCGGTCACCGTTATTGCCATGCCCATGCTGCTGGAGCGGGAAACCAACTTTGTCTCGGCCATGCTGACCTCCCTTCGTGTTGTCGCGGAAAGCCCTGTTGTCATGCTCGGCTGGGCCGCCATTATTTCGGTCACCATGTTGCTGTCGATGGTGCCCGCATTTCTGGGCCTGATCTTCACGCTGCCGATCCTGGGCCATACAACCTGGCATCTGTATCAGCGCGCCGTGCAGCTACCGGCAGAGGACTGATCACAGCACTGTCACACAGGTTTGACCCAGGCGTCAGCCGTGCTGTGTTACGCAAGATCGGCAGCCCTGGGGTTGCATCCTTGCAACGAATGTAAAGGCAAACACATGATCCGAGCCGCCCTTATCACCGCCAGCCTGTTCTTTGTGGCCGCCTGCGATGGCCCAACCGGTGGCAGCGCCGAAAACCAAACACGCGAATTCGAAGACAGCTTTCGCAACAGTGGCAGCTAATGCCATCGCGTCGGGTTGAACACGGTTTAGCCCGGCGTTTTGAGAACCCGATCTGTCCGTAAAAATGGTCCCGGCTCTGACGGGCGCGCCGGAGCATCAAACGGAAGATCTGTTGCCCTGTCTGCCAATCCTCACGGTGTTCCCATGATCAGATCATTCCTTATCTTTGTTTGCGCAATGCTGGTAAGCGCTGCTGCCGCTGCCGAAACTGTACAGTTCAAGGCCCAAGATGGGGTTGTTGTCACCGCCGAATTCCAAAAGCCCTCCAAAACCTATGACACCGTTCTCGTCCTGTTTCACATGGCCGGGGCCAGCCGGGGTGAATATACCGAGATTGCCCGGCGCCTGAACGGGCTTGGTTATGCGACGCTAGCCGTCGATCAGCGGTCCGGCGGCAGGTTTAGCGGTGTCAAAAACGAAACAGCAGCCAGGGCAGGGGGCAATGTGGCCTACACTGCCGCCATCCCCGACATGAAGGCAGCAGCAGCCTGGGCACGTCAAAACGCAAACGCGCGAAAAATCGGGGTCCTTGGGTCTTCTTACTCTGCGGGTTTGGTTCTTGTGCTGGCTGCGGAAGATGCAGGTTTCGCAGATGCCGTCATGGCGTTTTCTCCGGGTGAGTATTTCGGTGGCAAAGACTATGTCTCAAAACGGCTTGGCACGCTGAATGCACCCGTGTTTCTTACATCGGCTCGAAATGAAACGGGTCAGTGGAAGCCATTCGCGGCGAAAATCGACGGCCCCGTCACCGGGTTTACGCCAGCAGGCCGGGGGCGTCACGGCGCATCCGCGCTTGTTAGTGGCAATGGCAAGGAATACTGGACAGCACTGACCACGTTTCTCGAGACACATTTACCACCCGGCTGAGCGCGCATCGGTTGCTAGGGACAAGGTATCCGACCCTGATTGGGCACCAAGGTTCTTGAAACGGCGCAGCGTTATGTCCGGGTGGGAACAGAGCGACGATAACGCTGCGTGGTCAACGGAGGGCTAAGGCGGCTCGTTAGCTGGTTCGCTGTTTATAATACGTGTCTTTGTGTACGATCAGCCCGTCGCGATAGGTCAGGATATCGACACTGAGAAACTCTTCTTTTGTGCCATCCTTATGCGTCGCGGTGCGGCGGTATTCACAATAGGCTTTGTTGCCGGAAATTGCGCAATCCAGCGTTTCCCAGTGGACGTTCTCGACTTTTTCGAACAACGCGGAAAAGGCCCCGCGGATTGTCTCGGCCCCTTCAAGGCGCACGCCATGCTCTTCGGGGCCGACGGCGTGGTCAAATGTTGCATCTTCGGCGAAGTGCTTCATCACGGCGTCGATGTCATTGGCGTTGAAGGCATCACCGACAGAGTCGACGAGATCTCGGGTCAAAGCAGTCATGCGTGTGGTCCTTTTCCTTGAAGCATAGAGCACGTGTGTTTGAAGAAGGGGCTTGCCGGGTCAACCAGCGTGTTCAGTTCGTCAAAATGATCGACGTCGGGCACGACATAGAGGCCAATCTGGCGGTCTGCGGTTTCGTATTTTTCGACATACATGCGCGCTTGACGGTGGAATTCGTCCGTTTCTGCGCCACCGACAACGACCAGTTGCGGTGCATTTGTAACTGGGGGATGGCTGGTCATCGGGCTTTCGGCTTCAGCCTCTTCGGGAGTCATCCGGATGCCAGCATTGAGCGCTTCTGTCAGACGCACCGGTTCGAGGTAGCTAAGCGGTGACACCGGGATACCGGATTTGATCAGATCCGTAGGAAGATCATCGTCAAACGCAGGCCAGTTGGTCGCCATCATCATTTGAGTGATGTGACCTCCGGCCGAGTGGCCCATCACGGTGATATTGTCCGGATTGAGGCCCAGATCACGCGCATTGCGCCAGATAAATGCCAAGGCTTCGCGGATTTCTTCGGAAATACGGGTGATGGTCACCGATGGGCAAAGATCATAGCCGATGACCACAACATTGATCCCAGCCGCGACAAAGGGCGGAGCGATGAAGCTGTAAATCGACTTGTCGCCACGCTGCCAATAGCCGCCATGCACATAGACCAGCGTTGGCGCATCCACATCCTGACACCGGAAAACATCCAGCTTTTGCTTCTCGCCTTCCCCGTAACGGATATCGAGGCTGCAATCGGATGAGGCGCGCGCGGCCTCGCTGTCGCGGCTCCAGGCCGGAATGACGGTGGCTTCGTAATCCGGTCGTCCGGCCCGCAGGTTGTATTGCGCGTCGAACTCATCGGGGCCGAAACGGGTGTGGTAGGTCAGATGATCGCTCATGACAAAGCCTCGGGTTGGGGCGCAGAGAAGAATGCGCCACGGCAAAAGACAAGTGGTGGAACGGGCACATGGGTGTAGTTGATGACGCGGCCCAGAAGGATCTCATGATCGTCTGCATCGACCCTGCCGTGAACCGTGCATTCCAATTGCGCCGAGGCACCTGGGATCAAAGGCGTCTCGCTTCCCGGTGTCCACTCGGTGTCGGTGAACCGGTTTTCGACATCGCTGGCGAAGTGCATGGCAAGGTTTTTCTGATCGGCCGACAGGATGTTGACCGCGAAATGAGCCGATTGCGACAGCGTCGGGAACACCCGGCCTGACTTTGCGATGCAAACCGAGATCACCGGCGGCTGCAACGAGACCGAGGTAAAGGAATTGGCCGTCAGACCCCATGGCGCGCCGTCCGCGTCGTAGGCGGCGACAATGGTCACCCCTGTTGGAAAGGCGCCAAGGGCGCGGCGATAGTCTCGGATATCCATCATAGCACTCCTTCGCTGGCACAGGCTTTTTCCAAAGCAGCCCATTCATCGGGGTTGGTCCCGAACGGGCGCATGACGTGAGCCTGATAGGCGGGGCGCTCTGCCAGCCGTTGATACCATGCCTCGACGTGCGGCAAGGGCGGGCGGTCGACTTCGACATTGAAATAGCGGTAGGCCACGCATCCCAATGGGATATCCGCCATCGTAAAGCTGTCGCCGCAGACATAGGTGCGATCCGTAAGATGCCGATCCAGAATGGTCAGGGCCTCATGCGCTTCATCGCGCAGCTTGGCGATCTTTTCTGGGTCACGCTGATCGGGTTGTGTGCGCACCGTTGCAAAGAACAGGTAGATCACCGGCCCAAAAGCACGGCTGGCCGACCACTCCATCCATTGATCCGCAATCGCGCGGGTCTGAATGTCGGACGGGCTGAGCGTTCCAGCGCCGTACCGGTCACAAAGATAGCGCACGATGGCGAGGCTTTCCCACAGCGCAAAATCCCCATCCCGGATCGCCGGGATCATCTTATTGGGATTGATCTGTGCGTACATCTCGGTGTCCAGCTTGCCAAAGCTGCCCCCGGCCAATTGCAGCGTATACTCCAACCCCAGTTCATTCGCGGCCCAGATCACCGGGATGACGTTTGATGAATAGGGACGCCCCCAAATCTCAAGCATGTTCAAGCACCCTTTTCTGGGCGATGGACTGCGTGCCAAACCTTGGGACGACGTGTTCGAACAAACGATGCCAACTGGCCAGGATCTTTTCGTAGGGCACACCGGTGTATTGCTGCATCAGCATAAGGTGATCGAGGCCGATGGTTTCCTGCCGTTCCGCAAACCGATCCGCGACGTATTCGGCGTCGCCCACCACGATGATCCCGCGTTTATTGAGGAAGTCGAACCAATCCATATCCTCATCCTCGGGCGTCATCTCTTCGCCGACATCCAGATAGCCGTGCTTGGTCCATTCCCCCTTGGGACGCGATCCGCCGAGGAATTCATAGTAAGCATTGATCGGGCCGCGGATCGTGTTCACCGCTTCTTCCATGCTTTCACCGACGTAAAAGGCTGTACAGACACCAACACCTTCGCCCAGCTTCACCTCGCGCCCTTCGCGTTGCGACAGGGCCTGACGATAAGGTTCCCAACAGGCCAGCGTCGCCTTTGGTCCTGCCGCCATCGAAATCACACCCCAGCCACGCTCGCCAGCCAGTTTGAATGTCGGCGGGGCATTCGACATCAGCCAGACCGGCGGATGCGGGTCGGAATATGGGCGCGGATGCACATACATCGCTTTGTATTCGCCATCCTCACCGTGATAACGCGGGTCCAGAGGGTCAAAGAACCGGTTGGTCTCTTTCCAGCCGGGGACGGGAAACTGATAGAATTCGCCGCGATGGGTGAATGCCTCGTTGGTCCAGGCTTTCAGGATAATCTCAAGGCTCTCCTGATACAGCCGCATCACCTTGGCATTGTCGCGCCGGTCCGCATCCTTGTTGAACTGGAGGGTCGAGCGTTCGTTGATGCCCTTGGCAACGCCGAAATCGAACCGGCCTTGGGTCATATTGTCCAGCATCGCGGCATCTTCAGCCACGCGCAAAGGATGCCAGTCCGGCAAAATGATGGGGGCTGTTCCGACCCGCAGTTTCTTGCAATGTGCGGCGACATGGGTGCCCATCTGGATCGGGTTGGGCGGCGCATTCATGTACCCGTTGTGGGCAAAGTGATGCTCGGTAAACCATGCGGTTGTGAAACCAGCCTGCTCGGCCAGCGAACACTGTTCGAGGATCATTTCCAGCGTACGAGCCCAGGGAATCGTCTCACCAGGGCTAAAATTAGCAATCAGATCAAAGCGCATGGTGTCCTCCCAAACAGTGGCGATTAGTTGATTTTTTGTTCGCTTTTCAACTAAGTTGATTTTCTCTCGAAAAGTCAACTGAAAACCATTAGTGGAGTGTTATGGATCAGGATGTCGACCAGAGTGATGCCCAACGGCTTGGCAGTGAAATCCGCGAGGTGCGCAAAGCCCGCGGTCTGACCTTGCAGGATCTTTCAAATGAGGTGTCCTGCTCAAAAGCCTACCTCAGTCGGATTGAATTGGGATCGGCGAAGGTTTCGTCAGAGTTACTGGGCGAAATCAGCAAAGCGCTGTCCGTTGATCCAAGTTGGTTTTTCCCTAAAAAGACCGGTCAGGGGCCGCTTGAGCGCAAGCATGTTGTAAGGGCCGAAAATCGCCGCGCGTTGTCAGGAATGTACACCCGGTCGACCGAAGAGTTGGGGTTCGAGGATGAGCTTTTGTCCAGCACGCTTGCGGGTGATTGCTACATGATACTGTCCCGCTTCCGCCCGGGCGCTGGCACCCCACCTGAGCCGTTAGAAGGCTATTCCTTTGAGGGTGAACAACACGCGATTATCTTGACCGGCGAGGTCGAGTTGCACTTGGGTGACGAGGTGATCGTGCTGCGCGAAGGGGACAGTTTTTCTTACCCCTCACGGATCGCGCACCGTTTCCGCAACCACACGGACAAAGAGGCAACAATGGTCTGGGCAATGTCGCCGATCCGGATCACCTGGTGACGCATAATTGGGGATCGTCTGAACGACGAAATACGTGTGGTTATAGTGGTGCCGGGGGCGTAATCGAACCGCCGACACAAGGATTTACAATTTTCCTAGGTTCCTATGCAAGCACTACCAAGTCGGTTCATTCCATCGCAATAGGCATTTCCATTGAACGGCTTGCAGTCTTCAGAGCCAATATCTGCCCGCTAAGTCATTTCATCCTAGCCTCGGCGCCCTCGGCCCCCATCCTACATGCCGCGCTGTCACGAGCGCATGCGAGGGAACGGCCCTGACCGTTGACAGGGCGGCGCGTCCGGCCAGAACGCGGCCCCTACTTTCGAAAACGAACAGGAAGACACCTGAAGACCGTCACGCACCAAAGCGCGAGGGATCAAAGCCGCATGGCCGAGACCGCTACAAAAGCGGGCTTGGTTTACGAGAGCCCGGTCCTGCTATGCCAAAGGCCACGCAGGGCGCGCCCTACCGGATTTATCCGCAGAAAGTATCAGATTCTGATACTTTTCGAGTTCGGATCAGGATTTGTCCAGTGAATCGCTGAAAACTGCTTTATATAGCGACTTACGACGCCAAAAGTGCTTTAAAAGGCATTTTTTTGACAATATCTGCCAATAAGTGTATGCTTTAAAAGGCAGTAAAATAACGATAAGGGGCTTTAGAAAGCACATGGCAAGAAAGAACCTTCTCCTGGAAGCACCGCCCTATGAGGTCGAACAGGCCATCAGACGGCTGGGCACCAATCTCCGCACAGCACGGCTGCGCCGCAACCTGACCATTGAGCAGGTCGCCGAAAAGATTGGCACCGGCCCGCGCGCCGTCATGGACGCTGAAAAAGGCAAGCTCGCGACCGGCATGGCGGTCTATACGGCGCTGCTATGGAGCTATGACCTGCTGCACCCGTTCAAGGAGCTTGCCGACCCGCTAACCGACAGCGAGGGCCTTGCTCTTGACCAACTAAGTGGCCGCGAGCGGGCACGCTCCGGCAAAGGGCTCGACAATGACTTCTAAGCCCGGCGCTAGCGAATGCTTTGTCTATATCATGCTGCCCGGAACGAACAGCTTCGTAACAGCGGGGCGTTTCGTGCTGGAACCGGACCGGACAGGTGTGCCGGTCGGTCGTTTCGTCTATGGCAAAAGCTATCTCGATAACCCGGATGCAGTGCCGATCGATCCGATCGAACTCAAGCTGACGGGCACGACCTATCAGACCGCAGCCCTAAAAGGCGTGTTTGGCGCGCTGCGTGATGCCGGGCCCGACTATTGGGGGCGGCGCGTCATCGAAAAACACGCGGGCATGCCGCAGCTGGGCGAGATCGATTATTTGCTCTATGCGCCTGATGACCGTGCTGGAGCGCTCGGCTTTGGTCTGGGAGCAAAACCGCCCGCACCGCAAAGAAAGTTCAACAAGACACTCGATCTGGAAAAGCTGATCGGGCTCGCCGATGCGATCATAGACGGAGAGGACGTTCCTGACGGGCCGGAAGCCGGACAGGTCGAGGACCTGATGTTGATCGGTACCTCAATGGGCGGTGCCCGTCCGAAGGCCGTGGTCGAAGATGATGAGGGCCTGTGGATCGCAAAATTCAACAGACCTGATGATAAATGGAACTACGCGCGCGTGGAGCACGCGATGCTTGAGCTCGCCCGTGCCTGCGGCCTCCAGACGGCACAAAGCCGCGTCGCCAGCGTTGGTGATCGCGATGTTCTGCTGGTCAAACGCTTTGACCGCGAACGCACTGATCAAGGTTATCTGCGCGCCCGCATGATGAGCGGCCTGACGATCCTGCGCACAGAGGACACGCATCAGCATCGTGACCGCTGGTCCTATGTGCTGCTTGCCGAAGAGCTGCGCCGCCTAAGCGCGCGGCCCAGGGATGACGCGCGCGAGCTATTTGCGCGCATGGTCTTCAACGCGCTGATCTCGAATACTGACGATCACCCGCGCAACCATGCAGCGATTGCGAGAGACAAGGATTGGCGGCTTTCAGCGGCCTACGATCTGACACCTTCGATACCGATCAGCGAAGAACGGCGCGACCTTGCTATGACCTGCGGAGACTATGGCCGGTACGCGAATGCGGAGAACATGCTTTCGCAATCCGCCCGCTTCCACCTCACCTCGGACGAAGCCACAGCGATTATCGACGGGATGGAAGAGCAGATCAAAGCGACCTGGTATGAAACCGCGCGCCGCGAAGGTGTCGCTGGGGCGCACTGCGAGGCCATCAGCAAGGCTTTCGCCTATCCGGGCTTTCGGCTGAAGCCGCAGGACCCGTAAAACCGCTAGGACATCACTTGTTCAACCAGAAGATTAAGTGATAAAATTCAAGCAAGTATGGTTGTCTGAATTTTCGGCAAAGAGCCAAGGCTTCTGTATGTTTTCAACAAGAAAAAGAGAGGCCTGGCAGAGTAATGATTAGTTTCGAGATCGGCGGTCGCCGCGTCAAACCTGAGAACATTGCTGACGCACTGGAAGCGGCAATGCTCGAAGCCATTGCAGGACAGATACGGGAAAAGATTGGCTCGATCCGCGATCCGAAGACGGGAGAATTTCCGACAATCGTCATGCGCGGAGAGTCCCTTGATAGTCTCTCTATGCATGTTGAAGGCTCACCGGCCCTTATCGAGGCCGTGCGATCCCGGATGGAAGATGATGAGATGCTGGAAGAGCAAATTGACGCTGGCGATACGACCATTCCAAAGGTTTTCCTGTCCTACACCCATGAGAACATGGAACTTGCCCGCAATGTTGCACAGACCCTGCAATCAAACGGCATAGATACCTGGTGGGACCAGTGGTGTATCAACGCTGGTGACAGCCTGCGTCAAAAGATCGACGAGGGTCTTGGTGAGTGCACTCACTTTCTGGTCTTGCTAACGCCTGAATCCATCAAAAAGCCCTGGGTCAATCAGGAAATGGATGCAGGACTGGTACGCAGGCTCAATAGCAAATGCCGGTTTCTGCCGATACGCTATCAGCTTCCAGCATCGGAGCTGCCGCCTTTATTGTCCGGCATGCATGCACCCGAGATTGGCGATGACGGCGATATTTCCCAGCTGATTTCTGATATTCACGGTGTTACCCGCAAACCGCCAATCGGCCCCAAGCCGGATGCAGTTGTGTCCTCAGAAGAGACTGAGACTGGCTATTCTCCCGCAGCCAATGCCGTTGCCAAGCTGTTCGTGCGACAGTCCCGGCATGGCAGGTTCGCAGACCCGCAGATCAACGCTGAGGACATAGCAGAGCAAACCGGTTTGAGCCTGGACGACACGCAAGACGCGCTGTTTGAACTCTCGCCATTCTTTAAAGACACATCCATCCATGTTCTGGTAAAGGGCGCGCTGTTTGCAGAATTTGATCGCCATTGGATGGAGTGGGACACGAGAGACGATGCCCTGCGGCTCGCTGCGGACATTATGAATGATGAAGACTTTCCATCTGATTGCGGCGAAATAGCAGAGCGTTATGGCTGGGAGGCGCGCCGTCTGAACCCGGTTGCCGCCTATTTGCACGAGCGCGATTTGATCATGGACTACAATGTCATGGGGAACGGCAATTTTGACATGATCCGCATCGTTGGCAAGGAAGGCCCGCTCCGCCGCTTCATAAAAAGCCGTCGGTAGCAGCCCTAGTATTTTGTATCGACAAGAAACCCCGTGCGCCCGCCGCACGGAAATGCAGCCTGCAAAGCATCATAAGCACCCCTTCATGCCGCGCGGCTTAAACCGTCGCGAGGCGGCGTACTACGTTGGCGTGTCGGCGCGGTCTCGCACTTTGGTTCCCAGGGTGTTCTCGATGAACGCATCAATAGATTCATACGGTTGCTTGTCGTCAGGCACATGCTCCTCCAATTACTTGATGTTAAAGTGAAAAAAACAAGACTATACAGCATCCCGCCTTACGTGAATGGACGACGTCAAAGTTATCCACAGGACGAGATATGGAACGAAGGCCATTGTACACGACAGGACACCGCGAGAAGGGTTCGGAAAAGCCCAAACCAAGAACAAAATTGTCCCACTTTTCCCGCCCGCACATAGCGGTGGGACAAAAAGCCCATCTAAGCCATTGATATTATTCAATCTGGAAAGTGTAGTGGTGCCCGGGGGCGGAATCGAACCACCGACACGAGGATTTTCAATCCACTGCTCTACCCCTGAGCTACCCGGGCACGGGAACGGCGACTGCCGTTGGGTGGAGGCGTTCTATGACTTGCTACCGGCAGTGTCCAGAGGCTTTTTTACATTTTTTCAATGTGGACGAACGTGTCTGGTTTCTTCGTCCGAAACGTCGCTGTCCAGCTCTTCTTCGCGCTGGGACGGAACGGCATAAGACCCATTCAGCCATTTGGCCAAATCAATGTCGGCACAGCGTTTTGAGCAAAACGGGCGGAACTTGACGACGGTGTCATCGCCACAGATCGGGCAGCTCATTTCAGCACCTCTGCCAATGGGATGCGACTGCGTTTCCGCTGAAGCTCAAAGTGACCCAGCGGGGTCCAGCCGGCCAAAGTGGTTTCGATCCCATCCGTTTTGAACGCAGCGCGCAGGGCGGATTCGAACCCCCGGCGGTCCTTCTTGGGCATCGGTGCCAAATCAAGCGTAATCTGGCCGCCCAAACCGCGAACACGCAACGCGCGGGCCAGCGTCTTGGCGCAGGCGAAGTTGGCTTTGACCCCGGCGGCCAGCGACGTGTCCGTCCCGGTGTTCACGTCCACCGCAACCAAGGCGCGCGTGGGCTGGATGTATAAGTGCCCACCACCCGGCAGGGGCTCTGATATACCCTGCGCGGTCTCCAGCGCGTCGAGAACACCCTGCGTCTCGAATCCACCGGCCTGCGTCACAACCTCGGCCGGGTCGGTCCAGTCGCGCCAGGCCAGAACATGGGGGCCGTCGCCCGCCAGCAACATCCCGGGCTCGGTACCGGCGTCGTTCAGCACCTCTTCGGCGTGGACCAGCATCGCACGGATGTCTTCGGCGATCTCGGCCTCGTCTTCACCCGCACAGCACGAGCGCAGAATCAAACCGTATGTGCTGCCGTCCATCTCTTCATGCGCGACTTCCAACAGGCGGTCACGCTCATCCTCATCCCGAATGCTGCGCGAGATATTCAGGCCCGGCGCATCGGGGGTTACAATCGCATAGCGGCTTTTGAACAGGATGCGGTCCGTGACCGGTAGCGCCTTGCCCGGTTCGGCATAGCCGGTCACCTGAACCAGTTTCATTGCGCCGGGGGCCAGGCCCTTGACCTGCCGCAGAAAGGCGGGGCCGTCCGGGGTTGTCAGAAACATACCGCCCTGACCCTTGACCGGTCGGTCGGCGCGGGCGCGATAGATCGTGCCGGGGGCAGGGGCGTCTGCGGCAATCAGGAAATCGTCCAGCTTGCCATCCACCATCAAGGCAGCGGCTTCGCGGTTGTCGATATGGTCCAGAACGATGGTGCGACCCTTCATGATGCCTCACGATACAGGGGATAGCCGATGCCTTGCAAAAGGGCGGCGGTTTCAGACAGGGGCAGGCCAACGATACCGGTGAATGAGCCTGAAATCCAAGGGATGAAGGCGCCAGCGGGGCCTTGGATGGCGTAGGCGCCTGCTTTGCCCTGCCAGTCGTCGGTTGCCAGATAGGCGTTGATTTCAGCGTCTGACAGGCGCTTGACCTTGACCTGGGAAACCACGTCGCGTTGCAGCACCCGATCGCCACGACGCACAGCGACCGAGGTGATCACGCGGTGCCGCCGTCCGGACAAGGCGTGCAGGTATTCCGCCGCCTGACCGGCATTATCGGGTTTTCCCAGAATACGACGGCCCAGTGCGACCGTGGTATCGGCGCATAGGGTGATGTCATCGTCATCGGCCTGAACCGCCTGAACCTTGGCGCGCGTGATGCGGCTGCAATAGGGCAGCGGCAGCTCGCCCTTCAGGGGCGTTTCGTCGATGTCGGGGGCGCGGATGGCATCGGGCTGCACGCCAAGCTGGGCCAACAGGTCCAGCCGCCTTGGGCTGCCCGATCCTAAGATGAACGCCATTGCGGCAGGCGTTACTTGAAGCGGTAGTTGATCCGACCCTTGGTCAGATCATAGGGGGTCATCTCGACCTGAACTTTGTCGCCGGCCAGAACACGGATGCGGTTCTTGCGCATCTTGCCTGCCGTATGCGCGATGATCTCATGGCCGTTTTCCAGCTCGACCCGAAACGTCGCATTAGGCAGGAGTTCCTTCACGACACCGGGAAATTCGAGCGTATCTTCCTTGGCCATGTTGTCTCCACATTTACGTTGCACTCGCAGAATCTGCGAGGATGTGCGCTTAAATGAGCCTATTTCGGGCTTATTTCAAGGCCGGAATCGCTAAACGGCCGAGATTGTGACCGATTCGACTCGGGGGGATTGTTCCTCCCAATGGGTTCGGTTCAGGACATGGCCATTGGCGCGAACCTCGGCAATGGCGGACAGGTCAATGTCCGCATAGGTCCAGCCGGGCTGGTTCAGAGTACCTTCGGCCAGTACCCCGGTGGGGGGGAAGCCTTTGTCTGGCGGGCCAAAGATGCCGCCAGTGCCGGTGTTCATATCCACGGCTTCGGACCAGTCATTGTTCCCGACCAACGATGCCATCACCGTAACGCATTGATTTTCCAGCGCCCGTGACATGGCACCAATGCGAACGCGCCAATAGCCCGCCAACGCCTCGGTGCACGAGGGGACGAGGATCAAATCCGCCTTGCTCAGGGCGCGGCCCAGCAGGGGGAATTCGCTATCGTAACAGATCAGAACGCCGATCTTGCCCAGCCTGGTGTCGAACAGTTTCAACGGGCCACCGGCGGCGATGTCCCAATCCTCACGCTCGAACCGGGTCATGATCTGCTTGTCCTGATGATCCTGCTCGCCCTCGGGCGCGTACAATTCGGCCCGGTTCACCGGACGGCCCGGCCCGTCCGTAACCGGAGCGGACGCGCCCAGAATGTAGGTATTGTATTCACGCGCTAAACGCCGATGCAGGGCCTGCGCGTCTTCCATCCTGTCAGAGACCGCGCGGATTGACCTTTCCAGATCACCGGCGATCTCGGGTCCGTCCAGCGTCGACAACTCCATCGCGCCATATTCGGGGAAGACCAGCAATTCCGCGCCCTGTTTGGCCGCATCCCTGACCCAGCGATCCAGCTTGTCCTCATACTGGGCCCAACTGTCGAGCCAGTCGAGGGCGTAGGCAGCAGTTGCGACTTTCATGGGATGGGGTCCTATCAAGGGAATTGCAGCGAGAGATTAGAGATCAACTGGGTGAGATGTACAGTCGATATACTTCGACGTCGAAAAAATTTGTTTAGTCCCCCAAAGCCCGAAGCTCGTTGACATCCTGTTCCAAGTTAGCTCCTGCTATCGTACCCGCTAATGAAAGCATGAAAGACACAGCGATATTGACTAAAATAGTATTTTCTTACCCAGAAAACGATGAAGACCCATATCTAACCTATTACAAAGATAGCTTTTCATCTGTATTTGTCGCTACAAATCCCTTCCTTAGAATTCCTGATATTCCATTGAACCCGCAAGGCGAATGGATTCCCGAGGATGTCGACTTGATCGCGAAGCAGCGAGGTTCTGACGTTGGCATATTGTGGCGCGAAATTGCGGAACTCTGCGGATTTCCATCCATATCCTATGTCAATCGAGCCTTAGGCTTGACTGGCTCAAAACGGCTTTCCAGTGCCCTAGCCTGCCCAAGTGATACAACAAAAATGCTGAAAATATGCCAAGCGCAGAACATTTTTTTGCCAGATGAAGGGTACTTATCGCCCTTGTCTGAAATCTCTCTTGCCCGGTTTCTAAATGCTCTAGGGCAATTCGAAGTGATTGCCGCCGATCACTTTGGGACGTCTCCGCGCCACATAGCTTCCGTAGATATCTTAAAACCAGAGGGCGGCGCACCGCCTGAAATTCAGGCTATCGACAAATCTTTTTACGTTTCGATTTATACTGACTATCACTATTTTCTGGTTTGTCAGACAGATACCAGTAGGCTTCTTGCAAACCCTGCAGACTATTTCGAAGGCTTTTTTGCCGACGAGGGAACAAATGACTTGTGGGGGGTAGGCGAGCTGATCTGAAGATTGCAAATCGACTTAGTGTCGCCTTGCAAGCAAGGACAACTCACAAGTCCCTGATCCAAAACTGCAGCGGCTTTGGGGTCTCAGCCTGTTCCCCTACATCCTTCCACGAAAACTGCGCGACCACACCGGACAAAGGCGCGTAGCCCCGCGCATGCCAGAAGGAATCCAGAGGTCGGTAGTTTTCGGGCCGCATCGGATGATCAGCCGGGCGCTGGACGCCGCAGAAGGCGCATTTTTTGAAACCCAGCGCGCGGGCATGGCCCTCGCGCAGGTCAAAGAACTTATGGCCCACGCCTTGTCCGCGATAGTCCGGCAGCAGAACGGATTCGGCGCAGTAGAAAATCTCGGACAGGTCCAGACCTGTTCCTTCGAACGCCGCGGCGAAATCGTCGGCGTGGTCGGTCAGGGGCGCGCCGGTTGAGGCACCGATCAGGCGGTCGCCTTCGAATGCCCCGACGACAATGGCGCGCGCGCTGTCGCGATAGGATTGCAGGTATTTCCGCTCATACGCCAGATCGCCGTCGTAAAGGTAGGGCCAGGCGCGAAACACCTCAATCCGCAGGCGGGCCACATCGTCCAGAGCGGCCTCAAGCGCCGCTCCGGTCAGGGGGCGGACGTCGGTGACCTCAGCCACCGGACACCTGTTTGGTCCAGTCGGCGAGGTTGTAGAAGGTGGTCACGCGGGTGATCTTGCCGTCTTTCAGGTCAAAGAATGATCCCGCAGGCAGGCGGTAGGTCTGGCCATGCGCCTCGGGCAAGCCTTCGTCGGTTTGCAGATAGGTGCCGTTCACGATGAATTCGGCTGCCGCGCGGGTGCCGCTCTGGGCGTCGAACACCACGATGTCGGTCAGGTTTTCGCGGTAGCAGCGGTTCATGTGGTCGCAGAAGGCTGCGAATTTCTCTTTGCCGACACGAATCTGGCCTTCGTTGACGTGATGGGCCACGTCGTCGGACAGGCAGGCCAGCATGCCGTCAACATCACCTGCGTTGAAGGCTTGGAAATAGGTTTCGACGGTCTGGTTCATGGTCACTCCGTTGGTTCGCCCCAGCGGTCTTTGAGATGCTTGATGATCTGATCGCGGGTTTGTCGGTAGTGATTTAGCTTTTCTTCGCGGCTCTCGCCCAGTCCGGTAGGGTCCATTATTGGCCAATAATCGACATCCAGGTGAAAAATCCGGGTTAATTCCAGCGCACGGCGCTGGCTGGCAGGCGACAGAGCCACCACAAGGTCGAACGAGCTGAGGTCATCGCCCCATTCCTGCATCTCATCAAAGGACCGGGTTCTGTGGCGCGACAGCTCGACATTGATCTCATGACACACCGCGATGCAAAAACCGTCGATCTCAAGATCGTTGCGGACACCGGCAGATTGCACATAGGTGCCGGTGCCATAGAATTTCTTCATGATGCCTTCGGCCATCGGGGACCGGACCGAGTTGTGGTCGCAGCAAAACAAAACCGACTGCGGCAGAGGCGTCACCCGTCACCCCCCGAAGTGCAGCACGCAGATCAGCGTGAACAGGCGGCGGGCGGTGTCTGTGTCAATCTCCGCTTTTCCTTCCAGGCGTTCCTGCAACACGCGGCTGCCTTCGTTGTGAATGCCGCGCCGGGCCATGTCGATGGTTTCAATCTGACTGGGCGGCAGGGATTTCACCGCGTCGAAATAGCTTTCGCAGATCTGGAAGTAGTCTTTGACCACTTGCCGGAACGGGCCAAGAGACAGGTGGAACTCGGCCGCTTTCTCTTCGGCCTCGGTGGCGATGTCAAAGACCAGCCGTTTGTCCCGGATCGACAGCTGCAGGTGATAGGGGCCATCCGGCACCGCACGCTCATCCCGTTGGGGCAGGGCAAAGCTGTTGTCTTCCAGCAGGTCAAAGATGGCGACCTTACGCTCCTGCTCGATCTCGGGGGTCGGCGGGGGCAGGTTTCTGTCATCCAGTTCGATATGCGAAATGCGGCTCATCTTTACGGTCACACTTTTTCGGGTCTGCCCAGACCTATAACACGGTCATGCATTCGGCAACGCGCAGAAACGCCACATTGCACGCGCCTTTGCGTCACATCAGCCGTTGAGACGTTTCAGCCGCGCGGTCACGGACAGCCCGTGCGCCTCAAGACTTTCTGATGTTGCCAGTTGCTCGGCTGCCGGACCGATGGCGCGCAGGGCTTCGGGCGTCATCTGGCTGAGGGTTGTGCGTTTGAGGAAATCCATGACGCTGAGACCGGAAGAGAACCGGGCCGACCGTGCGGTGGGCAGCACGTGATTGGGCCCGCCCACATAGTCACCGATGGCTTCGGGCGTGTACTGGCCCAAAAAGATCGCGCCTGCGTGGATTGTCTTCTCGCTCAGCGCAACGGGGTCCGCGACGCAAAGCTCAAGGTGCTCGGGCGCAATGCGGTTTGACAGGGCGGCGGCCTCGTCCAGATCGCGCACGGTGATCACGGCGCCAAAGTCTCGCCAGCTGGCCCCGGCAATGGCGCGGCGTTGCAGGGTTTTCAGCCGTTTGTCGACAGCCTCGGCAACGGCCCGCCCAAAGGCGGCATCGTCGGTGATCAGGATCGACTGTGCGCTTTCGTCATGTTCGGCCTGGCTCAGCAGGTCCAGCGCGATCCAGTCTGGATCGTTGTCCTTGTCGGCGATGACCAGAATCTCGGACGGGCCCGCGATCATGTCGATCCCGACCTTGCCAAAGACCCGGCGTTTGGCTGCCGCGACAAAGGCATTGCCCGGACCGGTGATCTTGTCCACGGGTTTCACGGTTTCAGTGCCATAGGCCAGCGCCGCAATCGCCTGTGCGCCGCCCATCCGGTAAATCGTATCCACACCCGACAATTGCGCAGCCAACAGGACCAGAGGGTTCACGTGCCCGTCCGGTGTCGGCACCGCGATGGCCAGCCGGCCAACGCCCGCCACCTTCGCCGGGATCGCATTCATCAGAACCGACGACGGATAAGAGGCCAGCCCGCCCGGAACATACAGCCCCGCCGCTGACACAGCCGACCAACGCCAGCCCAGGGTTGCCCCGGCTGCGTCAGTCCATTGCTGATCTTCGGGCATCTGCTTTTCGTGATAGGCCCGAATGCGGTCTGCGGCCAGTTCCAGCGCGGCGCGGTCCGCGTCCGAGACCAGCGCGACCGCCTCGGCCACTTCGGCTGCGGAAAAGGCCAGAGTTTCCGGCGTCAGGTCCAGCCTGTCGAATTTCGCGGTCAACTTCAGCACGGCGGCATCGCCCCGGCTGCGCACATCCTCGATGATTTCGGCGACGACGGCATCCACATCCGGGCTGTCTTCGCGCTTGGCCGAGAGCAGGTCTTGAAAAGCGGTTTCAAACTCGGATGAGGTGGTATCAAGGAAAACGGGCATTGTCTGGCTCTCCGGGGGCGTTTCCCCCGGACATATCGCCGGGGTTGCGTGGTCTCAACCCTCGCTATGTGTCGCAGGTTGCAAACGCGCAGTATTGGCGCGCTTGTTCTGCATCTATTCAGGGTGATGCGGGGCCTGCCCGGAGGGTGCCTGATAGGGGCGCGTCACATCCTTGAGCGCCGCGTCCACCGCTTCGACCCGCAGGCGAATGGCCCCGTCACCGGCCAAAGTCAGCAACACCTGACCCGCGCCATCTTCGCCGGGTTCGAAATCCACGGACAGCAAGGACAGGATCATGTCCTTGTCGCTGCGGTCGATCCCCTGACTGGCCACTGACAGCACTGAATCGAAGACCAATACTGACTGCACACGCTCGAACGGGCGGTCGCGGCGGCTGGCGGCGTCTTTGTCTTCCCAGCGAAAGCGGTTCAGCAGCAGGCCAAAGCGGCGCTGCGATGGATGCCATGTCATCTCGGTCACCGGGAAAACGGCATCCTGCGTCAGGGTCGAGATCACCTGCAGGTCATCCGCATCCTCGGCCCCAAGGTTCAGCGGGGCCTCGCGCCCATCGTGAAAACTTGCGTCTGTCATTGTCCCTTGATCCGTTCGATTTTGGCACCCACGCCTTCCAGCTTGCGCACCACATGCTCATATCCGCGGTCCAGATGATAGACCCTGCTGACCGTGGTTTCCCCTTCGGCCGCCAACCCGGCCAGAATCAACGAGACCGAAGCCCGCAAATCCGTCGCCATCACTGGCGCGCCTTTCAGGCGTTCAACACCTGTTACGGTGGCGGTGCCACCATGCACCTCGACATTCGCGCCCATACGCACCAGTTCGGGCGCGTGCATAAAGCGATTCTCGAAAATGCGTTCTTCAAGAACGGACACACCTTCGGCAGTGCACATCAGCGCCATCATCTGCGCCTGCAAATCGGTCGGGAAACCGGGGAAGGGCTCGGTCACCACATCCACAGCACGCACGCGGCCGTTTTTGCGTGCAACCTTCAGCCCTTTTTCCGTTTCCGTCACGCTGACCCCGGCAAGGTCCAGCTTTTCAGCAAAGGAGTCGACCAACCGCATCCGTCCGCCCAACAGCTCAACCTCGCCGCCGCAAATGGCAGGGGCCAGCATGTAAGTACCCAGCTCAATCCGATCTGTCACAACCTGATGGGTCGCTCCGTGCAGGCGATCCACGCCCTGAATTTCGATGGTCGAACTGCCTTCGCCCGAAATCTGTGCGCCCATCTTGCGCAGGCATTCGACCAGATCGACGATCTCAGGCTCGCGCGCAGCGTTTTTCAGAACCGTGGTGCCCTTGGCCAGCGTCGCCGCCATGACGATATTCTCGGTCGCCCCGACCGAAGCAAAACGCATCTCATGCACCGCGCCTTTCAGCCCGCCGGGCGCCTTGGCATGCAGGTAGCCGTCCTTCAGTTCGATCTCGGCCCCAAGCGCCTCAAGCCCTTCGACATGCAGGTCCATCGGGCGCGCACCGATCGCGCAGCCACCGGGCAGGGACACAACGGCCCGACCAAAGCGTGCCAGCAAGGGGCCCAGAACCAGGTTGGAGGCCCGCATCTTGCGCACAATATCGTAATCCGCCCGCTGGCTGGTCAGATCATGACTGGACATGGCAATGACCTGACCGTCCTGCAGCGCCGAGACCTCGGCCCCCAGCGATTGCAGCAAGGCTGTCATTGTCTTGATGTCACTCAGCCGGGGCGCGTTCGTCAGTGTCAGCGGTTCTTCGCTGAGCAATGTCGCAGGCATCAGCGTCAGACACGCGTTCTTGGCCCCCGCGATCGGTATCTGACCGTTTAGCGGCCCGTTGCCTGTTACCAGAATCGAATCCATCTGCTCTTATTCCTCGTCCTTATCAGCTTTGTCCTCGGATACCGCCCGCGCCTTGGCCTGCGCCTTGCGCCGCGCCATATTCGCCTTTAGCGCAGCCTTCAGCCGCGCTTCGCGCGCATCCCCGGATTTGCTTTGTTTTTTTGGTGAATTTTTATCTGTCATAATCTTTCTCTACAGGAGGCGAAAAAAACCGTCCAGACACCCTTGCGCCCCGTTTCGTTTGAGTCTAATCACCCGCCCACAGCGCTGCTGTAGCTCAGAGGTAGAGCACTCCCTTGGTAAGGGAGAGGTCGAGAGTTCAATTCTCTCCAGCAGCACCATGGCTTCCATATACAGATCAAAAACTTACGCCAAACCAAAGGCTTACGTCGCCCGACTCCTACACAGGAGTCCTACACAGTGACCCTGAACATGCCCTCACCGACCAAGGACAAAAACAGCGGAATTTTCTACCTTCGGGTGCGCGTTCCATCTGATTTGACGCGACTCACCGGGAAAACCGAGGTGACAAAATCGCTTCGCACCCGAGAACCAGTCGAGGCAAAGGAGCGTTTCGCAGTCGAATATGCCAAGTTGCAGAAACAGTGGGCAGCCCTTCGAGCGAGGCCGGAACCACTTCCTTTGAAGAATATCGTGGCTCTGTCTGGTCGCATCTATTTCCGTTTGATGGAGACACTCGAACTTGAGCCGGGTGAACCGGAAATCTGGAAACATCTATTGTCGCTGAGCGAGCAAGCCGAAGCTGCTGAGAACGGCTTCGAAAAATGGTATGGTGAGGCAGCCGACGAGGTGCTTGCAGAAGAAGGCATCGCAATAGACGACGCATCCCGCACGCGGCTCCTGAATGAGGTCCACAAAGCATGGACGCAGGCAGCCAACCAACAGATGAAACGAGCGGAAGGCGACTTCGCCCCGGACCCGCAAGCCAATCGCTTCCCCAAATGGGAACCCGAAGGAGAACCTCAAAAGACGACGCGAGGACCTACGCTGACAAGCCTGTTTGAACGGTGGGAGAAAGACCACATCAGCAACGGCAAAGCCCCTGCTACGATTGGCGACTTCGCCCAAAAGAAGAACGCACTTGTTGCATATCTCGGGCATGAGGATGTGTCCAAGATCAAGACCAAGGACATTGCTGATTGGTGCGACTACCTTCGAGATGAAAAAGGACTCAAGGCTAGGACCATTGGCCTCAAATACCTAGCTGCCATCAAAGCCATTCTGCGGTTGGCTCGCTCTAAGTTTCTGATTGAGGATGACCCCTCAGCAGGTGTGTCTGTCAAAGTCTCCAAACGGGTAATTGGACGCCCCAAAGGCTTCACTGATGACGAGACAAAGCAAATCCTGCGATGCGCCAATGAAGCACTTGAAGCAGGCACGGCAGCGGCCAAAAAGAACAAGTTGGCCTGCCGGTGGATACCTTGGATTTGCGCATACACAGGTGCAAGGGCAGGAGAGATAGCTCAGCTTCGACAGCAAGATTTGAATACCACAGGGGATGTGAAGTGGCTCTTAATCACGCCGGATGCTGGGAGTGTCAAAGCAGGCCACTACAGGACGGTCCCCTTGCATCCTCACCTTTTGGAAATTGGTCTCGTGGATTTCATCAAGAGCGCCGGTCCGGGCTATCTTTTCCATGATGGGGGCAAGACCCCGGAAGAAGCTTTCAGGCTAACCCAGAACGCCCGCGACAAGGTTGGGGATTGGGTCAGGAATAAAGCTGGTTTCACGGACACAAGGATACAACCAAACCACGCTTGGCGGCATAGGTTCAAAACCCAAGCACGGAATGCGGGGATTGATGTCGCGTATCAGAACGCCATATGTGGCCACGCATCGGGCAACGCAGGTGACGACTACGGGGACTATCCCATTGAAACGCTATATCGTGAAATCTGTAAGATACCCCGCGTCAAACTCGACTAGCTGAGCAGGTCGGACCACCGCAAAATACAAATTTTTTTCACGAGCGCAGGGGACACCTAGTCCTCTGCCTTTTTTGTTCTTTCAGAGGCTTACATTTTTTCACGTCACCGCTGCGTCACCAGTGCGTGAAGTGGATAAAAGTCTTTCATTTTCAGTGTCTTGAATTGTATTCGGCAGGCGTTATATGCCTCGTCGCTACAGCGAAGGATAACAATGCTCGACCGTTCAGACAGCCCCGCATCCCCCTCAACAAACCCTTGCCCAACCCTTACAGAGACCGCTCGGCTTGCCGTGTCGGTCAACTCCAAGCACCGCGAAGTGCAGCGCCTAGGGCGCACCGCCAAGGAAATCGCTGCGGAGATAGGTGAAGAACTGATTAAGGTGAAACAGAGGTTGGCCCATGGGGAGTTCAAGCCTTGGGTCAAGAAAAACTGCACCTTTGCCTACCGAGGCGCTGCGGAATACATGCAGGTGGCTAAGGCGAAAAGTGCGGACATCCGCACATTTGAGAAGTGTAGCAGCATCCGCGAGGTGTTGAACTACAAACCCAAGGCAGAACCCCAGACCCAACGCCGTGCGGCCACCCTTGATGATCTCCGTAAGGTGGAGCGTTTGCGGGCGCTTAGGGATGACCCTAGCGCGTCTGAGGGTGAACGCAAGAATGCTCAGGCCAAGCTCGATGAGATCGAGAAAGAGGTAGGGCCGGTCGAGGACGCAGAGACGCAACCCAAGGGCCGCAAGAAGAACGATCTCCGCAAAGAAACGAGACGCAAGGCTTGCACCATCATGGATAAGCTGACGCCCATCATGAAGCCCAAGGTGCGCAGCGGCGTGATCAACGCGCTAATGATCGCCTACGGAGACAACCCCGATAAGCTCGACGAGCTATTAGCTGAACTCACGCGCTGAAAGGCCGAAAATGTCAGACGAACTTACAAGAGAACTTGGCGCGGTCGTTGACCCCAAGACAAGGGAATACGTCCGCTGGGCCAAAGACGTGGATGCGTCTGAACCGTTCTTCGCGGTTCGGGATTGCTACAGGTATATGGGAATTGCACGGGTAGACATGCCCCATGGGCCAACCGTTAAGGGCAAAGTGCGGGGTGCCCAAACGCGCACCTTTTGGCGTGAGAACTGCGCCCACGGCGGCTGGCAGGTGGTTTTGGGTGTCCCTGCTAGCTACGTCCGCGACCTGAATACCGCCTTGTCGGCAGAGATGGCGTTGAGTGTGTCGGGCGGCGTCGAGCGGCTTTGCTACTTCCTTTTGAAGAACAACCCGGAGTTGCTTCTAGATGCCTGTTTCGTTTCACCGCAAAAATCTGACAGGCAGAGATAGATATAAAAGCCCGCGAAATCCCCCCTGCGGGGTGCCGTTATCAGAACTACATCCACATGTGGAAAAGCTCCATAAATGCAAATAAATCAATGTGTTGACACTTATTCCTGCGTGACTCATCTATACCGTGCATCTCAGTTATGCAGCACTACTCAACATAGGAATACTCTCGTGAAGAAACTCCACTCTCCGCTCATCATCATTGACTTCCGTGTTGGCCCGTTCGACTTGCTTGTTGAACTTTGGTCACACAAGACACCTTTCAAGATGCAGCGGGAACACCCTGACTGTCTCGTTGTCGATGTCTGGCGTCTATGCGCGATGTTCACATTCCACCGTAAGAATGCAGACACAGACCAGATGACACAGGCGTCGTAACATTCACAACCATCGTTGACATTTGCAACAAGGCGATGATAGGCCCCTCCTGAGACGATCAGCGAGGGGCTTTGTCGTGAAACAGTATGTCATCTATCGGCGGGTCAGCACTGAGGACCAAGGGAAGTCTGGGCATGGACTGGCCGCACAAGATCGGGACGTAAGCCTATTCCTCGAAAACTATTCGGAAGAACCATACGAGGTTATAGGGACGTTTACGGACATACTCAGCGGTAAGACCAGCGACCGACCTGAGTTGACCGAGGCGCTGAAACTTGTGCGAAAGACCGGGGCAGAATTGCTGGCGTCCAAACTGGACCGTTTGAGCCGTAAGGTTTCCTTCATCGCCACCATTATGGATGACCCAAAGGTTAAACTGCGCGTTGCCTCAATGCCCTACGCGGACAATTTTCAATTGCACATCTACGCCGCGCTGGCCGAACAGGAGCGTGAGTTTATATCCGCCCGAACGAAGGCTGCTTTGGCTGAGGCCAAGGCAAAAGGAAAAAAGCTGGGCGGCATCCGGCCAAAGACAGAAGCGCGAAACAAGGCCATCCAAGCCAATGCGAGGGCGCGGGCCGACAAGGTAGCCAAGACGGTTCAGCCCTTAAGGTCACAGGGGGCTTCGCTGAGACAGATCGCGGATGCCCTTAATACCTCTGGTGTCCCGACAGCACGCGGCGGCAAGTGGCAGGCATCACAGGTCAAGCGTGTCTTGGAAAGGCTCGAAGCGGCCAGCTAGATTGATTGCACCGCAACCCACATACTTGACCCAGAGAGGCGGCCCTGAGCGGCCCAACGGTCGGGTTTGAGGAATTTCTGTCCCGTTGCGGTTAAGCGACGATGGGAAGGCATCTCTGGGTCATTCCTTGGTAGAGTGATTTTGTCCTCTCAAATCCCACAACCCACATACTAGCCCTATAGGAACCGCGACAAGCGGTCACAGGGGTGGTGTTCTAGGTCTCACCTCAGGCTTGTCATGGAGCCGTTATGAGGTGAGGCCATTTTTTGTCGAGACGTTCCTGTTCGAAGGGGCGCTATCTATACTTTTCGCAGTTTGGATCAAAACTCAAACGGCTATCACGCTCTGGCAGACGAAGACCCACCTGACCTCAGTTGAGGTTAAGATACCCCTCAAAAAATACCCCTCATTACCCTTATAGTTATAGAAAGGACTTCGCATGAAACGTGATGACGATGGTGCTGCGTTATTTGCGGAAGACCACGAGCATAAGGTGCTTATCTACAATGACTTAGACGGCGACAAAGAAGTCGATGTCATCAAGACCGAGGGCAACATCTGGTTTCACGCATCATCGGCAATCGAGTTGATGGGCATGCAAGCAGCCGACGCAAAGAACACGGCTCGAACACTCAAGCGAATTGATCACCCTGACATCATCAAAATCAAAGACACACCTTTCAGGTTCCCTGATGGGCGACGTAACAGAGGCTCATTCATAAGCCCTAGGGCAATCACGTCTCTGGCCGAGAAGAAGACCAAAAATCATAATCCGTTTATGTCTATTCGGTTTCGTGACTGGATGCGGGATGAAGTCCTAATGGGTCTACCAGACGCCTCTAGGTCTCCTGCGAAGCACGAAAAGCCATCTCCCGGTCCAGTCTTTCATGCAGTCACTATAGAGCAGCCCGAAGACCACCCTGAGTTGGACCCTTTAAGGCCGATTGGTCTTTACCTGCCCATGGTCAACATGCCGCCCCTTCGACCTGACGAAGTTGAATTCTGTCTTTGCCCCAACCCATGGCATGGTCTCGGCAAATGCTGGTGTCGTAGAAAGGTTGGTATTCGGACTTGGGCGCAAGTGCAGGCTAAGATTGCTGGTGACGAAAATGGTGTAATCGACAACGAAGACACCTTCGAAGTGATAACTGAGATATTAACAATAGAACGCGACAGGATCGTGGCAGCCCGCTAAGCGGTTTCCTCCAACATCCCCACAACAGCAGACACACCACAGTGCTTTCTCCAAAGGCAGTGGGGTCTATCCGCGTGTCCGAAAGGAAAAGCATGAAAAAGAACTACACCCGTCCAACCGGCTCAGAGGCGACCTCATTAGGCGAACGAAACCGGACCCGGTGGACACGGCATCTACGCAAGAGGTTGACCGATTTGGTTCCCCCTATGGCTTTCATCAATGCCACCGAACACTCGGTTGCCGATGCGTTGGAACGTCAACGTGTGGCCCCCGCAAAATACCCTTGGCAGGACCGCCCGACATGGACGAACGCCCGCATTCGCATCGACCAGATGGCAACGCTTGAGTTGCTTCAAAAGCGGCACCTCAAGGCCACCGGAAAAGAAATCTCCAAGGCTGAGGTCTTGGCGGCCCTGATGGCCTGCGGCCTCGAAACGATCATCAATCACGAAGACTTCGGCGGCGCTGGCAGCGTCACCAGAACTCGCAATGACCAATCCAACGCATTTGCCTCAACAGGCAGCTAAAGGAACCCCCACATGGCACGACGCCCTCAAGTAAACACCAACCTCGGACAGCCTGAGTTGGTGCGCACCGTTGCACGCCCGACGCGGGACAACGCCCCTGTTTTCTCTCAAGGGCAATCCCGCGCGGGGGCCTTGGCGCAATCCCTGCTGTCCATCGCTCCGACCCTTCAAGGCTACGTTCAGGAGTTCCAAGCGGACTACCAAGAGAGCGAGGCCAACCGGGCCTATGACGAAATCCAAGGTATGACCTACGACGACGCCCAAGCGATGGTGCAGTCGGGTGAGATGCGGGACACCGAAAGCCCGTGGTATCAGGCAGCCTTCGAGAAGCAGTTCGGCACCGTTTACGCCGCCCGCCGCAAGCGCGAGTTGGTGGACGCCTACAACAACGATTTCGACAAGCACAACGGCGATCTGGACCAATTCATCGCTGACTTCGCTGGGCAAGACCTTGAGAAGTTCGGTGGTTCTGAGTTCATCATGTCAGGCTATCGGAACACCATGAAGGGTGTCCTCGGGCAACTCCGTGACAACCACGCTGAGTGGAAGTCTGACTGGACCCGTGAGCGCGTGGCCGACAACTTCGGCACCATCGCCTACGACACGGTGACCACAACGGTTGCTGAGGGTGGCGATCTGAACGCGGCTCTAGGTGCCCTGAAAGGGGAACACCGGGAAGCCTTTGGCCTGACCTTCCAAGAGATGGACAAGAACATCTTCGGCATCGCCTCGCGCCTCGCATCAGAAGGCAAGGTGGACGAACTGAACCAGCTTCTCACCACTGATATCGTTGGGCCGGACGGGACCGTTATCGGCTCCTACATGAACCGTCAGAAGTATGCCGAGGAAAGCACCAAGCTGCTTGAACAGGCGCGGGCAAATGCGGGCGCAACGGCTCGTGAAGAGAACACGGCAACCATCGTGGGTCTTCAACAACAGGCCGGAACGGGCACCCTCGACTTGGACCTCGCAACAGAGATGCGCGACCAACAGCAGATCAGCCTCGGGGAATACGAGCGCCTCGTTAAGGCCAACTCTGACGCCCAGATCAAGGCCACCGTGACAGCCCAGAACCAGCAACAGGTCGACACCATCAAGGTTTCGGCACTGCAAGCTGTGACGAGCGGGCAGGGGTTCGCCATTCAGGACTTCACCTATACCGACGCCAGTGGTAAGACCAAGACGATCTCTCGTGAGACGCTGATTGAAGACGCCGTTGTAGACAGCATGAACGAGCTTGCTCGGCGCGAGACTGCACCGGGCGTTATGGCTCAACAGTTATCGAGCTACGGCGTGGACGTGACGTATCCCGTTTGGGAGAACCTGATGTCTGACGGTTACCTGACCCTGACGGAAGCCGCATCGACTGATGAGAAGGGCGACACTAAAGTTCCCGACACGGCCCTTAAAGCCTATGCCACATACAAGGCGCTGGTAGAGACCCCGCAGCTTCGTGCACGCCACATCAACAACGCTGACGCTGAGAACGTCTGGTCTACGGCACTGCTGTTGGAACAGAGCGGCTACGAGGCCAAGGACGCCCTGTTGCGTGCATCCAAACCGGCAACCCCGGCTGGCGTGGCAGCGGCCAACAGCTTCTCCTTTGATGAGTTTCTTGCTTTAGCCGAGAGCATTCAGGGCGGTATGTTCGGTGACGATATGGCCAACGGTGGGGCGGCGCTCGGACAGACCGAGGCGCTGGCGAAGTTTTTCATCTCGCATGGCGTTCCCAAGGCACAGGCTGTGCAGCAGGCGATTGAGGACTATAAGGCAAGCCACACGCTGATCAACGGAGTATCCGTTAACACCCGCAACGTGTTCCTTCCGCAGAACTTTGAGGACGCCTCTATGGTTGTCCTAGAGGACTTTGCCGAGATGCACGACGTGGATGCTGACGACTTGACGATGATACCCTCACACAATGGCTCGAACAATTGGGTCATCGCCTACAAGGGCAATGTCGCAATGCCGGTTCAGATCGCAGGTGCTGACAACGTCGTCCACACCTCTGAGATCGAGCGGACATATGGCCAGCATATCGAGGAACTGGACGCTCAAGCGTTCGAGGCGCTCCAAGCCGAGATTGAGGAGAACGTCGCAGAGGCCGAGTTGGAAGCCCGCAGGAAAGAAGCAGCCCGTGAGGCCGGAGAAGGTTTCCGTAAGTGGCAGCAGATGACACGGAAGGAGCGTAAGGCGGCGGGCCTGCCGACCTCCCTGATAGGCGCTCAGCGGCTCTATTCGGGGAACCGCGCACGGCGCAGCGTTTTTGATGAGACTGAACTGTCTTCCGAGGGCATCAAGGCAGAGAAGCAAGAACAACGCGATCTGATGCAGTCGGACGAAGCTGACGACCTCTTCGAACAAATGGGTCTTGGAGACCCGTTCGCAAACTAAAGGTGCCCCCTATGGGGCATCTCATCTATTCCATTTTAGGACACCTTCCACATGACAACTACGACTTCCCCCAACGCTGTGTTGGGCCTAATCCGTGGCGCGGAAACGACCAAGGGTTATGAGGACTTCTACAGCAAGTCCGTGATCGCACCTCCGAAGCCTGTCACTCAGATGACCGTGCGCGAGGTCCAAGAGTATCAACGGCGCAGCATCAACGCTGGCTCCAAGTCTTCAGCCATCGGCGGCTACCAGATCATCAGCAAGACCTTCAACGGATTGGTCTCTCAGCTTAGACTGACCGGCGACGAGGTCTTCAACGAAGAACTCCAAGACCGTATGGGCATGCACCTCATGGCCCGCCGTGGATACAACGATTGGGTCGCAGGAAAGATCACCGACAACCAGTTCGCCAACAACCTATCGAAGGAATGGGCAGGACTGCCGATGGTTTCCGGCAGCAAGGCTGGCCGCAGCTACTATGCTGGCGATGGCCTGAACGGCGCTACCGTCACCCCCGGTAACGTCTTCGAAGCCCTGAACGCAGCACGCACGGGTGGCGCTTTCGAGTTCCAGCGGACCCAAGGAACCACGGCTGGTGGGCCTCGCCCCGCGCCCTCAGCCTACAACGCTTCGCTTGAAGACCTTGTCCCTATGGAAACCTTCGAGCAACGCGCTATCGACGCCGTTGAAAACACCCCTGTATCGACGTTCCGAAGCAAGGCCCAGGAATTTGGCCTGACGCAGCAGACAGTGCAGGAAACGCCGTCATGGTGGGACGCCACGAAGATGGCTGCGAATGAGGAATGGATTGGCCTGAACCTTGCCCGTCAGTTGGGCCGCGAAGAGTTCACCCCTGACAGCAGCTTCCGGCTTACCGAAGACCTCTGGAAGGAAGTCACCACCGATCTCGACGATGTCTACCATAGCGGATTGGAAGGGGCGACCTCTGAGGCTCACCTTCGGGCGCTGGCCGCTCAGATGCAGCATGAGCAACAAGTTGATCGCGACCTCTCTGGCCTTGGCTGGGGCGGCACTGGTCTGCGCGTTGGCGCTGCCATTCTGGACCCGGCTGCAATTCTCACCTCTGTGGCGACTGAGGGTCTGGCCGCTCCGCTGATCTACGGCGCAAAAATCGGCCGAGTTGGTCGGGCGCTGCGGGCCGGTGTTGCTGCTGGTGCGGTGAACGCCGGGATCGACGGCTACCTCGCAACTCAGGACCAGACGATGGGCTGGGATGACGTGGCTATTTCGGCTGCCGCTGGCTTCGTGCTGGGCGGTGCAATCGGCGGGCTGCGCGGCAAGACCCCTGAGGACAAGGACATGGGCGCTGCACTCCAACAGGACTTCCTTGACGGAGAAGTTGACAACATCGCTCGCGGGTTCGTTGGCGGGACCGCTGACGGCTCCATCGGTGCTGCTCGGGTGCCCCAAGACCCAGACCTTTCGACTGCCGAGATCGTGGCAGCAGAGAGTGCAGCCGCCCCGACGACCGCATTCTCAAGCGCACGCATCGACCGTTCGGCTGTCCTCAAGAGTTCCGAGAGTGACGTTATGCGTCGTGTCGGTGCTGGTCTGATCGAAGACGGCGTCGGCAACGCTGACGGCTCGGTAAACCGCTTCTCGGTATCTGAGAAGGTGGCCCGTGAAGAGCGCGTTCGGACAGGCCGGTTCTATCGCACCTACAACAACGCCTACCGCGAATGGCTTAAGGACCAAGGCAAGCGCATGTTTTGGCAGCATGGGGCAGGGGAGCGCGCTGAGTTCAACAAGCAGGTGTCGCTGGCGGTTCGCCGTGAGATCGACGCCGTGAACAACAAGCACGTCAACGCTGTGGCGTCACAGATGAAGAAGGAGTTCGCTGATCTCTTGGAGTTCGGCAAGCAATACGGCATCCGTGGCTTCGACGAAGTGAAGGCCAACCACAACTACATGGTTCGGCGTCACCGCATCGACCGCATCGACGATCTGGTCTCGGAGTTCGGCGAGGGCAACATCAACCAACTGGTCGCAGAGTCCATCCAGAAGGCCAACCGCAAGTGGCGCAACCGCAACCCCGGACGGGCCATGGCCGTGGACGAGATCGAATATGAGGACGCCCTCAAGATCGCTGACAGCTACGTCAAGAGCATCCGCTCGCGGCGCTACGGTGAGTTCAACCTGAACCGGGCACTTGCCGGTCAGGACATCGAGACCCTTAAGATGATGCTGGATGACGCAGGCATGTCCCCTGAGGATGTCACTCGCATCTCCGACAAGGTCCGCTTTAGCGTGGACAGCGGGGAGCAGGGACGCATCGCCTCTGCCAAATGGCGGCTCGACATCGACGAGGCCCACAGCAAGAAGCTCTACAACAAGTCGGGCGTGAGGCGTGAGGTCAGTATTGAAGAGATGCTTGAGAACGACGCTGAGCAACTGTTCGGGCAATACGTCCGTTCGGTCACCGCAGCGGGGCACATGGAGGACTTCCTGAAAGAGTTCCGCGTAAGGGACGCTGAGGGGAACCTTCCGGCGCACGCTCCGTCCTTCGAAACCGTCAAAGCCTACATCTCCAAAGAGGCTGGCGAGAAGGGCATGTCGGCCAAACAGGTCGCCAAAGAGATGCGCGTTCTGGACAACGCCCACAAGCTGATCAACGGCATCCCGATTGAGGGACCGTCAGGCTTCCGCACGGCTCAACGCTTCCTGCGTGACTACAACTTCTCCCGCATCGGGGGCCAGTTGGGTGTCGCTCAGTTGGCCGAATTGGGCAACATCGTCGGCAATGGCGGTATGCGCGTCCTAATGCAGAACCTCCCCTCGCTGCGGAAGGTGTTCGCCAACGCCAAGACGGGCAAGTTCTCTGACGACTTCCTGAACGAGGTCGAGGCGGTCTGGGGCTTCGGCACCGATCTGGAACGGATGAACATGGCCCCGATGTTCGATGAGATGGGAGCAGTCGAGCATGCCTCAAACATGCAACGTGCTGATCACTTCCTACAGCGCACCAAGAAGGTGACCGTTGTCGGCTCAGGTATGGGCCACGTCAACATGGTCCTGCAACGCCTGAACGCCCGCGTTCTGGTTCAGCGGTTCATGGACGACGCAACGGGCCGCAGAGGTATCAACCCCAAGCGCCTTCGGGTCATGGGCATCTCTGAGGAATTGCACCCGCGCATTCAGGAGCAGCTTCGCAAGCACGTCGATCAAAGCACCGGCATGCTGGGCAAGAAGGTGAACCGCATCAACATCCACAAGTGGGATGATGTGGACGCCAAGAACGCCTTCATCAACGGTGTTGACCGCTGGGCGAAGAAGTCGATCCAAGAGAACGACATAGGCAACATGCCTGACTTCATGAGCTACGAAGGTGGGAAAACAATCGCTCAGTTCCGCTCATTCATGCTGGCCGCGTATGTGAAGCAGACCCTTTCTGGATTGCATCATCGGGATTGGGAAACCGCTTCGGCGTTCCTGACGACCATGTTCTTCGGGGGCCTGTTCTACGCGGGACAGACCTATGTCAACTCGCTGGGCCGGGATGATCGCAGGCAATACCTTGAAGACCGCTTGTCACCTCAGAGCCTCGGCAAGGCTGCGTTCCAGCGTTCGGGGTTCTCATCGGTTGTTCCGCTGGCTGGTGATATGCTCGCCACGACAGTTGGTCTCGACCCTGTCTTCGACTTCCGGTCCTCTGGTCTCAAGAGCGGCGGTGTCAACCCCATGGATTTGCTCATCAGCAACCCCACAGGTGACCTTCTCGACGGCGCAAGTCGCGGCGTTGGCGGTGCCGTTCAGGGTGCCCTTAATCCGAACTACAAGTTCTCCGAAAAGGACTTCAATGCGCTGACAAAAATCAGCCTGTTGCAGAACATGTTCGGGGTTCGGAACGTCCTCGCGGCGATCAGCGGCGGCCTACCGGAATACTCTCAGTAGCCCACATACTAGACCACAATCTAACAGGCGTCCCCTCATGCTGGGGGCGTCTCCTTTATCAAGGGCACCCACGACACCGACCAAGGGTGCCCACCCCCTCAACTTTCCTAAGGAATACAACATGACAAACTGGACAACCGCAACTGGCGAGACCGAAGCCTCTGGATCGAACACTGCGAACGCCTCTATCGCCAACACACCCGACACGGTTGTGGGTAACGGCGGCTTGGAGATTACCGGCACAGGGCCGGTCATGAGCAACCGCTCCGCTTCCTACACGATGGGCCAAGAAGCACCCGCTCAGGGCAGCATTATCGCAACCGTAGAAAGCCATAGCGGCGGCGGCATCTTCGGGCGCAACCCGTCTGGCAAAGATACCGTGGACATTGGAGGAACCCGCACAAGCATCGACGTTGCCGTAGGCATGGGTCTCTTGGTTCGCAATGGCGATGGCACATTCTCTGACGCCAACGCACCGATCACTGTGAAAGACCCAACTGCTGCCGCAAAGGCCGCAAACAAATCGGCTGAACACCCAGAGGCCCCCAAAGCAGAGCCTTCGGGCGTGTCGTTCGGGGAAGACGCCGACGCGACCATGCAAGAGTTTCTGAAAGGGCAGAACCCCGGCGATCTCTTTAAGATGGTGGACAGCATCCTTCACAATGGCGACATGGACGAAGGCACCATCGGACGCATGGCCAGCATGGCGGGCGTTGAACCTGATGAGATGCGGGAGAAAGTCGGCGGCGTCTGGCAAGGCGCATACGACAGCGGGATGGACATTTTGGCAGAGGCTGGCTTGGACAATGAAGATGCCTTGACTGCGTTCGTAGCCGACAACCCTCAACTCAGGTCCAACGTGGTCGAAGCCGCCCGCAACTTTTTCGTCCATCACAAATCAGATGGTCTGCGCGGTATTGGCGAAGCTTATTTGCCTCAGATGGACCGCTACGAGACTGACCGCGCCAAGGACATGCTAACCCAAGCTGGGTGGGACTACGTCGAGAAACCGGGTGGGGGCCTGCAAGTTCTGGTCGATGGCGTTCCGGTGTCTTGGGACGTTGCGGTCAAGCAGCGCATCATCACATTCAGCCAAGTGGATGGCTAAGAACATGGGTGAACACACCAACCCGAAGTGCAACCAACTATCTGGGGTTTCCTTTGGGGACGACCGGATTGCTGACGCATCTGACGTTGCTGCCGAGGCTATGAGGAAACGAGCCGAACGCCGCGCCGATGAACGAGCTTACAAAGAGGCATTGGCGAAGTCGAAAGCGCGGCCCGATAACGCGCCCCAAAGGTGGCTCTCAAACGAAGACATAAGCTGACCACTTTACCCCGCTGCCTCCAACGAGGTGGTGCCGATGGTCTGGCCCCACTGAGCCTTGACAGCAAGAGCGTCCCCACAAGCAGCCAATAGTGACACCACTGGCAGCCTGAGTATAATCTGAGGGGCGAACCTTAGGGGGCACTCAAAATGGATACCAAGCAGTTCTACGAGACCATTGCCGAATTGAATGCGCAGACCGCAAAGCTAACGGCGGAAAACTCTAAATTGATCGACCGGAACCCTTACGTCCCCTTGGCAGCCAGTTCGTTTTTCACTCTTGCGCTGGTCGCATTGGTCCTGCTGATCTCTTAATGCCGTGGCGGCATATAGTTCCCCGACAATACTCCTACACAAAGGTTGATCTGCTGGAATTTTTATGCAATAAAAACAACACTATAAGATCAACAAAGCCGAGTTCAATTCTCTCCAGCAGCACCATTCCCCAGAAAATTTTAGGTTTGGCGCAGGGTCGATCCTTTTGGTGGTCTCTGAACGGTCATGCGCAGCGTCACGGGCGCGCCAGCTCAAGCGACAGCGTATCGGACAGGTAAGGGTTGTCCGCACGGGATTTTGCATATTCCTCAGGATCGATCCGGGCTGAGATAAGAGCGGCTGAATCTTGCGGTGCAAAGGCCAAACTTTGCCCGTCTGGGGCCACGATCGAGGACATGCCCTGATAGCTATAGCTTTCATCGATGCCCGCATGATTGGCGTAGACAATGAAAACCTGATTTTCAAAGGCGCGCACTGGAACAACATGTTGGGTAATGAACGCGCCAGCAGGTCCTTCGGCCATGGCGGTCGGCACGATAATCACTTGCGCGCCAGCCTGTGCCAGCCTGCGGGTGTTTTCCGGAAACTCGACGTCATAGCAGATCAGAAAACCCAGTTTCAGGCCGTGCATGTCGGCCAGGATAGTTGACCGCCGGGGCGTGTGGAAAATCCCTTTCTCGTAATCGCCGTAAAGGCAGTTCTTTCGATAGATCAGCGGTCTATCTGGATCTGCGCTGTTGATGATGACGGCACTGATGTACCGCTGGTCGCCGTCGGCTTCGGGGAACCCGGTGACAAGGCTGATGCCGAGATCACGCACCAGCTGCTGCAGCTTTTGCACCCAGAGGCCGTCTTTTGGTTGCGCCAGGGTCCGCAACGCGGCGCCGCGACCATATCCGGAAATGGCCAGTTCGGGTGCGACCAGCAAATCTGTGCCGTCCGCTTTGGCATCGCGCATGGCCTGTTCCAACTGAGACAACCGGTCATCGGGGGTGCCGCCCGCCTGCATCTGAAATGCGGTGATTTTCATATCCGGCCCCTTACTTTGGCGCTGTTGGATCAAATTTTCAGCTTTTCTTCGCGCGACCGTATTCAGAAAGGCAATATTTACAAATAGCGCGTTGCAAACGGATACATTTCTCGGGCTCAATGCAAGGATGAAAATCACCGGCTCAGACATCCATTTATTGACAGTGTTCGACAGTGTTGTGCGTAATCGGGGCTTTTCGGCCGCGCAGGTGGAACTTGGCCTGAGCCAGCCCACGATCTCGAACCACATTACCGCGTTGGAGGAGCGTTTGGGCGTGCGCCTATGTCAAAGGGGACGGCGTGGGTTTCTGCTGACCGAGAAGGGGCAGATGGTGCATCAGATCGGCCTGGCTCTGCTTGGGTCTCTGGATGAACATTCGACCCATTTGGCCGCGTTGAAAGGCAATCTGGTGGGCCGTTTGAAGCTGGCGGTGGTAGATGCCACCACAAGTGACGCGAATTTCAAGCTGCCGCAGGCGATCAAACGGTTCACCGAGGCCGCGCCAGCCGTTCGGATCGACCTTACAATTTCGGAGCCGCAAGAGATTTTACATGGTATTCTGGATGGAAGTTATCACATCGGATTTGGCAGTTTTGACAATGTCAGCAACGGGTTAATCCTGACGGATTTATACGAGGAAAACCACGCGCTCTATTGTGCGGACGCGCATCCGCTGTTTTCCGCCGCTGCAGAGACGATCACCGAGGATGTGATCGCGCGTCAGGCTTGGGTGCATCGCGGATATTGGAATCAGCAAAGGCGAAAAACCCTGAATCCGTCCGAGCGGGACCTGTTCGTGCAAGAGATTGAGGCACAGCTGATCCTGGTTCTGAGCGGCGCCTATATCGGCCTTTTGCCCCTGCATCTGGCCATCCCGCTCGAACAGCAGGGTCGTGTTCGGCGCCTGCCCAACGCCAACGAAGACTATACCTGCTCCATGCAGATCGTCACGAGATCGGGAAGCCTGCCCAAAGTCAACGAGCTGTTTGTTTCACTTCTCGAAGAGATTTATGAGGGGGATTACATTGCCAAATGACAATGTAAGAGTTTGCGTAACGGTATTTTTTGCCCGCTCACGTCTGGCTAGGGTGCGAGGGTAATCGAATGTTCAGCGTGACAGGACCCACAATGCCAGACACCGCAAGGCCGCATTTCAATCAACCTCTGGGCGGGAACGAAATGCCGCGTTTCGGGGGCGGGACCACGATGATGCGGCTGCCGGCGCAGGACACGGCACAGGGGCTGGACGCTTGTTTTGTGGGGATACCGATGGATATCGGGACCTCAAACCGGACCGGAACGCGGCATGGTCCGCGCGCGATCCGCGCCGAAAGCTGTATGCTGCGGCCGTTCAACATGGCCACGGGGGCTGCGCCCTTTGCCAATATGCAGGTGGCCGATATTGGCGACGTGGCGATCAACACGTTTGATCTGAAGAAAACCATGGACATCATCACCGGTGCCTATGATGAGATCCTCAGCCACGATGTCGTTCCAATCACGTTGGGCGGTGATCACACGCTGAGCTATCCGGTGTTGCGGGCCATTGCGCGCAAGCACGGGCCGGTGGCGTTGATCCATGTGGATGCTCATGCCGATACGAACGATGAGATGTTCGGCGAAAAGATTGCCCACGGCACCCCATTCCGCCGCGCGGTAGAAGATGGCTTGCTGCAGAACGACAAGGTCTTTCAGATCGGGTTGCGTGGCACTGGCTATGCGCCCGACGATTTTGACTGGGGTCGCAAACAGGGCTTTACTGTCATTCCGGCCGAGGAGTGCTGGCATAAATCCATGACCCCTTTGATGCAGGATATCCGTGCCAAAATCGGCGACACGCCAACCTATCTGACCTTTGACATCGACAGTCTGGACCCGGCCTATGCGCCCGGAACCGGGACTGTCGAAATGGGTGGGCTGACCAATATACAGGCGCTTGAGATCGTGCGCGGCTGTGCCGGGCTGAACCTTGTCGGAACTGATCTGGTCGAAGTTTCACCGCAATATGATGTCAGCGGATGTACTGCGCTGATCGGGGCGAACCTGGCCTATGAAATGCTGTGCGTCCTGCCCAAAAACCGGGCCAACTGAACAAAACCAACAGGAGATCACAATGCCAAAAACCTTTTCACGCCGCCGATTTCTGGGAACCGCTGCCGCAACCGGCGCTGTCGCGCTGGCTGCGCCGGCCATCGTTCAGGCGGCGCAACCGCTGAAGGTTGGAACTTATGGCGGCTTCTTTGAAGACAGCTTCAAGCAGTTCATCTATCCTGAATTCACCAGTGCCACTGGGATCGAGGTGAACTCGGTTGCCGTACCTACCGGTGAGACGTGGCTGGTGCAGATCAAGAACGCTGCTCGCGCCAAAACCGCCCCGGCGGATGTGTCTCTGATGGCAGGCATCCCACGCAGCCACGGGGCAGATCAGAAAGTGTTCAAAACGCTGGACGATTCCAAAATTCCGAACCTGTCGAACATGCCTGATCGGTTCAAGGACCGGTATGACGATGGTACCCTGTACGGCGTTGGCGCGGTGTCGTGGTACATCACACTGTGCACCAATTCGGACGAAATCCCGCAGGCCCCGGACAGCTGGGCCGCGCTGTGGGATGAGACCTACAAGGACCAAATCGGCCTGCTGGGTCTGGCGTCGAACTCGCACATGCTTGAGGTGACGGCGGCCACTTTCTTTGGTGGCACGGATATTCTGGACACCAAGGAAGGTATCCAGCAGGTGTTCGACAAACTGTCCGAACTCGTCCCCAATGTGCGGCTTTGGTACAAGGACGAAGGCGCGTTCCAGCAAGCGCTGCAGGACGGTGAGATTCCGATGGGTCAGTATTATCACGATGTGGCGGGCCTTGCTGCCGCCGAAGGCTTCCCGGTTGTGTCCACCTTCCCGAAAGAAGGTGCGGTTGTGGACTCGGGCTATTGGATCGTGCCCGAACACGCCCAGCCGGTCGACGAGATTCACGAATTCATCAACTTCATCTCGGCGGCTGAAACGCAGGCCCTGTTGTCGCGCAACGTAGGCACCGCGCCGGTCGTCGATCCCGCCCTGACCGATTTGACCGAAGAAGAACTGGCCGCCGTCAGCAGCCCCAAGGCGCCGATTGTGCCGCGCTATGACATCTACAAAGATCACGCGAACTGGATTTCCGACACCTGGAACCAAATGATCGCGGGATAACACCACTCACGATACTGGCCCGTCCCGCGCAGGTGGGGCGGGCCGTTTCCCTTGTTGAAAGAAAAGACCCATATGCCAGGTTTAAGCATCGAAAACGTCACCAAAAAGTTTGGCACAGTGACGGCCGTTACAGATGTGAACCTTCAGTTCAATACCGGCGAGATGATCTGTTTTCTGGGGCCGTCTGGTTGTGGCAAGACCACTCTGCTGCGGATGATCGCGGGGCTGGACGAACCCACGCAAGGTACGATCCGGTTCGAGGATCAGGACCTGACCGGCGTGCCCGTCCATCAGCGCAATATCGGCATGGTGTTTCAGTCTTTTGCGCTCTTTCCGCATTTGAATGTGGGCGAAAATATCAGCTATGCGATGCGCATTCGGGGCCATTCCCGGTCAGAATGCGAAGACCGCGCACGGCAGTTGCTGGACATGGTTCACCTGCCGGGGCTTGAGGATCGTAAGATCTCGCAATTGTCCGGCGGTCAGCGTCAGCGCGTCGCCATCGCGCGGGCCTTGGCCCTGAATCCGCAGGTGTTTCTGCTGGATGAGCCGATGTCGGCGCTGGATGCCAATCTGCGCGAGGTCATGCAGATCGAGCTGCGCAAACTGCAGCAAGAGCTTGGGATCACCACCGTCGTCGTCACACATGATCAGACCGAGGCGATGACGATGGCTGATCAGATCGTGGTCATGGGCAAGGCGCAGGTGCTGCAGACCGGCACCCCGATGGAGATCTACAAGACCCCGGTCGACAAATTTGTCGCCGGTTTCATCGGCACCAGCAACCTGTTGCCCGCAAAAATGTCGGGACCTGACAGCGTGCATGTAAACGGGACCGATCTTACGGTGGGCGGCAACACAGGCCATTTTGCCCAAGGTGATGACGTTTTACTGATGACCCGACCCGAAGAGGTGTTCGTGCATCACCCCTCGGACGTGGATTTGGCCAATTCGGTCACCGGCACAGTGACATTCGTGCGTGATATCGGGGCCACGATCGAAATTTTGGTGGATTGCGCCGGGCACGAGGTGATCTCGGTCCTGACGCCAAAGGACTGGCCCAATGTGAAAGTGGGCGATCAGGTCCACGTGGAAATGCCCGCTGCGGCCTGCAGCGTGCTGGCGGTGTAAGGGGGGGAGGGATGCAGACAAGCGCGCTTTCCCGCTATATCGGGCTGATCCCGTCCTCGGTGATGATCGGGGCGTTTTTCGTGATCCCCTTTGTCCTGATCCTGCTGACCAGCGTGTCTACCCCGACCGATGACGGAGGCTATGCCACCAGCTTTGACCTGCAGCATTTTGAACGGTTCCTGACGTGGTTCTATATCGAACGGGCGCTGTTCTCGGCCGGTCTTTGCGCGCTGATCGCGGTGCTGAGCCTGCTGATCGCGTATCCTTTCACCTATTTCCTGACCACGTTCCCGCCGCGCTCGCAAACCTTTTGGCTGATCTACATTCTGGCGCAGCTGTCCCTGTCCGAAGTGCTGATCGCCTTCAGCTGGCAAATCCTTTTGTCCCGCACCGCAGGCGTGGCCAACATACTTGTCTGGATCGGGGTGATTGAGAAAAGCTTTGCTATGACCCCCTCGGCAGGCGCAGTGGTGGCCGCGCTGGTCTATCTGACCGTGCCGTTTTCAGTCCTGCTGCTGTTTCCTGCGCTCAGCCGGTTGGACAAAAGCTTGATCGAGGCATCGCGCACGCTTGGGGCCTCGCCTTTGCGGACGTTTTTCACGGTGATCATTCCCGTTACGCGGCCTGCGATCATCTCGGGCGGGGTGACGGTGTTCGTGCTGACGCTGGGGGCCATCATTGTGCCGCAGGTTCTGGGTAAGCCCGAACACTGGACGCTGTCAGTGCTGATTACGGATCAGGCGATTTTCAACTTCAACATGCCGTTTGCCTCGGCATTGGCTGTGGTGTTGCTGGTTCTCAGCGCGACTGTGATTTGGCTGGTCACAAAATTCTCGGGGAAAAAGGCATGAGGGCACTGCGCAGCATCTATCTGGCGCTGTTTGCGCTGTATCTGATCGGACCGATCCTTGTGATCGCGGCTGTGTCGTTCAACGCCAAAAAGTTCCTGGCCTTCCCGCCGCGCGGCTTTTCTTTCCGCTGGTACGCTGAGGTTTTCGTGGCAAATGACTGGTTCACAGCCTTGAAAAATTCGCTGTTCATCGCCTTTGCCTCGGCCAGTCTGTCGGTTCTGATCGCGATGCCGGTGGCCTATTTCGCGTGGCGGTATGGGCTGCGCTATGCCAAGGCGCTGCTGGCGCTTGGGGTGGCACCGTTCATCCTGCCACCTGTGATCATGGCGCTGGCCTTCCTGCTGTTTTTCACCGGGATTGGCCTGAACGGGCTGATGATCAACGTCATCATTGCCCATGCGGTTTTCCTGCTGGCCTTGCCTTTGGTGACGATCTCGCTGGGGTTAGAAAGCGTCGATCACGCGCTGATCGAGGCCGGCCAGACCATGGGCGCCTCAAACGCCGTCGTCTTCCGCACCGTGATCCTGCCGATTGCGGCCCCCTTTGCCTTCGCGGGGTTTGCGTTCTGCTTTGTCCTCAGCCTGAATGAATACATCATCGCGCTGATGACCGTGGGCTTCTCGGTCGAGACCTTGCCGATCAAGATTTTCAACGCCCTGCGCTATGGCTACACGCCGGTTATTGCGTCGATTGCGGTGATCTTCATGGTGATCAACATTGTAATCTTCGCCCTGATCGCGCGTTTTTCAAACCTTGCGCGCATTCTGGGCGCGATGGAGTAACCGCACCATGCCTCACGACCACGACCCGTTGGAAGAAGGCCCCGCCCTGCGCGTGCGCGCGCTGGAAGAGTTGATGGTGGCCAAAGGTCTGGTCAAACCCGAAACGTTAGACAGTATCGTTGAATATTACGAACGCGAAACCGGCCCGCGCAATGGCGCGGCTGTTGTGGCGCGGGCGTGGACAGACCCAGAATACAAAGACTGGCTGCTGCGCGACGGAACCGCCGCAATCAACGCAATGGGGTTCAGTGGGTTTCAAGGCGAACATATCCGCGTGGTTGAGAACTCGGCGACAGTTCACAACGTCATCGTCTGTACCTTGTGTTCCTGCTATCCGTGGCCGGTGCTGGGCCTGCCGCCCACATGGTACAAAAGCCCCGCCTACCGATCACGCGTGGTGCGGGAACCTCGGGCCGTTTTGGCAGAGTTCGGCGTCACATTGCCCGAAGAGGTGCAGGTCAAGGTGTGGGACAGCACCGCAGAAATCCGCTATCTTGTTCTGCCGCGTCGGCCCGACGGGACAGACGGGCTGTCCGATGCGGACCTGGCTAAGCTTGTGACCCGTGACGGCATGATCGGCACGGCGTTGGTTTAGGGGCGGCGTATGGATGGCATTCACGATATGGGCGGGATGCATGGGTTCGGGAAAATCCCGCGCGACAAGGACCGTGCCTTTGATCATGACTGGCAAAAACGCGCCTTTGCCCTGACCGAAGCCTTGGCCTGGTCGGTTCCCTTTTGCGCCGATCAGCACCGTTATGCGATTGAGCGTCTTGCACCCGACGACTATCTGCGGCTGGACTATTTTGAGAAATGGGCAATTGCAGCCACTGCTCTGGTTCGGGAGGCGGGTCTGGTGGACGCGCAAGAGGTGGCTTTGGGCCGCAAGACGTATGACATCCCGCATGATGACCATCCCGCAGTTGGCCCGGCTGAGGTTCTGGCCGCGACCAAGGCGGGGGCTGAGATGACATTCCCGTCCGCCACGGCTGCTCCGCTGTTTTCTGTTGGCCAAACGGTACGTGTTCTGGCCAACAGCCCCGCCGGGCACACCCGTGTCCCGCGCTATGTACGCAACCATCTGGGCAAAGTCATTGCTGATAACGGGGTTTTCCAATTCGCCGATGCAATGGCCGCAGGGCAGGGTCCCCAGCCACAGCATTGCTATACAGTGGAGTTCCTGGCCTCTGATCTTTGGGGCGACGCGGCAGAGCCCAATGGCCGCGTCTGTCTGGACCTGTGGGAGAGTTATCTTGCAGCCGTTTGAAGACCATAAGCACGCGCTTGCATCGATGCGCCAATCGATCCCGGGCTTGGGCGAAACTGGGCCATTGTTCTGGGTCCCATGGCAAACCCGGGTTTTTGCGCTTGTCGTGGCTATGGTTGAACAGGGGTTCTTTCCCTGGGCCGTCTTTCAAACCCGGTTTGCAGCTTTGATCACAGAAATGGAAAAGCATGAGGCCGCGCATACGGCCAGATCGGTTGAAAGCCGGTATTTTGAATGTTGGCTGCAGGCGGTAGAGGAAACGCTGGCCGATCAGGGAATGCTGGGGGCTGCGGACATCGATGATAAGATGGATAGCTTGCGCCACTCAATCGCTGAGATCAGAGCCGCCCAGACACATCACGCGGACGGGTGAACGGCTGAAAATGAAACGATAGGAAAAGCAGATGGCGATCCTGTATCATGCACCCCTTACATGCTCATTGGCAGCGCGGTTTGCGGCGGCAGAGGGCGGCGTTGATCTGAACATTTCCCCCGTCAACCTGTCGACCAAGAAACTGGCCTCGGGACAGTCGCTCTTTGACATCAACCCGATGGGGCAGGTGGCGGTTCTGGAGTTGGACGACGGGAGCAGGCTGACCGAAACCTCGACCGTGATTGCCTGGATTCAGGCGCAGTCGGCCAATGATTCTTTTCGGATCGATCCTTTGGACCCTTCGTATTTTCAAATGCTGCGCTGGTTGACTTTTTGCGCGACGGAACTGCACAAAGGTCTGTTTCGCGTCGTCTTCTATCAAGAAGCCACCGAAGAGGTAAAACACCGCGTTCGCGCGTTGGTGCCGAGACGTTTTGAAATCCTTGAACGTCAGCTGAGCGAACACGACTTTTTGCTGGGTGACAGGTTTTCAGCCGCAGACGCCTATCTGACCTGGTTTTTCGTTTTGTCCGATTACGCTCAGGTCGATCCGTCCCCGTTTCCGCAACTGGACGCATACCGCCAGCGCGTATTGGGGCGTACGGCGATTCAAGAGCTGATTGAGGCGGACAGGCAACTGGATCGGGACCTGAAACAGAACCTTTTCGCCGGTTGAAGCCACGCGACGCACGACAATTGCTGAAATGGTCAGGCTAAAATAGATCCAAACCGCAATTCTTTACGTATTCGAATTAGTTTGGGACTGAGATTAGTGCGTCAAGAATTTCTGTTAGCCGCGGTGTTCTGTCTGGGCGTCGGCATTTTTGCCGGTGTTTTTCTGTTGTCGTCAGAAGGTGCGGGTCGCGCGTCAGACACAACGGCCTATTCCGTATCGGGCATGCCCGGGATGACGGTCGCCGTGGCGCATGAACTGTCGGACGAACTGACACCAGCCTTGTTGTTGGTCGTGTACAGCGCGTTTGCCGAAACGCAGGAAGACGCAATCTATGACACGCTGGCCGAGGTCACGCATGGGGATGCGCTGGAATACCTCTACCTTGAGCGGGTCGGCGCAATGGCAGGCGGCGGGTTGGAGGAGGCGGATCAGACGATCCACGAAATTAACATGGTCAGCAGCGATGTAGCGCGCGATGGCGCGACGCTGGCCATTGACGCCACATGGCAGGTCATCGGCACAGTGGGACATGCGGAACACCTGCACGTGCGGGGTAACACCTACAGCGCAGATCTCTCGATCTCTCCGGTCGAAGGGGCGTGGCGCATAACCGATTTCAAACTGCGTGAGGTCAATCGCGATGCGGCAGGTGAAACGTTCCTGGCCCCGGAAGATGATCAATGATCCGCATCGATGACCTTGCCTTTGAATACGCGTCAGGCGGGTTTCGCCTGCACATTCCCCGGTTGGAACTGACCGAGGGCGAACGGCTGGCCATTGTGGGCCCAAGTGGCAGTGGCAAGACGACCCTGTTGAACCTGATTGCCGGAATTCTGCCGCCGGATGCGGGGCAAATCTCGGTCGCTGGTGTGGACGTTGCCACGCTGACCGATGTCAGGCGGCGTCAGTTTCGCGCCAGTCATATCGGTTTTGTCTTTCAGGATTTCGCGCTGCTGGACTATCTGACCGCCCGGCAAAACATCCTGTACCCCTATCGCATCACTCCGGCGTTGCGACTTGATGCCAGCGCCCGCAACCGGGCAGAGGATTTGGCCAATGCCTGCGGGATTGGTGACAAATTGGACAGGCATCCCGCCGCGCTTAGCCAGGGCGAGCAGCAGCGGGTCGCGATTTGCCGGGCATTGGTGACGCAACCCAGCCTCATCCTTTCAGATGAGGCGACGGGCAATCTTGATCCCGAAAGTAAAGGGCGCATTCTCGATCTGTTGTTCGAACAGGCGTCCCATGCGGGCGCGACCCTATTGGCCGTAACCCATGACCATGAACTGCTGCCACGTTTCGATCGGGTGATTGATTTCGCGCAATATCGCGAGGTGGCGGCGGTATGAATGCGGTGTTTCTTGCCTTTGCCTATCTGCGGTTTCACTGGGCGCGCAGCCTTGTTCTTGTGGTCACTGCCGCCCTGATCATGTTCGTGCCGATTGCCACGCAAATCCTGTTGGCCACCAGCCAAACCGCCCTTGTCGCGCGAGGCGAGGCGACCCCGCTCTTGCTGGGCAGCCGTGGGTCGCAGCTGGATCTGACCATGGCTGCGCTCTATTTTTCCGACGAACGGCCCGATCCGATTGCCATGCGCGAAGTGGACGCGATCTGGGATGGTGGGTTGGCCTTGCCGATACCGGTGCATACTGCCTTTTCCTCGGACGGGTTTCGCATTGTCGGCACCACGCTGGACTATTTCGACTTCCGGGGCCTCACCCTGTCCGACGGGCGCGGCCTTTCATTGCTGGGCGATGCCGTGATTGGTGCATCGGTGGCCGAGGCGCTGGGCAAGGGCGTTGGCGACAGTCTGGTATCGGCCCCCGAAAACCTGTTCGATCTGGATGGAACCTATCCACTGGAAATGCCAATTGTCGGTGTTCTGGCCCCGACAAATACACCCGACGACCAGGCGATCTTTGTCGATATCAAAACGGCCTGGGTGATTCAGGGGATCGGCCACGGGCATGAAAACGTGGTCACTGCCGCAGATGTCGCCGCAGGAACTGCAGCGCTGGCAGATGCCGCCGTGGTTCAATACCAACGCATCACGCCTGAAAACATTGACAGCTTTCATTTTCACGGCACGCAGGCCGGTTTCCCGGCCACTGCGGTCATTGTCGCCCCCTATGACACACGGGCATCCACGATTTTGAAAGGTCGTTATCTGGATCGCGACAACCCAAATCAGTTGGTCGAGCCTGCCCGCGTCATTCAGGGATTGGTCGATCGCATCTTCCGGATCAAAGCGCTGTTGAACGTCGTCACCGCGATCATTGCCGTTGCGGCAGTCGCAGCGGTCGGGCTGGCCGTTTTCCTCAGCTATCGGCTGCGTGCACGGGAAATCGCGACGGCTGTCAAGCTGGGGGCCCGACGGGGGATGGTTCTGCGCCTATTGGCGGCAGAGACCGTGACGTTGCTGTGTGTGTCAGGGTGTATCGCGGCCCTTGGGGCCGTATTGGTTTCACGAAATGCCGAGACGTGGGTGGGTTGGCTGCTCTCGCTTGGTGCATGAGAAAGGGAGAATAATGGGAAGACATATTGTTTTAGCGGCTTTGGTCAGCAGTATCGCAGTGTCACCGGCGCTGGCCCATTACGGCATGATTATTCCCAGCGATCCCATGATCAGCCAGGAAGACGGGCGCAGCCTGTCGCTGATCATGTCGTTCTCGCACCCGTTCGAACTGGACGGTATGACACTGGACAAGCCCGCGGCCTTTACCGTCACGCATGAGGGGAGCACGACCGACATCCTGAGCAGCCTTCAGGACGCAACGGTCATGGACGAACAGGGGTATACGCTTGACTACCCTCTGGAACGTCCGGGCACTTACATTTTCGCGATGGAGCCCGAACCTTATTGGGAGCCTGCCGAGGATGCGTTCATCATTCACTACACGAAAACCTATGTGACGGCCTATGGCGATGATGAAGGCTGGGACACCGAACTTGGCCTGAAAACCGAGATTGTACCCTTGTCCAAGCCCTTTGGACTGTGGGAGCACAACGTGTTTCAGGGCATTGTGAAAATGGACGGTGAGGCGGTTCCCTACGCCGAGGTTGAGGTTGAATTCCTTAACGACGGAGCAGGCGCCACCGTCCCTGATGAGCTGATGATCACCCAAACCGTAAAGGCCGATGCCAATGGCGTGTTTACCTATGCCGCGCCGTCTGACGGCTGGTGGGGGTTCGCGGCGCTCAATACCGCGGATTACACCTTGCCGCAGGATGGAGAAGACAAGGCCGTTGAGCTGGGCGCGGTGATCTGGGTTCATTTCGAAGACTGGACCGGCCAGTGATCCGCGCGTTTGGTTTGGCGGCGCTTTGTGCCGCTGCCCCTGTGGCTGCGGTCGCACACGGTCTTGTCGTTTTTGCGTCTGTCGACTGTGACGTGGTAAATGTCGAAGCCAAATTCTCGAATGGCAAGCCAGCCCGCAAAGGCGATGTGCGCGTGTTGGATGGCCAAAACGACGTGTTGGCGACGTTAACGCTCGGCAGTGACGGCACCGCGCAGATCCCGCTGGCCAATGTCGACCATTCCACCGGTTTGGTGATCGAGGTCGATACCGGCGGGCATGACAATTACTGGATTGTAACGCCCGAGGATATTGCGCGTAAATGCGGGAGCTGAGGATGAAGCGTTTTTGGGGCCGCGCTGTAGCTGCCTTTTCCATGCTGATAGCAGTGGGTGCAGCGGCGCAGGAACGACCGCAGGTGGTCGCGGTCAACTACCCTTTGACTTATTTTGCCGAGCGTCTACTGGATGGATCCGCTGATGTTGTGTTCCCGGTGCCCGACGGGGTTGATCCGTCCTTCTGGCGGCCCTCGATCAGCGATATCAGTAGGGTACAATCGGCGGACCTGATCCTGTTGAACGGTGCGGGGTTTGCAACATGGGTTGATCGCGTATCGCTGCCGCGATCCCGTTTGGTGGACACATCTGGGGCGATCAAGGATCAGTTCATCGTCACCGAAAGTATCACCCACAGCCATGGCGACGGTGGCGAGCATTCACATGAAGGTCTTGCCGCGTACATCTGGCTGGATCCGACTTTGGCGGCTGCTCAGGCCGAAGCGATTGCGCAGGCGATCGTGTCGCGCAATCTTGCCCCGCCCGACGAGGTGTCAGCGCGTCTGGAAACGCTGCGGGATGATCTTGAGGCATTGGACCAGAGTGCCCGGAATGCGGTTTCCCAAATTGGCGGGAGTGTCGTGATCACGACGCATCCGCGGTACCAGTATTTCGGGCAGCGCTACAATCTGCGGATTAAATCGCTGGACTGGGAGGCCGGTGCCAGCCCTGATGCGGAACAGCTTGCCGTGCTGCGTGATCTGAAACAACAGACCGGGGCGCGAATTTTGATTTGGGAAGCCAAACCAGATGCTGCAGCCCTGCAGGCCGTTAGCGCGTTGGGTCTGGAAAACGTGGTGCTACCGCCATTGGCGCATCCAGCGCCCGACGGCACGTACCTAGAGGTCTTGGCCCAGGCTCTCTCTGATCTCTCGGAAATTGGCCAGCGTATCAACAACTGACGGGGGGGCATCCACACTTTAGAACAGCGTGGATGCCGCTGAAATCAATACTCACGCGTCGCAGGCACAACCGCTGTGGCCACATCCAACGCCGTCAGGGTGGCCATTCGCGCAGTTGTCACTGCAATAGTTGCGGTCGTTTTTCTTGACCGCATCCTTGATGTCCACGATGCAAACGCAGGTGTCGCAGGCGCATTTCTGTTGGGTAACTGTCGTCATAGTTCTTCTCCTATACGATGTCGTCCATTGGGTCTTGGGCATGTGTGAAAACATGCTCGATCATGATCGTCAGAACGCGGCGGACACAGGCATCTGCCATTGTGTAAAAAACCTGCTTGCCGCGTCTTTCCGATTTCAGAATCCGGGCCGACCGCAGCAGCCTCAGATGATGACTGGTCAGTGACGGAGACGTGCCAAGCTTTGCGGCGATGTCCCCCGCGGACCGCTCTTGTTCCATACAAGCGATTACGATCGACAAGCGCGTCGGGTCGGCGAGGAGCCCGAAGGTCTCCGCCAACTGAGTCGTTTGGTCAATATGCAGGTCTGCGCTTGTCATGGAAACATTTAAACACTTGTTGAATTGTTGTCAATAACAGAGGCAACTTGAGGCTGTCCGACCGAACTCGCAATAGCGCAATCTGCGCGCTATTTGTGGTGAGAAAAAGCACAGCTGCCCAGCGGTGAAATCGGGCGCAACCTTTGCTGGTGCCCGTCGGTTCGAGAACACTCCGGCTTGCGCTGGAACCGGCCTGCTTAGCCCGGTATGGGTGTCTATTGCTTGAAAAGCTTCTTCAACGCTTTGGTGTCCGGCCCGTGATGCAAAAGACCGGCGATCAGCAACAGGCGCGCTTTGGCTGCGGGTAAGTCTCCGGCCAGAATAACGCCGGCCTTTTGCAGGGTTTCACCGCCCCCGGCATCTCCGTAAACGGGTTCGACATTGCCGTGATAGACACGCGTCGCGATCACCACCGGAATGCCTTTTTCCAGTGCGTATTTGATCGCGCTGAACATGTTCGCATCCACATTGCCCGCACCGACCCCGTTAACCACAAGCCCCTGTGCGCCGGTGTCAACCGCGTGGCGCAGCAATCTGCCGTCCGATCCTGAATAGGCCATGATCACCGGCACATCCGGCAAAGAGGATGGTAAAGGATCGGGCAGGGGGACATGCACGCGGTGCAGGCGATCATTGAGCCTTTGCACCTGACCGTTGAACACATAACCCAGATACCCTTTTTCCCCTGAATTGAAGGTCTGAACATTGGTTGTCTGGGTCTTACGGACATGACGGGCCGAGTTGATGTATTGGTTCAACGTAACCGAAACCCCCCAATCCTGCGCGTTCGGAGACAGCACCTGTACCACGGCGTTGTACATGTTTCCCGGGCCATCGGGGTTGGGGCTTGAGGCGTTGTTCATCGCACCTGTAAACACCACTGGTTTTTTGCTTTTCAGCGTCAGATCGACGAAAAATGCGCCTTCGGACATGGTATCGGTTCCATGCGTGACCACGGCCCCCTGAATGTCATCGCGCGACAGGATCTGGTCCAACCGCACACTTAGCTGCGCCCAGTCCATCGGTGTCATCTGCGACGAGTCGATATTGCTGAATTGGTCTACACCGATATTGGCCAACTTTGACAATCCGGGGACCGCGGCAACAAGGTCCTTGGCCGAAACGGCGGGCACGGCGCCACCTGTGTCGGGATCGATCCGTTCGGCTATCGTGCCGCCGGTTGCTACGATGGCGACGGAGTATAGATATTCGGACTGCGTGGCGAATTGCAGTTCTGGGCTGTGTTGTTCGGCTTGCGCCGGTACATTTGTCAGAATGCCGAAACTCAGAACGAACGGTGTCAGGTTTCGCAGGATATTCATTGTTAGCCTTTCAAAGAACAGGACCGCGCGCTTGGGGTCGTGCCCCCAAATAAGTCATCCATTGTCGAAAGTAACAACGAATTTCTGCTGTTTGCGGGCTCAGTTCGTCTGAACGTCTTTGACCACGCGAAAGCCGATATGATTGGTGCCCAGGCTCAGCTCAGCCGGTTGGCGCCCGGCGGGGCGGTAGCGACGGCAGAAGTTCGGGGCACACAGCCATGACCCCCCTTTGACAACCCGCATCGGTCCCATGGCCGAATTGGCATAGCGTTTCGCGATCTGCGCATCTGGTCCCTGGGGGTCAGGGTCCTCGGCGGGGATATGGCCGGGAATCCACCAGTCCGACACGTGTTCCCACACGTTTCCTGCCATGTCGTGAAGGCCAAACCCGTTGGGTGGAAAACTCCCCACCGGGGCAGTGCCGGGGTGTCCGTCTTCGGCCAATTGCTCATTGGGGAAACGGCCCTGCCATGTGTTGGCTTTCCAACCCTGCGCAGGGTCATACGAGTCGCCCCACGTATAATTCGCGCCCTCTAGCCCACCGCGTGCGGCATATTCCCATTCGGCCTCGGTCGGAAGACGGCCTCCGGCCCATTTGGCATAGGCGGCGGCATCTTCTGGTGAGATTTGCACGACCGGGTGGTCGTCCATCCCATCGATGGAGCTGCCGGGGCCGGTTGGGTTTTGCCAGTTAGCACCTGCCACGTAGCGCCACCACAGATTGGGGTTCTCGCGGTCGACATGTTCCGAGGGTTGCGCAAAGACCATGGATCCAGGGGCGCGCAAATCGTCGGGAACGTTTGGAAACTTGTCCTTGTCCAAACCCTTTTCAGCGGTCGTTACATAGCCGGTATCCGCCACGAATTCCGCAAACTGGGCATTGGTGATTTCCGTTCGACTTATGCGGAAACTGCTGACATCTACCGGATGCACGGGGGTTTCTTCGGGCCGGTAGCGTTCAGACCCCATCAAAAATGAGCCAGCAGGAATATCGACAAAACCGTCGTCACGGGACCAATAAGAGTAGCCGGCTGTTGCCAGCACACCAATGATTGCGACACCCGCGACCGCTTTTGTTTTCCACATACCGCAAACCTCTCTGGCCTGAATTTTCGGGGAGCTCAAAATCTCAAGTATTTGTATATCTTGTTTCAATTCGATTTTCGGGTCATGCGCAACCCAATTCGCCGGGTCCGGGTTGGGTTTGCCATCAGCTTTGAACCTTGCAATCTATCTGCAACGTTGCAACAGCTGACCGAACCCTGTGATGGGATCCGCAAGGCCCACCATCTGCAGCGCCTGAAACATTATCGCCTGGTTTGATGTGATCACAGGTTTGCCAACTGCCTGTTCCAGCCGGTCGATGGTTTCAACGCTGCGCATGTCGGTGCAGGACAGGACCAGTGCCTGAGCGTTTGGATGATCCGCTGAACGGCCCAACTCAAAAACGGCATCCGGGTGCAACGCGCCCTGGCCTTCGTTGTCCAAAGCCTCGGCAATCTCGGACCGGTGGACTGTTTCGAAACCCAAGGTCGCGAGAAAATCCACCGCCATGTCGTTAATTGCGGGCACATAGGGAGAGGCGAAACCGATGTGTTTCACCCCCAACGTGTTCAGCGCATGGGCCAGCGCCCCGGCGGCAGTCACCGTTTTGGCCCCGCTATTGGCGCTGATGCGTCGGGCAAGGTCCCGGTCAAAAGCTGGACCATGGGTCAAGGTCGCCGACGTGCAGCCATAGAGAACCACATCCGGCTTCGCCCCGGCCAAAAGGCGCAAGGGCTCCTCCAGATCGGCGGCCCCGAGATCGTGCATTTGGGCCTCATCGGGAATTTCATCTTCGTCATACCCGCCCATCCGGGCCACGTGCAGTGAAATGCCCGCCGGGGCTATCAGGGCCAGATCGGGTTCGAGATTGGTGTTGGTGAACGGAACCAGCACCCCCAACCGGGCGCGTCCTCGGGATATGGTCATGTCTGGCCCTCTGATTTCCAGCGTTTCAGGATGGTGATTGCTTTGCCCATCGCCTCGCGTGGGCCGACGGTCATGCGCAAAGTGTGCGGCAAGCCCGCGCCCCCTTGAGGGCGTAGGAAAACGCCCTCGGATCGTAGTGCGTTGTCCGCACTGGCTGCGGCCTTGGGACTGCCCATGTCCAAGAGCAGGAAATTGGTGAAACTGGTGTACGGGCAGAAGCCCGCATCCTGCAAATCAGTGGCGGCCTGATCCCGAAAGGCGGCGGTCATCGCGCAGGTCTCGCGCACATAGCTGTCATCCTGCACCGCCGCTATAGCCGCAGCCTGTGCGCTAGCCGGAATGTTGTTCGGGTTCATGGCCTTGCGCATCTCAGCCGCAATGGCGCTCGGAAACAGCCCCCATCCAACGCGAAACCCGGCCATGCCGTAAGCTTTGGAGAAGGTGCGCAGAACGACCGTGTTGCCCTTATCCACCATATCGAAACACCGTTCACTAAGGTGGTCGGCGAATTCGCCATAAGCTTCATCGATCACCAGCAGGATGTCAGGCCGTAATCCTTCTCGCAGGCGGGTGAGCTCGGATTTGGGAATGCGCGTCCCGGTCGGGTTTCCGGGGTTTGCAACAAAGACGATCCCGGTATCCGGCTGGACTGCGGTCAACAGTGCTTCCACGTTGACAGTGGCATCCGTTTCCGGGGCCGTGTCAAACCGAGCAGCCGCCAGTCGCGCGGCTGTCTGAAAGAAAGGATAGGCGTGGGCAGGGGCCAGCACCGCCCGATCCGACCCGGCGAACACCCGCGCCAGACATCCAATCAGGTCGAGCGATCCGTTCCCGCACAAGATATCCCCGGGGTCGATCCCGTGCCTGTTGGCCAAAGCGTGGCGCAGGTCGCTCCAGTCAGGGTCGGGATACAGCATCGACGTGCCCATGGTTCCCATCGCGGCCTCTTGCACCTTTGGGCTGGGCGGGCGCAGGCTTTCGTTTTGCGACAGTGAGATCAGCGGTTTGTCGGCGGGCGCGTTCAGATCGGCCAGCGCGTAGGGCGACATGCGCGCGATATGCGCGTTTGGGTGGGTCATGAGGGCCTCCGATACAACGTGCGTGCGGCCTTGTCGCTGACAAGCCCCGCGCGGATATCGGCTTGCAGCGCTTCGTCTGATCGGTCCTGCGGCGGTCCGAAACCACCGCCACCCGGCGTTTCGAAAACCAGCGTCTCACCAGCCCTGATCCGAACCTCGCCTTTGCCCGGAAGCGGTCGGTGTCCGGGTTGCACCGTGATGCGCCCGGGGGCACCGTCCAACCCACCATCCCGACCCTGCGCAGGGTTTCTGATCCGCTCGACCGACAGAAACAGCATCAGGTCCTGATCCTTTGCGGCGCTGAGTTCGATATGCTGGCCCAACCCGCCCCGCAATCGTCCGGCACCGCCAGAATCAACCCGCAGCTCTCGCCGGTGAAACAGGACCGGGGCTGTGGCCTCGGTCGTTTCGACCTGACTGCCCCAGACGCCGCTGGGAAAGGCCGTGGCGGACAGGCCGTCCAGATGCGGGCGCGCACCGGTGCCACCATTGAAGACCAGTTCCAGCGCAAAGAGATCGTCGCCGCGATCCACCGCCTCCGGCGCGTGGCGCAGGGGCAGGTCGTACATGCAAGATGCGCCCTCAGCCGGAACTTTGTCGGGCAGGGCTTGCGACAGGCAGCCATAGACCAGATCAGGCGTCATCTGCCCCAGCGTGTGCCGCATGGCCACCGGGGCCGGAGGTTGCGCGTTCAGGATACACCCCTTGGGCCCGGTCACACGGAACAGGTCAAGCGAGCCTGCATTGTTCGGGATGTCCGCCCCGATAATGCAGCGCAGGGCAAAGACGGAATAGGCGGTCGCATAGTTCAGCGGCACATTGATCCCCTTGCCCACACAGCCTGCGGTGCCGTCGAAATCCAGCAGCAGGTGATCGTCGGCAATGGTAAGGGCAGCGTGCAATTCGATCTCATCTTCGTACCCGTCGACCGTCAGCACATGCCGCCACGTGCCCTTGGGCAGCGCAGCGATGGCGTCCAGAGTGCCACGACGTGAGGTTTCGATGATGTAATCCGACAGGGCGCGCAGGTCCGATAGCCCGAATTCCTGCATCATCTGAACCAGCCGCACCGATCCGGCCTCACAACAGGCAATCAGCGCATAGATGTCTCCCTCATTGGCGATGGGCTCGCGCGAGTTCGCTTTGACGATCTCCAGCAACAGGGCGTTCACCTCGCCCGCGTCGACCAGTTTGCACGGAGGGATCAGCAGCCCTTCGTCGTAGATGTCCGCGCCTTCGGGCCCCATGCCCAACCCGCCCAGATCGACCAGATGCGAGGTGCAGGCCGTGTACCCGATTACCGCCCCCTCAAAGAACACCGGCATCATCAACAGAAAGTCGTTCAGATGGCCCGAGGCGATCCACGGATCGTTGGTCATGTAGATGTCGCCGGGCTTCATCTGGCTTTGGGAAAAGCGGGCGCGCAGGGTTTTGACGGCCTCGGCCATGGTGTTGATGTGCCCCGGCGTGCCGGTTACGGCCTGTGCCAGCATCCGGCCCTGCGCGTCAAAAATCCCGGCCGAGATGTCGCCGCATTCACGGACAATGGGGCTAAAGGCCGCGCGGATCAGCGCCTGTCCCTGTTCCTCGACCACGGCCAGCAGGCGGTTCCACATCACTTGCAGGCGGGTATCTGATGGGATCATGATTGAACCTCCGTGGGCCGGGTCAGCCAGATGTTACCTTGGCCATCGATGGTGGCGCTGAAATCGGCGCTGACGAATGTGGTTGTTTGGGCCTCGATGATCAGGGCCGGGCCGTTGAGCGTTGCGCCGGGCGTCAACTTGGACCGGTCGAACACGCCCGCTGCACGCCATTGTCCGGTGACATCGCACAGGATTTGGCGGTGTTCGGTTGTCGTGACCTGCTGTCTTGCCGGTAGGTCAGGGTACGGCTCATGCGCGGGGGCGGGGGAGGAGACGGACAGCCCCCAGTTCAGGATTTCGATGCTCATGCCCGGCACGATCCGGCTGAATTGTCTGCTGTATTCGCTCTCAAACGCCTGCCGCAAAGCGCCAAGGTCCGCCGGGGTCAGCGCGCGGTCGGGCAGGGGGATTTCGATCTCATGCCCTTGCCCGTGATAGCGCATATAGGCCACCCGGCGCTGCAACAGCGGGCCCTCTGGCGCTCCGGCGCGGACGACCTGTTCGGCCTCCGTTCGCAGGGTTTCAAAAAAACGGTTCAGCCCGTCGATATCCAGGTCATCCAGCCGGGCATAGCGGGATCGGATCACTTCGTAGGACACGGGGGCGAACAGGAATCCGACGGCCGAGCCGACACCCGGATCGCGCGGGATCAGTATGCGCCGCATCTGCGCGCGCCGGGCCACGCGGGTTGCATGCAGGGGGCCGTTCCCACCGAATGCGATCATCAACCGGGTACTCAGGTCTTTGCCGGATTCCACGGCATGCATGCGGCCCGCGCTGGCCATGCTTTCATCGACGATCTCGCTCACCGCAAAGGCTGCCTGATCGGGGCTTAGGTCCAGCGGGTTTCCAACATCCTGCGTCAGGGCCTGCGAAGCCGCATTCGCGTCGATCCGCAAGCGCCCTTCGGCAAAGCGTCCCGGTTCGATCAGACCCAGAGTCAGGTCGGCATCAGTGACAGTTGGCGTGTCGCCGCCCTTGCCAAACGCCGCGGGGCCGGGATCGGACCCCGCGCTGTGGGGGCCAACCTGAATGCGGCCCAGGCGGTCGACACTTGCGATCGAACCGCCTCCGGCACCGATCTCGATCATCTCGATTACCGGGATACGCACCGGCATGCCCGAGCCTTTGATGAACCGTTCCGCGCGCGAGATTTCAAACTTGCGCGCTGTCTGCGGGCGGAAGTCGTCGATCAGGCACAGCTTGGCGGTGGTGCCGCCCATGTCAAAGGACAGAACGTTGGTTTCGCCTGTGGCCTCGGCGATGCGGGCGGCCAGAACGGCCCCTCCGGCGGGGCCGGATTCCACCAGCCGGATCGGCAGGCGGGCGGCCGTGCCCAGCGTGGTCATCCCACCGCCCGCCGTCATCATCAGGATCGGGCAACTAAGGCCCAGTTTGCGAAACCGCGCCTCAAAATCCTGAAGGTAACCGGCCATGAGCGGCTGCACATAGGCGTTGGCGATGGTGGTGCACAGGCGGTCGAACTCACGGGCTTCGGGGCTGACCTCGTGGCTCAGCGAGACGACCAGATCGGGCATGTGCCGGGCCAGCAGGTCGCGCAGTGCCAGTTCATGCGCGGGGTTGGCATAGGCGTGCAGCAGGCAGATGGCGACGGCCTCAACCCTTAGCGCCTTCAGGTCCTCAACCAAAGGCGCGACGCCTGCCTTGTCCAGCGGCTCTAATTCTTGCCCACTGGCGTCCATGCGCCCGCCGATGGTCAATGATCGGGTGCGGTGCACGATCAGGTCCGGCTTGACCAGATCAATCGCATATTGGCTGTAGCGCCGCTCATACGCGATTTCGAGGATGTCGCGAAATCCGCGCGTGGTGATGGTGGCTGTGGCGGCGCCGCGCCGCTCGATGAGGGCGTTGGTGGCTAGTGTCGTGCCGTGGATAAACCCGCGAACCTGCGCCCAATCGGCCCCGGCACTGTCCAGCACATGGGTTGCGCCAGTAACCGCGCCAAGCGCGGGGCGTTGGGGTGTGGTGGGGGTCTTGGTGGTCGCCACCACGCAAGAGGCATCGTCCAAAAGGACGGTGTCGGTGAACGTCCCACCGATGTCGATTGCCATACGCAATCCATCTGTCATGGTCATTGAGGTATCAGCCTGAACAGGGGAAACAGACCCGTGCCGGGTCAAATGAAAACGGTCTGTTCCGGCGGGTCAGGCGACCAGATCGCACCCGGTGTCGCGACGCATCATCGGTTGTCGAAGCTTGGGTCTCACTGCCTTGGGTCCTTATCTTCTGACAGAATGGACTGTGGGCGAAACCGCCCCCGTTCGTCAACAATTCTTTGGCGAGTGGGGCGGCACGGCGAAAAATGCAAGACGTTGCGCCGCCCCTCACGTCGCATGGTGCGATAGGTCATCTGCATCCATGATGCATTGGAGAGATGGATAGTGGGCCGATCCGTCCCCTCAGAACCGGTAGGCAGCCCCGATCAGTGGCCCGGACTGGTCAAAGGAATAGTCGCTGCCGTCAATGTCGTGATCAAATGAGATATAGCGGTATCCGCCGCGCAACAACCACCTGTCGTTGATCTCATAATCCGCCGTCAGCAGAACGGACCACGTCTCGCTGCCGCTGCGAAAGCCGCCATAGTCGACATAGGCCGTACCGCTCCAGGCATCGGAAAGGGCAACGCGGGCGCGAACACCGACAACAGGGTCGAACCAGCTGTCATCGGCGGTGTTGCTTTGCGAGGCTCCGCCTCCTGTGGTCAAGGCGAAATCTGTATCGGTGCTGTACCACCTGAATCCACCTGCCAAATCAACCTGCATCGCCTGGTCGTCGCGCACCCGGTAACCCAGCAGACCGGTCAGAAACTGCGTTTTGACCGAGCTGTTCAGGGATCCTCCGGCAGGGCCGCTGCTGCCGAAAGACAGGTTGGTGTAATTGTAGTCGGCCAGAACGCTCCATTGACCGTTGGTCGCTGAGATTGCGCCCATAAAGGCGAAATCTAGGTTTTCCAGCGCGTCCGAAAAGCTGAGCGTGGCGTCCAGAGTGCCCTGGGGTGTCTCGAAACTGGTCTCGGTCTCGGGCATGAACAGATAAATCGTCGCCTCATAGGACCAGTCGGAATCTTGGGCCAAAACGGAGGAACCGATCAGCGTGAAAAGTGCCGCGCCAAACGCTTTTTGCCCTGTGCGATGAAAATGTGCCATTCTATCCCTCCGGTTTCTATTGCTTTGATTTGAATGTGTTTTGGCCGATAGACTAACGGCTAATATATTGCAATATTAACATTTTTATCGGTGTCCGCTCAAGCAGTCACTGTGAACTTCTTTGAAGTTGGCCCGCAGCGGCTGATCTGTTTCGGCCGCTGCAGGCCAGTTTTTGTCGGGCGTTCAGGCCGCGACCTGTTCCATCGGCAGTTTACTTGGGTAGGGATCCCCTTGCTTGTACGACCCGGCCGCCGTGAACAGCACATCGGTGGAAGAGTTCAGCCCGGTTTCAGCCAAGTCCTGCAACACGCCGATGATAAAGCCGATGCTGACCACCTGCATCGCGGTTGCGTTGTCGATGCCAAACAGGCTGGCTGCCATCGGGATCAGCAAGAGCGACCCGCCCGCAACGCCCGATGCTCCGGTCGCGGCAATGGATGCGATGATGCTGAGGAACAGCGCCGAGAGGAAGTCGACCTGAATACCCATCGTGTGCACGGTTGCCAGCGTCATCACCGTGATGGTAATCGCCGCGCCAGCCATGTTGATCGTCGCACCGATGGGGATGGTGACCGAATAGGTTTCCTCATCCAGACCCATGCGGCGGCACAGTTCCATGTTCACCGGAATATTGGCGGCCGAACTGCGCATGAAAAACGCGGTGATGCCGGATTCCTTGAGGCAGGTGAAGACCAGCGGATAGGGGTTCTTGCGGATGCGCAGGAATACGATCAGCGGGTTCATCACCAGCGCCATAAACGCCATGCAACCGATCAGAACCAGCAGCAGGTGACCATAGCTGGCCAGGGTCGCAAATCCGGTTTCTGCAATGGTCGACGCCACGATGCCAAAGATACCAATGGGGGCAACTCGGATGATGGCCGCGACGATCTTGGTTATGGCACTGTCCAGATCGGACATGATTGTCTTGGTCGTGTCGCTGGCATGGCGGAACACCAGCCCAAGGCCCACAGCCCAGGCCAGAATGCCGATGTAGTTCGCCTGTGCCAGCGCGTTCACCGGATTGTCGACGATTTTCAGCAGGATGTTCTTGACCACTTCGGCCAGACCGTCCGGGGCCTCAAGCAATTCGGGTGTGCCGGTCAGGTGCAGGGTCACCGGGAACAGATAGCTGGCGGCCACCGCTACCAGAGCGGCGGCAAAGGTTCCCAGGATGTACAGCAGTACAACTGGCCCCATGCGGGCCTGACTGTCTTTTTTGTGGTTGGTGATCGCGGCGCAGACCAGGATCAGCACCAGAACAGGTGCAACCGCTTTCAGCGCATCGACAAAGAAGTCGCCCAGCAACCCAACGGCCGATCCAGCGGCTGGCCAAAATGTGGCGAGAAGGGCACCAGCCACAAGACCGATGATGATTTGCGTAACCAGGCTACCGCGCAGAATGAAATTCATGGGGACCATCCTGTATGAACAAGGGCCTGCCGGGCTCGTCCGTTTCGGCAGACACGGTTAAAAATGAAGGGATGAGGGGAATATGGCCGCTCTGAAACCGATTTAAACGATGGCGCGCTTTACGTATCGTAAGTCCAATTACCTGTTCGCACCGAACTGCGCTGAAATTAGAATAAGTTTCAGTGGTATATAAGAATTTTATCCTGTCCCATGTCAGGCGATTTCTAAATGATTCTTCATGATCTGACCAAAGTGATGACGCCATAAATCCAGCCCAAGCTTACCGCTGCGATCAAGGGAAGACCCGACAACTGCATCTGCGATCATGGTCGGCTGAAGCCCCGCATCGAACAGAGCGAACCCTGCGGCCAGCACACAGGTTTCTGCCTGAATACCGCACACCAGAACGCGGTCGATATTCCAGGCGCGGAACTGTTCAATGACCTCTGGCGGCGGCCCGTACCCGTATTTCAAGACGGTCTTGTCTGTATGAACAAGGCTGTCATCGATCGAGCGGGGCTTCCATCCAAGCTGTTTGAAAAAGGGTACCTTTGCTTCGTCATTGCGTTCGACCGTAGCGATGGATGGAAAGCGCGTCGCAACATGCTGGCAGCGTTCGACCAACCAGTCCGGCGGGTCAAAGCTGGGTTGAACATCTACGACCAGTACAGCTTGTTTCAACTGCGGCTCCTTTGGTTTCAGACCGCTTGGTGAACCTCGATGATATTGCCTTCGGGGTCGTGAAAGAACAGCTGATGCCATTCCTTGGCAAAGGCGGTTCCGTAGTCCGAGTAGTGAATTCCGTTGTCGTCCAATAGCTTTTTGAACGCCTCGATATCATCGGTGCGAAAGGCGATATGGCCGCGCTCAACCGGGTTGATCGCCTCGCCATGTTTGAACGCAACATCCAGATTTCTTTCGGCAAGATGCATTTGCATCGTGCCATCGGTGGCAAAGCGGATTTTACCGCTGTAGCCCGAGCTTTCGGTTTCATCCGAGCGGGGGAAATTCTCGATCGGAATATCCGCAAGCCCAAGGACCTGAGTATAAAAACGGTGCAACCGCTCGACATTATCCGAGACATAGTTGATGTGGTGAAATTCAAGCTTCATGACGCGCGAGCCCTTAGGTTGCCAAGTGTTGCTCACCAAATCCCAAGAACCACAGGCTGGCAAGTCATGACTATCTGGCCAAGCAGCGGCACTTTGGAAGAATGAAGCCAAAAAGGAACCATGGCACTTTAGAGTGTTTGCAGCTGGGCGGTCCTTCCCAAAAGCTATTTGAAAGCAGGGACTTCCACGTGAGAAACGTACCGTTTAGACGTGCTTTAACGTCGATGGGACGGAAATCCGAAGGCAGATCAGCAGCTTTTCGAAGAGTCTCCTTTTTTCCAAGTAAGGTATTTCGCGACCCAGTGTTGATGTTCGCTACTTGTTCACGATCCTGCTATATTGCTCACCATGCAGCTACTCTTGATGCCTGACGAACGTACTGATCGTTTGATCGCAATCCATCGACGGCTTTCTTGCTGTTTTGGCCAGCCCGGGCCGTATTTCCTGCTGGAGCCTGTGTCACAACTGGTCGTGGGTCTAATTGGTGGAAGGACCCGCGGGGAGGTATCGGCTGCGGCCTTTCTCCGCCTTCGCGAAGGATTTAGGAATTGGGAAAGCCTTCGGGACGCGCCTGTCGACGAAATTCGGCGTTTCATCTCTGAGGTCACGTTTTCTGACGTTAAGGCAGCAAGGCTGAAAAAAGCACTTCAGGCAGTCACCGCTAGCCAGGGTGCGTTAACGCTCGATTTTCTTGAGGTGTTTTCGGTGAATTATGCCCTCGGTTGGTTGGAGCAGCTGCCGGGCGTTGGCCGGAAAACAGCCGCGGCTGTCCTGAACTTTAGCACCCTAAGAAAGCCTGCTATCGTTCTGGACACCCATCATTTGCGTGTTCTCTGCCGTCTTGGCATGATCGGGCGTTACGATAGCACTGTCGAGGTCTACGAACGACTGGTTCCAATACTGCCCCGCGACTGGAACGCCAAGGATATCGATGACCATCATCAGCTCGTCAAAATGCTTGGCCAAACGCTGTGTCGTCCAACACAACCGGTGTGTTTTCTGTGCCCATTGCGTGAACTTTGCATGACTGGTTCGGCTAAATCAGGCTAGTTCGAAAGCGAAGGCAAGACAGGTTGTGAAAGGCCGCGGTCAGGTACTGTTGCTGTGTTCAACTCAAATTCTCAGCGCGAAGATCACTGAAATGCTTCGTCACTTCTCTGCACTTTGATCTATAGACTCATCCAAAGCCACCAAACTCGTACCGCCGGAATCGCGAACTGAGACTGCGGCCGGAAATCAACCATTGTTGCGCTCACATTCGGGTCTCAGCTCAAAACGCCAAAAGCTAAGTCTCTGAAAATTTGCTACAATCGGCGGCTTATTATTCAGTGCGTGATTTTAGGGAAAATCATGGCTGGGGTGGTAGGATTAAAATTTTTCAAAAATACATTAAATTACAGATAGTTACGACCGTACACCTCAAAGAATGTTGCGGGATTTGTTGCGGGAAATTCCGCGCTGCAGCATCCGAATTTTCAATCTGGTTTCCGTCTGCAACTGTTCGAGAGTTGGCGGAGGAGACAGGTCTAGACCACGTGTCACACCGTAGATGTTTGGAATTGCTCGCCGGAATTGCTCGTATGAACTCATCCGACCACCGGCCAATGCTCTATCAAGATAGGTGCGGAGATGATCTTTTCGCATCGCCACTGGTTGAGCCATCGCAACCGCGAGATCAACAAATTGGATTCTACCTAGAAGGCCTTTGACCTTCCTCATTTTTCTGCTCAAGAGATACCTCTTGCTACTCGGTTATGCCTTCAAACCTTTCGGCAATGGTCCGGTTTTCGATTCTCATGCCGACGTTTACCCGTACCTTAGCATCTTCCATGGTTTGTGACCAAGGTGTACCGGGCTGGTGTGTCATCTCAACTAACTCAAAACTGGGTACATCGAGATACAATGGAAGGTGCTTTTCGATTGTATCAATCGCGGCGTTGTCTGAGATTTTCGGGAGTTCTCGTTTTACGCGCTTTATGGGATCAAAAGCACTCGCCAGTTCGCGTATTGGCTGATCGCCAAACTTCTTGAACGACCCTCTTAATACTCTCTGTACCGGTCCATAATCCCACGCTTCAAATTCTGTCGAGATGAGCGGCGCACCGTGCTCAACTAGGTGGTGCCCATGAAGAAAATAGCAGATTTTTTGGATGTCGATCTGCGTAAGGTCATATCCCGCTTCCCAAGCTCTCTCGAGGACATAGTTCGCAACTGCTCTGGCATCATACATTTGTTTTTCCTGTTTTTGCCTGCGCGCAGCCTAGGCGAAGATGAGTGATTTGCCTAGGTGGGCTGATTCTTCACGTGTGAGAAAAGTTGCTCGAAAACAGCTACAAAAGGGTTGGAATCCGTACCTGTGAGCCATCAAAAATGTTGCGGGATTGTTGCGGGATCCCTCAACATTTTTTATTCAATAAAATTAATTACTTACGTGAAAATGGCTGTGCAGGCAGTTTGCAGCTAGCCAGTCTCACCCAAAATTCCCTGAAAACAGGGAATTTTACAGGGAAAACGCACCGTTTTGGCGCTACTTGAGGTCCGTAGGTCTGAAATCTGCAAACAGATCAATGGTTTGTGGGCGAATTCCCTGAATGTCCAAACAGGGAAGCTTTTGCGCCTTTTCAGTGAAAACTCAGGGTACTGCAGGGAAAGGGTGGCTCTTTCAAGTTTCCTTTCCCATGATTTCGTCCGTCGTTGTCAGCATTCGAACAAGAGATTTCCGGAGACACGCAAGCTCTAAAGATATGCAAACTTCGCTTCGGCCGCAAAGAGCCATAACAGTTATAGCGACTTCGTCTGAATGCCGCATGAGTTCAATCAGGTGTTCGCCAGCGGGTCCATTGGCTCCGGCAAGCCAGTTCTTTGCGGTTCGCTCTGAGACACCTGCCCAGTTCATTGACGCTTTTACCGCCCGGTGTGATCCTCCAAGTTCGCGTTTCAGCGCCGCCGCTAATTCCAGTCGATAGTCTAATTTGTTCATCTGCCAATGTCCTGGTTTGGAAAAGTGTTGCCCATCTTCGGAAATACTTTTCCGAAGATGGGCGATTAAGCTTTGGCGCACAGGAATCACGGCCATTCCCGACAGTTGTGTAATTCGACGAATGGAGGTGCGTTGCACTTGAATTGGCGCGACGATTTTTACGAGAGCTCCGACGCTCCTGAAACGCGGCGCGCTATCCGCGGGGCGCAATACGTGCGCATGTCGACGGAACACCAGCGCTATTCGACTGAGAACCAATCCGATGCCATTGCTCAGTATGCCCGACAACGAGGTATTGATATCGTTCGAACATACTCGGATGAAGGTAAGAGTGGCCTGCGAATCCAGGGGCGCGACGGGCTGAAACAGCTCATCGACGATATACAGTCCGGGCGTGCCGATTTCGAAACAGTTCTCGTCTACGACATCAGTCGCTGGGGTCGGTTTCAGGATGCTGATGAAAGCGCCTACTACGAGTACATCTGCAAACGCGCCGGTATTTCCGTCGTGTATTGCGCTGAACAATTCGAAAACGACGGCAGCCCGGTCTCGACAATTGTCAAAGGCGTTAAGCGCGCCATGGCCGGCGAGTATAGCCGGGAGCTTTCTCAAAAAGTATTCACCGGACAGTGTCGCCTGATTGAAAGAGGGTATCGGCAGGGCGGGCCACCCGGTTTCGGTCTGAGGCGTATGCTGATTGACGAACATGGCGAACCGAAAGGCATTCTCAAACAGGGACAGCACAAGAGTATTCAGACGGACAGGGTCACTCTGGTTCCGGGCCCCGCGGAGGAGGTTGCCATTGTCCAGGAGATATTCCGATCATTTGTCGACGATGGGAAATCGGAAGCGGACATTGCAGAAAGCCTGAATTCCCGTGGAATTCTGACCGACCTGGAGCGCGCCTGGACCCGCGGTACCGTGCATCAGATTTTGATCAACGAGAAATACATCGGAAACAACGTCTGGAACCGAAGTTCTTTCAAGCTGAAGAAACATCGCGTTCAAAACGATCCAGATATCTGGGTCAGGGCAGAGGGTGCGTTCGAGGCGATTGTCGATCCAGAACTTTTTGCTGCAGCAGGAGCAATCGTCGTAGCGAGATCAGCCAGACTGACTGACGATGAAATGCTGGAAGGCTTGCGCGATATTCTTCAGGCTCAGGGATATCTGTCAGGCCTGATCATCGATGAAGCAGACACGCTTCCTTCAAGCGGCTCATACCGTACGCGTTTTGGCAGCCTGCTTCGGGCTTATCAGCTTGTCGGCTTTCAGCCTGATCGCGATTACAGATATGTCGAAATCAACAGACGCTTGCGGGACATTCATCCTGACATCGTTGCACATACGATCGCAGGAATTGGCGAGGTTGGCGGAAATGTGGAACGGGATCCCGTTACGGATCTTCTGACAATTAACAACGAGTTCACTGCGTCGCTCGTCGTTGTGCGATGTCACGAAACCAACGCCGGGTCTCTCCGCTGGAACATCCGTTTTGACACGAGTCTGAAACCCGACATCACTGTTGCCGTCCGGATGGATCGGCCCAACAGGAAACCACTCGACTATTACCTGCTCCCGGGTATCGACATTACATTGCCACGCCTTCGGCTTGCTGAAAACAACGGCCTGTCACTTGACGCCTACCGTTTCGACACATTCACTCCGTTGTCTGAAATGGCGGTTCAGGTCCCAATTCCGGAGGCCGCTTGATGACTTACCGTGCTTCTCAGATCGCGGAATTGATCCCCATTGATCTGATTTCAGTCGTTAATCCCCGCATTCGCAACCGAAGGGCCTTTGAAGCTATGGTCGACAGTATCGCAGAGCTGGGGCTGAAGCGGCCAATCACGGTTGCAAAAAGAGATGGCGAGGATGGACTTCGCTATGATCTTGTATGTGGTCAGGGTCGGCTCGAGGCTTTTAAGGAACTGGGCCAGGACGAAATCCCTGCAATTGTGATCACTGCAAGCAACGAAGATTGCCTTGTTATGAGTCTTGTTGAGAATCTGGCGCGACGCCATCATAAGGCCCTGGATCTACTCCGTGATATCAAAGGCCTGAAAAACAGAGGATATTCAGACGCGGAGATCGCGAAAAAAACTTATCTTTCAATGAAATATGTGCGGGGTGTTCTCCGGTTGCTGGAAAGGGGGGAACACCGGCTGCTCAGAGCAGTAGAAAGTGGCAAAATTCCTGTGAGTGTTGCCGTCGATATTGCGGATGCGGAGGACAGCAATATTCAGGTCATTCTGCGTCAGGCTTACGAAAACAATCTGTTGCGCGGTGGTAAACTCCTTGCCGCAAAACGTTTGGTAGAAGCTCGCCAAAAACATGGCAAAGGGCAGATTGGTACAGATAAACGGCAAAGGCGATCATTGTCCGTCGAAAGCCTGCTGCGCACATACCAGAATGACGTTGAAAAAAAGCAGGTTTTGCTTCGTAAAGCGACGGCAACCCGCAATGAACTGATGTTCATCACAGAAGCTCTTCGGACTTTGCTGAACGACGAGAATTTCGTGACGCTGTTGCGGGCGGAGAGTCTTGCGACACTTCCCAAAAAGCTAACGGACAGGCTTTCTTCAAGGACGGGAGAGATACAATGATGCGCGATAAGCTGGAAAAACCCATCGAACTGGCGTTCGAAAAGGAGCTGGTTCGGATCGCGCTGGATCGTATCTGCCCGCTCTACGCCGTTCAGAAAGGTACAAAGGAGACGGTTAAGTACGCTCAGGTTGCTGCATCAATCAGGGAAATTGGTCTTGTCGAGCCTTTGGTCATCGCGCCTGACAAATCCGACCCTGAAAACTACATTTTGCTTGATGGGCATCTCCGGCATGCGATTCTGCTGGATCGCGGTGCGAAAGACGTGCTTTGTCAGATCTCCACTGACGATGAAGCCTTCACCTACAACAAACGCATCAGCCGGCTCGCTACGATCCAGGAACACAAAATGATCCTGATGGCTCTTAAGCGAGGCGTTCCGGAAGGGCGACTGGCGCGCGCTCTCAATATCAACGTTAAAACACTTCAGGAAAAGAGGCGCCTGCTGGACGGGATTTGTCCGGAGGCGGCCGAATTGCTGAAGGACAAACAGGTTACACTGACGAGCTTTCGAATTCTCAGAAAGATGAAGCCGCTGCGTCAAATCGAGGCTGCGGAATTGATGGTGACAATGAACAAATACACGGTGAACTACGCACGTTCGCTGTTGGCAGCAACACCTGAAAGTCAGTTGGTTAATCCCGATAAACCCAAGGCTGCGAAAGGTGTTTCACGCCAGCAGTTGGAGTTGATGGAGCGCGAGTCTGCCAATCTGGAACGTGAGCTGCGATTGGTTGAAGATACCTACGGATCCGATCATCTCGATCTGGTTCTGGCACGCGGATACGTTTCGAAACTCGTCAGCAATGCTCGGATTACGCGATACATTGAAATGCACCACGCCGAGTTTCTGCCTGAGTTTGAAAAGATAACGGAGACGGAGGCCCTGACTTCCTGATCTGAGTGGTTTTGGTCAATTAGGGCCGGATCACGACCGGGGACCCGGACCCAATGAAGCGCGGGGACCGCAGGAGACGCCGCACGGTGGGGCGGATCGAGTGCGGAGGTGGGGATGGCGGCGACCCCGTGCGGAGCCCACTATTCCGGTATTGTACACCCGGCTGATACTGTGAGTTTGCTCACAAATTTGCAGCGCGTTGGATAGTCAACCCACCAACGCGCTGCATTTTGGCTGGATAAGGGCCGTTATGTTAAATCGTGAAGTTACAGCCTAGATTTCCTCCGGTTCGCTGGTCGCTCGCGATGTATTGGCCGCTGATGTGTGCCCAGAAATCTGAGGTAGCATTCGGCAGATAGCCAGCCAGAAGCGGTCATTCCACGGCCACCACTTTTGGGAGAAAGCAGACGTTCTGTGCTGATCAAAGTTTGTAAAGTCGGTCACAGAGCCATCGTTTGCTGCATACAAAAAGCCTGCTGCAAATGTGAAGTTTACAACACCAATCCACCCCACGTGCAGTGGGCTGCTGCTCAGCAGCGCCTGAGATCGCCGAGCTGATGTACCAAAGACCAATCACGCACTGGCTTTCTATTTGGACCACTCAAATTGGCATGTTTTCAGTCTACTGATGAAAGCTACAGACTGCTGTGGAATTTATGATCCAACGTGAGCCTGCATCGGTGGACGTCGTCTTTTCACTTGGTGGGCTCAGACTTGGCATCGTTGGGATCAGTTATGTTATCTAAGGGAGCAATTTCACCTTCCAACGAAGCAGCCTCAGTGTTTTGAACCTTGTGTGCGAGGGACGCTACCTGCGCTATTAGCTCAACTATTTCTTCCCTCAACTGCGAGGTCGTTTGTCTACTGTCGAAGACAGCGGGCAAGACCCAAGATACAGCAAGTTGCAGAAGCGCAAACATAAGCGCAGCCAGGCCCACCCAAGTGAGCGCCGAATTGCGCATCTTTTCCATCGCAACTTCTCCTGCCTTGTCAGCCACCTTATCGGCATTCAAGAACTGACGCCCAAAGGTCGTCATAGCGGTCTTGCGAACTTCGTTTTCATAGTTTTCAACGGTGGGCCCTTGTTGGAGCTCCGACACTGGCGAATGCTTGAAGAGTGAAACCCGCAAAAATACATCGCCCTTACTGATTGCAAAGGGAACCTTGCTGAAGTTGAAGAGGGTAGTGGAGACAGGGCAATCCCACCCCGGGTCCACGACACCGACGGTCAACGCCCAAATACCCTTGTGCGTCATGCTGGTTTTGTAGGATACGTGCGCGGTAATGTCAGCGGGAAGGCTAAAGACCTCAGCCGAAGTCACCTGAACCATCTCATTGGGTTGCAGGTTGTATGGGCCAACGATCTCTTGGCCCTCATCGTTGAAAATGCTGCCAACCGTGAGGTCGAAGCTGGATGCGCGCTTTTTGGGGTTACCCTCTCGAAAGAACTTCTTATTATCTAGTTCTTTTCCCGCAAGTAGTGTCATTTGGTCCTCTAAAAGTGACTTCGGCTTCAATACCTGGAACGATATGCCATGGAACTGATGAAATTTGACAAAGACTTTTTACGACGGTGCAACGAACTCCACGAGTTCAGCCACGACCCCCACCGTCAAGTCGGTGCGGTCATCATCGATGCTGATGGGCAGATATTGTCAGAAGGTGCAAACGCGCCCCCCAAGTCCTTAGGGCTGTCACCGGCCGATAGCTTACAGGCTATCGAGGGCGATCCAGATTGGAAGTACTTCGTGCTGGAACACGCGGAGCGGAACGCCATTAACTCGGCGCTTGCGAAGGGCGTAACGTTAGATGGCACAACAATGTATGCTTCACTGTTTCCATGTGCGGACTGCGCCCGAGCAATCGTCGCAGCAGGTATAACCCGCCTAGTGGTGCCAAACCTCGGAGGCGACACCGAGCGGGATAAAAAATGGAAGACGCACTACCTCTACGCAAAAGAAATCTTTCGCTTGGGGGGCGTAAAAGTCGATTTCGAATAGCAACGCACAATATTCGGGTTCTCATGGAAGTTTTAATACCTGTCTATCCGGCAGTGAAGTCTTGAGATAACGCGGGCTTGGGCCGGACGATCATGCCTTGTTTGCAAACTCGTGAAATTGGAGCAACGGCAGCAATGGGCTCTTCTGTCCGAAGTTTTTCAAGGCGTGAAGGTCCGCTTTCAGGAAGCGGCCTTGAGAACTGCTATACTCGCTGTCTGCGCGTTGCTGCCCTATGTGGTCGGTGTCGTATTTTGTGATCGGCTGACCTGAGGCCGCCGAAGACATTGATTGTAGGCGCCATTTAGGTTCGGATTTTTGGGGGTCGTAAACTGAAGACTAGGTTCAGTCGTGTCAGCGAGTTCTTTCCCTAGTCCAGACTGCATAATCCAACTGTCGTGGCGACCAGTCGCATCCTCGTATAGCCAGCACTGAGATCACGTTTTGCAGCAGCGATCTAGCGAACTCCGGCGTGACGCGTTCAGGTTTCATGTTCGTCGCATTAGCGATGTAGCGCTGAACCATCCGGTCCGGTTTGATCAGGTTGTCGTCACCTGCAAGCATCCGAAAGTAGTCAAATGAAATCCCGCTTCCCTGACCCGGAATGTCGCGGACCTGCTTTTCGACCAAAGTCAGCCGGGTTTCGGTCATGTCCCCAAAATCTTCGATCCCGTTTTCTTTCAACACTTCAGCAAATTGACGCACTGCTACTGCTTTTAGAATGCCAGAGCGAGTCGATGTGCGCTGCCGGTTGCTGAAGAGGTCATCAGCCATCTGTTCCGGCGTCAGGCCATCAAACAGCGCCAGAAACTCACTGATGGTGTGCTCGCCGGTTGAGCGAGGCGCATCCGGCGCCAGCGACTTCGTCCAGCCCTGGCGCTCGCAAAACCCGGCCACCGTGTTTGCGGTGGAGGTGTATGTGACGCCAATAGAAAACACCGCATCGATTATACAAAGCGGCAGGGAGGCGTAGAAGAACTCCGCGGGCAGGGGCAGCGGCTTCAGACCGGTTTCAATGATATAGTTCGCGACCAGATTTGCCTGGTCTTCAATTGTCACCCCAAGCTCGCCAACCGCTGTTTCTGAATTCAGCATATCAATTCCTTTGTCGTCGATCAGTGACATCGACAAATGCTTTCTGAAGGGTGGAAGTCAACATAAAATGTCACTGATCGTCTGTAGACGGATCGGCGACATCCCGTGCCTTTGGGGGTCATGGATGTTCGTGACCGTCTCAGTGGAAACATGCGGCGTCTGCGCCGGTCGAAACACTGGTCGCAGGAAGAGCTCGCGCATCAGTCCGGCATCCACAGAACCTACATCAGTGATCTCGAACGCGGGGCCAGAAATCCCACGATAGAAGTGGTGGACAAGATAGCTGTTGCGCTGGGCGTACCCTGCGGCGAGCTACTGGACTGAGCCGAAGCCGAATCACGTCAGGGTTGAGAGGCCGCGGTAGGGCCCCGAGTGAACCGTTTGCCCGGTGCGAAATCACGGCGAAACCGGCCTGAATGTCATTTTTGTATAAGCCATTTATAATTCTGGCATCTCTACCAAAAAAAGTTCTTGAAATTCCCGCCGAACTTTCCTTTCTGGTGTTCAGCAAGACGCATCCACCGGGTGATCTTGCCTATCAACGGAAGCTGGCAGGTTTGCTGAACCTGCCGGATGTCGGGCTCAGACCCGGCAATTCCGTAAGCGCCTATGAGGCTGCTTACGCATCAACGGAGTTAAGCGGTGACTATCACCGCATGAAATTTCGAAGCCGCCGGATGGTCCGGAGGCAAATGGTGTGTGAGGAGTACTCTGATGCATGCTTCAAAACTGGAACTGCAGGTTCCGAAAATGCCGGTGACAAGCCGGTGGAAAACAGAGCAGGTTTCTCCAAAGAAACTTGTGGATTATGGTCGCGAATACATGCCGCTTCACAGCGGCGAGCAGATCAAGGTGATCGCTGATACGATCCGTAAATTTGGTTTTGCTCTGCCAGTTGTGACAGATGGCCGGGACTCCATTATCTGGGGACCTGGTCGTGTGAAGGCGGCAATAAGACTCAGGTATTCGACGATTCCGACTATTCCACTTCAGTGGATGACCGAGCAGGAAAGGCGCCTGCTGAGTATTGGCATGATCCGCTTTGCCCGTCTCGGAAACTGGTCGCCGGAGATCCTGGATCTTGATGTGCGTGGCCTGAGAGAAACGCAGCTGAACACCGAATTCAAGATCAATGGTGGCTTCTGTGACGCGCGTGGAAACATGTACTATCCGAAGCTGCGCTAAACAGCCTGACCTGAACAAGCGCATACTTTATTAGCTTGTTCACGCGCACAGCGAAGTGATCGGTGGGGGGCCTGCCGATCTTGTGCCGGGAGTTTCCGGCCCTTCGCAGGGATCTGTTGATCCGGCCTCTTCCTGAAACAGCGCAGACCGGTTCCCCGAACGGGGATCTGATCTCTGTCAGGGCGAGCCGGCTGCGCGCATTTGAAAGGCCCCGAAATGGCTGACATTAAATCTCTGCCGGAGGGAACCCGGCTGAAGATCGTATATCGCAAAACGGTTGATCTGATCCCCTATGCCGGCAATGCCCGCACGCACAGTGACAAGCAAATTGATCAGATCGCAGCGTCGATCCGACAGTTTGGCTTTACCAATCCTGTGTTGATCGACGAAAAAGGCGGCATCATTGCCGGCCATGGTCGTGTCGCTGCAGCTAGACGGCTTGGCACTGCCGAGGTGCCGACAGTTGTACTGGCGCATTTGTCGGACGCAGAACGTCGTGCCTATGTCATTGCTGACAACAGACTGGCTGAACTGGCCGGCTGGGATCGCGACATCCTGAAAATCGAATTCCAGGCGCTGGAAGAGCTGGAGCTGGATTTCGATCTGGAAATCACCGGCTTTGAAACGGCCGAACTGGATCTGTTGCTGGATGACGATGATGAAGAAACAGCGGACCCGGCCGATGAGGTGCCGGAGCCCGCTGCAGAACAGGCAATCACGAAGTCCGGTGATGTCTGGATTCTCGGCACGCACAGACTGATCTGCTGTGATGCACGTGATCCCGAGACATATGCAAGCCTGATGGGCGACGATCGTGCGCGCGCTGTGTTTACCGATCCGCCTTACAATGTCAAAATCGATGGTCATGTCTGCGGCTCCGGTGCCGTGAAACACCGTGAGTTTGCAATGGCAGCCGGTGAGATGGATTCAAGTGCCTTTACAGCCTTCCTGGAAGCGTCACTCGGCGCTATGGCTGGTGTCAGTGTCGATGGTGCTATTCACTTTGTCTGCATGGATTGGCGCCACATGCCGGAGCTGCAGTCAGCCGGTTCCAAAACCTATTCAGAGCTAAAAAATCTGATCGTTTGGGCCAAGACCAATGGCGGCATGGGTACGTTTTACCGGTCGAGACATGAGCTGATCTACGTCTGGAAAGTCGGAACCGCTCCACATCTCAACACCTTCGGCCTTGGTGAGAAAGGCAGATACCGGACGAATGTCTGGGACTATCCTGGTGTGAACAGCTTTGGTGGCAATCAGAAAGATCTGGAACTGCACCCGACGGTTAAGCCTGTGGCGCTGGTGGCGGATGCGATCAGAGATGTCACTCGACGCGGTGATATCGTGCTGGACGGCTTTGGTGGCTCCGGCACGACCCTGATAGCTGCGGAGCGCTGTGGCCGCAGAGCCCGCCTGGTGGAACTAGACCCTATCTATTGCGACGTTATCTGCCGCCGCTTTATGGCGCAGACAGGGCAGCAAGCCGTTCTGGAAGCCACCGGTGAGACATTTGCCGAGACGGCCGCTCATCGCGCTGAAGAGGCAATGGCTCTTGCCATGGAGGCTGCAGAATGAGTGACCAGACCAAAACTCAGGTGGGCTATATGCGCCCGCCTGAACACAGCCGCTTCAAAAAGGGGAAATCCGGAAACCCAAAAGGCCGACCCAATAAACAGGATGATATTCTGTCTCTGACGCAAAAGGTGCTGAAGCGTAAAGTCAGGCCTAAAGGAGCAGAAAAGCAGATGCCGATCAGCGAAGCCCTGATCCGTAAACTGAGGGAACTGGCGCTGTCCGGTGATCGGCGTGCCATGGACCTGCAGCGGCGTATCCTGGAAGAGGCTGGTGCCGCCCAAGCTGCTGAGTTTGATCCGAAGGAGAAAAAGCAGCGGATCCTGAATGCGCTACGGAAGATGGGTGTCAATGTCATCGACGATGGAGGTGGAAATGACTGACGCCTACGATATCGGCTATGGCAAACCCCCGAAATCCAGTCAGTGGAAAAAAGGACAGTCTGGCAATCCGAAAGGTCGGCCGAAGACCCGTTCCGATCTGGTGAAAGACGCTGCAGCGATCCTGTCGGAGCCTGTTGCAGCCCGCACACCGGATGGCCGGACTGTGTCGCTGGACGGATATGAAGCTGCCTACCTGGCGCTCTGTAAAAAAGGTCTCAAAGGTCATGTGCCGTCCCTGATCAAAGCGATCAACATTATGCTGGAGGTTCAGCCGGAAATGGATGCCAGAGAAAACCAGGACAAACAGCGCCGCGAAGAGATACTCGCCAGGCTGGAAAAAATGGGTGTCGATGTCAGTGGCGCCAGGCGCGCATCTGCGGATGCTGGCTGAAAAGTTATGCCACTGGTTTTAGCGTCCAGACACGACCCGGATCAGGGGCGGCTGTGTTTTACCCGTCGCCCCTATCGAACACAGTCCCAGGTGTGTCGACCGGGTATCAGCGATTCTGGCCAGCCAGTCGCGCTATGGCCCGTATGCGGGCGTCAGCGTGGTTCAGCAAGGTCTGAATGGACCGTATCAGCTCGTCGGCCTCTTCCGCACCTATCTGCGGGTGCTGGCCCTTCAGGGCCAGCGAGGCCGCATCCTCCAGATTGCCGGTCAGCCTGGCAAAAACAAAACTGAGCTGTTCCCGGGTTACGTCGTCCATGACTGCAGTACGGCTTGCCGGGCCATGGAAGTCGAGCGATATCTGCACTACCTTCGGATGTACCGCAAAATCGCGGCGAGCATCCTGATGAGCCTCAGGTCCCGACCTGCGTTAACTTCAGATTCATCCCGATGTTTCCAGAATGTTCTTGCTTCGCGGGACCCTGGTCGCCATAGTGACAAAAAAATTCCCCGCGGGTATCTGAAGCGCGGGAGCAGAGGGCGAGCAGAATGACCGAATTTGAATTGTTGTTGCAGAAAACCGGGCATTCGGTTTCTGAGGCCGCGGAAATACTGGGTTATTCTGAAAGTCACATCTACCGCTGGAAACGCGGAGAGGAAACCCCGCGTGAGGGGGTGATGAACCTCCTGCGAATGGAGGCCGAGGCGCGCCAGCCAGACACGTCCGGCACGGCTTTTTCGTTCATTGACCTGTTTGCCGGTATCGGCGGCCTGCGAAAGGCGATGGAGAGCGTGGGCGGGCGCTGCGTGTTTACGTCTGAATGGGACAAATACGCTCAGCAAACCTACGATGCAAACTTCGCAGATAATCGCCCCATCGCGGGCGACATCACGAAAATCGGAGCCGAAGAAATCCCGGAACACGATGTTCTGGTTGCGGGCTTTCCCTGTCAGCCATTTTCGATTGCAGGGGTGTCAAAAAAGAACGCGCTGGGCCGCGCCCATGGCTTCGACGATGAAACTCAGGGCACGCTGTTTTTCGATGTGCTGCGGATCCTGAAGCATCACCGTCCGGCGGCATTCATGCTGGAAAACGTGAAAAACCTGCGCAGCCACGACAAGGGCCGGACCTTTGAGGTCATCATGAGGAAACTCCGGTACGAGCTGGGCTACTTTGTGCCCGACCCCCGGGTGATTGATGCAGCCCACTTTGTGCCCCAGCACCGGGAGCGGATCGTTATTATAGGATTCCGCGAGGAGGTATCGTTCAGCTTTGATGATGTTGCTCTGCCGTCACGCGGGGCGCGTCGAATGCGGGACATTCTGCATCCGGAGAACGGTCTGGAGAATCCTGAAGGGCATTTCACGCTCGGCAATGATGCCACCGTCAGTGACAAATACACGCTGACTGACAAGCTCTGGAAATACCTGCAGGACTATGCTGCCAAACACAAAGCTAAGGGCAACGGGTTTGGCTTTGGTCTTGTAAACGGCGACAGCATCGCCAGAACTCTGTCCGCCAGATACTACAAGGACGGATCCGAAATTTTGGTGAGCCGTGGCGAGGGGAACAATCCCCGCAGGTTGACGCCGCGCGAGTGCGCCCGCCTGATGGGCTATCCTGAGGACTTCCGGATCCCGGTCTCGGATACACAGGCCTACAAGCAGTTTGGGAACTCGGTGGCCGTGCCGGTATTTGCCGAGGTGGCGCGGATTATGGAGCCGCATGTCCGCGCAATCCTGGAAGGGCAGGGGACGGTACCTGTTCGCGAAGCTGGCTGACGTCCACGACCGGCAAACCCGCAGCCGCAACATGGCGGCAATCCGGGGTGCGGATACCAAACCGGAACTGATCATTCGGCGCGGGCTTCATGCCCGGGGATACCGCTATCGCCTGCACGACCGCAAACTGCCCGGGTGGCCGGATCTGGTGCTGCCAAAATATCAGGCCGTGATCTTTGTAAACGGGTGTTTCTGGCATGGTCATCAATGCCCGCTGTTCAAATGGCCAAAAACGCGCGAAGAGTTCTGGAGGGGCAAGATCGGCGGGAATGTGCAGCGGGATCAGAAGAACTTTGCTGCCCTTCGGGCAGCGGACTGGCGCGTAGCAATCGTGTGGGAATGCGCCCTGAAAGGAAAAGGCAGGCTAAACATTGCGGATGTGATTGACACGCTCTCGCAATGGTTGTCCTGTGGCGACGCGGAGCTTGATATTGAGGGGCTCCGGTAGCCATTCAGGGAGCAGTATTTGTCCGGGCACGGTTTTCTGTCGAAGTATTTTGTTGGTGCCGGTGCAAAAGTCCTGCGCGGCACGGAAGTTGATCCCAAAGTCTCCCATGGCCATGAGTTCCAGGGCGTTGATGTGTTCCGGGCATTTGTCGGGACCCCGGAAGACCGGGAAAAGATCCCGGTCACCTATATCTGGATCGACGACAGTGGAGATGATCCCATCAGGCTGAACCTGGCCGGCTCCTGGTACAACAGCCGAAAGCGGCAACCACACCGAACAGCGGAGTACAGGCTGTACTATCCGGCGGCTTCGGAGCCGGTTGTCTATCGCGCGTCTGCCGGAGACACTCTGTTTCTCTGCATGACCGCTCAGCGCCACGTACTGGCCGTTCTCTGCCCTGCTGGCAGTTCAATTGAACAACAGCTCCTGTGGCTGTTTGGACTGGCTCTCACCGGAGACTATGAGCTCAGCCAGCGGGACATTGGCAACGAAGGGGGCAGGGACGTTGATTTTGCCGCCCGGATCATTCTGGATGCGTTGGGCATTGAGCAAGAGGACGTCGAACCGCCTGCCTTCGAGCGGCTCGTTCGCAAGTTTGGTCTGGCGTTCCCGTCGACTGCGAAATTCTCGAAATTCGCGCGTGACAGTCTGTCCGGTGTTGATCCCGTCGGATCTCCGGACGAGGCCCTGTTGGCCTGGATGGAGCATGAAGAAGCGCTGTTCCGTTTCATGGAACGCGAGATCGTCGCGGATCGGTTAAAGACAGGGTTCTTCGATGAAAGCGGTGCTGATGTGGAGGGCTTTCTGAAGTTCTCGCTAGGGGTGCAGAACCGCCGCAAGTCACGAGCCGGATATGCGTTTGGCCATCATACCGAAGCCATTCTTCAGGCCCATAGCCTGCGCTACAAACGTGAAGCCACGACTGAAAAACGCAATGCCGCTGACTTCCTGTTTCCGGGCGAGGAAGAGTACGCAAATAACAGCTATCCGGAAAGTGGTCTCACGATGCTCGGTGTGAAAACAACCTGCAAAGACCGTTGGCGCCAGGTTCTGGCTGAAGCCAAACGGATTTCTGAAAAACACCTGCTGACACTTGAGCCCGCGATTTCCCGCGCGCAGACAACAGAAATGCAGGCTCAGAACCTGCGCCTTGTTTTGCCGCAAGGGTTGCACGGGACATATCACGCGGACCAGCAACCCTGGTTGTTGAGTGTCACCGGCTTTCTCGATCTGGTTCAGAAGCGCGGATCCGGAGATGTATTGCTATGACGGATTCACCGGTAGTGCTCTATGCCGGGCGCACGAGGGATAAGCGGGGACTCGCATCTCCCTTTTAGACCTCTCGCCTACATGCCTTCCGGCCCAGAGCTGACCTTGCGTATAAAGGCTGAATGCTGCGTATGCAGCCCGCATTGCCGGCTTTCGCTGCGGGCGCATGATCTCAGTTTTCTTTAGCCCTAAGGCTGCAGACAATGCGAGTATTTTCTGAGGTCAAGCAAAAGTGCGCCAACCAAATTGATACTCCGTTCAAGCGCTACGACAACTTCCCATACTTCTCGATGAATTTGCCAGGGAACGCGATCCGGTTCAGGGCTTCAGCAAAGAAATAGTCCCCAAACATCACTGCAGCGTCTGGGCCGATCTTGTGCGGCTCCGAATAGCAGCCATGCTTGAGAATGCCGCGATGAGCATCTTCCGTCGCCAAATAACCCTCACAAAGTCCCTTGATCAGGAATTCTGCCTTGCCACGCCAATAAGCGGCAACGCCTTCGTCAGGGTGCATATCGGCAAGGTCCAGCAGACCCGCAGCCATGATCGCACTTGCGGCGGAATCTTCAGGCACATCAGCACCAGTCGCGTCATAGTCGTAGGGCGGTACGGCTTTGTCTCCGAGGGCTTCGAACCATTTTTCAGAAATCGCGATTGCCTGGTTGAGGTAGTCAACATTCCCAGAGTTGGCAGCAGTGACTGCAAGCCCCATAACAGCCCAACCCGTTCCGCGAGACCAATAGCTGTCATCATGGGCGCCTTGGAACGTATAGCCGCGGAGGCGTTCGCCGGTCGTTGTGTCGTATTCAACGGCGTGGAACTGGGTGTTGTCGTCACGGTTGAAAGACAGCATCGTCATTTTGGCGTGTTCTTCCGCGGCAAGACGGAAACTTGCGTCGTCGGCCTCTTTGCCAGCCCAGTAGAGCAAAGGAATATTCGCCATTGTATCGATGGCTGAGGCAGCACGACCACGAGGGTCGGTCATCGGACCCCAGGATGACACGTAAGAGCCGCGTTCGGTGACGACCAGTCGCGATCTCAGCTTGTCGGCCGCGCGCAATGCAGTCGCACGATGACGTTCATCACCGGTAATCCGGTAAAACGGCATGGCGGAGCTGAGGAAAATGAAGCCGATATCGTGCGTGTTTCCATCGCTGGCGCGCTCTTCGACCAAAACCATGCGATCGGCAGCAAGTTTGAGATACTTGTCATCGCCTGTGTGCAGGTAACTTGTTAGCAGCAGGCCAACCCAAAACCCGCAGAACCAGTTGCCGTGGCTCCAGTTTTCTCCGGTATATCCTGCAGAAATGCTCACGGACATTGTGTCCCATGACCCGTCGGGATGCGTCACATAGGGAAACGCAGCACCAATCGTGGTTTCGTCTTCAAGTGTCTTCTTCGCGATCAGGTCGAGCGCTTTAGTGATGTGAGGAGCCACAGTGTCTGACATTTTGCTGTCTTTCTTGTTTATCCGTGTAGCGGATTTTCGATTGGAGATGAGAGTGAGAAGTTGATGAAACGAGCTTTGAAACCAGCTCGTTCCGGTGAGCAGGCCATCGGGCCAATCATGGCTTTGTCTGACATTGGGAAATCGGCCACTCGCATCAGTTGCCACGTACTGTCCGGCGTCAGAAAATGAGCAATAACTGCGTTGTTTTCCACCGTAAGCCGAACCGTTTGCGGGCCCGATATCAAGGGCTGGCCTACCACGGACCAGTCGGAATTGCCGCGTGTTACAACTATCGAGAAATTGGTCATGCCGTCGGAGTGCTCGATGCCGCACTTGATCCAGTTTTCATGATCCACCCGCAGCATGACACCGGCTTGATCGTACAGCGTTTCGTAATCACCTTCGAAGGTCAGTGTGGCCGTGAAAGACCTGGGTGCTGAAAGCTGCCAAAAATGCCCACTGTCACGCACAAACCCGTAATGCGTGTGCCGCCAAAAATCGGTTTTTGCGCCGGTCGTGACGCGCAAAGTACCGTCTTCAAGCGCCCAATCGGCAGGTGGATTGAGCCAGCTGCCCTTAAACAGGTCAGTCATAGTGCAGTTCCGCAGCTTTCACGTACGACCAACCTGGGCGGGTACGTGATGTCCAGGGGATTGCCATCGCTTCGATCAAGCGACCAGTTTTGCAGGGCTTGCCCCACCATCTCGCCGAGTTTCGCGGCTGGGGTCGCGACGGATGTCAGTGGCACGGGCTGTAAAGCTGCTTCGGGAATGTCGTCATAACCGATAACAGCCAGATCTTTTCCGACCGTGAGCCCCGCGGCACTGATTGCGTCCATCATGCCAATTGCGACAAGGTCGTTATAGGCGATCAGAGCAGTTGGTGTGTCATCCCCTTCCAGTAGCGCTTCAACCGCAATGCGACCGAAATCTCGCGTCGAGCCCCCGTTGCGAATGTAGTTTTGCTGAAGATCCAGCCCATGGCTCATCAACGAAGAGGCAAAACCAGCATAGCGTTCAGAATACGCAAAGTTCTTTTGATAGCCCCCGATGAAGCCTATTTTCTCATGACCGAGAGCGACGAGATGCTCTGTGGCAAGTTGCATACCCACCATTGGGTTGGCGCCCACGTAGTCAAAAGGCGTTTTTCCAATGCGGCGGACTGCCATGAAAAGCGGGCGGCGGCGGTTCTCAAAATCGGCAAGATCCACATGAGTGGTGCCAGTCGCAGGCACAAGTACCACGCCCGCGATATCAGAGTTCCATAGATCGCTTAGGAGTTTGCTTTGACGCTCCACAGAGTCATGAGATGACAGAATAGATGTGTATGCGCCTGCATCGACAAGAACCTGGTCCAGACCTTCGTATAGCTCGTGAAAGTAAGGATTGGAGATATCATCGACAACCAGAGCGAACTGTCGGCCCTTGGAGTTTCTTATGACGGGGGTTTTGCGAGCATAACCTGAAGCCTCAATCGTTTCGATGACGGCTTGGCGGGTTTCGTCCTTCAGGTTGCCCTTTCCCTGAACGACGAGGGATACGGTGGCGGGTGAAACCCCCGCCATTTCCGCGACATCCCTGAGTGTTACTTTTTTCGATCCCGCCATCCTGACGCCCCACTATGCTGGTTCGGCGGCAGGGAAGAATGTTCTTTTTGGAACCTCTTGATGCAGGGGCGGTTCGCCCAAAATCATGGCTGCCGCCTTCTCGCCGATCATAATCGCAGGTGCGTTGGTATTTCCACTGTTGAGGTAGGGCATGATTGAGTTGTCACATACGCGAAGGCCCTCAAGACCATGTACCTTCAGTTCTGGGTCGACCACGGCCATGTCGTCTGTGCCCATTTTGCACGTGCCAACTGGGTGATAATCTACCGACGCAAATTCGCGCGCGTATTCCAGTATTTGTTCCGGCGTTGTCGCATCTTTGCTTGGATAGCGCTCGCGCTTGATATGTTGAGCAATCGCCGGTTGCGCCAGAATCTCGCGCACATGTCGTACAGCCTGCACCGACATGTCGCGGTCGAATTCGGTGTCATGGTAATTGGGGTCGATAACAGGCATATCATCCGGGTTCGCCGAACGCAGGGTAACTTCGCCCCGACTTGTTGGCCGCATGTGACACGTATTGATCGTCAACCCGTGGCCGGGGACAAATGTCCTTGCGCCGTTGACCACATACGCGGGGAGGATATGCGTCTGAAGGTCGGCACGACCTGTGCCATGCACGTCGATAAAACAGCCGCCCTCGGCCACAGGAGACGTCGGCGCTCCGGTTTTGTAGAGCGCGTATTGGATGCCATGTTTGATATTTTGGGGGAATTTATGCTGCCCATCGTACGAAATCGGTTTCTGCAGATCACAAACCACGTAAGTATTCAGGTGGTCCTGATAGTTCTTGCCTACACCATCCATGTGATGCTGCATGTCGATGCCGTGGGTCTTAAGTTCGTCGGTCGGGCCGATGCCTGACAACAGGAGTAGCTTTGCAGTGTTGATTGTGCCCGATGTGATAAGCACCTCACGATCACACCGAGCCGTCTCGACCTTGCCATCCTTGATGTACTCAACGCCAACAGCACGGCGGTTCTCCACGATGATCCGTTTGCTCTGAGCGTGCGTGATAACCGTCAGATTCGACCGCTTCATTGCCGGATGCAGATAACAAACTGCGGCTGACGCACGACGACCTTCGTGCTGTGTCACCTGGTACAAACCCGTGCCAAGCTGATCATCCCCATTAAAGTCCGGGTTCAGCTTATGGCCCGCTTGCTGCGCCGCTCGAATATAGTCTTTGCAGATGATGTGTGGAGATCTTTGATTGGAAACCCGGAGCGGCCCGTCTGTTCCGTGATATTCATCAGCTATTGTATCGTTATTCTCTGCGCGGCGGAAATAAGGCAGCACGTTTTCGTAGGACCAACCTGCATTTCCAGCTTCGGCCCAACTGTCGTAGTCTTCTTTCTGTCCCCGGATGTAGATCATACCGTTAATTGAGCTGGAGCCCCCGAGGGTCTTCCCGAGCGGGAACCATAGTTCTCGGTTGTTGAGGTGTTTCTGCGGAGCGGTCGAGTAGCAGTAGTTGACGCTTGGCTTTTGCAACATGGCAAACCCGCCCGGCATGTGGATCATCGGGTCTTTATCCGGACCTCCCGCCTCGAGGACGAGCACTTTGTTGTCGGGGTCCGCAGACAGTCGGTTCGCCAGGACACAGCCTGCTGATCCAGCACCAACAATTATGTAGTCATACATCTCGAACACGCCTCCCATCGTGAAGAGTTTCCCAGATGTATAGAAACACTTCATCCCGCGCGCAAGAAATTTAGTAAACAAAAGAAATTTAATTATGAAATATCCGCAGAAAACCTCAACAATCTTGGAGATATTTTCCAAATTTTAAGGATTCTTTATCCAATATTGTTTAGTAAAAAATTTAGTATTTAGTTGACTGGTGAAATCGAATTGGTAGGGTCATCGCGTCAGGTCGATTCGTGATCGCTTGTTTGCTTTGGGAGGAGCATCGTGCGTCAATCGGGACAAGCAGGCGAGCTGACAGGGCGCAAAATCAAATTCCTAAGGGAGGAAATCATGATTAACAGACGGAAACTTCTGTCTTTCTTTTCGACCGCAGCGCTGGGTCTCGGTCTGGCTGCGGGCTCTGCCGCGGCAGAGGGTTGGACGATCGGCTTCAGCCAAGACACGATGGATCACCCCTGGCGGGCTTACATGGTGACGTCCGCTGAGGCGCAGGCGAAGAAGTACCCTGAGATCAAGGAATTCATCTTCACTGATGCGGGTGGATCGAACGAAAAACAAATCGCCGATGTTGAAGACCTGATCTCGCGCGGCGTTGACCTTATCATGATGAGCCCGCGTGAAGCACAGGCTCTGGTCCCCGCTGTTGAGGCGATCAAGGAAGCTGGCATTCCGCTGGTTGTGCTCGACCGGGAAATCGTGGGTGAGGACTACGACGTTTTCATCGGCGGCAACAATCTCCAGATTGGCGATGAGCTGGGCAAGTACACCAAAGCAAACGCACCAGCGAACTTCAAATATCTGGAACTGGAGGGCATTCCCGGCGCAACCCCGACGATTCAGCGCCATGAGGGTTTCACAGCTCAAATTGAAGGCGGCGCAGAGCGGCTTGATGCGCAGCCTGCCAACTATGATCTGGCACCGGCCATTCCAATCATGGAAGACTGGCTGACCAAGTATAAGGGCGAATTCCAGGTGATTTACGCCCACAACGACCCGATGATTCTGGGTGCGATCAACGTGCTCAAAGAAGCGGGTTACCAACCGGGCGAGGTTTTCCTGGTCGGCGTTGACGGTCAGCGCGAGGCGTTCGAAGCGATCAAAGACGGCTGGCTGCAAGCTACCGCAATCTATGCGACTGGTGGTTCTCTCGGTCTGGACATGGCCGTGCGGGTCTTGAAAGGCGAGTCCGTCCCAAAACGGATCATTACGGAAACACCTGTCATCACTGCCGAAAACGTTGATGACTTCTACGACCCTGACTCCCAATACGTTCGCTAAGAGCGTATAAATTCAGGTCCCCTCCTAAATGGTGGGGGCCTGCTTTCCCACCAATCTCTGGAAGAAGTCTATGTCCGACGCCGTCGATAAAACGGTGGTGAAAACCGCTTTGTCTGACAACATCGTCAGCTTGCGGCTAAACCGACCCTCAAAGCGCAATGCCATAAACAACGAGATGCTGCAGCTGCTTGCAGACGAGATCCGAGCGGCTGAAGCGAACGGTCATATTCGCTGCATTATCCTGTCGGGCGGGCCAGAGTTCTTCTCGGCCGGCGCAGACATAAAGGAAATGCAGGCAGACGGGATCGTTGCGATCCAAAATCGGTCACGGATGGAAAATTGGTCGGTTCTGGAAACGACACGAATTCCGATGGTCGCAGCCGTAACCGGTATGTGTCTGGGCGGAGGTCACGAGTTGGCGATGCTCTGCGATGTGGTTGTAGCTTCAGAGAAAGCGACGATCGGACAACCCGAGATTAAACTGGGGCATATTCCTGGTGACGGAGCGACACAGCGTTTGCGCAGGCTTGTGGGTAAATATGCCGCCATGCAGATGATCCTAACTGGGGAAGCTGTGGACGCAAATACCGCTCTTTCCTTGGGTTTGGTGTCCGAGGTTGTCACACATGATCAATGCGAAAGCCGGGCACGAGAAATTGCTGAGTTGATCGCGCGCCATTCTGGAATGGCCCTTGGTTTGGCGAAAGATGCGGTCAAGGCGGCAGATGAATTGCCTTTGTCCTTGGGACTGGAACGGGAACGTCGCAACATTGCATTGGCTTTCACAACGAAAGATCAAAAAGAGGGTTTGGATGCCTTCTTCGAGAAACGCGCACCTGATTTCAAAGATCAATAAGTAACAGCGCACAGAAACAGGAACCTAAATCATGCAGCTCGATGGTATTCGAATTGTCAGCTTCAACCACTTTCTCATGGGACCTCTGGGCATCCAATTCCTCGCAGATTTGGGGGCCGAGGTCATAGCGATTGAGCCAATCAAGGGTGCATTTCAACGACACTGGGGCGGTAGTGATGCCAAGAAAGCGGGCGGTGAAACAACCCTCGAACTGGTTGCAAATCGAAACAAGAAGAGCGTGTGTCTTGATCTGAAAGACCCCGAAGCGCTTGAGATCGCGAAGAAGCTTGCGGCAAGTGCAGATGTTGTAGCCGAGAATTTCCGTCCGGGTGTCATGGACAAACTTGGTTTGGGCTATGATGCGCTAAAAGCAGTGAATCCCAATGTGATCTTCGCCTCCGCCAGTGGGTTTGGACCCGATGGTCCCTATGTCAACCGACCCGGCCAGGACATGATCGCGCAATCCCTTTCAGGGTTAGCCTGGATCACTGGCAAGGAAGGTGAGGTGCCGCGGCTTGTGGGTACCTCTGCTATTGATCATCACGGCGCGATGATCTTTGCCGCAGGCATCCTTGGTGCTTTGGTCAAAAAGGCTCGTACGGGTGAAGGTGGCCGAGTGGACGTTAATCTGTTCTCTGCCGCGCTCAACCTTCAGGCTGAATCGCTGGTTTGCTATTTCAACGGGGACAAACCCGAAGGATCGCAGCAGCCCAGCCATGTCGGCAGCTGGTATCATGAGGCTCCCTACGGAATCTACGAGACGGCGGACCGCTATATCGGACTGTCCCTTGGCAACTTACCTCTCATGCTTGAAGCAATCGGGGCGACAGGTGAGTTTAAAGCCGAGCAAAACGAAGCCTATGCACGGCGCGATGAAATCTCAAAATTCTTCGCTGGTAAACTCAAAGCAAAAACCTTTGCGGAGTGGGCCGAGATTTTCGAGGCACGCGATATCTGGTTCACTCAGGTGAACGACTACGATGATCTCGCCGATGATCCTCAGCAACTCCATAACGGAGACCTGATGAAGGTCGAAGCTTGGACCGGTGAAGAGATCACATTGGTGGCCAACCCCGTGCGCTATGATGGAGAAACCGCGCCGGTGACCTTGGCGCCGCAAAAACTGGGGGCTCAAACCAGCGAAATCTTAACCGATCTGGGGTTGAGCCAAGAAGAACAAAAGGCGCTTTCCGAAAAAGGCGCTATAGGGTTGGGGTGAACAATTTATGCTTCTGGAAGCAAGAAGCGTCAGCAAGTTTTATCCGGGGGTGAAAGCACTCAAGGATGTGGACTTTAGCATTGACGCCGGAGAAGTTGTGGCAGTCGTTGGGGAAAACGGCGCAGGCAAATCAACGTTAATGAAGATTCTGGCAGGGGCGATTGAGCCAAACGAGGGTGAGTTGCGCCTCGATGGCAAACCCGTGCAATTCGATGGACCACTCGACGCCCAGAAACGCGGTATCTGCACGATCTATCAAGAGCTGATGATCGTGCCGGAGCTGTCCGTCGTCGAAAATGTATTTCTCGGACACCTCAAGAAGAAAGGCGGCATTCTGGATTGGACCGCAATGCGCAGCGAGGCCCGAGAGATTCTGACACGGCTTGGCTTGACGGCTTCGCTGGATGCAAAGGCTGGTGACCTGAGCGTTGCGGAACAACAACTTATCGAGATTGCCAAATCCATGAGCCGTAAGTCTCGGCTGCTGATCATGGATGAGCCGACGGCATCACTTTCAAAAGAAGAAGTCGCAAGCCTGTTTGACCTCGTGCGGTCGCTCAAGGCCGAAGGTATCGCAGTCATTCTGATCACGCACCACCTTCACGAGATTTTCGAAATCTGCGACCGGCTCATTGTGTTGCGGGACGGTGACTACGTCGGCGCGTCGGACATAGACAAGATAAATGAGGCTGGGCTTGTTGAGATGATGTTGGGCCATGCGGTCGAAACCTACGACGACAGTCACCGCGACATGGTTAAAATGGACGAGGTGGTTCTGCAGGCGCGAGGCTTGACCCGTGCACCGGATATCAACTCGGTTGATCTGACATTGCATCGCGGCGAAGTGCTTGGGATTGCCGGCCTTATGGGGGCCGGCCGTACCGAACTGGTGCGTGCTATTTTTGGTGCGGACAACCTGGACAGCGGCACAATTGAGATCAACGGCACTGTCTCTTACGTCTCCAATCCGCGAAAAGCGCTTGATTATGGCCTTGGACTGGCGCCGGAGGATCGCAAGACACAAGGGCTGGTTCTGTCTATGCCGATCGGACAGAACGCAACGCTGCCGTCTCTTTCGGATCACGTCGGACCATTGGGTTTGAACCTGCGCAAGGAAAACGCGACCGCAAAGGACCTTTGCGAGAAACTGTTCGTCAAATATGCCAGCCTTTCACAACCCGTAGGCAATCTAAGTGGCGGCAATCAGCAAAAGGTGGTTTTGGCCAAACTGCTGGGTGCAGGAACCGACATTTATCTGTTGGACGAACCGACCCGCGGCATCGACATCGGCGCGAAAGAGGCAATCTTCGATCTAATCTGGGATCTTACGGCACAAGGCAATTCCGTGATCATCATATCTTCGGTCATAGAAGAACTGATCCGGGTCTGCGACCGCATCGTGTGTCTGCATCTGGGCCATGTCACCAACACCTATGAACGCGGGGACTATGATCTCAACCGGATCATGCTGAACGCGATGGGCAAATCCGAAGCGGGAGTAGCCCAATGATGGACGTTGTCAAAACCTTTGTATCCCGAGGGAACTTTGTCATTCTCGTCGCTTTGGTGGTGGCGGCCGGGCTTGTGTCTGAACACTTCTGGACACTTGAAAACATCATGAACGTGATCCGGGCTGCCTCGCTGATCGGGATTATCGCGATCGGGATGAATGTGGTCATCATTGGCGGCGGCATCGACTTGTCGGTGGGTTCAGTGGTGGCGCTTACCGGTGCGGTTGCGGCCAGTTTCTGGGTCGCAGATGCGCCTTTCATCTTGTTTATCCTTGTGCCGCTGCTTGTTGCTTTGGCCGTCGGATTCGCCAACGGCGCGCTGGTGAGCTGGGTTGGGCTGCAGCCCTTTGTGGCGACACTTGTTTTGATGACTGTCGCGCGCGGGGCCGGCCTGGTCTATACTGGAGGTCAGCCGATCTATGCTAACTATCCTGACGTCTTCATGATCCTGTCGCGCGGTGTTGTCTTCGGCATCCCTGTGCCGTCTGTCATCTTTTTGGCCGTCACGATCCTGACTTGGTACATCATGCGATGGCGCGTGTTTGGTCGCGAGGTCTACGCAATTGGTGCAAATGAAACGGCAGCACGCCTTTCTGGGGTCAATGTCAGCCGCGTGAAGTTCAAGACATACCTGTATTGTGCCTTACTTGCTGGGCTTTCCGGGTTGGTTTTGACCAGCCGGATGGAATCCGGCGAGCCGGGACAAGCAGGTATCTTTTGGGAATTGGACGCCATTGCAGCCGTAGTCATTGGAGGTACGTCCATCCGCGGTGGCAGCGGGTCCGTTTGGGGTGCTTTTGTTGGCGCGCTGATCATCGGGATCGTTGCCAACCTGTTCAACCTGCTTGGTGTTGGCCCCGCCTGGCAACAAGTGGCAAAAGGCGCGATCATCATTCTGGCCGTGATGCTCCAAGCAATCAGCGACCGTGGGGCATCAAGCCTGAAATGGCGGGATTTTATCCCCGCATTGGGTGGGTTCAACACATGGCTTAAGCCCCTTGCTGCACTGGTGGCGTTGCTCGTGGTCCTCAACGGGACACTCTATGCGACGGTCTCACCTCTGTTTCAAATCGACTTGGCAAAGGCGCCGTATACCCGTGCCAACAATCTGGAACTGACACGCGTCTATCACCGTGCGATCCCGCTCTATGAGGAAGTGATCGAACGGTTTCCCGACAGCGAATATGCGCTCTTGTCGCGTGTTGGTATTGCGAATTCTGCACGCGGTGGGGGTGACCTCGAATTGGCCGAAACATCTTATGCGACCCTTTTAGAAGAGGTGACATCTGGTGCGATCCCCGAGGATATGAAGTTTGACATTCTCAGAAACTATGTCGCCCTGTTGCAAGAAACCGGGGATGGCGAAAAGTTTGAGGAAGTTTTCGCACTTCTCGAGGCTGGATTTCCAGATACCGACGCGACGCGTGAAGGTCGGGTGTATTTGGAACAACTGCAAGCCGCAGCCGAAGCAGCCGAAAGCGGTGGTATCCCAGAAAATGCACCGGTTGTTGTGACAGCGGAAGGTGTGATCCTGCCGGAAACGGTCAAGTTGGGCGAGCGTTTCGACATCGAAATACTGGTTGAGCCAAATGGCGATCAGGCTGCTGACTTTTCGATCATGACGGCGCTCAACTTCTGGAAAGGGTTTCAACTCGTAAAGGCTTCGCCCAACCCGCGCTCAAACACCGAGTTCTGGGGCCGGCGCGCTTGGACATATGGGCAGATCTTCGAGCCGATGACCATAACGGCGACTTTGGAAGCCATCAAAGCCGGAGAGTACCAGTTGGATCTCGACATCGAACGCAGCTTCGACGTGCTGGAATTCGGTATCGTGAAAAACATCACGGTGGAGGAATAAGAAATGACTAAGTTCTTCAAAACATACCCTTTCGTCGTGGTGCTGGTTCTAATGGCCGCAGTGTTCGGCGTCCTTTCACCAACTTTCCTCGACCCGGGCAATCTGACAAATATTCTGAAGCAGGCGTCGCTTTTGGGATTTGTCGCGCTTGGAATGTGCTTTGTGCTTATCGGAGGAGGGCTTGACCTCTCGGTCGGTTCGGTTGTTGCGCTGTCATCGGTTCTGATTGCAGGGCTTTCCGCAACGCTACCGCCAATCGTGGGCATCCACGTCGCCCTTCTCGCGGGAGTTCTTGTGGGTGTCTTGAACGGCTATTTCGTAACAGCTTTCAACTTTCAACCGATCATCGTGACCATTTCCACAATGGCTATTGTTCGCGGTATCGCCATGGCCTACTCGGACAGTCGTCCGATATTCGGAACACTGCCTGATGAGCTGTTCCTGCTCGCTGATGGCGTCGTCCTGGGGCTGCCAGTTCCCGCCGTGCTGTTCTTCGTCGCATGTGCGATTTCCATCTTCTTCCTCCGCTACACCGATCTTGGTCGGCAGATATATCAGGTCGGTGGTAACGAAGAGGCCGCACGCCTTGCGGGCATCAATGTCGCGCGAGTGAAGATCATTACCTACGCGATCAGTGGTTTTCTGTCCGCGTTCGCAGGCCTCATGCTGGTCGCGCGTATGCAATCGGGCGAAGCCGTACGAACAGGTATCGGTTGGGAGTTAGATGCAATTGCTGCCGCTGCGATCGGTGGTGTTTCTCTAATGGGAGGCATCGGAACAGTCGTTGGCACGCTTTGCGGAGCACTCATAATCGGCATGATGGCGAACGCATTCAACCTTCTTGGCGTCAATCCTTATTGGCAGCGGATCGTGATTGGTATCGTCTTGGCGGTCGCCGTCGCCAGCTATTCCAGCGGTAAATTGAAGGACCTGATCAAACGCTTTCGCCCCAACTCAACAAAGGTGAACTCATGACACAGACACTTCCGGTTAGCATTCGAGAAAATAGTTTCTTCATAAACGGTGCTTGGCAAGAGGGTAGCGATAGAGAGCGTTTGGAACGGGTCAGCCCGGGGCATGGCGTGGTCGTGAGTTCAGTTGCGCTGTGCACGCAAGCCGATGTGGATACTGCTGTCGCAGCCGCGCGTGAAGCGTTCGAGGCAGTTTGGTGTGAAACCCCCGGCGCAGAACGCGGCCGTATTCTAATCAAAGCTGCACAGGGCATCCGCGACCGTCTGGATGAGATGGCGTATTGGGAGACGTTGGAAACCGGAAAACCGATCAGCCAGGCCAAGGCCGAGATTGAAGCAGCCGCAGATCACTATGAAGCGGCGGCTGGTATGGCTCGCATGGTGACAGGAGAGACCCACAACGCCTATGGCGAGGGGATGATTGGGCTTGTCACCAAGCAGCCAATCGGCGTCGTTGGGCTGATCACACCCTGGAATTTCCCGTTTATCGTGCTCGCAGAACGTCTGCCCTTTATTCTCGCTGCTGGTTGCACGGTTGTTCTGAAGCCTTCCGAAATGACCTCGACCACCAGCTTGATCTTCGCCGACATCCTGACCGAGGCAGGTTTGCCCGACGGAGTTTACAACGTGGTGACAGGTACCGGCCCCGTCGTTGGCGAAGCCCTGTCGAACCATCTGGACATCGATATGATCTCGTTCACTGGGTCTACTGCCGTGGGTGAACGCGTGCTTGCGGCATCCAAATCAAATCTCAAAAAAGTAGGGTTGGAACTGGGCGGGAAGAACCCACAGGTCGTTTTTGCGGACGCAAACCTGGATGACGCGGTCGATGGTGTTGCCTTTGGGCTTTGCTTCAACGCTGGCCAATGCTGCGTGTCCGGGTCCCGACTGATTGTTGAAGCATCTGTTGCCGAGGATTTTAAGACAAAGCTGATCGAAAAACTGTCTCGGGTGAAAATCGGTGATCCGCTTGATCCGGATACGCAAATGGGTGCGATAGTCACACCGCAGCACTTCAACAAAATCCTCGGGTATATCGAAAAAGGGCAATCAGAAGGCGCAACACTCGATACCGGCGGCGACACCACGTCGCCATCGGGTGGCGAATTCATAGTGCCCACCGTTTTTTCCGGCGTCACGCGGGATATGGCAATTGCACGGGACGAGATTTTTGGACCGGTTGTGTCGGTGATGACCTTCGAAACCGTGGAAGAAGCCATATCGATTGCGCTCGACACGGACTACGGCTTGGCAGCCTCCGTCTGGAGCAAAAACATCGACAAAGCGCTTGGCGTGATCCGCAAGATGCGCGCGGGTCGGTGCTGGGTGAACACAACTATCGTAGGTGGGCCTGAACAGCCCATGGGTGGGTTCAAGCGATCTGGAACGGGCCGGGAATGCGGCGTGATGGGTGTCGAGGAATATATGGAAACCAAGTCGATCCATGTCGCTTTGGGTGATCGCGAGCACTGGATCGGTTGACATGGTTAGTTCGAATTTGAAGGGGATTTCCGGTTCATTCGTAGGTCGTGTTTGGGTGCCGAATGTCGGGCCAGTGTTGGTCGCCTTGCGCGATGGAGATCTGTTCGACATCACCTCGCGAGAGGTGCCTACCATGCGTGATCTACTGGAGATGGATGCCCCAGCGGCTTATCTTGAAGCCGCAGATGGTAAACATCTTTCATCGCTGAACCAGCTTGAAGCCGACAGCATTGCGGCTGAATGTGACTCGCTTCAAATGCACTTGTTGGCGCCTAACGACTTGCAAGCGGTCAAAGCTGCCGGCGTCACTTTCGCGAGGTCAATGGTCGAACGGGTTATTGAAGAACGTGCCGCTGGCGATCCGCAGGCTGCGGAGGCCATTCGCTCTCGCATCGGCGATCTGATCGGTGCCAGCCTATCAAACATCAGACCGGGTTCAGATGAAGCGGAAAAGGTCAAACAGGCCCTAATCAAAGAAGGTCTTTGGTCGCAATATCTGGAAGTTGGCATAGGACCCGATGCAGAGGTCTTTTCCAAGGCCCAGATACTTTCCGCCGTGGGTTGGGGCGCGCCGGTCGGGCTTCATCCAAAATCAGTTTGGAACAACCCAGAACCCGAAATCGTATTGGCTGTGAACAGCAAAGGAATTATCCAAGGGGCCACCATTGGCAACGATGTGAACTTGCGAGATTTCGAAGGCCGCTCTGCTTTGCTTCTGTCCAAAGCTAAGGACAACAACGCATCCGCTTCCATTGGCCCATTCATCCGTCTTTTTGATGACGGTTATTCGCTGGATGATGTCCGTTCCGCCGAGTTGACGATGACTGTCACGGGTCAGGACGGGTTTGTGCTGAACGGACAGTCACGGATGTCTGAAATCAGCCGTGACCCGGCAGATATCGTGGCCCAAACCATCAATGAAAACCACCAATACCCCGATGGCTTCATGCTGTATCTCGGGACGCTTTTTGCTCCCACCGATGACCGGGACGTCCCGGGTGAAGGTTTCACACATAAGATGGGCGACCGGGTTGAGATTTCTGCGACCGGTCTTGGCACGCTGATGAACGATGTTCGCAAAAGCGGTCAGTGTATGCCTTGGACCTTTGGCCCCTCCGCCCTCATGCGCAATCTGGCCGCGCGCCACCTGATTTGAGGAACTTACCTAAATGCTGACTGGCAAACACTATATTGCAGGAAACTGGGTTGAAACCGATGGGCGTTTCTCATCGCAACCCGTGACTGGTGAACCCAATGAGTTTTCGGTAGGCACCCCTGCCTTGGTCGAACAAGCGGCTCGGGCTGCGGAAGACGCATTTGAAATCTACGGTGCAACTTCGCGCGAAGACCGCGCAGTTTTCCTTGAAAAGATTGCTGACGAAATCGACTCACGTGGTGACTCCATCACTGAAGTAGGCAGCGCAGAGACTGGTCTGCCAGAAATGCGGCTACAAGGCGAACGTGGACGTACCGTGGGTCAGTTGCGCCTCTTTGCCAGCCACATTCGGGCCGGGGATTATCTCGATCGCCGTCATGATGAAGCGTTGCCAGATCGTGCGCCATTGCCACGTCCGGAACTGCGTATGGTGCAGCGTCCTATCGGGCCTGTAGCGGTGTTCGGAGCCTCGAACTTTCCGCTTGCCTTCTCGGTCGCTGGGGGCGACACCGCCAGTGCCTTGGCGGCGGGCTGTCCGGTCATAGTAAAAGGGCATTCGGCGCATCCCGGAACATCCGAAATTGTCGCCCAAGCCATCGCCGCAGCCATAGAGACCTGCGATATGCCCAAAGGCGTTTTCTCCCTGATCCAGGGAGGCCGGCGCGATGTCGGTGAGGCTCTGGTCCAGCACCCGCTGATCAATGCCGTAGGCTTCACCGGCTCTCTCGGTGGGGGACGTGCGCTGTTTGATCTATGTACGGCCCGCGTTACGCCGATCCCGTTCTTTGGTGAGCTTGGCTCCATCAACCCGGTGTTTGTGCTTCCAGAAGCTGCCAAAGCACGTGCGGCCGATATAGGTGCGGCATGGGCCGGATCACTGACTATGGGTGCTGGCCAGTTTTGCACCAATCCCGGCGTTGTTTTTATCCAAGACAGCGCGGCGGATGCGTTCATTACTGCCGCTGCTAAGGCACTTGCTGCCACTGACGAACAGGCCATGCTGACGGATGGTATTGCTGAAGCCTATCGACAGGGGACAGCACAGGTCCAACGGATTGAAAGCCTGCGTGAAGTGGTCGGCACCCATTGCGACGGGCGCGCGGCATTACCCTATCTGTTCGAAACCACATTGGACACATGGGCGACAGAACCGCACTTGGCCGAAGAAGTCTTCGGTCCACTTGGCATTGTAGTGCGCCTACCATCGCCTGAGGACTTTGCACCTACTGCACGGACATTCGTCGGACAGCTCACCGCAACATTGCAGATGGATGCAGGCGACACCGACTTGGCAGCATCGCTGGTTCCAATCCTTGAGCGCAAAGCGGGACGCATCCTCGCCAACGGCTTCCCGACCGGTGTCGAAGTCAGTGACACGATGGTTCACGGCGGTCCGTACCCGGCATCGACCAACTTCGGCGCAACCTCGGTCGGGACCCTCTCAATCCGCCGGTGGCTTCGCCCTGTCTGCTACCAGGCGATGCCAGACAGCATCTTGCCAATAGACGCCATAGGATAGGAAAACTCATGCAGATCGACGTTCTTCTTGATCTTAAGACCACTCTCGGTGAAGGCCCACACTGGGACGTCGATCTGCAGCGGTTGTTCTTTGTCGATTTGGCGGACGGTCGGATATTCTCCTGCACGGCAGATGGAACCGAGATCAGAGCCTGGGACGTGCCCGGCAAGGTCGGTGCGCTGTCGCTCCGCAAAGATGGGTCAGGTGCCGTTATTCTGCTGGATAACACGTTCAGCTTACTGGATTTCGAAACCGGTGATGTGGAAACAATTGCATCGATTGAAGAAGATAAACCAAACAACCGATTGAACGATGGCAAGACTGACAGGCTTGGTCGCTTCTTAGCGGGGTCAATGGAAATGGGCGAGGAAGAAGCGTCTGGAGCGCTGTATCGCCTTGATCCTGATTTCAACATCCAGATACTGGACGAGGGTTTCGTCGTCTCAAATGGCCCTTGTTTCTCGCCTGATGACAAGACGTTCTATTTCCAGGATTCCTGGGCGGGCGAAATATGGGCCTATGACTATAATCTTGCCCAAGGAACAATATCGAACCGACGGGTTTTTGCAACGCTCGACACTTCGGATGGTGGAGGAGCCGATGGCTCGACGGTGGATGCCGAAGGCTTTCTCTGGAACGCCAAGGTTTATGCCGGAAAACTCGTGCGATATACGCCTGATGGCGACATCGATCGTGTGATCGACATGCCCGTGAAGAAAGTCACAAGCGTGAACTTTGGCGGGCCAAACATGGACGTACTTTACGTTACATCAATGGCAAAACCACCTTTGCCCCGTTTTCCCGGAGACGGTGTTTTGCGTGGTTCGCTCTTCGCCGTTCGGGGCCTTGGGATCCAAGGTGTTCCAGAGCCCAGGTTCGGGGCTTGACCGGCATGAACAAGCGACAAAAACCAAGGGGTCTCTTTGCTGTTTGGCGACGGTTCCGTGTCCAGCTTCGCCTTATTGATCGCCGAATGAGACGTAACTCAGAGGCCGGCATCAAACCTGTAGAAATCGAATACTGGCGGAGTTTAATGTGAGTGATATATCGCTGACGGGCGTAATCCCGGCCACTTTGCTGTGCTTCAACGAAGACCTGTCAATTGATGAGGCAAGCAGCCGAAAACACCTGGCAGATGTTGCCAAAGTTGAGGGTGTTTCAGCGATCACCGTAAATGGCCACGCCTCAGAAGTTGGAAGCTGCACGTTCGATGAACAGGCCCGCATTCTCGACTTCTCGCTGGACGAGGTGGGTGACTGTGTCCCGATCATCTCGGGCGTATACGCAGATGGTTCTCTCGAAGCGGCCAGACTGGCGAAAGCTTGGGACAAAGCAGGTGCGTCGGCTTTGCTCGTCTTCCCGTCGAACGTTCTTGGCATGGGAGGGTATCAGAGGCCAGAGATGGCAATTGAGCATTTCAAGTACATTGCTGATGCTACGGATTTGCCGCTCATCGCGTTTGTTTACCCTGTGCAGTCCAACCTGCATTTCACCTTCGAAGGGTTGGAGCGGCTTTTTGACGAAGTTCCGACTGTCAAAGCAATAAAGGACTGGTGCAACGATCCGAAACGGCATGAACGCCACATTCGCGAATTTCAGTCGCGTGCAAACCCTGTGAACGTGCTTACGACCCATTCGTCTTGGCTGATGAGTTCTCTTTCTTTGGGTGCCGCAGGTCTTTTGTCTGGGGCAGGTAGCGTTGTCGCACCGCTTCAAGTTGCGCTGTTTGAAGCAATCCAGAATGGCGATCTTACGGGCGCACGCCAGGTCAACGACAGACTTTACCCCTTTCAACAATACTTCTATTCGGACCCGTTTCTGGATATGCACAACCGAATGAAGCACCTGCTTTACCTCAAGGGCAAGGTTCCAAACTCTTTTGTTCGTCCGCCACTTGTTTCGCTGAAGGAGCAGGAGATCAGTCAGGTGAAGGCTCTGGCCAATCTCAAGCCCGATTAACCAGAGCTGGACTAACTTTCAGTGGCGTCAATGTCCGCATTGTGGTTAGAACAACTGTTCAAAACTTGCTGCAACATTCCGAACTTGAGTTATTTCCCTAAGTGAGCCACTCAATGTCTGTTGATGACCGCTTTGACCAAATCAATTTCACGCATTTGCCAATGCAGCGAATGACCGCTTCTCGCCATGTTACCTTAAACAACTGGACTTTGGGCTGTTTGGAAGCGGTACTGACGACGGTCAAGATTCGCCCGGGTCGCCCGGGCTCCACTCAGTACAGGGCGCAGGATCAGTCTGTGTCTGCAAAGTGGAGATAACGATGACAATTGCATCCGGAACAAAAACCAAAACGTCACCTGTCAGATTGGCCCGAAGTGGCCCCACGCGTCAGCAACAGTTACAGAAACTGCTGTCCCGTAAGGCAGGTGCCACAATTGCGCAGATTCAAAAGGCCTTTGGCTGGCAACCGCATTCCGCACGCGCGGCGATTTCGATGATGCGCAAGGCGGGGCATATTGTTGAGCGATCTGGATCTGACAAAGGTACGGTCTATCGGATTGTGAAGGAGGCGTGAGCATTGTGGATGCAAGCCCCACTATTAGCGACCTTACGCAAGTACTCGCTGACATCGAAAATCTGGACCGTTCTGGCTGCCTTGATCAGTGGCGGGAAGTGTTCGGTCGGCCGCCCCCAAAATACCTGTCCCCGCAGTTTATGAAACGGGTACTGATCTGGGCGCAGCAGAACCGGGAACTGGGTGGGTTGTCTGTGAAGACAGAACGCCGGCTGCATCAAATCGCGCTGGGAAAAATACCGCCACCTGCTCTGAAACCGGGATCACATCTGATGCGGGAATGGAACGGACGAACCTATCAGGTTGAAGTGGTCGATGGTGGTTTCGTCATGGACGGCAAAACGTGGCGTTCCCTGCCAGCCATTGCAAAACACATTACCGGAGCGCACTGGTCAGGCCCGCGCTTCTTCGGGGTTCAGTGATGCGACGTATCCGCTGCGCCATCTACACTCGGAAAAGCTCGGAGGAGGGGCTGGAGCAGGACTTCAATTCGCTGGATGCCCAGCGGGAAGCTTGCGAAGCTTATGTTGCCAGCCAGAAACATGAAGGCTGGGAGTTGCTGCCGGATTACTATGATGACGGTGGTATCTCGGGCGGCCATCTTGACCGCCCGGCGTTGCAGCGATTGATGCAGGCTGTTGACGAGAAACACGTGGATCAGATTGTTGTCTATAAGATCGACCGGCTGACGCGCTCGCTTGCTGACTTCGCAAAGCTGGTCGAACGCCTTGATACGGCAGACGCGTCTTTCGTGTCCGTTACCCAGTCCTTCAATACGTCTACCAGTATGGGGCGCCTGACACTCAACGTGTTGCTCAGCTTCGCTCAGTTCGAACGGGAAGTCACGGCTGAACGTATCCGGGACAAAATCGCAGCCTCTAAACGCAAGGGCCTGTGGATGGGCGGGAATGCTCCGCTCGGGTATCAGGCTGACGGCCGGACGCTCAAAATCGACGAAGAGGACTCGGCAACAATAAGAGTGCTCTACGAACTCTATCTGGAGCATCAAACCATTCTTGATGTCAAAGAGCGGGCGGAGGCACTGGGGCTCCGGTCCCGGCGCCGGGAACGCCCGGGCGGACGCGTGACAGGCGGTAAGTTTTTTGACCGCGGACACATCCATCATTTGCTCAGCAATCCGATCTATGCCGGCCGTATCCGACATAAAGGACAGGTCTTTGAGGGGCAGCACCCTGCCATTATCGACCCGGAAGTCTGGAGCCACGTGCAACAGCTACTTACAGATGGTGCGGCCAGGGAGCGTGGAGTAAAGCAGAAGGCAAAGCAGTCCCTGCTGGCCGGAAAACTCTTTGACGAGACCGGAGATCGGCTGACACCCAGTCATAGTCGCAAAAATGGGAAGCGTTTGCGGTACTACATCTCCGGGCGACTGGTGACTGATCGCAGTCAGAAGCATCCTGATGCATGGCGGTTGCCTGCAGAGCAGCTTGAAAACGTACTGGCCGAAGTGGTCAGACAACATCTGAGCCGACCGAATGCAGTGATATCAATGGCGCTGGATATGTCGGCGGTCGAAATTGCTTCAGCAGCAGAGCATCTCAGAGATTGCCAGTCCGTCAGGAAATGCCTCGACCTGATTTTGCGGGCAGATCTGCGACAGGGGTCCCTGACCGTGCAACTGGATCCCCGGGCACTCGCCCGAACGATGGAGTGCAGGGCGGATCAGGTTGATGCCGAAGAACTAACTATCAAAGCGCCATTCCGTATGCGCCGCAGAGGTGTGGAGCTGAAACTGCACCTGGGCGATGCACCGCCTGAGATCGATCAAACACTTGTCCGCAATGTCATCAAAGCGCGCCGGTGGTTGGCGATGATCATTGATGGCAGAACGTTTCCAGAAATCGCGGAAGAAGAGGGCACGTCCAAACGCCGGGTGCAGGATGTCGTCGATCTGGCAATGCTGGCGCCTGATGTTCTGGAGGCCATCGCTGCAGGCGAACAGCCTGACGGTCTGACCACGGATTACCTGATCAAGTCCGGCTTCCCGGCTATCTGGTCAGACCAGCGCAAGCAGTTCGCTGCGCTCTGATCTACAGACTCTCCCAAAGTCACCAAACTCGTACCGCCGAAATCGCGAACTGAGACTGCGGCCCGAAATCGACCATTGTTGCGCGTAAACTCGGGTCTCAGCTGGAATAGCCGGATGATAACCTGCTGAAAATACGCGCCAATAGGCCGCCAAATATTCAGTGCGTGATTTTAGGGAAAATCATGGCTGTGCACGCAGTCTCGAGCTGTCCAGTCTCGAGCAGAATTCCCTGTTATCAGGGAATTTACAGGGAAAGCTTGTGAATTCCGCCATTTTCGACGCGGTGGATTCGCAAGTTGCTCGTCAAATCATTGGCTTGCGTGAGTTTTTCCTAGATCACTTAACAGGGAAACTTTGATCAAAAATCAGGGATTCTTTAAACGCCAACAGGGAAGAAAATAGTGGGAGTGGGCCAAATTAATTGTGGTCCTAGCCGGAAACCTACATTCACGCGAAATGCAGCGAATGGCCGTAGCGAGCCCATCGCGATTATTGCTATTTCATGCTGCGTGCGCATTTGCGAACAGCCAAACGCCAGCGTTTCGGTTGATCTGGTTCATCATTGCAATCGTCATTTTGATCTATACGCGGTTCGCGGTGGCAAACCCCTTGCCGCACTTCTTTGCGCCAATTGCTACTTTGACCTCGCAAAGTCAGGTTTGTCTGGACTTCGCCAGCTACCTGATCTTATCAGGCATTTGGATGGCCTGGCGGGGAAGGCTCACAGCGGGCAATATAGCACTTGGCATTCTGGCACCGCCATTCGTCATCTTCTTCTTTACTTTCCAACTCACAAACTTGATCGGAGAGACAAGCGGCGTTGCGCAGAAGTTCGTCCTAGGAACTCATGCGAATTGAACACCGAGAAACTGGCTTGAGTTTGCACGATACAGGCGAACAAGAGCTGTCGTTCTAGTCAAAAAGAACAACAGGTTGGATTGCCCCGATTCGAGAAAACTCATCCGAAAGTCATACATTCGATGTCAGTTTTGAGCGATGGAAAGCTAGTATCCTCGCCAATCGCAAAGCTGGCTAAGCAACTTAGGAATTCATGTTTGCGTCCAAAACAACATCAAATCCGGCTCAAGACTCCGTATCGCAGAAGTCATATGCTTCTTCGTGAAGCTTGTTGTTGTCTTTCACATGAACCCAGAAGTGAGAAGCACTGCTTTGTTTTGTGAGCGGGCTGCCGCCGCCATTTGACTTGAATCTAATCTTACACTTGTCGGTAGAGCAAGAGAAGGACTCGGTTGTTCCGGTATGAACTTTGCCGGAGTCTGTCTCTACATCGTTTTTGTTGCCCCCGTAGTCATAGACTTTGACTTTGAGGACGTGGTGTGAGTTCGAGCAACTCGTTACTTTGAACGAACCCGCATTTGCCATGGTGCCTGCGCATACGATGAGAACAAAGGGTACAACAAACCGTAAATTGATCGAATTGGTATGTAGATCAGTCACTTTCAATATCCTTTCGCTATGCAGTTCGGGCAAGGAGTGCCATGTATACGCCCTGATCCGCATCACCATGTTCGAGTTCACTCAACTACGGAAACGGCGGTTGAGATGAGGCAATCAGGTCTCAGACATTGGGATCGAGCCATACCTGTAATAATTCATTGTTCGGCGAACCTGTCCATGGATGTAAGTCTCGGATACCTTAGACTAAATGTATCATGCGCAATCTCTGCCTTGGCCGTGGCCGTTTAGTAAAATGCCAGGCCATTTTGGTAGGGTGCAGTCGCTACGGAAACGTACTCTATATGTTTCATTCTGCTGACGAGCTTGATCAGTTTGTCGGGCTTTTGATACAATATCGATTGCTCGAAAGATTGGTCTGCTCGACCAGTCACCGAGTCCAAAATTGAAACAGATGTGAATCGGAGCAACCCAAAAGGGGGGGTGGGAAGGCGTAACCCTCTTAAGTTTAGAACACTTAGTCTCTATTCGTCACGCCAACCGAATACCTTCTCGAACACTGTAGTCTTGCAGCCTTAGGAGGCTAAGGCGCCTTCTTTTGGAACAAGCGCAATCGAAGACGTTAGCGTTTCGGATTTCTCTTTTCAAACCTTAGTGTGAACTCGACACCCGCGCGAACTTACAATTGGTCAAGCAATGTGTTTTGAACTCACGCGAACTACGGATCCAGCCGGTATCCCTTACCCCAAATAGTGACGATATGACGGGGGGAACTGCTGTCTTCTTCGACTTTTTTACGCAGCCGATTGATTAAGTTATCTATTGCTCTGTCATCTGGGCCGGCATGTTGGCGCATCCGCGAAACGGCCAACAGATCGTCACGCGTGAATACGGTCCCGGGACTTGCGATCATAAAGCGAAGTATCTCGGTCTCGGATGATGTCAGGCTTACTGTAAACCCTGTCGAATGGCGCAAACGTCGTTCTTGAGCTTCAAATTCCCAAGGGCCCAATTTTGTGCCGGCAATGGCTTTAGGGCTCGCTTTGGTGTTCCGTCTTAGTACGGCCCGAATGCGCGCGTGCATCTCACCCATATTGAATGGTTTGATAATGTAGTCGTCAGCGCCCAGCTCCAAAAGCGCGATTACGGTTTCGCTGTCGGATAGTGCGCTTACTATAATAACCGCAGAGTCGGACTGATCGACGACTTCTTTACAAAACACTCTTCCGCTGGCGCCGGGAAGAATGATGTCTATCAGGCAAAGGTCCGGTGCAAAATCGCGCAAGGCGTCACGGCCCGAGCGTGCGTCGATTACATGGGTGACAGCAAAGTCCTGCTCTTCTAGGAACTTCACAATCTGTTCAGCAAGATCGCCGTCATCTTCGACCAAAAGTACTTTAGTTCGGGTGGACATGCTTTCTCCAATAGCATCTTATTCGGTCAAAGATGCAGGCACTTCCACGAATTTGGAAGCAGAAAGGTCAGTTACCTAATGTTCAGATTGAACCTCGGAGTGCAACTCGCACTCATTCTTGCCGGAGCAATGATGGTATCGCTATTGGCCGTTGTTGCGGTTGATCGGATCAATGACAACTTCCGCCAAGAAAACGATTACTTTGGCGAGGCGGATAGTTTGGCAGCCACCCTTTTGTACCAACACTCGCGCTTATCGCGAAGAGACTTTGAAACAGCGGTTTCGCTTGCACAACATCCAAGCAATTGGGTGTATTACGGGCCTTGGGACGGTTTGCACTGGATGGACGAACGCGACGAAGAATGGGAAGGTTCTTTGTCGGATTTTACCTGGTTGAGGGATCTGGGGCTCGCGGAAATTCAAGTTGGCGCTCGCACTTTTGACTTTTTGCCAAAATTTGCACCCCTTGCACGTGGCGAAATGCCCCCAGTACGTCATGCGCCTCAAGTGCTTTCTCTAGGAAATGCCCCGCGCCGCATGATGCACCCCCCACCTGAGGATGGGAAACCGCGGCCGTGGGTCTATGAGCCGTACATGGAAGGCACTCCCGAAGCAGCTGAAGCGGCTGCGTACGTACACCCATTAGGCTGGCAACCCGGCGAAGTATCTGTCTATACCATCGCGCTAAAACCAAAAGATGACGTCAATTGGATTGTTGTTCACAAGTTCTTGAGGCCACCGCCTTTAGGTGGAACTATCAGTCTTGCGGTTTTCTCGCTGATTGCTGGAACCATCGTTGCGGGTGTTGCATTGCTTGTCGGGGGCCGCGTCATGAGGCCATTCCGACGCCTGGCAGCGGATGCAGAACTCTTGGGTCGTGGCGAGTCTGTCCCCGAGATACCTGTGACGGGTTCGAAAGATACGCGCGAAATCGTTTCTGCATTCAACAACATGAACACACGCCTGAACCAGTCGATCGACTATCAAATGGGATTGCTACGTTCGTTGGGGCACGATCTGGCAGGACCATTTGCCGAAATCGGCCGTCTTTCTGAGAATGTTAAGCCGAATGAAACACGCACCCGGATCGAGCAGTGTCTTGGACGCGTTCAGTCAATCGTAGAGGCGATTTTGTCCTTCTCACGCGCCGTTATGCGAGATGGGGAAATGGAGCAAACCGACATGGCCGCGTTGGTCAACACCATTATCGACGAACAATCAGACAAAGGCGCAGACGCGATTGCCACAACTCCTGAGCGCCTGATCGTGACGTGTAGAACCAACGCCATAGAACGCTGTCTGCGCAACCTGGTCGAGAATGCAATAAAATACGGCGGCTCGGTACATGCGAGTCTGACGGTCGAGGGCCGGGAGGCGGTGATCACTGTTGATGATTCAGGCCCCGGAATTGCAGAAGAGGAAATAGAAAGCGCCTTTCGCCCCTTTGTTCGCCTATCACATGATACCAACGGGTCCGGCCTTGGCTTGGCGATTGCCAGGACAATTGTCCTTGATCACGGTGGATCGATCTCGCTTTCGAACCGCCAAGAGGGCGGTTTGAGATCTGTTGTTCGTTTGCCAATTTGAAGATCTGCTAGCGGGACATGCTGAAATTCAAACAAGAAACACATTTTCCTAAATATCTGCACTTTAAGCACTAGAAAAGTATTACTTAAAGCGTCCTCGCACGTTTGGTTTCCAGCAACCTTTCGATAGGTTTTTTACGCTTTTTCAGCAGCATTGGCGATTTTTTTCCTTGCCTTGCGGCCGTGATGCGCGCTGCTACTACGTGCGATCTGAGTTTGTCAGAGTACCTATGTCGGGCGCTCGTCTTTTAGTGTGTGTCCAGCAGGGTTGAGACCCGCGCGTTTTGCAACGCTCGTCTAAAGGCCCTATGTCATCCTTTTCGTTGGGTTTACCCCTTAACCTGCGCGATCACCGCATCGGATTTTCGCCGAGCCCGAGTTATTTTGATAACCCTATGACTGTCCTCGATGAATTGAGGGTTAAGATGAGGCTTGAATACAAGCAAAGATTGCACGCGATCTAACGAAGAACTCGGCTCCGGCGTACCATTCGTCTCTTTTAGAAGCATCTAGCCTTGACCGATCCGGCAACGAAGTCCGACGCTTAGCTCCCTGTGTCAGAGCCATAGCCACGTGGTGATAGGCGTTTCCCTTCCGTCGCCTACATCGTGAGAAAACAACACATAAATCACACCATTACAATTTGTTACATTTGCTTTCCGATCGACTGCGATAGCTTTCAGGCAACAGATAAATACCTAATCGGACAGGCAAATCGAATTGCGATCTATGCGGAACAGCGAATCGTAGTTCGCAACAAGGTGGCAAAAATGCTGACCACTGAACGGGCAATGATTGTGGCTTTAGATTCACCCTCAGGTAGATCGTTTTTTTCTCAATGTGCCCGTTGGTCTGAAGCCATGTTCAAGCAAGCGGAAGTGGATCAAAACGCCGACGATCAGGTGACTGCCTACCAGAAGCACTCAACATACCAGTGGCAATAAATGACTCAGACATCGCCTATACCAACTCTTCAAGTGAATGCTGATACCACCGGATCCATGAGGTCATTTGAAGCTTGGAGACAAGCCGTCAAGTCGATCTATGAAGTGGATCCTCACGTCGACTCTGAGATTGTAAGAGAACAAGTGAATGGGTGGTTGCTGGATGACCTCGTTTTTACTGAAATCAAGTTCTCGCCACAGAGTCTTCGACGTGATCTATCCCTTTCAAGGGATGCTAACTTCTTGTCCTTGCAGATCTACACGAAGGGTGGATGCAGCGCCATTGTTGACGATCAGACAATCAACGTGTCGCCCGGGGAAGTCCACGTGTTTGACTTTTCTCGCGAGTTTCATTCGATCGCTCAAGAATCTGATATGGTGGGTGTATTCATCCCACACAAAATGATCGGCTATGATCCATTGCGGCATCCGCCCCATATCTGCTTTTCGCTTCAATCCTCGATTGGCTCTTTCTTGTCGCAGATATTCTTTTCAATTTTTGACAAGCTGAGTGACATCAAAGAAAGCGAAGCAAAGACTTTGGCTTATAGTTTTTGTGGGGTAATTCAAAAACTGGTCGTTTCAGAAAATCTGCCATCTACGAGCGTTCAAAAAACACGGCATGACAGGCTATCCGAGATACGGACCTATATAGCAAGTAACCTCTCCGATACTGAGCTGGGCGTGGATAGAATTTGCAGTGTTTTTAACATGTCGAGACCTACTCTTTATCGGGCGTTTGGCCCTTTGGGTGGTGTTGCAAATTACATTTCGCAACGTCGTCTGGACAAGGCGTATCATATTCTGGCTTCGGGCTCGGTTGGGGACAATCGGGTTAAGCATGTCGCCGAACGCGTCGGTTATCACGATCCGGCCCACTTCAGCAGACTCTTTAAGAAGCGTTTCAGTTTGACGCCGACAGATGTGGTGAAGAAAACCGACATAGATTCTGCAAGCCTGTTGCCGTCGGATACTCTCATTTTAGATGCTGAGCATGGGGAGCTGAGCCGTTGGCTAAGACGAATTTAGGCGGCTTCGTAAAACTACCAGACAGCTGGTGAATTGAGCCCGTTTCAGGGGCGAAGCGGTTGCGCGCGGTCTGCCAAAAAAAACGCCAATTCGAAGGGCTTCAAGCGATTTCAGTTCAGGATCGCCTCGTACAAATTTCCAAGTTTGATCCGCTACTTGGCGAGATAGCCTGGAACCCAAAATGTGCATGAGACAAATCGCCAGCATAAGATGAAATATGCATCCATCGACAAACTCTACGGTGTCGTTTGAATGTGAACTTGGTGCGCAGGACATCCAAACAACATTCAAAAATGGAACCGCACCGCGGTAGCCCGGCTATCAGGTATAGAAATGATGCGCTTCGAGGAGTTAAAGACAATGAAAGTTACTTCGCCTGTTTCAACGAAGAAGAATCGTAATTCCAGTGTGGCAGGATACGCTGCAGCACTGACGCTCTGTGTTGCCCTTCTTCCCGCAAAGAGTTTTGCGTTTGATGGCCACATCGATTTTCACAACTGTTCCGGTTCAGGTGATTACTTCAAAGCCTATTTGTACAACGGTGTTGATCTTTCGGACGAAACCTACGTGACGGAAGGAAAAGTTGAGGTCGGATCTAGTAAGGATCTGCATTGCAACGACCCCTCCGGCTGTACCGTAAAGCTGAAGACGAACGCAAATGAAGAAAAGATCACAAACTACGATCATAAGAACATGTACGTCCTCACCGACTCAAGTGGCGAGGTGAAGGATCATGGTCATGAAAGCTCGATTTGCGACTGAAGGAGTACTCTGGTTGTAGGTTAGCGTTTTGGGGATCGAACTAACGTCAACGGTCTGAGAGAACTCCGCGGGACATCAAACCAGTGATTTGGTGTCCCGCGACATAGCAGGAGTACGAGTTCTGACGCGTACAATCACTCTTTTCAGAATGACCGGTTGCACAACTTGGGCAGAGCTTTAGCCCAAGCCGTACGAAACCAAAAAACGACTCCACATCGGTTCTGAGCGCATGAATGACATGCGGTGCCCGGTATCGTTACAAAGGTGTGTTGCGGGCAGTTTTTGGAGCTTGGAGCCACTTTTTTACATAGATGCAATAAGTTGTACCTGCGTTCGTTTCCATTTCAGTGAGTGCCACCGGAAAATTGACTTCTAACAGTGATACAAAAATCCAATTGGGAATGAGACATACGTCCATAGACAGGCTTGGCGCATTTCAGCCGCTATCTTGGCATGATGGATAGTCGCCGGGTAAAAATAACGATCGCGTTCGGAAGCCTTTGCGGTCTTGTTCTGTTGGATGAAACCATCCTCAGTGTAGCCTTACCGTCAATCCGCGAAGAATTTCAGCTCTCAACTTCCGCTACGCATTGGATTGTCAACGCCTACATGCTGGCGTTCACGTGCCTTGCAGCGGTTGGGGGCAAACTTATGAACATCTTTGGTCTCAAGCCAACGCTGTTTGTAGCAGGCCTCGTATTCGCAGCAGCTTCAATGGCGGCGGGCTTCTCCCAGGATGCTGCCATGCTCTTAACCATGAGAACACTTCAAGGCATTTGTGCTGCTGTATTCTACCCGCTTTCGTTTGCTGGTGTTGTGAGTATTTTCCCGGCTGAACAGCATGGAAAAGCGATTGGATTTTTGGCGTCGGTCGCCACCGTGTTCCTCGCCTGCGGTCCGGTCGTCGGTGGCGCCATCGCAAACTATCTCGACTGGCGTTGGATCTTCTGGATCAACATACCGGTTGTCGTGTTGACCACAGTGGTCATATGCGCGACGTGGAAGAAGCTTGACCACGAAAATGGCCCAAAGAATGTCGACGGTGTCGGGCTCGTCTTTATGCTTATCGGTATGCTGGGTTTGATTTTTGGTCTCATGGAGGGGGCTGACTACGGTTGGAGCAATCCGATGATACTGGTTTGCTTGGTTCTCGGCTCGGCGGCATTGCTCTTTTTCTGGCGCTTCGAAGGCTCACATCCGGACCCGCTGATTGATGTCGGATTGTTCAATACCAAAAGGTTCGCAGCTTGTGAGATTTCGATCCTGGTAGGACAGTTTTCAAAGATGACTGTTGCACTTTATGTGCCGCTCTATCTTGTGGATGAGTTAAAAGTTTCACCGATGCTGGCAGGTTTCAGTGTACTTTGTGCCGTGGGTCCATTCCCAATTCTTTCGCCCCTTACCGGCAAGATTGCTGATAAATACGGCTCCGGCGTTCCGATTGTCTTTGGGACGTTCTTTTTGAGTTTGGCAACCATTGCTATCGGCGCGTCAATGTACTTTGAGAGCTTTCGGATGCTGTTGCTGGCCCTGGTATTTTGGGGCGTAGCAATACCTTTTGCGTTTATTGTTCCGTCTCGCCTAACAACTATTTCCGTACCAGTTCAAAAACAGGGTGAACTCAGCGGCTTGACCACAACTATGCGTTTGATCGGGTCAACACTTGGTGTGACTGCAGGGAGCGTTTTTCTTCGGAGCGGTAGCGGTTTTTCTACCGTCTTTTGGCTGTCCGGAGCCCTATTTTTGGCGACCAGCATCTTTTGTGTGTGGGCTCTGAAAAAATCTCCGCATTTACCGGATCAAATAAGGGCCACGCAAAACAGGTAAAACACTAGGCGGTGGCGCAATCTTTGCAATGAGTAACGATCTTGTACGTCCGCTTGTTCGCATGCTGTTGCGTCTGACGCATGGATTGCAGGAAACTTGGGATTGCAATCGGCGCAGCAATATCCGCCAACGGTAAACCCGCCCCCGTGATTGACAACATTCTCGTCAGACTTGGTTCAACGAGCTAGGCGTTAGAAGTTGAATTCCCAACCGAAGAGACCGCCGAATGAATAGTTGTCCGAGCCGCTTCCAAGGCCGGTCTCGCCGCTTAACTCAACAAAGAGTGTGCTTCGTGGTGAGACGTTGACGTTTCCACCTAGTGTAAGTCCAGCGGTATTTTCAGCCCGCTCGGTTATGATGGCGTTTTGGGCGAAAGTGACGCTCGTTTGGTTGTCGAAGGAATGGTAGTAGTCGAACTGACCATAAATAATTGATCCTGACCTCAGCTCTTTTTCTGCACGCAGGCCAAACCGGGCAGTCAACGTTTCGCTATCGTCAAAAGATCCGGCCTGACTGCTCCCGACTAAGTTAAAAACGTCGTCTGAGCTGACATCACTGTACATTAGCTGTGCTTGTGGAACGAGGGTAAAACCCGCATCGAATACAATCGGCTTTCCAACTTCGATTGACAAACCATAGCCACGTCCGTCTGTGTCCACAGATGCCCCACCTTGCGGTTTGATTGTGCTATCGAATAGGGCGTATTGGAATTGACCATCGACGTAGAGCTGATCGTTCGAGATCCATAGCGCGCTTATGGTTGCACTATATGCTTCGGTATCGATATCGGCGCTGGTTAAGTCTGTGCTAAGGTGGGTGGACAAGGTAGATGCAGAGACTTCGATCCCCGCTACAATTCGACCGTTCGCCGCCTCGATCACCGGCAATGCCGCACCATAGCGCAAATCGCCACTGTTTGTTGTCACCCTTCTATCATCAATCGAATAACGATCGCGCTGCCCTTCAGCTTGTATCCAAATGATAGGGCGCTTTGCCGTGGTTAGCTCATTGAGCGCTCTGGTGACCGTATTCTCATTAAACCCGCTCTGCCGGCCAGCACTCATCAGCCGTCCCAAAGCTGTGCCAAAGGCAATGTGATCACTGAATTGTTGTGCGGCAGTTGCGTAAATCGCTCCGCCCGGATTACTGAGTAGTTCCCCACGTGAGTCAAAAGGCGTCAGCCGAAAAATGCCACTGGCTGCGTCATAGTTGAGACGATACACCATCAGACCATCGCTGATGGCTTGTTCCCCGGTGTTGGTTACAAAATCGGCATTGACAAGCCGGAAGTCATTTTCCGAACTCTCGCCAGAAACGCTTATCAAATCATATGTTGTTGCGGTGCCGTTCCCACTTCCCAATTTAATTACCCACAGCCCCATGGACGTCCCGGTGCTGCTACCGGATAATTGAAGTGTGTCGCTTGCCTGGTTGGTCAAGTCGACATCTAAGGCTATCACCCCGTTACCGGTTAGATCTGTGTCGAATGTTAAATTGTCACCTGCTTGGCTATTGGCAAGCGCGACTATTCCGTTGTTAACAACCGAACCGCCAAGATAGAAGTCTCCCAATTTGTCGGTGTCAAAGATGAAATACCCACCGGACGCAATATTGACATCGCCTTCGAAGGTGAATTCTGCATCTTGCGATGTGATAGCGCCGCTCTCGATTTCGATCCGATTAAGCTGGTCTGCAACAGCTGTCTCAAGTCTTAGATCGGCATTCTCACGTACTTTCAGGATCTCCCAATTGCCGAACCGATCTGCGTCAAGCACATTCCGGTAACCCGACAGGATGAGCTCATCCTGCTCTCCGGCTCCGCCATCAAAAACACTGGCTTGACTGATGTCTGAACCGCCGTGAATCTCTAGGACATCCCGACCTTCACCAAGCCTTACAGCGCCCGCTAAGGATGAGCCAGAGTGTAACGTTAAGTGGCTATTGGCGTCGAGAACCTGAATTGCTTCGCCTGAATCTGAAAACACCGATGCACCATTCAACAAGTCAATATTTATTGAATGACCCAACTGGCCTTGCGCGAAGAAGGCTGCGCTGTCCTCGCTTGTCAATGCCCCTGAAATGTTGGCAGTCGTTGTCCCAGCACCGAAGTTTGTAACGTTGATACCGCTGTTGCGGCCATGCGTTCTACCTGTAGCTTCGATCAACAAATCGCCGCCATTGTAGTCTACATATGCTTGAATGCCATTTTGTTCGTTGCCGATCGTATCGACAGAGTAAATCTGAAAAATCCCTACTCCGTTTTGCGTCGCAGATATACCGTTTGAATCTCCGCGAACCGTGCCGGATGAACGGATTATAAGGTCGCCTCCGCTGTTTGCGGCGTAAATCCCGTGGTCAATGGACCCTGTTACCGTACTCACATCAATCAGAGTTGACCCGAAGCCCCGGTTTTCCGCGTAAATTCCATTTTCATAACCGAGGATAGTCCCATCAGATGCGACAGAAAGGTTGTCTCCGTCCGGAAGCACAAACGCCAAGATACCGTCGCTATCCAAACTGTTAACGTTACTGGCTGCGATGTTGATACTACCTTCTCCACGTTGAAATGCTGCAATGCCTTCAGAGGTCCCGGTAACAACCCCATTCGTTTGAATCGTGACATCGCCCGAAGTGCCGGGTTGGTTTATGGCTCCGATCCCATAACCTAATGCAGCCGAGATCGTAGAATTGTTTGCATCCACAAACGTGATTTCATTGCCAATCAAGATAAATGCACCCGTAAGAGGGCGAGAACTGACCCCTGGGGTTTCGATGCCAAACATAGGTGTCGTAGAAATGTTGAGTGAGTTTCCCACGATAAATTGTGTGCTATCCGCTCCTGGGTCCGCTGCGTTGGAACAAACGTACCTATCGCCACCGATTTGAGAGCAACTCCCGGCAATAGCCTTGCCTTGTCCGAAAGGGAACACCGTTAGCAAGGCTCCGAGCGCTGTGCTTGACATAAAGACTGCAAAAAACTGAGAAGTAAAAAAACGTATTCTATCGGGTGCTAATGCTGCAGTGCTACGGGCTTGGGATTCTAAGTGCTCCGATAGGGTGATATGACTTGTATTGCTTTGCATGAAGTCCACCATTTTGAGGAAAATGCGCAGTCTTTGTCAAAGGCTTGAGGCGGCCCTGATGAAGGTGCAATTGGGGGGGTCGGCACCATTTGGTGTACACCTTATCTGACAAAGACTGCTCTCATATTGATACGAAATGCCATGTCACAACTGGGCCAATCATGTGAAAATGCCAAGAAATACAAAGGTTTGCTGTGATACGAATGTGCTAGTAATTTTGAACTATATATCGGCCCTGCGCACGAATTTTGAGCGTGATCAACAAGTTAGCGACTGCCCAAATTTGACGAAAAAGTGCTATTCTGGGCAATTCACTCGCCAATAGTCTTGTATAGATCTAGCTGAGAGGCCCGTTTCGGTTTCTCATGCCCAAAACGTGTTTGTAGCCAGCGATTTTAGAGGATTTGTGAGACAAACCTGGACTGCCCCAACCAGCATGGCAAACCACCAAATTTTGGAACCTGAGGAACGCGAATTGCAAATCAGGTTTGTAGATTAAATAGATGATCTCAAGGACAAGGGAGGTTGCATTTATGATGCCACACGGCATGTCGCTTCGTAATTAGATCAGACACGCTGTCGTTGTGAAGTGAAACTACCGTCACAAAAACACACGAGTCTTGATCAGCTGAAACGGTTCTATCAGGTTGAAATCCGACCGGATTCAAACTGATCCTGACAGTTCCTGCGTTAAAACGCTTAGTGTATTGCAAGCATCCTGCAGTTTGTTGTTTCCAAATGAAACTACTATTCCGCGCATTTCACGGTGACTTCGATATGCATAGCTGAGACATCGCGGTTCGAGCATTTGCACGTCGCATTGTCATCAGTGTATTCTGCAGTATCGCATGAGCCGTCAAAAACGTTTTCTTCCCTTTTGCAGTGCAAATACGTTGGCGCCGCAGAAGATGAAGCGCTGCAAGTCGCAGTAATTTCCAATTTTTTAGTATCAGTTAGCGATCCTGAGCTAAGCTTTTCTGTTGTTGTACACTCGGTTGAGGCGCATGTGACGGATTTGTGCTTCGTCGCCAGGGCCGGGCTCACTGAGGCGGCAACACCAAACAGAAAGAAAAGAACGAATTTAAACCGAACAGGGTAGAGGAAAGGTTCAGCCTTTATCAACTTAGATTGGATCATCCGCTTTTCCTTCTTGATGCAGTAAGCTGGGAAACGCTGGTAAATGGCGTCTGGCCAAAGCAGGCAGTATCTGCAGCAGGGCGCTTAACGCGGCGAAGTATGGTATGCTCGACAGTATCACCGCTGGCGTTTGCAATACAAATCCAGCCTTTTTCGGTTTATCTAGTTGCAAATGCTCGCATCCAAGCTGATGTCCATTTTGTGACTATCATGTACGTGGACGTACCACGGAGACTGGCTCGTGTCTTTTTCCTTGGTGTCAGACCCGCTGTGAAAGGTAATTTTACACTTTTGCGCTTTGCAATAGAAATCACCCGCAGTGCCTGAATGGAGTGTCTTGCTCGTATAAGGTTTAGATACGGGCGTGATGGGATTATCGTAGTTAAAGGACTGAACCTTAACTTCATGATGAGAATTGGAACAGTTCTTTACGAAGACCTGAGTATCTACAGTGATCTCTTTCTTTTCATCAGCCAGAGCTGCTTCTCGAACTGCAGAAAGCCCTAATACCAGAGCTACAGATATCGCCAAAGCCGCAAACTGTGTGGTCTGGAGTTTTCTGCGAAAAACCATACGAGTGACCTCCGATACTGCTTCTGGCTACGGTGATTTATCATCAACGCTATTCTGCCAGACAAAAATCGGCATGGCTGTGCCGAAAGACCAATACATTCAGGACGCTACTTGCAAGCGCTGTTGGAATCTTCGACATGCGTAAATGACTCTGCGTCTACATAAGTAGAAACACTGGTGCTACTAGTTGTTTTTTTGACAACACTTGCGTCAGTGATAAAAACCAGAGTGCATTCGCTCGTAGCGCAGTTCGCAACGGTGCTTTCCCCAGGATCGATCTGAGCCTTAATTGTTGCCGTTGCTGAACCGATGAAATGGTCAAAGGTTGCAACCTCGACGGGACGAGATGAATTCGCACAGTTCAGGATGTCTATTTTTGTATTTGCCGTTGCCTGTGTCCCGGCCAGACAAATCAATAAGGCAGCGCCCTTAAATGCGATAACATGCTGTTCCAGTGATTGATGCATCTTTGTCTTTTCGCCTGTACGCTTAGTGTAATTCTGTTTTTATCACATCGCCGAACTCAACAAGGCTCGTGATATAAGCGAACCTCTCCAAGTTCCGAGTTGAAGCTAAAACATTTCACGGGACACGCGAGTTGTCGATGTACAGCTGTCTCGACTTTATCGGGATTATTGTATCTTCAGTCGAGTTATCGGACGACGGCTGCTCGAAATAGTGTACGAAATCTGACCTTAGGGTCGACCTGCTCCCCGAAACCTCCATCTTTCCGATGTAGAGTCCGTTTAACCTTTCGAAGGAAAAATCGAACCCGAAAGAGCCGTTTAACTGAGACACAATCATCAGGATTTTCGAGAAAGGCGAAGCCGGGCCAGCCGACTTGTCGATGTCGAGCCGAAGACCGCCAGGCAGACAACCCCCGGACAAGCTTGGTAATGAAGGCCGTTGAAACAAATCGACCGAGCGTTGGCTGCTGGCGGATAGGGTTGCTGCTCGAACACCCCAGCATATCAAAGACTTGGTGCCAAATCTGCCGGCTATCCCGCACATAGGATGTAACATCATTCCGAAGTTTTTACGGTGGCTAGTTCTCCAGCCGGTCGATCCTTAGATGGGCGGGCAACAACAGCATCAACTGGCGCCAATTTGGTTCAGGATTGCCGCGATAAAGCGCCTTCAAAAAGAGTTTCAACGGCAGCCTGCATGATAAACTTCGGAACGAAGAGAAATGCGACAGTCTGGACGACGCCCGGCGCATGCTGCCGCTCTGGCGCGATGACGCCAACTCGCACTCAACACCTGGCGACCAGACGCTCGTACGAGCTCGTCGAATGCTTGAACAAATTGAAGGCTCCGCGCCCGCCTCGAAACCAAAGGTTATGGAATCCAAGCCTGCAGACTCGCGTTACGAATTGGAGAGTCGTGGGGGCAGGTCAGACTTGATGCTTGAATCCTGAAGCAATTGGTTTCCAAAGGTACACCCCAGTTTCAGTGCTTTAGGCTAGGATCTTCATCTCTTGAACAAAAAAAGAAGACCGACGAGGGCCGTTTGCATTCCCAACTTACTTTTTGACTAAAAAGGCAAGAGAAGTTCTTGCACAAGGAACTCTGACGACGCACTGAGCCTCACTCTCTAAAAACATGTTTTTTACATCGACCTGGAGATCCTCGGAATCAGCGCATTCCGCTCTTTGCATTTCTTGTAAAGCTCTGGGTCGTCTACATGTGTGAATAACAGTGCAAAGCGACCCACCCAACTTCGTGATACGCAGCAACTCTGAGAATGTGGCCCGCAGACCAGTCAAACTGCTATAATCCTGGATACATGCAACTACGTCAAATCTACTGTCGGTGAAGTTTAGCCCTTCAATTGTGCATTGCCCCGTCATTCTCGATAGTTTTTGTTCACGGTTCAGGTATTGAGTGAACGACCCGATCTGTGTTCCAGAAATGTCAAAGTCTATATCATCGTGCAGTTGATCTAGTGTGGAGTCCGCTTCTGTCCCAATGACGAGCAGGTGATCACTTGGATTCAATCGGGATCTCACAAGGGCTCCAAGTACGGCTTTTGAAATCGTTGAGCCTCGTATTGATGAGAGTTCGATTTGTGATGACCCACCCTGTGCCAAAATAGCAGACAAATCCGCCCTATAGACTTCATTCGAATCCATACGATGTTAGCTCCTTCAAGACTTGGGAAAAATAATGAAATTCTCAATACTGTATCGGAATGCGAACTATTTCAGTTGTGCACTTCAGCTCTTTTATGGCTTTGAAAGTCAGAAGTATTGGTATGTGAGGCCTTGCATCATCCAAACAAGGCCTCACATTGGGGCGAGGGGGTTGGCCCCTATCGTGAGTGGTTATTCAGGTACTCGAGAGCCATTTATAGCGACTCTTAATTGCTGCGCGTTTTGATATTCGCGTTAGTACTTCTTTGTACCCAATCATCTTGTATTTAGAGTATTTCAATCAAATCATAATATCTATATTTGATCCATAGACTGTCGTCTCGAAGTTCAATAGATGCCTGTCTCAGCTCGCAAAGTGTTTGCGCTGAAAAATATCACTAATTTTCTTGATGACATCGGAGATTTATTGACTGATTTCCATTTTCATATGGCAGTTATTTTTATTTGCCAAGATACGATTTTACTTTTTGCGCTGGGTCTGGATGTTTGGATACTTAGATTTAGCGCTGTTGATCAGGGGCTTTGATTTTCTGCGCTCTAGCTCTCTTTCATCGAGTGTGCGATTTGATCCAGGATCGGTTTGGAAAGATAGGCCAGAACTGTTCGTTGCCCTGTTGAAATGAAGGCTTCGGCAGGCATGCCGGGGATCAGATCAGTATCGCCCAATTTGGCAAGTTCACCCTCGGTCACTTGCAGTCGGACATGATAATAACCACGCTGTAGCGCGTCGTCGAAAGTCTGATCAGCTGCAATAGTGTGCACCTTCGCTGAGAGCTTGGGGGTCTGGCGCTGATCAAGGCTCGGGAGGCGAATGGTGGTTTCCTGGCCAAGATACACTTGGTCGATGTCAGTTGGATCGACTTTGGCATCAATTACCAGCTGATCATTCTTCGGAACGATTTGGAGGATTGTCGAAGCAGGCGGGATGACCCCGCCTACAGTATGAGCATCAAGTTGATGCACAAAGCCAGCCAGAGGGGCGCGAACGTCAAGCCGACCCAACTGATCTTCCAGAGAGATTCGTTGCAGATTTTTCTCGGTGATCTCGGCTGTCACACTCTGCAATTCATCTAGGATTTCTTCTCGGTTTCTTTCTTCATTTTGCAGCCACTTCATGTTTGTTTCGCTTATTGTTTCATTGAGGCCTGCGATTTGAGAGCCTAACTCACCATATTCGCCAGACAGGCGTGTCTGATCTCTTTTCAGTTGTGTGATCCTGTTTTTGGTTACGAGGTTCTTTTCAAACAGTTTCTGAGAATCTTTCAGTTCCTCATCTACCAGCTCAAGCTCACGTTGTTTCGTTTCAAGCCTTGTCTCCAATCCATTGATTTGCTTTTCAAGCTGTTCAATTTGCTCTTTAAACTGGCCTCTGAGCTTGTCCAGACTCCCGCTGCGAGCGGTCAACAACTTTAGCTGTGTGGTTTTGATTTCTTCATAGGAGTCATGGCTCATGTCGTATTTTCGGTCAGGAAAGTTGACGGTGCTCTCTTCTTCGAACTCGGCTTTCAATCGAGCGCTTTGTGCCTCCAGTTCGATAAGTTGACTGGTGAGGATGGTATAGTTGTTTCGGACAAGTGTATCATCCAAGCGAATAAGCACTTCACCTGCAACAACTTCTTGACCTTCTTCTACCAGAATCTCACCCACAATACCGCCCTCTCGGTGAGAGATCTGTTTAACGTCACCTTCGACAACCACCTGTCCATGTGCAATCACCGCACTTGAGATTTTTGTCGATGCAGACCAGAGGCCCCCAATTCCAACCAGCAGGAAAATGGTTGCGCCAGCCAAAATCACATGCCGTCCAATGCTCTGTTCGAGCAGCTGATTTTTTTGAGCCTTGTCTTTCGTTTTCATGTGGAGGGTCATTAGGCAGCCCTTTCTGATTTGAAGGCCACCAGCGAATTGCCCATGATTTCGTCTTTCGGCCCGTTCGCCACGATACGCCCGTCTTTCAGGCATGCCACTTTGTTCATCGATGCAAGAACCTGAGGTCTATGTGCGACCAGGACCACAATGGACCCTTGCCTTCGCATCTCAAGCAGTGCTTTTGCCAGAGCCGCTTCGCCAAAGGTGTCCAAATTAGAATTGGGCTCATCGAGCACCAGAAGGAACGGCTTTCGAAATAGTGCGCGGGCCAAGGCAATGCGTTGTTTTTGACCGCCGGATAGCTGATACCCGTCTGATCCGATGGTCGTGTCATAACCTTCGGGTAAATCAAGAATCAAATCGTGGACATTTGCGGTTATCGCAGCTTCGATAACCTCCTCAGATGACGCGTTGAGATCAAAGCGTGAGATATTTTGCGCCACTGTTCCGTCGAACAGGCTGAGCTCTTGCGGGAGATAACCGATAAACTGACCTCTTTCAGTGTCGCTCCACTGATCAAGGGTCGCGCCATCAAGGCGGATGTCCCCCTTGAAGGTGCCGGCACTGCCGGTAATCGCTTTGACCAGAGTCGATTTGCCGGAGCCAGACGGCCCCAAAATCGCCATGCCATCACCTGCTTCGAGCTCTAGTGAAGCGCCTAGAATCACGGGATCTTTCGCCCCGGCAGGCCCACAGTAAACTTGTTTGAGTTCCAGTCGATTCTGGGGACGCCCTAGTTTTGTAGTTGGTACAACAAGACGGTTTTTACTCATGAACGCGTTCAGCCTTGCAAAGCTTTGACGCGCTGAAACGAAGCCACGCCAGTTGGCTACGGCCTGCTCAACCGGAGCCAGCGCGCGCGAGGTCATAATTGACGAGGCAATCATCACCCCGGGTGATATCTCTTGCCTTATTGCAAGCCAGGCACCAGCCGCCAGGATAGTCGACTGTAGGATCAACCTGATCGTCTTGATCGCCGAGCTGAAAAAACCTGTCCAGTCTGCTGCGATGCGCTGTCCCTGAAGCTGCTCTAGATTGGCTTGTTCCCATCTCTGCGCCAGCGCTTGAGACATTCCCATTGCGTGTATTGTTTCGGCGTTTCGGCGACCTTCTTCCACCAGTGCCGCGCGTTGTGACCGCAAGAACGCGGCAACGCTAGCCGGCTTGTGCGCCACCACTTCGTTGAGCACCATAAGCAAGCAAATCACCGCTGCGCCACCGAGTGCGACATAGCCCAAAATCTCATGAAACATAAAGACGATGCAGAGATAAAACGGAAGCCACGGGACATCGAAGATTGCGGTAGGTCCCTGTCCCGAAAGGAAGGTTGTTGTGCTTTCCAGGTCTTGGACTGGCGTAACTCTCTTACCTCCATTGTCAGGGTCAAGAGGTTGTAGGTTAGAAAGTGTGTAAACGGTTGCAGACAATTGGGCGTCGACTTGCTGACCCATCCGAAACAATATCCGCGCGCGCAGTGCCTCAAGGAAGCCAAAAAACAGATAAAGAACTAATGCCAATCCTCCGATGGCAACAAGCGTGGGAACAGAGCCGCTAACCAGAACTCGGTCGTATACTTGTAGCATGAATATCGGGCCGGTGAGCGCAAGAACGTTTACGACAAAACTGATTCCAGCAACGCTGAGAAACCAACCGCGAAGAGAAACAATAGAGTCCCTTATGCTTAGTTGGTTCTTGCCTGGTTTACTTTTATTACGCATTGCTGACTCTTCCCAATATTGACATATTTAATACGATCCGTATTGATACATTTTGATACATTTTGAGACATTTAGAATCAAAACCAGTATCTAATTTCGGTTTCTTTATTTCTTTGATTTCGAACTCAAATTAACTTTTATTTATAGTTTCTTAATCTAGGCAACTATTTGCTAATCCGTTCCAATTGAAGCCTTTTGCCGCTCACAATTAGGGTCGGGCGCATTTTCCATTGCGAGGTCAATTACAGATTCGTACCGCTTTGTGCTGTTAAGGAAAACCTCACGATGGGATGAGCCAGAGATGGAAAACACTTTTGAAGAATTTCTCGACGCACTTCTTGCTTTTGAATCAGGATGGGATCGGGATCGCTATGATGCAGGGGTGATTCAGGATCACCAACTTGATCAATGGGCCAACGGAACCGTGCAACAGTTCTTTCCGCAATATTCAAGTTGGTCTGATTTGACGGCCGATGAATGGGAAGCGATGGCGTATCGGTCTTTGAACAGCTTTGGGTTTGTGGGCTACCAGTTTGGAGAGGCGTTGCTGATTGACTTGGGTTACTACGATGACGACCTCTACTATGGTAACGGAGCTGCGACCAATACTTGGGATGGTACCTGGACAGGCAAGAATGGGGTGGAGTCTCTTGAAGACTTCATGACCAAGGACGCCCAGGATGTCGCAATTCGTGAAGCGTTTGGTCACAATCTGGAAATTATTAATGAAGGTCTAGCCGCAGCCGGCCGCACGCTGGACGAATTCATCGGTACGACGATCGACTATACGACTGAAGGCGAAACAACACCGGTTCCTGTTACGCTCACGGGTATTCTGGCCTCTGCGCATCTTCGTGGCGCGCCTGCGGTTGTCGATCTGTTCTTAACGGGTGGCTTAAGCAACGATGAGTTTGGGACATCAATCCTGCAGTATATGCAGCAGTTTGGCGGCTTTGATGCGCCGCAAAGCGATGAGCTGATCTCGTATTTTCAGGACCGTCTAACCGGAGATGAGGGTCTTGGCGTTCCGGGTGAACCGACCATGGGCAATTCTGAAACCGGGTCGGCGGGTGTCGATGCCGGTAGTGCGGATGTGTCTATTGATTGGGCCTGGGGCGGTAACGCAGTTGAAACGGATTTCGATCCGGCATCGGATACCATCTTTGTCGGGTGGTTCAACGCAGATCAGATTGATCTCACTGAAGTTGATGGGAATGTGGTTTTCTCTGTTCCATCGAACAACCAGACAACAACACTTCAGGGAATCAGCCTGGCAGATCTGACCCCTGAGAACTTTACAATCATGGACGGCACCGCCGCAGCCGAGATCCTGTCATTGATAGGCCGGACCACCGATGAAAGCACGGGCGACGATATCGATGATGCGTCAAACGACGACGACGGCAGTCAGCCAGATACAGACACTGGTGGAGAAAGCGGGGGCGATACGGGCGGCAGCACGGGTGGAAACACCGGAGGCGATTCCTCTGCTGGCGCACCCATTATCGCTGCCTATTTCCCGGAATGGGGAATATACGAGCGCGATCACAATATGACGGATGTGCAGGCGCAGAACATTACGAATCTCATCTACTCGTTTGTAAACGTCAACAGCGCATTCGAGATCGAATTGCACGATCCATGGGCCGCAACAGGCGTCGCTTTCTCTGCTGAGGATAGTATCGACGGCGTCGCGGATACCTGGGACCAACCGGTTGCTGGCCATTTCAATCAGCTTGCTGAGCTGAAAGAAGCAAACCCTCATCTGACGACCCAGCTTGGGATCGGAGGCTGGACGCTTTCCGGAAATTTCAGCGACATGGCTGCCACGGCTGAGGGGCGCGCAACCTTCATCAACAGTGTTTTGGACTTCCTTAAGGAAAATACGATGTTCGATGGCATCGATTTCGATTGGGAATACCCGGGAGGTGGAGGCCTCAGCACCAACTCTGTTCGGTCTGAGGACGGCGCAAACTTTACATTGCTTGCTGCAGAAACCCGCGCAGCTCTGGATCAGCTGGAGGCGGAAACCGGGCGTAGCTACACCATGTCGGCAGCGCTTCCGGCGGGGCATGACAAGATCGCCAATCTCGACATCCCCGGGCTGGCTGCGAGCCTCGACTACATGAATATCATGACCTATGACTTCTACGGTGCGTGGCAGAACACGACCGGGCATCTGGCTGGAATGTATGATCTGACTGGTGCCAACTATGATGTCACAACAGCGATCAATCTCTATCTGGAAGCGGGTGTTGACCCAAGCCAGATTGTTCTTGGCCTGCCTGCCTACACACGTGCCTGGCAGGGTGTGTCGGTCGATAATCCGATAGATGCCTGGAATGGCCCAAGTGGCGGTGGTGCGCCCGGCACTTATCCCGGATCAGAGCCAGCCTACTATGAATACAGGGACTTGCTCGATGAGTTGCAAGCCTTGGACAGCGACTGGGGGCTTTACTATGACGACGACGCCCAGGCGGCATTCCTGTACAATCCGACGCTGGGTATCTTCAGCTCGTTCGAAACACCGTCAACCATCGCGCTGAAATCCGAATGGGCGCAGTCTCTGGGATTGGGTGGCGTCATGTTCTGGGACACGTCCGGCGACAGCAACGGCTCAGAAAGCTTGATCACCGCGGCCTATAACTCTTGGTTCGAAGGCATGACCTTCGACGAGATTTCGGCCGCGTCTTCGTTGGAGTTCGATGACGTGTTCGGGGGGGACGGTGTTGTCGCCCCGATTGCTGAAACAGGCACAGCGCCAAGCGATTTGCCTGACGGACCCGGGGCCGGCGGCGACGATACCGATGCAGACACTGGCGGCAGTGACGCAAGCGACGGTGAGAGCGACAATGACGGAGAGGCCGGCAACGGTAACTCCGGCGGTGATCAAGTCAGTCCATCCTCGGTGCAGGTCGTGCTCGACACGGTTTGGGCCGGTGCCCTCAGCGCCACTCTTAGTGTTCATGCACAAGACGACATGGACGGTTGGACCCTCAGCTTTGAATATGCAGGTGATATCCAGGATATTCAGGGGGCGACCATCATTTCGCATGAAGGCAACGTCTATACCGTTCAACCCACTGGCGACAACGCAGAGGTGGAGGCGGGCGAAACCGTGAACTTCAGTTTTTACGGTGTCGGATCGTCCACGGAAATCACGCCGGTCGGTTTGGATGCCGATGAGGGTGATGCCAGTGACAGCCCTCATGATGACTCGGGTGATCACACGGGGGACGACATGGGCCATGGCGATGACGGTGCCACCGATGACGGTATGGATCATGATGATGGCATGGATCATGATGATGATATGGATCACGATCACAACGGGGACGACGGCGCTGTAGACCACGGCGATATGGACCACGACGATATGGATCATGGAGGCGGGTCCGGGTTTACGGACATCACGGCCTTTGGATCTCATCACGATGCCAGCGATCATACAGAGCACTCTGAGCTTGAAGGCGGACGCACTGCCATCACCACGGAAGCCTTGGTTGCCTACAACGCCCTTCGGAATTTCCTGGGAATCGAAGATACCGATCTGGAAACAATCGGAAACTGGGCATTTGCCAATGATCTGACCAACAACGACACGGCCTGGGATATGGACGTTTTCGGGGTAGGGCTGTTCTATGCGATGCAAGGCGCCAAAGTGGGCTGGATCGCGGATGAACACTTTGATCCCCTCATTCTTGCCGATGTTCAGCGGACTGCCCGTCTAGGGACAGTTGAAGAAACCATGGCAATCGTTGACCAGTATGACCACGATGGCTTTGTCGAGTATCTTGCCGAGAACAATCTGGTCGATCACTTCGTCAATACCCTAAAGATGGAACCGCACTATGGCGGGTGGATGCATTCTAGAACGCATGGCGATCTGGTGTTCCCGGAAAGCGAGGGTGCAACCGCCCATGACGTGAACCATCTTACGATCCTGGACGACAGTCAGACCGCTGTATTCATGAATGACACATTCGAGTATCCGCAATGGCCCGCGTTGAACGTCGCGGAAGAGGTCGTGATTGACTACTTCCAAAGCATGGTCACACTTTCGGATCCTCTTGGGGAAGGAATAGCAGAAGGAACAGGAGGTGATCCGGTTGACAATCATCAGGACGACACTGATGCCGATGATGGCAGCGGTCAGGAAACAGGTGATGGCTCCAATCCGGGCTCTGACTCCAATGGAGACTATGGCAATGGCACTGCAAATGTGACTGCAGCCACGGCAACGGTTGCGATAGACTGGGATTGGGGAGTGCACAGCACTGAGACTGGCTTTGATCCTCTAACAGACACAATCTACATCGGATGGTTTGGCGCCGATGCGATCGACGTCTCAGAGGTGAACGGAAGCACCGTGTTTTCGATCCCGACAAACAACCAAAGCGTGACCCTGCAGGGGGTCTCTCTGGATGATCTGAGCCTGGAGAACTTTACCATCATGGACGCCGAAGCGGCCTCGGAAATCCTGTCACTCGTTGAAAACGGAGCTGGAGAAAACATTTTTGCGCCGGACGCCACCGAGGGATCAAATCCGGCCGACGATTTCACGGGGGCCTCGGGCAGTGAAGATGGCGATTTAGTGCCAATGGATCAGGATGATCCCGGAAATGGCGTTCAGGACGTTGTGAGCATTGAATGGGCCTGGGCCGCTGAAGAGTTCATTTCGGGCTTCAATGCCGCAGAAGACGTTTTGGATTTCGGAGCAATGGCGGCAAGCAGCATTGGCATAACCGAGGTTGATGATGATCTTCACATCGAAGTTCTTGGGAATGGGGGTCAGAAGTATATCCTGGAGGACACCCAAGCCGAAGACCTGACCTCAGAGAATCTTTCTGCATCCGATTGGAACGGCGATGTACTTAGCAGCGTAGCCCAACAATTGGCAGCTCTTGGGAATGATGAGATTCTGTAAGGCGCTGCCAAGAGCTCAGTAGTGTGTCTATGGATTTGCAGGGCAAGTCGTAGATAAAAAAGATAAAAGCAAAATGTGGGCGATGCCGAACTTTGGTTTCGCCCACACTTTTCAACGTTGGACTGTCAGAAGGGTCCTCATACTGTGATGCTACATCACATGTTCGACAGCCATTGATTGAGACGCCCGAATTCAGTTTCTGTTCCCGAAACGATCTCGGGCTTAAGTACATTTTCTACTGAGATATAGTTTGTCATTATCTGAGTTGGGGTTGAACCGAAGCGCCGACGAAACAAGCGGCTGAAATGAGCTGAATCCTGATAGCCCAGCCGATCCGCTACGTCCTTTATCCGGCTTTGTCCGTGAGAGCCCGAGGCGAGTAGGTAATAGGCTCTATCCAGGCGACGTTGTGAAATATAGTTAGCCACGCCACCAGAACGGGCGAATATGCGGTACAGAGACGGCCTGGAGATATTAAAGGTTCTGCATAGGTGTTCAGCGCCTAAGTCCGCCTGCGACAGATTGCGAGCAATATAGGACTGCATCTCGGCAAGTCGTTCCTCACGGTTTTTCTTCGATTCAGTCTCGATGCGCTGTTCTGGTAGCAAAAGCCCTTGCAGCAAGGCACAGAATCCTTCGGAAAGAGCGCGGGCATCGCTTTGCTGAACCTGATCCAATTGATCAAACAACGCGGAAAAAACCTGCCACAAAAAACGTCCGACGTTTGATGTGCGAGAGAAACACATGTGAGGGGCATGTCTGCCGGGATCATAGCCGATCATTTCGTGCGGAACGACAACCCCGACAACATCTGAAGCTTCTGCAGTCGAGTAAAACTCGCGCGAAAAGTCCAGTATATGTATCTCATCCGGTCTGATCTGAATTGAACGATCATCAATGATGGCGTCGCACCCACCTTTCAGATAGACCTGCAGTGATACAAAGTTTGAATCGCGCGCATGCAACGCATCGTGTTTGAAGCTTTGCTTTGAAAATCGCACATCAGAAAAGACAAGTTCATCGAACAACCATGCGTTGACGCTTTCTTTTGTGCCGTCTGCGTCCGAGTCCGGATCGACGGCGTACACCGGCCTTACGGCCTCACGCCAGGCATCAAATATCTGCGCCGAGCCGAACAGATCAGAATTGATCTGTAAAGAAGGGATAAGTGTGTCCTGCACCATGGCAATTTCGCCTCTTCGCTACTTTTCTTTGTTTGCCTGTTCGTGTTCATGTGCCTTCGTGAAAATACTACCTGCGCGTGTAGGCTTGGACATCAAAATGCCTCTGTTTTCCTTGGTTACGTCGCGACCTGGTTCCAAAGGCGACTGTATTTGAGCATTTTGCCTGCCTGCCGCCGCCATCGTGGGTAAGTTCACGGGCTTGATAGACTCTCATTGCGATTGCAGAGCATCTGATGTGTCGTCGATTTCCTTTAGGGTATGTTGCACTGGCGCCGATTAAGGCTCTCCCCTCAAAATTCCCAATTCTCCAACTTGAAGTTGAGTTGGACAGGAAACATCACAGAAACTACATATAATTTACAACTAAAGTCACATGGAGTTGCGAAACATGCGGACTGATCCTCAAAAGATCAGCTACGGGCGATGGAGCTTCGAACCCAATCGAAACCTACTTTTTGTTGACGGCGAAATTGTCCGGCTGCAGCGCGGTGTTTTGAGCTTGTTTCAGTACCTCGTCCACCATGAGGGTCGTGTCGTAACGAAGGAAGAGCTTATTGAGGCCGTGTGGGACGGCCGAGAAATTTCCGATGCCGCATTGTACAACCGTGTTGGCGCATTGCGAAAGGCACTGGTGGATGACAACAACTCGGAGCGCTGTATCCAATGGGAATACGGTCGGGGGCTGCGCTTTTTGCGTCCAAAGGGGTCGCACATTGAAGCCGAACCCGAGGCGCGTTCGCCGCTTCAGCCTACGCCTCCTGAACACAAACTCCCGACTTCTACTTATCGTACCCTAGCAACCAGTCCGATCGAGAACTGGCGCTACATACTCGGAACGTACAATACCTTCTATCGGACACCATCATGGCCCGGAATGATCAAGGTCGGCGTCACTGTGTTGAAAGAGTCCGACGATCACGTCGCTGTTTGGACGTCGGAGCGGGGCGAAGATCCACAAGTTGGTATTCGTCAGAGAGCGCGCTATCAAGGTTCGGCGGTATTCATTAACGGACGGGTATACGTTACGGAACAAAACTCGGAACCACCGCATTCTGTATGCCTTTCGACGTTGGATGCGCCACATGCGTACAGGCCTGACATTATGAAAGGTTTGATGCATGGTAGCTCTTGGAGGTTAGGGGGTGCGCCTTACGCAACAAGAGTTGTTTGGCAGCGCGTTCCTCCGGAAGAGGGTCTACGCGGGGCACTTAAAAAATCGGGCCCTTATCCCAACGATACGCACCTGATCGAGCCAGCTATCTTGAAGAGCGTTGGTCCCGACTGTCTAACTTTCCACGATCAAACGAGCGAACTGTGAAGGGTGCTGGGGGCAGGACCTGCTAATCTTGCGCCAGGTATTTGGGTTTGGGCAGTTCAGTGAAGATACAGTCTGACGCCAAATGTTGAGACGATGATCCATCGACAGCCAAGGGGAGCTGTGAAAAACCGTATGGACGAGCAAGACCTCAACTCAAAGACCCAAATGAGAAAAAAGAATGTATCTAAATCTGAACGTGCCCGAGCAGAAACGAACTAAAGCTGCAAGGTATATAATGAGATTTCTACAGGTCTTTTTTGGCTGAACGCTCGTCAAAACAGTCACTCTGCCAGCGGCACCTTTCGTATCTTGAACGTTTTTTACCGGAGTTTTGGTAGGACGAGATTTTTCTTTGGCGGGAGACAGCGGAAGCCGACCTTCTCATGCGGAATATACAGCCTGGCCCTGGGAAAATCGGATTTGTGACTGTGTTTCAAGGCTGAGCGCCCAAAGCGAAATCGCGGTTTGGCGAAACAGGCTACTTTTGGGTTTTCTTGCACACCGCCGCACTGGCCAGCAACGTCGCTAGTTATCGATGAAACCAGATCCCGCCGAATAGAACAGCGCGACGAACAAGATGTAGAACAGAATATTCAAACCAAAACCTATGAATGACTTCATCCGATCGTTGGCGTTCTTGTGGTCGAGCCAAAAGCTAAGGACGCGGGTCACCACTGGTAGCAATAACCACGTCAGAATTACGACACTCATCACGTTCGAAACAAACATAGAAACGGCGAACGGAGTGTTACCCATCAAGGGCATGACATAGAGCGTGAGCACCATCACAGTTGGGTAAAGGACCAACAAAACAACCATCGCCATTCTGAGCTGTGTAGGCCCAGTGTCACTGGTTCCAGCGGCGTTGGAAATCCATTCATTCATTCCGGTGCCCATTCGCCTTACCTGAACCCTTCTGAAAAATGGCTGGGCCTTTTTTACAAGCTGTTCATGTGCACTGGACGTAAACCAATTCTCAAGGTGCTCCACTGTATCGAACCGGAAAACCACCACCCACTCGGACTGAAGATCAGAAACTGGTTCGATCAACTCTGTCGCGAGGAAACCGGGAAACTTCGCCGCCGCAGCGTCAACTTCTTTCTGCCAATTCCTGTAATCGTTTTCGAAGCCGGGATTGAGCGAATGTGAAATCACAACAGTAACTTGTGAATCGTCGGTCTTTTTGTAAACAAAAACCTGTTCTGTGACAGCATGCCCAAATTTGATCTCAGAATCCGCAATCGCTTTGCGATATGAAGCGTCTTCCAGTAACGATCTTAAGCTTTCAACGCTGCTGTAAGACAAAACCTGGACCCATTGATCTTTTTTGTCATCAATAGGCTTCAGGAAGTCACCGGAAAGAAAATTATCGTATTTGCCCGCGATACTGATCAGTTCTTCGTGCCATTGCAGGTATTGCTCTTCATCAAGGCCGCTGGACGGCAGCGAGAGCAATACTGTTCCTGTTTTTCCAGTATCCTGCATCATAGACTAGGCCGCGACGCCCAAGGTGTTTCTTTTTCGTACAGGCATTGGCCGCTTACATATGTTGCTTCGACCGAACGCTCATCACCCAACATCATCATGCCGAACGCCTCTGTCTCCAGGGTTTGCAGCTCCTGAGCACTGGGTGATAGGCTGGAATCCACAGCAACACTCTCGGCTCGGAATGACAGGACAGGTGTTGATCGTGGGTTCAGGACTACAAAGTCTGCATATTTCCCAATATCAAAACTACCGATCTCGTCATCAAGTGCGAGGGCCTTGGCGCCGCCGAGGGTGGCAAGATACAGACCTTTGAAGGATGAAAGTTTCTGTGATTGTAACGCAGAAACTTTGTACGCGTCATTCAGCAGTCTCAGCATCGAGAAACAGTCGCCTGCGCCCACATCCGTTCCAAGGCCAACATGTATCGGAGTTTCGGTAGACTTGGCTTTTTCAATCCTAAACAGCCCACTACCCAGAAAAAGATTGGATGAGGGGCAAAATGAAATTGAAGCGCCAGAACGCGCCATTCTTTGGAACGCGTCATCGCTAAGGTGTATCGCGTGCCCGACGGAAAACTTTGGGCCGACTATTCCTGCACGTTCATATACGTTCAGGTAGTCCTTGGCTTCGGGAAACAACTCAGCCACTCGAGCTATTTCACTATGGTTTTCCGACATATGGGTGTTGACCCACGTGTCCGGGTATTCTGCTTTGAGCTGCCCAGATTTCTCAAGTTGCTCTCTTGTAGAGCCAAGGGCAAACCGCGGGGAAATCGCGTATTTGTTGCGGCCTTTCATGTGCCAGGTTTCGATAAGCTTCTTGCTGTTGGTATAAAAGGACTCGGGCGTGTCGAGATATTCAGTTGGAGCCAGCCCCGGGCGATCCATACCTGTGAGCCCTGCAATCATGCAGATGTTCTTAGTGCTGCACGCTTCAAAAAACGCATCGACAGACTGAGGAAACGTGGTTGTAAAGACCTGAGCCGTGGTCGTGCCGTTCGCGAGCATTAGGTCAAGAAATCGATCAGCTACTTCTCGGGCATAGGCCTTTTCGCGAAATTTCATTTCCGTCGGAAACGTATACTTCTCCAACCATTCAAGTAACTGCTCACCAAAAGCGGCAATCATTTCCGTTTGCGGATAATGTATATGTGTATCGACAAATCCGGGTAAGATGACACGGTCTGTGTAAACGGTTTTAGGAATATTTTCGTATTTGCCGCCAATATCCGAAAAGGGACCAAAGTCTACGATCTTTTCGCCGTCAATGATCAATAAACCATCTTGCAAGTATCGAATAGACTCCTCGAAGTCCCGGTAAAAAGGGTCACCAAGAAAGTCTAAAAATGATCCTCTTATCGCCTTCATGCAAGTCTTCCCAGTACATTAGATGGACTAGGGTTGTTTCATCGCATCCAACTTGTCGATGGATGCTTGTCTCAGATTGTTATGGATATCTGGATCTCCGAAAAAGGCGACGGTCATCGGACAATTATTGAGGCACCAAAGGAGATATTGTATTTATCGGCGGGTGAGCTTTCGGCATCATTTTCTAGAATGATCCAGGCCTGTTTTGCTTGCGGGGTTTCTGCCCAACTGAACTCTCTGACATTAGACTTTGGAGCATCCGGGATGCTTCGGTACTGACGTAAGCTAAGTCTAGTTGCCCCGCCTTATCATATGAGGAGCTAGCTCTGCTCCCAATAGTCCGCCGTTCAGATCTGAATTTAGATCCGCATAGATCAACCGCATACTTCTGATTCAGAAGTGCTGGCTTCTATGTTGTGTTTACTTGAGACATACACATACCATGGGCTTCGGCTCGTATTTTTATTCAACCGCCCGACGTCGCTATACAACAGCACGTCACATTTATCATCGCTCTTGCAATAAAACTCTTTTTCACTGCCCGAGTGAACTTTGCCCTTCGAGTCAATACTAGTTTCATGAACTGCGGAAACCTTAACATGTAAAACATGATGAGAATTGCTACAGTTATAAATCGTAATATAGATCTTGTCAGAAGCCTGCGCAAAGGTACCAGACAACACACCCAGAGAGGCAACAGCCATCATCAATGGCTTTTTCAGATTTGGCATATTGAGTGTCTTTCGTTTTTCATTTGAGTTCGTCGTTTCAGTGATCGCTCAAAGTTGCTGGACGATGATATTTGGGTTAGCACCAGACTATGCCGAAGAAGCTTTGCGGCCTCTGACAGGTTCAGACGCACCTAATCTGACATCACGTTAGTTACATGCTGCTCCAATTTTGAACTTTGCCTTTTCGGTGCTTCCGTTCTGGCAGACACACTCTCTGGAGTCCGGGTGATTTTGAATTTCGATTGAGCAATTTGCCAATTTGTTTGAAGACTCGCAGGTCAGTTCTTCCTCATTCGGGTATTTCGGATTGGTACATGTCACTTTGAACGTTTTGGGTGTTAAGGCGTCGACAGTGTCTGAATAGGCGCACGTGGCCTCGTTGCAATGATAAACATGTGTATTTCCATGTGCATAGGTGGCAAACATGAATGCGCAACACAGTGCTGAAAGTGTCAATGGAAGTTTCATTTCTTTCTCCTGTATTCAGCACCTTGCTGAGCTGAAAGGGTAAAGAAATGCATGCGATCTCTCACATTTTTGCGTGGATACATTACTATCCTTAACCCTTCCGCACAGGTGCATCGGCCTTTTTTTGATCAGGCCTGTTTTCCTCGGATTAGCCAAGCATGGCCTTCTAGCTTCCTCCGGTCGATGGATTGTCGTTTCAAAAAACCGATGATGTTTGTTCCACGGATCAGCTGAAAAAATAGTTTTTTATCCACGCCGAACTTAGGTTCAAACGGAGTTGTTGCGTGAAGATCTGGCCCATTCGGTGAAGGCCGGATTACCGCCGCTGAATTCCAATGTAAGGTGGGTGGTGTTGGTGTCGGTTGGGCCATCCGCGATCCGTGGGAATCGCTGAGGGCAAGAATGCAAAGTTACATTATGATTGTTTCAAGGTAGAGTGACACAAAAAGGGATTACCGATCTTTAGACTAACCAGGCTCCTATTCGATTACCACTCGAGTACTGCTGGCAGGCAATTGACTATCTGAAGTGTTCAGCGAAACGATATCCTTGACGATACTCATCGCCATGAAAGAGAAATGGGAGCTTGCGTCTCTGAGATTTTGTTTTGGAATCCAATAGTTTTCACCGTCAACCTTTGCAGAAATCGCTGCCTCTCGGGACGATCCTTCATTTAACAAAAAAATTGGAGCCGACGATCCATCCGGAGCAGCCAGCGTTAGAACTCCACCGTCTAGGTCCAAAAAGTTCTGACGAACAATCTCTCCTAGATAGCCAATCGTTTCATGTGGGGAACGAAGTTCGATGCCAGTTTTGTCCTGTGAGAACAGCGTGATGTTACTACGAGCGGGATCAAGAATAAAATTCAAGCCAGTATCATCGCTGACCACAATTTGCGGCTCGGCGACCCTAAGCGCTTCGACAAAGTACTTAAAACTTGCGAACTCACAAATGTTCGTAGGGTCATTTTTGAAGCTTGCAAATGGTGCCGAACGCAAAAGCGTCAAGTGATCGGGACACTGACTGGGGGGCTGATACGACTGCAAGTCTCTACAAATGCCCTGGCTTTCGATCGACAGTCTACCGCTTTTTTCCTGGCACGTTTTCGTGGCCAAGCTAAGTGTTTGCTGAAACTCGGTTTTGGTGATCGCTAGTCGGTTTACTAAGACCATCAGGATGAGGCTTAGGCTTCCTCGGTTTCTCCCTTGGGTGAAAAACAATAGGGTTTGATCTGAAATCCGAGTATTCATCGCCACAATAAAGTCGTCCGTCTCCAATGAGGTGGCGTTAGCGTTTACGTCCCTTGATATCCCGACCGAAGGACTAACGGATAGTTCAATCCCTTCTTCATCGGCGCTTAAACCAAATGGAATTTCGATGTCGGGATCAATATCGAACTCAGAACCGAAATCTGCCGAATAGTCTCCAAGAGCCGAGTAGTAGAGTGGATAGCGTTTGGCGGCACGAACAATATTCATCAACAATACACTGTTGTAAGACTCAGCAAGGCCTTCGTTGTAACTTATGCCGGTTGTAGCAGCGATGTTACCACATGCAGAGATACCGCTGAGCGCTAACCCAAGCGCCAACGATACCAGGCTTTTAACTGAGTGCCTTTTAGTTGTATCAGCGTAGGATTTATCGCTCACGCCGCCAGTTTGCTTCGCTCGAATGCTTGGCGTTCGCAAATTCGTTCTTTGCATTTTCTGCCCGTTTTTTGCTCAACTTCAGCAGGATTTAATGCTCGCTCTTACTCGGTTTGCTTAAGATGCTGCTAAAGTGACTACTGCTCTGCCTACTTCAATTTATTGCGACAAATTGGGACCCCTTGTCGATGGACGTATGTCTTGTTCGGCCCTGTAAATCTGTATCATCACTCCAAGGTCCGGAGTGTCGCTCAAGCTCCTCCGCACCAAGCCGGCAAATTGAGCCGCTAGAAGTGGCGTCCGAGCCGCAAGGAGATGCGACTCGGCTATTGTTCTACTTGTTGCAGGTCGAGCTGTTGTGACCGTGCGCAGTGATTTTTTTGTCTGAGTCAACCAAAACATACATGTTTTTGTGGCTATAGTTCTTTACGTCAACGACATCTGAAGCAGTCTTTAGTCTGGCGGTACAGTTAGGCTGCGTCTGACAAGACAAAGTGTCACTCGCGCCTGCCGAGATGTTTGCATCTTCAGTCGCGACCAAAAATGAAAGGTCATCACTATTATAGATGTAAGCGTGAACAGAGTGCTCTGACTCAGAGCAGTTCCTGAAATCAATCGAACCGTTGTTAGCATAACCCTTTTCGGGCACTAAAACGGCGCTAAGGGTTAGCGCAGCAGCTAGGCCGGGCGCAACGTAACATGAACTGCTCTTTCTAACAGCTGCAAGCAAAGTGCTCTTCATTTTTTGTCTCCTCGAAGCACATCAATGTAAGGCCCCTTGGTGGGGCAACACCGGACAGTTCTCTTAAACGAGAAGTTATGGGATTCACGTCCAATGCCTCGAGCATTCTCGGGCTTGGTTCTTGGTTCTGTCGATGGATCAGGATTGCAACTTTTGTGCGACGATTGTCTCAGGCATTGACTGTCTTTTGGAGGATGCGCCCACGGCTTGAAGGCGCAATGCTGCTAGGTGGGACTTCTATCGACACAGGTAGATCGCGACATAGTCTTTTGCCCGAAACGCATTGGCTGCACTCAGGGTTAACAAGGGCGTAATGGACTATAGCGTCATTGCTACCTAAAGCCATTTGCGGCCGGTAGACGGACCAATTCCGATACAATACCCGGGTCTAAAATGAGAGGCCCGTCCATGGTCAGATTTCGTCTTTGGCATAATATGGCCCCATATCTGTAGTTGGACTTCAAAGAAAAAGAGAGGCAAAATCATGTCAGGTGTTCAAAGTCTGAAAACTATGTGCTTAGCAGCTACGATTACTATTCTGGCGAACAATGTTTCGCAGGCCGGTAGCACTGATGTAAAAGCTAGAAACTGCTCTCAATCTACAACGTCTATAAACGTCAAGACTAAGTACTCTGTAAACACGACAGGGGACGATCCTTATAAATACGATTCTGTGTCTGGTTTAGCACCTGGTTCGGAACACTCTTTGAAATGCGGCAGCCCCTGCGATGAAATAACGATCACAACGAATGCTGGCGGAACCGATACAAAAAAGAAATACAGCCATAAGAATTTATACGTGCTAGCAGATGGCGACAACGTGTCGGCAGGTCACGATTCAAGCACATGTAACGGATAATCGGACCCACGTTTCCTGTCTTGTGTCACACCGACCAAGACAGGAAGTTGAGGTGTCCAATTCTACGCCAACGTTGCCTTTTCGGGGCGCATGTTCGATTTTCCAGCGCCTCTCCTGGCCAGCCAAAAAACGTGCGTAACTCGGTCAGTAGATCTGAAAACAAAGAATTTTGGCGCCCAAACTGCAAGTAGCCTCCGCAGCTCTATCTGGTTTGTTCGGTATTGAATCTATCACAGCGATAGTTACATTGATCTTAACTATAAAATGGCCGGAATGATCTTGACGTTGATTGAGATTGAACCGGGACAGCGCCTGGCTGAAATACGTGCCCAGACATATATCACGTTAGAATGCGCTTACGTGGACCCGAAGTGAAACCCGGGGCCGCATTGTATCTGACGTTTTGACTTCGGCTCCGTTTATGTGAGGAGCTAGGTCATTGACTGCGCTGAAGATAGTTTATCAATCCCCGAGATCACTGCAGCCGAGGGACAGGAACCCTCGAACGCATTCGAAAAGCCAGATCCGGCAGGTGATGCGCTCGATTGAGCATTTTGGGTTTACCAACCCCGTTCTTGTTGATGAGGGCAATCAGCTCATCGCGGGACATGGCCGTGTTGAGGCAGCCAAACAGATGGGTCTGGAGCAAGTCCCAACGATTTGTCTGTCAGGCATGAGCGAAGAGGACATTCGGGCTTATATCATAGCGGATAACAAGCTTGCCGAGAATGCAGGCTGGGATGCTGATCTTCTGGCGCTGGAATTCCAATACCTCGATGAGTTGGAAATCCCATTTGATCTCACACTAACGGGTTTTGAATTGCCTGAAATTGATCTGAGCATCCAAAAGCTAAGGCTGGGTGATACAGAAGAGCAGGATACGTTGGATCAAATTCCGACCCCAAGTGGGAATTCGCCGGTAACCCGCGAGGGTGATATCTGGCACATTGGCCCTCATCGCCTGATCTGCGGTGATAGCACCAATGCGGAGACCTATGCGGCTTTACTGGGGCCAGAACGCGCGCAGGTGGTCTTTGCAGATCCACCTTACAACGTTCCCATAAAGGGTCACGTCTCGGGCTTGGGGTCGGTGCAGCATCGAGAGTTTGCGATGGCGTCCGGTGAAATGTCGCCAGAAGGGTTTCAGAGCTTTTTGACCTCTGTATTCCAACACCTTGCCTCTTATAGTGAAGACGGTTCCATTCATTTTCAGTGCATGGACTGGCGCCATATGCGAGAAATCCTCGGGGCAGGGGAGGTGGCTTACTCCGAACTGAAACATCTCTGTGTCTGGTCTAAGACAAATGGTGGGATGGGATCGCTATACCGGTCACAGCATGAGTTGGTGTTTGTATTCAAGTCGGGGGCCGGCAAACACATCAACAATGTCGAGCTTGGCAAGAATGGCAGGAACCGGACAAATATATGGACCTATGCCGGGGCCAATAGCTTTGGTTCGGGGCAGGGCGACCTTGAGATGCACCCTACCGTCAAGCCTGTGGCCTTGGTGAGGGATGCCATTCTGGACTGCTCGCATCGCGGCGGGTTGGTGTTGGACCCATTTTGCGGGTCGGGATCCACGCTTATTGCGGCTGAGCAATCGGGTCGTCGTGGATATGGGATCGAGATTGATCCAGCCTACTGTGACGTGATCCTGCGCCGCCTGACGGATACATTTGGCCTGATCCCGCGCCTTGGTGAAGACGGGCCGGTGTTTCAGGAGGTGGCGAGCGAACGCGAAAATGATGGCGCCAGTGCGGCGGCAGAGCAGGAGTTGGCCAATGTCTGATAAAGGCTACAACGTTGGCTACGGTCGGACAATTCAATCTTGTCGCCCGCAAGTGCCCACCACAGATGCCCGCGAGCCATCGTGATCCAAAGTGAACCAGAGGGCAGGTCGTAAAAATCCTTCAGTTCGCGAATGTCTTCTTTTGCAGCCTGAATTCCGCGCCCGGCCTGGGTCATCGTTGTCATAAGGAAATCCCAGTCGTCTGTCAGACACAGCGCATGATCGGCTAGGTCAAAGTCGACAGGGATGACCGCGTTCTCCAGGGCATAATCAACATGTTTGCCGCCAGAGCCTAGCTTTACATATCGCACATCTGGTGGGTTCAACTGGTCTTGCATGTGCCGCGCTTTGTCGTCGATCGGTGACATAGAAACGCTTCGTTTGGGAGAGAAGTCAACAGAGTATGTCACTGATCGTCTGTAGACCGATCATCTGCATCACTGTCCAAGACATAATATGGATGTATGTGATCGCCTGGCAAAAAACATGCGACGCTTGCGGCAGATGAAAGGCTGGTCGCAGGAGGAGTTCGCGCATCAGGCGGATGTTCACCGGACTTATATTAGTGACCTTGAACGTAGCGCGCGCAACCCGACGATCACCGTTGTTGATAAGCTGGCTGTTGCGCTTGGTGTCTCGCTAGGTGAGTTGTTGGACTAGGTCTACGGATTGACTGGACATCGATCCAGCACAAGCCCGTTCGTCCACTTTGCGCAATCCAAAGTTGGTGTTTTGCTTCAGGTTCGCCCGTTCTGACGGGCCAAATGCTCAATCGCCCGCATGCGCGCGGCCGCGTGGTGCAACAGAACCTGAAGGGACTGAACAAGCTCTAGTGCTTCTTCTGGTCTAATCTCCGATCGTTGACCTCTGAGAGCTTGCGATGCCGCGTCCTCCAGACTACCCGTTAACTTTGCAAAAACGAAATTGAGCTGTTCCCGGGTTGTGTCGTCCATGGCGGCAGTACCGCTTGCCGAGCCATGGAAGTCGAGCGATTTCTTTAACTATCTGCGGATGCACGCCAAAAAACGCTTTGAGCAATCCACATCAATTTTTGGCACATGGCACAACTAATTGAAGTCGCAAACTTGTGGGCCCAAAATCCCATCACATGAAGCATCAGTCATGACTCAAGAAAATGCGACGCCGGAAACGGCCCTGAGCGGACCTTAGACCAGCAATCAAATTGCTGCGTTGCGGCCCGTCGAACCTGCCGTTCGCTGCGAGCGCGAAATACCGACAAGGTAGAACTCACTGTTTGCAGGACAAAGCACCAATTCGCTGCAGCTGCGCCAATGTCCGCTGCAGGGGATCAGTCGCTCAAGAAGAGCCAAACCCATGCAAGTCCGAATTGAGAACCATCACATTTTCAGCTGGTAGGTTATCCAGTTACTTTTCGTTGCATGTCGATCATACACTGACCTAGCTCGATAGTTGGTGTCAGAGGTCATCCAACGAACCACATCCAAGCCTTGTTTCTTAGCATACTCGCCGACCGAAGCGATCAACTGATCAACGACACCCTGTCCGCGTGCCGAAGGCGAGACGAACATATCGTCGATGTAGGCTCCTTTGGTTGCAGGCATTGGGCGCTCATATTCTCGAAAATGTACGAAACCAATCACGTCGCCCGCATCGTTTTCGGCGACGAAACAAGTCGTCTGGGCTGTTTCATCGTGTATCCAGTCCCAAACGCGATATCGCATCTCAGCGGTCTGTTGATCGCCGCCAAATTCGCAGTAAGCCTCGAACAGCGTATCCCAATCCTCTCGATCACGCTCCGCGACTGGCCGGACTGTCACTGACATCTCTACCTCACTCGACTTATATCTCAGATACTGCGGTTGCAGCTTGCATTGCAGACGTTCGCCGCGGAAGCGAAATCCCGGAATGTGGACACAATTGCCGTTGGATGCAGCGTCATCATTGCCCGCTTTCTTTTTGTGGCGGTGTGCTCAAGGCGGTTTCCAGCTCAACGCTCAAACTTGCGGCAAATTCAAAAAACCGACGTCGCACGGTCTCGGCGTATGGATTGGCCCGCTCAATCGCTTCGAATACTTCTGGCGCATCGTGCTGAACCATAGAAATCGCCTCAGACAACAAGTCGAAACTCTTCGTTGTCATGCGCGTTGGCAGCGGACCCATTCTAAGCAGCACTTTTGCAATAAGGTGCGTGAGCCCTTGGACGACAGCTGCTTCTTGATCGTGATCTTCTGGTGTCGTCACAATGACAGTCAGACCGAGCGCTTTGCGTAAAAAAGCGGCCAACCTCAAATGTCGCCTTCCCTGAACGGGGCAGATCGCAATTTTTAACCCCCCAATACCTTTCGCAGCACTCTGAGGACCAAACAACGGGTGCGTGGCTACGATGTCCACATGGTTCGGGAGCAACCGTCGCATGATTTCCGCAGGAATGACTTTGACTGAGCCTACATCGACAATAAGCGCGCCAGGTTTGCAAGCAACCGCGACTTCGCTGACAACCTGCTCAAAGGACGAAACTGGTGCCGCAATGAGGACCACATCAGCCTGTGAGACATCTTGCAACGATGCTAGACGCACTCCCAGTTTCTTTGCGACCTCGGCAAGGTTCGGGGACGGATCATAGGCCGATATCTCAAAATGCTGTCCGAGATGAAGAGCTGCAAGTTGTCCGAACGCACCAAACCCTACAATGCCTAGCGACGCGTTTCGACTTCTGCTGTTGTTTTTCATTTTTCGACCTTTGAGTTTGCCACCCGGCAAAAGGTCGTTTGCATGTTGACCGCTGTCAGGGGCAGCGGAAAACCAATGATCAATCACCCGCAGCTATCAAAGCTGAGGATAATAGTCATGCGATGCGAAGAACGTTCTGATCATGACCTCAGCGATAAAGCACCCAAGAGAGCGGAGTCAACGATGTTGCTGCCTGGCCGCCAATGGCTGTGGCGCAGCGACCCGGAGACTTGGACGCGATCCGGACCCCAACTTTAAGACCATTAGATGGCAGAGAGGCAGCCATTGCGGCCATTCGATCTCAAGGTTCCAATGTCCGATTGGCCAGTGTTCCAATGCCAGTACTTTCCATGATATCTATTTGACGATCAGTGCTTTGCTGCTTCATAGGCCTCTCTGGCCTTCTTGATTGAAGACATGTTGTCGGACGCCCATTCGGACAACGGCACAAGCAGCGCCACCAGAGAATGCCCCAGTTCGGTCAACTCGTAGTCGACCCTGGGCGGCGCGGTTGGTGTGACGGATCGCAAGACTAGACCGTCCCGCTCATGTTTGCGTAGCGTTTGGGTCAACATACGTTGGGAAATATCGGGGATGGCCTTCAATAGCTCCGAAAACCTGCATGAACCGTCGCTGAGCTCGGCCAGCACCAGAAGGCTCCATTTGTCCCCCAAACCAGCCAGCACATTTCTGATTGGGCAGTCTTCGTATCTCATCTCACCCTCTTTGTATCTCTTGTTACCAAAAAGTGCCTACTTCTCATGCTTCACTTGGTTACTTATCGTAACAAGAGTGATTACGCAAATTCGTGAGAGACATGGAGACCAGAATGAAAAGAGTTCTTTGGGGACTTATCGGATTGGTTTTGGTGACATGCATCTTTGGCTTCGCAATGCTGCAGTTTGCTCCGGGAATAAGCCTCGCGCTCATCCAGAAATCGACCGCCTGGCAGGCAGGATTTGAAAGAAAATCTATTCCTCTGGACAACTATACGGCCCACTATCTTGAAGGTGGGGACAGCAACAAGCAGACGATTGTGCTTCTGCACGGACTCATAGATGACAAGAATTCCTTTGTCGCGGCGGCCTCAGAGCTAACAGACACCTACCGGGTCATCCTGCCTGATCTGCAGGGACATGGGGAAAACGCTCAAAACGACGGCCGCGACTACAGCATTACCGGGCAGGTTGCGTTCTTGGGCGACCTGACGAAGGCGCTTGATGTAGAAAACCTGGTGATCGGTGGAAATTCCATGGGAGGCCACATTGCAACCGCCTTTGCATTGGCCAATCCAGATAGCGTTGATGCGTTGGTGATCCTGAACGCGACCGGGATGACGCTGGATGAACCTCCCACCTATTACGAATACCCCGAAGACATCGACGTCGACTACATGACCGACATGTACGCCAGCGCCTTCATTGAACCGCCACATATTCCTGGCCCGATCATGGGGTTTCTGGCGCAGGATCTGAAGGCGAAAGCGCCCTTCTTCAATACGCTGGTCAAGGCCGTTACCTCCGGGCACGCCTTTCGCCTGGATGAAGCGGCAAAACAGTTATCCGTGCCGGCTCTGATCATCTGGGGCTCGGGGGACGAGATTGTTCCCATGAGATACGCAGATGCCTATCACGCGGCGCTCCCGGATTCAGACCTGATCATCCTCAAAGCGGGGCACGCGCCGCAACTTGAAGTGCCCGGTCTTGTGGCGAATGAGTTGCGGCAGTTTTTGTCCGGGATCGCACCCGGCACCTAGGTCGGAAGTCTCAAAACAACGCGCAATCTCCAGGAATCTGAGGTCATTCGCATGCCGAGAAAAACGGCCCACATAGAAGGATCGCTTGCGTTCGATGTTGAGTACGTTTCCGATGCTGAGGCCACCGGAACCATGCCGAACACCGACTGTTCGCGCGCACGCTCGGCGGAGTCAATTGAGGGCCGGCTGCTGCTTGATCTGACCACAACACATTTCGTGACTTAACTATTCAAACGACCCACCAACCAAAAGGATTGACCCAATGTCAGACAGCAAAGGCGTGTTCGCCGGATCAATTGCCATCGCAGGAGCGACCGGACGCATCGGAACGGAACTGACCAAAGGACTGGTGTCATCAGGCGCCAAGGTCCGGGCGATGACCCGGAATCCTGCAACGGTCAACCTCCCGGAGGGGGCAGAACCCTGCCGTGTGGACTTTGCCAATCCAGACACCCTCCGGGCGGCGCTAGAGGGTGTGGACAGGCTCTTCATTTCGCATGGCACGTCACCGGATCAGACCAAAAATGAGATTGCCCTGATCGATGCTGCGGTGGCTTCAGGTTTAAACCACATCGTCAAACTCTCAGCCTTTGGACCGCCTTCCAAATTGCATCCCATGGACTGGCATATGGAAATCGAAGCACATCTGGCGCGCCAGGATATCGGATATACGGTCCTGCGCCCTTCTGCCTTCATGGACGTCCTTGTCAACGCAGGCCCTGCCGTCGCCGCAGGCGTTTGGGGTGGTGCGGCGGGAGACGGGAAAACTAACTTTATTGATACCCGCGACGTTTCCGCAGTGGCTAAAAGGACTCTGGAAAACGATTTTGAACCGTCTGTGCAGCGCGCTTATCACCTCACCGGGCCAAAGTGCTGGTCCATGTCAGAAATCGCGATCGAACTTGGACGACTACTAGACCGGGATGTGACATACGAACACCGCAGCCCCGAACAACAAAGAGCGGGACTGTTAGCAGCGGGTATCAACGCTTTCTTTGCTGACCTGCTTATCGGTCTGGACCGCGCATTCCGGGATTCGACCCAGAGGGAAACCACATCAACAGTCAGGGAGATCACCGGACAATCGCCGCGCGACCTGTCCAACTGGCTGAGGGAGAACCTGTCAGTCTTTCAGACTTGAACGGGTTTTGGGATGAGATGGCGCTCTGCGGGACTGGTCATTTGTTAAGTCCGGGGAAAGAAGCAAATTGGTCTCATACCAGACCAAGGTGATGTTGCAGCACAGGCCCTACTCCGCCGTCAGCTGATCCAGCCAGAGGCGGCCCACAGCCGACATTCGATATCTCTTAGAGTTCACCTTTCGGCTTCCCGAAAGCTGCCGTTCGTTCAAAACGCAGAAATTTCAATGAACGGATGGCCGTGAGGCAAACAAACCTGCCATCGTTGAGAAGCGTCATTAAGCAAACTTGATTGCTTTCAGAGACCCGATTAACGTTTCTGAAACCATTTTTTCGCGATTTTTAGGACGTGCAGATATAGATGACACCTGATGTACAAACCGCCCGCCGCATAGCTCAAGACCATTGCGCTGCTTGGACGAACCGGACACCTGACAATGTCGCCGGAAGATATGCTGAACATGCAATCATGATAATGAACGGTGGCGACCCAATGAAGAGCCGGACCGAGATTGGTGACATGGCAGCGGGATTTATGGCTGACTTCCCTGACCTCGTGCTTAACCTCGACACGGTTCTCGTCGCCGATCACCACATGGTCTATTCGTGGACTTTCGAAGGCCATCATAAAGAGACGGGTAACCATGTTCGTTTCTCGGGCTGGGAAGAATGGGACTTAGACGACAACCTGAAAGTCACGAAATCGCTCGGTTGGTATGATAGTGTGGATTATGAACGCCAAGTTGCGGAAACATGACCATATCCGGCGCTAATTTGTGCACTGTAAGCACGTCATAAACGGCAAGGCAGACTCAAATTGACTCTAGTCGGTACTTTTGTTGCCTATAGCAAGTGAGCAGGTGTCCAACGGAACAAGCTCTTCTCATAGTCGGTTATTGATTTCGAGAGCCACTGCATGAACAGATTTGCCGCTGGTCGAACCGGGCCCGGCAAAGTGACAAGGTAGTAGCCGATCTGAGGTATTGGATCGTCGAACAGCGCCACAAGTTGTCCCGAATTCAACTCGTCAGAAACAAAAGCCGGTACCGTCGCCCCGATTCCATCACCGCGCCGGATACCATCCAGCAGCATATTGCCCGGTAGGCGGACAACTCTCCGGTCGGCGTCGGTCGGAACTCCGACCTTTTCTAACCAGAGGTCAAATTCGACTGACGCTTGTTCCTGAAGAAGCGTGAAATCAAGCAATTCTGCAGGATTCGTGAGCACCCGGCTTCCGACTAGTTCGCGGGACGCGACGACCGTCAGACAGCCTGGCAGCAGCATCTGCGAGACAAGCCCTTGCCAGTGACCCGTTCCATATCGGATGGCCATATCAATTCCGCCCGGTTTGAGGTCGACAGCCTGGATCGTTGAATCGATCCTCAATTCAATATTGGGGAATTCGTCAATAAACGTCGACAAACGCGGCATGAGGAACGCGCTTGAAAACATCGGAGTCGCGCTAACTGCCAACGGTCGAACCGCCTCTGCACTCGACACGCTCTCGGTTACGGAGGCCATTTCAGCGAAGGCTTCAAGCAGGCCAGCTGACAGGAATTCGCCTTGCGATGTCAGAGAAATGCCATGTCGGGTACGAGTGATAAGCCGAGTGTCGAGATGTTGTTCGAGCCCGCGGATTTGCTGGCTGATTGCGGAATGGGTCACGTTCAGTGCCTCTGCCGCCCGGGTCAGATTTCGAAACTCGGCAGCGGCGGCGAAGGCTCTGAGAGATGTCAACGAGGGAAGCGCGCGCCAATCCATAAGTAAGACCATCTAACAATATAGAAAAATTTACAACTAGGGGATCCCCAGATGCCGGCGCATGCTGTTGCAGTAATTCATTGGCGACCACCGGAGGCAAACATCATGAAAATTGCTGTTTTGGGACTGGGCAATATGGGCTCAGCGCTGGCGCATTGCTTGCTCAAGGCAGGCCACGAAGTCAGCGTTTGGAACCGCACGTCGGCAAAGGCAGAGATTTTTGGTGGGGCTGGAGCCACGATCTGCTCTTCACCGAATGATGCCATTGCGACGTCTGATTTTGTGATCATCTGTGTCAAGAGCCACAGAGAAACTATTGAACTGGTCAACGGGCTGAGCGACTCGCTAAATGGTAAGACCATCTGTGACATGAGCACGGGCGATACCTCGGATGCCGATAGACTGGTCGTCATCCTTGAGGGACAGGGATCTGGCTACATGCTGGGCATGATCAATGCTTACCCTTCCGGCATTGGTGGTGACGAAACCACAATCCTTACGGTGGGCAGTGCCGGAACTTGGGGCCGCTATGGCAGTATCATCAGAGAATTGGGTGGAAAGTCCGCCCATGTTGGAGAGAAACCAGCGGCACTTGCCGCGCTCTTTGCCGGCCTCTTCACGGTTCGGCAGGGGTTCATGTTCGGAATGATCTACGGTGCACTTGTCTGCCAGAAAGCGGGCATCCCGATGCAGGTTTATGTCGACCAACTCCCTACTACAATCAAATTGGTCAATGACTACCATGACCTCTTTACCAGAACTGTTCCGGTTGAGGATTACGACAGTGCGGAAGCCTCCCTGAAGGTTTACGCGATGGCGCAAGAGGACGCGTTGAAGACCTATCACTCACTTAAGGCGCCCGCTGAATTCATCCAGTTGATGCATGACCGCACCAAAACGGCTTGGGACGATGGCTACGGCGACAGACAGCTGACCGCACTGGTCCAGCATATGACGGATGCCTGATGCAAAAATGCTCCGGCCCATAAGAGACATTCATTGCAGTAATAGGTGCTGCAGTGCGGCTTCGCCAGACCGGCCATTCGCTGCGTGTGCGAGATTCGAGCTGGTCTATTTTACAGATCGCGGACAAAGTGGCCTTTTGCTCACGCGGCTATTGCTAACGCAGCATTCCTACCCGTTTGACGCCAGTTAAAACGGTTAGTGGCGTTTCCTGGAACCAAATCTCGTGAGATACCGAAAATCCATGATGTGATACGCTTATAGGAAAAGTGACCACACAGTCGGTTCATTTCACCTTGTGACCGATCATCGCGACCTACGGATCTAATCAGTGAGACCTGTCGCTGGCCCGCTTGGAGCGTTGGGTGCAGAGCCTTTGGTCGCGTGCTTGTTGAGCACCGTCGCGCCACCTTGGATCCCGCGCAGCATGGCCAGCGCCAAATGTGCGTTGTCAGCGGCAAGTTCCGCCAGGACTGGCGCGGGGACGAAGATGACTTCGCAGGTCGTTTCCGCGTTTACATAAGCGGGGGCGACTGCATCGAATAGTGCAACCCCGCCATGCCAATTGCCGGGTCGATCATCAGTCCACTCGAAAGGCGTCGCTGCACCAACGATGTGCCGCGACATCCACCAGCGCCCCTCGATCAGGAAAGTGAAGCCCGCCCGGGGCATTGCCGGTTCTAGAATGACATCGCCGGCGTCGTATGTCGTAATCTTTGCACTATCGATCAGTTTGGCTAGTGCAGGAGCGTCCAGCTTCGCAAAGTGGTCGATCTCACTGAGTTTTTGTTCGTTCGTTTTCATGGGCTTATCCTTGTGGAGAGAGAAGGCTGGCCATTCCGTTTTGAGCCTATCCTTTGGGGTGTTACGTTATAGCTACGCTGCGGGATTCACGTTCGCGGGTGACGCAATCCACCCGAGATACTGGCGGTTTAGCTTGCGAACACAAATCCCACTCATCGCTTCTGTTCCAAATTTAGTTTCCATCCAACGGGGCGTAAAACTCTACAAAGTAACCCGATGGATCTTTCACTAGGAACAGGCGTACGCCGTAGGCGGGAACGGTGTTCTCGTGATAGATTTCAACGCCTTGTTCCGCCAGATGAGCTACGGTTGCGTCATAGTCGGCCACGTAAAACCCGACATGCTTCCATCCTGTAAGTCCGTAGTCCTCGATGATGTCTTGCGGCGGCAATCCCGGAGGTGTCTCCACATTACCCGATCCGACCAGTTCGATATGGAACCCTCCGGAGATATGCAGGAACACGATCTCCGCGCCTTCGTTGACGACGCTCATATCTGTACGCCGGACTTCGACCGCACCCATCACACGTTTCCACCAATCCACACTGGCTTCCAGATCTGTAACACGCAAAGCGACGTGGTGAGCGTGGTACATAAGTCCCAGCTTTGACGGCAATGGTGTTGCCGGTCCGGATGTGGTTGGGGGTGTGACGGTAACGGGGGTCTGTGACATAGCGGGTCCTCCGAAAGCCAACAGAGCAAGCGCGCTGGCGATGAGTGTAAGTTTCATGTCTTTGATCCTTAGATTTTCGAAAGGTTGCATAGGGCGCCCGCGCCGTTCCAAATGTTACCGCGCGGGCTTTGCGTCAGTTCGACGTTGCGCCGTCGATCCCCTCGAGAAGGAATGGCATCAGCGCATCCAACGCTCCCTGCGGGTTCTCTTCGATGAAGTGGCCAAACTGCGGGATGATGCCGCCAGTCACATCTGTCGCGACTTGTCGCATGTCCTCTTCGGTCCAGGACCGCATGGACGTTTCTCCGCCCAGAGCAAGAACAGGCATGTCGAGTTTGCGCTCCGCCGCCCAGGCTTTGTAACGCTCACCATCTGCGGCGGCTTGGCGATAGATCTGCAACCAGGCGCGTGTCGATCCGGGTTTCGTGTAGACGCGTTCATACTCCGCTATATCTTCCGCCGTGAACGCATTTGGATTGTAGATGTTAGGCGAATGCATGATCGCGCGCATGTATTCGGCTTCCTTGCCCTCAAGCAGCATCTCCGGGAAGTCGCGTGATGTGTGGAAGCCAAACTGCCAGTAGCCAGCGACAAAGGCAGGATCGTCCAGCTTGAACCCTGGCAAAACCATCTCAAAGAAAACCAGCCGATCCACAAGACCTGGGTTCCGCCAAGCCATTTCATAGGCGATGACACCGCCCCAATCATGGCCAACGATAGATACTTCGTCATGGCCCAATCGCTCTACCAATTCGGTTACATCCTCGGCGATCTCCTCTTTGGACATTGCGTTTGACGGCGGTCTGTCACTGTCGCCAAACCCTCGCAAGTCAGGGGCGATCACCGTGAAGTGCTTGCCCAACTCGGGCATGATTTGCCGGAAGGAGTAAGACGATTCCGGCCATCCATGCAGCAGGACAAGGGGCGGGCCTTCACCCCCCATGACGTAGTGGATCCGCAAACCATCAATGCGCGTGAAATGCGACTGGAACTCAGCGTCAAAAGCCTGTTCATCAAAAGGAACGGTCAGCTGTGGCAGAGGCCGTGTATCGGTTGCGGCAGTGACTTGTGCCGATGCAGTGAAGGGAGTGATGGCAAGTGCGGCTACAGTCAGTGTTGTGCGCACGACAGCCGAAAGGCGGGAATTAAGGGCGGTATTCATGGGAATTCTCCTGTGAGCAATCCGAGCGCGATTACGCGGCCGATTGCGTTGCAAGTGTTGAAGCTTCGCGTTCGATAAACGCAGCCCAAGTTGTTGGCCGGCGACCGGTGGCTTGCTCAAAGGCCGCCGCATCAAACGTCTGGTCCGCGTTTGGAATGGAACCTGCGGCGTTCAGCCGGAACTGGTCGCGGATACAAGCCATATACGCCGGGTCTGCACCGGCACCGACAGCACCCTCGTACATCACCTGCGGATCAAGCGGAGCCAGAGCGATCTCATCACCGGAAACCTCGCTCAGCTTTGCGGCAACGTCAGCCATGGTGGCAGCGTCGTAGCCCAGCCGCCATGTACGACCGGCATGGGCGTCCGGGTTCGTCAGTGCAGCCGCCGCCAGCGCAGCCACATCTTTGGCATCAACCCAGCTCCAGCGCGCGTCTCCGATCAGATTGACCAAAGCCCCTTGGCTCAACCAGCCAAACCCGGTCAGGTTTTGCATATAGGCTTCCGGCTGAAGGTGGGTGTACCGGATGCCACTGGCCTCGATGTACGTCTCAATCATGCGGTGCCAGCCCCAGTGAGCGACCTCGGCAGTGTCTGCTCCCGAAGCACCAATGTGGACGATGTGATCAACGCCCGCGTGCTTTGCGGCATCAATCACGCGCTTGGACTGTTTGAGCATGTCGACCGTGTATCCGGTCATAAGGACAAGACCGTTTACGCCATCAACGGCGCGCTCAATTGTTTGGACATCGTCGAGATCCAGATGGACAGGCACTGCACCCAGAGCTTCCATCTTTTGCTTTTGATCGTCGCGACGCACTGCTGCCAGTGTGTGAATGCCGTCAGCTCCGCTCAGGAGGCGCACGACGTCCGATCCGACCTGACCTGTTGCGCCGATGACGAGGATGTTGCGTGTGTTTGACATTATGGTTCTCCTTTTCTGTGACAGCGCACCGGAACTTCGTACTTACGCTTGTTCTGTGCTGCCTTGCCTCAAAGTAGCGAGCCGATGATTATTCTTGAAACGCAAGTTGTGGATAAGCTAAATTCATGGCATGAATTTAGCTCGCTTCGATATGAACCTGCTTCTTGTGTTTGAAGCACTCTTTATTGAGAGAAACGTCACCCAGGCTGGACAGCGTCTGCACCTAAGTCAGTCTGCAACCAGCAGCGCTCTGAGGCGGCTGCGCGAAGCAACCAATGACGAGCTATTCGTCCGCTCGGTCGATGGTATGCTGCCGACACCTCGAGCGCTTGAGTTGGCCGAGCCGTTGCGTCGGGCCTTGTCAGATGTGAGATCTGCACTTGACGGGGCAGCATTTGATCCGGCGACCGCCGTTCGCACCTTCACCATTGCTGCAAGTGACTATGATGTGGCTCTGCACGTTCCCCGTCTTGCGCAACTGTTTTCGCGTGATGCGCCCGGAATTGATCTGCGCGTCCTTCCTCACTCCAATGTCGATGCAATAGGCATGGTCGATACGGCTCAGGTGGATGTGGCATTGGGATGGTTTCCGCGCGCACCTCAAAGGCTACACCGGCAGTTGTTGATCGAAGAGAGCTTTGTCTGCGTCATGCGCCGCGGTCACCCGTTGTCTGACGGCCTGATGTCTTTGGAAGGTTATGCGAACGCTGCCCACCTGCTGATCACTCTCGTTGGAGACACATCGGGTTCCGTGGATGATATCCTGAGAGAGAAAGGACTCTCCAGACGCGTTGCCATGACCATCCCGCACTTCGCAGCCGCACCGATGGTTTTGGCGCATTCGGATCTCGTGGCAGCGCTGCCAAAAAGGATCGCAAACAGGTTTGCAGAGCAGCACGGTTTGGTTGTTCGATCACTGCCCTTCGAAAGCTATGTGACAGCACACGAAATGCTCTGGCACCCACGTGTTGACCGGCATCCCGCGCAACAATGGTTGCGGGATGTATTGATAGAAGTGATCCGGTGAGATTGGATGTGGGCTCTCGCCCCCATCGTAAAAGCCAGGAAAACGGCGAAAACTTAGTCGCGGTTAAGGCCTTCTGACAAATGGACGAGTATCCGCGGAAAAATCCCCTCTGCGTGCGCACGCAGCGAAATCATCGAACTTACAGTATGGGCTCCCACCGGGTTTCGGAGGCGTTGCAGCATCCAGGTCCGAGGAAACATCCGGTGCCGATAAAGCGGCCCAAACCGGACACTGAGCGCGTTTGCCAATGCCGCAATGCTGCTTCGTCGAAGCGGACTTTGGTTTGGGTGGCTGCTATCGGCAAGTTGCCAACCGAAACCTGTCCCTGAAAGCCACAAAAAGAAACTTCGACACCAGGGCTGTAGGTCTGCGATTACTCAAGTTTCTGCAACAATGTATCTCTCGCCAGTGCAGCGCCAGATGTCCACGCTTTCTCAACTTCTCTTAGAAGCTGAGTTTTTCGGCCGTCGGAGGGACCGTGAATGATGGCGGACCGAACGTCATACAAATGCTTGACCTTGGCCTTGACGAGCTCCTTTTCTTTCTCACTCTCGCCCAGCAGTTCTGCCGTTCCATTCTGAAGGAACTTGCTAATAGGTTCATTTCTTGGCGGCTTGAATATCCGCTCAAAGACAATGGCCAAATCCAGAATTCGATCATGTGCGCCAAAACGTCCGTCGCGACCATGGGCTTCGGCCATGCGATACATAGCAGGTGCGAGATCGGCATAGGCGGTTGTCGCTCTTCGAGAGAACAGGTCTTTAGCTCTTTCGAGTTGGCTAAAGTCGGCGTCGGTGAACTCTGTGAACGGATCGAACAGGTGGCTTATGGATCGACCTTTGTGAGGTGACTTTGGCCCGTGATGCCGACCAAGTAATTCGGACGCGGTTCGTGAAATGCAGCCGTCTAGGGTCATGATCCGGGACGTTCGTGTCCCAAGCGTCACCGCAAGCAGATTTGAAAACTCCTCTGTCCAACGATGAAACAACGGCGGAGGTGCTTTGTAGGGGCTATTGGTCATCGAATGTCTGTTGCGGACGCTTGGTTTCCAAGAGAACCTGTGGACAATGGCATAAATGCACTCTATGCGCCGCCGTTCAACGTGCTCCGGAGCCACTTCCTGAAGCCATTCGCGATCAATGTATTCCTCAATGAGAGCGAGCGGAACAAGCGCGTAACCCTCTCCAAGGTCGATCTCTTGCGGGATGCGAAGTCCGTAGAACAATGCGGCATCCATACCGATGTTTAGGTCGTCTTCATCGGCTGGATTGGTTTGAGATGTAGACGACAAAAGCAACGCGTTAAGTTTTGAAGCAGTTTGGAAAAAGCCTTCTTTTGATGCCGCCGGATTCAGCACCATCTGACCCACAATAAGAGCGCTGAGGCTGGTGAGCGAAGATCCATTCAAGACGCCAATCTGAACGTCATTAACGTTTATCCGCGTTCCTAGGGCACGGGCCAAAACCGGGTGATCTCGCAAGACTCCACGGACCGGATCGAGTGCGGCCTTCAACGGCGCGAAATACTCATTGGTTCCAAAGCGAAATGAATGCGTCGCGTCCTCGTAGATCATAAAATGATCGCCGGCCGGGAAGGGAGTTTCATCGCGTCCGTTATAGGTCACCGTTGTGGGGAAACCGTGAGACTCCCAATATCGCTTAAGGAATGGCTTTTGTGCCTTGGCGAGCGCAACAAGGCTGTCCGCCAACCTTTCTTCCCAGAATCTTTCTTCAATTTTTGCCATAGCTATTCAATAGACTCAAAATCCGGGGCTAAACCTAAGACGTCCTCCAGCTGAGGCACAACGCAAAAGTTTGATCGCCGAGTCTCGTGACCGGGGGGCTATTGAAACCAGTGGCTTGCAAAGACGGATCTAGTGGGCGGTAAAACTACACCGCACAGATTGGATTCATCTGCGTTCCGGGCCATCCTATGCCACATGGCGTTTGGTATTTTCATTCATCGGACTGATTCAATTTACGATGATGTCCCCTCAGAACGATATCAGTTTCCGCGGCAATATCTGACGCGCGTTCAGCAGTGCGTGGGCGATTGGATCGTTTATCTCGAACCAAGCAAGATCAAGGATACCAAGGGTTACTTTGCCGTAGCCAAGGTTCAGGAAATTATTCCAGACCCACAACATGAAGACATGCATATCGCCGTCATTGAGCCAGGCACATATCTCGATTTTGGCGATCCAGTGCCGTTCCGCGAAGCAGATGAAATTGTTGAGCAGGGCCTCTTGAACGACCGAGGAAAAATCTCCGGGCGCGCCCAGGCTGCGGTGCGGCCTCTCTCATCCGAAGATTTCGCGCGGATAGTTGAGCGCGGTCTCGGACAAGATCACGACGTCTTGCCGAGAGTGGGCCTGGCCACTCCAAACAGATTTCAGGAAGCGCAAATGCCGTTCCAGCATCTGTCGGACCGCGAACGCATCAAGCAACTGACCAGCCGCGCCGTAAGGGACCGCAACTTCAGAAAGAATGTTCTGCGTGCGTACGGAGAGCGATGCGCAATTACCGGGCTACGTCTGATCAACGGCGGAGGGCGCGCTGAGGTGGAGGCCGCTCATATCAGGCCGGTCGAGCAGGATGGCCCAGATATTGTGAGCAACGGACTGGCTTTGTCAGGGACGGCGCATTGGATGTTCGACCGCGGGCTGGTAGGTCTTGATGACGATCTGACTATTCTTGTCTCTCGCCAAAGCAACGACATGGAAGCCGTGAACGCGATGATAAACTCCTCGGGCAAGCTCTTGGCTCCGGGGCGGCCGGCCAATCGCCCAAGGGCTGAGTTCATTACCTGGCATCGCGAGAACTGCTTTAAGTCTTAGCGGCCCAGAGCCAACCTTGAGCAAAGCAGTCAAATACTGCCTCTGCAGCCCAAATTGCCGACCTTCGCCAAAGGTAGCCCAGCTCTGGTACTTCCTCCAGCAGCAAATACGTCACCTTCTTGGCGGCTTTTAAATCTTCATCGCTAACCATCGGAGTGTGAGCAACTGCTACGATATTTTCATTCTTGGCGCCTGCTGCGTTGCGTCCACCCCCCGGATTCCTTCGCGACCGTTGCATCTTTCTTCTGTGGGCCATCATTCCTAGCGTCGCTAAAGCCCAGATTTTCAAGTGTACGCCTGAATGGCTTCTAGATAATCGTAAACTTCATAATTGGTTGCGCCATCGCGCTCATACTTGGACCGCTCTTTGATCTCATCCACAGTCATGTTCCGCATGACGTATGAGGTCAGGATGTGCTTGGTGTAGCGCTTGGATGCCCGCAGCCGTTCACCGTTGAGGTCAACAGGTTTGAACGTGAGCCCCTTGTTGTCGATAGCGTCCCGCATAGCTGTGGCAAATGCCGTAGGTAGGTCACCAAAGTCGGGATCAAAGCCGTTCGGCAGCTCTATCAATCCATCGGACAACCGCGCGATTGTGTCCGGGTGCACAAAGTTCTCCACTTCGCGCTTACTGGTCATGAATGCCGTTCGACCCTTCCAAGCGTTGATCTCATTCAAACGCTGCTGCTTGTCTTCATGAGCTGGCAGCGCTTCTGCTGTCCGATCCGAGTCAAAGATTACGACCTGTGGAAGATCAAGGTTGGACAGGTAGTCCCGCTCAACCCAGTCCTTGAGCGTCTCGCCGCCGCCAAGCGCCCAGAAGATTTTGTCGTGGTCCAGAGGCGGCAGCTCGCCAGATTCAGACAAGACCAGTGACAGCGAAACTAGGGCGTCGATGTCGGTCTTACCTTCCACCAACACCGCAACCTTCACAGTCTGGCCAAGTATCGGGTCGGGCAGCACACCCAACGCCTCTGCCACTTCGGCATATACTTCTGGGTCACCAGAACGGATACGAACGTTTCCATCATCTCCCCGGTCAATGTACCGCAGGCAGTCCACCGGCATCAGTTCCGCCAAAGCAGGCATGTGCGTCGTGACAAGGACTTGGTCGCCCGCTTCAGCAACTTCCATAAGAGCGGTAACGATACGACGCTGATTGTCCGGATGCTGCGATGTCTCAGGTTCTTCGATGGCGTAGATTACCGGCACTTCCCCGTCGAAGGCACCTTCACCTGCTTCCTTTCGCTTCTTTTCCGCTTCGGCCTGAAAGAAACTCATGAGTATCAATCGCCGGACGCCGGAACCGCGCTTGTTCAAAGGCACGCCGTCATCGCTCTCAAGATCAACCTTGAACATGTTGGCCCAAGACGGTGACCGGAACTGTGGCGTCAGTGAGTTCGCTAGGTCGGGATATGCCGCCTGAAGCTGTTCGAGAGTCCGCTTCGCAGTGTCTTCGGCCCGAACCCTCACCTTCTCAACAACATCGGCAAGATCATCCTGAATATCGGCCAGCGCCTTTTGCACGGCGGCCTTCATCGGGTTCTGTACTTCCGGGTCTTGGTCGCTCGACGCCCGATCAGAGCGGAACAATGCATATAGCGGAAGTCTAGCTTGGATCGCGCCCCACACGGCTTTGCCGTTGTCGTCGTTGAGAGGGACGTTTTGAAGTTCCAGTAACAGATTGCCACTGACGCTCTGGTAGACAGCTTGCCGCATAGACGGGTTTTCGTTGAGGTTGCAGTCGTCTTGAAGACCCATCTCCTTCACGAGCGCCTTTAAGGCTGTGTTGTTCTTCTGAAGTAGACCTTGGACCTTCTCTTCTGTTGGGTGGACCGCTCGAGCGAAGACTTTCGCAGCACCTGGGCGTTGCACTGCGAGGTTAAAGATCTTGTGTATCTCGAGATCGCCATCCTGATTCAGCAGGTGTTCTGCCTCAAGCGTACTTCTTGCCCCACGATCTAACGTCAGCTCAGAGGGCAACCGATCAAACACAACGCCAATCAAAACCTGTTTTGCATCCCCCGCGATGCTTGCGTCGCCCTGATCTGGCTTGGAATTCTCGAAGAAGTAGTCCAACGCTTCTAGGATGGTGGACTTACCGGCATCGTTTCTGCCGATAAGAGCCGTGAACTGTTCCAAAGTAACATGAGTGCGAGCTTTGTAGCCTCGGAAGTTTTCCAGAATAATGCCTTTGATACGCAACTTTGCCTCGCTTTCCCGGCCAAATAGGAACAATCAAAAAATGTTCGTCTAAAGATATCACAACCCTAACGCGATACTCTAAGAGTAGCTACATGAACTTAGAAAGGTGGGTTTGAGGTCGAGCCGCGGACCTACTAACTACAAATAGTTTGATCGAATGTCCGCTTTTCTATCTCGCGACCGGGCATTCCACGTTTGCGGCGAAGGTCGGCTTCCCGCCCATTTTGCCATAAACAACTGGACTTTGGGTTGTTTGGAAGCGGTACTGACGACGGTTGAGATTCGCCCGGGGCGCCCGGGCTCCACTCAGTACAGGGGGCAGGATCAGCCTGTGTCCGCAAAGTGGAGATATCAATGACAGCTTCATCAGATACCGAAATCAAAACACCGCCCAACAAACCCGCCAGGAACAACCTGACGCGTCAGCAACAGTTGCAGAAACTGCTGTCCCGCAAGTCTGGTGCCACGATTGCGCAGGTTCAGAAGGCCTTTGGCTGGCAACCGCATTCCGCGCGTGCGGCGATTTCGATGATGCGTAAGGCGGGACATACTGTTGAGCGATCAGTATCTGACAAAGGCACGGTCTATCGGATCGTTAGGGAGGTGTGATCGCCATGGATGCTACGCCCGTGGATCGTGATCTTACGAAGGTATTCTGTGACATCGACAACTTGGATCGCCCCGGCTGCCTTGATCAGTGGCGGGAAGTGTTCGGTCGGCCGCCCCCAAAATACCTGTCCCCGCAGTTTATGAAACGGGTACTGATCTGGGCGCAGCAGAACCGGGAACTGGGTGGGTTGTCTGTGAAGACAGAACGCCGGCTGCATCAAATCGCGCTGGGAAAAATACCGCCACCTGCTCTGAAACCGGGATCACATCTGATGCGGGAATGGAACGGACGAACCTATCAGGTTGAAGTGGTCGATGGTGGTTTCGTCATGGACGGCAAAACGTGGCGTTCCCTGCCAGCCATTGCAAAACACATTACCGGAGCGCACTGGTCAGGCCCGCGCTTCTTCGGGGTTCAGTGATGCGACGTATCCGCTGCGCCATCTACACTCGGAAAAGCTCGGAGGAGGGGCTGGAGCAGGACTTCAATTCGCTGGATGCCCAGCGGGAAGCTTGCGAAGCTTATGTTGCCAGCCAGAAACATGAAGGCTGGGAGTTGCTGCCGGATTACTATGATGACGGTGGTATCTCGGGCGGCCATCTTGACCGCCCGGCGTTGCAGCGATTGATGCAGGCTGTTGACGAGAAACACGTGGATCAGATTGTTGTCTATAAGATCGACCGGCTGACGCGCTCGCTTGCTGACTTCGCAAAGCTGGTCGAACGCCTTGATACGGCAGACGCGTCTTTCGTGTCCGTTACCCAGTCCTTCAATACGTCTACCAGTATGGGGCGCCTGACACTCAACGTGTTGCTCAGCTTCGCTCAGTTCGAACGGGAAGTCACGGCTGAACGTATCCGGGACAAAATCGCAGCCTCTAAACGCAAGGGCCTGTGGATGGGCGGGAATGCTCCGCTCGGGTATCAGGCTGACGGCCGGACGCTCAAAATCGACGAAGAGGACTCGGCAACAATAAGAGTGCTCTACGAACTCTATCTGGAGCATCAAACCATTCTTGATGTCAAAGAGCGGGCGGAGGCACTGGGGCTCCGGTCCCGGCGCCGGGAACGCCCGGGCGGACGCGTGACAGGCGGTAAGTTTTTTGACCGCGGACACATCCATCATTTGCTCAGCAATCCGATCTATGCCGGCCGTATCCGACATAAAGGACAGGTCTTTGAGGGGCAGCACCCTGCCATTATCGACCCGGAAGTCTGGAGCCACGTGCAACAGCTACTTACAGATGGTGCGGCCAGGGAGCGTGGAGTAAAGCAGAAGGCAAAGCAGTCCCTGCTGGCCGGAAAACTCTTTGACGAGACCGGAGATCGGCTGACACCCAGTCATAGTCGCAAAAATGGGAAGCGTTTGCGGTACTACATCTCCGGGCGACTGGTGACTGATCGCAGTCAGAAGCATCCTGATGCATGGCGGTTGCCTGCAGAGCAGCTTGAAAACGTACTGGCCGAAGTGGTCAGACAACATCTGAGCCGACCGAATGCAGTGATATCAATGGCGCTGGATATGTCGGCGGTCGAAATTGCTTCAGCAGCAGAGCATCTCAGAGATTGCCAGTCCGTCAGGAAATGCCTCGACCTGATTTTGCGGGCAGATCTGCGACAGGGGTCCCTGACCGTGCAACTGGATCCCCGGGCACTCGCCCGAACGATGGAGTGCAGGGCGGATCAGGTTGATGCCGAAGAACTAACTATCAAAGCGCCATTCCGTATGCGCCGCAGAGGTGTGGAGCTGAAACTGCACCTGGGCGATGCACCGCCTGAGATCGATCAAACACTTGTCCGCAATGTCATCAAAGCGCGCCGGTGGTTGGCGATGATCATTGATGGCAGAACGTTTCCAGAAATCGCGGAAGAAGAGGGCACGTCCAAACGCCGGGTGCAGGATGTCGTCGATCTGGCAATGCTGGCGCCTGATGTTCTGGAGGCCATCGCTGCAGGCGAACAGCCTGACGGTCTGACCACGGATTACCTGATCAAGTCGGGCTTCCCGGCTATCTGGTCAGATCAGCGCAAGCAGTTCGCTGCACTCTGATCTACAGACTTTTCCAAACACACCAAACTCGTACCGTCGGAATCGCGAACTGAGACTGCGGCCCGAAATCGACCATTGTCGTGCGCACGTTCGGGTCTCAGCTAATAGTGCCAGCGGATAACCTTCTGAAAACACGCCGCAATCGGCGGCCAAGTATTCAGCGTGCGATTTCATGGAAAATCATGGCTGGGGTGGTAGGATTCGAACCTACGATACACGGTACCAAAAACCGCTGCCTTACCACTTGGCTACACCCCAACGGTGAGGCGCTATCTACGATTGTTGGTTGCAGGGTGCAAGGGGCTTTGAGCGAAAAAATTAGGCTGGCCGCAAAAATAATTCGGAGGTCAAATTTCAGGATTTGCGTTGCTGGTTTCAGGGAATGGAAAACCCCGCATCTTACCGATCTCAGACATCCTGCGTCGAGACGGTTGAGGCCAGTCAACACGCCCCTACAAAGTTGCTATTCGCGGATTTCCGACGGATCAACGCCCCATAGGTTGGATTTCAAGGTCCAGCCACGGTAGCCGCCGGCCGAAATATGGCACCAGTCCAGGGTGCAACTGCCCAGGCGAGCCACAACGCCGGATTCGAATTTGGCACTGACCTGTGAATTGGGGTCGGGGCTGGTGTAGACGGGCAGCAGCTCGGATTCGATCAACACGGTGCGCACGCCGGACAACAAGGCGTAATGCACCCACCCACCGGCACCGTCGCGGTCCTGAACCTTGCGCCAGTTTCCATACTCGGCGGTGATCTGCAGGGGCATCCCGCGGCGTTTGAAGACCCAGTCGATTCGATGCGTCAATGACGGACCCCTGCGCACGTTGCCTTCGGCGGCTTTCATCGAGACGTAGCGCGGCAAGGGGAGGTTGGTCACTGGTCCACGATTGTCCTGTGCCGTGGCCACGACACTGCCCAACAGGACCAAAAATACGGACAAAACCACCAAAAGGCGGCGATTTACCGATAGAAGACCACTCACTGACTGCCTGCTCTTGTGCCTGTTGTTCGGGTTTCGAAAAAAGGTCGTCTCAATGCGTTGGGGGTTCTTGTGCCCCGCCTTAACCTGCGCCACGATGCCATGGCGCGCGAGTGATTGCAAAGCGGTGGGAGGACGAAGGTGCCAAGAGAACGTCTGAGTGTTGTTGTAACGCGACGGTTGCCTGAGGCAGTAGAGACCCGGCTCAGCGAGCTGTTTGATGTGAAACTGCGCGATGACGATACCCCTATGTCTCGCGAAGAACTTGTCGCCGCAGTGCGCGAGGCGGATGTTCTTGTGCCAACAGTGACCGACACGATTGACGGTGGTCTTCTGGGGCAGGCGGGGGAAAGGCTGCGGCTGATCGCCAATTACGGGGCAGGGGTCGACAATATTGATGTGGCCACGGCCCGTCAGCGCGGCATTCTTGTGTCCAACACGCCGGGCGTGCTGACCGATGACACCGCGGATATGACCATGGCGCTGATCCTGTCAGTGACCCGTCGAATCCCCGAAGGTCTGTCGGTGATGCAAAAGGGCGACTGGGGTGGATGGGCACCCACTGCCTTGTTGGGGGGGCGGATCGGCGGGCGTCGTCTGGGCATTCTGGGCATGGGTCGGATCGGTCAGGCTGTGGCGCGCCGTGCGGCGGCCTTTGGCATGCAGGTGCATTATCACAACCGCCGACGTCTGCGCCCCGAGATCGAGCAGGAGCTTGAGGCGACCTATTGGGAAAGCCTCGATCAGATGGTTGCGCGGATGGATGTGATCTCGGTCCATTGCCCGTCCACACCATCGACCTTTCACCTGATGAATGCGCGGCGGTTGAAGTTGATGAAGCCGACAGCAGTGGTTGTGAACACCTCGCGGGGTGAAGTGATCGACGAAAACGCGCTGACGCGGCAGATTCGCTCTGGCGACATCGCGGGGGCCGGGCTGGATGTGTATGAACACGGCACTCAGGTGAACCCGCGCTTGCGGCAATTGCCCAATGTTGTGTTGCTGCCGCATATGGGGTCGGCCACGTTGGAGGGTCGGATCGAAATGGGTGAAAAAGTCATCATCAACATCAAAACATTTGAAGATGGCCACCGTCCGCCGGATCAGGTCGTGCCATCCATGCTGTAACGCCCTGAGGTCCTTGGCTGACTTGGTTGAACCCCAATTCAGTCCCTCTAGATACTAGCAATGTCGCGAGGGCGGCACGCTGGGCGAATAATGTAAGGGAGAGACAAGATGGTGCAGGCAGTTGCGTTGCCCCGGAATGAAACAGGGATTGAAACAGCTGTCAGTATCCTCAAACAGAAATTCGGGGATCGGCTGCAAACCGGGCAGGCGATCCGCGAGCAGCACGGCCACACCACGACCTGGATCGACAACCAGTCGCCGGATGCTGTTGTTTACCCGCATACGACCGAGGAAGTCTCTGAAATCGTCAAGACATGCGCCCAGCATAAGGTGCCGGTGATTGCCTTTGGCACCGGTACTTCGCTTGAAGGGCATGTGAACGCGCCTGCGGGCGGGATTTCCGTCGATCTCACTCAGATGAACAAAGTGCTGGCGGTCCATGCCAGCGATCTGGATTGCGTCGTCCAGCCCGGTGTCACGCGTGAGGATCTGAACACCTATCTGCGCGATCAGGGCCTGTTCTTTCCCATTGATCCGGGGGCCAATGCCTCGTTGGGGGGGATGGCGGCGACGCGGGCCTCGGGCACCAATGCGGTGCGCTATGGCACGATGAAGGACAATGTCCTCAGCCTTGAGGCGGTGATGCCGGACGGGCAGATCATCCGCACCGGACAGCGGGCCAAGAAATCCTCGGCCGGGTACGACCTGACCCGCCTGCTGATCGGGGCCGAGGGCACGCTGGGCATTATCACGGAACTGACCCTGCGCCTTCAGGGCATCCCCGAGGCGATCACCTCGGCCCGGTGTTCTTTTTCAACCGTCGATGCCGCGTGTCAGGCCGTGATGATGACGATCCAATATGGCGTGCCCGTGGCGCGGATTGAGCTGCTGGATGAGCTGTCGGTCAAGGCTGCGAACGCCTATTCCGGGCTGGAATTGCCCGAAACCCCGCTTCTGTTGCTGGAGTTCCACGGGTCCGAAGCCGGCGCGGTCGAACAGGCCGAGACCTTTGGTCAGATCGCCGAAGAATTCGGCGGTTCGGATTTTGCGGCCACGTCGACGACCGAAGAGCGCAACAAGCTGTGGCAGGCGCGGCACGACATGTACTGGGCCAGCCTGCAACTGCGCCCCGGCGCGCGGGGCATTTCCACTGACGTCTGTGTTCCGATCTCGCGTCTGGCCGAATGTGTGACGGCAACGCGGAACAAAGCGCAGGAACTGGGCCTGCTGGCCCCGATCGTCGGGCATGTGGGCGATGGCAATTTCCACACGTTGCTGTTGATCGACATGGACAACGCGGATGAGGTCTCAAAGGCCGACGGGTTCGTCGGTTGGCTGAACGATCTGGCCATTTCCATGGACGGCACCTGTACGGGCGAACATGGCATCGGTCAGGGCAAGCGCCCCTATCTGGTCAAGGAACTGGGTGGTGCGGTGACGTTCATGAGCGCGATCAAAGCGGCGCTGGATCCTGAAAACATCATGAATCCGGGCAAAATCCTGCCCCCGGACACAGTGTAGCGGACCGAACAAATCTCAGGCACAGGCCATAAGGCTGCCCCAATTTGAGTCTAGCCGTTGCGCAAACGAGCAGTTTCAAATTCGGATTGAAAAATGGATTTTTTGAGGGTTTTGGGATTCGTGATGATCCTTGTCCTGGTCATTACCGGCTTGGACTATTACCAGCAGTACAAAAAATACGACGGGACGTTATCGGCGACCGGCTATTTGGACACGATCAAGGACCGTTTCGCGCAAATTCAGACCGGGCGTGATGCCAAGACGGCCGAGGCCGAGCGCAAGCATCAATGGGAGCTGGGTGCAAAACCCTATTTACCTGCGACTTCCGACCAATGGGCGCGCTTTGAGCTAACCGACGCATCGAATGCGGCGGTTGCATCGGTGCTGGCCGAATACAAGCCGACGCCGCTGATCAGTTCGGTTGCAAATACGGCTGAATTGCTGCGCCTGTCGGGTGGCGACAAACAGGACATCCTGCGCAAACTGAGCGAAACCGGCGCGGTCTATTCCAGCGGTGACGAACTTGCCTGGTTTGACATCAGCCTGAAACCCGCAGCGGCACGGAACACGCTGGCCGGGCTGGCCTTGGCCCGCCAGCAAAGCTTTATGGATCTGGCGGTGATCAAAAAGGGTTTTGCCGTTGTCGATGGCGTGGCCTTTATTGAGATCGAACAGGACCTGACCTCTCCGACTGAGGCGCTGGGCTATCGCAAAATCACAGGTCGGATCGGAATCGACGAAGAGGTCGTGATCCGCCTGCACACAAATGCCGACGATGCCTCGATCCGCGCGCTGCTGGAAGGGCTGGACTACGCTGCGCTGAACGCGCTTTTGACCTATCCGTCTCCGGTCGTGGGGCAGGGTTACGTAATCCCTGCGAACCGCCAGTCCGACCTCGCGGATCAAATAGATCGACTTTATGCCGAAATGAAGCTGGTGCAGGAGAAAACAACGGACGACAAGCTCAAGAACCTCGATGTGGCGGCGCTGATGGTGAACCAGATGACGGCCTCCGGGTTCGAAAGCGAAGGGCTGATGGACATCACTGGCGGTGAGGTCTTTGAGAATCAGGACGTGCTGCAAATCGGTTATGGTCGTGCGCTGCAATTGCTGTTCGAGTCCGAAGAACGGCAGGCCGCTTTGGAGGATGACATCACTTCAGAAGCGCCGGGTTTGTTGGGTTTTCTGCAAGATCAGGTGCCCGCGCAAACACCAACAGACGCCGCAGAGCCCGCAGAGAAACCTGCCCAAGAGGAACCGACACCCCAGCCCGTGCGGGTCCATAAAGGGGGTTTGGGCGACTCCTGCGCAAAGTTCGGCAGCGGCAAGCGCTGTTCAGCATCAGGGCAATAGGTGCAGGCAGTCAGTCGCACGGTCCATTTGCGACAACACGTCGTTTTCATATCACCACTGGTCGGGTGAATATCGCGCTCGGTGTGCGAACTGAGTCATATGGTGTCAACTGAGTTCAAGGGGAGACACCCGGTATGAAAACCCAAGTCAAAGCACTGGTTGTTGGCGGCGGCGCCGTTGGGACCTCGATTGCATATCATTTGGCCAAGGCGGGCTGGGATGATGTGATGTTGATCGAACGGGATGAACTGACGTCTGGTTCGACCTGGCACGCGGCTGGCCTGCTGCCGCTGTTCAACATGTCTTATGCGACCACCCACATTCACAAGTATTCGGTCGATTTCTACAAAACGCTTGAGGAAGAAACCGGCCTGAATGCGGGCTTTGCCGTCGTCGGCAACCTGCGCATGGCGCAGACGCAGGAACGTATGGACGAATACATGCTCTATGCGTCCACTGCCGAGACCTGCGATGTCGCTTACGAATGGCTGACACCTGATCAGATCAAAGAGCGCTGGCCGCTGATCGAAACCAGCGACTTGAAAGGTGCGATCTACCACACCGAAGATGGTTATATTAACCCCGCCGACGTGACGCAGGCGATGGCCAAGGGTGCCCGTCAACGCGGCGTCGATATCGTCCGCAAGATGCAAGCCGATGCGTTCCACTGGAACGGTACCCACTGGGAAGTCACCTGCACCAAGATGGTCGAGAAAGGTGGCAACCTCGTGCCGTCGGATGAGCAGGTCGTGATCACCGCCGAGCATGTCGTGACCGCGTCGGGTAACCACGCACAGCGCACCGCCAAGATGCTGGGCATCAAGATGCCTGCAATCCCGGTCGAGCATACCTTTATCGTCATGGATAAAGACCCCGAGCTGGTAAAATGGCGTGAGGCAGGCAACCCCGAACACCCCGTTGTTCGCGACGCCGACAACGAATCCTACGCGCGTGAAGAGCGTGGCGGATGGATTCTGGGTATCTACGAACACGGCGCGCCTGCGCAGTTCGAACATGGCGTGCCGGACAGCTTCCGCGCCGACCTATTCCCACTGGATCTGGACCGGATCGCTGATCAGTACATGGCGATGGCCGAGCGCGTGCCGTCCTGCGCCGAGTCCGGTCTGAAAGACGACTTCAACGGCCCGATCTGCTACACGCCCGATGGCAACCCGCTGGTCGGCCCCGCGCCGGGTCTGCGCAACATGTGGCTGGCCGAAGGTTTCTCGTTCGGGATCACCGCCGCGGGTGGCACCGGCTATTACCTGGCGCAGATGATGGTCGATGGCGAAGCCGAGATCGACATGGCCTCACTGGACCCGAAACGCTACTCGTCCAACTGGATGACCACCGAATTCGCGGCGCGCAAGAACGAAGAGTGCTATGAGCACGTTTACATCCTGCACCACCCGGATGAAGAGCGTGAAGCCTGCCGTCCGCTGCGGACTGTTCCGGCCTATGACCGCCAGAAAGCGCGCGGGGCTCAGTTCGGCTGGGTCAACGGCTGGGAACGTCCGAACTATTTCGGCCCCGTTGATGCGCCGGACAATTTCGACAAGGAAAGCCGTTCGTTCCGCCGCGGTGGCTGGTGGCAATATGCCGTCGAAGAGGCCAAGGCGATACGCGAAGGCGTTGGCCTGATCGACGCGTCGGCCTTTACCAAGCATGTCGTCAAAGGCCCCGGTGCGACCCAGTTCCTGGATTGGTTCACCTGCAACAAGCTGCCCAAGGTCGGTCGTATCAACCTGACCTACGCGCTGACCTCGCACGGGACCACCCGCACCGAATACACCATCGTCCGCAATGGCGAGAACAATTATTACATCGTCTCTGCCGGTGCCTGGACCGAGTATGACGCCGACTATCTGCGCAAGGCGGCCGAGGACAAGATGGAGGAGTTCGGCTATATCGAAATCCAGGACGTGACCACCCAGTGGGGCGTCTTTGCCATCGCCGGACCCAAGTCGCGTGACGTTCTGAAAGAGGTCATCATAGACGCCGATCCGGAAACCGCTCTGTCCAACAAGCGCTTTCCTTGGCTGTCGGCGCGTCAGATCGAACTGGGCATGTGCCCCGTGAACGCAATCCGTGTGGCCTATACCGGTGAGCTGGGCTGGGAACTGCATCACCCGATTGAGATGCAGAACTACCTGTTCGACCTGCTGGAAAAGGCCGGTGAGAAGCACGGTATGAAACTGGTCGGTGCCCGTGCACAGAACTGGCTGCGTCAAGAGAAATCCTATCGCGCCTTCGGCACCGAACTGGGCCGCGATGCTACCCCGCTTGAGGCCGACCTGCCGCGCTTTGTCGATCTGTCCAAGGATTTCTACGGCAAGGCCAAGCTGGAAGAGACCGGTGTGCGCGTCAAGTGCTGCACCCTGCTGATCGACGGACCGGAGGATGCCGATCCGTGGGGTCGCGAGGTACTGTACACACCCGAAGGTGAGCGTGTGGGTCGTCTGACTTCGGGCGGCTATTCGGTCGCCTTCGAGAAATCCATCGGCATGGGCTATGTGAAGCCTGAGCTGGCGGTCGAAGGCACCAAGCTGCAAGTTAAAATTCAGGACAAGCTGTGGGATGCGGTCGTCACCTGCGACAGCCCCTATGATCCAAAGAACGAGGTCATCCGCAAGGACGGTTGATCAAGCTGAGGCCCCGGTAATAACCGGGGCCTTTTCGTTTATTCAGGCAGACAATTCGTCAAAACATTCCAGCGCTTTGGCGGCATACATCATCGATGGACCGCCGCCCATCTGCACCGCCATGGCAAGAACGTCTGATACCTCTTCCCGCGTTGCACCTGCTTTTGCCAAAGCCTCCGTATGTAATGTGATGCATGGCTCACACCGAATGGCGATGGACATTCCTAACGCGATATATTCCTTGGTTTTGTAATCGAGCGTTCCGCCTTCTTTGACGGATTTTCCCAAGGCTCCGAAAGCTTTTGCGGTGTCCGGAATCGCCCCGTTGAGGTTTCGCAGACCTTTACGGGTGTTCATCAGTTTGTCTTGCCAGTTCATGTTAGTCCTCTCATCACATATTGTAAGTGGAATATGATTTGAGAGGCTGGCCCGGGCTTTGATCTTGATCAGGTACCCGGTTTTTCGGCGATGAATGCGATATTGTTTGCGGGCATCTCCACCACTTTCAGGATCGTCAGGCCCTGCGCCTGGATATAGGCGGCAATGTCCTTGTCATTCTTATAGCCAATATCCGCATCTTGCTGCACCAGCGCATCGTGGAACCGCTGATCACCGTCGCTGGTGAGCTGCCCGGATCGCTTGAAGGGCCCATAGAGCACAAAGCGCCCGCCGGGGTTCAGCGCCATCGCAGTTTCGGTCAGAATCGTTTGGGTTTCTGGCCAGCTGATCAGGTGGGTCAGATTGATCAGGACAATCAGGTCGTGGTTGCCGAAATCCTTGTGCCACCCTGCCGCTATGGCATCCAGTTCTTTTGCAGGCGCAGTATTTCCCAGTTCGGACCCATAAGCGTCGATACTGACGCGGCGCTCGGGTTCGATTTCTGTAGGTTGCCAACTTAAGCCCGGCAGGCGCTGGGCAAAGGCGGCAACGTGTTGACCGGTCCCGCTGGCGATTTCCAAGGCACGACCAGAGTGCGGGGCCCATTCTTCAAGCAGATCACATAACACGCCCGCATTGCGTGTTGCGGCAGGGGCCACCATGCGGCCGTTCTGACCTTCGGTGGCAACACTGGCGTTGGAGGGCAGGGATCGTTTGGTCATCGGCGCAGTCTTTCCGGGCTGAGGGCGGCAATTACATCATGATCCAAAACCGGGGCTGTACCGGTTACAAGGTCTGAGACCAATTGCGATGCGGCCGGTGACGTCAAGAACCCGTACCCTCCCTGACCTGCGCTCCAGACAAACGAGGGGTCATCGGGGTCCGGCCCCAGGACAAGGGTTCCATCCGGTGCAAAGCTGCGCAATCCGGCCCAGTTTGTTTCCACCCGGGTGACGGGTTCGGTGACCATCTCTTCGTACCGGGCCAGACCTTCGGCCAGCACCATATCGTCGGCATAGGCGTCATGGGGCGGCACGGGGTCGGCCTCGGATGGCGACACCAATAGCTTGCCCGCATCGGGTTTGGCGTACCATGTCTCGCCAGCACCCAACATCATGGGCCAGCCGGTCACATCATGCCCGCCGGGTGCGGGCAGGCGTGCCATTGATCGGCGCTTGGGCGTTATCCCGATCGGCAAAATTCCGGCCAGAACGGCGATTTCGTCCACCCACGCACCTGCGGCGTTGACAAGGGTCCTGGCCTCGATAGTTTCGTTCGCGGTGACCACCCAATTCCGGACCTTGCGGATGGAAGTGACTCTTTGCCCCGTCAGAATCTGACCACCGGCGTTGCGGATTGCCCGGGCGAAATCCTGCAACAACCGGTCGGTATCGATGTCAAAGGCCACGTTGCTGATCGCGGCAAAACCAAGTGTCCGGGGATTTAGGATCGGCACGCGGTCTCGCGCCTGATCCACCGAAATGACCTGCATATTCAGATCCGCCGCATCGCGCTCGAATGTCTCGGCTTGGGTCTTATGACCGATCAGCATCAACCCGCGCGGTGTCAGATACCCGCCATTCTCGGATCGCAAGAAATCTGCGCCGGCTTTGTTCAACTGCACAACAGATGGCGGGCCGTAGCTTTCTTCGAACAGCGCAGCGGATCGGCCAGAGGCGTGGTACCCCAGCGCATCTTCGGCCTCCAGAACGGTCACGCGCCCATGCTGCGATAAGCGCGCACCGGCGCTCAGGCCCGCGATCCCTCCGCCGATGATCAGAAAATCTATCATGTGGTCCCTGTTGGTTGCGTGCTGCCTGTCACGCGCGACTTTGTCGGTAAACATTAAGCAGGCTTGAATTTAAGCATCAACCCATCCAAAGAAGAGACAAGCAGAAACAGGAGGGCAGGGTGAGTACCGCAGATCTACACCCGATGGCCACGGGGCATATTCCGTCCTACGTGACCCAGGCGGACGGAAGTGACTTTCTTTTGACGTTCATGTTTTTCTTTACCGTGGGGGTCATTATCCTGATCGGCGTGGGGTATTTCACGCTGCATGCGATCCCCGAAAAGCTGGCGCATGAATCCAATCACCCTCAGTTCCAGTTGGTCGGTATTCTCGCTCTGTTGGCGCTGTTTACGCATAACGGGTTGTTCTGGGTGGCTGCTGTTTTGGTGGCCGGGTTCCAATTCCCGGATGTGGCCGCCCCGCTCAGGGCCATTGCGGATGCAATACGATCCTTGGGCAAGAACGACGTCGAACCGGCGCAGCCCTCAGACCCCACCGCGCAGCAGGAGCAGTAAGACATGCTTGAGACATTGATCTGCGCGCTGGTGACGGTGCTGCCTGACTATCTGTTTCGCCGGTTTGTTCAGGGTAAACGGATCGGCCATGAAATCACGCTGTTCACCATGTGGTATGAGCTGCGCTGGGGCCTGACCACCTGCGCCATTCTGGCGCTGACCGTGATCACCACCTTGTTCTATTTCCATCCGGCCAGCAAAACGGCGGCGTCGTTTTTCCGGACCGTGACGATCCTGCCGCAACTGGGTGGGCGGGTGTCCGAGATTTATGTGCAGAACAACGAACTGGTTGTTGCCGGTCAGCCCATTTTCCGGATCGAGGACTTCACCCAGACCGCCATGGTCGAGGCCGCCCATGCCGAGATTGCGCAGGTCCAGGCTTCGTTGAAAGTGGCCGAAACCGACCTGGCCGAAGCCGAAGCGGGGATCGCCGGTGCCCGTGCCGCGCTGGACCAGTCGCTGGAGGACCTTGAGCGCAACACCACCCTGCGCGACGAAGGGTCCAGCGCCGTCAGACTGGCCGAGATCGAACGGCTGGAAAACCTTGTGGCCCAGCGCGAGGCGCAGCTGACAGCAGCGCAATCGCAACGCGCCGCGGTGGTTCAACAGATCGAAGAGCTGATCCCCGCGCAACTGGCCAGTGCCAATGCGCAGTTGGACGCCGCCCTGACTGAGCTGGACAAAACCGTGATCAGTGCTGGCGTGACGGGCCGGGTTGAACAGTTCGGCCTTCAGGTCGGGGATTACGTCAGCCCTCTGCTACGTCCGGCGGGTATCCTTGTGCCGTCCCATTCCGGCCATGACCGGTTCCAGGCCGCGTTCAACCAGATGTCCGCGCAGGTCATCAAACCCGGCATGATCGGAGAACTGGGCTGTATGACCAAACCCTTCACCGTCATCCCCATGGTCGTGGTCGAGGTACAGGACGTGATCCCGTCCGGCCAGATCCGCCCCTCGGACGAGCTGCGCGATGTGCAGACCAACACGGTGCCGGGCTCAATCCTTGTTTATATGGAGCCCTTGTACAAAGGCATGGCCGATGACATCCCTCCGGGCAGCAACTGTTTGGCCAATGTCTATACGGACAACCACGAACGGTTGGAGCATGAAGATCTGGGCTTTTGGCAATCGGCTGCCCTGCACGTGATCGACACGATTGGTGTGGTCCACGCGGCGGGCCTGCGGCTACGCCTGATCCTGATGCCGGTGAACACGCTGGTTCTGACCGGGCATTGATCCTTGCGCAGCGTCCTTTGGTAGGGGGCGCTTAGCTTTCCTGGGACCGCTCGTATTCCATGCGGGCGGTCCGCACCTCATCCATCTGTTCATGTGACCAGTAGACCAGCGGCTTTAACCGCTCCAAAAGGCTGCGGCCCAAGGGCGTTAGCGCGTAAGATACGGCCACCGGTGGTCCCGGATCGACCGTTCGCGTCAGGTACCCATCGCGCTGCAGGCCGCGCAGGTTTTCCGTCAGCACGCGTTGTGTCACGTCACCGATACAGCGTTTGAGTTCCCCAAAACGCTTGGGCTCATCCTCAAGCGCGAGGATGATGATCATGCGCCACTTACCCGTGACATTGGACAGGACGGATCGGATACAGCAATCCGATGCCTCGGCTTTTGAGTTTACGCCTATTGGCAGCATTCCGACCTCGGGTGCGAAAGTAATACCAGCTTCAACAACTGTACCAGTCTTATGAAGGATAATTCCTGAAAATCATAGTAGTTACTTCAAGGTAACCAAGTGGGCTGAACGTGCGTAATTGATATGTGGTGCGAAAATAATACTAACTATCACGGCAACGCGAATCAAAAGGACGCCCTCAATGACACCCAAGGAAATCGTACTCGCCTTGTTTTCGGCAGCATTTGTCGAGCATGACCCCGAAGCCGCCCGCGAATTGGTGACGCCGGGCTATATCCAGCACAATCCGCAAGTGCCCACTGGTGCAGAGGGTTTGATGGGTTTGATCCCTTTGGTGGAACAATCGGGAATGACAGTCACGACACACCGCGTGATCACCGAAGGCGACATGGTTGTGCTGCACAACACTTATGAGAATGCCGACGCTTTTGGCGCGTCCTCACTGGCGGCCTTTGATGTCTTTCGGGTCGAAGATGGAAAAGTGGCCGAGCATTGGGACAATTTGCAACCGGTGCCGGCAACCACGGCGTCTGGCCGGGGCATGACGGATGGGCCGACGGAAATCGTCGACCATGATCAGACGGAAAAGAACAAAGAGCTTGTTCTTGGTTTCGTGCGCGATGTTCTGGCCGGTCAGGCACCGGAGAACGTCACGAACTACATGAACCCCGAGGTTTACATGCAGCACAACCCGTCAATCGATGACGGTCTGGATGGCCTGATGGCCGCAATCGAGGCATTCGCGGCACAGGGACAGGTCATCACCAAGTTCGAGCCGCAGTTTGCCGTGGCCGAGGGGAACTTTGTATTCGTCGCCACAGACGCCATCATGGGCGGGCAGCCGTGGGCCTTTTTCGATCTTTGGCGGGTCGAGGACGGCCTGATTGTAGAACATTGGGACGTGGTGTCGCCCATCCCCTCGGAAATGGCTCATGAAAACGGAAAGTTCTGACGGTGGGATGACCCGTACAGATCACAATGCGCCCTGAATGAAAAAGGCCCGCGATAGCTGCGGGCCTTTCTGTTCTGATTATGCCGTGGCTTACTGCGGGATTTCGCCTTCCAGCCCTTCGACATAGAAGTTCATGCCTGCCAGCGTGCCGTCATCTGCGGTCTCGCCCTCGGCCAGCCAATCGCTGCCGTCCTGCTTTTTCAGCGGGCCGGTGAAGGGGTGGTATTCACCTGCGGCCATAGCGGCCTTCAGGGCCAGAGCCTCTTCTTTGACATCGGCCGGAACGGCGTCCGAGATCTCGCCGATGGCAACCATACCTTCACGGATGCCATCCCAGGTGTTTGCGCTTTCCCATGTACCGTCCATCACGGCCTGCGTGCGCGCAATGTAGTACGGCGCCCAATCGTCAATGATTGACGACACGCGCGGGAAGGGGGCATATTCGCTCATGTCAGATGCCTGACCGAAGGTGACGACATTTCCTGCCTCTTGCGCGGCGGCCTGCGGCGCGGTCGAGTCGGTGTGCTGCAGGATCACGTCCGCGCCCTGTTCGATCAGAACGGTGGCGGCGTCGGCCTCTTTCGCTGGGTCAAACCATGTGTAGGCCCAGACGATCTTGAACTCGACATCCGGGTTCACTTTCTTTGCGTGAACATAGGCCGAGTTGATGCCGCGGATCACTTCGGGGATCGGGTAGGATCCGATGTAACCGATGATATTCGACTTGGTCATGTTGCCCGCGATATGGCCCTGAACGGCGCGCCCTTCGTAGAAACGGGCCGAATAGACCGAGACGTTGTCGGCGGTTTTATAACCGGTCGCGTGCTCGAATTTCACATCCGGGAACTTCTTGGCCACGTTGATGGTCGGGTCCATATAGCCGAACGAGGTGGTGAAAATCAGATCAGCCCCTTCCAGTGCCATCTGCGTCATCACACGCTCAGCATCCGGGCCTTCAGGAACGGATTCGACAAAGACGGTTTCAACCTTGTCGCCAAAATGCTCTTCGACCGCGAGGCGGCCTTTGTTGTGCTCATAGGTCCAGCCGCCGTCGCCCACCGGGCCGACATAGACGAAGCCGACCTTGGTCTTGTCTTCGGCCACGGCACCCGTCGCCAGACCCAGCGCCATGGCGGCGCTTGCCAGTAGAGTGGTGAATTTCATGTGTTACTCCCCAAGTTGGTTCAGTTTGTTTGGCCTCTAGTGCGAGGCATGGAAGGTCCGGCCCAGTGAGGCAGGTGCGCTGCTCTTGTCGGCCGAAAGGATCACAAGCACAAGGATCGTGATGATGTAGGGCGACATTGCCAGATACTCGACCGGAATGGCAACGCCCGCTGCCTGCAAATTAAGCTGCAACACGGTGATGCCGCCAAACAAATAGGCGCCCAGCAAGGCCCGCCAGGGCTTCCAGCTGGCAAAGACCACCAGGGCCAAAGCGATCCAGCCGACACCGGCGGTCATCCCTTCGGTCCATTGGGGGACGCGGATAAGGCTGATATAAGCGCCACCCAGACCCGCGCAGGCCCCACCGAACAGGATCGCCATGATGCGGATCTTGATGACCTTGTAGCCAAGCGCATGGGCGGCATCGTGGTTTTCCCCCACCGCACGCAGGATCAGGCCGACGCGGGTGTATTTCAGCGTGGCCCAGACCGCCGCAGTCAGCGCGATACCGACATAGAGGATCGGATCATGCTGGAACAGGATCGGGCCGATCACGGGCAGGTCGCTCAGCACCGGGATGTGGATTTCATCCATGCTGGGCGGTTTGATACCCACATAGCTCTGGCCCATCAGCGCACTAAAGCCGAGGCCAAACAGCGTCAGGGCCAACCCGCTGGCAACCTGATTGGCCAACGCCACCTGCGTCAGCAGGACAAAAAGCAATGACAGCACCGCGCCCCCGATGGCGGCGGCGATAAAGCCCAACCAGGGCGAGCCGGTCTCGACCGAGATCGCGAACCCGCTGATCGCGCCAACGATCATCATCCCCTCGACCCCAAGGTTCAGAACGCCTGCTTTCTCAACGACCAACTCTCCGATCGCTGCCAGCAGCAACGGGGTTGCGGCCACCATGAGCGACGCGATCAGAAGGACGGGATTGATTTCGCCTAGGTCCATGTCATGCCACCTCGCTGCGGGCCGCACGGATGCGGTAGTTTGTCAAAAGGTCGAAAGCCAGCAGGAAGAACAGCAGCATCCCCTGAAACACCTGAATGGCCGCGGCTGGCAGACCCAGCTGCGACTGCGCGATTTCACCACCAATATAGGTCAGCGCCATCAGACCCCCGGCCAGCAGAATACCCACCGGATGCAGGCGACCCAGAAAGGCAACAATAATGGCGGTAAAGCCATAGCCTACGTTAAAGTCGATACTGACCACGCCCGACGGCCCCGAAACCTCGAACATCCCCGCCAGACCGGCCAGAGCACCGGCCAGACCCAGGCAGAACAGGATCAACCGCGCCGGGTTCACGCCTGCGAATTTCGCGGCCCGCGGGGCCTCTCCGGTCAAACGGATATGAAAGCCCAGCATGTGCCGGTTCAATAAAACATAGGCAAAGATCACAGCGATCAGAGCCGTCACGACACCCCAATGCATCCCCGATCCGGCGATCAGTTCAGCATTATAGGCGCTCTCATAGGATTGCAGGTTTCGTGAGCCCGGAAAGCCAAACCCTTCGGGATTCCGCAACAGACCCAATGACACCGAAGCCAACATCTGCTCGGCCACATAGACCAGCATCAGTGAAACCAGAATTTCGTTGGTGCCAAAGCGCACCTTCAGAAAGGCCGGGATCATCGCCCAAAGCCAGCCGCCAAAGGCACCAGCAAGCACCATGATCGGAAAGACGAACCACGCATCCAGCGGGTAAAAAGCCAGACCAGCCCCGGCGCCAAAAATGGCCCCCATGATGTACTGCCCCTCGGCCCCGATATTCCAGATACCGGCCCGAAAGCCCAGCGACAGGCCAATGGCGATCAGCACTAGGGGCGCACCTTTCACCAAGAGTTGCGGACGATAATAAAAGGCAAATTCACCAAACAGCGGTTCCCAGAAAATGGTACCAATGGCCTCGACCGGGTTCTTGCCGAGTATGGCGAACAGGACGCCCCCGAACACCATCGTCGCCAGTACCGCAACCAGAGGGGTGGCATAGGACCACGCCTTGGACGGCTGAGGCCGCTTCTCCAACACAATCATTTGCTCGCGCCCCTTAGTTCTTCTTCTCGTTCCAAATACGGCCGCCGGAGGCGGTTCAACGCGTCACACATGCGCCACCTCCATGCCATGCGCGCCGCCCATCATCAGGCCGATCTCATCCACCGTCAGACCCGTGGTCGGGCGGGGGGCGCTGAGGCGGCCTTCGTTCAGGGCGGCAAAACTGTCGGAAATCTCCATCAACTCATCCAAATCCTGGCTGATGCAGATCACTGCTGTTCCCTTGGCCGCCAAATCCAGAATGGCCTGCCGGATCGCGGCTGCGGCTGCCGCGTCCACCCCCCAGGTTGGCTGGTTCACCACCAGAACGTCAGGGTTCTGCAAGACCTCGCGACCGATCACGAATTTCTGCAGATTGCCGCCCGACAGCGACCGGGCCGCATTGTCCGGCCCCGGCGTGCGCACGTCAAAGGCGCTGATAATCTTTTCGGCAAAGCGCTTGCTGTCGGCCCATTTCAGAAACCCGTTGCGTTCCAGCCCCTCGCGCACTGACCCGGTCAACAGGGCGTTTTCCGTCAGGCTCATGTCGGGGGCGGCTGCGTGGCCCAGCCGTTCTTCGGGCGCGGTCAAAACGCCCAATTTGCGGCGCGCCGTCGGACCCAGCTTACCAATGTGCTGGCCGTTGAACTTGATCGCATCGGGCGTGGTCGTGATCTCACCCGACAAGACACCCAGCAGTTCATCCTGCCCGTTCCCGGCAACGCCGCCAATGCCCAGAACCTCGCCTTTGCGAACGGTCATATGGACGTTCTTCAGCGCCGTGCCAAATTCCGAAGGCGACGGCACCGACAGGCCGCTGACATCCAGCGCGACTTCGCCAAATTCACGCCCGGACCGTTCGGGCGTTTGCAGGGTCGAGCCCACCATCATCTCGGCCATATCCCGCGCCGAGGTTTCCGAGGGCACGCATTCACCCACATTCTTGCCCAAACGCAGGATCGTGGCGTGGTCGCACAGGGTTCTGATCTCTTCCAGCTTGTGCGAGATATAGAGGATCGAGGTGCCCTCGGACCGCAATTTGTTCAGCGTCTCGAACAGAATCTCAACCTCTTGCGGGGTCAGAACGCTGGTCGGTTCATCCATGATCAACAGCTTGGGGTCCTGCAAAAGGCAGCGAATGATCTCAACCCGCTGGCGTTCGCCTGCGGACAGATCACCTACAGTGCGATACGGGTCCAGCGGCAGGCCGTAGGTCTCGGACACTTCGCGGATGCGCGAGGCCAGATCGCCCATCTTAGGCGGGTTCTCCATCCCCAGCGCGATGTTTTCGGCCACGTTCAGCGCATCAAACAGGGAAAAATGCTGGAACACCATCGCAATCCCGTCTGCGCGTGCGGCGCGTGGCTCGGGTGGGGCAAAGGGCTGGCCGCGCAGCAACATTGTGCCGCTGTCGGGTTTCACCAGCCCGTAGATCATTTTCACCAGCGTGGATTTGCCCGCACCGTTTTCCCCCAGCAGGGCGTGGACCTCGCCCTCGCCAATGTCAAAGGACACCTGATCATTGGCGACGACGCCGGGATAGGCTTTGGTCAGCCCTTGCAGGCTAAGGAGTGGAGGGGTCACGCGCTCAGGTCCTTCTTCAACTCATTCTGCCGGGCAGGGCGCAGCAATTGTGCGGCGACGCCCACGGCGATCATCTGCGGGTGCTTGCCCAGTGTTGGATCGCCAATCGGGCAGGTGATCCGACCGATTTGCCCGGGCTCATGCCCAAGCGCCGCCAGCCGCGACCGGAATCGCGCCCACTTCGTAGCCGAGCCGATCAGGCCAGCAAAGCGGAAATCATGCGAAAGCAGCCGGTTGCACAGCTCTAAATCCAGATTGTGCGAATACGTCAGCACAAGATGCTCGGCATCGGGGGGGGCGTGACGCACCAGTTCGGCCGGTCTGGCAGCCGGAACCGGGGTTACACCGGCTGGAATGTCGGTTGGAAAACGCTCGGGGCCTGTGTCAATCCATGTGATGGCCAGATCGGGCAGGGGGGCGAGAACACCCACCAGCGCCCGCCCCACATGGCCTGCGCCCCAAATCCACAGATTGCGGGTGGGCTTGTGAACCGGTTCCACCATCCAGCCGTCGATCAGCTGCGGTTCAGGTGCGATGCCCTGTCCGCGCGCGGTTGCCAGCAGGCGTTTGACAGACAGGGGCATAGTTGAAGTCCCGGTCGGGCGCGCAATGACCTTGTCATCCAGCGCCTCTACCGCTGCTGCGTCGTAGACTTCGCTCAGCAGGGAAACCGCGCCGCCGCAGCATTGGCCCAGTTCCGGGCCAAGCGCATGGTGCGTCAGGCGCATTGCAGTGGTTTGCTTGCGCGCGGCCTCAGCGGCCTGAAATTCCAGCGTTCCGCCGCCGATGGTTCCGCATTGCCCGGTTCCCCAGATCAGCATGGCTGCACCGACCTCGCGCGGGGATGACCCTTTGATCGCTGCGATGACCACGCGGGTGACTTTCCCGTGGGTTTTGACCGCCTCCCTCAACGTCTCAAGGTCAAATCCCATCAGGCCCCTCCCTTTACCCTTTGGATGCCGTGCCAGACCTGCTCTGCCGTAGCGGGCGCATCCAGCGCCGGATAGTGGTCGCCGCAGGCCGCCACCGCGTTGGACAGGGCCAGCCAGGCCGAGATACCCAGCATGAAGGGCGGCTCTCCCACCGCTTTTGAGCGATAGATCGTGTCCTCGCGATTCTCACCATCCCAAAGCGAAACGTTGAAAACATCGGGCCGGTCCGAGCAGGCCGGGATTTTGTAGGTCGAGGGCGCATGCGTGCGCAGATTGCCTTTGCCGTCCCAGACCAGTTCCTCGGTCGTCAGCCAGCCTGCGCCCTGCACATAGCCGCCTTCGACCTGTCCGATATCCAGCGCCGGATTCAGCGAGGCACCTGCGTCATGCAGAATATCGGTGCGCAGGATGCGGTTTTCGCCGGTCAGAGTGTCCACGGCAACTTCGGTGACGGACGCGCCATAAGCGAAGTAGAAAAACGGGCGCCCTCGACCTGCGATCCGGTCCCATTCGATCTTGGGTGTTTTGTAGAACCCGGTTGCCGACAGGCTGATGCGGCCCTGATAGGCCAGTGCTGCGGCTTCGGCGAAGGTATAGCGTTCCCCGCCAACCGAGACGTGCCCATCCGCGAAAGTAACTGCCGATGGATCAGCCTGATGCCGCTCGGCCAGATAGTCGGCCATCCGGTCGCGGATCGTATCGCAGGCGGCTTTGACGGCCATCCCGTTCAGGTCACTGCCCGACGATGCCGCGGTGGCCGAGGTGTTCGGCACTTTGGCGGTATCGGTAGCGGTGATTTTCACCATCTCCAGCGGGATGCCGAACCGCGATGCGGCCACTTGCGCGACCTTCTGGAACAGCCCTTGTCCCATCTCGGTGCCGCCATGGTTCAGGTGGACCGAGCCGTCCTGATACACATGCACCAGCGCGCCCGCTTGGTTCAGGTGGGTCAGGGTGAAGGAAATCCCGAACTTGACCGGAGAGAAAGCGATGCCCTTTTTGATCACGCTGTTTTCGGCATTCCATTTCGCGATGGCGGCCTTGCGCGCGGCATAGTCGCTTGATTTCAGGAGTGAGTCCGTCATGCCGTGCAGTTCGAAATCGCTGACATCCATACCGTAGGGCGTGGTGTTGCCACCGGCGGGCAGAGGGCGAACCGGCGCTTTCCCGGTTTCCACAGCGCCACGGCTGGTCAGGTCTTCGTGCGGGTCGGGATGGCCCAGTGGTTTCTCATGCGGCGCCTGATCAGCCACTTTATGCGCGGGCTCATAATAGTTGCGACGGCGCAGTTCGACCGGGTCCAGCCCAAGCGCGTGCGCGGCGTGGTCCATCACGCGTTCAATACCGACCATGCCCTGCGGACCCCCGAAGCCGCGATAGGCAGTGGCGGATTGGGTGTTGGTCTTTAGCCGGTGGCTCTCAATCCGCGCGTTGGGTAGCAGGTAGGCATTGTCCGAATGCAGCATCGCACGGTCAGCGACGGGCAGCGACAGGTCCTGCGCCCAACCGCAGATGACGTAGTGGTGGAACGAGACGCCCTGAATATGGCCGCTTTCATCAAACCCGGCTTTGTAAGCGATGCGAAACGCGTGACGCTTGCCGGTGATGATCATGTCATCGTCGCGGTCATAGCGCATCTTGCAGGCTTTGCCCGTGGCACGCGCAGCCACCGCGCAGGCGACGGCCAAAGCGTTGCCCTGACTTTCCTTACCGCCGAACCCTCCGCCCATGCGCCGGGTTTCGACGCGGACCGCGTGCATGGGAACGCCCAGAGCATCCGCCACTTTGTGCTGTATCTCGGTCGGGTGCTGGGTTGAGCTGTGCACCAGCATATCCGCGCCCTCATGCGGCACGGCCAAAGCGGCCTGGCCTTCCAGATAGAAATGCTCTTGCCCGCCAAGCTCGAAACTCCCTTCGATGACATGACGCGCGTTGGAAATGGCGGCATCTGCATCGCCTTTGGCATAGATGCGCGGGCCGTCCTCGAACCGGCTGTTGGCGGCAAGGGCCTCTTCGACCGTCAGGATCGGGGTTTCTTCTGCATAGTCGATCTTGCCCAGACGCGCGGCTTTGCGCGCGGCCAGATGGCTGGTCGCGACGACCAGAAACACCGGCTGGCCGATATAGTGCACGGTGCCATCGGACAGCAACGGCTCATCATGGATTGAGGGCGAGACATCGTTTGCAAAAGGCAGGTCATCCGCCGTCATCACCTGCACCACGCCATCGGCGGCCTTGACGGCGGTCAGGTCCATCGCGGTGATCGTTCCCTTGGCAATCGGGCTGAGGCCAAAGGCCAGATGCAGTGTGCCTTTGGGCGTTGGAATATCGTCGACATAGCGCGCGGCACCTGCCACATGCAGCGGGGCCGCATCATGGGGGAGGGGTTTGGCGACGCTCATGCCGACACCTCCAACACGCTGGTGACTTCGCCCTGATCTTCGAGGAAATACCGCTTCAGCATCGCTTTGGCGCTTTCCAGACGATAGGTTGCCGAGGCGCGCATGTCCGTGAGTGGTGAATAATCGTCGGCAAAGGCAGGCAGCGCGGCGTCAATCGTCTCGCGCGTCCAGGGTTTGCCGATGAGTGCGGCCTCGACATGGGTTGCCCGTTTCGGGATGCCAGCCATGCCGCCAAACGCGATGCGCGCGTGGGTGACGGTGCCGTCCGAAACGGTGATGTTGAAGCACCCGCAAACGGCCGAAATATCCTGATCGAACCGTTTGCTGAGCTTGTATGCTTTCAGGCGATCCGCCTGACGGGGAAAGCTGACGGCTTCGACGAATTCGCCCGGTGCTTGGTCTTGCTTGCCGTAGTCGATGAAAAACGCTTCCAGCGGAAGAGACCGGCGGGTGTCGCCCTTGCGCAGATGCAAGGTCGCGCCCAAAGCGATCAGGGCGGGTGGGTTGTCTCCGATGGGTGAGCCATTGGCGATATTGCCCCCGACGGTCGCCGCGTGGCGGACCTGAACGCTGGCATAGCGGCGGATCATTTCGGCGTAAGAGGGATGGTGGTTTGCCAGCACGGCGCCCATGCGGTTCATGTCGACCATCGCGCCAAAGCGGATTTCCTCATCGGTGACAGTGATCTGTTTCAGATCCTCGCATCGGTTGAGGAAAATCACAGGTTCCAGATCGCGCAGTTGCTTGGTGACCCAAAGGCCGACATCCGTTGCGCCGGCGACCAAAGTCGCATCCGGGTTTTCCGCGTAAACAGCGGCCAGTTCATCGGATGAGCCCGGCAACATCGATGCGGTTGACGCAGCAATTGGTTTGTCTTTCACCCAAACCGGAACGGGGTGTTCTTCGGCGGCTTTGGCGGCTCGGATGATCGGCGCATAGCCCGTGCAGCGGCACAGGTTGCCCGCAAGCTGGGTGTCATGATCCGTCGCGCCGTTCGTGTGGCTGGCAACCATCGACATGACAAAGCCCGGCGTACAGAAGCCACATTGCGAGCCATGCAGGTCGACCATGGCCTGCTGAACGGGATGCACCTCGCCATTGGGGCCGCTTGCGCCCTCGACGGTGCGGACGGCCTTGCCGTGCAATTGGGGCAGGAACAGGATGCACGCGTTCAGCGCTTTTGCCCCGCCCTCGTCCGTCACCATCACGGTACAGGCCCCGCAATCGCCTTCGTTGCAACCTTCTTTGGTGCCGGTCAGGCCGCGATCCTCGCGCAGCCAGTCCAGCAGGGTGGCCGTCGGATCGACATCCGCCAGTTCCACTGTCTCTCCGTTCAGAAGAAACGTGATGTTCATTCGTGAAACCCGTCGCGTTACCCGGTTGCGCCCCTGCGGCCCTCCTTCGATGCGACGTAGAAAGAGTGGCGGGCGTAAAGCTTGCCGTCAGATGTTAGAAACAGCGCCCCTGATCTGGCAAGAAAAACTGTATATATTATACAGTATTATAGCCAATTCATCTGTCACTGCCCGGTTCAAGCGCCGTTCAGTTGGTTGGAATTGCAGCGCTTTTGCAAATGGCGCCATGTCCTTCCTGAAGCACCTTCTTGAAATTTCGAATAATCGCTGTCGATTTTTTAGGCGATCCAAATATGCGGTTGGTGCTTTTGCAGCCTGTCCACCTGCGATAGCCTGAGCGGTATGAGCAGTACCCCCCGATTCATTCATCTTCGTGTCCATACGGAATACTCTTTGCTGGAAGGCGCTGTGCGGCTGAAAAAGCTGCCTGGCCTGTGTGAGAAGGCAGAGATGCCCGCCGTTGCGGTGACCGACACCAACAGCATGTTCTCGGCCCTTGAGTTTTCGGTTACGGCCAGTGGGGCCGGAATTCAGCCGATCATGGGGTGTCAGGTTGATCTGACCTATGTGCAGGCGCAGCCGGGGGAAAAGCCCAAAGCGCCCGCGCCTTTGGTTTTGTTGGCTCAGTCTGAGGTCGGGTATGAGAACCTGATGAAGCTCAGCTCGTGCCTTTACGTGGATAAGGGCGGGCAGTTGCCGCAGGTCACTCTGGACGAATTGGCCGAGCGGTCGGATGGTTTGATCTGTCTGACCGGTGGGCCGGACGGACCGGTGGGGATGCTGTTGCAACAGGGCCAACGCCCGGCGGCTGAGGCGCTGGTGGATCGGCTGGCGGCGATGTTCCCGGATCGGCTGTATATCGAGTTGCAGCGTCATCCGGGCGAAGGTGGCCAGCCCGAGGCGGAACGCCTCACCGAGCGTGGTCATGTTGAGATGGCCTATGCCAAGAACCTACCGCTTGTCGCAACCAACGACGTCTATTTCCCGACGACGGACATGTATGAGGCGCATGACGCGCTGATCTGTATTGCCGAAGGCGCTTACGTCGATCAACAAGACGGCCGTCGCCGTCTGACCGCGCAACACTATTTCAAGTCGCAGCAGGAAATGGTGACGCTGTTCGCCGATCTGCCCGAGGCGATTGAGAACACGGTTGAGATCGCGCGCCGTTGCGCCTTCATGGCGTATCGTCGCGACCCGATCCTGCCGAAATTCGCGGATGATGAGGTGGCCGAACTGCGCCGCATCGCCAATGAGGGCCTGCAGAAACGTCTTGCGGTGATCCCGCATGCGGTGACGCCCGAGGAATATCAGGAACGGCTGGATTTCGAGCTGGGCATTATCGAAGGCATGGGCTTTCCCGGCTATTTCCTGATCGTTGCGGACTTCATCCAATGGGCCAAGGATCACGACATTCCGGTGGGGCCGGGGCGCGGGTCGGGTGCGGGCTCGCTGGTGGCCTATGCGCTGACGATCACCGACCTTGATCCGCTGCGCTATTCCCTGCTGTTTGAGCGGTTCCTGAACCCCGAGCGGGTTTCGATGCCCGACTTCGATATCGACTTTTGCATGGACCGCCGCGAGGAAGTGATCCGTTACGTTCAGCAGAAATATGGGCGCGACAAAGTGGGGCAGATCATCACCTTTGGTGCTTTGTTGTCGAAGGCCGCTGTGCGCGATATCGGGCGGGTGTTGCAGATGCCTTACGGGCAGGTGGACCGCCTGTCCAAGATGATCCCGGTGGAAGGGGTCAAACCCGTCTCGATCGAAAAGGCGCTGAAAGACGAACCCCGCCTGCGCGAAGAGGCGCGCAACGAAGAGGTCGTTGACCGGCTGTTGACCTACGGCCAACAGGTCGAGGGGCTGTTGCGCAATGCCTCGACCCACGCGGCAGGGGTTGTCATCGGGGACCGTCCGCTGGACGCCTTGGTTCCGCTCTATCAGGATCCGCGTTCGGATATGCCCGCGACCCAGTTCAACATGAAATGGGTGGAACAGGCCGGTCTGGTGAAGTTCGACTTTCTGGGCCTTAAGACGCTGACGGTGATCCAGAACGCGATGGACATCATCTTCAAATCCGGGCGGCCTTTGCATATCGCTGCTGATGGTACGGAGCTCTACGAACCGGCCGAAGGGGCCGAGAACCAGATCAACGCCATCCCGCTGGATGATGAGGCGACGTACAAGCTCTATTCGGCGGCCAAGACGGTTGCGGTGTTTCAGGTGGAATCCTCGGGCATGATGGATGCGCTCAAGCGGATGAAGCCGGACTGTATCGAGGACATCATCGCCCTCGTGGCGTTGTATCGGCCCGGCCCGATGGAGAACATCCCCAAGTTCTGCGAGGTCAAGAACAAGCTCAGCGAACGCGACACGCTGCACCCGTCCATCGACCATATTCTGGACGAAACGCAGGGCATCATCGTCTATCAGGAACAGGTGATGCAGATCGCACAGGAAATGGCGGGCTACAGCCTTGGCGGCGCCGACCTGTTGCGACGCGCGATGGGCAAGAAAATTCAAGAGGCGATGGACGCCGAGCGGCCCAAGTTCCTCAAAGGCGCTGCCGAGAATGATGTGGACGAGGCCAAGGCGACCGAGGTTTGGAACCTGTTGGACAAGTTTGCCAATTACGGCTTCAACAAATCCCACGCCGCCGCCTATGCGGTGGTCAGCTATCAGACCGGCTGGCTCAAGGCGAACCATCCGGTTGAATTCATGGCCGGTGTCATGAACTGCGATATCCATCTGACCGATAAGCTGGCGGTTTACTTTGAAGAGGTCCGCAAAGGGCTTGAACTGCCCTATGTCCCGCCCTGTGTGAACCGATCGCTTGCGACCTTCGACGTGGTGAACGGAGAGTTGGTCTATGCGCTGGGCGCGTTGAAAAACGTGGGCGTCGAGGCGATGAACCTGGTCGTTGAAGGCCGGGCCGATAAGCCGTTTGTCAACCTGTTCGATTTCGCCCGCCGGGTCGATCTGAAAAAGGTCGGTAAACGCCCGCTTGAGATGCTGGCCCGCGCGGGGGCGTTTGATCAGCTCGACAAGAACCGCCGCCGCGTGTTCGAAAGCCTCGATCCGCTGGTGCAGTATTCGGCGGCGATCCACGAACAGAAGAACTCGAACCAGGTGTCGCTGTTTGGGGAGGCGGGCGATGACCTGCCTGAACCGCGCCTGTCGCCCACGCCCGACTGGCTGCCTGCCGAACGGCTGAGCGAAGAGTTCAAGGCCATTGGGTTCTATCTGTCGGGCCATCCGCTGGATGACTATATGCCCGCGCTGAAACGCAAGCAGGTGATGACGCTGGACGAGGTGACCGAAAAGGCGCGCTCGGGCCCGTTCATAGCCAAGATGGCCGGCGTAGTTGCCGGTCGTCAGGAGCGGAAATCGGCGCGCGGCAACCGGTTCGCTTTTGCTCAGCTCTCGGACCCCAGTGGTGCGTATGAGGTCACGCTGTTCTCGGAAACGCTGGAGAAATCGCGCGAGTACCTTGAGACCGGCGCGCAGGTGGTCCTGACCGCCGAGGCCACGATGGAGGCGGATCAGCTGAAACTGCTTGGTCGCTCTGTCGGGCCGGTGGACACCGTGGTGGCCGATGCGGGGGCGACGGGGCTGCGGATTTTCGTGGACACGCCCGGCGTTCTGGCAACTGTTGCAACCGTGTTGGAGGAAGCTGCGGGTGCGGCCAAGCGAGCCTCGAAAGGGCCGATCCATATCTGTCTGATCGACCCCGGATTACCCGGAGATGTCGAGATGGATCTGGGGCAGGATTTTCCGATCAATCCGCAGATCAAGGGCGCGATCAAGTCGTTGGACGGCGTTACCGAGGTACAGGAAATCTGACCTTCCCGGTTGTTGCCTCAGCGTTTTTACACCGCTAGGCTGAGGTCATGCCCGTTTTAGAGGCGTGCCACGGGAGGGCACTGATATGGCAATTTCGACCATTGGTTTCAAAACGCTAACTCTTGCAGCGGCGGCGTCGCTGGCGCTGGCTTCGGCATCAGCGGGTTTGGCGGACGATAAAAAGAAGAAAAACACGATCGAAGGCGCGGTGATCGGGGCCGGTGTCGGCGCTTTGATCGGCGATGGCAAAGGCGCTGCGATCGGTGGCGTGGCCGGGGCCATTATCGGACATAACTGGAAGTGATGACGATGCGGTTTAACAGTTTGAAAACTCTGGCTTGTGCTACAGTTCTGACGATGCCGGGTCTGGCGGTGGCCGATGAGGCAGCTGACCAGATGGTGCAAGAGGCTCTACCTGTGATGCACTACACTTGCGCTTCAATCGCCGAAGAGGCGGACGGGGACGAAGCCTTTGTCGTGACGGTTGTCGAGAAAATGACGGCCCTGTCGCTCTATAACCGTCAGATCAATATCGAGGATCACGCGACCACGGATGAGGAAAAGGCCCAGTTGCGCGAGACTTTCATTGCAGCGCTATCAGAACGATGCGCAGCCGATAAGGATGCCTTGCTGGGCGGCGTGGTCGATAGCGCGGTGAAGTCGACGCTGGGGCTGTAGGCGCGGTCGCTAGAGCGTGCCAACCGCGCAGCGCACCAGCCCCCAGCCTTTATCCATCCCGGCCTGTTTGAGGCCGGTGACGAGGCGGTCTGACAGGAACAGCAGCGAAGGCACTTTCGGGTCCAGCCAGATATCGGGGCCGGTGAGAGCCTCGGGGACGACGACAAGTTCGTTTTCCTGATGATGGTTCGGCAAGAACACAATGTCGTGGCGGTTTCTCAAAGGGGCGCGACTATCCCCTTCCGGTCCAAGCGCCTCATAGTTGCCCATCGACCGTTTATTGCCGACATTCAGCAGGAAATAGGGCTCGGGCGTTGTCAGTTGGCTTTCGTCTGAGGTCATTAGCCTAAGTGGATGAAAGACCGTTTCACCTAAGTCGAAGCGTTCAAGAATGGATTTCACAGACTCTGAAACCAGCGGGTAGCCGCCACCACTGATGAATGGGGCTGTGTAGTACAGATGTTTGTTGTTGTAGTACCAAACGTCTCCGACCTGCTCTTTGGTCAGAATCTCTCCTCGCTTCCAGCCCAAATCGGACTCACGCACCATGCGTTTCGACCACTCGACCCTCTCCTTTGTTTGCTGTGATCGCCACTCTTGACCGAATTCTCTGCGTAGTACGACTTCAACGGAATTGATGTCGTTCAACGTCGTGGCAATCCACACGCAGGGTTCGTTGCTGTCAGCATCCACCACCGGTGCTCCCACTCAATAGTGCGGCGGGCGTTCGTCGCCCAAGACGACCCCGCCGGACCCCTCCTGTGCCCGTTCGGCTTCGCGCTGCAACAGCATCTCGACGCGCCGGGTCAGGCGGTCGATCTCGGATTGTTGTTTCGTCACCACCGCGTTCAACTCGTCAACCGTGCGGGTCAGGTGGGCGATCTGTTCTTCCAGATGCTGCATGGGGCTCTCCTTTGGGCGTGGTCATAGCGGCACGGGCGGGCCATGACCAGTCAAAGCGCGCCTTGCCCCGATGCGGGCCATGGGATAGACCGCGCGCGGAAGATGACCGCGAAGGACGCCCCACATGGCCAAGCCCAAGAAACAGCCCCGCCCCAAGGCCGTCACGCCGAAAGGGTTCCGCGACTATTTCGGCCAGGAAGTCTCGCAGCGCACCGAGATGCTGCGGACGATTGCGGATGTCTATCATCGCTATGGGTTCGACGCCTTGGAGAGCAGCGCGGTTGAGTCGGTCGAGGCGCTGGGCAAGTTCCTGCCCGACGTGGACCGCCCGAACGAGGGCGTGTTTGCGTGGCAGGAGTTTGACGAAGGCGGCAATGGTGACTGGATGGCCCTGCGCTATGACCTGACCGCGCCTTTGGCTCGCGTTTACGCGCAGCATCGCAACGACCTGCCAACGCCCTATCGCCGCTATGCGATGGGTCCGGTCTGGCGCAACGAAAAACCGGGGCCGGGGCGGTATCGTCAGTTCTATCAATGCGATGCGGATACGGTTGGGACGGCTTCGATGGCCGCGGATGCCGAGATTTGCGCGATGTTGTCGGATACGTTGGAAACGGTTGGTATCCCGCGCGGCGACTATCTGGTGCGCGTGAACAACCGCAAGGTTCTGAACGGCGTGCTTGAGGCGATGGGTCTGGGCGAAGACGCTGCCGCCCGAGACAACGTTCTGCGCACGATCGACAAGTTCGACAAGGTGGGCGAGGCTGGGGTGCGTGAGCTGCTGACCAAGGGCCGTCTGGATGCCTCGGGCGCGTTTATTGACGGTGTTGGCCTCAGCGATGATCAGGCCGAGCCGGTGATTGCCTTCCTGACCTCGAAGGCTGGGGATGCCGCCGGAACGCTAGCCAATCTGCGCGCGGCCGTGGGCGACAGCAAGATCGGCGCGGACGGGATCGCAGAATTGGAACAGATCGGTGCGCTGCTGGATGCAGGCGGCTACGGTTCGGACCGGATCGAGATTGATCCTTCGGTCGTGCGGGGCCTCGGCTATTATACCGGGCCGGTTTATGAAGCCGAGCTGACGTTCGAGATTTTCGACGAGAAAGGCCGCAAGCGGCAGTTCGGCTCGGTCTCGGGCGGGGGTCGCTATGACGATCTGGTCAAGCGCTTTACCGGGCAGGAAGTGCCTGCCACCGGAGTGTCCATTGGTGTCGATCGCCTGCTGGCGGCCCTGCGCGAAAAGGGGCGGATCGCGGCGCAGGCGACAGGCCCTGTGGTTGTCACCGTGATGGACCGTGACCGCATGGCCGACTATCAGGCCATGGTCGCCGAACTGCGCAATGCGGGCATCCGGGCTGAGGTTTATCTGGGCAACCCCAAGAACTTTGGCAATCAGCTGAAATATGCGGACAAGCGGAACTCGCCCATCGCTGTGATCGAAGGTGGTGACGAAAAGGCCAATGGAATCGTCCAGATCAAAGACCTGATCCTTGGGGCCAAGATCGCCGAAAGCGCCACGCTTGAGGAATGGAAAGAACGCCCCAGCCAGTTCGAAGTGCCGCGCGGCGATCTGGTCGCGAAAGTGCGTGAAATTCTGGACAGTCAGGACTGAGCCATGCCCAACCGTTCCCAGATACAGGCCCGTGCCGCGATGATGCGTGTCCGGTTCGAGGCCGCAGGCGCGCAGATCGTGGACCCGCCGCTGCTGCAACCGGCGGGTACGCTGCTGGACCTCTACGGTGAGGATATTCGCGCGCGCGCTTATGTGACTTCGGACGCGCTGCGGGGTGAGCAGATGCTGCGCCCCGACTTCACGCTGCCCGTGGTGCAGATGCACATGCGCGAGGGGGCCGAGCCCGCGCGCTATACCTATTCCGGTGAGGTGTTCCGGCGGCAGGAACACGACCCGGACCGTTCGAACGAATATATCCAGGTCGGGTATGAGGTGTTTGACCGCGAAGATCCCGCCGGGGCCGATGCCGAGGTGTTCTCGCTGATCGCCCTGCAACTGCGGGGGCTGCCCTTGCGCGCGGCGACCGGGGATATTGGCATTCTGACGGCTGCGGTTCAGGGGCTGCGCACGACGGACCGCCGCAAGGCGGCCTTGATGCGGCATCTCTGGCGTCCCCGTCGGTTCCGTGTCCTGCTGGATCGTTTTGGGGGCCGCAAGCCTGACCTGGAAAGCCGGGCTGCGTTGCTGGATGCGGATGATCCGCTGAACACCGACGCGCCAATGATCGGCAAGCGCACTGCGCCCGAGATACTGGAACGGATCGAGGCCCTGCGGATCGACCGTGATACAGGCGTGATTTCCGAGACCGAGATGGGTGGTCTGGATTCCCTGCTGGCCGTGCGCGAGACGATGCCCTTTGCATTGGAACAGTTGCGGGACGTGGCCGTGGACCTGCCGCAGATCACCCCCGCTTTGGACCGTCTTGAGGCGCGGGTGGCCGCCCTGCAGGCGCGCGGCGTGGATGTTGAGCGGCTGGATTTCGAGGCGTCGTATGGTCGGACCTCGATGGAGTATTATGACGGCTTTGTCTTTGGCTTTTACGCCGAGGGTCGCCCGGACCTGCCCCCGATCGCGACCGGGGGGCGCTATGACGCGCTAACCCGGCAATTGGGCGACGGGGCTGAAATCCCGGCCATTGGCGGCGTGATCCGCCCCGACCTGATGCTTGAGATCGAGGAGGATGCGCAATGAGCCTGAAACTGGGCGTGCCCTCGAAAGGCCGGTTGATGGAGAAAACCTTTGGCTGGTTCGAAAAGCGCGGCATCACCCTGTCGCGCAGCGGATCAGACCGGGAATACGCGGGCAAGGTCGAAGGGATCGACGGTGTATCGCTGATCCTGCTTTCAGCCGGAGAGATTCCGCGTGAACTGGCCGCAGGGCGCATTCATCTGGGCGTGACCGGCATCGATCTGGTGCACGAAAAACTGCCGCGGTGGGAACAGCAGGTCGAAGAAATCTCGCAACTGGGTTTTGGCAAGGCCGATCTGATCATCGCGACACCTGCCTGTTGGGTGGATGTGGATACGCTGGACGATCTGGATGCGGCGGCGGCGGCCTTTCGCAAGAAACATGGCCACCGTCTGCGGATTGCCACCAAATACCACCGGCTGGTGCGTGAGTTTCTGACCGATGCGGGCGTGGCCGATTACACTCTGGTCGACAGTCAGGGCGCGACCGAAGGCACGGTGATGAACGAAACCGCCGAGGCGATTGCGGATATTACCTCAACAGGTGAAACGCTGCGGGCGAACCACCTGAAAATCTTGTCGGACGGGCTGATCCTGCAATCGCAGGCAACGCTGTGGCGCAGCCGGGTTGCGAAATATGAGGCCGAAGACAAGGCGGTTCTGGCCGAGTTGCTGGATCGGCTGCGTTAAAGCACGCCGATCTCGGCCAAAGCGCGGTTCAGATCGTCGGGCAGGGCGTCGTCCTGCTCGTGTCCTTTGCGCAGGTCGGCGGGGGTGTCTTCGGGTTTCAGATAGCGCCAACCCTGAAACGGGCGTTTCAGGGCGTTCTGAGTGCGATGCACCTGCGGGTCCAGCACGATGGCGCAGCGGCGGATGCCGTCCTCTCCCCGCACCTCGTCCAGTCGCAGGATGCGCTGGCGGCATTGGATCACGCCCTTGATCACCCAATAAATTGATCCGCCGTTCAGAATCTCGGCCTCTCGCTTGGGCCACATGCGGGTGACATGGCGCGGACAGCCGTCCTGATACAGCGGTTTGCGGCTGTCCTGCCACGCCATCAGCGTGTCGACGCTTTCCGATCCGACCGACAGTTTGATGAGGTTCACGTACTTATCCACAGCTTTCCCACAGAGTCGTCCCAAGGCCACCTTTATATTGTAGCCTGCATTGCGCTGTCATCAAGGTGTTGTGGCTTTGGGAGTAACTGCTGTAGAATGTGGTTCCGCCGAGGAATCGGCGCATACGTGGTGAAGCTCAACGGATTGAGCACCTCGCTGTCTTAGTAGTTCTAGGCGTAGCACCCGAAAACTACGGCGAGGAGGTTGTGGGTTCAAGTCCCACCGCCACGTCCATGAAACTTTTTGCATCTGGAGCACCAATGAGCCGCTTTGCCGCCCCCATCGCCGAGCAGATCTGGGACATGAAATACCGCTTTAAACAGGCGGATGGCACACCCATAGATCAAACGGTCGAAGACAGCTGGCGGCGCATCGCCCGCGACCTCGCGCGGGTGGAAAAAGATCAGGACCATTGGGAAGAGAAATTCTATGCCGCGCTGGAGGATTTCAAATATCTGCCCGCAGGGCGCATCACAGCGGGGGCAGGCACCGCGCGGCAGGTGACCCTGTTCAACTGCTTTGTCATGGGCACCGTACCCGACAGCATGGGCGGTATCTTTGACATGCTGAAAGAGGCCGCGCTGACCATGCAACAGGGCGGCGGGATTGGCTATGACTTCTCAACCATCCGCCCGCGTGGTGCGGATGTAAAAGGCGTTGCGGCGGATGCGTCTGGGCCTTTGTCCTTCATGGATGTGTGGGATGCCATGTGCCGGACGATCATGTCCGCCGGTTCGCGCCGCGGGGCGATGATGGCCACCATGCGCTGCGATCACCCGGATATCGAACAGTTCATCACCGCCAAGTCCGACCCCGCCCGCCTGCGTATGTTCAACATGTCCGTGCTGGTGACCGATCCCTTTATGGAGGCGGTCAAGGCCGATGGCCCGTGGGAGCTGGTCTTCGGCGGCAAGGTCTATCACACGGTTCAGGCCCGCGACCTGTGGAACAAGATCATGCAGGCGACCTATGATTACGCCGAGCCCGGTGTGATCTTCATCGACCGGATCAACGCGGCCAACAACCTGAGCTATGTTGAGACCATCGCGGCGACCAACCCCTGTGGGGAGCAGCCCCTGCCGCCCTATGGGGCCTGCCTTTTGGGATCGATCAACCTTGCCCGGTTGGTGGCGGAACCGTTTGAAGATGCCGCCCATCTGGACGAGACCGCGCTGCAAGAGCTGGTCGCCACAGCCGTACGCATGATGGACAATGTGGTGGATGCGTCGAAATTCCCGCTGCCCGAACAAGAGGCCGAGGCGCAAGCCAAGCGCCGCATCGGTTTGGGCGTGACTGGACTGGCGGATGCTCTGCTGATGCTGGGCCTGCGCTATGGCTCCGACGAGGCGGCGCGTCAGACCGAGCGCTGGTTGCACGCGATCGCCCGCGCCGCGTACCTGGCGTCGGTCGATTTGGCAAAGGAAAAGGGCGCGTTCCCCCTGTTCGATGCCGAGAAATACTTGGCTAGCGGCACGATGCAGCAGATGGACGAGGACGTGCGTGATGCAATCCGCGAACATGGTATCCGCAACGCCCTGCTGACCTCAATTGCGCCGACCGGGACGATTTCCTTGTACGCGGGCAACGTGTCTTCGGGGATCGAGCCGGTCTTTGCTTATGCCTACACGCGCAAAGTTCTGCAAAAGGATGGCTCGCGCACCGAGGAAGAGGTCGTGGACTATGCCGTGCAGATGTGGCGTGACAAGTTCGGCGACAAGGACCTGCCCAACTACTTCGTCAACGCGCAAACGCTGTCCCCGTCCGATCACGTCAAGATGCAGGCGGCAGCGCAGAAATGGATCGACAGTTCGATCTCCAAAACGATCAACTGCCCGGAAGACATCAGCTTTGACGCGTTCAAGGATGTGTACATGCAGGCCTGGGATCAGGGTTGCAAAGGCTGTACCACCTATCGCCCCAATGACGTGACCGGATCCGTCCTGACCGTGTCGGAAAGCGCAGATACCGCACCGGGCGAAAGCGCGGCGGCCCCGCATGAGGTGGATGGAGGCGAGGTCGTCTACATGTCTGAACCTCTGGACCGCCCGCAATCGCTGGAAGGATCGACCTACAAGCTGAAATGGCCCGACAGCGAGCATGCGATCTACCTGACCATCAATGACATTGTCATTGGTGGCCGCCGTCGCCCGTTCGAGGTGTTCATCAACTCGAAGAACATGGAGCACTATGCCTGGACGCTGGCGTTGACCCGCATGATCTCGGCCGTGTTCCGGCGGGGCGGGGACGTGTCCTTTGTCGTTGAAGAACTGAAGGCCGTTTTCGACCCGCGCGGCGGGGCGTGGGTGTCCGGCAAGTACATCCCCTCGATCCTGGCGGCGATCGGCGGGGTGATCGAACAGCACATGATCAATATCGGCTTTTTGGAAGGCGAGGGCACAGGGCTGAAATCCGACCCGCAGGCTCAGGTCGTCAATATGGACGCGCCCCGCGGCAAAGCCTGCCCGTCTTGCGGGCAGTTTGAAATGGTCATGGTCGAAGGCTGCATGACCTGCCGCAGCTGCGGCCATTCGAAATGTGGGTGAAACGGGCGCCGCTAGTTCTGGACGTTTGACAGCCGATCAAGACAATAGCTGAGCCGGGCGCTTTTGGGCAGGGCGCAATAGCCGGACGATTTAAGGGGGGTTGCCGGTGCGGTACCCCCTCCGATCAGGATGAGAAGATAGTCATCCAAAGGCGGCAATAGCTTGTCTGAATCTGCGGCGACTTCGGTCAGAGAGATCGTTCCGAACGCCTGAAAAAGCGGGAGACTGATGCTGCCGTCAACACCTTTGGGGTGCTCGTGCAGGTACTGCCATGCAGCCCAGACAGGATCGCTGTAGAAATCGCTGTAGTACGTTCTGTCCAGCCTCCCGAACTGTATCTGCAGACCTTCCTGATCGATAGATCCGCTGCGTGTCTCGCCGTAAATTTGCTGCATTGTACTGTAGACCGTCGGCCAATTGGGAGCTTCGACAGTTGCGCTGAGCGACATAATCGCTCTGTTTTTACCCATTACGATGAAATCCGTCCGCGGATCGTAAGCGGCGCGCATTTCCTGCCGAATAACTCGGAACATTTCCGAGCCTTGATTGGCCCCCACGTAATCCAACAAGACGTTAGCGCCAACCTGACTGATCTCATCCGTGAATTCTTGCGCCTTGACGAGCAAGATCAGCATTTCGCTGGAGTCAGGATCGGGGAAATGAATGGTCCCTTTCGGCAGGGCAAATTCCTGTTCCCCTTCACCCGACAATAGTTTGGCCCATTTCGAGAAGGGCAGTTTCCATTCTGCCTTTGGAAGCTTTTGGATCAGCCTTGTCATGCGACGTTCCACTTCGGGATTTTCTGAGCGCAGAATGGCCTGAGAGGGGCGCCCAAATCGGACGTCTTCGCCGTTTTTTGCTTCGCCGTGCGGGTGCTCAAGATACACCGAGATTTCGCCGAGAACATGGTCTGGCCGTCTTGTTATGATTGAATCGATTGGGCTGACATATTGAAGTTGCCGCGCGTACCAGCCGCTGCTGTACGCGGGTTCCAGCAGGATATTCTCAAGGTGCACAAGGGTTTCGGGAAAAACCTCGTTTGGGGCCGAGACCGTCAGCAGAAGATGACGTTTATCGGAATCGACATGTTGCCTGACCCCTTTCAAGTCCAGAAATGTGCCAATTTGAAAGGAGGAGCGGCTGGACGTCCCCCCTGTTGCGATGCTCGCAAGGCTCGCCCTCAGCGCCGAGACACGTTCCAGTGTTGGCTCGTCGATATCCCACACCAGGGTCAATGCCGACATACCATTGTGAAGTGGATTAAGAGTGGCGGTGCGTGTCTCGCCCGTCGCCGCGATCAGTTCTGCCGCGGCCTGCTGTGTGTGTAAAAGGCTGGTAAGGGCAAAGGCAAACGCGACGAAATGGGTTTTGATCGTTGTCATTCTAGTTCACTTTTTCAGCCAGAACGACGGAAATGGCCGAGGGTTGCATAACCTTTTCCGCGAAATCGATGACTTCCTGATCCGTCGTCATGCTTAGTATTTCGGAAAATTTCGAAGGGGTGATCGGTGGAAAGCCGTCAGCCGCCAGGTTTTTGAGAAAAGACATGAACGCCACCGGACGGCGCATGGCGTTTTGGGCATAGACGATATCTTGTTGGCGGGCCTGGCGTATCTCTTTCCTGGTGATTGGCTCATCCAGCAAGGTCGCCATGGCATTGTTAAAGCTTTCATGCGCTTCGGCCAGGGTGAAACCCGGCATCAGCTGCATATCCACTGTCAGTTCAAGATCGGCATTTTTCGCAAAGAACCAATCTGCGTCGATGTTCAGAAACCGTTCGTCTTCATGGTAGAGCGCCTTGGCAAGACGGTCGCCAATAATGGTGGACGTTATGAAAAACGCCCCCTGCATATCAAAGCTGGAGGGGTGGTCCTGAAAGTCCACGAATTTCGCAATTTGAATCGTGTCGTGCAGCAATCGATCCGATTCCAGCCTTTCAACAAACTGAAGTTGCGGATCGGGCTTATGATCCAGCCACGGCTTTGGTGGCACGACCGAAGGTTCGGTATCGCCAAATATCCGCTCGATAAGTTCGGCGGCGGTCTCGGGTTCTATCTTGCCCGAAACAATCAGGGTCACGTTGGAGGGCGCGTAATGCTCTTTGTGGAACTGATAGGCCGCCTCAAGGCTCAGCTTGGGTAGGTCATCAATGGTGTTGTTGGCACGTCCACGAGGGGTTCCGTAGAGGTTCTGCAAGGCGATCCGTCTGAGCCACCGAAACGGAGACTGCCTTTCCCGCAGCAGTGTTTCGCGCTGAACGATCTCAATTTCACTTTTTGCAAAACCTTTTGGCAATTCGGGGGTGTCCAGAACAGCACGGGACAACCTAAGCAGCTTTTCTGTTTCATCAGGCATGCCAGAGTTTATGTAGACTGTTGCGACATTGTATGTGGTGGCAAAGATATCGCGTTCTCGGGGCCGTCTCAGTACCGCAGAATCCGCAGAGAATGCGGCCAGATGCTCGGTCAGGTGGGCTGTACCGGAAGGCTTGGGGTCATCGTAGGAACCGGACAGAACGATCAGTTGAACGTCCACGCGGTCGAAGGCATCGGTGGGCACGACATAAGCGGCGTAAAGGCCGCCCTTTTCCGGCAGTGAGATGACGCGCTGAGCGTGGGCCGTGCCAGCTAAGGTTAGAAAAACAAGAAAGAATACGAAAACAGCGGCGCGCATCATGAGCCTTGGCAATATGTCATAAGAATTTGTCAACCTGCGCCCATCTATCCTTTGAATCTGCAAATGGATTGCGCACCGCATGACGACAGTTGTGGGGCCAATCCAGGCAGGAAAAGCATGTTGCTTTCGGGCAGATTGTGCAAGTTAGAAAAAAACTGCCAAGAGTTGTGTTGCCCTGTGTGACACACTCCAAACCCTTCGAAAACTGGACTTACAGTGTATTCCGGCCTAGGCTGAAGGTCGATTTCATTTCATTTTCGCTTTTTCGAGAGACGCAGTGTGTCTTGTTTGAATGTAGCCATAACGGGTTTTGTTCTGGGGCTGGTTTTGAGTTTTTCGACTGGTCGGAACGCCCTTGCTGATGCCAATTCGGAAACGGATGAAAGCTCAGAAAGCGTCGTTTTCGTTCCCCCGGACATAGGTGTTCCCCAAGATCGTATGGGTGCAGGGACCAGAGGGGGATCTGCGACCGAGAACGCCGAAAACCTCAAGCTCTTGGTTCCGCAAGGTGGCGGGCTTACCACCTTGCCCTGGCCGCCTTTGGTCTGGCGTTTGCAACAGGGTCACCGAGGTGACCTGATTGTCGGTTTGAAACCCATTGATTCAACCGGTGTGGAACTGATGCTCACCGGGCCGTTCCCGCCAGGAGACTTTGGACTGAACCTAGAGCGCGTGGGTTACCAACTGGAACCTGATCGGGTTTACGAATGGTCTGTCGCGCTGCTTGATCAAAACTCTAACGCAGTTATTGCCCATTCAAAAAGCCTGATTGAGCGTGTTCCAGACCGGTTGAAAAACGACAACCCGGCTGCCGCCGGAATATGGTTCGATGCGTTGTCAAACGTGGTTGAGATAAGCCTGAGCGGTCGGGTGAATGCGCTAAACCCCGGGCACCTGGATTTGCTACTTTCGACCGCTGGTGTTGATCGTTGACGGTGAACTCTTCGTGGAAGCTGACATCGTCTTTGATGCCCTTGTGGCGACGTTGGGCCGTCGTAGGGATCATTACGATCCTTTTGGGTGGTCTGTTGGTCGGTTTGCGCAGCAAGGGCAAGTTAGAGCCGTTGGAGCTGTTGCAATATGACTGGACCACCTCGGTCTTGGCAAAAGGCCAGAGTGTTCCCGATGTTGTCCTTATCTCAATCTCGGACAACGAACTTGGCAAATGGGGCTGGCCGGTTGCAGACATGCAGATCGCCCAATTGGTTAAGACAGTCCTAGATGACGGCGCTGCGGCTGTCGGCATAGATATCTACCGCGACCGTCCTGCCGGAGAAGGGCGCGAGGATCTGATCGAAATTCTGAAATCCCCTCGGGTCTTTGTGGTGTCGAAACTGCCAAGCGGCAAAGATGCCGGGATCACCGCACCAGAGGGCGCGCAAGCCGGGTTTTCGGACATTCCCATAGACCCGGACGGGGTGGCGCGGCGCGCACTGCTATTGGTCAACACGGCGGACGGGATCGCGTTGTCTCTGCCGCTTAGAATGGCGTCGGCTTTTTCAAACAGACAGGCGTTGCAGACTAGCGCGTCGAACCCTCGTAACCTGTCCTTCGGGGACACCGACGTGGGCCCCTTGGAGCCCGGGACAAACCTGTTCCGAAACGTTGATACGGCGGGGTATCAAATCGTCATCGACTATCAGAACGCTTTGCCCGTAGTGCAACATATTCCAGCAATGGACGTGCTGGCAAAAGGTGCCGCAGGGCAATTTGAAAACAAGGCTGTGATCATTGGCGTCACCAGCCACTCGGTCAAAGACTATTTTTTGACACCGCTGAATCGGTCAACCGGGGCCGATTTTGCATTCGGGGCCGAATTGCATGCAGCCATCGTTCAACAACTGATCGATTACGCAAGGGGCGCGCGTCCGGTCTTGCGCTCGCTGAACGATCAGGCCAGTGCAGTATTGGTTTTCATGTCAGTCTTTCTGGCCGCTAGCCTTGCAGTGTTTATGCGCAAGACACTCTATGCGATGGGATGTGCCGTGTTGGGGGGCACGGTCTTGTTCCTTGGCCTGTCGTTGTTCCAGAAGAATGCGCTTTTGATGCCGGTTTCCGCTTCCTTTTTGGGTTGGGCTTTTGGATTTCTGGCCGGGTTCACTGTCATCGCAGTGGTGTCTCGCAACCAGCGAAGGGTCATCGCACAGGTGTTTTCCTCACACCTGTCGGACGCGCTTTCGCAGGAAATCTGGCAGCAGCGTAAAAAGCTGTTATCTGGTGGTAAGCCGAGATCGCAGCGCCTGTTTGTCACCGCGCTGCTGGCGGATATCGAAGGGTCCACCCGCATCGGAAACGCGATGAATGCCGGTGACTTCATGGCTTGGGTGTCGCGCCTGTTAGACCGCTTGGGCGAAGTGGCCCGCGATCATGGCGGTTTTGTCGAGAAATTCACGGGGGACGGGATATTGGTGATCTTTGGCGCTCCGGTGCCGAGTGAAACCGATGCAGAGCATCGCGCCAACGCTTTGGCCGCGCTGCGCTGCGCGCATGCCTTGCGCGCGGCAACACTCGCACTGAACACGGGCGATGGCCAGCCGCCGCCTTACCGACTGCGCGTCGCACTGAACAGCGGTGAGGCGATCGGCGGCACACTGGGCGTCAGCGGGTCGCTGCATTACAATGTGATCGGCGACACCATCAATGTTGCCGCACGTCTGGAAAACCGGATCAAGACACTGTCCCCAGACGCCGAAGGGTTTCGCCCGGTTTGCATGACACAGGCGACCGCCGATCTGATTGATGCGCAACGGGATTGGCCGGTCCTCAGCAGCTTTCGCCATGACGACGGCGAGACAGAGATTTTGGTTATCGAGGCCAAAGCCCCCAAATCCTCACTGAAAAACGCAATGGCTAAATAGTCACCGCCGGGTGACCTTCACATCCACGAACCAATTCTTGTCAAACCTGCCGGCAGTGAAGGTCAGGGACTTTCCCTTTTTGAAACTGGCAGGCAGGGTGTGATTGATCGAAAACGGCTTGACCGATGAGCTTTTAAACAAAAAGTTGGTGCGTCCTGAAACACGCAAAGCCCCTGTATCCGACAGAGACGACTTATAGTTCTTGGATCGTGATGACCCGCCCAACGCGTATTCTCTGGCGTTGATCAGGCGAAAGCCGTTGGCAGACTTGCGGTATTGCAATTGCAGGACAAGCTTGGTGCTTGATCCCGCATCACTGCCCTTGGGATCCGGGCGTCGCCTTATGTCGACGATGTAGTCCCCGTAGAAAGGGTTCGCGCTGCTGGTGCCCGAATTGGGCAGAGCAGCGAGCGTTGTGTCTTTCTTCTGGGCTTCGCTGCGCGTCACCGGTTCGGGTCCGGCTGCGTTCTTCAGCACGGTAAAGCTCTGAGCCGTCAGGTATCCAGTGCGGTCCGTGCCACTTTGGGCCTGAAACCGTCTCAGCGCGTCGCGTGAGCGGGTTCCGAAAATGCCGTCAACAGGCCCGGCGGAATAACCTAACGCATTCAGACCGCGCTGGATGTTGCGGTAGTCAGTTCGGCCAAGGTTCAATGCGGTTTCGGCGCTTTGGGCGGTATTGCTCTCGTCTTTTGCCAAAGCCGCCTGATCTTCGGCAGAATCTGAAGGCTCAGAAGCCGACTGCGCCGCGGGTTGCGTGGCTGCCGGGTCCGGTTGCCTGTCGAGGTTGCGTGCCATTTCCGCCGCGTCCCGCCCCGCCTGCGTTTCAGGATAAAGCTGGGCGATCATCTCGAGCGCGCCTTTCCTTACCGCATCGTCATCCAGACCTGTCGCTTCGTTCAAAATTCGCCGGGCGGATTGCTCCCTCTCATCCGTCGGGGGGGCTGTGTTTTGATTTGTCGCGGCCGAGGGAATCTCAACGGCCGCTGGGACAAGGAAAATATCATGCCCGGGTAAAGAGCCGTAAGTGAACGGTTCCTGATACCCTTCTGTTTGGTCAAAGACTGAATCCCGGACTTTCCGAAATAGTTTCCCAAGCTCCAGACCCGGAACCTCGATGTGTTCCAGAATGGCTTGCGCATACGGGCTGTTGCGGCCGTCCCCATCAAGCGCCAGAGTGCTGCCACGTGCGGAATAGCCGACAAGTACGCCACCCGGATCGATACGACCCAACCCCTGACCAATGGATCGGGTTGCCGTGGTACGAACCATATCCGAGACAAAGGGGTTGTTCCGGCAGGCATCGACAAGGACCAGTTTTAGCCCCTTGGATGACGATACCGCATTCAGCATCGTTTCCAGCCGGATGGCTTCAAACTCCACGTCTTTATCGCTTTTCAACTCAGCATTCGTCGGGATGAGGTAATTGGTGTTGTCAATCTCGATCCCGTGCCCTGCGAAATAGACCAGCACCACCTCAGCATCGGTGGTTTTTTCAGAAAAATCCCGTAGCGAAAGCCGCATTTCGCGATAGTCCAGATTGTATTTCTCTGTAACTTCGAACCCGATCCGGCCGAGCGCATCTGCGATGTCCCGCGCGTCGTTGACCGGGTTCGGTATGTTCGAGACATGCTCATATTCCGCATTGCCAATGACCAGGGCGATGCGCTTTGCATCAGAGGCAATCGCTGTCATCAGCAAGAACGCAATCGCAAGAATCAGGCTTTGGCGAAGCCGACCCCGGCAACAGGCTGAATGATTTTGACGCGTAATCATGGCAAATATCTGAGCTAATTCTTCCGATACTATACCAGATTTACTGTTTTGCGGCGATGTGTTCGACGCCAAGGTGTCCCAATACATGATTCTCAGGGGCTTAGGGCGCCGATTGCGTCAGCTTGGACCGGCTTTGATGTGAAAAAGTCTTAATGTGATTTCTTATTGGCTGAATTGGCTTGCCGCCTTTGACTATTAGCTGAATCTCTTTGGCAACAATTTCGTGAACGTCGCTGAAAGGTCTCTTTTACGCCTTATTCTTCGTTGATAAGGAATGCTCAGTGAGCATGTGTGTGTTGATAGTGCAGGCGGGTACAATGAGAACCGGACAAAGCGGTCGAGCAGCAATTTTCTGGAACCAGACGGAAATAGACGGGCTGGAGGCAGCGCCTTTGTCCTTTCTTGAGATTGGGGCTGCGTGGTCATGGCGCGGACAGGCGCGTTACCTGGTCGAAACATCCGGACAAGCACCCGAATGGACCGGCGATGATCGCGGCAACAGCGCGGCAACACTGGATCATTGCGCTCGGGTTGAGGACCTCTCGGCAGAGGCAAAGGGTCTGTTGAGCCTGACCAATGGTGCGCAGACGTTTACCGCAGCTTTGTATCCTGTTTTGGGTCAGGCTGTTCCCATGCTGATTTTCGAAGGAGACTGCCCCGAGCGGGATCAGGACTTCTGGATCAGTGATATCCGAGAGAGCAGTGTTCACGCCGGTGGTTTGTCCTCGGCGGCTGGCACAGTAGTTGCGTTTCCGACCCGGCAGGCAGAGGGCGCAAGCGGCTCAGAACAGAAAGTTGCGGCGACAAGTAGGTTCGCTGCCGAATAGTCTGCGCCTGAATTGGCGTATTCTTCCCTAAATTTAGCAGTGGCACGGTATGGTCTGTTGACTCTGCCGATCCCATGGATATAAGCGCGGCTTCATTGGTGTTGGTGGCCCCCGTAAGGGGATGCCTGTCATGGGGGAAACCTCAAGAGGACAACGCCCTTTATAACCCGGCATGATGCTGGTCTGAACTGTAACCATACGGTCCGAGCGGAGACGCTATTGCGGCCCGAAAAGTGGGAACCGGTTTTCGGATCAAGCTGAAATGCCACAATAAAGGAGATCAGCCGTGACCAAACGCACGTCTGCCAAGTACAAAATCGACCGCCGGATGGGCGAAAACATCTGGGGTCGTCCGAAATCCCCGGTCAACCGTCGTGAATACGGCCCCGGCCAGCATGGCCAGCGCCGCAAGGGTAAACTGTCGGACTTTGGTCTGCAGTTGCGCGCCAAGCAGAAGCTGAAAGGCTACTATGGCGACCTGACCGAGAAGCAGTTCCGCCGCATCTACGCCGAAGCCGAGCGTGTCAAAGGCGATACCGGTGAAAACCTGATCGGTCTGCTGGAGCGCCGCCTGGACGCTGTTGTGTACCGCGCTAAGTTCGTACCGACCGTTTTTGCCGCACGTCAGTTCGTGAACCACGGCCATGTCAAAGTGAACGGCAAGCGGGTCAACATCCCGTCCTACCGTGTCAAAGAAGGTGACGTGATCGAAGTGCGTGACAAATCCAAGCAGCTGGCTGTTGTTCTGGAAGCTGTTGCGCTGGCCGAGCGTGATGTGCCTGACTACATCGACGCCGACCATTCGAAAATGACCGCGACTTTCGTTCGCGCACCGGGTCTGAGCGATGTGCCTTACCCTGTCATGATGGAACCGAACCTGGTCGTCGAATTCTACGCGAAGAACTGATCTTCGCTGACAAATGTGATCCAAAGGGCCGCGCTTTCAGCGCGGTCTTTTTTTGTTTGTGGGGGGCTCTGCCCCCGTCGCGGTGCGACTCCCCCGGGATATTTGGGGACAGGTGAAAATGCGGATCAGAGGGGAAGGGGGCGGCCTTCGGCGATGGCCTCCATCGCGAAATACGATGTGACGCTGTCCAGTTCGACCTTTTCGATCAGGCGTTGGTAGACCTTGTCGTAGGATGCCATATCCTCGGTCACGACTTTCAACTGATAGTCATAGTCGCCGCCGATGCGGTGGAAATCGACCACTTCGGGTATGGTCAGCACGTGGTTGCGGAAGGCTTGCAGCCAGTCCGCCGAGTGGTGCCGGGTGCGCAGCATGACGAAAACAACGAGGCTAAGCCCCAGTTTTTCGCGTGCGATCCGTGCTGTTGATCCGGTGATCACGCCGTTTTCGTTCAATGCCTTAAGGCGACGCCAGCAGGCGTTCTGGGACAGGCCCACCCTGTCTGCCAGTTCGCGTTGGGACAGCGTGGCGTCGGTTTGCAGCTCTTGCAGGAGGTGTTTGTCAATATGATCTAATTTTTCAGACATTATTGATCATATGACACAAGAACAGACTAAAAAGCAAAAAGAATTGTGGAGTTTTCTCAGGAGTAGTCAATCATAATGGTTGGGCAACACGGAGCCCAGACCATGACCCTATCCAGATTTCGCGCCGACCTTGATACTGCCAATCGTATGTCCAGCCTGCGCGACGGGCTGATCGGAGAGAACGTGCTGATCCCGGGTCTGCATGGGGATGTACGGCTGGTTTATGCGGATTACGTAGCTTCGGGGCGGGCGCTGCGGCAGGTGGAAGATTTTGTTGCCGAACATGTGCTGCCTTTCTATGCCAACAGTCATACCGAGGCGTCATATTGCGGTTCCTACATGACGCGTCTGCGCCGCGAGGCGCGGGCTGAGATTGCCCGGATCGTTGGGGCCAGTCAGGAGGATGCGGTGATCTTTGCCGGGTCCGGCGCGACTGCGGGTCTGAATCGGCTGGTGAACCTGTTGGGGGTTGAGGCCGCCGACGCGCCGGTCGTCCTGATCGGGCCGTATGAGCATCATTCGAACATCCTTCCGTGGCGCGAAAGCAAGGCGCAGGTGGTTGAGATACCCGAAGGTTCAGAGGGCGGTGTGGATTTGCAGGCGTTGGAGCAAGCTCTGGCTGCGCATGCAGGTGCGGATCTGATCATCGGGTCGTTTTCAGCTGCGTCAAATGTCACGGGAATCATCACGGACCCCGATCCGGTGACGCGCCTGCTCAAGGCACATGGGGCGGTGTCTGTTTGGGATTACGCCGGCGGGGGGCCGTATCTGCCGATGGATATGGGGCCTGCGGATGCGCGCAAGGATGCCATCGTGGTGTCTCCGCACAAGTTTCCGGGCGGGCCGGGCGCGTCGGGGGTACTGATTGTCAATCAAAACGCGGTGACGCGGACCTGTCCCAGTTGGCCCGGCGGGGGGACGGTCAGTTTCGTCTCGCCCTGGCGCCATGTTTACAGCGCGGATTTGGCCACGCGAGAGGAGGCCGGAACGCCAAACGTCATTGGGGACATCCGGGCCGCGCTGGCCTTTATCGTCAAGGATGTGGTCGGTGCGGATGAAATTGCCCGGCGCGAGGCGCGGTTCAATCGAATGGCGGTTCAGGGGTGTCAGGACAACCCGAACCTGACCTTGTTGGGCGCCAGCACTTCGCATCGGCTGCCGATCTTCTCATTCCTTGTGCGGGACACTTCCGGCCAGCCGGTTCACCAACAGCTTTTCACCCGGATGCTCAGCGACATTTACGGCATTCAGGCTCGCGGTGGGTGTGCCTGTGCGGGGCCTTACGCGCATCGTTTGCTGGGGATTGATCGCGACGCCTCGGATCAGTTGCATGCGCAGCTGTCGGCGGGGGAGGAGATGAAGAAGCCCGGCTGGGTGCGGTTGAATTTCTCGTATCTGATGAGCGAGGAGACGGTTCAGCTCATCATCGACAGCGTCAATGAGCTGTCCCGCAGGACCGAGGAATTCGCGCCGCTATACAGCGCCGACCCGGCGACGGCCCGCTTCAAAGCGGCGTGACGGAATTGCCGCTTTTCTCAAGGCGTTGAGACAGGTATGAGAGGCTTCAATAAACGGAGCCTCTTATGACAAAGATCACCCCTCAACCAGGCATTATGGACATCGCGCTCTATCAGGGCGGCCAGTCGCATGTGGCCGGGGTTGAGCATGTGATCAAGCTGAGTTCGAACGAAAATCCGTTTGGTCCCAGCCCCAAGGCCATAGAGGCGGTGCGCGACAGTGCGGCCACCCTGCATCGTTATCCCAGCACCGATCACGCTCCTTTGCGGACGGCAATCGGGTCACGCCACGGGCTGGACCCTGCGCGGATCATTTGCGGTGTGGGCAGCGATGAGGTGCTGCAATTCATCGCCCAGGCTTATGCCGGGCCGGGGGATGAGGTCATCTATACCGAGCATGGGTTTTCCATGTACCCGATCATCGCGCGGATGGCGGGTGCAACGCCCGTGGTGGTGCCCGAAAAGGACCGTCATGTAGATGTGGACAATATCCTGTCTGCTGTCACTGCGCAGACGCGGATCGTGTTCGTGACCAATCCGGGCAATCCGACTTCGACCATGATCGCTGAGGCTGAACTGGTGCGGCTGGCCAAGGCGCTGCCGCAAACCTGCCTGATGGTGATCGACGGGGCCTATGCCGAGTTTGTCGACGGGTTCGATGGCGGTGCGTCGCTGGTGGATCGGTTCGAGAATGTGATCATGACCCGGACCTTTTCCAAGGTGTATGGCCTGGGCGGTATGCGTGTCGGGTGGGGCTATGCGGCGCAGTCCATCATCGATGTGCTGAACCGGGTCCGCCAGCCGTTCAACCTGTCGCTGACGGCTTTGGCCGCGGCAGAGGCGGCGGTGAATGATGTGGAATTCCTGTCCTTCTGTCAGGCCGAAAACGCCCGCTTGCGAGCTTGGTTGTCTGACGAACTGGCCAAGGTCGGTGTGCCGTCGGATGCGTCCTGCACCAATTTTATTCTCGCACGGTTCGCCGATCGGGTCGAGGCCGAGGCCTGTGACGACTACCTGAAAACTCAGGGTCTGATCGTGCGCCGCGTGGCGGGGTACAACCTGCCCAATGCACTGCGCATTACCGTGGGCGATGAAGACGCTTGTCGCCGCGTCGTCGCGGCGATCACCGCATTTAAAGGGGGCACTGCATGAGCCAGGTTTATGATCGTGTCGCCCTGATCGGTTTGGGCCTGATCGCGTCGTCCATGTTCTGGGCGATCAAACGCGCTGGACTCGCAGGTGAGGTTACCGGTTATGCCCGGTCCGAGACGACGCGTGAAACAGCGCGGCAGATCGGTTTATGTGACCGGGTGTGCGACACCGCGAGAGAGGCCGTGGAAGGCGCTGATCTGGTGGTGCTCTGCGTGCCTGTTGGCGCAATGGGTGCTGTGGCCGCTGATATCGCGTCGGTTTTGAAGCCGGGCGCCACGTTGACCGACGTGGGGTCCGTTAAGCGCCATGTGATCGAGGCGGTATCGCCTCATATCCCCGAGGGCGTGCACTTCATCCCCGCACACCCGCTGGCCGGGACAGAGCATTCCGGCCCTGAATCGGGCTTTGCCGAGCTGTTTGACAACCGCTGGTCCCTGCTGGTTCCGGTTGTGGGCTCGGACCCTGAGGCCATTGCTCGCCTGCGGGCGTTGTGGGAAGGCATGGGTGCCAATGTTGATGAGATGGATGCCGATCACCACGATCTGGTTCTTGCCGTCACCTCGCACGCGCCGCACCTGATCGCTTATACGATGGTGGGTGTGGCCGACGATTTACGCCGTGTCACCGATAGCGAGGTTATCAAGTATTCGGCGGCGGGGTTTCGGGATTTCACGCGGATCGCGGCCTCGGACCCGACCATGTGGCGCGACGTGTTCCTGACCAACAAGGACGCCACGCTGGAAATTCTGGGGCGCTTCACCGAAGAGCTTTTTGCCCTGCAACGTGCGATCCGAACCGGGGATGGGGAGCAGCTGTTTGACTATTTCACCCGAACTCGTGCGATCCGACGCGGCATTATCGACGCGGGTCAGGATACGGATGCGCCGGACTTTGGGCGTGGGGCTAAAAGTTCATGAGGCATGTTTGGGCAGGGTTGGTGATCGGATGTCTGGCAGCCACGGCGGGCCTGTCCCAATCCTCTCCTCCTGAACAGTCGTTGATTCCTGTCGCGCGGCCCTCAGCGCCGGTGGTTCTGGCCTTCGCCAGTCCCGATGCTTCTGCGAATATTCGGCCCGTCTTGCGGCCACAATCCCCACAGGTACTGGCCGTGGCGGCGCGCCCGCTGGATGTGCCCCTGCTGGGGCCCGATACGTCACTGATGCCTTATCTGCGCCCCAAAGCGCTGGAGCAACAGGCGTTTCTGAAGAAACGCAAGCTGCGCAAAAGCTCGGTCTGTGGCGACATCGATATTCAGGGCAAGCCCGTCGGCAATGTGCCGGGCCGGATCAAGGCCTGTGGTATCAAGGATGCGGTTCAGATCACATCGGTCTCGGGCGTAAAGCTGAGCCGCCCGTCGACAATGGATTGTGGCACCGCCATCGCGCTGAACAAATGGGTCGACAAATCGGTCAAGCCAACGTTCAAACGGCGTGGTCCGGTGGTCGAACTACAGGTTGCCGCCCATTATGCCTGCCGGACCCGCAACAACCGCAAAGGCGCGAAAATCTCGGAGCATGGCAAAGGCCGGGCCATCGATATCTCGGGCTTTAAAATGGCGGATGGAGAGGTCGTGACCGTCCTGAGCGGCTGGCGCAAGAACCCGTCAAAGCGTCAGCTGACCAAGATCTGGCGTGCGGCCTGTGGCCCTTTTGGCACCGTTCTGGGGCCGAATGCCGACCGGTATCACAAGGATCATTTCCATCTGGACACCGCGCGCCATCGTCGCGGGCCATACTGTCGCTAACGCAGGATCAGACGCGGGGCAGGTCCCAGCGGCAAAGGTCCGAGCGCAACAAAGCCGTCGCGGAAATTCAGTTGCAGGTCCAGCGCGTTGGGATTGCCGCCCAATCCTGCCATGAAGTTCAACGCCCGCGTGACCGGATCAACCGCCTGGTCGGGTAGGGCACCCGCCGCGTTGGCCATGGCGATCATGTCGCGCCAGTTTTCGGCCTTGATGGCGATCTCGCCCGTGGGGATACCCTGTTGGTCGACCTCCAACTCGCCAGCAGCGAACAGACGCAGGGCGCCCCATTTCATCTCGGCCAGACGCAGATCAATATGGGTGGGTTGTGGCCTGCTTTCCTCCAGCGCCGAGCGATCCCAAGGTTTGTCGAAGGTTGCGGTCATTTCCAGCTCAAGCGTCTCGAACGCTTGCGGCAGGGTGGTGGCCGAGCGCATCAGCTCTCGCAGGTCGTCGCCGGGGGTAAAGCCGTCGATCCGGGCGCCGATCACGTAAGCCTCGGGGGTTTCGGTCTGTTCCATAACCAGCGCCAACGTTTCCCCGCCCGCCAATGCCTCGGCGTCATCGGTGACGGACCATGGGCCTGCGGTCAGCGCCATTTTCTCAAGCACCAGCGCGACGCCGGGTTGCAATTGCAATTCTGCCTGCAGATCGCTGGCCTCTATGGTGGCTGTCTGATCGTAGTAGGACAAACGCTGCGGTGTTTCGGCAAACCGCAGCACCTGACGACCGGGCCAGATTGCGGGGCTTTGAAACTCGATCCAGTCCGCGCTCCAGGCGGTGCCGTTCACCGGATCAGCCAGCGCGGGGCTGTTCAGACGTGTCATGTGGTGGAACGGATACCCAGCGGTTTCCACATCCGAGAAATCCGCCTGCCAGCCCTGTTCCTGCTGTTTGTCGAACCATGTGGTGATCGCATTGCGCAGCCCGAACCCGGCGACGAACCAATAGGCGCTCCACGCAACAAAGATGAAAATGATAACCCGCACCAGACTGCGCATGACAGATGGCCCTTTTTCCCGCCTTGGAATTGATGTTTATAGGCCGAAACGGGCAAGGACCAGTGCTATGACGATGTGGGTTTTCGGATATGGATCGCTGCTGTGGAATCCGGGCTTTCCGGTGGCCCGCAGCGAACGCGCCACGTTGCACGGCTATGCCCGGTCTTTCTGCATGAGCTCGATTCACCACCGCGGGACCGAGGATCATCCCGGCCTTGTGCTGGCGCTGGATGAACAGGCAGGCGCGCAGTGCAAGGGGCTGGCCCTGGCGGTTGAGGCGGGGCACGAGGAGCGCACCTTGCACGAATTGCGCGAACGCGAGCTGATCTCATCCGCCTATGTTGAAAAGATGCTGGATGTGCATCTGAACACGGGCGAAGTTGTGAATGCCGTGACCTATGTGATCGACGCGGATCACGTTCAGTATTGCGGCGGCATGCCGCTTGAGGAACAGGCCCAGATCATCGCCCATGCTGTCGGCGGGCGCGGGCCGAACACCGAATACCTGTACAATACGGCCGAACATCTGGCCGAGATCGACCTGCGCGATCCCGATCTTGAGTGGTTAGCGCAACGGGTGCGCGACATCACTTCATAAACCCTTGGCGTCACCGGCGTTATTTCGCTAGATTCAGCGCAGAGCAGGCAAAATACCGGGAACCACGCGCATGGCGCAGGCACATCAGGGCGCGAGACCGCATTTCTCGCAACCCATTCGTCAGATCGTTACAATGCTGGTCGCGATCAGTCTTGCGGGGTTCGGGGTTTTTATGGCTTTGCCGTATGTTCTGCCGGTTTTCTACGCAAACCCCTATCTGAACGGTTTTATCCTGCTGGTGTTTTTCATCGGCGTGCTGGCCTGTTTCTATCAGGTAACACAGCTGATCGGGTCGGTGCGCTGGATCGAAGCCTTCGTCGGCGGAGTCGTCCGCGAAGACGCGCGCACACCGCAATTGCTGGCGCCGCTGGCATCACTTCTACGTGTGCGGGGCGCGCGGTCGCAGATCAGCTCGACCTCGACCCGGTCCATTCTGGATTCCGTGGCCGAACGGATCGAGGAAGAGCGTGAGATTACGCGCTATATCACCAATGTTCTGATTTACCTTGGCCTTTTGGGTACGTTCTTTGGCCTGGCCACAACCGTGCCCGCCATTGTCGACACCATCCGCAGCCTGAACCCGCAAGAGGGTGAAGAGGGGCTGGCCGTCTTCAACCGCCTCATGGTCGGGCTGGAATCGCAATTGCAGGGCATGGGCGTGGCCTTTGGCTCGTCGCTGCTGGGTCTGGCCGGATCGTTGATCGTTGGCCTGTTGGAGCTATTCGCGGGACACGGTCAAAACCGGTTCTATCGCGAGCTTGAGGAATGGTTGTCCTCGATCACCCGTGTCGGTTTTGCCGGCAGTGATGAGGGCGGGGCCGAACTGGCCGTTCTGACCCCGGTGCTGGATGCAATGTCCGAGCAGATGAACGCGCTTCAGGATCTGTTCACCGCGCAAGAGGCCGACCGCGCGGCAGTGTCGTCGCGGCTGGGGCAGTTGGCGGATTCCATCGGTGAGATGAATCAACGCCAGTCGAACAACGATGGCGTGACGGCCGCGCTGGAACGGGTGGCTTTGGGACAGGACGCCTTGTTGGATCACATGCGCGAACAGGGCACCGGCGACGGCATCGACGCCGAAAGCCGCATGCGCCTGCGGTCGATGGATGTGCAGTTGCTGCGTATTCTCGAAGAAATCTCGGCCGGTCGCCAGGAAAGCATGAGCGAGCTGCGCAAAGACATCGAACTGCTGGTCAAGGCGCTGACCTTGCCCCGAGGCGCCGTGCGCACCGCTCCGGACGGAGAGTAAGCTATGGCTCTTTCCCGCCGCACAGGTCAGCGTTTCCAAGGCTCGGTCTGGCCGGGTTTTGTGGATGCGATCACCGGGTTGTTGATGGTGCTGACCTTTGTGCTGACCATCTTCATGGTGGTCCAGTTTGTGCTGCGCGAGACGATCTCGGGTCAAGAGGATGAGTTGACGGCCCTGTCGGACGAGGTTGCGGCGCTGGTCGGGGCCCTCGGTCTGGAAGAGCAGGAAAATAGCCGGTTAGAGGCGCGGCTGGGGGTTCTGAACTCGACCTTGTCGCAGGTGGAAGGCGAATTGGTGCAAACCCAAATTCGCCTGACGGATTTCGAAGATCAGGTGGCCGCGCTGTTGCTGGATCAAGAGCGTGCGCAGGGTGAGATTGCCGATTTGCAGGATCAGCGCGAGGCGTTGAACCTTGCCCTGGCCCAAAGCCGGGCCGAGATTGACGAACAGACCGAGGCCGCGCGCCTTGCCGCCGCCCAACGCGAAGCGCTTGAGGCTCTGGTCGCCGATCTGGAACAAAGCGATGCCGCGCAAGCGACCCAAATCTCAGAGCTGGAAGAACAGCTGAGCGCGGAAGAGGCCGCTAAGCTGGCCGAAGCTGCCGCCGCCGAAAACCTGCGCAACCGTCTGCAGAACGCGGATGCTGAACTGACGGCCATGACGCTGGCCTTGGAAGCGCAGCGCAGAGAGGCCGAGGAAACCCTGACCCTGCTGGCCGCAGCGCAAGCCGCCAAAGAGGCTTTGGAGCAGCAATTTGGTGAGTTGAACGGCGAAGACCTGCGCGCCCGGCTTGACGCCGCCCTGGCCGCCCAAAGCGAAGCACAGGCCGAGGCGCAGGAACAGCGCACATTGGCCGAAGACCGTGCGGCCCTTTTGGCCGTGGCGCGCGATACGCTGTCGGCAGAACAGGCAATTTCGGAAAAAGCGCAACGCGAAACGGCCTTGCTGAACCAGCAGATGGCGGCGCTGCGCGAACAACTGGGTGGATTGCAGGCGCTGCTGGACGACTATGAAGAGCGCAACGCGGCCGCCGATATCCGCATTCAATCGCTGGGTCAGGACCTGAACGCAGCCCTTGCGCGGGCCGCGTCCGAGGAACGCCGTCGCCGTCTGCTGGAAGAGGCTGAACGGATCAGGCTGGAGGCCGAGGCCGAAGAGCTAGCCGCCCAAGCCGAGGATCTGGCGGCGCAGGCAGAAGACTTGCAGCAATACCGGTCCGAGTTTTTCGGCCGCCTGCGCGAGGTTCTGGGCGATGAAGACGGCGTGCGGATCGAAGGCGACCGCTTTGTCTTCTCATCCGAGGTGCTGTTTGACACCGGATCGGCCGTATTGTCCCCGGTCGGCCAGCAAGAGGTCGCCAAGGTTGCCGCCATCCTGCGCAGTGTCGCGGCGGAAATCCCCGAGGGGCTGAACTGGGTGATCCGGGTGGACGGGCATACGGATAACGTGCCTCTGGCCGGAACAGGCCGGTATCGCAACAATTGGGAGCTGAGCCAGGGGCGTGCCCTGTCCGTGGTGCGTTATATGGTCGAGGCGCTGGGTATTCCGCCCAACCGGCTGGCCGCCAATGGGTTCGGTGAATTCCAGCCCGTCAACCCGGCGGACACGCCAGAAGCGCGCGCCCAGAACCGGCGGATTGAGTTGAAACTGACCGAAAGATAGCGGCGGGGCTCGGGTCTGCTGTATTGTCTTGAAACGCGCCGGTTTCAGACGTTTTTGGCCCGCGCGCATGATGAAAAACGAGAGCACAGCCCCTATATCTGCACCATAGGTTGAACAGGTGCAGATGGTGCAAGAAGACACTTCAGATCTGGAACAAGCTGTGAAAGACGCCCTGCGCGCGCCATACCAACGCATGGCGCGGCATCAAACCCGCAATGGTTCAGCGTTCTGGCTGAAACGTGTGGAACGTTCGAGCCCCTTTCTATGGCTGGTAAAGGGTCTGCCGCAAAAGGCGTTTGACCGGGATCGGCGCTCTCACCGTCTGCTGTGGAGTTGGGGAGCTCCCGTTCCCGCGATCCTGATGGAAGGCGACGGCTTTCTTGCGATCGAAGATGCGGGCACCAGTTTGACCAAGCTTTGTCAGGTCATTTCCGTTGCGGAAAAAGAAAAAGCATGCAGCGCGGCGGGACAAGCTTTGGCCCGTCTGCACGCAGCCGACCTCGCCCATGGGCGACCCGCCTTTCGGGACATGTGCTGGGACGGGCACCGCATCCGGTTCATCGATTTTGAGTATTTCACTCCTGCCAAAGCCGGGCGGATCAGAAAAGCGCGGGATATTGGCATAGCGCTTTTGTCTGCGATGTCTCAGGGCCTAAAGGGGCCGCGCTATGCCTATCGGTTGGCGTCTGCGTATTACCGGGCTGCGTGGAGTCAAAAAGCAGCTCGCATAAGATCGCCAATTTCCGATCCCGGCTTTCGCTAGCACGGTACGTTAAAAAACCCGCCTCAGAGGGCGGGTTTTCTTTGTCTACCGGATCAATCCGCCGTCAACAGCGGAGGCTTGTCGCCCGGAATACGCGGCTGATCTGGACCGAAGATTTCCAGGTTCAGTTCACCCTTCTTGACCGAGACACGCACCACACCGCCTTTGGCCAGCTTGCCGAACAGCAGCTCCTCGGCCAGAGGTTTCTTGATGTGCTCCTGAATGACACGGCCCAGCGGGCGGGCGCCCATCTTGTCGTCATAGCCCTTGTCAGCCAGCCATTCGGCGGCTTTGCGGGTCAGGTCGATGGTCACGTTGCGGTCCAGCAGCTGCGCTTCCAGTTGTAGAACGAACTTTTCGACCACCTGCAGGATCACCTCTTTCGGCAACGGCGCGAAGGAGATCACGGCATCCAGACGGTTGCGGAATTCCGGCGTGAACGTGCGTTCAATCGCGGCGGTGTCTTCGCCTTCGCGGCGGTCACGGGCAAAGCCGATAGCCGCTTTGGCCTGTTCCTGCGCACCAGCGTTCGAGGTCATGATAAGAACCACGTTGCGGAAATTCACCGTGCGGCCGTTGTGATCGGTCAACTCGCCATGGTCCATCACCTGCAGCAGGATGTTGAACACGTCCGGGTGCGCTTTCTCGATCTCGTCCAGCAGCAGCACGCAATGCGGATGCTGGTCGACGCCGTCGGTCAACAGACCGCCCTGATCGAACCCGACATAGCCCGGAGGGGCACCGATCAGACGGGAAACTGCGTGTTTCTCCATGTATTCCGACATGTCAAAGCGCAGAAGTTCGACGCCCAGCGTATCTGCCAATTGCTTGGCGACCTCGGTTTTACCCACACCGGTCGGGCCGGCGAACAGGTAGTTGCCGATGGGTTTTTCAGGCTCGCGCAGACCGGCACGGGCCAGTTTGATCGCGCTGGACAGCGCCACGATGGCATCGTCCTGACCGAACACCACCCGTTTCAACGAGGTTTCAAGGTCCTTCAGAACCTCGGCATCATCCTTAGTGACATTCTTGGGCGGAATGCGGGCGATCTTGGCCACGACGGCCTCAATCTCTTTGACGCCGATGGTTTTGCGACGCTTGCTTTCCGCGACCAGATGCTGCGCGGCACCTGCCTCATCGATGACGTCGATGGCCTTGTCGGGCAGCTTGCGGTCATTGATATAGCGCGCGGCCAGCTCCACCGCGGTTTTGATCGCGTCGGCGGTATATTTGATCTCGTGATGCTCTTCGAAATAGGGTTTCAGACCACGCAGGATTTTCACGCTGTCTTCGACCGAAGGTTCATTCACGTCGATCTTCTGGAACCGGCGGCTCAGCGCGCGGTCCTTTTCGAAATGCTGGCGGAATTCCTTATAGGTGGTCGAGCCCATGGTGCGCAGCTTGCCGCCCTGCAGCGCAGGTTTCAGCAGGTTCGAGGCGTCCATCGCGCCGCCCGAGGTCGCACCGGCACCGATCACGGTGTGAATTTCGTCGATGAACAGCACCGCGTCGGGGTGATCCTCCAACTCGGTCACGACCGCCTTCAGGCGTTCCTCGAAATCGCCGCGGTAGCGGGTGCCTGCCAGCAGCGCGCCCATGTCCAGCGAGTAAATCGTGGTCTCGGACAGCACATCGGGGGCCTCGCCCGCGACGATCTTATGGGCCAAACCCTCGGCGATGGCGGTTTTGCCAACGCCCGGATCACCCACCAGCAGCGGGTTGTTCTTGCGGCGGCGGCAAAGCACCTGAATGCAGCGCTCAACCTCAGAGGCGCGGCCAATCAGCGGGTCGACATCACCCGCGCGGGATTTTGCGTTCAGATCAACGCAGTATTTCCCCAGCGCGCTTTCCTTCTGTTCGCCATCGGCCGTGCTTGCCTGAACATCGTCCTCGACCTGATCCGCGCCCGAGACCGAGCGGTTTTCACCATAGGCCGGGTCTTTGGCGACACCGTGCGCGATGAAATTTACCGCGTCATAGCGGGTCATGTCCTGTTCCTGCAGGAAATAGGCCGCATTGCTTTCGCGTTCTGCAAAGATGGCGACCAGAACATTCGCACCGGTCACTTCGGTCCGGCCCGAGCTTTGCACGTGGATCGCCGCCCGCTGAATGACGCGCTGGAAGGCGGCCGTGGGCACGGCTTCGGACCCGTCGATGTCGGTCACAAGGTTTGAAAGGTCTTCGTCAATGAATTCGACCAAAGTGCCACGCAGCTCATCCAGATCGACGCTGCAGGCTTTCATGACGCGAATGGCGTCCGGTTCTTCCAGCAGTGCCAGCAGCAAATGCTCTAGCGTGGCGAATTCGTGTCGCCGTTCGTTCGCAGCCGCCAAGGCCGCGTGAATGGCTTGTTCTAATGTGCTCGAGAATGAAGGCACGCGGGTGCTCCTCTGTCTTGGGTCGGAAGGGGCGCGGGCTTTAGGCCGGATCCCCATCCCAACCATGTCCTCATACTATTAGAGTTTGGTTGATCGCGGCCCGGCTTCAAGGGTTTTCTTTCACTTGACAGTCACATTTCTTGTGACCGTGGCCGTGAAGTGGGGAAAATAGGCATCAGAATCTATCTTTTCTAGCCCGGATTTCCGCAAACACGTCAGCGGGCTCTGCCCCGACCATCCCCAGATGGGCCTGAATCGACGCATCGGTGGCGCGCAAAAAGGGGTTTGTCGCCTTTTCCAACGCCAGAGTCGATGGAACCGTGGGCCTGTTTTCGGCGCGCGCAGTGTCGATTTCGGCAGCGCGCTTCTGCAGTGCGGCGTTGTCCGGATCCACCGTCAGCGCGAATTTGGTGTTTGATTGCGTGTATTCGTGGCCCGAGCAGACCAGCGTATCGTCGGGCAGGGCGGCCAGTTTTGACAGCGACGCCCACATCTGCGGTGCGGTGCCTTCGAACAGGCGACCGCAGCCCATGGCCATCAGGCTATCGGCGGTGAAAACAGCCGCGCTCTGCGGCATATAGAATGCGATATGGCCCACAGTGTGGCCCGAGACATCCATGACCTGGACGGGTTCACCACCCACCTCGAACGTGTCGCCATCGCCAACCTGCTGGTTCAGCGGCGGCAGGCGGTGGGCGTCTGCGGCAGCCCCGATCACTGTGGCGGGGTGTTTTTCCAGGATCGCGGCCAGGCCGTCCACATGGTCATAATGGTGATGCGTCAGCAACACGTGGCTCAGGGTCCAGCCACGTTTGTCCAACTCGGCCAGAATCGGTTCGGCTTCGGGCGCATCGATCAAAGCGGTGTTGCCGCTATCGGCATCATGCGCCAGAAATGCGTAATTGTCGCTGAGACAGGGGATTGTGACGATCTCAAGAGGCATGGTATTTTGCCCTTTCGTTGCTAGACTGCGCTCAGCTAAGCCGATTGACCGGGTGTCCGCAATGCATCTTGATGTGCAGGATCTGAGGAATTTCTACTACCGCAGCACATTGGGTCGCGCGGCGCAGGCGGCCATTCGTGGGCGGTTGCTGGAAATCTGGCCCGAGGCCAAGGGGCAAACAGTTGTGGGGTTCGGTTTTGCCGTACCTCTTTTGCGCCCCTATCTTGCCGATGCGCGGCGTTTGATCGGCCTGATGCCGGGACCGCAAGGGGTGATGCCCTGGCCTGCCGGGATGCCGAATGTATCGGTTCTGACCGAAGAAACCCTTTGGCCTGTTGAAACCGGGCATGTCGACAAGCTGGTTGTGATGCATGGGCTTGAGACCTCGCAGCGGCCAACGGAACTGTTGAACGAATGCTGGCGGGTTCTTGGGCCTGGCGGTAAGGCGCTGTTCATTGTGCCCAACCGGGCCGGGCTGTGGTCGCGAACAGATAGGACGCCGTTTGGCTTTGGGCGCCCTTATTCTGCCTCGCAACTGGAAAATCAGCTCAAGGCGCATCACTTCCTGCCGGAAAGCCACTGTTCGGCTTTGTACATGCCGCCGTCGTTCCGGCGGTTCTGGCTGAAATCCGGCAGCTTGATTGAAAAAACCGGACAGCGTGTGCCAACCGTCATGGCGGGAGGCGTGCTGATGGTCGAAGTCACAAAACACATCCGCCCACCCAGCGGCAGTGTCACGAAAGATGCGGTGCGGCGCCCGATCAAAGCGCTGGATGGGTTGTTGAAGCCTGCCTAAGAAGCCAGCATCGTTGGGGTGCAAAAGTTGCGGGAAAAAAGTCACAGGAATCGCAAAAACCTGCATATTCGTAACATTTTTCAACTGGGCTAGGGGGTTCAAACCGTCGCACTTGGCGTAAGTGCATGAAAGTTAACGGTTTGTGGATAATTCTGTTACCGCTATAGCGTATTGCTTGGTTGGAACACCTCTGCTACATCCCCGGTGATTTTGATCCCCGCCCTTCATGGACGGGGTTTCCTCACGCCCCAAGGTAGCGGCCGCTACTCAAAACAGGGGCCTCAAATATCGGAAGGGTGGACGTGTCCGAACCAGCTTCGATTTCCACAGGCATCGCCGAGCGCTATGCCACCGCAATCTTTGAGATTGCAAAAGAGAACAATGACCTTGCAGGTCTGGAATCCGGCATCAATGATCTGGCAGCCGCTTTGGGCGACAGCGCAGACCTGCGCGACCTGATCGCATCCCCGCTGGTTTCGCGCGCTGAGCAAGAGGGCGCGATCACCGCAGTTGCCGACAAGATGGGCCTGAACGCCATCCTGCGCAACACGCTGGGTCTGATGGCACAGAAGCGCCGCCTGTTTGTTGTGCCACAACTGGTGCAGGTGCTGCGCGATATGCTGGCCGAAGAGCGTGGCGAAGTGACCGCCGATGTCGCCTCGGCCAAGGCGCTGACCAAAACCCAACTGGAAAAACTGTCCAAAACGCTGTCCGAGCGTGTGGGCAAGACCGTGACAATCAATGCGACCGTGGATGAAAGCCTCATCGGCGGTCTTGTCGTTAAAGTGGGCTCGAAAATGATCGATAGCTCGATCCGTTCGAAGCTGAACTCCCTACAGAATGCAATGAAAGAGGTCGGATAAATGGGAATCCAAGCTGCAGAGATTTCTGCAATCCTGAAGGACCAGATCAAGAATTTTGGTCAGGAAGCAGAAGTGGCCGAGATCGGCCGCGTGCTGAGCGTCGGTGACGGGATTGCCCGTGTATACGGTCTGGACAACGTGCAAGCCGGTGAGATGGTCGAATTCCCCGGCGGCATCATGGGCATGGCGCTGAACCTGGAAAGCGACAACGTTGGTGTCGTTATCTTTGGCTCCGACCGTGACATCAAAGAAGGTGACACTGTTAAGCGCACCAACTCGATCGTGGACGTTCCGATTGGTGACGAACTGCTGGGCCGCGTTGTGGACGGTCTGGGCAACCCGCTGGACGGCAAAGGCCCGATCAATGCCTCCAAACGTGGCGTTGCTGACGTCAAAGCCCCCGGCATCATCCCGCGTAAATCGGTGCACGAGCCGATGGCAACCGGCCTGAAATCGGTTGACGCGATGATCCCGATTGGCCGTGGCCAGCGAGAACTGATCATCGGTGACCGTCAGACCGGTAAAACCGCCGTGGCGCTGGACACCATTCTGAACCAGAAAGTCTACAACGACGCAGCAGGCGACGACGAGTCGAAGAAACTGTACTGCATCTACGTGGCTGTTGGTCAGAAGCGTTCGACCGTTGCGCAGTTGGTGAAGAAACTGGAAGAGTCCGGCGCGATTGAATACTCGATCGTTGTGGCTGCAACCGCGTCCGACCCGGCGCCGATGCAGTTCCTGGCGCCTTACTCGGCGACCGCGATGGCCGAATACTTCCGTGACAACGGCCGCCACGCGTTGATCATCTATGATGACCTGTCGAAGCAGGCTGTTTCCTATCGTCAGATGTCCCTGCTGCTGCGTCGTCCGCCCGGACGTGAAGCGTATCCGGGTGACGTTTTCTACCTCCACTCGCGCCTGCTGGAGCGTTCGGCGAAGCTGAACGAAGATTTCGGTGCAGGCTCGCTGACCGCTCTGCCGGTTATCGAAACGCAAGGTGGTGACGTTTCGGCGTTTATTCCGACCAACGTGATCTCGATCACCGACGGTCAGATCTTCCTGGAAACCGAACTGTTCTACCAGGGCATCCGCCCTGCTGTGAACACCGGTCTGTCGGTTTCGCGTGTGGGCTCGTCGGCCCAGACCAACGCGATGAAATCGGTTGCGGGTCCGGTTAAGCTGGAACTGGCTCAGTACCGTGAAATGGCAGCCTTTGCGCAGTTTGGTTCCGACCTTGACGCTGCAACCCAGCAGCTGCTGAACCGTGGTGCGCGTCTGACCGAGCTTATGAAGCAGCCGCAGTACTCGCCGCTGACCAACGCGGAAATCGTCTGCGTCATCTTCGCGGGCACCAACGGTTACCTCGACAAGATCAGCGTCTCGGATGTTGGCCGCTATGAGGCCGGTCTGCTGGCGCATCTGCGCGGCAAGCACGCCGACCTGCTGAAGTGGATCACCGACGAAGATCCCAAGATCAAGGGCGAGGCTTCCGACAAGATCAAGGCTGCGCTGGACGAATACGCCGCAACCTTCGCTTAAGGGAGAGGCGGGCATATGCCAAATCTTAAGGACCTTAAAAACAGGATCGAGTCGGTCAAATCGACCCGCAAGATCACCAAGGCCATGCAGATGGTCGCGGCTGCAAAACTGCGCCGCGCCCAGGAATCTGCCGAAGCCTCGCGCCCCTATGCCGAGCGGTTCAATGCCGTGATGGCGGGGCTGGCGGCGTCGGTCGGGGGCAGCGACAGCGCCCCCAAGCTGCTCCGTGGTACGGGCAGTGATGATGTCCATCTGCTGGTTGTGATGACAGCTGAACGCGGCCTGTGCGGCGGCTTCAACTCGAACATCGCCAAGCTCGCCCGCCAAAAGGCGGAAGAGCTGCGCGGCAAGGGCAAGACGGTCAAGGTTCTGACCGTCGGCAAGAAAGGCCGCGACGCGCTCAAGCGTGATTTGGGCGATCTATTCGTTGGACATGTCGACCTGAGCGAGGTCAAGCGCATTGGCTACACCAACGCGCAGGACATCGCCAAAGACATCCTGTCCCGCTTTGATGGGGCTGAGTTCGATGTTGCCACGATCTTCTACTCGAAGTTCGTCAACGTCGTGACCCAGATCCCGACGGCACAGCAAATCATCCCCGCCTCGTTCGAAGACGAAGCGGCTGGTGACGACAGCGGTGCCATTTTCGACTACGAGCCCAGCGAAGAGGCCATTCTGGCCGACCTGCTGCCCAAGGGGGTTGCGACCGCGATCTTCTCGGCTCTGCTCGAAAACGGAGCGTCTGAACAAGGTGCACGGATGTCCGCAATGGACAACGCGACACGCAACGCGGGTGAGATGATCGACAAGCTCACGATCCAGTTCAACCGCTCGCGTCAGGCCGTGATCACCAACGAGCTGATTGAAATTATTTCCGGCGCTGAAGCGCTGTAGAGACATACCGGAGACGAAACATGGCGAATGCAAAAGGCAAAGTCACACAGATCATCGGGGCCGTCGTTGACGTGCAGTTCGAAGATCAGTTGCCTGAAATTCTGAACGCGCTGGAAACCACCAACAATGGCAAGCGCCTGGTGTTGGAAGTTGCTCAGCACCTGGGTGAAAACACCGTCCGCACCATCGCGATGGACGCGACCGAAGGTCTGGTCCGTGGCGAAGAAGTAACCGACACCGGCGCACCGATCTCGGTTCCGGTTGGTAACGCAACTCTGGGCCGCATCCTGAACGTGGTCGGCGAGCCGATCGACGAAAAAGGCCCGGTCGAAGCATCTGAGGCCCGCGCGATCCACCAGCCCGCACCCGAGTTCGACGAACAGTCGACCGAGTCGGAAATTCTGGTTACCGGCATCAAGGTTGTTGACCTGCTGGCCCCCTACGCCAAAGGCGGTAAAATTGGCCTGTTCGGCGGTGCCGGCGTTGGTAAAACCGTTCTGATCATGGAACTGATCAACAACATCGCAAAAGTGCACTCGGGCTTTTCCGTGTTCGCGGGTGTTGGTGAACGGACCCGTGAAGGGAACGACCTGTACCACGAGATGATCGAATCGAACGTGATCAAGCCCGACAACCTGTCGGAATCGCAGGTTGCGCTGGTTTATGGTCAGATGAACGAACCTCCGGGAGCGCGTGCACGTGTTGCTCTGACCGGTCTGACCCTGGCCGAGCAGTTCCGCGACCAGTCCGGTACTGACGTTCTGTTCTTCGTCGACAACATCTTCCGCTTTACGCAGGCGGGTTCCGAAGTTTCGGCTCTGCTGGGTCGTATTCCGTCAGCCGTGGGTTACCAGCCGACGCTGGCCACCGACATGGGCGCCCTGCAGGAACGCATCACCTCGACCAAGTCGGGCTCGATCACCTCGGTGCAGGCGATCTACGTGCCTGCGGACGACTTGACCGACCCCGCGCCGGCAACCTCGTTTGCGCACTTGGACGCGACCACCGTTCTGAACCGTGCGATCTCGGAAAAGGGTATCTACCCGGCTGTTGACCCGCTCGACTCGTCGTCGCGTCTGCTGGACCCCGCAATTGTGGGTGAGGAGCACTACGCAGTTGCGACCGACGTTCAGCAGATTCTTCAGCGCTACAAGTCGCTGCAGGACATCATCGCCATCCTCGGCATGGACGAACTGTCGGAAGAAGACAAACTGACCGTGGCTCGTGCCCGTAAGATCGAACGCTTCCTGTCGCAGCCGTTTGACGTTGCCGAAGTCTTCACCGGTTCGCCGGGCGTTCAGGTTCCTCTGGACGTGACCATCGCCTCGTTCAAAGCTGTTGTGGCTGGCGAATACGATCACCTGCCCGAAGCGGCCTTCCTGATGGTTGGCGGCATCGACGAAGTGATCGCCAAAGCGGAAAAGATGGCCGCAGAAGCCGCCTAAGGAGTATCCCTGATGGCAAACACGATGCAATTCGACCTCGTCAGCCCCGAGCGGAGCCTTGCTTCGCTTGAGGCCACCGCGGTCCAGATTCCCGGCGCGGACGGCGATATGACGGCGATGCCCGATCATGCCCCCACCATCACCACACTGCGCCCCGGTCTGCTGAAGGTTGAGGCACCTGCAGGAGCCAGCGAATACCTGGTTACCGGCGGGTTTGCCCAGATCAACGGCGACAGCCTGTCGGTTCTGGCAGAAAAGGCAATTCCGGTGACCGAAGTAACCCGGTCCCATCTGGATGACCTGATCGCCGAGGCTCGCGCCTCGCACGAGGCAGCCAAAGCAGGCGATGATCAGTCCATAGTCGACGACGCTGCCAAGCTGCTGGCCGATATGGAAGCTCTTGGAACGCATATGAGCCTGTAAGGTTCATGCAACTCTGATGAATTAAGACGGCCCTGCGAGATCGGGGCCGTTTTTTTATGCTGATTTCGCCTGAATCGCGGGCTAGGATTCAGGAATTGAATAATAAAGATGATGTAGATGAGAATATTTCGAACCCACCCGGTCGGAATCGACCAAGGCGAGGCAGTGCTATTTTCCGATTTCGCCGATGGTGGCGAGATGTGGACGGGTGACGGGCCCCGGGAACGGCGTAAACAAATCACCTTCGGTCAAGCCTTTCGGTCTCCACCGGTCGTGCAGCTGAACGTGTCTTTGTGGGATGTCGACACAACATCCGCTTTGCGCGCTGAAGTGGTGGCCGAGGACATCACCGCTGAGGGGTTCGCCGCCGTTTTTCGAACATGGTCCGACACACGCATCGCGCGGATACGGGTTACGTGGACCGCGATGGGGGACGTGGCCCATTTGGATGATTGGAATATCACCTGACGCTATTTGCCCACGCAACGAATGGGCATAAGCCTAAAATGCAACTATAGCGCACAGCTATGATTACCGGGACGGGCGCAATTGACGGCTCATCCTCTTGTGCATATGAGACGGTTTTGACGGCTTTGGGCGCGCGAAATAGATGTTTTCCGGTGGCCCCCCTTGCCAGACGTTGCTGACCCAGGAGATCGCGCCCTTGAAACTGCTTCTACATATCGGGACCGAAAAGACCGGCACGACGCTGTTGCAGCAATGGCTGTACCACAACAAGCATGCGCTGTCGAAACAAGGCGTTTTTCTGAGCAAAGTCTGTGGGTTTGGCAATAACCGCAAGCTTGTGTCGTTCTGCCAGACAATACTTGATGACTATAGCCAAATGGAAAAACTCCAGTCTGTGGAGGAAAAAGCACTTTTTTTTCAGAGCTTTGCTGAGGATTTCAGGGCCGAAGTTGCCGAGGGTGCCAAAGATCACAAGATCATGGTGATCACGTCAGAACATTTTCACAGCCGTATAAAGACATCCCAAGAGCTTGAATCCCTCAGTGTGCTTCTTGAAGACATTTTTGAGAGCGTGAAAGTCATCTGCTATCTTCGCCCGCAGTGGGACCTGAGAGAAAGCTTGTATTCCACTTCGGTCAAGGGCCGAAACGCGTCGTCGCTGGAACAGTTCCAAAGGGATATCGACACAGAAGATCATTACTACAACTATTTTAATCTTGTAAACTTTTGGGCCGGAGCGTTTGGCAAAGACAATATCGATCTGCGCTTATTCGATAGGTCTAAGTTCGCCCAAGGCGATCTGCGCAAGGACTTCTTGACAGCGCTGCCAATCGAAATCGATCAATCTGAGCTGTCCTTTGAGATAGAAAGCGCCAATGAAAGCCTGACGTTCCTGAAAAGCTGCGCCTACCGCGGGGTTAACCGCTCAATCCCCTACCAGAAAGAAGCAGGCGACATTAACCCTGCGAACATGCAGTGGAAGAAGACGCTTTTTGAGTGCGGGGCTTTGGATCAGGGAAAGCTACTGGATCCGGGGCGTGAGGACTTTTTTCGCCAATTTGAAGAGAGCAACCGGCGCCTGGCTGAGGCGTATTTTCACGACCGTGACGTTTTTCCGAAACCGGAAAAGCGACACAAAGAAGAGACTGTGTTCACACTGGAAGACGTGGGCAAAATTGTCGAAGATATCGCTGCCACAACCGCCGCAGACTTCGCCGCGGTTTATGAATCGGCCAAAGTGCCAGATGACGGGCTGCAGATCGAAAGCCCGCTGAATGCCAAGCTAAAGGCTGCAATCCGGGAGCGGGATCACGCCCGACGCTATCCCTGGAAATACCTGGTGTCGTCTCTTAAGGCGCGTCTAAAAGGAAACTAGCAGGGCAGAGTTCTTACAGGCGTCCCGCGGGGATTGAACCCAACCCGCCCCAAAGGTGGGGTGGGCAATGCCACCCCAGCCATTTTAGTCCATATGGTACAGCGACTCGTAGATCGGAGTCAGGGTCTTGTCCTCGAACAGCGAAGACACGGAAGTGCCGTTCCAGATGTTCAGGATGGCCTGCGTAAAGATCGGCGCGGTGGGAACGATGCGGATGTTCTTGGCTTTCGCAACTTCCGGTGTCGGCTGAATTGTGTCGGTCAGCACCAGCGATTTCATCACCGAGTTGGTCACACGTTCGACCGCAGGGCCGCTCATGACGCCATGGGTGATGTAGGAGTGGACCTCTTTCGCACCGTTATCCAGCAACACCTGCGCCGCCTTGCATAGCGTTCCGGCGGTATCGCACATGTCATCGACGATCAGGCAGATCTTGTCTTTCACGTCACCGATCACGGTCATCTCGGCCACTTCACCGGCCTTTTCACGGCGTTTGTCAACAATCGACAGCGGCGCCTCGATCCGCTTGGCCAGCTCACGCGCACGCGCCACGCCGCCCACGTCGGGCGAGACGACCATGATCTCATTCATCTGGTCCTTGAACTGGTTTTTCACATCCAGCGCAAAGATCGGCGAAGCATAGAGGTTGTCCACCGGAATATCGAAAAAGCCCTGAATCTGGGCTGCGTGCAGGTCCATGGTCAGAACCCGCTCGATTCCCGCGCCGGTCAGCATGTTGGCGACCAGCTTAGCGGAAATGGGCGTGCGCGCCTTGGTGCGGCGATCCTGGCGGGCATAGCCGAAGTAGGGGATCACGGCGGTGATCCGCTGCGCGGACGAGCGGCGCAGCGCATCGGCGATGATAAGCAGTTCCATCAGGTTATCGTTTGCCGGGTTCGAGGTCGGCTGGACGATGAACATATCCTCGCCGCGCACGTTTTCGAACACTTCGACGAAAATCTCGCCGTCGTTGAACCGCTCGACCCGTGCGTCGACCAGACCCTGATCGACACCGCGATACAGGCTCATGCGTCGGGCAATGGATTCGGCAAGAGGAAGGTTTGCGTTCCCAGCGATAAGCTTGGGTTCGTGGAGTGTCGGCATCGGCTGAGGTCCCCGGGCAGCAATAGCAATGTGACAGATTCGTGATGTTGACACCGCTTAGCATGGCCTTAACGTCCAGCAAAGGTAACGCAGCGGAGAAAGTGAACATGGCCACCATTGACTACTATTTTGCGACAATTTCGCCATTCACATATTTGGCAGGAGGACGGCTGGAAGAGGTCGCAGCCAAACATGGGGCTACAATCAATTACAAACCGCTGGATATCATGGCACTGTTCGGGCGTACCGGTGGGACGCCTCCCAAGGATCGGCATATCTCGCGCACCGAGTACCGCGCACAGGATTTGCAGCGGCAGGCCAGGAATCTGGGCATGGACTTCAACATTCAGCCTGCGCATTGGCCGACGAATATGGCGCCGTCCTCATATGCGGTGATCGCCGCTGCCCAAGACGGATCGGGCGACGTGGGCAAGCTGGTACAGTCCCTGCTGCGGGCCTGTTGGGCCGAGGAAAAGGACATCGCACAGGATGATGTGATCCGCGATTGCCTGTCGCAGGCCGGATTTGACCCAAACCTTGCCGATAGCGGTCTGTTGGTAGGCGCGGATACCTACGCGGCCAATCTGGAAGAGGCCGTGGATCGCGGTGCCTTTGGCGCGCCCTTCTATGTCACTGAGGACGGTCAGCGGTTCTGGGGGCAGGATCGGTTGGACGATCTGGATCGGCATCTGGCTGAGACCAAAGGGTAACGGGCCGCTTGTCCCCCATCCATGTCCGCACGTTGGGGCAGGGCGCACGAAAGGTGCTGGCCCTGCACTGCACTATTGCGCATTCGGGCGCGTGGACTGGTCTGTCTAACGCGCTGCAAGATGAGGCGACGCTGTTCGCCCCCGATATGCTGTCGCACGGTCGCAGCCCCGATTGGGACGGGCAGGGACAATTCTTTGACCTGTCAATCGAAATGGCCGCTGCGCAACTGACTGAGCCGATGGACATCATCGGCCATTCCTTTGGCGGTATGCTGGCCTTGTATCTTGCGATCACCCGGCCTGACCTGATCCGTAGTGCAGTACTGATCGAGCCGGTGTTCTTTTCCGTGGCCAGACAGGACGTCCCGGATCTGGTCGAACAACATGACCGTGCGGCACAGCCCTACACTGAGGCTCTGGCAGGCGGAGATATGGAACTGGCCGCGCGTCTGTTTAATCGGATGTGGGGTAACGAAGGTGGGCCCCGATGGCCGGATCTGCCCGAACGGACGCGCGCGGCGATGATCCGGGGCGTCCATGTCGTCCCCGCTTCCAAAAAGGTGTTGTTCCAAGATCAAAAGGGGCTGTTGGAACCTGGCGTTTTGAATCAGGCATCCATGCCGATACTGATCCTCAGCGGGTCTGAGACGATCCCGGTCATGCCCGCGATAAGTCAGGGATTGCAACAGCGTCTGCCCAACGCCTGCACCGCCGTGATTGAAGGTGCAGGTCATATGGTTCCGATTTCACACCCTCAGGCCACGGCGGACGCCATACGGTCCTTCTGGAATCGCATGAGTTAAAGTAGGGCGATGAAACGGTCGATTTCCGCCGCGCTGATCGACCAGTCGCAAACCAGCCGGCAGGCCAGAGTCTCGGTGTCATCCGCGCCTTCCAGTTCTCCACCCCAAAGGTGATAGACGGCCCCGGCCTCGTGCAACTGTTTGTGCTGTGCGCGTGAGAATTTGGCGAAGATCATGTTCGCCTGCGGTTCGTGCAGAAACGATGCGCCCTTGGCACGCAGTCCATCGGCCAGTCGGGCACCATTGTCATTGGCCTGACGCGCCATCTGCAGCCACAGGTCATCCTGTAAATAGGCTGCCATCTGCGCCGACAGATACCGGTGTTTCGAGAACAGATGCGCCCCCCGTTTGCGGCGCAGTTCAAACTCCCAGGCTTTGGCCTCGTCGAAAAAGACCACCGCTTCGACCCCCATCAACCCGTTCTTGGTGCCGCCAAAGCTGACCGCATCCACACCCGATTTCCATGTCATCTCGGCCGGAGAGCAGTTCAGTGCCACCAGCGCATTGGTGAATCGCGCGCCGTCCAGATGTACCGGAAGGCCAAATTCCTTGGCCACGCCACACAGCGCCTGCAATTCCGCCAGCGAGTAGACCGAGCCCCGCTCGGTCACCTGCGTGATCGACACCGGCCCGCGCTGAGGCCCGTGCACGCCGCGGGTCTCTTCGGCCATGATGGCACCGCGCAACGCCTCAGGCGTCATTTTGTCCCCGCCGGGCACCAGCGTCAGCTTGGCCCCGCTGTAGAATTCCGGCGCGTTGCACTCATCCTCGTGGATATGGGCGACAGGCGAGCAAAAGATCGTCTCCCATGGGTTGGAGAGTGTCGCCAATGCCAGAGAATTCGCCGCCGTCCCGGTTGCCACTAGGTAGACCGCCGCGCCGGGGGCCTCAAAGATGCCGCGAATACGGTCGCGCACCTCGTTCATAAGCGTGTCTGCCCCATAGGCCATCTGATAGCCCTCATTGGCGGCGTTCAGCGCGGCCATGACCTGTGGGTGAACCGGCCCGGAATTGTCAGAGGCGAAATACATCAGTTGGGCTCCTCGATGATATAGTCTTCCCACTCTTCAAGCGGCGTTTCGAACTCGGACACCGTGCGGCCCTGAACCGAAACTCCGGCGGCATGCACGCTGTCCGGCGTACCAGATATCAAAGGGTGCCAGTCGTAAAGGGGTTTGCCCTCCCACAGCAGGCGATAGGCGCAGGTCTGTGGCAGCCAATAAGCGTGCTGGTCGATATTGTCGGGCTTCATCACGATACATTCCGGCACGAATTGGTGGCGGATGTCATATTGGGTGCAGCGGCAGGTTTCATCATCCAGCAGACGGCAGGCAACGCAGGTCAGGGCGACCTCTCCGGTATCCTCATCTTCCAGCTTGTTCAGGCAGCATTTGCCGCAGCCGTCGCACAGCGCCTCCCACTCGCGCTGGTTCATTTTGGTCAGCTTTTTGCGTTCCCAGAAACGGGAGCTCAGGCCGTCGCGGTCAATCGGGTCGGTGGTCATAGCGCTGCCAGCAGGGTGCGTGCCTTTGCACAATCGGCATCCATCTGTGCGATCAACCCGTCCAGACCGTCAAAGGTCATCTCGGGGCGCAGGTATTCCACCAGCCCGACAGACAACGTCGCGCCATAAAGGTCGCCCGAGAAATCGAACAGGAAGGTTTCGATATTGGGAATCTCGCCATTGAACATCGGCCGTGTCCCGACCGAGGCCGCGCCGAGATAGCTGCCCTGATGCGGTCCATCCAACACGTCGACCAGCACCGCGTAGACGCCGAATTTCGGTGGGTGCAGGCCCTCGATGGACATGTTGGCCGTTGGAAAGCCCAGCTCGCGCCCGCGCTGTTCGCCGCCAATCACCTCACCCTCGATACGGTGCCAGTGCCCCAGCATCGCCGCTGCGTCCTGCGGGCGACCTTCGCTCAGCGCGGTGCGGATCGCGGTCGAGGATACAACGCTCTCGGTGCGCTCCATCAGGGGGGCGATGGTAACGCCAAACCCCATCTCTTGCCCAAAGCGCCGCAGATCGTCCGCCGTTCCGGCGCGACCTTTACCAAAGCAGAAATCGGCACCGACCACCACATGCGCCAGACCCAGCCCGTCGCAAATAACGCTCCGCGCAAAGTCTTCGGGTGTCAGGCTGGCCAGGGCCGCGTTGAAGGGCAACTCATACAGTTTCTTCACACCCAATTTTTGCAAACGATGCGCGCGGGTTGCGCCGCGCATCAAGCGAAAAGGGGGGGTGTCGGGGGCGAAATACTCGCGCGGATGCGGCTCAAACGTCAGTACACCCAGCGGTGCATCGGGGGCAGCACTGCGCGCCAGTTCGATGACCGAGCGGTGGCCGATATGGACGCCGTCAAAATTGCCGATCGCCACGCTGGCGCCGCGGTCCTGAGGTTCGATAAACTGATAATCCCGGATGATCTGCATGCGCAGTGGGTACTGTCCCTCAGCCCTATGTTCAAGCGCTTGATGTCAATAATACGCACCAGGCCAGCCGGTTCCAATCAAGACCTAAGCCGACCCCGTATGTATTTCGCCGCCGATCTGAAATGACTGGCTCCGGCGGCCTCGGCCCATCGGCCCGGTGTCCAGTTGTTTTTGGCACCTTTCATGGGCCCGCCATACAGCTGCGCGTCCGAATGCGTTTCGATGAAATCCATCAGTCTGCGATTGCCCGTATCAAGTGACTGGACCGCGTCTTCCCACGAAAGGTCTGTCTGCGTCCGGCGCAGCTGGGCATTGTAACGGCGAAGCTCGTTCCATTTGTACCCTTTGGCCGGGAAATGCACCTCTTTTCCCGCTTGCCCGTCCGCATACCAACCCAGAAACAAGTCGATCCAATGTGCCCGGTGGCCGATGATGTCCTTGATGGATGTATCTTCTTCATCCTTATCCAGGGCCTTCTGGGCATCCAGTGTCCCGATCAACGCTTGCAGTTTGGCGTATTCCTTAGCGGTGACTGCCCGAAGGTCTGCTTTGTTTGACGCGGCCATGATACACTCCTTGGAGGTTCGATCCCCGTCCAAGTGTATTGTGTCGCGCCACAACAAGTATGATGTATGTCAAAGGTTGCAGGGATGGCTCAGTCGAACTTGCGTGACGGGGCCAGCACCATAGCCTCGCCCACCAGCACTTTCTTGCCGTCCACAGCGCAGTGACAATCCAGCTTCACCCGACGTTTGGCGAAATCGATGTCGATCACCTTAACCTCGGCATAGACCATGTCACCCGGGCGGACCGGAGCGAGGAATTTCAGCGACTGCCCCATATAGACCGTGCCGTGACCCGGCAATTGCTCGCCAATCACGGCCGAGATCAGCCCCGCCGTCAGCATTCCATGGGCGATGCGGCCCTCAAAGATCGTATCGCGGGCATAATCGTCATCCAGATGCACCGGGTTCCGGTCGGTCGAAACCTGCGCGAACATCTCAATATCTTCGTCTGTCACCACTTTGCGCAGGTGGCGGGTCATGCCCATTTCGATGTCTTCGATACAGATCGTGCCGCGCGGAAGATTGTCCAACATGTCGCCCTCACTTACATCTTGCGGGCAACAAAAAAACCAAAGCTACCCAAGTTCGGTAACTTTATTACTTCGCAGTCGCAGAAAATCAAGCTTTTTCTATCTACCGCAAGCGACCGATTGTATATGTTGGATTGATATTTTCCCTTTTGATGTAATCGGTTAGGGACTCGTGATGGGGGTGGTGCGACGTTTTGGTCTCGGCCGCAGCCAGCCCGCCTGAAATGAACAGAGAATCAATCCCCTCTCCCATGCCGCCCAGAATGTCGGTGTGGGGGCCATCGCCGATCACCATAATATCGCCATCGGGGATGTCATGGCCCAGCTCTTGCAGCCGACGGCGGGCCAGATCGTAGATCGGCGGATGCGGCTTGCCGAAATAGAGGCTCTCGCCGCCCATCTCGGTGTACAGCTTCGCCAGTGCCCCGGCGCACCATTCGCGAACCTCACCTCGGTCAACGACAATATCGGGGTTGGCGCAGAGCAGTTTCATCCCCTTTTGCTTGGCATAGAGGAAATCCGCGCGGTTGACGTCAGGGTCTGCCATAGGATCAAACGGGCCGCAGCACACAATCCCCTCTGCTTGATCCAGCGGCACACGCTCAATGTGAATCGGGTGGTCCAATAGTTTCAGCGGTTCAAAGAACCCGGCATCCCGCTGCCATTCGCCCATGAAATAGACCTTTTCACCGACCGCGCCCCGGAACATGGCCGAACGCGCGGAATCCCCGCTGGTTGCGATGGTGTCATAGGCATCTTCGGGCACCCCGAACTGCGCCAGCTGATCCGCAACGCCCGCGCGCGGTTTCGGAGAGTTTGTCACCAACACGACAATTCCGCCTTTGGCGCGATAGGCTTGCAGGGCGGCGACAGCCTCGGGGTAGGCGGTGATGCCATTGTGAACGCAGCCCCAAAGATCGACAAACAGCGCTTTGTAGCGATCAGAGACTTCGGACAATGCGTGGATGATCTGCGTCATGATGGGCCCCTGTTGGCACGGCTGGAAACGTGCCTAAGCCTATGGCAGAGCCTGAGCCGTTTGGCCAGTAGGGGGCGTTGCCCCCGCCGCCCGTTGCGGGCGACTCCCCCGGGATATTTTCAGACAGATGAAGCAAGGGATCCTTCATTCATCTGTCCTCAAATATCCCGGAGCGCGAGGCAGAGCCTCGCAAGAAAAAGGCGCCCCGCAGGGCGCCCTTGGATCGGATCAAACCTTGAGGTTCGGAATGATCTGCTTCTTGCGGCTCATGATGCCGGGCAGAACAACCGCGTCGCCGTCAACCGATGCGCCAAAGCTTTTTTCGGCGACCCCTTTGACCAGATCGTTGGGGACCAGCAGGGTGGCTTCTTCGTTCAGGATGTCGACAACAAACAGCAGAACCTGATCGACGCCGTCTTCTTTGGCAACATCGACCATCGATGTGGCAAGGCTGTCTTTGCGGTCCAGTACGACGCCCGGCGCGGTGGTTTCCAGAACCGAGACGCGGAACTTGGTTCCGTCGACCTCATATTCCTTGCTGTCCATGCGGATCAGTTCAGCGTCCGAGAAAGACGACACATCCGATTTCGCCGCAAACATGTCAGCCGCATAAGCCGAGACGTCCAGACCCAGCTCAGCCGCCAGTTTTTCGGCCACTGCGCGGTCATGCGCGGTGGTGGTGGGCGAGCGGAATTCCAGCGTGTCCGACAGGATGCAGGTCAGCGCTGCGCCTTTGATGGCGTCGGGCATTTTGGCGGCGTCGTCGCCCATCAGGTCAACCATGATGGTCGCGGTGCAGGCCAGCGGGCGCACGGTGATGTCGATGGGGCCTTTGGTTTCCAGACCGCCGACCAGCTTGTGATGGTCGATGATCGCGCGGATGTCGGCGCTGTTGACGCTGGCGGGCAATTCGGCGGGGTTGTTGGTGTCGACGATCACGACCGGGGCATCCGCGTCCACGTCCTCGATGATGCGCGGCTTGGGCAGGTCCCAGCGTTGCAGCATAAAGGCGGCTTCGGTGTTGGGTTCGCCCAGCAGAACGGGCTCGGCCTGTTCGTTTTTCACTTCGTTCAGATACCAGGACCACAAGATCGGTGAGCCAGTGGAGTCGGTGTCGGGGGATTTGTGGCCAAATACAAGGGTTGTCATGTCAGCGTCCTGCGGATGATAAATTTGCGCGCCTTATAGGGCGGACTGCCGGGGTTGTCACCCGGCAGAGTTTACGCTGCGACGGTTGGTCTGGATTCTGCCAGCTTTGGCTCAGAAAGGTGCGCGGGTCAGAGAATATCCGGCCTGTTGCAGCTGGTTCAGTAACCCATGCGTGCCACTCAGATGTCCGGCCCCAACGGCGATTACGGCGGTTTGGTCCTGAATGCCCAGGATCCGAGGCATCCAGTTGTTGTTGCGGGCGATCAGCAGATGATCCTCGAACGCGCTCCATTCTTCCCGGAACTCTGCTTCGGTCAGGTCCGCATATTCGCGAGCAATAAGGCGGGACACTTCGACGGCCTTCAGGTGTTGCTCATCGAAATAGGCCTCGGCCAAGGTGGCCAGTTGGTCGTCGCTGTTTTTGAAGGTGCCGACCATGCGGGACAGCGATTGCACCTGTTTTTCCAAAGGGTGGAGATTGAACAACCCGATGATATCATCGACGCTTTCCAGCGAATGCTGGGGAATGCCGTGTTCCAGGGCCAGATCGGCGAGGCGAGAATCCATGCCGTGATCCGCGTTTTCCTCGCCTGCCAAACAGGCGGGCATCGCCAGCATCATCCCCAAAAACCATGGGCGCATTTTGGCCGCCATCCAACCGGGCACGCCCCGTTCAGCCAATGAGACGGACAGCGCCTGCCAGTCCTCGGGCGTCATCAGGTCGATGAGTGTCGGCCCGGAGGTGATCATGACCGGGCTGAAATCCTCGGCCAGATTCCGTTGCCAGGCATCCATCTCGTCCTGAACGATCTCGAAGTAAAACGCATCTGCCTGGCTCAGGGTTGGTGTCAGGCGTTCGATAATGGCGGTCATGCGTGCATCATTCAGGTGCAGGGTTCCAATAAGATGCAGGACCGTTTTGTCCTTTTGGGCGATCCAGTGGTTGCCTTGGGGGAAAGGCGTATTGGTCAGGGTGTTTTCCAGCTCGGCCTGGGCTTCGGGGGGTAAATCCTGGGTCAGGTCGCGCCCTTCGCATGCAGCAAACAGGGTGGATGGAAGCAACAGACTGAGTGCGAGCAACATGAGGCGCATTTGGAATTTACCTTTGAAATCAGCATTGCGGCAACTCTGCCTCGCACGTGTTCGAGGCGCAAGTTCGATCTGATTGCGGGGCTTATCGGCTGGCAATCTGTGGCAAATCGCCTAGCATGCGGCCATGGACCGCGAGCAGGACCTTTACCCTCCAATCAAGGCGCTGTTGCAGCGTCAGGGCTACCTTGTCAAAGGCGAGGTCGGGGCCGCTGACATTGTTGCCGTGCGCGATGACGACGACGTTGTCATTGTTGAGTTGAAGCTTAGGTTCTCCTTGGCTCTGTTCCATCAGGCGATCACGCGTCTGAAAGTGACCGATCAGGTCTATATCGGTGTCTGCAAGCCCACAGGCCGCACCGCGCGGCGCGCCTTGAAGGACAATTTGGCCCTTTGCCGTCGTTTGGGGCTGGGCCTGATCACAGTTCGGGCCGATGGCGCGGTCGAGGTGCAATGCGATCCCGGCCCCTATGCGCCGCGCAAGAACAAGGCCAAAGCGGCGCGCCTGTTGCGTGAGTTTGACCGGCTAGAGGGCGACCCGAATGCAGGCGGGGCCACGCGGCACGGCATCGTCACCGCGTATCGTCAGGATGCGCTGAAGTGCGCCGCACATCTGGCCGAGTTTGGCGCTACCAAAGGGGCCGAAGTGGCCAAGGCAACCGCCGTACCCACCGCGACGCGCCTTATGCGTGAAAACCACTATGGCTGGTTTGAGAAGGTTGAAAAGGGTGTCTACGGCCTGACCGACGCGGGGCAGGAAGGGTTGAAACACTGGGCCTATAGTTGGGAACAGCCGGACTGACGGCTCAGATCAAAAAATCTTTCACAGCTTGTTGACTCGGGGATTTTGACCCCCTAGCTATGCGTCGTTATCACTCGGCAAGCATGAGTGCTAACGCCTCGCCAGTCGGCGAGGGGAGGATAAACAAACTTTGAGCCCAAGGAGCTGCAAAGATGGCATTGAAACCGCTTCATGACCGCGTGCTGGTTCGCCGTACCGAAAGCGAAGAGAAAACCGCAGGCGGCCTGATCATTCCTGACAGCGCTAAAGAAAAGCCCAGCGAAGGCGAAGTCGTTGCAACCGGCGAAGGCGCACGCAAGGACAGCGGCGAGCTGATCGCAATGGCTGTTAAAGCCGGTGACAAGATCCTGTTCGGCAAATGGTCGGGCACCGAGGTCAACGTCGGTGGCGAAGAGCTGCTGATGATGAAAGAAAGCGACATCATGGGGATCATCGAGTAAGCCGCGCGCTTCACTCTGATCTTCATCTCAATACATTTTCTCAAGGAGAAACGATATGGCTGCTAAGGACGTCAAGTTCGACACCGATGCCCGTAACCGTATGCTGTCCGGTGTGAACATCCTGGCCGACGCGGTAAAAGTGACCCTGGGCCCCAAAGGCCGCAACGTGGTTCTGGACAAATCCTTTGGCGCGCCGCGCATCACCAAAGACGGTGTTTCGGTTGCCAAGGAAATCGAACTGGAAGACAAGTTCGAAAACATGGGCGCGCAGATGGTGAAAGAAGTCGCCAGCCGCACCAATGACGAAGCCGGCGACGGCACCACCACCGCAACCGTTCTGGCACAAGCCATCGTTCGCGAAGGTCTCAAGCAGGTTGCAGCTGGCCTGAACCCGATGGACCTGAAGCGCGGCATCGACCTGGCCACCGCCAAGGTTGTTGAAGGCATCAAAGATGCATCGCGCGAAGTCAAAGACTCGGCCGAAGTTGCTCAGGTTGGCACCATCTCGGCCAACGGCGAAGCCGAAATCGGCAGCCAGATCGCAGACGCGATGCAGAAAGTTGGCAACGAAGGCGTTATCACCGTCGAAGAAAACAAAGGTCTGGAAACCGAGACCGACGTTGTCGAAGGTATGCAGTTCGACCGTGGCTACCTGTCGCCTTACTTCGTCACCAACGCAGACAAGATGATCGCAGAGCTCGACGACTGCATGATCCTGCTGCACGAAAAGAAACTGTCCTCGCTGCAGCCGATGGTTCCGCTGCTGGAGCAGGTGATCCAGTCGCAAAAGCCGCTGCTGATCATCGCGGAAGACGTTGAAGGCGAAGCGCTGGCAACTCTGGTTGTCAACAAACTGCGCGGCGGCCTGAAAATTGCTGCTGTCAAAGCACCGGGTTTCGGCGATCGCCGCAAAGCCATGCTGCAGGACATCGCAATCCTGACCGGCGGTCAGGTCATCAGCGAAGATCTGGGCATGAAGCTCGAGTCCGTCACCATGGACATGCTGGGCACCGCCAAGAAAATCGAAATCACCAAAGACGAAACCACCATCGTTGACGGTGCAGGCGAGAAAGCCGAGATCGAAGCACGTGTTGCTCAGATCCGCACTCAGATCGAAGAAACCTCGTCGGATTACGACCGTGAAAAGCTGCAAGAACGCGTTGCCAAACTGGCAGGCGGTGTTGCTGTTATCCGCGTCGGCGGCATGACCGAAGTGGAAGTGAAAGAGCGTAAAGACCGTGTGGACGATGCTCTGAACGCAACTCGCGCTGCTGTTCAGGAAGGCGTTGTTGTGGGCGGTGGTGTTGCACTGGTTCAGGCCGGTAAAGCGCTGGAAAACCTGGAAGGCGCAAACGCTGACCAGAGCGCGGGCATCAACATCGTTCGTAAGGCAATCGAAGCGCCGCTGCGCCAGATCGCCGAGAACGCAGGTGTCGACGGTGCGGTTGTTGCGGGCAAAGTCCGTGAATCGTCCGACGCAGCATTCGGCTTCAACGCACAGACCGAAGAATATGGCGACATGTTCTCGTTCGGTGTGATTGACCCTGCCAAAGTTGTCCGGACCGCTCTGGAAGATGCGGCATCGGTTGCTGGCCTGCTGGTCACCACCGAAGCGATGGTTGCAGACCGTCCGGCCAAAGAAGGCGCGGCACCTGCCGGCGGCATGCCCGACATGGGCGGCATGGGCGGCATGATGTAAGCACGGCGAATTTCCGTCAGGAAATTTTGCCGATCCCGACAGGCGCTTGGTCCATGGGGCCAAGTTGCCGAATGGGAAGCCGCAGAGCTTATGAACGGGGTCGCCTTCGGGCGGCCCCATTTCGTTTCGCAGCGCGCCAGAATGTGAGTGTGCAAACGCGGCAGAACCCGGTATGCGGTTGATATGAAACTGTTCCTGCTGACCGCTTTGACCATGGTTGCCTTTGCCGCCAATTCGATCCTGAATCGTCTGGCTATCGACAGCGGGGCAAGCGACCCTGCGGGGTTCGCCGTCATGCGGGTTCTGGCCGGTGCCGTTGTTCTTGCTGCTTTGGTCTGGCTTCGCGGCGGGGGGATGCCACTTGGCAGTCCGCGCCGGATTGCAGGGGCGGGGTCACTGTCGCTCTATATGATCGGGTTTTCGGTCGCGTATCTGACGCTGGATGCGGGTCTTGGTGCGCTGATCCTGTTTGGCGTTGTGCAGATCACGATGTTTACGGTGACGTCGGCGACCGGAGCCACGCCAACCTTGCGACAGGTCGCGGGGGCCGCAATCGCGCTGGGCGGGCTGGCCTTTGTGCTTTGGCCGTCGGGGGCGGTGCAGGTCGATTTGACCGGAGCCCTTCTGATGATCGCGGCGGGTATTGGGTGGGCGATCTACTCGCTGGTTGGACGCTCTGAACCGGACGCCCTGGCGGGAACGGCGGCGAATTTTGTCGTGGCCTTGCCAGTGACCGGTCTGGCGCTGTTGCTGATCGGTGGGGCGTGGCACATGACCGCTGCGGGCTATCTGCTGGCGGCTCTGTCTGGCGGCGTGACTTCGGGACTGGGATATGCGCTATGGTACCGCGTTCTGCCGCAGCTTGCGGCCACGACAGCGGCGGTCGTGCAACTGAGCGTTCCGATCATAGCAATTCTGGGTGGTGTTCTGCTGTTGGGGGAAACCGCCAGCTTGCGCCTTGTTCTTGGGGCGGTACTGGTTCTGGGCGGCATCGGGCTGGCGGTGCTGCGCCTGAAAGCGCGCTAGGGGTTTCATCGACTGCGCATAGCGCTTATCTGGCGGCTATGAGATACGTGCTCGCCCTGTTCCTGTTTCTTGTTCCAGCCGTGGCCCAGGCTAAATGCGTGGTGCTGCTGCATGGGCTTGCCCGGACCGAGGCGTCGTTTACCGTCATGGACCAACTGTTTCAGGCGCATGGTTACACCGTGGTTCGGCCGGGCTATCCCTCGACCGATCTGCCCATTCCAGAGCTTGCAGAGCAGACCCTGCCGGATGCGTTTGCAGGTTGCGGTGATGACACGGTGAATGTGGTGGCCCATTCCATGGGTGGTATCCTGTTGCGTTACTGGTTGCAGGACAACCATCCTGAAAACCTCGGTCGTGTCGTTATGCTTGGCCCGCCCAACCAAGGCAGCCAACTGGTGGACGAACTGGGCGCATATGAAGTGTTCGGTATGCTCCACGGCCCGGCAGGGCTTGCGCTGGGCACCGGGCCCGAAGGCATTCCCAGCATGCTGCCACCGGTGGATTTCGAGCTGGGCGTGATCGCGGGCGAGCATTCGCTGAACCCTGTGTTTTCCTCGATGATCGAGGGTAAGGATGACGGAAAAGTCTCGATCGAGACCACCAAGGTCGAAGGGATGGCGGATCACATTGTCTTGCCGGTGACGCATACATTCATGATGAACAACCCCCGCGTCATGGCGCAGGCACTGCATTTCATCGAGTTTGGTCAGTTTGACCCGCAGATCACATGGCTGGACGGGGTGTTGGATGTAATCGACGAAATCTGTATCGGGCAGGATTGCTCGGAGCCCGCATCGGAGCCTTCTGAATGACCGCATTGAACCTGACCCTGACCGGCGCAGAGGTGCTGCTGCCGGACGAGGGCCTTGCGCGCGCTGAGCTTTCTATCGCCGAAGGTGTCATTCAGGTTGATCGCGCGGGACGCGAGATCGACCTCTCGGGTTACCTCGTGCTCTCTGGCATCATCGATCTGCATGGCGACGGGTTCGAACGTCATATTGCGCCACGCCGTGGGGCGATGAAGCAGATGGACGAAGGTATCCTCGCGGTCGAGGCTGAGCTGGCCGCCAATGGTATCACCACCGCCGTTCTGGCCCAGTTCCACAGCTGGGAGGGCGGCGTGCGCGGCCCGGAATTCGCAGGGCAGGTGTTTGATGCCATCGCCTCGGTCAAGGGGCGAGTGGTCACGGATCTGATGCCCCAGCTGCGGTTTGAAACCCATATGTTGGACGATTATGACGGGCTGCCCGACCGCATCACCAAATGGCAGGTGCCTTATGTGGTGTTCAACGATCATCTGCCGCATGACCGTCTGTCTGAAGGGCGCAAGCCCCCTCGTCTGACCGGTCAGGCGCTAAAGGCCGGGCGCAACCCAGAGGCGCATTTTGAGATGCTGCTGTCGATGCATGCGCGCGGGTCAGATGTTCCCGCTGCGCTGGATCGCCTTTGCGCAACACTGGCAAGCCAAGGCGTGCGGATGGGCAGTCACGATGACGCCACCGCAAAAACCCGCGCGGACTGGCGCGCGCGGGGCGCGCGGATCGCCGAATTCCCCGAAACGCTTGAGGCGGCCGAGGCTGCGCGGTCCGCAGGTGACCATATCATACTGGGTTCGCCCAATGTGGTGCGGGGCGGCTCACATAAGGGCAATGTCAGCGCGCTTGATCTGATCTCGATGGGCTATTGCGATGCGCTGGCCTCAGACTATCACTATCCCAGCCCGCGCCGAGCGGCGTTAATGCTGGCCAAATCCGGTCTGGTCGACATGGCCGGGGCTTGGGCGCTGGTTTCATCAGGCCCGGCACGGGTCCTTGGTCTGGATGACCGGGGGACTCTGACCGCCGGAAAACGCGCCGACCTGACCATACTGGACGCCAATACACACCGCGTCGCCGCGACGCTGGCAAATGGCCGCATCAGCTACATGGCCGGAGATATAGCGACGCGGTTCATCCGCTGATCCGCGCTTCATCTGGCTAAAAATATCCCCGCCGGAGGCATCGCGCGTCAGCGCGAGTCCCTAGCGGATCACGCGGTTGAAATGGCCCATCTTGCGGCCTGCCTTGACTTCGGCCTTGCCATAGAGATGCAGCGCCACGTCCCGTTCCTGAGCTAGGTCCGGCACGCGGTCCATATCGGCGCCGATCAGGTTTTCCATCACCACATCCGTGTGGCGCTGCCCATCGCCCAAAGGCCACCCGGCCACGGCGCGGATATGCTGTTCGAACTGATCCACGGCGCAGCCATTCTGCGTCCAATGGCCCGAGTTATGCACGCGCGGCGCAATCTCGTTCACGATCAGACCGGCGGGCGTGACAAACAGCTCAACCCCCATGACACCCACATAGTCCAGCGCGTTGAGGATATTGGCCGCAAGCAGCACCGCATCCGTGCGTTGCGCGGGGCGCAGGCGGGCAGGGACAGTCGTGGTGTGCAGGATACCGTCGCGGTGCACGTTCTCGCCGGGATCGAAACAGGCGACCTGTCCGTCCAGCCCGCGCGCGGCGATGATCGACACCTCGTGGCTGAATTCAACAAACCCCTCAAGGATTGCAGGGGCCCCGGCCATATCGACCAAGGCGGTCTCGGCATCCTCGGGTGCGCGCAGTCGGGCCTGACCTTTGCCATCATAACCAAATCGACGGGTTTTCAGGATCGCAGGGGTTCCGATCTGATCAATCGCGGCTTTCAGGCTGTCCAGATCGGTGATGTCCGCAAAAGGCGCGGTTTGCAGACCAAGCCCTTGCAGAAAATTCTTCTCGGTCAGCCGATCCTGACTGACCCGCAGCGCCTCACGCCCCGGACGGATCGGGCGATGCGCCTCAAGCAAGTCCAGCGCTTCAGTCGGTATGTTTTCAAACTCATAGGTGATGACATCGACGGACTCGGCAAAAGCTTTCAGCGCGTCGGCATCGTCATAGGCCGCTGTGGTCACACGGTCGGCGACCTGCCCGGCAGGCGGGTTGGCGCCGGGTTCATAGATATGCGTCACAAACCCCAGACGGGCCGCCGCAACGGACAGCATTCGGCCCAGTTGTCCACCGCCAAGGATGCCAATCGTGGCACCGGGTGCAAGCATGTCGGTCATTCTTCAGGTCTCCAGCCGTTTGCCGATTGCCGTCAGCGCGTCGCGCAGCGCCTCATGGGCCTTGTCTGTTTGCAGGGCCTGCGTCATCTGCAGGCTCAGGGTACCATCCGTTGCCAGCGCATCGCGCTCTGACGCCAGCCGTCCGGCCTGACCCTTGTCCATGGTCGCAAGAAAGCCTGCGATCAATTGGGTTGTATAGAATTCCGCGCCGTCGGCATCACCGGTCTGTTCGGCCAGCCAGCCCGCGCCGGTGGCCAGCAGGTCCAGAATACCGGGAACCATCGCGCAGATCGCGAAGTGAGCATTCAGAGAGGCTTCGCTGGCCACTTTCACTACCGGGTTCTCGGGCGATAGCAGATCGGCCAACAGCTGATCGTTTCCGTATGCCGCCATGGGGCAGCCGCCCTGTTCCAAAAAGCCCAGCGGGATCGTTTGCACAAAATCCCCGGCAGGCGCGCAAAGTGATCTGAGCTCTGCTTCGGACACTGCAGCCATGACCGATATGATCCGGTGGTCCGGGCGAAAGGTCAGGGGCTCAAGCACATCGGGCGCGATATGGGGGCGCAGGCACAGGAACACGATATCGGATTGATCGATCACCGATTGCGGATCACCGACCGTCGCATTGATGTCCGACTTCAGCGCGGCTGAGACCGAGGCGTTGCGTTCGGTCACATGGATCTCGTGCCCTTTGCCTGCCAGCAGGCGCGCAATCGGCGCGGCGATATGGCCCGTGCCAATGAACCCGATGCGGCTCATCCCTGCGGCTCTTCCGGGATCGAGGCTGACAGGGCCTCGCGCCACGCATCCAGTCGCTGGGCCAGAGCGTCATCTTGCAAAGCCAGAATGCCTGCGGCCATCAGACCCGCATTGGCCCCGCCAGCGGCGCCAATCGCCATGGTTGCGACCGGAAAGCCCTTGGGCATCTGCACGATGGAATAGAGCGAGTCGACCCCCGACAAGGCACGCGTCTGCACCGGCACACCGATCACCGGCACGCGGGTTTTCGAGGCCATCATACCCGGCAAATGCGCGGCCCCACCGGCCCCGGCGATGATCACGTCCAGACCGCGCGCAACGGCAGTCTTTCCATACTCCCACAAACGATCAGGGGTGCGGTGGGCCGACACGATGCGTTTTTCATACGCGATGCCCAGCTCGTCCAGAATATCTGCGGCCTCTTTCATGGTGGGCCAGTCTGACTGGCTGCCCATGATGATCCCCACTTTCACATCGCTCATCCGCTTGAATCCCTGCCTTCTGAGAGAGCGCGCACTATAGCCAAATCCGACTTCGTGGCAATGCGTCAGGCGATGATGTCAGGGGTCAGGCGATCTTCGATCAGGCGAATGATGTCCTTGAGCCGCAGTTTCTGCTTTTTCAACCGCTTGATGGTCAACTGGTCGGCCGTCCCGGTGGATTGCAGCGCCTCGATCGCTTCGTCCAGATCGCGGTGCTGGCGGCGAAAAACCTCCAGTTCGACCCGCAAGACGTCGTCTGTTTTCATCGAAATATCGGTGGGCGCGTTCATGAGCGACTCAGTGCCTTTTGTGGTGCTTGACACACAAGATAGTGTGTCAGGCTTTATCCGGCCAGACCTTGTGGACATCCCGGCATATTCCCATATTCTATTCTACGCGGTTGCCAGAACGGGGCCGCACCCACACGTCGCTTTGGCAAAAAAGGACGAAATACGTGTCAAAACTTACTCTGGGCTCATACCCGCATCTTTTGGGGTTCGAGCAGCTGGAACGCCTTCTGGAACGGTCTGCAAAGGCCGGTAACGAAGGGTATCCGCCCTATAACATCGAACAGACCTCGGATTTTTCGTACCGCATCACTCTGGCGGTGGCTGGCTTCGCCGAGCAGGATCTGTCGATCACCATCGAGGATCGCCAACTGGTGATCCGGGGCCGTCAACGCGACGACAGCGAGGGGCGTATCTTTCTGCACCGTGGCATCGCGGCGCGTCAGTTCCAGCGCATGTTCGTGCTGGCCGACGGGGTCGAGGTGGGCGAGGCGATCATGGAAAACGGTCTGCTGCATGTGGATCTTACCCGCGCCGTGCCCGAAACCGTGGTGCAAACGATCAACATAAGAAAGGGGTAAGAGCAATGAATACACCGATTGAACTGAACACCGAAGGCGACCGTATCGTCTATGTCAAAGCTGTCGATGTCGCTGATCTGCCTTTGGAAGTGCGTGAGCAGGCGGGCGATCTGGATCAGCTTTATGCGGTCCACGATTCCGATGGTCAGCAGTTGGCGCTGGTCGCCGATCGCAAACTGGCTTTCAACCTCGCGCGCGAGCATGACTTTTCCCCGGTGGCCGTGCACTGATCTGCACGATTTCCCCGTGACATCTGCCGCCCCGCAGGCGAGATATGCGGACCTGTGACGGTTCGCATATCAGATAGGGGCAAGACTAATGAGTTGGTTCGACTTTGACTGGGTGGACGCCTTCAGCGACCGCGCCTTCGGCGGCAACGGCTGCGCTGTCGTCCATGGCGGGGCCGGTCTGCCCGACGATGTCTGCATGGCGTATGTGCGCGAGACCTCTCTGGTCGAATGCACCTTTACCGGCCCGTCCGAAGTAGCGGACATTCGGGTGCGGTATTTCCTGGCCAGCCGCGAGATTCCCTTTGCCGGACATCCGACTATTGCCACAGTTGCCGCCATGCGGTCGCGTGGGGTGTTTGAGGGTGACGCGCTGACGCTTGAAACAGGCGCGGGGATCGTCTCGGTCCGCCTGGTTGGGGATGAGATTGAGATGACACAGGTCGCGCCGCAATTCGGCGAGGTTGTCCCGGTTGATCTGGTTGCCGCTGCTGTGCAACTGCCCGAGGACGCCATCATCGCGCCCCCGCAATTTGTGTCGACCGGTTTGCCCTTTTGCATCACCGTTCTGCGCGATCACGACGCCCTGCGTGCGGCAAAACTGGATACCGGCGTCTTGCCCAAGATCACCGCAAAGGCCGGGTTTTCCGGCTCTGACATGGCTGAGCCCTTTCTGGTCACACTCAACGGCGCGACAGATCAGGGCGATACGTTCTCGCGCCTGCTAATGGCGCCGCCGAGCCCGCCCGAAGACCCGTTTACAGGGTCAGCCACCGGCGCGATGGCGGCTTATCTGTGGAAACACGGGTTGATGGCCAAAGACAGCTTTGTGGCTGAGCAAGGCCACGATATAGGGCGTCCGGGACAGGCGACCGTGACGCGGGTTGGTCCGCCTGAGGCGATGACCGGGATCAAGGTCGCCGGTCGCGGGTATGTTCTGATGCGCGGTCAGGTCGATTTACCGGGCGCTGCATCATGACCCAGCCCGCGATTGCCATCCTGCCTTACGGGCATCGATTGGGGCCAAAACTGGCCTCGGTTCCTTTGTCCGATCTGATCTGGCCCGAAGGGTGCCCGGATCGCCTGACCGGCAAAACCGTGGGCGATCTGGAATCCACCGATCACCTGATCATGTATCCCAATTCCACCGTGCATCTGCGCCTGCGCCGCGGCACCCGTGCGCGGATTTCGCTGATGATGGGGGAGCCCTCGGCCATCCACGCCAAACACGACCGTATGTTGCGCTGGACCTGGCGGCGGTTTTTTCGGGTGCTGACCTTTCACGACGTCCTGTTGCAGACGTTACCCAACGCCGTGTTCCTGCCCTATGGCGTCACTATGGTGCCCGACTGGCGCGACATTGATGTGCAGAAAAGCAAATCCTGCTCGCTGATCGCCTCGGCCAAGCGCGATCTCGAAGGGCACCAACTGCGACATTCGGTGATCGATTGGGTGCGAGAGACCGGCGCGGATGTCGACATCATGGGGCGTGGCTATACGCCGTTTGAACACAAGTCCGACGGGCTGGCGCCATACCGTTACTCTGTCGTGATCGAGAATGTGCGCGAGCGGAATTATTTCTCGGAAAAGCTGACGGATGCGATTCTGTGTTCGACTGTTCCGATCTATTGGGGCTGCCCGAATATCGGTGATTTCTTTGACACCTCCGGCATGATTATTTGCGAGTCCGAGCAGGATATTCAACGCGCGCTTCAATCTGTGTCCGTTCAGGATTTCGACAAGCGCTTGCCGGCATTGCAGGCGATCCAGTCCAAAGCAGATGACTATGGTGATTTCCACGCCCGAGCGGTGCGAACCTTGCGTGCGCAGCTGTCCGGCGGATCGACCTAGTCGGAGGGCGCAGCAGGGGCCAGCCAGCCGACGCGCCGGATCGGTTGGTCGGCAGGATCAAGCCCGTGTCGCTCGCACAGCCTGTGCAGGTAAGAACCGGGGACAGGCAAGCCATTGGTTTTCTGCGCCATAAACCTCTTCTGATGCCCATAAATGTGGACAGAATTGACGGCGCTATGCTCAATTTCTGCGGTCTGTATGCGCGGATCATGCAATTTCCACAGGTCATGCTTGGATAGCGGATAGAACGTATCGGTCGGCATGGCGTGGTGATCCTCGCCGGTTTTGCGCAGAAAATGCTCAAAGGCTTTGGGGCCGGAACTGCCCCAGGGCAGGGCCTCAATCCCCCAGGTTTCACTGTTTCTGACACGCTGCCGGTTGCGGCGGTGCAAGGGGCCTCCGCGCCAGGGCTGTGTTGGATTGGGTGATGTGAGAAACTCCAACATCTGGGCGAGGGTTTCAGAGTTCGGGGGCAAACGCAGGACGCCGGTGGGAAAGGTGCCGGTATGTGCGGTCGCGAACACAAAGGGGGCGGTGAAATCGAACGCCCGGACGCAATAAGCATCCTGATCCACCCAGATGAAGTCGGTTTTCTGCGACAGGTGCAGGCGGAAGAGGTCGGAAAACACCGCGACCCTTAGTCGGTCGCCTGCAGGCATTTCGAATGGGGCGGGCCAGAGGATGTCTTGGGCCGGGCGTTGTTCAGCCCCCTTGGGGACGCCTTTGACCTTATCGCCGGTATAAAGGATGAACCTGTGGCCCCGGTCCAGATAGGATTGGATGCACAGCGCCTCAAGCCAGCTGAGGTCTGATCCGAACCAGAAACTGGCGATGGTGGGCAGGGTGGTGGTCATGAGGTCCGTGCGCTTGCGTCGGGCCACTGCAGCAATTGCGCTGCGGCTTGTCAATCACGGCCAATAAAAAACGGCCCCCGGAAACCGGAGGCCGCTCGCAGTTCTCAGCAGTTCTTAGGACCCGGCGATCAGGCCCATGCTTTCCAGCTTGAGCAGCACCTGATGGGCGCAGTTGTCGACATCGACATTCTCGGTCTCGACGCTCAGCTCAGGGTTCTGCGGCACGTCATAGGGGTCTGAGATGCCCGTGAATTCCTTGATCTTGCCTTCACGCGCCAGCTTGTACAGGCCCTTGCGGTCGCGGCGTTCGCATTCCTCGATGCTGGTGGCGACGTGAACCTCGCAGAAGGCACCGAACTGTTCGATCTCTTCGCGCACGGCGCGGCGGGTGGTCGCGTAAGGCGCGATCGGCGCACAGATGGCGATACCGCCGTTCTTGGTGATCTCGCTGGCCACGTAACCGATGCGGCGGATGTTCAGGTCGCGGTGCTCTTTGGAGAAGCCCAGCTCAGATGACAGGTTCTTACGAACAATGTCGCCATCCAACAGCGTGACCGGACGACCGCCCATCTCCATCAGCTTGACCATAAGCGCGTTGGCGATGGTGGATTTGCCCGAACCCGAAAAACCGGTGAAGAACACGGTAAAGCCCTGCTGGCTGCGCGGCGGTTTGGTCTTGCGCAGCTCGGCCACAACCTCGGGGAAGCTGAACCATTCAGGGATTTCCAGACCCTCAGACAGACGACGGCGCAGTTCGGTGCCCGAGATGTTCAGGATCGTGACGTTGTCCTTATCTTCGATCTCGTCATTCGGCTCGTACTGGGCGCGTTCCTGCACATAGACCATGTGTTTGAAATCGACCATTTCGATGCCGATCTCGTCCTGGAATTTGCGGAACAGGTCCTGCGCGTCGTAGGGCCCGTAGAAATCTTCACCGGCCGAGTTCTTGCCCGGGCCTGCGTGGTCACGACCCACGATGAAATGGGTGCAGCCATGGTTGGCGCGGATCAGGCCATGCCAAACCGCCTCGCGCGGGCCAGCCATACGCATTGCAAGGTTCAGCAGTGACATCGAGGTGGTCGAGGCCGGGTATTTGTCCAGCACCGCCTCATAGCAGCGCACGCGGGTGAAATGGTCGACGTCGCCCGGTTTTGTCATGCCGACAACCGGGTGGATCAGCAGGTTTGCCTGCGCCTCTTTCGCGGCGCGGAAGGTCAGTTCCTGGTGCGCACGGTGCAGCGGGTTGCGGGTTTGGAACGCAACGATGCGGCGCCAGCCCAGCTTGCGGAAGAAGGCGCGCAACTCGTTCGGGGTGTCGCGGCGGGCGCGGAAATCATAGTGCACAGGTTGCTGGATACCGACCACGGGACCGCCCAGATAAACTTTGCCTGCAGTGTTGTGCAGGTAGTTGACCGCCGGGTGCGCATCGTCGTCGGCGCCAAAGACCTTTTCGGCCTCGCGCGCTTTGTCCGGGGTCCAACGGTCGGTCACGGTCATGGTGCCAAGGATGACGCCCTCCTGATCGCGCAGGGCGATGTCCTGACCCAGTTCGATGCTGGCGGCAAAGTCTTCGCTGACGTCCAGCGTGATCGGCATCGGCCACAGGGTGCCGTCGGCCAGACGCATGTTGTCGACGACGTTGTCATAGTCTGCCTCGGTCAGGAACCCTTTGAGCGGGTTGAAGCCGCCATTCATCAGCAGTTCCAGATCGCAAATCTGACGCGGGCTCAGGTCCCAGCTGGTCAGATCGGCAGCTTCTACTTTCAGTTTCTGCGCCGACTCGTATGAGACATATAGTTCTGGGATCGGAGCCAGATTGCTTAGCATCGTCATTAGAATACTCTTATCGAAGTTCGGTATAACCGGTGGATCAGGGATGTTTGTGGGCCATGTGCCCCGACTGTGGGGCGAAGTCCATATAGGTGCACGAAATAAAGGACGATATGCGCGGTTTTCATCCGGAATAGAAGGATTTTTCGGTTAAAATGGCATTATGCGACAAAATTTCCGCAATCGGATCGTCATCGCCGAGATTTAGTACATTCGTTCCTACTCGGCTGGGGTCCGCTCAAGGTCCGAGGCACGCGCTACCGGCAGGGCGGAAATCGGGCGAGTTACCCCGCGCAGATCGAACGATTTGATTTTGTCTGTATCGCCATCAAACCCCGCGGCCTGCAGCAAGTCTGAGGATACCAAAAGCTCAACCCCAAGTGCTTTGGTCTCACCCTCCAGCCTGCTGGCTACGTTGACTGCATCTCCGATGATCGTGCGGGCGGCGTTTCCGGCTGCGCCGATCTCACCCAGAACCAGATCACCCAGGTGCAGACCCATCCCAATGCGAATGCGCGGGCTGCCTTCGCCAGCTAACTGTTCGTTGAACCGGTCCAGCGCTTTGCTGACATTGGCGGCGGCTTCTAGCCCCGCGCGGGCCGAGCTTTCGGTATCGGGCGTTTCAAACACGGCTAGCAGACCATCGCCCATATACTTGTCGACGACGCCCCCATCGGCAGTGATCGCAGGGACGATCGCATCAAAGAAGCGGTTCAGCAAAAAGACGATGTCATAGGGCAATTGACCGGTTGTGCGCGAGGTAAAGCCGCGCATATCCAGAAACAGAACGGCCAGCTTGCGCTCTTGCCCCTGGCTGGCATGGGCGCGCTTGCGTCCGCCATCGGGGCGAAAGATGCGAAAGGCGGTCAGGGCCTCGGTCGGACGGATTTGACAGGCCAGCCGCGCGCTGTTGGGCGCACCGACTGCGGCCAGGCTGCGGGCTTCGACTTCGCTGGGGTCGGGCAGGGCGTCTGCCCCGTCCTCAACAATCACGCGGCAGGTGGTGCACCGGCCTTTACCGCCACACAGGGCCGTATGCGGAACGCCATTGGCCTGCGAGATTTCAAGCAAGGTCATGCCTTTTTCGGCAACAACCTCGGGGCCTTCGACGTATTTCACGCGCACCGAATGCCGCCGTCGCCACAACTTGCGAATCCCGAACACTGTCATTGAGACGCCCAATGCGATCCAGAAAGCCGTCAGCGCGTTGTCCGTGACGCTGAACATGGATTCGAATTCTTCCGGGGTGGGCCAGTTATAGTGATCGATATATTGCTCGCGCAGGAATGGGTCGCCGAAATCGACCCAGATGCGCCGGCCCTCGGTCAAAAGCCCTGCCAGCGCGAAAGAAGGGACAAAGACCGCTACGCCGATCAGGTAGGGGACTGTCGCGGCCCACCACCGGGTCAGCCGCAACCACATATGCAGACCGATGCACCCGTGCAGCCACACGATCAGCAACAGCAGGCTTTGCATCCAGACCGCAGGTCCGGGCCACATCAGGGCGATGATATAGCCCATCTCGTCATTGACGTCATAGACCTCGTGCGCATAGCGCGTCTGAACGATGTGCGAGATCAATTGAAGCGGGATCAGCAGGCCTAGAACCACCTGAACTGCGGTGCTGAATGGCATGCGCATCGTGCGGCGCTGGCTGATCGAATAGAGCGCCAGCCCTGCGTGGACAAACAGGGCCAGATACAGGATCACGCTGCCCAGATCGTGCCGGGTTACCGCGTGGCGACCCTCTTGCATGTTGTGCAGATAGTCGGTGTGAAACAGGCCCAGCCCGATATTGATGAAATGAAAAAAGGCAAAAGCGAACAGGATCAGGCCGCTGCCGATCCTCAGCCGGGTTGCCCACCCGCCTTGCCATAACACGCTTTTCAACCAGACCACCTGCCGTCGCTTTGCCTAGGCCCGAGTCTGATACGCGCGCGCCGGTGGGTCAAGAATAAGACGGAACCCAAGGGGTCGGTGTGCCATCGGTGCGGATCAGGGAAGGTGTGACGTTGAACAGCACCACGTGGCTGAGATCAGGCCGGGAGCGGGAACTGTAGAGCATGCCATCCGCCCCGGCCATGCGCGCCGCGTCTGAAAACCGCCATGTCGGGGAACATCCCTGCGCTGCATGGATGTCTTGCCAGACGATTGAGGCATCGCGCCGACCGCGCAGGTCGACCAGCCGTGCGCCGGTTACGATGGCTTTTTGCAGCACCCTTGGCGGATCGTTTTCCGCAACATAGCGCCGGATCGCAACCCCGGCCCCTTCGGCGCTGAGCGAGGCATAAAGCGCCGTCTGCCCTGCATAATGAAAACGCCCCTCTGGCGCCTTTGCAGGGGCCAGAGGGGCGTCGATTTGCGATTGATACAGAATTCTCCAGACCGGGCCGGAGAATTCCAGCACGGTGTTATTCCTGCTCCGCCAGGAACCGCTCGGCATCCAGCGCGGCCATACAGCCCATGCCGGCGCTGGTGACGGCCTGACGATAGATGTGGTCGGTCAGATCACCAGCGGCAAAGACACCGGGAATCGACGTCTCGGTCGAGCCCGGCTTGGTCACGACATAGCCGCCCATATGGGTGTCCAGCGTGTCCTTGACCAGCTCATTGGCGGGCGCATGGCCGATGGCCACAAAGACGCCCTTACAGGGAATCTCGGAAATCTCACCAGTTTTGACGTTTTTGACGCGTACGCCCTCAACACCCAGTGGTGCGTCGGTTCCCACGACTTCTTCCAGTTGATGGAACCACAGCGGTTCGATCTTGTCGTTCTTCATCAGCCGGTCCTGCAGGATTTTCTCGGCCCGCAGTTCATCGCGACGGTGAATCAGGGTGACCTTGCTGGCAAAGTTGGTCAGAAACAGCGCCTCTTCCACGGCGGTGTTGCCGCCGCCGATTACGACGATTTCCTGCCCGCGATAGAAGAAACCGTCACAGGTGGCACAGGCAGAGACGCCAAAGCCTTTGAACTTTTCCTCAGACGGCAGACCCAGCCATTTGGCACGTGCGCCGGTGGCGAGAATAACCGCGTCGGCAGTGTAAATGGTGCCGCTGTCGCCCTTGGCAGTAAAGGGGCGCTTGCTGACATCCAGATCGCTGATGATGTCGCCGATGATCTCACACCCCATCGCCTTGGCGTGGTCCTGCATGCGGACCATCAGATCGGGGCCCTGAACCTCGGTGTCGCCGGGCCAGTTCTCAACCTCGGTTGTGGTGGTCAACTGACCGCCGGGCTCAATGCCCTGAACCAGAATCGGCTCCAGCATCGCGCGGCTGGCATAGACGCCCGCAGTATAACCGGCCGGTCCCGACCCGATGATCAGAACCTTGGTGTGACGTGTTTCGGCCATGGTACCCCCAACTCGATTTGCCTGACGGGGGCGGATGGCCCCTGGCGGTTGGATATAGCGACCCGTGTGCGGCGCTTAAAGCCCCTTCCTGTTTCACGTCCGCGTTGCATCCTGCGCATGGCTCGCGTGGCGCAAACAATATTGCGCAACCGTGAAAGATTATTGCGCATCCGCTGGGTGCTGATATAACAACCGAAAAAATCAGGAGCTTTTGATGGTCGCGATACGGCTGGATGAGATTGACCGTAAGATTCTGGCAGAGTTGCAGGCCGATGGCCGAATGACCAATGTCGAGCTGGCCAAACGTGTGGGCATTTCGGCCCCTCCGTGCTTGCGGCGGGTGCGTACGCTGGAAGAATCGGGCCTGATCCGTGGCTACCACGCCGAGGTCAACGCGCGCGAACTGGGCTTTGAGGTTCAGGTCTTCGCCATGGTGGGCCTGGAAAGCCAGGCCGAATCCGAGCTGAGCGCGTTTGAAGAACGTTGCCGCGAATGGCCGCTGGTCCGCGAATGCCACATGCTGAATGGCGAGGTGGATTTCATTCTGAAATGCGTGGCCCCCGACCTGAGCAGCTTTCAGCAATTCCTGACCGGAGATCTGCTGACCACGCCGAATGTAGCCAGCGTCAAGACGTCGCTTGTTATCCGCGGCGCCAAGGACGAGCCCGGCGTTCCCTTTGATGTTCTGGAAGAACGAATGAGCCGGATGGCATAGCCACTGCCGATTTTGAATGCGGTTTTGTCGGTGGCAGAAAGGCTGCCACCGCTGTGTAGATCATCCAACTGATTATTAACTGCATACTGCCCCCACATTGCAGAATTTGATCGGTTTCAGGCGCTTATGGCGTCCACCTCTCCGTCACCGGCACGCGGCAGAACCAACGGTCCGAAATCGCTGAGCGTTTCCACATGCGCAAATAAGTTCAAATAGATTGACTTCAATGACCGGCTGACTTTGCGGATTGCGTTTTCACCGGGGTGATAGGATTCGAACTGCAGCCCATCGACCCGGATCACAGCATGCCGTCTCAGGCAGATATGAAACAGCTCTATCGGAGTTGGTGGCAGGGTTTCGATGACACTGGTGCCGTCCTGAAACTCGTGAACCGGGGTCAGAACCTGATCATCGCCGTGCAGATGGCGCAGATGCGCGGGCGTTCCCAATAGGCGCGCCGCAGGTCCTGCGATCACGCCGGACATGGGTTTCTGCATCCCGAACGTATCCGCCATGATCCGCGTCAACGGGCGCGTCCGGCCCCGCGAATCCTCGCGTCCGGGCACAAGAGTGACAGACCCCTTCCACAGTACCGTTTCCGATTTTCCGTTTTGCGTCAGGACCGTATCGCCGGGCATCAGGTCTTCGATCGCCATCGGGCCGAATTCGGTTTCGACCAGAGATCCGCGTGTAAAGGCGCAGAACGCGTCTTCGAACATGGGCAGGGCAGGCGCGATGTGGCGGGTCTGAACGACGTCACCATTCTTCATAAGCGTGCTGACCTCATAGCGCCGCAGCTGCGCCTTTTTCTGTGTCGTTGGTCTTGGCGTATCGCGCAGCAACGCCGACGTTTCGACAGCGTTTCTGGCAGCGCGCGATAACGAACGTGGAATATCCATTCTTATTCCGTCCCCTCTAACATCCGTTTGGGCAAGCTGAACCCCCGCACAGGCCCGCCCACTCGGCTTTTCTTTTGTCTTGAAAGAAACAGGTAATCGCAGGGCGACGCGTGTTCAGGACACATGTCGATACGCAATTCCCTACGATTCTGGTCACCAACCTGACCCCCCAGACAAACTCACACAAACGCAGGCTAAATTGCCAGCGCACACACGCCCCGGTATTGCGCCGCGCAGAAATCTGCGACGCGATGCATATCGGATCGGAGCACCCCTCCGACGCACATATCCCCTGAACCGGCAGCTTGGTTCAGGGGTCTTGATGTCAGCGTTGCGTTGCCAAACGGCGCGCGACCCTGACGGAATGGCTGGATACCTTTTTCCAAGGCATTTCCAGCTTTTGCTCTCTGGTGGCCGCAACAACGGCGCTGAGAAAGCGGGATTTCATTTTCATTTTATGTCCTGCTCGTTTTGGGCCTGATGGCCTGTTTTTCCTCTGGAGCCTTAATGTGAACGGCCATTGAGGCGGCGATAAGGCTGATAAGGGATGAATTCAGGACATAGAACGGTTCGCATTTCCTTTGTTTTGGATTTGTCACGGACTACCTGAGATTTCGCGGGTAACCGCATGAGACCGGACAATAAAAGTAAAATTGTTGCGACTCAGATAGCCAAAAAAATGTGGCGAAAAAGCGGCGTTTTCGCCGCATTCTGGGCGTGGTCTTAAAGTTTTATGGCAGAAATCAGGCGACCGTAGTCTGCCTCTTTCGCGTGGGTCGACCGGCGGTACGAGTAGAATCTGTCCGGATCAGAGTATGTGCAGTGCCGTGTCCATTCGGCCTGACCAACCCCGGCTTGCCGCAATCTGTGCAACCCAAAAGCGGGCAGGTCGAATTGCAGCCTGTCCCCCTCGCCATTGGCGAAGAATTGCAGGTTTTCCACTGAATCCGCGGCGAATTCCTCAAGGAATTCAGGCCCGACCTCATAAGCGCGCTGCGAGATGGACGGGCCAATAACGGCAACCGTGTTTTCCCGGTTTGCCCCAAGCGCCTCCATCGCGTCCAGCGTGGCCTCAAGAACGCCGTCCAAAGCGCCACGCCAACCGGCATGCGCAGCCCCGATCACGTTTGCGTCAGAATCCGCAAAAAGAACCGGTTGGCAGTCGGCGGTCAGAATCGTCAGGGCCAGACCGGGGGTCGCTGTGACCACTGCATCGGCCCTGGGCTTGTCGCCATTGATCGGAGAATCGACGGTCAGAACGGTTGGAGAGTGAACCTGATGCACGCCAACCAGTGCGTCGGGGGTGACATCCATCGCCTGCGCCACCCGGTTGCGGTTCACAGCGACCGCCTCGGTCTGGTCGGACGAGCCATACCCACAGTTCAGCCCTGCAAAAACCCCGGATGAGGCCCCGCCGCGACGGCTGAAGAAACCATGGCGCATGGGGGACAGCAGGTCTGAGGTCAAAATTTCCAGAGTCATGATTCCAGTCCCGGTGGTGGCGTGGAGGATGCGGGGTAGAGGCCCAGCACTTTGAACAGATTTCCCATTTCTTCGGGATGGGTCAACCGGCGATGTGCGGCCACCAGCGCGTCCAGCTCAGACCCGCCGACAGAGCGTGCTAATGCCTGCGCGCGTGTACTGATACCCAGCCGTTCGAGAAACACGCCCTGCGGCGTCAGGCGCGTATGGGCGCATCCCGCAGCGCGGCTTGTCGCGGCCAGCGGCTCGAAATCCACATGCGCCGTCAGGTCCGCCTGACCCGGTGCGTCCAGCGGGTCAGCGCGGGTATGGGCCTGCAACGCCTGAAACGTATCGCCCAACGAACGCCAGTCGCCATAGTCAATGATCAGACCGGCCCCGCCATGGGTCGCGATGCGTCCTGCAAGGACGGCAATGACAGGGATTGCAGCCGCGCATAGTTCGACCAGATCACCGTCTTTGGTATCCTCCAGCCGGTCCGTCAGGGCCACCTGGTCCGCCTGCGGCCCCAGCCCCCAGACCAGCGCGTCGTTATCCCGACCTATCAACCTTTCGCGCCAGCCGGGTCCGTCGCGCAGGAATTGGCGGATGGGCAGGGCGTCGAAGAACTCATTCGCGACCAGATACAGGGGCGCTTCGGGCAAATCTGTGACCGAGTCGATCCACCGGTGCGCAAAGCCCTCCAGTGTCTTGGCCTGACGGGTCCGTAGTGCGGGGGATGCCTCAAACAGGACAATCTCGGCCGCGTCGTGAAATCCGGGGACGCGGGCCGTGGCGCGCAGCATGTCTGCCATGAGGGTGCCGCGTCCGGGCCCAAGCTCGGCCAGAACAAAGTGGTTTGGTTGCCCCTGATCCAGCCAGCTTTGCGCCAGAGACAGACCGATCAGCTCTCCGAACATCTGGCTGATTTCAGGGGCGGTGATGAAATCCCCCTGTTGGCCCAGCGGGTCACGGGCTGTGTAATAGCCATGTTTGGGGTGCAGCAGGCACTCGGCCATGTAATCGGCCACGGTCATCGGGCCGTCCTGAGCGATCCGCGCCAGCAGATGCGCGTGCAGGCTCATTTCGCGGCTCTTGCTCGCAGCACGAACCACAGGCCCAGTGCGATCATCGGGAGCGACAGCAATTGCCCCATGGTCAGGCCATATCCGCCCAGATGAAAGGCCAGACCCAGCGGATTACCTGCCGAGACGAACTGCGCATCCGGCTGTCGAAAGAACTCGACCACAAAGCGCGAGGCCCCGTAGCCGGCCATGAACAGGCCCATGATCAGGCCGGGCTTGCGAAAGGCCCCGCGCCGGTAAGCCAGCCAGAGCAGGGCGGCCCCCAGAAAAAGCCCCTCAAGCGCGGCCTCATAGAGTTGCGAGGGATGGCGGGCACAAAAGCCCGCGACCACGCCGGGGCAGTCCTGAGCAGCGGCACCGGGAAAAATCACGGCCCACGGCAGTTCGCTCGGGCGGCCCCAAAGCTCGGCATTGACGAAATTCGCCAACCGCCCCAGCAACAATCCCGGTGGCACAGCATGCGCAATCAGGTCGGCCAAAGACAGAACGGGGATTTGGTGACGTCGCGCATAAAGGTACGAGGCAACGACCACACCCAACAGCCCCCCATGGAAGGCCATGCCGCCCTGCCAGACCTTCAGGATGTCTGCCGGGTTCGCAAGGTAATAGGCGGGCTGATAAAACAGCACAAAGCCCAGCCGCCCGCCCAGAATCACGCCCAGAATGATCCAGGTGATCAGATCTTCGAGCTGTTGGGGCTTCATCGGCGGCGTATTGCGCGGCCACAGAGCGGGGCGGCGCAGCGCCATCACGCCCAGCCGCCATGCAATCAGGATACCGGCGATATAGGCCAGCGCATACCAGCGCAGCGCGAACTCCATCCCGAACAGTGAGATCGAGAAAAGCTCGGGCGACAGATCGGGGAAATTCAGAACAGCCTGCATGTGCGTCTCATTGCCCGGGGTTTACAGGGCAAGTCAACCTTGAGCCTGACGCAAAGTTTACCCATATAGAGATCAACCGCGATTTCGGAGAAAAGCCATGCAAACCCGCAACAAGATCCTCGACGACGTATCTCAGCTGATGACCAACGCTATGGGCGTGGCGCAGGGCGCGCGGGAAGAGGCCGAGAATGCGATGAAGTCCATGATCGACCGCTGGCTGGCCGACCGCGATTTCGTCACACGCGAAGAGTTCGACGCTGTTCGCGCAATGGCCCAGAAAGCGCGCGAGGAAAACGCCGCGCTGGAGGAGCGTATTGCCGCGCTTGAGGCCAAGCTGGACAAGTGACGCCAGCGGTCGGGGCATCCTGACTGAAAATTTCGGCTAAAGGTTTCCGCCGCGCAATCCGGGCTTGGGTTGTGCGGTGTTGTGTATCTTGCCGCCTTGCAGAATTTAATCAAGACAAAGCTGCGGCCTGCGCCAATATTTTGATCGCCGTTGCCATTCGTCCACAACTTATTGCTGTTATCCCCAAGAAATAGGGTTGCCAGAACCCATCTCGCGTCGCACCATATTTAGTACAGGCCCACGGGGGAAGCCCGGCTTGTAGAGCAGGCAACTAGCGCTGGGGCGCTGCCAGCCCCAACAATGCTAGAGATTAGTGAGGTGGCATTATGGCCCTTTCCGAGCAGTTTCTCGAAGAAGACCTTCATCCGATCGATATTGTTGAACATCTTGCCGAACATCACGACTGGGATTTTGACCGGATCGGGGATGATCAGATTGCCATGGCGGTCGAAGGGCAGTGGCGTACCTATTCGATCACTTTGGCCTGGTCGAACTATGACGAAACACTCCGCATGGTGTGTTCCTTTGAAATGGAGCCGCCGTCCGAGCGTGAGAGCGAGCTGTATGAGTTGCTCAACAGGATGAATGATCAGTGCTGGGCCGGGGCGTTTACCTACTGGGCCAATCAAAAGCTGATGGTCTACCGCTATGGTCTGGTTCTGGCCGGTGGTCAGATGGCCAGCCCCGATCAGATCGACACGATGATCACTGCCGCCGTGCTGAGCGCCGAGCGTTATTACCCCGCGATCCAATTGGTCACATGGGGCAACCGCACGCCAGAAGACGCGATGCAAGTCGCCATTGCAGAGGCGTATGGCCGCGCGTAAAGCTTTGCCCCAAACCGATTAGGGGGAGGGGCAATCATGGACATGTCACGCGTCGCGGAACAGGGGCTGGTGCTGCTGGGCTGCGGCAAGATGGGATCGGCCATGCTCGCCGGATGGCTTGAGCATGGCCTTCCTGCGTCAGCGGTCTGGGTAATTGACCCGAACCCTTCGGACTGGCTGAAGACGCAGGGTGTCAACATCAACACTCCGCTTCCCGAAGCCCCCGCCGTGGTGCTGGTGGCCGTCAAGCCGCAGATGATGGGTGAGGCCCTGCCAGCGATCAAGGCGCTGGGCGGGGGTCGCAGCCTTTTTGTGTCGGTCGCGGCGGGCACGTCGATTGCGACTTTTGAAAACGTTCTGGGGGCAGGTACGCCGATTGTGCGGGCCATGCCCAATACACCGGCTGCCATTCGGCAGGGGATCACGGCGCTGATCGGCAATGCGGTCGCGTCAGACGGTGATGTGGCGCTGGCTGAAAACCTGTTGTCGGCGATTGGTGAGACTGTTCTGCTGGAAGACGAGGCACAGATGGACGCCGTCACCGGCCTCAGCGGGTCTGGCCCGGCCTATGTCTTTCACCTGATCGAAACGCTGGCCGCCGCGGGGCAGGCACAGGGGTTGCCGCAGGAACTGGCGATGAAACTGGCCAAGTCCACCGTGGCCGGGGCAGGGGCGCTGGCTATGGCGGCCGATGAAGACCCTGCACAGCTGCGCGTCAACGTGACCTCGCCCAACGGCACAACGCAAGCCGCGCTTGAGGTGTTGATGCACGAAGAACAAGGCTTCCCCGACCTGCTGCAACGCGCCGTCAAGGCCGCCACCGACCGATCTAAGGAGCTGTCTCGTGAGTGAGATCACCTTCGACGATTTCCTGAAAGTCGACATTCGTGTGGGCGAGGTCATCCGCGCCGAACCCTACCCCGAGGCACGCAAACCCGCGATCAAGATGTGGATCGATTTCGGGGACGAGATCGGTGAGCGGAAAACCTCGGCCCAGATCACTGCGCATTACGATCCGGCGACTCTGGTGGGCAAGCAGGTCATGGCGGTGGTGAATTTCCCGCCACGCCAGATCGGCAAGTTCATGTCCGAGGTTCTGGTGCTGGGTCTGCCCGACGAAAACGGTGAGATCGTCCTGATCGGTCCCGACGGCGCGGTGCCCGTCGGTGGGCGGATGCACTAGAGCGTTTCGGGTTTTACCTGAATCACTCTGTGACACGAATGTCCCGAGAACGCCGCAGGCGTGGCAGGGTATTCGTGTCTCAAGTTAAACCCGAAACGCTTTAATGGCCGACGGCCTCGCGCCAGTGTTTGCGGCAGAGTGAGACATAGGTCTCGTTCCCGCCAATCTGAACCTGAGCGCCTTCGGTGATGGTGTTTCCGTCTTCGTCCTGACGAATCACCATAGTCGCCTTGCGGCCGCATTTGCAGATGGTGCGTACCTCGCGCATTTCATCGGCCAGGGCCAGCAGGGCGGCTGATCCAGGGAAAAGCTGCCCCTGAAAATCCACCCTCAGCCCATAGGCCAGCACCGGCACGCGCAGATCATCCACCGCGCGGGCCAATTGCCAGACCTGATCTTCGGTCAGAAACTGTGCCTCATCCACGAAAACGCAGGCAACCTTGCCACGGTTGAGGCGGGCTTCAATCATCGTGAACACGTCATCGCGCGCCGAAAACGTATCGGCGTCAGCCGAAATCCCAATGCGCGAGGCGATCTTGCCCACGCCTGCGCGTCCGTCCAGTGCGGCGGTCATCAGATAAGTATCCATGCCCCGTTCACGGTAATTGTGCGAGGCCTGCAGCAACACGGTCGATTTGCCCGCGTTCATGGTGGAATAGTTGAAATACAGCTTTGCCATGGGGCGGGTCTAAAACGCCTGCCGGGCGACGGCAAGATGTCATAGCTTGTCGAAAAACTGACGTCGCCGATGCCTTTGCAGAGGCTGAGCCGTAGCTCAAAGGGGATGGATCCTCTGCGTCAACACCAACGACGCCATCGGCCTAGATGTGGCCAATACAGAGCGAGGATACAAATACCCCCGCAAACACTCACTACCAGCCGGAACGGCCGCCACTCACTCACAAAACCCCTGCATATCTGAGGGATAGTCAATTTATGACATTTGAACTAAAACTCAGGTATGGGAAATTTTCTGACCCTTTCCCCCACAGTGGCAGATGTTGTGGGTGGGGCAGGTAACAAAGGGTAAAAGATGGCAGATATCGGGGCCTATCTCAAAAAACACACCGAAGCGTTGGTGAAGGACGTGGGCATTGAAGCCGCGTGTGAAATTACCGGCAAATCCAAGGCGACCTTGGGCCGCTACTATTCGGACAATGCCGAGCATGCAGATCGTTTCATGCCGGTGGACGCCGTTGCCCGGCTTGAGGCAGTGTCGGGCTTTCCGCATGTCACATCGGCGCTGGCGGATCTGAAGAACATCACGCTGTCTTATGACGGGCGTAACACGGATACTCCGCGCACAGGAGGAGTGAATTCGGACGTCATCGCGCTCAGCCAGCGCTTTGCCATGCTGATGACGGAATACCAGGCCGCCATCGAAGACGGCATCATCACCGTGAACGAGGCCAAACGTCTGCTCAAGGAAACCAGCCTGTTGCAGCAGGTTTTAATTGAGATGAAGCTGCATCTAGAGGAAGAAAGCGTGAGTTAGGGCTAAGCGCCAACCTTCTGGTTGCGGATACCTACTGACAGAGGCTTCAAAGGTCTGGATTGCGGACTTAGCTGTCGTTGAACAGATAAATCAGTCTATGAAAGAGGTCCGTCTTGGAGAAGAAAATCCAATGCACTTTTCGCCTGACTAAGCCGCCAATCGGAGTTTGGTTGAAAGAAGTTATGACCACGACTTTCCCAAAGCGAACCGTCCCAATTTGCACACAACAAACATAGCACTCTGCGAGCGTCGTTTACTGCTAGTTTTGCGTATTGATGAATGTCTGCTTCCGGCATCGATTTCAGAATCATCGCTCCTTCTTTCAAAGATGCTGGTCTGATCTCATTCAGATCAGCCAAAGATGACTCAACCAGCCAAGGCAGAGCTCTATCTGACCAGTGATGTTGCCAATCGACTTCGACCACGAAACCGGCATTCTGGAATGCTTCGAGTAGTTCAATGTCCATGAGCGCCAGATTAGCTTTGTAACTGAAATCCATTGATAAAAACCACGACCAAAGGTGACATACTCCACGCAACAAAAGGTCCCGCTCATGCCGAGTGTAGGTTCGTTCTTCCATCCACGAGGCAAGCTCGTCGTACGGGAAAACTGGCGTATAGTAACCGCACTTTTCGGATGATAACGCCCCTAGCTCCGTCAAGGCGAAGCAAGCTTCTCGCGTACCGCTCACAAGAGAACCCTCTGGAATTCCTCCATACTCAGAAATGCTTCGGGAAAATCGGTCCACAGTTTGATCGAGTAATTCGGATGCGAGCAACCGGGAAAGTTCTTGGTGTTCTTCTTTAACCGTGACCAATGCTAATAACCTCTGTTTTTCGACGAAAGTGCTGTGATGGCTATCGATTTGCAACCCTTGTCGTAAACAGCGAGTCCCTCATCAAATCAGGGTCACTTTGGGCTCAAAGCAGACAGTCGAGCTGTCATTTGTGCGAAGTCTGGAAACAGCCCGCTACCCGTGCCGCTTCACAACCACAGACCCAACCGAATACCCGGCTCCGAAGGAGCAAATCAGGCCAATATCCCCGTCCGTCAGGTCGTCGGAATACTTGGAAAACGCGATGATCGACCCGGCAGAGGAGGTGTTGGCGTAGTCCTGTAAGATGTTGGGTTGCTCGCCCGCCTCGGGTTCTCGGCCCAGAACCTTTTTGCCGATGAAATCATTCATCGTCTTGTTCGCCTGATGCAGCCATAGACGTTTCAGGTCGGTGCTGGTGATACCCTCAGACTCCATGTGGTCCGAGATATGCTTGCTGACCATCGGCAGCACTTCCTTGAACACTTTGCGCCCGTTCTGCATGAACTGCATGTCGCGGCGGTCGACCACCCCATCGGGGCGTGAGCGGCGCAGGAAGCCGTTATTGTTGCGGATATTGTTCGAGAATGACGTCGCGCAGCGGGTCGAGAGCACCTCGAAATGTGGGCCTTGCGCGTCGTCCATCCGCTCGATCAGGGTGGCTGTCGCCACGTCACCAAAGATAAAATGGCAATCACGGTCGCGCCATTCCAGATGGCCCGAGCAGATCTCGGGGTTCACCACAAGGGCCGAGCGGACCGACCCGGACCGGATCATGTCGGCCGCCGCCTGAATGCCAAATGTGGCCGAGGAACAGGCGACGTTCATGTCAAAGCCAAAGCCGTTGATCCCCAGTGCCTGCTGAATCTCGATCGCAATCGCGGGATAGGCGCGTTCGTGGTTTGATGCGGCACAGATCACCAGATCGACGTCGGCAGCCGTGCGCCCGGCTTGCGACAACGCCTTGTTGCAGGCATCAACCGCCATTTCGGTCATGATCCCCGGCTCATCATCACTGCGCTGACGCAGCATGGGGTGCATCACATCGGGGTCCAGTACGCCTGACTTGTTCATCACATAGCGGTTTTCAATGCCGGACGCCTTGACGATGAACTCTTCTGACGAATGCTGCATCGGCTCGACCTCGCCTGCGGCAATCGCGGCGGCATTGGCAGCGTTCTGCTTGTCGGCATAGGCATTGAAGGCGGCGACAAGCTCGGCATTGGTGATGACGTTTTCGGGGGTGAAGACACCTGTGCCGGTGATCGCGGGCGTATACATGGCTGGTCCTGGACGTTTCGAATCCGCCTAAAATGCAGCCCAGCGCGGATTTGATCAAGAGATACTGACCTAACGGAACGCTGCCCCCCCCAGTTCTGTTATCACTTCAAATCTTGAATAGTTCGAAAAACGAAGTATATCTCACGCCAAACCAAGCCGGAGCCTTTCCATGTCCGATGACATCAGCGCCAGACTGGGACGTCTGAGCCCCGAAATCCAGGCCATCATGGGTGTCTATGCTTTGTACTGGAAGCTGGAAGAGACCTTTGACTGCGCCGAGACGGATCTGACCCATGCCGAATCCCATCTATTGATCAAGCTGGATCAGCCTAAACGCATGGGTGTTCTGGCCGCAGATATGCTGAGCGTGCCCTCGACCATAACGGCAACGGCTGATGGCTTGGAAAAACAGGGGCTCATCACCCGCCAACGCGACCCTGAAGACCGGCGCGCTTGGTTGCTGGTTCTGACCGAACAGGGCGAAGAGGCGCGCAACATGCTTGTCACAATGGCGGGCGATCTTTTTCGCAGTGCATCGGGGCTGGATGACGCCGAAACGGCAGAGTTCGCGCGGCTGGCGCGCAAAGTACGAGACACCATTCTGAAAACGGGTATCCCCGAGGGGCTAAAGAAATGAAACTTATGTCCATTCTGAGTGCCGGACTGATCACGCTGGCGTCCACGACCATGGCGCAGGACACCGTCAAACCGGTCAAGCTGATGCAGGTGCATGAGGCCTCTCCGGGCTTTTCGCGCCAGTTCTTTGGCCGTGTGGCTGCGCGGCAAACCGTTGATCTGGCCTTTCAGGTTGCGGGCCAGATTGTTGAAATGCCGGTGACCGAAGGCTTTGTGATTCCAAAAGGGCAGTTGATTGCACAACTGGATCAGGAGCCGTTTCAGCGCCGCTATGACCGCGCGGTTTTGCAAAAGGATCAATCCGACCGAACTCTGGCCCGCCTGTCGCGCCTGCGTGGCACAACGGCCAGCCAGGTCGCCGTTGATGACGCCGAAACCGCCGCGCAGCTTGCTGAAATCGCGGTGCGGGATGCGCAGTATGACCTTGAGCAGGCCACGCTGACGGCCCCGTTCGACGCGCTGGTCTCAAGCCGCGCGGTTGAGGCATTTACGACCGTGACCGCGGGCACCCCGATTGTGCGTATCCACGACATGTCCGAACTGCGGATCGAAGTCGACGTGCCGGAGATTCTGTTTCAAAGATCGTCTCAGGAGGATGAAATCTCGATTACGGCGAAATTCCCGGCCAGCGATCAGGTCTTTCCCCTTGAGATTCGCGAATATGATGCCGAAAGCTCAAGCGTTGGTCAGACCTTCCGCATCCAGTTCGGCCTGACCCCGCCTGAGGGGTTGCAGATTCTGCCGGGCTCATCCGTGACGGTGAATGTGCAGGTGCAGGATGCGTTGACCGGAATCATCATTCCCACATCGGCCGTTGTTGCGGATGTGAATGGCGAACTGGGCGTTATGGTTTTTTCTCCGGTCGGCGCGGATGAGGGCACCGTGCGTCGCGTGCCCGTCTCGCTCGCGCCGACTCAGTCCGGCGAAGCTCGCGTTTTGACTGGTTTGTCGGACGGGGATGAAATCGTGGTGGCCGGTGGTGCGGCCCTGACCGACGGTCAGACCGTGCGCCGGTTCACCGGTTTCGCGAATTGAGGGTGGGCAGATGAATATCGCACGCGCCTCTATCGACCGGCCCATCTATACGTGGCTGATCATCCTGATCGCCCTGTTCGGCGGCATCTGGGGGTTCTTGTCCCTCGGGCGGTTAGAAGACCCGGCCTTTACCATCAAAAACGCCGTGATCGCCACGCAATATCCCGGCGCCACGGCCGAACAGGTCGCGCTTGAGGTCTCGGAACCGCTGGAATCCGCCATTCAACAGATGGCCGAGGTCGACACGATCACCTCGGTCAACCAGCCGGGCTTTTCGCTGATCGAGGTTGAGGTCAAATCCACCTATGACGGCACCGAACTGCCGGAGATTTGGACCAAACTGCGCGCCAAGGTGCGGGACGCCGCCCGCGATCTGCCATCCGGTGTGGGTGCGCCGCTGGTGAATGACGGGTTTGGCGATGTGTTCGGCCTGTTCTATGCGGTCACCGCCGAGGGGTTCTCGGACGCCGAAAAACACGAATTGTCCACCTTCCTGCGGCGCGAGCTTTTGACGGTTCCCGGCGTCGCGGATGTTGAGGTCATGGGCCTGCCGCAAGAGGCGATTTTTGTCGAACCCGATCTTGCGATCTCGGTCAATCAGAACGTCCCCATTCCTGCGATTAATGAGGCCATCGCCAATGCGGATTCGGTGAACCCTTCGGGGTCGGTGCGCACAGATGCGGATCGAACCACGATCCTGACTGCCGAAGGGTCGGATACTGTATCCGCCATTGCGGGTTTGTCTTTGGGCTCGCAGGGTCAGGTGATTAACCTCTTTGATATGGCGAATGTGTTCCGGGCGCGTCAGACCGACCCCGAAGTCATGATCCGTTTTAACGGTGTCGAGGCGTTCACGCTGGGCATCGCGGGCCAATCGGATGAGAATATTGTCGAAGTTGGCCAGCGGGCGGACGCCAAGTTTGCCAAGTTGAACGCGCAAATCCCAGTAGGCGTAGAGATCCTGCCGATCTATCAGCAGCACGTGGTGGTCGAGCAGGCATCGAACGACTTTCTGGTCAATCTGGCGATGTCGGTTGCCATCGTGGTCGCGGTATTGGGCATCTTTATGGGCTGGCGCGCCGCCGTGGTGGTGGGCAGCACCCTTTTGCTGACCGTCGTCGGCACGTTGATGTTCATGTCCATCTTCTCGATCGAGATGGAGCGGATTTCGCTGGGCGCGCTGATCATCGCCATGGGGATGCTGGTCGACAACGCCATCGTTGTGGCCGAGGGCATGCAGATCGCCATGCTGCGCGGCAAAAACTCGCGCGATGCGGTGGAAGAGGCGGCGTCCAAGACACAAATCCCGCTGCTTGGCGCCACGGTGATCGGCATCATGGCCTTTGCAGGGATCGGCCTGAGCCCGGATGCGACCGGAGAGTTCCTGTTCTCGCTCTTTGCGGTGATCGGAATCTCGTTGATGCTCAGCTGGGTGTTGGCTTTGACGGTAACGCCGCTTCTGGGGCACTATTTCTTCAAACAGGGAACCGAAGGCGAGACCGATGCTTATGGCGGCATCATGTTCCGTGTCTACGGGGCAATCCTGCGCTGGGCGTTGCGGATGCGGTGGCTGGTGATCGCCGCACTGATCGGGGTGACGGCGGCTTGTTTCGTGGGCTTTGGCCTTGTGAAACAGCAGTTCTTTCCCGATTCAAACACGCCGTTGTTCTTTGTGCATTACAACCTGCCGCAGGGCACCCCGATTGCCCGCACCGCCGAAGACATGGCCGTGTTCGAGGATTGGCTAGCCGAGCGTGAGGATGTCGTCTCGGTCGCTACATTCGTGGGGCAGGGCGCCACGCGGTTCCTGCTGACCTATTCGGCGGAAAAGCCGAACCCAAGCTACGGGCACATGATCATCCGCACCAATACTCTGGACGAAATTCCAGCGTTACAGGCTGATCTTGAGGCATTTGGCTCGGCCCAGTTCCCCGAGGGCACATTCCGCACCAAACGTCTGATCTTTGGTCCGGGCGGCGGTGATCCCATTCAGGCGCGGTTCTCGGGCAGTGATCCGGCCGTACTGCGCGCATTGGCTGATGAGGCCGTGCTGAAGATGCGCGAAGCCTCCCCCAACGCGCTGAACGTCTATCACGACTGGCGCGAGCAAGAACTGGCGGTTCAGCCGATCTATGCGACCGAGCGCGCGCAAACCGCCGGTGTCGCGCGTGAGGATATTGCCGCCACGCTGCAGTTTTCGACCGATGGGCTTCCGGCGGGCGAATTCCGTGAACGCGACCGGCTTATCCCTATCATCCTGCGCCGTCCGGCGGATGGGGATTTTTCGATCGTGGATCAGGTCGTGTATTCCGATCAGTCTCAAAGGTTCGTGCCGATCGAACAGATGGTCGATGGGTTCGAATACCAGGCGCTCAACACTCTGGTCCATCGGCGCGACAGGGTGTTGACGATCACAGTGGGGGCCGACATTCCGCCCGACTTGACCGCGGCGCAGGTCCATTCCGAGGTCCGCGCGGTCATCGAAGGGATGGAATTGCCACCGGGCTATCGGATGGAATGGGGTGGTGAGTTTGAAAATGCCGGTGACGCCAATGAAAGCCTGGGACGTCAGTTGCCGCTGAGCCTTTTGATCATGGTGTTGATTTCGGTGCTGATCTTCAACGCGATCCGTCAGCCGATCATCATCTGGCTGTTGGTACCGATGTCGGTAAACGGCGTGGTGATCGGCCTTTTGGGTACGGGGTTGCCGTTCACCTTTACCGCGCTGTTGGGGCTGCTCAGCCTTTCGGGGATGCTGATCAAGAACGGTATCGTTCTGGTCGAGGAAATCGATCTGGTGCGCGTCACTGGCAAACCCCTGCGCGAGTCGATTGTCGAAGCCTCAGTCTCGCGTCTGCGTCCGGTAATGCTGGCGGCGATCACCACCATTCTTGGGATGGCGCCGCTATTGACCGATGCGTTCTTCAGGTCGATGGCGGTGACGATCATGGGTGGTCTGGCCTTTGCCACGATCCTTACAATGGTGGCGGCACCGGTGTTTTACCTCGTTTTCTTCGCGCGCGCGGAAAAACGCGAGGCCGCGTCTGCCTGACACTTTCGGGCGGCTGTTTCAGTCGCCCGAACCCTCTGCCGAACAGTCCTGTCTTAGATCAACGGGATCAATGGTACGTCACACCCGGCAAGAGCGATCAGAGTGGCGAATACAAACAGCTTGCGCATTTCTTTTTCCTTCTGCCCGATTGCAGAAAAAATGCGCGCCCGAGAACCTATGGTCAACGGGCGCGTAAATTCTTTTGTATTTAGGCAGGTTCGGGCCGGTCAGCCTTGCAGCGATTTCACCTCAACATCCCCTTCGGCCTGCGCCTTGATCGCCAGCGCCGCGGCATGGCTGGCAGCGGCAGTGGTGAAATAGGGGATTTTGTCATACAGCGCGATGGAGCGGATGGACTTGCTGTCCTCGACCGCCTGTGCGCCTTCGGTGGTGTTCATCAGCAGCTGGACCTGACCGTCTTTAAGCATATCGCCTACATCGGGGCGACCCTCATAGACCTTATTGACCACGTCGCAGGCAACGCCCTGTTCCGCCAGCCAAGCCTGTGTGCCGCGGGTTGCGACCAGAGAGAAGCCTTGTTCCGTCAGAACCTGCGCGGCCTCCAGCATCGCGGGTGTCTTGTCCGCGTCCTTGATCGAGATGAACGCCCGGCCCGAGGACGGCAGCACCATACCGGCCCCCATCTGCGCCTTGAGGAAGGCACGCGGGAAGTCGCGATCCCAACCCATGACCTCACCGGTTGAGCGCATTTCCGGGCCCAGAATGGTGTCGACGCCGGGGAAACGGGCAAAGGGCAGTACAGCCTCTTTCACGGAGAACCACGGCATGTCCGGGTCGGCCAGCGTCATCTGGTCGGCGATCTTGGTATCCTGACCTTCTTTATACGCAGGGCGCATCGGGAAGGCCGACAGTTTCTCACCGGCCATGATGCGCGCCGCGATGGAGGCAATCGCGCTGTCGGTGGCTTTGGCCACGAACGGCACGGTGCGCGAGGCGCGGGGGTTCACTTCGATCAGGTAGATGTCACCATCCTTGATCGCAAACTGCACGTTCATCAGGCCGACAACGTTCAGCGCCTTGGCCAGTTTGAACGTTTGCTCTTTGATCTGCTCAATTATGTCCTTGGACAGCGAGTAGGGCGGCAGCGAACAGGCGCTATCGCCCGAATGCACGCCGGCCTCTTCGATATGCTGCATGATGCCTGCGACATGCACGTCAGTACCGTCGCACAGCGCATCCACGTCCAGCTCAACCGCACCAGCCAGATAGCTGTCCAGCAGAACGGGGCTGTCGCCCGAGACCACCACGGCCTCGTTGATATAGCGCCGCAGCTGATCCATATCGCGCACGATTTCCATCGCACGGCCACCCAGAACGTAAGAGGGGCGGATCACCAACGGGAAGCCGATCTCTTCGGCGATCTCCAGCGCCTGCTCATCGGTCGCGGCGATGCCGTTCTTGGGCTGTTTCAGCCCCAGATCGTTCACCAGAGCCTGGAAGCGTTCACGGTCTTCGGCCAGATCAATCGCGTCGGGCGTGGTGCCGAGGATCGGAATGCCTTCGGCCTCAAGCGCATTGGCCAACTTCAGCGGCGTCTGACCGCCGAATTGAACGATCACACCGTGCAGGGTGCCATTTTCCTGCTCTTTCGTCAGGATTTCCATGACGTGTTCAAAGGTCAGCGGTTCAAAGTACAGGCGGTCCGAGGTGTCATAGTCGGTCGAAACCGTCTCGGGGTTGCAGTTGACCATGATGGTCTCATAGCCCGCGTCGGTCAGCGCGAAACAGGCGTGACAGCAGCAATAGTCGAACTCGATCCCCTGACCGATCCGGTTGGGGCCGCCGCCCAGAATGACGACCTTTTTACGGTCGCTCGGGCGCGCCTCGCATTCGACCTCACCCATCATCGGGGCCTCATAGGTCGAGTACATATAGGGCGTCTGCGCCTCGAACTCGGCGGCGCAGGTGTCGATGCGTTTGAACACGGCTTTGACGCCCAGATTGCGGCGGGCGCGGCGGACGTTGTCTTCGTCGCGACCTGTCAGATTGCCCAGACGCGCATCGGTGAAGCCCAGCATTTTCAGCTTGCGGATGCCGTCCTCGGTCACCGGCAGGCCGTCTTTGCGGACCTGACGCTCGGCCTCGATGATCTCGCGGATACGGGCCAGGAACCACGGGTCGAACTTGGTGACGCCGAAAATCTCGTCATCGGTCAGACCGTGGCGCATCGCCTGCGCGATGGTGCGCAGCCGGTCAGGCGTCTGCTGGCTGATCGCCTTGATCACGGCGGCCTTGTCGTCGGCCTCGTCCCAGACACCTACGTTCAGGCCGGGGATTTCGACCTCATCAAAGCCGGTCAGACCCGATTCCATCGAGGCCAGCGCTTTTTGCATCGATTCGTGGATCGTGCGGCCGATGGACATCGCCTCACCCACCGACTTCATCGCGGTGGTCAGGTAGGGTTCCGAGCCCGGGAATTTCTCAAACGCGAATTTCGGGATTTTGGTGACGACATAGTCGATGGTCGGCTCGAAGCTGGCAGGCGTGACCTTGGTGATGTCGTTGTCCAACTCATCCAGCGTATAGCCGACGGCCAGCTTCGCGGCGATCTTGGCAATCGGGAAACCCGTCGCCTTGGAGGCCAGCGCCGAGGAGCGCGACACACGCGGGTTCATCTCGATCACGACCATTCGGCCATCTTCGGGGTTGATCGCCCACTGCACGTTCGAACCGCCGGTTTCGACCCCGATTTCGCGCAGAACGGCGATCGAGCCGTTACGCATGATCTGGTATTCCTTGTCGGTCAGCGTGAGCGCTGGGGCCACGGTGATCGAGTCGCCGGTGTGCACGCCCATCGGATCGACGTTTTCAATCGAACACACGATGATGGCGTTGTCGGCGGTGTCGCGCACCACCTCCATCTCGTATTCCTTCCAGCCCAGCAGACTTTCGTCGACGAGGATCTGGTTCACGGGCGAGGCATCCATGCCCGAACGGCAGAAATGGATGTAATCCTCACGGTTGTAGGCCACACCACCGCCGGTGCCGCCGAGTGTAAAGGCAGGGCGGATGATGGCGGGCAAGCCGATCTCTTCCAGCTCGTCCAGCGCCATCTGTACGCCTGCATCCAGATCGGTCGAACCGTCTTCGCGCTTGGGCGCGGTCACGATGGTTGCCTTGGGGTTTTCAAGGCCCAGCCGGTCCATCGCCTCGCGGAACAGGGCGCGGTCTTCGGCCATTTCGATGGCGTCGCGTTTGGCACCGATCATCTCGACCCCGAACTTGTCCAGCACACCCATCTCTTCCAGCGCCAGCGAGGTGTTCAGGCCGGTCTGCCCGCCCATCGTGGGCAGCAGGGCGTCGGGGCGCTCTTTCTCGATGATTTTGGCGACAACTTCGGGGGTGATCGGTTCAATATACGTCGCGTCCGCCAAACCGGGATCGGTCATGATGGTGGCGGGGTTTGAGTTCACCAGGATAACCCGGTACCCTTCCTCGCGCAGCGCTTTGCACGCCTGCGCACCGGAATAGTCGAACTCGCAGGCTTGACCGATAACAATGGGGCCCGCCCCAATGATCATGATCGACTTGATGTCGGTTCTTCTCGGCATGGCCACGTTCCTTCGATTATCCGCGAGTCAGGGCACCGCCCAAGCGCCCAAATTGTCCTGCGTTATAGGGACAGCGCGAAAAGGTTCAAGGGGTATCGGAAACAGGGACGAAATTGCCGCTTTCCCCTCTTTCCCTCACCGCCGTATCCTCTATATCGCGCAGCACGGCAAATGAGGATGCAATTGCGTATTCGTTTTGATCAGGGCCCGGCCGGGCAGGGGACCACCTTCAACCGGCCAACCGACGTGATCCGCGCGGAAACGGCGGAGGACGTGCCCCACGCGTTGGAGGCGCTGGATGCCGCACGCGCAGATGGTGCCTGGCTGGCGGGCTATGCCAGTTATGAATTGGGCTATGCGCTTGAGCCGCGACTGGCTGACCGGATGCCTGCAGACCGTCGCCTGCCTTTGCTGTGTTTCGGCGTTTATGACGCACCCGGCCAAAGCGATCTGCCTGCGGCTGCGGGGGGCGTGACAAGCTTTGCGCCCCGCTGGGACGAGCCGCGCTATACACGTGCCTTTCAACAGGTGCATGACGCCATTGGTGCCGGTGACATCTATCAGGCCAACCTGACCTTTCCCATCGACCTGACGGTTGAGGGCGACAGTGGGGCGCTTTATGCCGCTCTGGCCTCGGGTCAGCCCGTGGGGCATGGCGCATTGGTCCAGCAGGACGGGCTGCCCGACCTGCTCAGCCGCTCGCCCGAGCTGTTCTTTCGCACCGATGCCGATCGGATGATCGAAACCCGCCCGATGAAGGGCACGCAGCCCCGCAGCGAAGACATGGCCGAAGACGCCCGCCGCCGCGATTTCCTGTCGCGCGATGAAAAGAACCGGGCCGAGAACCTGATGATCGTCGACCTGCTGCGCAACGACATTAGCCGCGTGGCGCTGCCGGGGTCGGTCAAGGTCCCCGAGCTGTTCAAGGTTGAAACCTACGCGACCGTACACCAGATGATCTCGCTGGTGCAGGCGCAATTGCATCTGGGGGCCGAACTGTCGGATGTTCTGATGGCGCTGTTCCCCTGCGGCTCGATCACCGGAGCGCCCAAGATTCGCGCGATGGAGATTCTGTCTGACCTCGAACTCTGGTCGCGTGACATCTATTGCGGTGCCATTGGCTGGGCCGCGCCGGACGGACGGTCGGAATTCAACGTGGCCATCCGCACATTGATGGTCGAGGATGGCAAAGCCACGCTGAATGTGGGCGGCGGCGTCGTCTGGGACAGTACGGCCCCGTCCGAATATGAGGAGGCGCTATGGAAAGCCCGCTTCGCCCACCAAATGATCCTGACTTCCGCGTAATTGAAACGCTTGGGTTTCGTCCCGGTCAAGGCTTCGTGCGGTTGGGCCAACACCTGGCTCGGATGGCCCGCACGGCCAAAGCGCTGGGCATTCCGTTCAACGCAAAACGGGCTGAGGACTGTCTGAACAGCGTGGCAGGCCCAAGCCCCTTGCGCTGCCGGTTGACCTTGGATGTTGACGGGGGACTGGACGCAACCACCGGCGCGTTGACCGAGAACCCTCCAGTCTGGAGCGTCGCGATTGCGCGGACACGTTTGAAAGCGTCTGACGTTTGGTTGCGACATAAGACAACGCAGCGCGCTGTGTATGACAACGCCCGCGCGTCTTTGCCCGATGGCATCGATGAGCTGATTTTCCTGAATGAGCGCAATGAGCTGTGCGAAGGCACGATCACCAACCTGTTCGTGCACATGCCCGATGGTCGACGCCTGACACCGCCTCTGTCCAGTGGCGTACTGCCCGGCGTTCTGCGCCAGGACTTGCTGGATAATAAACAAGTTACCGAAGCCGTCCTGACCTTGACCGATCTGAAAGAGGCAGAGAAGGTTTTTGCAGGAAATTCCCTGCGTAGTCTGATCCGGGTGGAGTTGTTAGAAGAGTGAGCAAGCAAACCGATTGGGCCGACAGCGCTGTACCGCACATGCGGCTGCGGTTTGAGTTTGGGCTGTTCTTTGTCGCCGTGCCCGTTCTGATCGCGGTGCTTTTTCCGCCGGACTGGATGTTCCCGTCTCTGTTCACCTTCACGGCCATCGGCATCGTTCTGCTGCACAATACACCCGGCTTTGCCTGGGCCGAACTTCGCTATAACTGGCGCAACTGGTCCTGGGCCGGGGTGGCCGCCTTCACCGGGGCAATGACGGGGTTTTGCGCCGCCCTTGTGATGGCAACCCGGCCCGAGGCCGCCTTCTTCTTGTTGCGTAACCGACCCGAGTTTCTGCTGGTGATCTGGGCCTTTTACCCGCTGGTCTCGGCCCTGCCACAAGAGCTGTTGTTCCGCGTGCTGTTCTTCCGCCGCTACCGCGCGATCCTGCCGGATGGCAGCGCGGCCTATCTGCTGAACGCGGCGCTGTTTTCGCTGGCCCATCTGATGTACTGGAGCTGGATCGTCGCCATCATGACCTTTGGCGGCGGGCTTTTGTTCACATGGGCGTACCGCAAGCGTGGCTCGTTTTTCTACGCGGTGCTGCTGCACGCGATTGCAGGCAACATCATCTTTGCGGCCGGTTTGGGTGTCTATTTCTACTCAGGCAACGTGCAAAGGCCGTTTTGAACGGGATACCTGCCTTGACTTTCGCGCCCCAACGGGGTGTATCGGCGCGACGAATTCTGCGCCCGAAGGGATATTTTCATGCACGCCTATCGCAGCCACACCTGCGCCGCTCTGACCGCCGCCAATGTCGGTGAAACCGTCCGCCTGTCCGGCTGGGTGCATCGTGTCCGAGATCACGGCGGCGTGCTGTTCATCGACCTGCGCGACCATTTCGGCGTGACGCAAGTGCTGTGCGACGGCGACAGCGCGGCCTTTGCCGAGCTGGAAAAGGTGCGGTCCGAGTGGTGTATCCGCATCGATGGCACCGTCAAAGCACGCGACCCCGAACTGGTGAACCCGAAACTGCCCACCGGCGAGGTCGAGGTTTACGTGCGCGAGCTGGAAGTGCTGGGCGCGGCCGACGAACTGCCCCTGATGGTCTTCGGCGAACAGGAATACCCCGAAGAAACCCGCCTGCGCTATCGTTATCTGGACCTGCGCCGCGAGGCGATGCAGCAGAACATGACCCTGCGCTCGGACGTTGTGTCCTCGATGCGCCGCCGCATGTGGGATCAGGGCTTCCGTGAGTATCAGACGCCGATCATCACGGCCTCGTCCCCCGAGGGCGCGCGTGACTTCCTGGTGCCTTCGCGCCTGCATCCGGGCAAGTTCTATGCGCTGCCGCAGGCCCCGCAGCAGTTCAAGCAGCTGATCATGGTGTCGGGCTTCGACAAGTATTTCCAGATCGCGCCCTGCTTCCGCGATGAAGACCCGCGCGCCGACCGTTCGCCCACCGATTTCTACCAGCTTGACCTTGAGATGTCCTTTGTCGAGCAGCAGGATGTGTTCGACACGATCCAGCCCGTTCTGACCGGTGTGTTCGAGGAATTCGGGGGGCGTCGCAAGGTGGATCAGGAATGGCCGCAGATCTCCTACAAGGACGCGGCCCTGTGGTATGGCAGCGACAAGCCCGACCTGCGGAACCCCATTAAAATGCAAGTGGTCTCCGACCACTTCCGCGGGTCTGGCTTTGCGATTTTCGCGAAGCTGTTGGAGCAGGACGGCACCGAAATCCGCGCCATCCCAGCGCCGACCGGTGGCAGCCGCAAGTTTTGTGATCGCATGAACGCATTCGCCCAGAAAGAGGGCCTGCCCGGCATGGGTTACATTTTCTGGCGCGATCAGGGTGAGGGGATGGAGGCCGCAGGACCGCTGGCCAAGAACATCGGCCCCGAACGCACTGAGGCGATCCGTCAGCAGCTGGGTCTGGGCGTGGGCGATGCAGCGTTCTTCCTGGGTGGCAAGCCGAAAGCCTTTGAAAAGGTTGCGGGAAAGGCGCGTGATGTGATCGGCGAAGACCTTGGCCTGACCGAAAAAGACCGCTTTGCCTTTGCGTGGATCGTGGATTTCCCGATCTATGAGCAGGACGAAGAAACCGGCGCGATCGACTTTGAACACAACCCGTTCTCGATGCCCCAAGGCGGCATGGAGGCGCTGAACGGCAATCCGCTGGACGTGCGTGGCTATCAGTATGATCTGGCCTGTAACGGGTATGAGCTGGTCTCGGGCGCGATCCGCAACCATAAGCCGGAAATCATGCTGAAGGCCTTTGAACTGGCGGGCTATGGCGCGGATGAGGTGAAATCGCGCTTTGGCGCGCTGTTCAATGCCTTCCACTATGGCGCGCCGCCGCACGGGGGCTGCGCTGCGGGCATCGACCGGATCGTGATGCTGCTGGCCGATGAGGCCAACATCCGCGAGGTCATGATGTTCCCGATGAACCAGCGCGCCGAAGACCTGATGATGGACGCGCCGTCCGATCCGACCTCGGATCAGTTGATGGAACTGGGTCTGCGGATCATCCCGCAGGAGTAACCCTGTTTAAACCCCTTAGAGGCCCGTCGCAGACCCTGCGGCGGGTTTTTTCTTGGCGGTCTGTACGGCTGCGCCCAATCCGCGAGCATGACCCTTACCATCACTTACTGCTTGCAGTACGCAAGGCTGTGCGCCGCTTGCCACCCGTATGTTCCGTGCGGTTGTCCGGGTCTGGCAATAGGCCCAGATGATCAGGATTGTTGCGGTCAGAAAATAGGCGGTCACCATCTCAAATCGCCTCACGCTGTTCCAGTCGGGCCTGAACGATGCCGGCGACCTGAGCGGCCAGAGCTGTCACCGGTGCACCGCTGGCGCGGGATTCCGCTAGCTTCTGAGCGGCATCTGCCAGAATCGTATCCTCGGCATCCCGGGCGACCCCACGCAGGAATTGGGCTGCGTAATCCAGTGTAAGATGATCATTTGGTCCAGCCAGAACATCCGCGATATGCGCCATATCGTCCTGATAAGCCATTGGGTCAGGGCAAATGACCTCATCCCGCACGGCGTGCAGGCTGTTGGGGCGGCGGTCTTCGGGCAAGCTTTCCAGAACGAATTTTTGGAAATGCGATAGTGATTTCAGTGGCTTGTGCAGGAACCCGTCCGCGCCAGCCTTCAGGGCGGCATCTTCGGCATGGTCATCGCCCGACATGGCCAGAATGGCACCAATCCGTGGATTGGTCTGGGTGAGTTCCGCGATCAGTTCGGCCCCGGACCCGTCTGGCAGGCCAATATCCACCAAAATGACCGAGGGGCGGTAAATCTGCAGGTGTCGACGCGCGGATGTCAGGCAATCGGCACGCCGGATACGTGCGCCAGAATGCAGGCACATCAGGCGGATCGCGTCGCAGGCATAACGGCTGTCTTCGACAACCAGAATGGTTTGGCCCAACAGCGGCCGCGTGGCCGTCGGCTGTGCGGGAGAGGCGAAGGGGCTCGAATCGTCCATGGCAGAACTCCTAATCAGCAGATGCCTCACGCTAGAAACTTCTGGCTAACACGACGTTAACGGCAATTTGGCGCACTTGTTCTTTGGCTGAACTGCCCTCATAACCGCTGCAACGCAGAATGGAGGAGAGTTCTATGATTGGTCGTTTGAACCATGTTGCCATCGCTGTACCCGATCTTGAGGCGGCGTCCGAGCAGTATCGCAACGCGCTGGGGGCCACGGTCGGCGCGCCTCAGGATGAGCCCGATCACGGTGTGACCGTGGTGTTCATCGAACTGCCCAATACCAAGATCGAGCTGCTGTATCCGCTGGGCGAGAACAGCCCGATCAACGGATTTCTGGAAAAGAACCCGTCAGGCGGCATTCACCATGTCTGCTATGAGGTCGATGACATCATCGCGGCGCGTGATCATTTGAAAGAAACCGGAGCCCGCGTGCTGGGGTCGGGCGAGCCCAAGATCGGTGCCCATGGCAAGCCGGTGCTTTTCCTGCACCCCAAGGACTTTAACGGCTGCCTGGTTGAGCTAGAACAGGTTTAACACACGCGAGGCTGTCATGACGATCACTGCTGCTCTGGTTCTTTTTGCCGTCATCTGGTTCATGACGCTGTTGGTGGTGCTGCCGATCCGCATCAAGACGCAGGGCGATCTGGGTGAGATCGTTCCGGGCACCCATGCCGGTGCGCCGGAAGTGCATCACATGAAGAAAAAGCTGTGGATCACCACCGGGATAACGGTGGTGCTGTGGGTGGTTATTGCAGGGATCATCATCTCGGGCGTGATTTCGGTGCGCGACTTTGACTGGCTGAACCAGCTTGAGCCGCGCGGCTAGGCGTCAGGCGGACAGTTTGTGATAGATATGGGTGAAGGTCGCGGCCCCGATGATCGGGATCACGAGGTTCACCAGCGGCACTGACAAGGGGATCGCCATCAGCGTCCCCGCCATCCAGATCGTGGTGATATGCTTGGCCCGCAGCTTGCGCGCTCCGTCACGCCCGATGCGGCGCAGGGCGGCTAGAGTGAAATATTCCCGGCCCAGCAGAAACCCGTTCATCGCCCAGAAGATAAAGGGCGCCAGCGGCGTGAAAATCGCGTAGAGGATCAGCGCCAGCAGGTTGGCGACGATCAGCAGGCCCATAAAGCTGAGCGCGTCCCGCAACCCCTCGCTAAAGGGGATGCCGGGTACGGCGGCTAAGGTGGGATAGTGTTTGTCCTCGACCGCCTGCGCGACCTCTTCCAGAAACATCGAGATAATGGCCGAGGCGACGGGCATCATCAGAAACACAGGCAGGATCAGCACCACGAAGATACCGGAATAGCTTAGCACGTCATTCAGCCACGGGACTGCCCCGATCCAGGGCAATGAGATTTCACTCCCCGACGCCCGGTTTATCAGCCAGATCGCCACGGCACAGGCCGCGATCAACAATGCAATCGTCAGCCCCACACCGCGCAGCAGGACGGCACGGAACTTGGGGTCTCCGATCTGGCCAAGGGCTGCGAAAAACGCGTTGAAGATGATCATTCCGAGACCCACTCGGTCAACTCAGCAATGTCAGGGCGGGGGCGTTCGGGTGGGGTGGTGCCCTCGGTCGCGATATGGATCAGGCCCGCGACCCGTTCATTGTCTTGCAGGCCGAAAGCCTGACGGCAGAACGCGGGGTCGTGGGTTTGCCAGCCTGACAGCCAGTTTGCGCCCCAGCCAGCGGCAAGGGCCGCGTTCAACAGCGCCAGACAAACGGCCCCTGCGGAATAGGTCTGTTCGATTGCAGGCACTTTTTCCGACGGCTTTTGTACTTCGATCACCGCGACGGCCAGATGGCCCATGTCGAACTGGCTTTGGGCTTTGGCGATCTCTTCGGGGGTTTTGCCCAACTTCTCACCGCTGTGCCGTGTCAGTTCGGACAGGCGTGGCATCGCGCCTTTTTCCAGCACGATGAAGCGCCAGGGCTCCAGCTTGCCATGATCCGGGCTGCGCGCGGCGGCGGTCAGCAGCGGCAACAGCTCGTCCCGTGTCGGGGCCGGGGCGACCAGAGTTTTCGCGGGGCGCGACCGGCGTGATTGCAGGAATTCCAGAGCGGCCGGGTTTTTCAAGGACATATGTTAACTTCCTTTACATGAGCAGTGTGTATCTGGTTGAACATCTGGCCCGTTTCAAGTGCAAACAGCTGGATATGCGGGATCAATTTCATTCCCCGCGCGCCCATGCAAGTGTGTTTGCAGGCAGGAGGGACAAGATGGCCAAACCAAAGCTGCGCGATGTGCCGGATCTAAGCGCCTATGCCGTGCCGGGCACCGCGTTGGCAGTCCGAGTGACACCCAAAGCGGCAAAAGACAGTATCGCGCTGGATGGCGGGAAAATCCGCATCACCGTGACCGCGCCGCCGGAAAACGGCAAAGCCAATGACGCGGTGCGCCGGATATTGGCGATGGCTATGGGGATCGCCCCGTCCGATCTGACCCTGAAGCAGGGGCCGACGTCGCGGGACAAGCTTTTCGTTTACGCGCCCTGATCTGGACGTTCGTGAATCTGGTAAACCCCTTCGGGCAGGTCCAAAGCTGCCGCCAGGTCGCGAACCTGTTCCGGCGACAGGGTTATCTTTTGCATCTGGTCCGTCCGGGGGTTCAATTGCTCCAGCGTTACACATTCGGCAAAGCTGTTGATGACGACATCCTCTTGCAACGGCTTGGGGCCATCGTCGACCAGAGTGATGACTGTCGAGTCGAATTCATGCTCAATCGAAAACATGTTGGCAGAGTGCCGGGCGAAGCTCGGCAATGCAACCCGTTCGCGCATAAACCGGGTGTGGCGGTCCAAGTAGGAGCGCGCTATGGTTTCGCAAACGGGATCGCCGTTTCAAAGGAATTTCTATGCGTCGTCTGACCTATCTGCTGTTTTCACTGGTGCTGGCGGCGTGCAACGCGGGTGGCCTGCGCGTGCAGCCTGTGACCGAGTGGTCGCCGGACACGCAGGATTTCCGGGTTGAGGCCGAAGCCTTTCGCGAAATCAGCCAGACCGTGGGCAAAGAGGCGCGGGCCGAGTGTCTGCGGCAGGGCCGGGTGAGAAACTGCGACTTTACGATCCTGGTCGATCTGAATCCGAACGCTCCGGCAAATGCGTTTCAGACTCTGGATGATAAGGACCAGCCGGTCATCATCTTTACCCGGGCGATGATCCAATCCGCAAACAACGCGGATGAACTGGCTTTTGTCATGGGGCACGAGGCGGCCCATCATGTTTTGGGGCATATCGATCAACAATCCAAAAACGCCCGGGAAGGCGCCGCGATTTTCGACAGGCTTGGCAAGCTCTATGGCGAAGACGGGGCGCAGCTTGAACGCTCGCAAAAGCTGGGCGCTGAGGTGAATGTGCAGATCAACGTCAAACAGTTTGAGCTGGAGGCGGACCAACTGGGCACAATCATCATCCATAATGCCGGGTATGATCCTTTGGTCGGTGCAAAGTACTTTGACCGTATCCCCGATCCGGGCGATCAGTTTCTGGGCACGCACCCTCCGAATGCAGATCGGGTTCAGATCGTTTTGGAAACCGCACGGCAACTGGGTCTGACACAATGACTGTCGTGATACGGCTGGGTGTGATCCTCACCGACAGGGGCTCGAAATACGCGGTGTCGGGCGCACCAGTGACGACGCGTGCCGATGTCGATGCGGTGCTGCAGGCGCTGAAGGCAGACAAAGCTTATGCCAAGGCAACTCACAACACCTGGGCTGCTGTTCTGCCGACAGGGGCGCTCAAGGCTGATGACGGCGAAAGCGGCGCTGGTATGGTGATCCTGCGCATGCTGGAACGTGCGGGGATGGACGGCCATGTGGTGATCGTCACCCGCTGGTATGGCGGCAAGAAACTGGGCGGGGACCGCTTTCGCCGCGTGCAGGACGCCACGCGCGCCTATCTGGACCATATCGGCGTGGGGCCTTGACCTGAGTCAAAGGCCCATCCGCAGCTTTCGGCTATCCTGTTAGGGACGTGCGACAGGAAAGGATCAGCTATGGCGGATCAGGACGTATTGAAACTTCACGCCGGTCTGGTCGACCGGATGGCAACCAAACTTGGGGTGGACCTGCAAGAGGCGGCGATCAGTGGGGATGTTTCCATCGATCAACTGACCGACGCTGTCCTGAGATGCACGGATTGCCCGAACCCCGGCCACTGCCAGAGTTTCCTGAACGAAATGGGTCAGGCGACGCAGACACCTGAATACTGCCGGAATCAGAATCTTCTTGGCAAACTCGTGCCGTAACGACCGGAGTGCCCCATGCCCCATCTCGGAGAGATCATGACCCACCTGCGCCTTGTCCTGCGTATGGGGCGGGCGACGGGTACGGATATGGTTGCGGCCCATTCCAAAGGGCACCTGACACAGCAGGATTGGGCCGAAATGATTCAGTATTGCCGGGGCTGTGGCTGGGCCAACCAATGCCCGGATTGGCTGGATCAACATGAAAACATCGTCGGTGCTCCGCAGACCTGCAAAAACCATCAGCGGTTTGCGGCGCTGAAGACGCGGTTAGAACAGGAAACAGCATGACACGTTCCGTTCTGGGTGATGTCGAAAAACACTTCTGGCTGACCCGATCCGTGGCACGCTGCATGAACGTGTCTTTCACCGAAGCCATGGCCGATGGCCGTCTGACCCCGGACGAGTATGCCCGGATGATCACCCGGTGCCGGGCGTCGAATTGCAGTGAGGACTGTGTTCTGTGGCTGGCACAGCAACAATCCGAGGCCAGCGCGGCCCCGGAGTTCTGTGCCAATGCGGATCAGTTGAACGCGCTGAAGCGCTGATCAGAGCTTGGAATGCGACCCGTCGCAAAGCGGTGATTTCTTGCTGTGCTTGCAGCCACAGAAAAACACCTTTTTGGTGCTGTCTGCGGTGTATTTTATCGGCTCGAAACTTGTGTCCTTGTGGGATCCATCGCAAAACGGCTGCCTTTTGGACTGCCCGCAGGAACACCAGAAATAGCTTTTGCCCTCGGTCACCTCAACAGGGTAGGGGTCTTTTTGGGCGATAATGGGGGTGTCTGACATGTGGCTACTCCGTCTTTGCTGATGTCACTGCAACAAGAGTAGGCCGATCCGTGCAAAACGGTAGTCTTTGCTCAGAAATCTGCGTTGTCTGAGGGGGTTACTGGCAGTGTTCCGCCTTCATCACGTGTTTGTGATTGAATCCGTTGCCAAAATATCACCGAAGTCGTATTCTGAGACTGGCCCCGAATTCTTGGGCAATATCAGGAAATTAATAAAGGAATGACGGATATGAAAATCAAGTTTTTTGCCGTTGGTGCATTTGCCCTGGTCCTGGCTGCGTGCTCGCAGCAGGAGGAGCCAGCACCGGTTTACATCACCCCTGAATATGACAAGTTCGGTACGCCGAGCTGCCCGGCAGGTACCGAGCTGGCCACCACCGAAGCTGGTCAGACCGTGTGTAACCCGGTCGCACAGTAAGAATTCCGCGGGCGGCTTTTGCTTTAGGCCGCCCGCATCTATAATCAGTCGCAGCCGCCCCCGGGGCGGCTTTTTTATCGTCAGAGGGTCAATGAGAAACTTCTTTACACGTCTCAGGGATCGCACCGTCTGGAGCTGGCAGGGTCTGGTGGCCACGTGGCGCGATGAATATTCGTTTCGGGTCTGGGGCTGGGCGAATCTGATTTCTGCCGGTCTGGTGTTTTTGCTGCCACTGGACAGCGGTATGCGCACGCTGATCCTTGTTTTGGGTTTGCTGGTATTGGTGGCAGAGCTGTTCAATACCGCGATTGAACGGGCGGTTGACCACACCTCGACCGAACAGAACACTCTGGCGGGTCAGGCCAAGGACGCCGCCAGTGCAGCCGTCGCTCTGACGGCTGTGACGGCGGGCGTCGCATGGGTGGCCGGGGTGGTCAGCCTGTTTTAACAGAGGCGGCGTCAGTGACGCCGCTTGTAATACTTGAACCCCCGATGCCGGATGCCATAGCGTTTGGGGATGTAATAGGGCGACACGTGTTTTTTGCGGAACCCGTGTGCCGACCGATGATGTCGTTTGACCGGTTTGCGATAGTAAACCCGCGGTTTTGATTTATGCAGATGGACCTTGGGCTTTTTGCCTTTGTGGTGAACCTTGACCTCGGGCTTATGCTCTTTGGTCACGCCATAATAGCGGTGAACCTGGTGCTGGCTTTTGTGCAGAAGGTTCTGAGGTTTGGTCCCGATCACCAGAAACCCGCCCGAGCGGACCTGGTCAGCGACAGCAGGCATCGCAAAGACATGGGCGGCAAAGACCACCGCCAGACATTTCAGGCCATAGAGGCGCAGATAAGACATTGGACTCTCCTTCTTACAAGGCAGTTCGTCCTGTCATGATCCGCCATCGGGGCGCAAAACGCCAATAAACTCGGCTCACGCTTCGACTATCGGGGGTGACCGGATCAGACGAGCTTGCCCCAGAGGTCATATTCCCCGGCTTCGTCCACCTCGACCCGGACAATGTCGCCGGGTTTGAGGTCTTCGAACCCTTCATCGATGAACAGATTGCCGTCGATCTCGGGGGCATCCGCCTTGGTGCGGCAGGTGGCGGCCTCGGCATCGACTTCATCTACGATCACGTCGATGGTCTGGCCGACCTTTGCGGCCAGCTTGGCCTCGGAAATGGCCTGCGCCTTTTCCATGAAGCGGTCCCAGCGGTCCTGCTTGACCTCGGCCGGGACATGATCTGGCAGGTCGTTCGACCGTGCGCCATCGACGTTTTCGTATTGGAAGCAACCGACACGATCCAGCTGCGCCTCATCCATCCAATCCAGCAGGGTCTGGAACTCGGCCTCGGTCTCGCCGGGGTAGCCGACGATAAAGGTTGACCGCAGGGTGATGTCCGGGCACGTGGCGCGCCAGGCGGCGATTTCGTCCAGTGTTTTGGCCGCCGCCGCCGGGCGGGCCATGCGTTTCAGAACGTCCGGATGGGCGTGCTGGAACGGAATATCCAGATAAGGCAGCACATTGCACCCGGCATCCGCCATCAGCGAGATCAACTCGCGCACATGCGGGTAGGGGTAGACATAGTGCAGACGCACCCAGGCATCGAGCTGCCCCAGTTCGCGCGAAAGATCGGTGATGTGGCTGCGCACCTCGCGGTCTTTCCACGGGTTCACGTCGTATTTCCGGTCCAGCCCATAGGCCGAGGTGTCCTGCGAAATCACCAGCAGTTCGCGCACGCCATTGTCGACCAATTTCTCGGCCTCGCGCAGAACGGCATGTGCCGGGCGGCTGGCCAGTTTCCCGCGCATGTCAGGGATAATGCAGAACTTGCACTTGTGGTTGCAGCCCTCGGAAATCTTGAGATAGCTGTAGTGGCGCGGGGTCAGCTGCACGCTGGCGGCGGGGAGCAAGTCCACAAACGGATCAGGATCGGGCGGCACGGCGCTGTGAACGGCATCCAGAACCTGTTCATATTGATGCGGGCCGGTCACGGCCATGATGCGGGGATGATGCTCGCGGATGTAATCCGGTTCCGCCCCCAGACAGCCGGTCACGATGACCTTGCCGTTTTCCACCAAAGCCTCGCCAATGGCGTCCAGCGATTCAGCCTTGGCGCTGTCGAGGAAGCCGCAGGTGTTCACAATCACGGCATCTGCCCCGGAATAATCCGGCGAAATTCCGTACCCTTCGGCCCGCAAACGGGTCAGGATACGCTCACTGTCGACCAGAGCTTTGGGGCAGCCAAGGGACACCATGCCGATGGTGGGCTGATTCAAACGTGGCGTCTCGGGCATCCGGGCGGCTGGCGCCAGATCGGGGCGGAGGTTTGGCGGGTTTGTACTCATTGGGCGGCATATAGTGGGGAACGCTTCCCCTTGCAAATGATGGCTGAGCTTTGAATGATCTTTTCAACGCATGCCAAAAAAGCGGAGAGCAGAAAAATGAAGTGGCTGTTGCGCATCCTGTTCCTTTTCGTGGTCGCATTTGGCCTTGCGATTGGCGCGCTGTTGCTGATGCCGGGCGACAAGCTGGCCACGATCCTGGCCGAGCAGGTCAAGGCCAAAACCGGGCGAGAGCTGAGCCTGACCGGTGAGGTCAAACTGTCGTTCTGGCCGGTTCTGGGAATGGAGACGGGGCCTGTCACCTTTAGCAACGCCCCCTGGGCGGCATCGGAACCGATGCTGAGCGCGAACAGCCTGGCCGTCGGCGTCGATGCTGCGGCCCTGCTGAATGGTGAGTTTCGTATCCGCCGCGTCATTGCTGATCAGCCCGTGCTGCGGTTGGAACTGTCGGACGGGCGGGGAAACTGGGAGCTGAGTGCCGCTGGCTCTCAGCCCAGTGCCCAGGCCAGTTCAGGGCAAGCCACCGCGCCTACGCAGACCTCGTCACAGGGCGCCGTCACTCTGGATCGCCTGGAACTGACAGATGCGCGGTTGCTTTACATCGAAAACGGCGTGAAGACCTTCGATTTCTCGGGCGTTGATCTGTCTGCCAGTTGGCCCGATGTTTCCGCACCGATGATCATGGCGGCGCAGATGGGCGTGCCGGGGGGGACGGTCAATGTCGACCTCAAGATACCGAACCTGCCCGCCTATGCCTCGGGCGCGGTGGCACCGTTGCAACTGGCCCTGACCGCGCCGGGCGGAGAGTTCGGCTTTGACGGCCGCGTTAACCTGGCCGGAGAGATGGACGGCAGTCTTGAGGTCAAGACGACCAATACCGAACAGATGCTGGCGGCGTTCGGGCAGGCGGGCGTTGGCGTGCCCCGGGGATTGGGTCGTGTGGCCGATGTCTCGGGGCATATGACTTATACAAGCGATGGCCGTGCATCGCTGCGCCAGATGGTGGCACAGCTGGATAACAATCGCTTCACTGGCGATGTGGACGTCGAGATCGCGGACCCGCCCAAAATCACCGCGCGTCTCAAGACCGGCGATCTGGATTTGTCGCGTTACAATGAGACATCGGATTCCGGGGGCGGCGGCTCTGCTACGGCCCCTGCAACCGGCAGTGGATGGTCAACTGACCCCATCGACGCCTCTGCGCTGGCGCTGGCCAATGGCGAAATCCGCCTGACCGCCGCATCCATCGCGGTGCCTGATCTGACGCTGGGCCCAAGCGACCTGACGCTTAGCCTGGATCGATCCCGGGCGGTTCTCAAGATGAACCCCGCCACTTTGTTCGCGGGCACAGTGACCGGGCAGGTGGTCGCCAATAATCGAAACGGGCTGTCAGTTGGCGGCAATCTGAAAGCCGACGGTATCAACCTGCAGCAAGCTCTGTCGACCGCGCTTGATGTCAATGGGTTCACGGGAACTGGCTCTGGCAGTTTCGACTTTCTGGGCGTGGGGCAAACCGAAGATCAGATCATGCGCTCTCTCAGCGGGAAGGGCGGCCTGAATGTGGGGCAAGGCGTGATTTCGGGCTTTGATCTTGACCGGTTGATGGGACGGGGCAAGGGCACTGGTGGAACAACGGTTTTCAACAGTCTGACGGCCAGCTTTACGATGGATCAGGGGGTTCTGACCAACAATGATCTGTTGATGTCGCTGGATAACTTCCGCGCTGATGGCAAAGGGGTGGTCAATATCGGGGCGCAGACGCTTGACTATTTGTTTACGCCGACCGCGTTACGGGCCAATTCCGGCCAAGGCATTTCGGTGCCAGTTCGCATTGTCGGTCCTTGGAGCAACCCGTCGATCAAACCTGATCTGACCAAGGTGATCGAAGCTGCCGCCGAAGGGCAGTTGAAAGACCTGGAAGACGACGCCAAGCAAAAGGTGCTGGATAAGGTCGGTGATGAGTTGGGGACTGTGGTCACCGACAGCGAAAGCGTCGAAGATGCCCTGAAGAACAAACTGGAGGAAGAGGCCAAGAAGGGCCTGCTCAAACTGTTTGGTGCAGACTAAAAGGGGTGCCCTCGGGCACCCCTTAATTGGTTTGGATCAGATGGTTTGATCGTAATCGCCAACGCCGGGTTCGGTGCGGATCACCGCATCGATATCGGCGAAGATGGCGCGCATTTCATCTTCGCTGTCACTGCTTTCGCAGACCACAACCAGATTTGGCGTGTTCGAAGAGGCGCGCACCAGCCCCCAGCTGCCATTGTCCAGAATGACACGTGCGCCGTTGACCGTGACCACCTCTTTGATCGCGCGACCAGCCAGAGTTTCCCCTGCATCGGCCTTGGCGACCAGCTTGTCGACCAGACGTGCAAGGATGTCGTATTTCTCGGTATCCGCCGCATAGGGGGACATGGTCGGGGTCGACCATGTCTTCGGCAGCGCCTTGCGCAGATCCGACATGCTTTTGTCCGGGTTGCGGTCCATCAGCTTACAAATCTCGACCGCCACACGCATGCCGCAGTCGTAGCCGCGCCCGATAGGCTCGGCCAGAAAGTAGTGACCCGATTTTTCAAACCCAGCCAGCGCGTTGATTTCCTTGACCCGGCGTTTCATGTGGCTGTGGCCGGTCTTCCAGTAGTCGGCCTTGACGCCACGGGCCTGCAATTCGGGGTCGCTGGCGAACAGGCCAGTGGATTTCACATCGGCCACAAAGGTCGCATTGGGGTACAGCTTGGCCAGATCGCGGGCCATGATCACGCCAACCTTGTCGGCAAAAATCTCCTCACCCTCGTCATCGACAACGCCGCAGCGGTCGCCGTCGCCGTCAAAGCCAAGCGCCATGTCGGCACCGCTGGATTTCACGGTATCGGACATGTCGTGCAGCATCTCCATCGCTTCGGGATTGGGGTTGTAGTTGGGGAAGGTGTAATCCAGCCGGGTGTGGCTGGGCACAACCTCGACGCCCATCCGCTCGAATATCTCGGGCGCAAAGGCCGAAGCGGTGCCGTTCCCGGTCGCGCAAACCACTTTCAGCGGGCGTGACATTTTGAAATCGCCAACCAGATCGTCGATATAAGCTTCTTTGACGCCATCAACGAACTCGTATGACCCGCCCTCATGTGGCTGGCCTTCGCCATTCAGCACAATGTCGCGCAGTTCCGACATTTCATCAGGCCCGTGGGTCAGAGGACGCTCAAAACCCATCTTCACCCCGGTCCAGCCATTGGGATTGTGGCTGGCGGTGACCATTGCCACAGCAGGCACATCCAGATGGAACTGGGCGAAATACGCCATCGGGCTAAGCGCGGGGCCAATATCCTTGACCTGAATTCCTGCCTGCATCAGCCCAAGGATCAGCGCGTTCTTGATCGCCAGCGAATAGTCGCGATAGTCATTGCCGACCGCAATGACCGGCGCGATGCCGCGTTTGCGCATCTGAGTGCCCAGACCAAGGCCCAAAGCCGTCATGCCGGGCAGGTTGATCTCTTCGGGGTATTTCCAGCGGGCGTCATATTCGCGAAACCCCGTGGGTTTGATCATCGGGTCGCGCAGAAAGCTCCAGGTGTTTGGGGTCACCTCGGGGATGGGTTTGGTCATACTATCGCTCGTGCTTAAATCTGAATGGGGTTGGCTTTGGCCAGCGCGTCAAAGCGCATCAAAGTGTCAATCAACTGGGGCATCTGATCCAGATAGATCATGTTGGGCCCGTCGCAGGGTGCGTTGTCCGGGTCCTGATGCGTTTCCATAAACACGGCCCCCGTCCCAACGGCGACCGCAGCCCGGGCCATGACCGGCGCAAATTCGCGCTGACCACCGGATGAGCCACCTTGACCGCCGGGTTGCTGCACCGAATGGGTGGCGTCCATTACCACTGGGTAACCCGTCTGCGCCATTTGCGGCAGCGAGCGCATGTCTGCCACCAGCGTGTTATAGCCAAAGGACGAGCCACGCTCAGTCAGCAGGATATTCGTATTCCCGGTGCTTTCGATCTTGGCCACGATATTGGGCATTTCCCAGGGGGCCAGAAACTGCCCCTTTTTAACGTTGATCACAGCGCCCGTATTGCCCGCAGCCAGCAGCATGTCGGTCTGACGGCACAGAAAGGCCGGGATCTGCAGCACATCCACAGCCTCGGCCGCGATTGCGCATTGCGCTTCGGTGTGGACGTCCGTCAGAACCGGAATGCCCATCGTCTTGCGGATGTCATCCAGCACCTTCAGCCCGGCATCGATCCCCATGCCGCGCGCGCCGGACAGAGAGGTCCGGTTCGCCTTGTCGTAAGAGGCTTTGAAGACATACTGCGCACCGGCGGCATCGCAGGCCTCTTTCATTTTTCCCGCGATCATCTGGGCATGATCGGCAGTTTCAAGCTGGCAGGGGCCCGCAATGATCGTCAGAGGCAGATCATTGCCGACCGTGAGATCGGAGATTTTTACATGTTTCATGTGTCTTACGAGGATACCTGTTCACGAAGGACCGACGCGGTAAGCGAGATCATCAGGTAGATACCAGCAAACAACAGGAAAGCCAAAATCGTATTTTCGAACTTGCGCGGATAGCTGGGTTCCTGACTGGCCACAGGGTTCACCGATACGGTCAGATAGCGCACCTTGCGGTTGGCCTCGGTCCGTGTGGTTTCCATCTGTTCCAGTGCGGTTTGCATCATCAGATCCCGGGCGGCCAGATCGGCCTGCGCCATCTGGATTCGAACGCTCAGCCGCGCCAGCGAGTTTTCGCCTGCCGATGCATCCAGCATTTCGGCGTTCAACTCGGCCAGAACAGCCTCAAGCCGTTTGATGTCGGCCTGTACGCCTTCGACCTTGGCCTGGTTGGGGCGCGCATTGTCCAAAAGCGCAGCCAGTTGCAGCTCTTTTTCCTGCAGCTCAAGCTCGATCGCGTTGATCCGTCCGCGAAGGCCCGCCAGCACATTTTCCGGGTCCAGAACCGCGCCCTGCAGTTGCAATTCAATCAGTTCTTCCTGCGCTTTGCGCCGTTCTTCCTGCGCCATTTCGAACCCCGCGCGTGCATCGCGCATCTGGTCTTCGCGCTTCAGTTCGGTCAGCCCATTGATGGTTTCTTCAGCATAAGACAGCAGCAGATCAGACAGTTCGACAGTAATTTCAGGTGTGGGGGCCGCCACTTCCATTCGGATGATCCCGTCACTTGGGTCATAGCCAATGGTGATCATGCGTTTATAAAGCTTGTAGGTGTCCTCAAGCGTCGCATCCTGCGGCAGCCGCTGAATCGGGTCGATCCAATCTTGCTTGAAAATTGCGGAAAAATTGGTGTCTTCTTCCAATCGCACAAGGGCGTCTTTGGATTCCAGAAACTCCTGCGTTGCGACCGAATCCTGCGCCGTCGCATATTGGGTTCCCGCCAGAAAACCACCAAAGGATGCACCGCCGCCATCGGCCTGCAAAATCGAAAACGCCGAGTCGCTGGCATACATTGGCGTTGCAAAACGATAAAAATAGGTGCCCACGATCAGGGTCGGCAGCAAGACGAAAAAGGCCAGACGCGCAAACAACGCAAACAGTTTACGTTTGCGGCGGCGCGCGATTTCCTTCTGAATCTCACCGATTTCCAGATTGCGCCTTTCCGCAGGGCTGAGCTCTGGCCCCGGAAGACTCTGAGGGTTTTCTCGGACGGTTTGCGGCAGCTGGATGGTGATTTTATCCCGCGCCTGATCTTTGGAATCTTTGCGCTCGGCCGCCAGGTCCAGCAGGTTGGCGCGCTCAAACGGATCGATGCCTTTTTCGCGTAGCAAGCGCACTGCATCATAGTCCGACGTTGCCGCCAGCCCGTTTTTATCTGCCAGACGCCGCGCCACGCGCAATTGTCGCCCGGTCAGCCCTTCGCGTTTGATCGCTTCGATGTCGGTCGCGGGCGCGCTGTCATTTGCGGCCTCAGAGGGTTGCGTGGCCTCTCTGATACGCGACATCGCGTCAGCGCGGGCCTCTGCCGAGTCCGCGTTCTGACGATTGCGCCGCCAGCGGTATTTTTTAGCCTTGGGTTTGGTAGTCATATAGCTCTCGGGCCTCTTCCAAGGTGTCGAACATGTAAAGCTGGCCATCCAGAAGAACGGCGGCTTGCTGGGCGAATTTTTCCAGAACTTCGGGGCTGTGGGACACGATCACCAGCGTCGTGGTGCGCAGCCGTTCCCGCAGAATGTCACCGGCTTTGCGGTTGAATTCCACATCCGTGGTTGCTGGCATGCCCTCATCGATCAGGTACATGTCAAAATCCAGCGCCAGCATCAGCGCAAATGTAAACCGCGCCCGCATACCGGAGGAATACGTGCCCATCGGTTGGTTGAAATACTCACCCAGACCGCACAGCCAGCTGCAATATGCCTCGACATAATCGGGGTCCATCCCATAGATTTTTGCGATATAACGCGCGTTTTCCAGCGCCGAGAGCCGCTTGGCCACCCCGCCCGCAAAGCCCATGGGAAAGGAAATCCTGCAGTCTTTGCGGATCACGCCCTCATCCGGTTTCTCAAGCCCCGCCATCATGTTGATCAGTGTCGTCTTGCCGGTGCCATTAGGCGCCAGAATGCCGATCGAGCGCCCAAGCTCAATCCGGAACGAGACCTGATCCAGAATCACCTTTCGGCGGGTTCCGGTCCAAAAGGACTTACTGACATTCTCGAACTCAAGCATCCGGGGCCTGCTGCTCATCTTTGTGTTGCACCGGGTGGGCCGGTGAGGGAACGGATAATTTATTCGTCCATCTTGGCTACATTATGTCGAATTATGAAACAAATGATCAATGCGTACCGCAAACGCCTGTTGGTATTGTGACTTGTGTATCGGTTGGCCCGGTGTGGCACATTGACTATCTTTCATCTCGACCGTCCCCCAGTTTGACGCCGGAAACCTTGCGATCTGATGAATTCACTACAGAAAGAGATTGAAGCCTGCCGTATCTGTGCCGACCGGTTTCAGGCCACACATACAGCGCACCAGCCCCGCCCGGTGGTCTGGTTCCGGCACGGCACACCGCTTTTGGTCGCGGGGCAAGCACCTGGCGCACGGGTGCACGAGTCGGGCCGCCCCTTTACCGACCCGTCGGGCGACCGCCTGCGTGACTGGCTGGGGATCGATGACACAGTGTTTTACGACCGCACGAGGGTGTCCATCGTGCCGATGGCGTTCTGCTTTCCCGGTTACAACGAACGCAAGGCGGACCTGCCGCCGCCTCCGATCTGCGGAAAAACCTGGCATGATCGGGTGATGGAAGAACTGGGCCAGGTGCCGTTGACCGTTCTGGTTGGGGGTCATGCGCATAAGTACCATCTGGGCACCCGCGGGTCGGTAACTGAGACGGTGAAGCGCTGGCAAGACTATGCGCCGCAGGTCTTTCCCTTGCCTCATCCCTCGTGGCGGAATACGGCATGGTTGAAGAAAAACCCGTGGTTTGAGGCCGAATTGCTGCCGGTTCTGCGTGCACGGGTGCAAGAGGTTCTGAATGACTGACACAACCGCCCTTGATGCCGCCCATGCCGCGATGCAGGCCAACCCGCAGGATGATGCGACGCGGCTTCGGTTCTTTGAGCGGCTCGCGGATAGCGAGTTGATCATGCTGCTGACCGAGGAAGCAAAGGGCGACAACATCTCGCCCGAGGTTTTCGATGTGGCTGACGGTCGGTTCGTTTTGGTGTTCGACACCGAAGAACGCCTTGCGCGCTTTGCCAACCGGACGGTGCCTTATGTGGCGCTGTCAGGTCGGATTCTGGCCGGGCTGTTGTCAGGGCAGGGGATCGGATTGGGCCTGAACCTTGAGGTCGCGCCCTCATCCATGCTGATCCCGGCCGAGGCGCTGGGTTGGTTGGCTACAACGCTGGAGCACGCGCCGGAACAGGTGCAGCAGCATCTGGCCGAATTCCTGCCGCCCGTTGGGTTGCCGGATGATCTGCTCACCGCGTTGGATACGAAACTGGCAACAGCTGTGGGATTGGCTGAGGCTGCGTTTCTTGTCGGAACCAAGGCGCAGGATGGCGGGGCGGGGCATTTGCTGGGCTTTGTCGGTGCGGTCGAAGGGGCCGAAGCCGCCCTTGCCAAAGCGGCGTCAGAGGCGCTGACATTTTCGGGCATCGAAGCCGGGGCAATGGATGTTGGCTTCTTTGGCGTGGATGATCCAGCCGCGGCCCTCTTGGCGCGTGTCGGGTTGAAGTTCGACCTGCCACAGCCCGAACGACGCACTGTCACCCCAAGTCCACCGGGCAGTGACCCGGACAAGCCGCCGGTGCTGAGGTAACCCCGCACCCCTTTGGGATGCGGGGCAAAGCTTTTAGTCTTCGGCAGGGGCCAGCTTGTCCTGTGTGCGGGTTTCAAAGTCGCTAGCGTCGTGGCGTTCGTGCAGTTGTGTGTGCGGTTCACCAAAGGGGCGGTTGACCATTCGGCCACGCTGAACCGCCGGGCGGGCGTCAATCGCTTTGGCCCACCGCATTACGTTTTTGTAGGATTCGACATCCAGGAATTCGGCGGCACTGTACAGCCGACCCAAGACCAGCTGACCGTACCAGGGCCAGATCGCCATATCTGCGATCGTGTAATTCTCGCCCGCGATATAGGTGTTTTCGGCCAGTTGGCGGTCCAGCACGTCCAACTGACGCTTGGTTTCCATGGTAAAGCGGTTGATCGGGTATTCGAATTTTTCCGGCGCATAGGCGTAGAAATGGCCAAAGCCGCCACCCAGGTAGGGCGCGCTGCCCATTTGCCAGAATACCCAGTTCATCACCTCGGTCCGCTCGGGGCCCGATTTCGGCAGAAAGGCATCGAATTTCTCAGCCAGATGGAACAGGATCGATGCGCTTTCGAAGACGCGCAGCGGTGCATCCCCTGACCGGTCCCATAGCGCCGGGATTTTAGAGTTCGGGTTGGCATCGACAAACCCCGATCCGAATTGATCACCCTCACCGATATTGATCAGCCACGCGTTGTATTCCGCGCCTTCGTGACCCAGCGCCAGCAGTTCTTCCAGCATGACGGTGACTTTGACGCCGTTGGGCGTAGCCAGCGAATACAGCTGCAGCGGGTGCTTGCCGACCGGCAGGTCCTTGTCGTGGGTCGCTCCGGCGATGGGGCGGTTGATATTGGCAAACTGGCCGCCGCTTTCGCTGTCCCATGTCCAGACTGTAGGGGGCGTGTAGGAAGATTGCTCGGTCATCTGTCGTCTTTCTCAGCAAAGTTCGGGTGAATTGTCCGTCCGTTCCAACAGCTAATGTTGCAAAGCGCCGAGTCCAACCCCGGATGTGCAGGCAGTTTTGTAACAATCAGGGCGGAACCTCTCACGTTTGTTCATTCGACCTCACAGCGACGCGAGGAGGACTGCCCAACGCGGCGAAAATACCTATCCTCTGATCAACGCGAAACCCAAGGACAAAAGGATTGACCACATGAGACGCTTTGCCCTGACCCTTGCAACTGCTTTGACCCTTGCTGTGCCTGCCTTTGCAGGTGACCAATATGTAGACGGCACCGGTTTTGCCGTGTCGGGATATGACGTTGTTGCCTATCGCAGCCTGGATCAAGCACCGGTCGGCCAGTCCCAGCCCGCGGCCGTGCGCGGCAACGCAGACTATACGGCGGAATACAACGGCGCGACCTGGGCGTTTGCATCGGCTGAAAACCGCGACAAGTTCCTTGAGAACCCGGCTTACTACGCGCCTCAATATGATGGCCACTGCGCCTATGGCGTCTCCAAGGGCGGCAAAGTTCCTGCGAACCCCAACCTGTGGCGGATCGTTGACGACAAACTGTACCTGAACATCACCGATGTTGTTGTTGGCTTCTTCGAAGAAGACATTCCGGGCAACATCAATCTGGCCGAAGGCAACTGGCCGGGCATCGAAAGCGCCGCGGCATCAAGCAGCGTCATTCCGAAATTCACCTCAAAAGGTCCGGTTGCGAACTAATCGACCACTCACGCAAAACAAAAGCCCGGCTGTTTGGCCGGGCTTTTTTGTTGGGTTGTTGGTTCAGACTGCCAGCCAGAATTCGTCCCGCATCTGCTGATTGGCATCGAATTTGATGCGCACGCTTTTGGCGCCGGGAAACTTGCTGGCAGTGATCGTCTCGGGGATCACCACCTCACCGCCACCTGCATCGTTGGACTGAAAGCTGAGAACTTCGGTTTCCATACGCCGAGCCGATGCCAGAAAGGATGTGGGCAGCGCCACGCGGTTGGCCCCCTCGCATACTGGTGTAGGCACGAAATAGGTCAGGTGGCGACCGTAGAACCCCACCGCGTCGGGCACGTGATCCGAGTCTGTTTTGTCGTGCGCATCTGCCTCAGCCTTCGATCCGTCCGGGCTGTGCGACAGGGCTGTGTTCAGCAACACGCGGCAGGCGTCGATATCTGAACGCTCTAGTTCGACGACGCGTTTGCGCAACTTAGGCCGCCGGGGTTTGCCAGTGGACTGACCCTTGGTTGTCAGCCCTTCACGGCGCAGAAAGTCATAAGCCTCTTTCGCGCGGGCGAAATGGGTACAATCCCCGTTTCTGTGATCTGGATGCGCACGAAAGGCGATGTGACGCCAAGCGTCCCGAATGTCATCTGACCCTGCGCTTTGGTCCAGTCCCAATGCGGACAGCGCATCGGCGCGCGCATTAATTTTGTCTACTGGCTCCATACTCAAAGCAACTCTTTAAAGAAACACCACAATCCCAGTGTGCGGAGGCTCACGTTTTTGTCAAACTTTAATCAGTTTTTATTGCGTTTGTTGGAACAGTGGTGGTGCTTGCGTGGTATTGTTCACATCGCGATTATGAAAAAAGCCCGGCTCCAAAAGGAAACCGGGCCAAGGCAGCCAACAGGGATAGTGTCAGGCTACGTTCTGCAATTCAGTATTAGGTGTGATGCCAAGGGCAAAACACACATTGCGTGTCAGTTCGGGGCGGTTCAGTGTGTAGAAATGCAGCTTGTCCACGCCGCCATCGATCAGGTCTGAACACAGCTCAGTGCAAAGGGCCGTCGCCAGCAGGTCCTCACGATCATCGCGGATCGCTTTTTCAAAGGCGTTTTCGACCCAATCGGGAATATGCGTTCCGCACCGGCGGGCAAACTTACGCGCGCCTTTCCAGTTCTCAACCGGAAGGATGCCGGGCACGATGGGTTTGTCGATTCCGGCTTTCTCGCAGGCGTCGCGGAACCGGAAAAATGTCTCGGCCTCGAAAAAGAATTGGGTCAGGGCCTCATCCGCACCCGCGTCCAGCTTGGCTTTCAACCAATCGATATCGGCAGAAAAGTCGCGCGCCTCGGGGTGTTTGTCGGGATAGGCCCCTACACGGATGTTGAATTTCCCCGTGTCTGCAAGGGCTTCGATCAGCTCGACGGAATGGGAAAACCCGTCAGGGTGTGGGGTGAACCGGTCCTGACCTTTGGGCGGATCGCCCCGCAAAGCCACGATGTTCTGAACCCCTGCGCGCGCAAATGTATCGGCAATTGCCAGCGTTTCTTGTCGCGACGCCTCCACACAGGTCAGATGCGCCGCCACTGGCAGGCCCGAGGATTTGTGCAGCGTGGCCACCGCATCGCGAGTCAGTTCCCGCGTGGTGCCGCCTGCGCCATAAGTGACCGAGACAAAACGCGGGTTCAGCGGGGCCAGAGTTTGCACCGTATCCCAAAGGCGAAACGAGGCCTCAAGCGTTTGGGGCGGGAAAAACTCGAATGAAATCTCAGGTGTCGTCATGTCTGCCTCATCGGTCCAATCTGACGCCCTTGTGCCAGTTCACACATTGTGAGACAAACTCATATTACTCAAGAACAACATGAGTCTTATTGCGATGCACATCGAATTCCGGCACCTGCGCACGATCAAGGCGATCCATGAATGCGGCGGTCTTGCCCGTGCAGCGGATCAGCTGAACATCACGCAATCGGCCCTGAGCCATCAGATCAAGGGCCTCGAGGATCAGGCCGGGGTGGAGCTGTTCCTGCGGCGCTCCAAGCCGATGAAACTGTCAGCGGCGGGGCTGCGCCTGTTGCGGCTGGCGGAACAGATCTTGCCGCAGGTCGAGGCGACACAGCAGGAGTTTTCGTCTTTGCGCGATGGACGCACGGGCCGGATGCACATTGCCATCGAATGCCACGCCTGTTTCGAATGGCTATTCCCGGTGCTTGAATCCTTCCGCAAATCCTGGGGCGATGTGGATGTGGATATTCGGCCCGGCCTTGCCTTTGATGCCTTGCCCGCGCTGCAAAAAGAAGAGGTTGATCTGGTCGTCTCGTCCGACCCCGAAGACCTGCCGGGCGTCGAATTCATCGAATTGTTCGACTATGATGCGGTGTTTGTTGCGGCCTCATCCCACCCTCTGGCGCAGAAAGACTATATCGAGGCCGAGGATTTCCGCGGCCAGACCCTGATCACCTACCCGGTTGAACGGACGCGGCTGGACATTTTCAGCCAATTGTTGATCCCCGCGCGGGTTGAGCCCGCCGCGATCCGTCAGGTCGAACTGACCGCCGTCATCCTGTTGCTGGTTGCATCGAACCGGGGCGTTTCTGTTTTGCCCGATTGGGTGGTGCGCGAGGTGAAGTATAATTCCGACTATGTCACCCGTCCGCTGACCAAAGACGGGATCACCCGCAGGCTTTACGCGGCGGTGCGCTCCGAGGATCTGGAAAAACCCTTTGTTCAGGAGTTGATCGAACTGGCCGGAAACGAGGCGCGCAAGCTGCAATCGCAATAGGCGCAAAACGCGGGTCTGCTATGCGCATCAACCCCCTTGGCAAGGGCGCATTGCCCCAGTATACGCGCGGTTTGACCGGACAGGAGCCTTGAGACAATGGTTGGCAGTGCAAATCTCAACATCATGATTAAAGCCGCGCGCAAGGCGGGGCGGTCTTTGGTCAAGGATTTCCGTGAGGTCGAGAACCTGCAAGTCTCGATGAAGGGTGCGGGCGACTTTGTTTCCAAGGCTGATATTGCGGCCGAGGCGATCCTGAAAGAGGAACTGCTGGGCGCGCGTCCCACCTATGGCTGGTTGGCCGAAGAGGGTGGCACCATCGCGGGCGAAGACCCGACCCGCCGCTGGATCGTTGACCCGCTGGACGGCACCACCAACTTTCTGCACGGCCTGCCGCATTGGGCGATCTCGATCGCGCTGGAACATAAGGGCAAGATCGTATCCGGTGTGATCTATGACCCCGCCAAGGATGAGATGTTCTTTGCCGAAAAAGGCGAAGGCGCATGGATGAACGATATGCGTATCCGGGTCTCGGGCCGTCATCGCATGATTGAATCGATCTTCTCGACCGGTCTGCCCTTTGGTGGCCGCTCGGACCTGCCGGCCACGTTGCATGATCTGGCGCGTCTGATGCCTGCCTGCGCTGGTGTGCGCCGTTGGGGCGCTGCGGCGCTGGACATGGCTTATGTGGCTGCTGGTCGGTATGAGGGCTTCTGGGAACGTCGCCTGAATGCCTGGGACGTGGCTGCCGGGATCATCATCGTGAAAGAGGCGGGCGGCTTTGTGCAGGCTCTGAACCCCGAGGGCAGCGTGCTGGAAGATGGCGAAGTCATCTGCGCGAACGAGCCGATCTTTGACCAATTCGCCAAGGTGATCCGGGGTTAAGCCCCCCCTCAGAATGACAAGAGCGCGTCCGAATTCAGGCGCGCTTTTTTATCGGCGCGGTATCTTTGGAATGCGGGACCGGGACAGTTTGTATTTGTGTTCCGGGTGGGGCGGATGGCCGTGGGTGCGGCCCCAATAAGCGGGACCACCGCGTTTCAGCCAAAGCGGAATGCTCAGGATCAGGCCGACGACGAACCCCCCGGTATGGGCCCAATAGGCCACGCCGCCTTCGTCGGGGTTGCTGGTCAGGCTGCCCATGAACTGTATGCCCAGCCAGATGCCCAGCATGATAAAGGCCGGTATCGTGAAGACCCTGAAATAGACGATCAGGATCAGCAGAATATCCACCCGCGCCTTCGGGAACAGCAGTAAGTATCCGCCCATCACCCCGGCAATCGCACCTGATGCGCCGATGGTCGGCACCACCGAGTCGGGCGCAGTGGCGACATGGATCAGACCGGCCCCGATGCCAGCGGCCAGATAGAACAGCAGGAAGGGTAGGTGCCCCATCTCATCTTCGAGGTTGTCGCCGAAGATCCACAGAAACAGCATATTCCCCGCCAGATGCATCCACCCTCCGTGCAGAAACATTGAGGTCACGAGCGTTTCAAACGCAAACCCGTCAGTGATCCGGGCGGGGATGACCGCATAGTCGAAATAGAACCGACTGATCAGGCGATCGTTATCCATGATGCCCACATAGCTGAGGAAAATCAGGACATTGGCCGCCATCAGCAGGTAGACAACATAGGGCGTGCGCCCCGAGGGGTTATGGTCGCGGATCGGAAACATGGCGCGACGCTGGGCTTTTCGCGGCCCAGCGTCAAGGCCCGGTTACGCCGCACCCCCAAGCAGGGCAGCGTTGCCGCCTGCGGCAGTTGTGTCGACGCAGACATGACGCTCGCCCAGTACCCGTGCGCGGTCGGGGCGACCGGGGATCAGCGGCAGGATGGGGCCGGTGCGGCGGGCCAGGTGGCGTTCGATCTCATGCCCGGTTTCGTCGTCGCCCCACCACAGAACGCCCGAGATCCCGACAACGTTTTCAAGGCGGTGCAGGTCAAGCATACCCGTGGCGCGGATTGCGGTGCCGCCCAGGGCTTCGACCGCCTCGGCCTGCGCTGTCACAGCGTCGGGGCCGGGGCCCATGCACAGCAGGGGGGCACGCGGGGTTTCGCTGAGGCGATTGGATTCGCCGGTGGGACCGGGCAGGGATTGGGTGCGGGTTGGGGCAGGGTGCCCCTGCGGCGCGGGCAGGTCACTCATGGTGCTGTCCCACTGCGCCGCGCTCTCTTGCCGGTCTGGCGCGCAGAACCGGGCCATGTAGTTCGGACCGCCCGCTTTGGGGCCGGTGCCCGACAGCCCCTCGCCCCCAAAGGGTTGCGAGCCGACGATCGCGCCGATCTGGTTGCGGTTCACGTAAATGTTGCCTGCGTGAACGGCCTCGGTGATGTGTTGCACGCGGTCGTCAATACGGGTGTGCAGGCCAAAGGTCAGGCCGTAGCCGGTGGCGTTGATGTCGGCGATGACCTGATCGATCTCGGACGCTTTGAACTGCGCCACATGCAGGACGGGGCCGAAGATCTCGCGCTCCAGTGCTCCGATACCCGTCACCTCGATCAGGGTGGGGGCGATGAAGGTGCCTTCGGGGGGCGTGGCCATTTCTTTCAGAACCCTGCCTTCGCACCGGGCCGTGGCGATGTGATCCGCGATACCCTGCCACGCATCCTGATCGATCACCGGGCCGCTATCGGTGGAGAGCAGCCATGGGTCCCCGATCCGCAACGCGTCCATCGCGCCGGTCAGCATTTTCAGCAGGTCATCTGCGATGTCCTCTTGCACATAAAGGCACCGCAGGGCCGAGCATCGCTGCCCCGCCGACTGAAACGCGCTTTCGATGATGGATTGCACGGCTTGTTCGGGCAGGGCGGTACTGTCGACGATCATCGCGTTCAGCCCGCCGGTTTCCGCGATCAAAGGCGTGCCGGGCCGCATGTTGCCCGCCATCGCGGCGCGGATTTTCAGCGCCGTCGCGGTTGATCCGGTAAAGGCCACGCCGGACACGCGCGGGTCCGACGTCAGCGCGGCACCGACCTGCGGCCCACCCGGCAGCAGTTGCAGCGCATCACGCGGAACGCCTGCTTCATGCAGCAGTTGCACGGCCCGATGCGCGATCAGCGGAGTCTGTGGGGCCGGTTTGGCCAGAACGGCGTTGCCGGTCGCCAGGGCGGCGGAAATCTGGCCGGAGAAAATCGCCAGCGGAAAATTCCACGGGCTGATGCAGGTGAACGTACCCGCTGGCTCTGCATCGGGGATGTTCGCCGCGTAGTAGCGCAGAAAATCCACCGCCTCGCGCAGTTCGGCCACGGCGTCGGGTATGGACTTGCCAGCCTCGCGCGTCAGCAGGGCGAACAGCTCGCCAAAATGCGTCTCGTACAAATCAGCAGCGGCGTTCAGGATACGTGCCCGGTCGTCCGCAGGGGCCCGCCATGGGCAGGCCGAGGCCAGCGCCAGTTCCACGTCGCGGGTGCTGGCCTGGGCAACCATGCCGGGCCGGTCCTGTGGCAGGGCCGGGTTGGCGACCGGCTGATCCTCTTCCGGGTGCGCATCGTCCGACAAAAGCGGCTGCGTGTGCCAGTGATGGGCGCGGAATGCGCCACGGGCGGCGTCGATCCGGTCGAGCGTCGGCGTATGGTGCAGGTCGAACCCTTTTGAGTTCGGGCGCTCTGGCTCAAAAAGTTCGGGCCCGGTCGGCAGGGGTTTCGGCGGGGTCTCAACCGTTACAAACGGGTCGGCGGCGACTTCTTCAGGTGGCACGTCCTCGTCCACGATCTGGTTCACGAAGGACGAGTTCGCGCCGTTTTCCAGCAGTCGTCGAACCAGATAGGCCAACAGATCGCGATGCGCCCCGACCGGTGCATAGATGCGGCAGCGGGTGTTGTTTTGGCTTTTGACAAGGTTGTGCAGGGTTTCGCCCATACCGTGCAGGCGCTGGAATTCAAACGGCTGGTTGCTGGCCATATGCAGGATCGCGCTGACCGTGTGCGCATTGTGGGTGGCGAATTGCGGATAGATGCGGTCGGTCATGCCCAGCAGTTTGCGGGCATTGGCGATATAGGACACATCCGTCGCCGCCTTGTGGGTGAAGACGGGAAAGCCATCGACCCCTTCGACCTGAGCGCGCTTGATCTCGGTATCCCAATAGGCGCCCTTGACCAAACGGACCATCAGTTTGCGGTCGTGGCGTTCGGCCATGTCATACAGCGTGTCCAGAACGATCCCGGCGCGCGGGCCGTAAGCTTGCACCACGATCCCGAACCCGTCCCACCCCGCAAGGGCGGGCTCAGTCATTACCTCTTCGATCACCTGCAGCGACAGGGACAGGCGGTCGGCTTCTTCTGCGTCCACGTTCAGGCCCATGCCAGCGGCCTTGGCCAACAGGCACAGGGCGCGCAGGCGCGGGACCAGCTCATCCATCACCCGTTGTTCCTGCGCCAGCTCATAGCGGGGGTGCAGGGCGGACAGCTTCACCGAAATCCCCGGATTGGCACGGATGTCGTCATGGGTGCAGGCATCGGCAATGGCCGCAATCGCGCGCGAATAGGACAGGTGATAGCGGGCGGCGTCCCCCTCGGTGCGGGCGGCCTCACCCAGCATGTCATAGGAATAGGTATAGCCCTTGTCCTCCATCCCGCTGGCGCGCTTCATCGCGGATTGGATCGTCTCGCCCAGAACGAACTGACGGCCCATTTCCTTCATGGCGCGGCCCACGGCGGTGCGGATCACCGGCTCACCCAGTCGCTTGATCGCCCCGCGCAGGGCGCTGACGGGCGCGGCTTTGCCCTCATCCAGAACCTTGCCTGTCAGCATCAGCGCCCAGGTTGACGCGTTCACCAATGACGACGAGGACTGCCCCAGATGCTTGCCCCAATCCGAGGGCGCAATCTTGTCCTCGATCAGCGCGTCGATCGTATCGGGATCGGGGACGCGCAGCAGCGCCTCGGCCAGACACATCAGCGCGACGCCCTCATCGGTCGACAGGCCATATTCGGCCAGAAACACCTCCATCATCCCCGGTGAGGTGCTGGAGCGGATATCACGCACCAACTGCGCAGCCGCCGTGCAGATGGCGGCCCGGTCTGAGGCCGTCAGATCGGCCTGCGAGATCAGGCGATTCAGGATTTCGGACTGATCGGCATAGGTCTGACCGTCAATATGGGTGCGCAGGCTGTGTGACATGTATCCTCCGGTGCTTTCGGGGAGTATACAGTCGATTTTTCGGGACAATCGCCCGAATTTGTGATTTCAGAAGGCGAGTGTCCTGAAATGAAAGGCTTTTGCGATGCAAATGAACCGTCCCGATCTTGACCGTTTTGACCGGTCGATTCTGGCGATTCTGGCTGAGGACGGGCGCATCCCCGTGGCCGACCTGGCCCGGCGCATCGGGTTGTCGAAATCCCCGACTCAAGCACGTGTGAAGAGGCTAGAGGCCGAGGGGATTATCACCGGCTACCGCGCGCTTTTGGACCCGATCCGCCTTGGGCTGGACCACGTGGCCTTTGTTGAGGTGCGCCTGACGGATACGCGCGAAAAGGCACTGGCCGAGTTCAATGCAGCCGTCCGCAAAGTGCCTGAGATCGAGCAAGCCCATATGATTGCATCGAATTTCGACTATTTGCTCAAGATCAGAACCGGCTCGATGTCGGAATACCGCGCGGTTCTGGCCGAAAAAATCTCATCCCTGCCGCATGTGGCCAACACGTCGACCTTTGTGGCGATGGAGGCGGTGAAAGAAACCGGTGTGTCCGGCGCGATTGAAGGGGCGGGTTGACGAACAGCCACGGTGCGTCACCATTGGTGCATGAAACAGATCGCCATCGCCGCATCCCTGTTGGTCATGTCCACCGCTGCCTACGCGCTGGACTGCCCAGCCGCCCCCGACCACAGTGCCGGGGTTAGTGACGTGATTTCACAAATCCAGCAGGCCGAGTCCGAGCAGGCCGCCCGGGCCCTGTCAGGCCAGCTATGGGAGCTATGGGCGGATGCCCCGGACGCCAGCGCGCAAGAGGTGCTGGATCGGGGTATGGCGCGTCTCCGAGCCTCGGATCTGGTGGGGGCAATTGCGGATTTCGACTGGTTGATCGCCTATTGCCCGGCTTATGCTGAAGGCTACAACCAGCGGGCCTTTGCCTACTACCTGGGCAATGATTTTGAGGCGGCGCTGCCGGATTTGGACAAGGCGATTGAACTGTCGCCCAACCATGTGGCCGCGATCAGCGGCCGGGCGCTGACATTGCTGGGTCTGCAACGCTTGGATGAGGCACGCGCGGCGTTGCAAGACGCGCTGGAGTTGAACCCCTGGCTGTCCGAGCGTCATCTGATGGCCGAAGGCGGCCCGCTGGCGCCCCCGGGCGAGGAAATCTGACCCCGCCCCGTACCGATTAACGCAGTCTTTGTCCTGCGGCATCAAAGCGATAGGCTTTGTCCGCAGAATAGGCAAAGCGCAGCTCTTGCCCTTCGGAAATCGCATGCTGACCAAACAGGCGCGCCGTGACGGCGTGGTCATGTACCGTGGCAATGACGTTGGTATCCCCGCCCAGTTTCTCGACATGGCTGACCCGCGCGGCCAGCGGGCCGTCATCGGACAGGAACAGGTCTTCGGGGCGGATACCAATGGTGTTCCGACCTCCGCCCAACAGGGTCTCGGGCAGAAAGTTCATCGATGGTGCGCCCAGAAATCCCGCAACGAACTGATTGGCGGGGTTGTTATACAGCTCCATCGGGCTGCCGATCTGTTCCACCCGCCCATCGCGCAGAACGACGATTTTGTCGGCCAGTGTCATCGCCTCGGTCTGGTCGTGGGTGACATAGATCATTGAGGCATCGAGCGCCCGGTGCAGGTTGGCGATCTCAATCCGTGTGTTCATCCGCAGCGCCGCGTCGAGGTTCGAGAGCGGCTCGTCAAACAGGAACAGCTTCGGTTCGCGCACGATGGCGCGCCCGATGGCAACCCGCTGACGTTGACCGCCGGACAGCTCGGACGGGTAGCGGTCCAGATAGTCTTCAAGGTTCAGCATCCGGCTGGCGGTGGCGACGCGTTCTTCGATCACCGCTTTGGATTGCTTTTCCTGTTTCAGTGCCAGCGTCATGTTCCCGCGCACGTTCAGATGGGGGTACAGCGCATAGCTTTGAAACACCATCGCGATGCCGCGTTTGGACGGCGGCACCAGATTGACGGTCTGGCCGTCAATATTGATCTCGCCCGAGGACGCATCCTCCAACCCCGCGATGACGCGCAGCAGGGTGGATTTGCCACAGCCCGAGGGGCCGACGAAGACGACAAATTCGCCTTCCTCCACCTCAAGCGTGATGTCTTTCAGGACATGTACCTCGCCAAAGGACTTGTTCACATTGGTCAGGGTCAGAGCGGTCATGATGCGGGTTCCTGCAGGGAAACGGGCTGGCCGGTGCGGATGCTTTCATCGGCGGCCAGACAAATGGCAAGGGATTGGACGGCGTCAGCCATATGGCGCGTCAGGTCGATATCGTCAGCGATGGCGCGCAGCATGTACGCCTGTTCGGCGTCACACAGTTCCTGATGGCTGGGCTCATCGGGCATCTCAACCGTGCGGTCGCCGCCCGGTGTATGGATCAGCAAACCGCCGACCTTGGTGTGGCCGTCAATATCGGCCGACGCGCCCTTGTTGCCGTCGGTGATCGAGACCGAGCCATTGGGCGAGACGATGTCCTTCACGAAAAACGCGGTCTCGGACATCATCGGACCCCATCCGGCCTCATACCAGCCGACCGAGCCGTCCTGAAAGATGACCTGAAACTGGCCGTAATTATACATGTCCTCGGCGATCTCATCAGACAAGCGCAGGCCCATGCCATGCACGCGGACGGGCTGCGCATCGGTGATCTGGCACATCACGTCCACATAATGCACACCGCAATCCACGATGGGGGATGTGGTTTGCATGAGCGCCTTATGCGTCTCCCACTCCGCCCCCGAGGATTGCTGGTTCAGGTTCAGGCGAAACACGTAAGGCCCGCCCAGGTCGCGCGCCTCAGCGATCAGGCGCATCCACGAGGGGTGGTGGCGCAGGATGTAACCCACGACCAGCTTGCGGTTCAGGCGGGTGGCGGTGTCCACCACGCGCCGTGCATCGACCACGTTGGTGGCCAGCGGTTTTTCCACAAAGACATGCGCACCTGCCTCCATGGCCGCGCAGGCGAAATCGGCGTGGCTGTCGGAATAGGTGGCAACAACCACCAGATCGGGTTTGGTTTCGGCCAGTGCGGTCTGGAAATCCGAATAGGCAGGGTACTGGCCCAGCTCGGGGTGGTCTACGCGGCCAGACCGGTTCACCAGCCCCACGATTTGCGCGTCCGGGTGGTTGTGATGGGCCAGCGCGTGGCTGAGGCCCATGTTTCCAAGGCCAGCGATCAGAACTTTGGTCATTTGACAGCTCCGGATGTGATGCCGCGGATCAGCTGGCGTGAGAAGATGACGTAAAGCACCAGCACCGGCAGGATCGCCATCGACAATGCCGACAGAACCGCGTTCCAGTCGGTGACGAATTGCCCGATAAAGACCTGACTGCCCAGCGTGAGCGTCTTGGTTTCCTCAGCCGGGGCAAGGATCAGCGGGAACCAGAGGTCATTCCAGATCGGGATCATGTTGAACACCGCCACGGTCGCCATCGCGGGCCGGACCAGAGGCAGCACCAGCCGGAAAAAGATCGTGTATTCCGACAACCCGTCGATGCGGCCTGCGTTCTTCAGATCGTCACTGACCTGCCGCATGAATTCGGACAGGATGAACACCGCCAATGGCAAGCCTTGCGCGGTATAGACCAGAATCAGCGACCAAAGCGTGTTGACCAGCCCGGTGGCCACCATCATCTCAAGGATCGCCACGGTGCCGATGCGGATCGGGATCATGATCCCCAACGCCAGATACAGCCCCATCAGCAGGTTGCCTTTGAACTGGTACTCCGACAGCGCATAGGCCGCCATGGCCCCGAACAGCAGGATGAAAAACAGCGACGCCACGGTGACGATCATCGAGTTCTGGAAATAAAGGAAGAAATCCCCCTGCTTCATCACCGTCTCATAGCCGATCAGTGAGAAGCTTTCGGCATTTGGCAGGGCCAGAGGTTCGCGAAAGATCGCACGGCGGGATTTGAAGCTGTTGATCAGGATCACAAAAACCGGGAACAGGGCGATCAGCGTATAAAGGATCAGCGCCCCGTGCATTGCGGCGGTGTTCAGCGGGTTATGGCGTGCTTTGTTCATCGCTGGACCCTCACATCTGATACCGGCGCATCCGGGTCTGGATGCCGAAAAGGTAGATACAAACGCCCACCAGAATGATCGCGAACATTGCCCCTGCGATGGCCGACCCCATATGCGGATCGCCCAGTTGCAGCTGGAAGCCAAAGAAGGTGCGGTACATGAAGGTGCCCAGGATATCGGTCGAGAAATCCGGTCCCGCCAGCGCGCCTTGGGCGGCATAGATCAGGTCGAACGCGTTGAAATTGCCCACGAAGGTCAGGATCGAGATAATCCCGATCGAGGGCAGGATCAGCGGCAGCTTGATTTTCCAAAACGCCGAAGCCCCTGTGATGCCGTCAATCTCTCCGGCCTCAAGGATTTCTTCGGGAATGGTCAGCAGGGCGGCATAGATCAGCATCATCGGGATGCCCACGAATTGCCAGACCGAGATCAGCGCCAGCGTGGTCAGCGCATATTCCTCTTTGCCCAGCCACGGTGCGAACAGGGATTTCAGGCCCACCGCGTCCAGCATTGACGGTGCGATGCCCCAGATGGGAGACAGGATCAGTTTCCAGGCAAAGCCCACGATCACAAAGCTCAGGATCGTCGGGATGAAAATCGCTGACCGATAGAGCGCTGAGAACCGCAGGCGTGGATGGCTGAGCAGGGCCGCCAGTGCGATCCCGATGGGGTTCTGCACCAGCATATGGATCAGGAAGAACCAGAAGTTGTTGCCCAAAGCGTTCCAGAACTGCTCGGACCAGATGGGATCGAAAAACAGGGTTTGAAAGTTCTGCAAGCCCACGAACACACGGCTTTGGTCCACCTCGGAATAAAGCGCCAGCCGCAGCGTGTTGAACAGCGGGAAAATCATCACCGCCGTATAGACCAGCACAGCAGGGGCCAGAAACACGACGATATGCCAGCGGAAGCGGGGGCGGTTCATGGGTCAGCTTTCAAAGGGGTTTCGGGTGTACCCGGGCGGGCGTTTCCGCCCGGGTAGGTGGTCAGTTTACTGATGCGGGGCGTACCAGGAGGCCAGGCCCTCTTGCAGTTCGGCGCCCAGTTCCTCGGGCGATTTGGCGCCCTTGATGGCGGCAACAGATGCGCCCCAGGTCTCGTTCTCAAGGTTCGGAGTACCGCGCGACAGGATTTGATAGGTCGAGCGGATGGTCGATTCACACTCATCCCGCCAGCCGACGATTTCCTTGGCCAGCGGATCCTGCAGTTCAACAGGCGTGCTGGACAGCGGGAAGAAACCGGGCAGGGCGTTGCCAAAGATCTCGGCGAACTCGGGGCTTGCGACCCAAGACAGGAAGGTTTCGGCCGCTTCGGGGTTCTCGGTGGCGGCGTTCATGCCGATGCCGATATCAGTGTGGTCCGAGATATAGCAGGTATCGCCCGCGTTGCGGACCGGCGGCTTGAACGCGCCCATTTCGAAATCGGCCAGCCCGTTGAAGCCAGAGATTTCCCACGATCCGGCGGGATAGATCGCGGCGCGGCCCAGTGTGAAGATGTTTTGGCTGTCGGGATAGGTCTGCGCCTCATAGCCGTCGCCCATATATTCACCCCAACGGGCCAGCGTGGCGTAGGGTGCGGTCCATGCCTCATCCGTCAGCTTCTGTTCACCGGCGATCAGGGCCTGGCGGCCTTCTTCACCTTTCCAGTAGTTGGGCCCGATGTTGTTGTAGCCCATCGTGGCTGCTTCCCACTGGTCGTTGGTACCCATCGCAATCGGGATATAGGTGCCGTCTTCCTTGATCTTGTCCAGCGCGGCAAAGAACTCATCCTCGGTGGTGGGAACCTCGATGCCCAGCTCGTTGAAGGCGTCCTTGTTGTAGATGAAGCCGTGGATGACCGAGGCCATCGGAACGCAGAAGCTGACCGCGCCGTCGTCGGTCTGCCATGCCGATTTGGCCACGTCCGAGAAATTGCCCATCGCTTCGACACCCGACAGATCGGTCAGGTGACCCGCCTCATACAGCGCCAGCGAGGCGTCGAAGGGGCGGCAGGTGATCAGGTCGCCGGCAGAACCCGCGTCCAGTTTCGAGTTCAGAACCGCGTTGTATTCCGCCGGGGCGGACGGGGTAAACTGAACTTTAATACCGGGATGGGCGGCCTCGAACGCCGGAATGATCTGGTCCTGCCACAAGGTCAGGTCATCGTTGCGCCAGCTTTCGATGGTCAGGGTCACGTCTTCGGCCATCGCGCTTGTGGCCATCAGGGTCGTGCCCAGCAAGGCCAGTTTCAGGTTCTTGTATTTCATAGGTAGTCTCCCGGTTGATTGTTATACGTTTTCGGTCAAAGCGGCGGCCAGAATGCCATCTGTTGCGGTCAGCTTTGCGCAGGCTTCGTCATGCGACAGGCCATGTGCGGCGATCAGGATGGCGGGTTTGACGTCCCCGCCCGCAGCCGCCAGCGCCTGTCGCGCGGTGTCCGCGTCAACCTTGGCGACCCGCGCGACGATCCCGGCGGCGCGGGCCCGCAGCTTGTCATTGTCGGCACGCAGATTGACCATCATGCCGCCGTGAACATGCCCAAGCTCGACCGCCATCAGCGAGGACAGCATGTTCAGCGCGATCTTCTGCGCCGTTCCCGCCCCCATGCGGGTCGAGCCTGAGATCAGCTCCGGCGGCGTGGCCAGCAGGATCGGAATGTCTGCGCCCTGCAACAGTGGGCTGCCTGCGTTGTTGGCGATGCCGATGACTGTTGTGTTGCATGCCCGGGCAATCTCCATCGCCGCCAGTGTATAGGGCGTGGACCCGCTGGCCGAGACGGCGATCACGGTGTCCGTGGGGCCGAGCGTGCTTAAGGCGGTCTCAAGATCATCGGTACCGTCTTCAGCAGTGCCCGGCATCTCGACCCCTGTCGGCAGGCCGCCCGCCATATGAATGCGCAGACGGGCAGGGGGGATTGAGAACGTGCCCCCCAACTCTTGCGCATCTGCCGCCGCCATCAACCCGGACGAGCCTGCGGCGACATAGTGCAATATGCCACCCGCGCGGATCGTCTGGGCCATGGCGCGCGCTCCGTGAGTGATGGTGTCCAACGCATCGCGAATGGCGGCGGCAGCTGCGATCTGACCTTCTGCCAAGGCAAGCGCCGCGACGTGCAGATTACCTTTGGTCAGGCGATCGGCATCCGGGTGCAATTGTTCGGTCAGCGGCAGCGTCAAGAGAATCCCCCATGTTTGCGTTATACGATACCTATCTAATACCACTTGTCCATTCTTTTCTTTTGATATGAAATTCCCCTAGGTTTTTCAACTTTCTATAACGCTAATTAAGGCTGAGAAGCGAGAATTGGGCTTCCTTAATAGCCAAAGGTATTATAATGGTATTGCCATGACTGAGTCTCAGAATAATGCCATTCTGGCCATCGATGGCGGGGGAACGCGGTGCCGGGTTGCCTGTGAAATCAATGGCGTGACCTATAGTGTTGAAACCGGATCAGCCAATGTTTCGTCCGATTTTGACGGGGCGCTTGTGCAGATTCGCGCGGGGTTGGATGCGCTGTCCCAGCAGGTTGCCGTCGACCCATCCGAGATGTCCGCCTGGCCTGCCTTTGTCGGTCTGGCCGGCGTGACTGATGGGGATATCGCAGAGCGTCTGCGGGACGCGCTGGGGTTGGCCTGCGCACGGGTCGAGGATGATCGCCCCGCTGCCGTTCGCGCTGCGCTGGGCGCAGAGGATGGTCTGGTTGCCCATTGCGGCACCGGCTCGTTCCTGGCCGTCCAATCCGGGGGCAAGATGCGGTTGGCTGGGGGCTGGGGCTCGGTTCTGGGGGATGAGGCGTCGGCCCAGTGGGTGGGGCGCCGGGCATTGTCTGAAACGCTGGATGCCTGTGATGGAACACAAGAGCAGACCGATCTGACCCAAGGGCTACTGAACCGGTTCGATGGAACGGCGGGCATTGTGGCCTTTGCGGGCTCGGCGACGCCTGCCGCGTTTGGTGCGCTGGCACCACGTGTCACATCCGCCGCCCAAAAAGGCGATGCGGTCGCACTGCGGGTTATGCAAGGCGGGGCCGACTACATTGCCCAGACCGCCCACCGGCTGGGGTGGCAATCGGGCGGCGCGATTTGCCTGACCGGCGGAATTGCCCGGCACTATGCGCCCTATCTGCCTGAGGCCATGCAATCGACCATCCGACCCCCATTGGCCGAGCCGCTGGTTGGCGCCTTGGCCCTTGCGAAGGAGATACGGCATGAGCATCGCTGAGTTCCTGCGCGCCGATCACTGGCTGAGCCCGGACAAAGGTCCGCGCTATGTTCAGCTGCGTCGCAGGCTGCAAGAGGGGATCGACACCGGGGTGCTGGCCCCTAACGCATCCCTTCCGTCCGAGCGTGAGTTGGTGGAAATTACCGACTTGTCCCGTGTCACGGTGCGCAAAGCAATTCAGGAACTGGTGCAGGAAGGGGTCATTGAACAGCGTCAGGGCTCAGGCTCGTTCATCCGCGAACGCGTGCCGCGGGTTGAGCAATCGCTGACGCATCTGACCTCATTCACCGAGGATATGTCGAGCCGGGGCATGCGCACGACCTCGAAATGGTTGGAACGGGGTGTTTTTGCCCCGACGCGCGAAGAGATCGCAGCGCTGAGCCTGAAAGACGGCGAACAGATCGCGCGCATCTATCGTCTGCGCGAGGCGGATGGCCGACCGCTGGCGCTGGAGCGCGCTGCGCTGCCGCTGGACATTCTGCCCAATCCTATTGAAGTCACGACCTCTCTGTACGAGGTGTTGGACGATCTGGGCCGCAGACCGGTGCGGGCGGTGCAGAAAATCTCGGCCCTCAACCTGGCCGCGCGCGAGGCGGAGTTGCTGGATGTCCCCGAAGGGGCCGCCGGGCTGAATATCGAACGGATTTCATTCCTCAAAAACGGGCGGGTCGCGGAACTTACCCGCTCGCTCTATCGCGGTGACGCTTATGATTTCGTCGCCGAATTGCGTTTGTAACCGGAAAGGCCGGAACAGAATGTCTGAACACAGCTCGAAAATGCGTCAGGAAATCCTTGAGATTCCTGATGCCGTGGACCGCCTTTTGACCAATGGGGCCGCCAATATTCGCGATGCGGCGGCGCAGGTCCGTCAGGGTGATCCCCGGTTTATGATAACGGTCGCGCGGGGGTCATCCGATCACGCCTGCCTCTACCTGAAATATGCGGCTGAATTGCTGTTGAACCTGCCGGTGGCCTCGGTGGGGCCGTCAGTCAATTCGATCTATGGCACCGACCTGCGGGCAGCAGGTGCGGTGTGTCTTTCGGTGTCGCAATCGGGGCAAAGCCCTGACATCGTGGGGATGACGCGGTCGCTGAAATCGTCAGGCGGGGTGACGGTTGCGATTACCAATAACGAAAGCTCTCGGTTGGCGGGGGTGACAGACGCGGTGCTGCCCTTGCATGCCGGGCCAGAGCTGAGCGTGGCCGCGACCAAGACCTTTGTCACCTCGCTGGTGTCCGGGCTGTGGTTGCTGGCCGAGATCAAGGGGGATGGCGAATTGTTGGCGGCGATCCAGCGCTTGCCCGGGCATCTGTCACAGGCGGCGCAGAATGACTGGTCGGCGGCGGCCAAGGCGATCACGGGACGGTCCTTGTTTACACTGGGGCGGGGGCCGTCTTTTGCGATGTCGAATGAGGCGGCATTGAAGATCAAGGAAACCTGCCAGATCCACGCCGAAAGCTATTCCGCAGCCGAGGTTCTGCACGGCCCGGTTTCGATAGTGGACGAAGGGTTTCCCACCATCGTCTTTGCCGCCGGGGACGCCGCCGAGCAGACGACCGCCGATGCGGCGGACGCGTTGGCGGGCAAGGGGGCCACGGTGTTTGCTGCCACTGATCGCGTGACCCGGGCGCACAGCTTGCCCGTGACGCGCACAGACCACTGGCTGACCGATCCGATCACGACGATCACCTCATTTTATTCTATGGTCGAGGCCGTGGCCCGCGCCCATGGGATCGATCCCGACGCCCCACGCCATCTGAGAAAGGTGACCGAGACGGTATGACCACAGGTTCACTTACATTCCGCAACGGGGCCCTGTTTGACGGCCGGCTTTTGCACCTCGATCAGACATTTGTCTTTCGCGACGGTGTGCTGGTCGAGAATGCGCCGGATCGGAAGGATAACGCCGAAGGGCAGGTGATCGATCTGAACGGCGACATCCTGTGCCCCGGATATGTTGATTTGCAGGTCAACGGCGGCGATGGGGTGATGTTCAACGACGACCCTTCGGTCGATACGATCCGCCGGATTGCCAGCGCGCATCGCCGCCTTGGCGTGGCCTCTTTCCTGCCGACGCTGATCACCGACACGCCCGAAAAAACACAAGCTGCCATCGCCGCAGCGATAGAGGCCGTGCGCGACGGCGTTCCCGGCGTGGCAGGTCTGCATCTTGAAGGGCCGCATTTGTCTGTGGCGCGCAAGGGTGCGCATGACGGTAGTTTGATTCGACCGATGGACGAGGATGATCTGGCCGCGCTGGTGGTGGCAGCGGCGAAATTGCCCTGCCTGAAGGTGACGCTTGCCCCGGAATCGGTGACAGAGGCGCAGGTACGGCAGCTCGCGGATTCGGGCATCCTGATCTCGCTGGGGCATACGAACGCTGATTTTGCCACATGTCAGCGCTATGCGGCGGCGGGTGCGCGCTGTGTCACCCACCTGTTCAATGCCATGAGCCAGATGGGCAACCGAGAGCCCGGCCTTGTCGGGGCCGCTTTGGCCAATGGCAGGTTGTCGGCAGGTTTGATCGCCGATGGCATTCATGTCCACCCTCAGGTTATGCGGGCGGCGTGGGCTGCCAAAACTGCGCCCGGTCAGGTTTTTCTGGTCAGCGATGCCATGGCGGTCGCCGGAACGGATCAGGCCGAGTTTCAGCTGGAAGGCCGCCGCATAACCCGGCGTGACGGGCGTCTGACGCTTGAGGACGGGACATTGGCTGGCGCCGATCTGGACTTGACCACGGCCATCCGCACGCTTGTGACGCAAGTGGACGTGCCGTTGCAGGACGCGCTGGCCGCAGCGACCAGCTATCCGGCCTCTCTGATCGGTCTGCCGATCAAACAGCCATTGCGCTACGACGCCCTGATCCGGATTTCGTCGGATTTGACCGGCTGTGGCTGGCTGCCAAAGCCGGGCTAAATCTGCGGCTTTTGCAGGTTGAACCAGCAAGGGCAGAAATTGATTTTCGCGGTCGAACGACGCTTGACGCCATCTGGTGCATCGCTTAAACCGACCGACGCTGAGCGGGCGTCGTATACTGGCTATTACCTCAGCCTTCCAAGCTGATGAAGCGGGTTCGATTCCCGCCGCCCGCTCCAAGTCAGCCCCGAAATTCTGCGTCAAATGGCCCTGATCAGTGGTCGTTTTTCACCTGCTGCTTGACCCGGCCCGTTGCGACCGCCAAGAAGCTAGGACTTGAACGCGAACCAAAGTTAAGGCCCACGCATGGCAAGAAGAGCCTCAGCCAGTCCAGAGCAGCAATCTGCACCAGGGGCCAGCGAAGAACGCGCCGGGTCCAAGAAAATTGGTGTCCTTGGGTCGTTATGGCCGTTCATGCTGCCCTATCGTTTGCTGATGATTGGTGCGACTTTGGCCTTGGTCGTGACAGCCAGCATGACCCTGACCCTGCCGCTGGCTGTGCGACGTGTGGTTGACAATTTCCGCATCGAAGATGGTGAATTGCTGGATTGGTATTTTCTGGCCGCCTTGGGCATCGCGGGTGTCCTCGCGGTTGGCACCGGACTGCGCTATGCGCTGGTGACGCGGCTGGGTGAGCGTGTGGTGGCCGACATCCGCAAGGCGGTGTTCGACCGGGTCATCGGCATGAGCCCCGAGTTTTACGAACGCATCATGACCGGAGAGGTCCTGAGCCGCATCACCACGGATACAACGCTGATCCAGTCGGTGCTGGGCTCGTCCGTCTCCATCGCGCTGCGCAATATGCTGTTGTTCATCGGCGGTCTGGTTCTGATGCTGCTGACCTCGGCCAAGCTGACCGGGCTGGTGCTGTTGCTGATCCCTGTTGTGGTGGTGCCTATTCTGTTGTTGGGGCGGCGTCTGCGGGTGATCAGCCGTGAAAACCAGGACTGGATCGCGGCCTCATCCGGCAATGCGGGCGAGGCGCTGAGCGCGGTGCAAACCGTGCAGGCCTTCACCCACGAAAAGGCCAGCCGCAAACTGTTCGGCGATATGACAGAAACCTCGTTTGTCGTTTCGCTGCGCCGTATTCAAACCCGCGCTGTTCTGACGGTCATCGTGATTTTTCTGGTCTTCTCGGGCATCGTCGGCGTGCTGTGGATGGGCGCAAACGACGTCCGCAACGGTGTGATGACCGAGGGTGTGCTGATCCAGTTCGTCATATATTCGATCATCATGGCGGGGTCCGTTGCGGCCCTGTCCGAGATCTGGAGCGAGCTGCAACGCGCCGCCGGCGCGACCGAGCGTCTGGTTGAACTGCTGAATGCGCAGGACGCTGTTGTTGACCCGGCCAAACCGGCTGCTCTGCCCACGCCGCTGCGCGGGGAAATCCGGTTCGAAGATGTGACTTTCCGCTATCCGTCGCGACCCGACATCGTGGTGCTGGACGATATGACCTTGCAGGTCAATCCGGGGGAGACCATCGCCTTTGTCGGCCCGTCAGGTGCAGGCAAGACAACCGTGATCCAGATGATCCAGCGGTTTTATGACCCAACCTCGGGACAGGTGAAGCTGGACGGGATCGACCTGCGCGACATCGACCGCGCCGATTTCCGGCGTCATATGGCGCTGGTGCCACAGGACCCGGTGATCTTTGCCGCCTCGGCCCGCGAGAACATCCGCTTTGGCCGTCTTGATGCCTCAGATGCCGAGGTCGAGGCCGCCGCCCGCGCCGCCGCCGCGCATGATTTCATCGCGGCCTTGCCCGAAGGCTATGACAGCTTTGTGGGTGAGCGCGGCGTGATGCTGTCCGGGGGGCAGAAACAACGTATCGCCATCGCCCGCGCGATCCTGCGCGACGCGCCTGTCCTGCTGCTGGATGAGGCGACCTCGGCCCTGGATGCAGAAAGTGAGCGCGCGGTACAGGGGGCGGTGGACCAGATGCGCGCCGGGCGCACGACACTGATCGTGGCGCATCGTCTGGCGACGGTGAAAAAGGCCGACCGGATCGTGGTGATGGAGGCCGGCCGTATCGTGGCCCAAGGCACCCATGACGATTTGGTGGCGCAGGATGGTCTTTACGCCCGTCTGGCGCGGCTGCAGTTCACCGATGGCGTCGCGGCCGAATAACGTGACGTAGGGCAAAACCCGTCGCGCCGTAGCGTAATTCTATCCCTTTGTGGCCTGCGCAGCTAAGCCCTTTCTTGAACCTGCACGATTTTGCTTCCATCTTGGCGGTGGACACAAAACTCGTGCCGGACACGGGAGAGATAAGGGAGGAACCACATGGCCTTTGTGGGAATGGAAGACAAGATACAGATGGAGCAGGAAATGTCGTGGGAGGAGCGCGACGTTCCGGTCACTTTCCATCAATTGCTCTCACGCACGGCCGAGAAGTTTCCCAACAATAACGCGATCAGTTTTCAGATCTTCTCGGGCCCGACCGACAAGGCCGAAACGCTGACCTGGTCTGACCTGCTGGGCAAGGTCAATCAGGCGGCCAACCTGTTCCGCTCGCTGGGGGTGGGCGAAAAGGACGTGGTGGCCTATGTGCTGCCGAACTGTAATGAGACGCTGATCACCATGATGGGCGGTGCGGTGGCCGGGATCGTCAACCCGATCAACCCGCTGCTTGAGCCCGAGCAAATCGCCGCGATCCTGCGCGAAACCGGGGCCAAGGTGGTGGTGACGCTGAAATCTTTCCCCAAGACGGATGTGGCGCAAAAGGTCGAAGAGGCCGTACGGCATGCCCCCAAGGTCGGCACCATTTTGGAAATCGACCTCAACCGCTATCTGACGCCGCCAAAGTCGTGGATCGTGCCTTTCCTGCGCCCCAAGATGGGCGACAAAGAACATCTTGCCCACGCAAACTACAAGAATTTCAATCACGAGCTGGCCAAACAGCCTACCACGCTGACATTCGAAGACAGCAAGGAAGACCGCGTCGCCTGTTACTTCCACACCGGTGGTACGACCGGCATGCCCAAGGTGGCGCAGCACAAATATTCCGGCCTGATCTACAATGGCTGGCTGGGCAATACGCTGCTGTTTGACGAGAATGACGTGATCATGTGCCCGCTGCCCATGTTCCACGTCTTTGCGGTGCATGTGATTGTTATGGCTGCCGTGTCCTCGGGGGCGCATGTGATCTTCCCGACGCCGCAGGGCTATCGCGGCGATGGCGTGTTCGACAATTTCTGGAAACTGATCGAACGCTGGAAAGTCAGCTTCATCATCACCGTTCCCACCGCGATTGCCGCCAAGATGCAGCGCCCAGTGGATGCGGATATTTCCAGTGTGAAAACGGCGTTTTCGGGCTCGGCCCCGCTGCCGGTCGAACTGTTCCGCCGCTTTGAGGAAGCAACCGGCGTCACCATCGTCGAAGGCTATGGCCTGACCGAGGCCACCTGTCTGGTGTCGTGCAACCCGGTGGATGGTGAGAAAAAGATCGGCTCGATCGGGATTCCCTTCCCCTATACGGATGTCAAAATCCTGCAGGACGGGCCTGATGGACCTGTGGAATCCCCCGCCAACGAAATCGGTGAAATCTGCATCTCGAACCCCGGTGTTTACGCGGGCAATACCTATACCGAGGCCGAAAAGAACGTGAACCTTTACCACTATGACAAGTACCTGCGTACAGGCGATCTTGGGCGGTTCGACGAGGATGGGTATCTGTGGATCACGGGTCGCGCCAAGGATCTGATCATTCGCGGTGGCCACAATATCGACCCGGCCGAGATCGAAGAGGCCCTGCTGGGTCACGACGCGGTCGCCTTTGCGGGGGCTATCGGCCAGCCGGATGCGTATTCGGGTGAAGTGCCTTGTGCCTTTGTCGAACTGGTCGAAGGCGCCAGCGTGACCGAGAAAGAGCTGATGGAGTATTGCGGCGTCCATGTGCATGAACGCGCGGCGCAGCCTAAACATATGACTATTCTGGACGAGCTGCCGAAAACCGCTGTGGGCAAGGTTTTCAAGCCCGAACTGCGCAAACAGGCGATCACGCGCATCTATAACGGCGCGCTGGAAGAGGCGGGGCTGGGCGCGCGTGTCGTGTCCGTGATCGACGACAAGAAACGAGGGCTTGTTGCACAGCTTGACGCCAACGGCGCATCCGACGACGATGTCAGCAAAGTGCTGGGGTCATTCACCCGGCCGTGGGAATGGGCTGACTAACCGCCGGAGGGACAATGGATTATGAACGTCTGATCGATGAAGAAACCTGGACGTTCATAAGACGAACGGCGGAAAGCTATCCGGACGATGCGGTTGATCTGACGATTGAGGATCAACGCCGCGTTTACAACGCAATGTGCAAGGTTTTCCGCCAACCCCGGCCCGACGGGCTTGAGGTTAACGACAGGTCGGGGATGGGCGTCCCCGTTCGGGTGTATTCGGCAGGCGATCCGACGCGCACGGTCGTCTATTTCCACGGGGGCGGTTTTGTTGTTGGCGGGCTGGACAGCCATGATGATGTCTGCGCCGAGATTTGTGCGCAGACCGGATACCGGGTTGTGGCCGTCGATTACCGTTTAAGCCCCGAGAATGCGCATCCCGCCCAGTTTCAGGACAGCTGGATCGCGACCAATTGGGCCGCGACCGAATTTGGCGATCCGTTGATCCTGGCAGGCGACAGCGCGGGCGGGAACCTTGCCGCCTCTGTCGCGCATCATGCGCGTGGGCGGTTGAATGACGTTCTGGGGCAGGTGCTGATCTATCCGGGGCTGGGCGGGGATCGCTCAGCCGGGTCGTACATCGAACATGCCCACGCGCCGCTTTTGACGCTGGAGGACATCGTTTTCTATGAACAGATGCGCTGCGATGGTGCGCCGCCCACAGATGACCCAACCTATGCACCCCTGCAGGACACCGATTTCTCGGGCCTGCCGCCAACCGTGGTGGTGACGGCAGATTGTGATCCGCTGCGCGACGACGGGGCGATCTATTGCGAACAGATCACGGTAGCGGGCGGGCGGGCGCATTGGATCAACGAGCCAGGTTTGGTGCATGGCTATCTGCGGGCGCGAACCTCGGTCAAACGCGCCGCAGACAGCTTTGAGCGGATATCGGTCGCCATTGAGGCATTGGGCCAGCAGGTCTGGCCCTACGACTGATCCCCCTTACGTCAGGAAGGGCGTGGCCTTCATCGTGTCAGCAATCGGTGCCCCCATACGGCGCAGGATCGTAGGGGCCAGTTGCAGTTGGTCGATCACCGTGTCGGCCTCGGGTCCGTCTGCATCGCCAAAGTAATACAGCGCGGTTTCCTGTTGCAGCGGACTGCGCCCCCCGTGATGGCCACGTTCGTCCTGACCGTGGTCGGCGGTTACGATGACGTCATAGCCCAACTGCCGCCAGCGCGGGATGAAGGGGGCCAGCATCTCGTCCATGACAAAACAAGCGTGGTCCATTTCCTCGCAGTCGTGAAAAAAGCGGTGGCCCATGCTGTCCAGCGTGCAGGTGTGCAGGATGCCGTAGTCCAGGCCGAACCGCAGGCACATATTCGTCAACTGGGCGAACAGGTCCACGTCACACGGCGTCATCTGGTTCGCCTTGTTGTACGCGGTCATCGAGTGGAACCGACCGTGGTTGATGGTCTTGCTGTCCGGTTCGTCATATTCCACGTCGCGGACGTAATCGAAGGGGTGGCGGTTAAAGAACTGCGACCAATAGCTGTGGGTGACCGCCCCTGTCACACCCCCGGCTTCGCGCACCTGGCTGAAAACGTCCTTGTGGCTCAGGCGAAAGACGTTGCCATTGCCGGTGCAGCCATGTTCCTGCGGGGTGACGCCCGTGTGGATCGAGGCATAGCAACTGGCCGAAGTTGAGGGCAGGACCGCGCGCAGTTTCCAAACCCGCGCTTCACCACTGTCGACCCACCCTTCGAGATTACCGAACAACCGGCGAAAGTTGCGCCACGGGACACCGTCCAGAATGATGAGGAGGAGTTTGCGGTCCATCGTCTGACCCTTTTCTTTAGAAGTTCAGCCAAGCCTATGAGATTCGCAGCCCGCAAGCCGCCTGTTCGCGCCCCGAATAGCAAAATCCCGACACCTGTTTGTGACAAGCGCCGGGATTTCTTTGTTTTCTGGGCGGGCTCAGTTCCCGGCGCTTTCCATTTTGCGGTGGGCGACAACCTCTTCCAGCCAGCCCAGATGCATTTCCGGGACAGAGCTGAGCAGCAGGTCCGTATAGTCGTCGAACGGCGGGCTCAGCACCTCGCTCTTGGACCCGTACCGCGCCACGCGGCCTTGATACATCACCGCGATACTGTCGCTGATGGCCCGTACCGTTGCCAGATCGTGGGTGATGAACAGATAGGCCACATCCTCGATCTGTTGCAGGTCCAGCAGCAGTTTCAGGATGCCATCCGCCACCAGCGGGTCCAGCGCCGAGGTGACCTCATCACAGATGATCATCTTGGGCTTGGCCGCCAGCGAGCGCGCGATGCAGACACGCTGTTTCTGACCACCGGACAGCTCGGCCGGATAGCGATCGATGAACTTTTCGCCCAGTTCGATCTCATCAAGCAACTCGATAACGCGTTTGCGTTTCTCGTCCCCGCGCATGTTGAAGTAGAACTCCAGCGGGCGGCCGATGATCGTGCCCACGGTCTGACGCGGGTTCATCGCCACGTCAGCCATCTGGTAGATCATCTGCAACTCGCGCAGGTCCTCAAGCGAGCGCCCTTTCAGATCGGGGCTCAGCTTGCGCCCGTTAAAGGTGATCTCGCCGTCGCGCGGCGGCAACAGACCGGTGATCACCCGCGCCAGCGTGGACTTGCCCGAGCCGGACTCCCCCACAACCGCCAGGGTCTGCCCCGGATGAAGCTCGACATTGACGTTGTGCAGCACGTCGAAATTCAACCCTTTATAGCGCGCGGTGATACCGTCAACGCTGAGCACCGGTTCCGATGTGGGCTTTTTCTCTTCATGCTCGATGGACCGGACCGAGACGAGCGCCTTGGTATAGTCCTCTTGCGGGTTGTTGATGATCTGGTCGGTGTTGCCATATTCGACCGTGTTGCCCATCCGCAGAACCATGATGTCGTCGCTGACCTGCGCCACGACCGCCAGATCGTGCGTGATGTAGAGCGCGGCAACGCCGGTATCTGCGATGGCCTCTTTGATCGCCATCAGAACGTCGATCTGTGTGGTCACGTCCAGCGCTGTTGTGGGTTCGTCAAACACCACCAGATCAGGTTCGGGGCACAGGGCCAGCGCCGTCATGCAGCGCTGCAGCTGACCACCGGACACCTGGTGCGGATAGCGGTTGCCGATATTGTCCGGGTCGGGCAGACCCAGCTTGGCAAACAACTCACGCGCGCGGGCCTCGGCCTGTTTGCGGCTGAACTTCTTCTGCTCGACTGCGGCCTCGACCACCTGATCCATGATCTTTTTGGCGGGGTTGAACGACGCGGCGGCGGATTGGGACACATATGTGACCTCACCCCCGCGAAGCTTGCGGATGTCGCCAAAGGACGTCTTCAGGATGTCACGCCCGTTGATCCAGACCTCACCGCCGGTGATCTTCACGCCGCCCCGGCCATAGGCCATCGAGGCCAGACCGATGGTGGACTTACCAGCCCCGGATTCGCCGATCAGACCCAGGACCTTGCCGGGTTCGAGGTCAAAGCTGACCCCGTGCACGATCTCGATGTCATGGGGCTTTTCGCCCGGCGGATAGACGGTCGCGCCGATCTTGAGGTCGCGGACCTTGAGAAGGGTATCACTCATCCCCGGCCTCCTTTCAGCGATGTGGTACGGTTCAGAACCCAGTCAGCCACAAGATTGACCGAGATCGCCAGCGTCGCGATGGCCACAGCCGGGTACAACGCCGCGCCGATACCATAGACGATACCATCTTTGTTTTCCTTCACGATGCCACCCCAGTCAGCCAGCGGCGGCTGAACGCCCAGGCCCAGGAAGGACAGGGTCGAGATGAAGAGGACCATGAAGATGAACCGCAGCCCGAACTCCGCCACCAGCGGTGACAGGGCATTGGGCAGGATCTCGCGGAAGATGATCCACATGCGACCCTCACCGCGTAGCTTGGCGGCCTCAACATAATCCATCACGTTGATGTCCACCGCGACCGACCGCGACAGGCGATAGGGGCGTGTGGCGTCCAGCAGGCCCATCACCAGAATCAGGATCGGAACGGTGACCGGAACAATCGCCAGGATCACCAGCGCCAGGATCAGCGTCGGGATCGACATGATCAGGTCAACCGTCCGGCTGAGCACCTGATCCGCCCATCCGCCCAGAACAGCGGCCAACAGACCCAGAGAGGTGCCGGTGACAAAGCTGAGGATCGTGGCGGCGGCGGCGATAAAGATCGTCGTGCGCCCGCCATAGATCATGCGCGTCAGCAGATCGCGCCCAATGTTGTCGGTGCCCAGAAGATGCTTGGCGCTGGAGGGCTCCCACACGTCGCCGACCACTTCGGCCATGCCATAGGGGGCGATCAGCGGGGCGGCGAAGGCGATGAAGAAATACAGCCCGGTAAAGAACAGACCGATCATTGCCGAAATAGGGATATTCTTCATCATTTCGGATGCCTCAGTCTTGGGTTGGCAAGGATCGATACGATGTCAGCCACCATGTTCAGCCCGATATAGACGGCGGCAAAAACCACGCCGCAGGCCAGAACAACCGGCACGTCACGTTTCGTCACCGAGTCCACCAGATATTGACCCATGCCGGGATAGACGAACACCACCTCAACCACGACGACGCCGACGACCAGATAGGCCAGGTTCAGCATCACAACGTTGACGATGGGCGAGATCGCGTTCGGGAAAGCATGGCGCGCGATGACCTGAAAGTTCGACAGGCCCTTCAGCTCGGCGGTTTCGATATAGGCCGATTGCATCAGGTTCAGGATCGCGGCGCGGGTCATGCGCATCATCTGCGCCAGAACCACCAGCGTCAGGACGAATGCGGGCAGCGCGATGGCGTTCAGCTTTTCACCGAACGACATGGAATCGTTGATCATCGCCAGCGATGAGAACCATCCCAGTTTCACCGACACGAAGTAGATCACCACATAACCGATCAGGAATTCCGGTATCGAAACCGTGGTCAGGGTGATCGCAGAAATCAGTTTATCCGGCCAGCGATTGCGGTACCGGACGGCCAGAAGGCCCAGAAAGATGGCAAGCGGAACCGACACGATCGCAGCGGCACAGGCCAGGAACAGCGTGTTGCCCAGACGTTTTCCGATGCTTTCGGCGATGTCCAGCTTGTTGGTCAGGGACTGACCCAGATCGCCCTGCAAAATGCCACCCAGCCATTCGAAATAGCGGGTCAGGGCAGGGCGGTTGAGGCCCATTTCCTCGCGCAGGTTTGCCAGCGCTTCGGGGGTTGCGGATTGTCCAAGGACAGCTTGCGCCGCGTCCCCGGGAAGGGCTTCGGTGAGGCCGAAAATCAGAGCCGATGCACCGAAGAGGAGCAGGAGTCCCAGCGCAACGCGCTGGGAAACCAATTTGACGATAGGATGCATGATCCGTGGGTCCTATCAGGCGAACCACAGTTTGCGGGACATGTTGCCGTTCATCATTTCCTGGGTCGGGTCGCTTTCCCAACCGGCCAGCTGGTTGCTGACGCCTTCGACAAAGTCGTTGAACATCGGGCAGATCAGGCCGCCTTCGTTGCGGACCATCTGACCCATCTGGCTGTAGATGTCCTTGCGCTTGTCGTTGTCCAGCTCGGCACGGGCCTGGAACAGCATCTCGTCAAAGGCCGGAACCTTGAACCGGGTGTCGTTCCAGTCTGCGCTCGACAGATAGGCGGTCGAGTACATCTGATCCTGCACCGGACGCCCGCCCCAGTAGGACGCGCAGAAGGGCTGAACGTTCCAGACCTCGGACCAGTAGCCATCATTGGGCTCACGCTTGATTTCCAGCGGGATACCGGCCTGAGCCGCCGTCTGCTGGAACAGCGCAGCCGCGTCCACCGCACCCGGGAAGGCGCCATCGGCCACGCGCAGGATGATGGGCGAGCCGTCATGGCCGGACTTCTTGTAATGCTCGGCTGCTTTTTCGACGCTGAACTCGCGCTGCGGGATCGAGCCGTCGAACAGCGGATAGGCTGCGTTGACCGGCATGTCGTTGCCCACGGTGCCATAGCCGCGCAGAACCTTGTCGACCAGTTCCTGACGGTTGATCGCATGTTTCAGCGCCAGACGCAGCTCGTTCTGATCGAACGGCGCGGTGTCGCAATGCATGATGAACACATAGTGCCCACGACCGGCGGTCGAATGCACGGTCAGGTTGGGCGCGCGGCCCAACAGGTCAGCCACTTTGGGCTCGACCCGGTTGATCGCGTGAACCTGACCGGATTGCAGCGCCGCCGTCCGGGCGGTGGCATCGTTGATCACAACCACTTCGACACTGTCGAAGTTTCCGAAATCCGGGTTCCAGTGGTTGGCGAATTTCTTGTAGACGTGGCGCACGCCGGGTTCGTTGACTTCAACCTGATAGGGGCCGGTGCCGATGCCTGCGGCCGGGTCGTCCATGCCGCCATCGGGCTGAACGATCAGGTGATAGTCAGCCATCAGATAGGGAAGGTCGGCGTTCGGCTCGGTCAGGGTGACCTGGAAGTTGTCGCCATCGGCCTTCATCGATTCGATGCCCTTCATGATGCCCAGGGCACCGGACTTGGAATCTTCGTTCGAATGACGCTGCATGGTTTTCAGCACGTCTTCGCTGGTCATGGTCTTGCCATTGTGGAACTCGACACCCTGACGCAGCTTGAAGGTCCAGACCTTGGCGTCCGCGCTGCCTTCAACGCTTTCGGCCAAGCGGGGTTCGATTGTGCCATCTGGTGCAACTTCGACCAGTTGATCGCCGAATTGCTTACCATTCTGGAACGGAACTGAGCTGGCATAGGTCGCCGGGTCCAGCGAGTTGGTGGATTCGCCACCCTGCAAGCCCAGCTTCAGATCGCCACCTTTCTTCGGACCTGCCGCGCGTGCAGCATCGGCAAACATGGTGCTGGCGACGGCGGCGGACACGCCCAGAGCCGCGGCTTTGCCCATGAATTCACGGCGGGTCAGCTTGCCAGCTGTCACCTGACTTGTCATGTGAGTGATTTGTTCGTTCATTGTGGTCTCCCGGTTGATTGGATTATTGCCCTTGAGGGCTTTTTATTGACGCATGAGTCAAAGTAGGCGGAATTCGGTTGAGCGGGCAAGGACAAATGTCCGGCCGGCATATCTGCGAATATCACATTTGATCGCGTGGAACGGCATCCTCCAGTTGCTTTGTTGATACCAGTTTGTCCCCCTCAAACGCGTCCAGACGAGCCTTGAGGTAGAAGGTGTCCTTGTCCGACCACATCTCGCAGGAGGTTTCGGTGCGCAGGTCGATTTGGCCGCGGCGGACTTCCTGCGTCCATTTGCAATAGCCCTTTGCCGACAAGGGATCATCGGGGTGGATGGTCCAGCGTTCAAAGGCGGTTCCACCATGGATCAGGCCGTGGTCTTCGTTCTGGGCCAGACCAAAATCATCCTCGATGATCAGATGGGTTTCACCCGTGTTCATATCGGTTTCCACCCGCCGCGCATTCTTTGGCTCACGTATTGCGGTGCGGTTCAGCGGTGTTGCCGCCTCGGGCGGTGGGAATGCGTATTCGTCAGCGTCCGACGGGCGTTGCGGCAGGGTGATCTCACCCCCGGTCAGGTGCAGTTCGGCGCGTTCGGGTGAGGGCCAGATCAGCGGCCAGTAGGCGCTGGAGATCGCGACCCGCAGCCTGTGCCCCTTGGGCACGCGATAGGCGATGTGGTCCAGATCCAGCGTCACATCATAAGCGGTGCCCGGGATCAGTGGGGTCGGTTCCGCGTGGCTGTCAAGATGGGACAGGTTCAGCACGCCATAGGTGATCCGCGTCGACGCTCCGTCCGGGTGCACGTGGTTCAGTCGAACGGCGATCTGGGCTTGGGGGCGGTCGGCGCTCAGCCGCAGGTGGATGCGCGGGGCGCCGACGATGTCCATATCCTGATCCAGCGGCGCGCCGTCGAAACAGGCGGATAGCGCGTCATCCGCGCGCTGATCCCCCGGCATGTCCGGCCCCAGCCAGATGGCGCAGAATTCACCACTTTCCAAGCCGCAGGTTTGCGGCGATTGTACACGCGTATCCAGTGGGCCATCGCGCCCAAGCCCGGCATCAGACAGGGCCAGCGCCAGCGTCGATAGATGCGAGGTGGCACCCTCGGCCTCGGCAATCCATCGCCCTGACCGTTCGCTATACCAGCGCTGAGGGCGGACACCGTCCATCAGATAGGCGCGGTAATCGGGGTCGTTCTCGACGCCGGTGTCGTGACCTTTCAACCAATGATCCCACCAGCGCAGCGCCTCTTGCAGAAAGCCGATCCGGGGTTCGGGCACCGCGAAATGCGGGTACTTATGCACCCACGGGCCCACAATGCCTTTGACGGGCGCGGTCAGCTCCTCGACCAGCAGCGGGACGGTGTTCTTGTAGGAATCGCCCCATCCGCCAACAGCCAGCGTAGCCGCCTTGATTGCGCTGAAGTCTTCACAGATCGAGCCGTGTTGCCAATAGGCATCCCGCCTTTGATGGCGCAGCCAGACCGAGGGCAAAAACGGCTCATGCTTTAACCGGTCCAACCAAAGCTCACGCCAGTTCGGGCGCAGATCGGGGTCGGGCGGGCGCGAAGAATAGGACCACATCGTCGCGCCCCAGCCCAGGTTCTCATTCAGAAGACAGCCACCTTTGTAGTGGATGTCGTCGGCATAACGATCCGCGGTCGAACACAGAGTGATGATTGCCTTCAGCGGTTCGGGTTGCAGGGAGGCCACCTGCAGCGCGTTGAACCCGCCCCAGCTAATCCCCATCATGCCAACCGCGCCGGTGCACCAGGGCTGCTGCGCCAGCCAGTTGATGGTCGAGACGGCATCGTCCAGCTCTTGCTGGGTGTATTCATCCTCCATCAACCCTTCGCTGTCGCCATTGCCGCGCATGTCGACACGGATGCAGGCATAGCCGCGCTCGGCAAACCAAGGGTGGGTCAGGGCATCGCGCACCGTGGTGCCGTCGCGCTTGCGATAGGGCAGAAACTCCAGAATGGCGGGAACGGGATGTTCATCCGCATCCGTCGGACGCCAGACACGCGCCGACAGGCGGCAGCCAAACGGCATCTCGATCCCTATGTCAGGAAGATCTTCTATGGTGCGTAGCGCATTGGCAGGCAGCGTCATGTGATAAGTGTCCGAGGGAATCGCAATTCAGGTTCGGTGAAAATCGTCAGATCATTCGCGGATTGCGACAAGCACATCCATTACATTTGTCCCGGTGGGCCCGGTGACCAGCAACGCTCCGACCTTGTCCAGATAGCTGCCACTGTCTGCCAGCTTCAGGGCCTGCTCTGCCCCATCGCCCCAGGTGGTACCATCAACAACGGCCCCTGCCGCCGATGTGGGGCCATCGGTGCCGTCGGTTCCGCCGACAACGACCATCAGGCCCTCTGTCCCGGCAATCTCATGCGCCAGGGCAAGGGCCAACCCCTGATTACGCCCGCCGCGTCCGGGGTTTTCGGGCAGGACGACCGTGGGTTCCCCGCCAAAGACCATGACGCCCTTGGGCATGGTGCGCAGGCGCTCCCCCAGATTTGTGGCAACGTTCAGGAAGTCGTCGTGCAGGCATTCTTCGTTGGCCAAAACCGTCAGGCCCGCCTCCTGCGCCAGATCGACTGCTGCCGCGCGGGCATGGGCGTTCGACGCGACGATCTGAGTGCTGGCCTCAAACGGGCAGCTATCGGGTAGGGCGCCGATCCCCGATCCGATCACATTCAGGTCGTCCCCCGGCACGTCCGAGATCGCCAGAACCGTCGCTTTCGCGCCCTTGAAATGGGACAGCAACCCGCCGCCCTTGATCCGCGACAGCTTGCGTCGTTCGGTGTTCATGGCAGTGATGTCCAGCCCCTCGGCCAGCAGTCTTTTGTTCAACTGCTCCAGATCGGCAAGCGTTTTGCCGGGCACCAAATCCTCGGCCAATGAGGACGCGCCCCCCGAGACCAGCAACAGCAGATGCGTGCCCGGCTGCATCGCCTCGACCGCCTCTCGCAGGGCCTGGCCGCCTTGCAGGCTGCGCGCGTCCGGCACGGGATGAGAGGCTTCGATCACCTTCACATGATCCGGCAGGTCGCGCCCGTGATCGTCCTTGGTGACAACCAGTGTGGGGCGCGGGCCATAATGTTCCAAGGCTGCGCGGGCCATGGCAGCGGCCGGTTTGCCCACGGCAAGTATCTGATCGGGCGCGGGAATATCGCCTAGCGCCTTGCGGGTCGCCGCGTGGCCCCCCACCGCATCAACACCGGCCTGCCAGATGTTAATTGCCTGTTCTTTTCTGTCCATCAACTTTCCATCCAAATCGTGACCGGCCCGTCATTGACCAGTTCAACTTTCATATCCGCACCAAATGCGCCGGTTTCGACGGGCACGCCATGGGCCGCAAGACGCTGGGCGAAAATCTCATACAGGTGTTTGCCCAGATCCGGCGGGGCGGCCTCGGAAAAACCGGGCCGGTTACCGCGCGAGGTATCGGCAGCCAGCGTGAATTGGCTGATCACCAGCGCCGAGCCTTCGATGTCTTTCACCGAGCGGTTCATCTTACCCGCGTCATCCTTGAAGATCCGCAGTTTCGAGATTTTGGCCGCCAGTTGATCCGCCTTGCCTTCGTCATCGCCCTGCATCGCACAGACCAGAATCATCAGGCCCGGCCCGGTCCGGCCAATGACCTGACCATCGACTGAAACGCTGGCGCTGGACACCCTTTGTAAGACCGCGCGCATCTTTACTCTCCGACCGATACGGAGTTTAGCCCTGCCATTGGACGAGCTCCTCTAGCCCGGCGCGGTCGGTTCGAAACCCGTTGGCCGGGTGGTCCTTGTCCGCATAGCCAAATGAGATACCGCACAGGATCAGGCGATCCTCGGGGATGTCAAAAAAGCGCCGCAGAAACGGGCCGTAGCTGGCCAATGCCGCCTGAGGGATCGTGGCGATGCCAAGCGCCTGGGCGGCCAGTGAAAACGCAGTCACAAAGCCACCGCAATCCAGCGCCCCATAGGCACCCAGTTCCGCCGGGCTGGACAGGATCGCGCAATGCGGTGCCCCGAATAGCGAAAAATTCTGCATCATCTGTCGGGCCGACGCCGCGCGGTCGCCCCGTTCCACTCCGACCGCCTCGTACAAGGCCCAGCCGCAGGCGCGGCGGCGGTCCTGATAGACCCCGGTATAGGATGCCGGAAAGGGCAGGTCCGGGGCGGGCGCGCCGGTCATCGCCTCGGCCTGCATCGCGTCGCGAAACCGGTCGGTCTCGGCCCCGCTGGTGACAATCACATGCCAGGGTTGGGCGTTGCACCAGCTTGGCACGCGCGCGGCACTGGTCAGGATTTGTTCGATCTGATCTTTGGGAACCTGATCCGGCAGGAAAGCACGACATGAATGGCGCGCGCTTAGCAACTGATTCAGATCGGATAAAGTCACACGGCCCTCCCCACCCGATGTTGACGCGGCGCAGAATGGCGTCTGCTCGGGCGAAGTTCAAGCGCTAACAGCTTGCGCGCTCTAAGGTGCCGCCTTTACTGAGACGTTGCCATCAAATACCCGACACCGGCGGCCACCAGCAGGCCCAGAATGACCGCGATGGTGATCTTGATGGCCGACCAGGGGCGTTCCCCCTGCACGCGGCCCGTGCGCCCGTTCACCACAAAGCGATAGGTTTGGCCGCGGTATTTGTAAGCCGCCAACCAGACCGGCAGCAGGATGTGTTTGAAGGTGACATCCCGCACATCGGTATCGATCGCATGTATCCGCTGGCGGTCGCCGCCTATGTCAAACCGCACGTCCCGCTCAATCACTCGCGCCATTTGACCGCGCGCCTCGGCATAGCCTTCCTGCAGCTCGACCGTATAGGCTTCGGCCCGGAAACCGGCCAGATATTGCGGCTGATAAGGCTCCAGCGCGGGCAGGTCCCAGGGCTCTAACGCGTCCGTGTATGTCTTGGGCAGAGAGTGTGAGGCCAGCACCAGCACATCGTCAAAGAACCGTTTGACCCGCCCGGATTTTGGCGACCAGCGCACCTTGGGAACCTGCTGCTGCACCCGCTTGCCATCGCGCATGACGGTCCGGGTCTCATAGTAAACCGTGCCGCGTTCCCCGCGATAGCTGGATTGCGTATCCGCATCAAAGGTCCAGTAGGGCACATAGATCCCCTGCATCCTGCGCCCCTTGCGGGCATAGTCCTTGAGCCCGTTCGGCGCGAACCAGAGCCGCCCCAGCCAATCGCCCATCGCCTTGTGCGCCGTGCGTTCATCCAGCGCAAACGGCAGCACGCCACGCGGTTTGATATGCCGATTCACCCCGGTATCCGTCACCACAGGCGTGGCACAAAACGGGCATTCCGCCGCATGGGTGGCCGGGTCGAACTCGACCTGAGCGGCGCAGTTGGGGCAGGAAAGAACGCGCGTTTCCTCAATCTCGCTGTCGGGCAGGCGGTCGGCGACGGCGGCATCGAAATCCAGTTCTTTCAGGCTGGCTCCGCCCCATGGGCCAGCGCTGATAGCGTCCGAATGCCCGCAATGGTCACAGGTCAGCGTGCCGTCGGTCGGGTTGAATCGGTAATCCGCGCCGCATTGCTCACACGGGAATCTGTGTTCTTCGGTCATCGCTGAACCTCGGCAGGCCGAACAGGCTTTCCCGGGCCGATGATTGAGCGGATCACGACAGCCACGAAGATGCAAACGGCAATAAACAAGAGAGAGTTATGCGCCAGAACCTGCCATCCATAAGGCGTCAGTATACCATCAACAGATTTCACGAAATCGCCGCCCCCGATTTGAGAATCGAAATTATCGTTGTGCGATTGATGCCATCCTCTTAGCCGACCGATTGCAATACTCAGCAGAACAAGACCTGTGCTGATCGCTCCCCCCCAACTAGCTGCCCGGAAAAAAGTAACCGGCTTGCGCATCATCTTACGCAGGGCGGGTGCGACGAAAACCCATGCGATCAGAAAAGCCGAGGGCACACCAAATAAGGTCAATAACTGAAATAGAGACCACAGAGTGGCGTCCCATCCGCTTTGGAAAAGATCAAAAAGCATCGGCGCGCCAATAACGCAAAACCATCCGAGTATTGCGCTCAAGTTAATGGCGCGCCTGATCTCTTGCTGCGAATACGCGGATATGTCGGCTTTCGCCGTCACCGATCACGCGCCCGGCGGAGGTGGCGGCAGGATCGTGAACAGCTGCGCCAGTTCCTGTACATCCCCCGCCTTCTTCCACCCGTCCTGACCGGCGGTCCAGACATGGGTGTCGCGGGTGATCTCTCCGTCGGTTGCCATGCGGCCCATTTTGGCTTTGGAAAACGGCCCGCTGGTCTGCCCATCTACCGCGATATGCCAAACATGCTCAACGGGCGGAGGAGGGGGCGGTGCCATTTGCGCAGCCGGTTGCGGGGCAGCGGGGGCGGACCCGCCCCACGGGCCGGACGGCTGGCCCGCTGCCATGTTCGCCATTTGCTGCGCCATGGCCATTCCCATGCCCATGCCAAGGCCGGCACCCATGCCGCTGCCCTGACCGGGATTGTTTGCGGCAGCGGTCATTGCCTCGGCTGCGGAATACTGGGTGAATTTGCCCAGATCGCCCGCCAGCCCCATCGAGGTCCGCTTGTCCAGCGCCGCCTCAACCGCGGGCGGTAGCGAGATGTTTTCGATATAGAATTCGGGCATCTCCAAGCCATAGCCGTCCAGCACGGGCGAGACCTCGGCCGCGATCAGCTTGCCCAGATCGGCGGTGTTGGCGGCCATGTCCAGCACCGGAATGCCTGAGGCGGCGATCACGCGACTGAACTCCTGCACGATGATGTTGCGGATCTGAAAGCTGATCTCATCCATGGTGAATTCACCGTCGGTGCCGACGATTTCCACCATGAATTTCGCAGGGTCCTTGACCCGGGTCGTATAGGTGCCGAATGCCCGGATGCGCGTCGGGCCAAATTCCGGATCACGCAGCATGATCGGATTCTTGGTGCCCCATTTCAGATCATTGAACCGGGTCGTGTTGACGAAATAGACCTCGGACTTGAAGGGCGACTGAAAACCGTGATGCCAATGCTGAAGCGTGGTCAGGATCGGCATGTTGTTGGTTTCAAGCATGTAAAGCCCGGGCGTGAAGACATCCGCCAGCTGGCCTTCGTGCACAAACACGGCCGCCTGACCTTCGCGCACCGTCAGCTTGGCACCGTACTTGATTTCATGCCCCTCACGTTCGAACCGCCAGACCATGGTGTCGCGGGTGTCGTCGACCCAGTGAATGACGTCGATGAACTCTCCGGTCAGAAAATCGAAAATACCCATTTGGGCCTCCTTATCCTTGGGCTCAGAGCGGCTGGCCCATCAATTCACGTGCAATAATGCGGGCAACGGGGCGGGCGTTCTCGACCGTCACGCCGGGGGCAAGCCGAGGATCGTACAGCATCGCCAAAAGCTTTTCGTCATGACTGGTCAACAGCGCAAATTCGTCGTCATCATTGAAGATCGACGGTCGTGCTGCGCGGCTGTCATTCGACAGGCCAAGCCCCTGTGCCATTTCCTCGTGGATGCAACTGCGCCGCAAAAGATCAGGCAGCTCGGTTCGGATCAGAACCACCGCCCTTACAAATTGGTTCGGGGACCGGTTGGTGGGCGAGGCAATGACGAAACAGTCGATATTCGCGCGGGGGTTTGCAACCAGATCCAGAACCGGCTGGCTAACCCCAGGGGCAAGTTCTTTGAGCCGCGAGACAACGTAGGCGCTGTCATCCTTGCCCGCAAAGAACACGTGGAAATTCGGCTTCCACGCAACGACCGACATCGGGTGATCCGTGAGCCGCGCCAGCCGTTCCGTATAGGCCGCGACCAGTGCGGTATCCTGTTCGCGCTGCTCGGGCGCGACGGTGGGGGCAAACTCGACCTGCACGCGAATTGGATTGCTCCAGCGGCTTAGCTGTCCTTCGGTGCTATAGGTCGTCGCGGTCACCGCGTGATCGGGGTATTCATTGTAAAAGGCAATCGCCTCAAAGTTTCGTTCCAGATCACTGGCGTCATAGGGCGTGTCTGGTCCGCCGCCATCCGTTCTCAGCAAGCCGCGCGTGACCAGATCGCGTTCAACACGCTGATAAAACCGCGCCAGATCCTGGCTGGCGGCCGAAGGCGGGACATAGGCATTGGGGGCGGGCGCAGGCGGTTCGGGACGCGGTTGCGGGACAACCGACGACGTCAGGGTTTCGTCGCAATTGGCCAAGGCCAAAAGCGCGACAAGACCCAGCGCAAATCTGCTTGTCCTGAACGCCCGCACGACCTTAGCCCGGCACAGCCGTTCCGGCATTGTCGCCTGTTCCGTCCTTGCGCGCCTTGGCTGCGGCCAGTGTATCGCGCAGTTCGGTCTCCATCTTTTGCAGCTCTTGCTCGGCAGCGGCGCGTTTGGCCTTACCTTCATCCGCAATCGCAAGGCTTTCGTTGATGGTCCCGATCAGATCGGCATTGGCTTGTTTGACAGCTTCGATGTCAAAGACGCCGCGCTCCATCTCTTCGCGGATCATCTTGTTCGATTGCCGCAGATTGGCCGCGTTCGAGGTCAGCAACTCATTGGTCAGATCGTTAGCGTCACGCACGGCCGAGGCAGCTTCGGCGCTGCGCTGAATAGTGACGGCCTGCGCCAGCTGGGTCTCCCACAGCGGTACGGTGTTGACCAAAGTCGAGTTGATCTTGGTGACTAGCGACTTGTCATTTTCCTGTACCAGACGGATCGAAGGCAGCGACTGCATCGTCACCTGACGGGTCAGTTTCAGGTCATGCACCCGGCGTTCCAGATCATCACGCGCGGCGCGCATGTCACGCAACTCCTGCGCTTTCATCACCTGTTGGTCCTCGGGCGCGGCCTGAACCTCGGCCTCTTTTTCGGGGATGTCATGGCTGTCCAGCTCGGTCAGCTTTTCCTCACCCGCCGCGATATACAGCGCCAGTTCGTCATAGAAACCCAGCGTCTTTTCATAAAGCAGGTCCAGAGACTTGATGTCTTTCAGCAGGGTATGCTCATGGCTCAGCAGATCGTCGGTGATGCGGTCGATCTGGCCCTGAACCTCTTCGTATTGGGCAGTAAACTTGGCGAAAGGGGCGGCCTTGCCCAGCAGTTTTTCCCACCAGCTGCGTTCGCGGCGCACGTCCAGTTCGCTGACGGAAAAGCCGCGGATGGTGGTGACGATGTTACGCAGGCTGTCGCCTGCGGGGCCGACATCCTTGTTACGCACATCTGCCAGCATGGCTTGGCTGATTTCCTGCAACTCGGCTTGTGCGCCCGAGCCGAATGAGACGATCGAATTGGTGTTGTCCATGTCTATCTCATCCATCCGCTTGCGAATCTCGGCACTGACGGGTTCGTCGGCCTCCTCCAGCGAGACAACCTCGGCCGTCGGATCGGGCAGGGCGACGGCTGTCACCTCTTGCACCAGCGTTTCGGCCTCGACCGCCTTGTTCTTGATCGCATCGGACATGGGGTAATCCTTTCTCAAATATTAGGCCGGTCAGTCTAACCGGACGCCTTCGCGCTGCAGGCGTTCGCGCAGCACGTCAATTTCAACCGTCAGATCGCTGCGGTCATCCAATAGCATCTTGCGGGTGCGGGCCGCGAAGTTCTTTTCCAGATCGTCCAGCAATGCGGTGAAATCCGCCAAAGCCTGCGCGTCGCGGGTGCGGGCATAGACGTCGGCGAACTTGACCGTCGCGTCCCGCGCGCCCTGCAGATAGACGGTCAGGTATTTGCGGGCACCGGCCAGATCGCGCGGGTCTTCTTCGACTGTGCGGAACAGATCGCGGGCGGTGTCCTGAAACCGTTCAACCCGCGCCTCGACCCGACGGTCGCCCGCGCGTTTGATGGCATCGGTCATCTCGGTCAGGTGGGTTTCGGCATCTTCAACCACGCGGGCGACGCGGTCTTGCTGGAACGTATCGATCCCTTCCATGCCCTTGTCTTTCATTGGATCGATCCCGAAAGACACGGAATGCAGGGCTGCCGCCGCGCCACCAAACAGGATGGGCGCGATCAGGCTGGCCTGCGCCGCCGCTTCGGCATCCAGATATTCGGTCCGATACGCGGCCAATGCTGTGCCCAGCCCGGTCAGAACGCTGGCGAAAATCTTGCGGGGGAAAGCAGGACGTCGCGCTGTGCGGCGGGCATTGTAGGCGGCCTCGGCCCGTAACCCTTCGCGCAGCAGAAAGGCGGCGCCGGTCAATAGACCCGCCGCGACCAATCCGATGGTCATGCCGATTGCGCCGTCATTCAGCGACAGGAATACCAGCGGTATTGCAGGCAGAAACAGGATATTCGCCTGCGCACCCGCGGGTTCGACCCGCGCGCCGTGGAACTGCCCGCGCGCAGGCTGGTCATCCTCGGATCCGCCGCCCTGAGGGCTGAATTTTCCGCCATACCGCTTGGCCATAGCTCAGAGGCCCCCCAGCAAACCGGTACAGACGCCGAACAACAGCACAAGCAGGGCTGCATAAGCCAGCTTTTGAACTCCGGTCCCTGACATGGCGCCCCCCAATTGCAGCGTTCACAGAAAATTTAGGGGATGCGCGGGCTTGGCGCTAGGGGGAAGGTTGCGAAACCCGCCTCAGTTCCGAGATTTTTTGCCGATTGGTGCCCGTTTTCTTTGCGGGCGCGCGGGGCGTTTCGGCTTGGGTTCAGGTTCCGCCTCCAGCCCCAACTGGTCGCGCATGACCCGGCGGCGGATTTCCTCGACTTCGCCGGGTTTCAGGCTGCCCAGTTGAAACGGCCCATAGGACACGCGCAGCAGGCGGTTCACGGCATAGCCGATATCCTCCATCGCGCGGCGAATCTCGCGGTTTTTGCCTTCGCGCAGACCTATTGTCAGCCACGCATTCGCGCCCTGCTGACGGTCAAGCGAGACATCCATGGGCAGGAACCGTTCGCCTTCAATCACCAAACCCTTGCGCAGAGGGGCAAAATCCTCGTCCTTGGGGCGTCCGTTCACCCGCACGCGGTATTTGCGCAGCCACCCGGTTGAGGGCAGTTCGAGCTTGCGCTTGATGCCGCCATCATTGGTCAACAGCAGCAAGCCTTCGGAATTCAGGTCCAGCCTCCCAACGCTCATGACGCGGGGCATGTCCTCGGGCAGGTTGTCGAAGATCGTCGCGCGGCCTTTTTCGTCGCGCGTTGTCGTCACCAGCCCCGGCGGTTTGTGATAAAGCCACAGGCGCGAAGGTTCAGGCTCGGACACCGGTTTGCCATCCACGGTGATCCGGTCTTTGCCGGTGACGTTCAGGGCAGGGCTGGTGATGGTCTTGCCATTCACACTCACACGACCGGCTTCGATCATGCGTTCGGCTTCACGGCGCGAGGCGACGCCTGCGCGGGCAAGCACTTTGGCGATCCGGTCGCCGGGAGGAGGGGTTTTGGTCATCCGCAGCCCATAGCGCATCCGGCCGCCTTGCGAAAGACAGGTTTCTGATGCAGTCAGAGGCATGGTGTTCAAGTCCTTCATGAATATCGCGCTGGAACAGGCGCGCGCAGCAGCCAATCGCGGAGAGGTGCCCGTGGGCGCCGTCATCGTGCAGGGTGATCGCGTGGTGGCCACAGCAGGCAACCGCACCCGCGAGCTGAACGATCCCACAGCGCATGCGGAAATCCTTGCCTTGCGCGCGGCCTGTGCCGAGGCCGGGTCGGAACGCCTGCCGGATCATGACCTTTATGTCACGCTGGAACCTTGCGCCATGTGCGCCGCAGCGCTGGCGGCGGCGCGTATCCGGCGCATCTATTATGGCGCAGCCGACCCGAAATCCGGTGGCGTGGCCCACGGCGCGCGGGTCTTTACGCACACACAGGCCCACCACACGCCCGAGATTTACGACGGCATCGCTGGGCAGGAGGCCGCCGATTTGCTCAAAGCGTTCTTTGCCGCGCGGCGTGACCCTAAAGCGTAATGGGCGTCATCAGTTCCGGCTCGATCACATCGACCCCGGGCAGGCCATCGATCAGTGCCTGTGCGGATTGTTCGAGAATCGGGAAGGTTTTGTAGTGGCAGGGAATCACGGTCTTGAAGTTGAAATACCGTTTGGCCGCATAGGCCGCACCCTTCATATCCATGGTGAAATGCCCGCCCGCTGACAGGATGCCAATATCGGGTTTGTAGTAATCCCCCATCCAGTCCATATCCGCCATGATGTCGGTGTCGCCCGAGACATAGAGCATGTGCCCCTCGGACGCGATCATGAACCCGACCTCGCTGCCGCCCGTGCGCAGCCCATCGGGGGTTGAAAAGGTCGAACTGTGCGACGCGGGCACCATCGATACCATCACCCCGTTCAGGTTCACCGTGCCGCCCTTGTTGAAGCCAATGGTTTCGATACCTTCCGCCTCGGCCCAATAGCCCATCAGGTCGTACTGTCCGACCACGGGCACCTTGAGGTGTTTGGCCAGCGACACAACATCCGCCACATGGTCGAAATGCGTGTGGGTCAGCAAGATATGCGTTGCCCCGTCCAGCGCGTTGTCGTGATGATGGTCCTCAAGCACCGGATTGCCGGTTAGCCATGGGTCGATCAGCAGAACCTGCCCGCCGGTTTCGATGCGAAAGCTGCCGTGGCCCAGCCAAATGATGTTCATGAATTCATCCTCCCAAAACAAACTGTTGGCATCAACTTAGCATCGGCTATGTAAAAGTTCATGGACTGGTTTCAGGAAATCGACGGATATTGCGAGCGTCTTACACCCGCTTATTGGGCCGAGCCGATCAACGCGGTGACAAACGGCGCGTTTCTGATCGCGGCTTTCATTATGTGGCGGCGGGTGCGCGGACAGGGAATGCCGCTGGCGATGGTGCTGGTGGGTATTCTGGCCGCCATCGGGATCGGCAGTTACCTGTTTCACACCCATGCGCAGGTCTGGGCGGCGCTGGCGGATGTCGCGCCGATCCTGATTTATATTCTGGTCTATATCTTCGCGATCAACCGGGATGTCTGGCAGATGCGATGGCTGCCCGCCGCGCTTTTGACGGGCCTTTTCATCCCCTATGCCGCCGCAACGATTCCGTTGTTTCAGTTTGTGCCGGGTCTTGGTGGATCAGCCGCGTATGCGCCGGTGCCACTGCTGATCCTGATCTACGCTTTTCTGCTGCGCAACCGCACACCAGACACCGCCCGAGGGCTAGCCATCGGGGCTTTTATCCTGATCGCCTCAATCACCTTCCGCGCATTGGACGAGCCGCTCTGCGGTCAGGTGCCGCTGGGCACCCATTTCATGTGGCACATCCTGAACGCCACCATGCTGGGCTGGATGATCGAGGTTTACCGGCGTCACATGATCCGCCTTCGTTAATCGCGGAACGCGGCGGCCAGAGGATCAGGCAGATCGAATTCAGCCAGCACCCGCGCCCTGCCATCTGCTGACATTTTGCGGGCGGTTTTCTCAACGATGCTCTGGATTTTCTCGGCCGAATGTTTCTCGGCAAAGGGGGCGAAATACCATTTCAGGAAGACGAAACAGATCACGTCTTCCAGCGCCTGAACTTCGTCATCGCGCTTGATGCCCTGTTTGCGCAGCATGCGCCCGGCGGTTTCGATCTCGTCTGCGCCGTATTCTGCCTGCCGCATCAATTCCATGACGACCTCGGCATGATGCACGCCCTGCGCCTTGCGCCAGGCCAGGTATCCGGCGCGGCCTTCGGGGTATTCGCTGCGCGCCAGTTTCCAGCGTTCCACATGCTGACCGCGGGCTGCGATCTGTAAAACGTCCGAGGCATCGGGGAACAGCCGGTCCATCTCGGCGCTCATGCGCTGACCGTATAACAACTCGACCGGCTGGCCGTCATCGAGGTTGGGATCCTGGCTGTTGGCCGCGTCTATCGCGTCCAGAACTGCTTGCTTTCGCGCGTTCATCTTCCGCTCCGTTGGCTTGCCGTCCCAGCTGTGTGGTTCGGCGCATCATGATCTCAATACTAGCGGTAGGATGTAACAATCGCGGTCGTCAATTGCAGATTTGCCGGGCCGGACATCATTTGCCCGACCCGGGCAGGGGGGGCATGTCATTTGCCCAGTGTATTCTGATCTTGGGTCACCGGCTGCGAGACGGGTTCGGGAAAGGTCAGGTCGCGCGTCAGGCTGTCCATGGTCGGGCCAAATGCCTGTGCCTGTGCCGCAAGAACAGTGGTGGCCAAAACGAATGCGGTTGCGAAGGTTTTCATTGTCTTACTCCGGTTTGAGGTTGTGCCGTGCTTTACGAAATGAACCGTTCAGTTCATATTTTCAATGGTAAAAATGAACTAATCGGTTTACTTTTTCGTATAGGGGATATGCAAATTTGAATGGCAGCCATCGGGATCGGGGCCATATCCCGCCTTCGGCGCTCTTGCGACCGGGTGCGCAGACGGGTAAATGCCCCCTAACGCATATGAGGTTTTCCGATGTCGATTGACCAAAGCACCGCCGCCAAGGTGGCCAAACTGGCCCGGATCAAGGTCGAGGATGACGCGCTGCCCGCGCTGGCGTCCGAGTTCAACACCATCCTTGGGTTCATCGAACAGCTCAACGAAGTGGATGTCGAAGGCGTCGAGCCGATGGTCTCGGTCGAGCCTATGCGCCTGAAACGTCGCGAGGATGTGGTCACCGACGGAAACCAGCAGGACAAGGTTCTGGCTAACGCCCCCGACGCGCGCGAGGGCTTTTTCGCAGTCCCCAAAGTGGTGGAGTAAGACATGAGCGATCTGAACAAACTGGGTCTGGCCGAGGCCCGCGACGCGCTGCGCAAGGGTGATGTAACCTCGGTCGAGCTGACCGAAGCCTGCCTGAAGGCCATCGATGACGCCGACGCGCTGAACGCCTTTGTCCACAAAACGCCCGAGATCGCGCTGGAGCGCGCCAAGGCAGCGGACGCACGCATCAAAGAAGGCGACGCGCCCGCAATGTGTGGTCTGCCGATCGGTATCAAGGATCTGTTCTGCACCAAGGGCGTGCCCTCGCAGGCGGCGTCCAAGATTCTGGACGGGTTCAAGCCGGAATACGAATCCACCGTCTCGCAGAAGCTGGCCGATGCCGGATCGGTAATGCTGGGCAAGCTGAACATGGACGAATTCGCCATGGGGAGCAGCAACGAAACCTCAACCTACGGCAATGCGGTTAGCCCGTGGCGGCGCGGCAATGATGATGCGCAACTGACGCCGGGTGGCTCGTCCGGTGGGTCGGCTTCGGCCGTGGCTGCCGATCTGTGTCTGGCGGCAACCGGCACCGATACGGGCGGCTCGATCCGTCAGCCTGCGGCCTTTGTCGGTATCACCGGGATCAAGCCGACCTATGGCCGTTGTTCGCGCTGGGGCATTATTGCCTTCGCGTCCTCGCTGGATCAGGCTGGTCCGATGACCAAGAACGTGCGTGACGCAGCGATCATGCTGGAAACCATGTGCGGTCACGATGCGAAGGATTCCACCAGCGCCGATCTGGCCGTCCCGAACTTTGAGGCGATGCTGACCGGCGACATCAAGGGTAAAAAAATCGGTATCCCGAAAGAATACCGTATGGATGGTATGCCTGCCGAGATCGAAAAGCTCTGGGCTGACGGTGCTGCGATGCTGAAAGACGCGGGTGCCGAGATCGTCGATATTTCCCTGCCGCACACCAAATACGCGCTGCCCGCCTATTACGTGATTGCGCCTGCTGAGGCGTCCTCGAACCTCGCCCGCTATGACGGTGTTCGTTATGGCCGCCGCGCGCAGCTGGCGCAGGGCGATGGCATCACCGAGATGTACGAGAAAACCCGCGCCGAAGGCTTCGGCCACGAGGTGCAGCGCCGCGTCATGGTCGGCACCTATGTGCTGTCGGCAGGTTTCTACGACGCCTATTACAACCGCGCCCGCCGCGTGCGCACCCTGATCAAGAAAGATTTTGAGGATGTCTTTGCCGCAGGTGTCGACGCGATCCTGACCCCGGCCACCCCGTCGGCCTCTTTCGGTCTGGGTGAAATGACCGAGGCTGATCCGGTGCAGATGTACCTCAATGATGTGTTCACGGTGACGGTGAACCTGGCTGGTCTGCCCGGTATTTCTGTTCCCGCCGGTCTGGACAAACAGGGCTTGCCCTTGGGTCTGCAACTGATCGGACGTCCTTGGGAAGAGGGCGATCTGCTCAATACAGCCTATGCGCTGGAGAACGCCGCCGGATTTGTGGCCAAGCCGGGGAAATGGTGGTAAATCTCTCGTCAGGCAAGACAACGCAAGACGGAGCAGCTGAATGCGCTTACTGCTTTTGATCCCCGCAATCGGGTTGGTGGCCGCCTGTAACACGGTGGCCCCGATCGGTGGTCCGGACTTCAACACGCCCTCTTACCAGGCTCAGCGCGAGGCGCAGCTGGCCGGGCAGGGCACTGGAGGAAGCCTGCTGCTTGGCCCCGCTGAGGTGTCTGAACAACAACTGGGCGCACCGGGCACGGTCGCGCCCCTGCCGACTGGCGACAATGCGGATATTGCATCGGCAACGGCGGCGGCTTTGGCCAGCACATCGGGTCAAGGCACCATCGCTCCGGCCCAGGCACCACTGGTGGCCCCCGCCAACAATGCAATCTCGGATGAGCAGGATTTCGAAGCGGTCTCGGGTCGTCGGTCCATCGAATCCGATGCAGCTCTGATCGAACAGAATCGCCAGACCTATGAGGTGGTCGCGCCTACCGCAGTCCCGCAGCGCGGAGCGGATGGTCAGCCCAATATCGTCCAATACGCCCTGAATACCTCGAACCCTGTCGGGACCCAGCTGTACAGCCGCGCAGGCTTCAACCTGCAGGCCAAGGCACAGCGGAATTGTGCCCGGTTTCCCTCGGCCGATCAGGCACAGATGGAATTCCTGGCAAATGGCGGCCCGCAACGCGACCGCAAGGGGCTTGATCCGGATGGGGATGGTTATGCCTGCAGCTGGGATCCAAGCCCGTTCCGCAGTGCCGTCAACAACTGAGCCGCGGGCGCCGATCTGGCGCCCATCCCCCAATTTTGGTGCGCGCAGGGACGGGTTAAAACCGTCCATGGTGGTAATCCATTATACCGCGATGACCAGCGCACAGGCGGCGCTGGATCGGCTGTGCGACCCGCAATACGAAGTGTCCGCCCACTACCTGATCGGCGGTGATGGCATGCTCTGGCAGATGGTCCGGGAAGAGGACCGCGCCTGGCACGCAGGCGCGGGCGAATGGCACGGGCAGGGGGATGTGAATTCCCGCTCAATCGGGATTGAGTTGGACAATCGTGGCGATCATCCGTTCTCTGAACCGCAACTGGCCATGTTGGAAACGCTTCTGCCTGCGATCATGACACGCTGGGACATACCAAAAACGGGCGTCATCGGCCATTCCGACATGGCACCGGGGCGCAAAATCGATCCCGGCCCACGGTTCCCATGGCAACGGTTCGAACGCCAGGGCTTCGCAGCCCCGCGCCACAAGGGGACAGGCCCGGAAAACCCAACACAGCAGAGTTTTCGCAGCGCCGCCAACGCAGCCGGGTACACCACCGATGCTGACGATGACACGCTGCTGGCCGCTGTGCGCCTGCGCTATCGTCCTTGGGCCAAAGGCCCGCTACACCCGGACGATATCACGCCGCTGATCGGATAACCCTGATCCGCCCTTCATCTGGCCAAAAATATCCCGGGGATGAATTGGCCAAAGGCCAAGAAGGGGCTGGCCCCTTCCTCCTACCGATCCACCCTTGACGCCGCCGGGCCTAAAGCCTACCCAGCCCACGCGCGGAGGGCCGGATGGCCGCTGGGGCTCAAGGGCCCGAGAGGAAAGTCCGGACTCCACAAGACAACGGTGCCGGGTAACGCCCGGGCGGGGCAACCCGACGGAAAGCGCCACAGAAATCAGACCGCCTGAGACTTCGGTCACAGGTAAGGGTGAAACGGTGGGGTAAGAGCCCACCGCGCCGCTGGCAACAGTGGCGGCACGGCAAGCCCCACCGGGAGCAATGCCAAATAGGGTCCCCGCGCGGGCCGGTCGGCGTCTGCCGATACCGCCGCTAAGCCTGTCTTGGCCCAGAGGGACCGGGTTGGCAGCTCGAGCCGCGCAGCAATGCACGGCCTAGAGGAATGGTCATCGAAGGGGGCAACCCCGGAACAAGATCCGGCTTACAGGCCCTCCGCGCATAGTCCCTGATCAGCGCCCCGGCGGCGTATAGGCCCCTGTCAGCTTGGCTGCTTTTTTTTGGATGGCTGCAAAATCCTTGGCTTTCCACGCCCGAACGGTTTCCACTTTTGAAACCGCGCCCGAGGCCGCAACCGCCATACCAACAGCAACCGCATCGGCGCCATCGGGCACTTCGCTGATGACCACAACGTCATTGTCGCCCGTGGTGACGTAAAACGCCAACAGCTTGCCCCCAACCTTTTTCAAAAGCTCTTTGACGGGCTTGGTCCGATCCGAGGGTTTCTTCAGCATCCCTCTGGCGCCTTCCTGCGAATAAGATGCATAGGTAATGAAAACGGGCATATGAGCCTCCTGACTAAGTTGATGGACCTTTGATTGGGCCGGTCCATGGGGCCGAAAATGCGTGTTAAGCTGCTGCGATCAGGGGTTCTGCCATCAACCAGAGGCCAAATCCGATCAGCGCCACACCGGTCAGCGGAACCAGCCATGTGGCGCGCGGCATCAGTTTCTCGACCGCCACATAAAGCGCGATGCCGACGATCCAGTAGAGGTTCATCACCCCGCCCACGAACAGCAGCAGCATCAGGGCCCAGCAACAGCCCAGACAATACGCCCCATGCAGGGCCCCGGTGCGAAAGGCACCATAGGCCCCAGGGCGGTTGTGATCGGCCAGAAACTGCGCCGGGCTGCGGCAATGGCGCAGGCAAGCGGTCTTGAGACTGGACAGCTGATAGACCCCGGCCGCAAGCAGCACACATCCCGCAAACACGCGCGACCGAACCGTCATCATCGGTCCGTCCGACAGCCCGGCTAACTCAAGCCCCCATTGCGCCCCCGTGGCCAGCAGGCTGAAGACAGCCCAGGCCACCAGATAGCCAGTCAGAAAATACAGGCTGAACCGGGCGGCATTGGCATGATCCGGGCCCACCCTTTTGATCGCAGTATAAAGCAGAACAGTAGGGGCCGCGCTGGGGGTCATCATCGCAATCATCATCACCCACCACATCAAAAAGATCAGCACGGCGTAAGAGGGTGACCATTGCACCCCGGCCCCCATCTGCATCGGATTGCCAATCGGGCGGGCCATGCGCGTCATGTCAATGGCGTTCATATTCATGCCGATCCCGGCAATCGTATACCAGGATGCGCCCAATACGATCAGTAAGACACACACCAACACCACGCTGCGATCCTGCCGCAGCACGCGATCAATCATTCCGTTCGGGGGCGTTGTCATGGCAAGCCTGGGTTATGCGCCCAGAACGCCGTGGCCCGAGATGTTGAGATGCGCCAAATGGGCATGGGTGGCCTCAAAACCCAAGCTGATCGCGCCGCCTTTGGTCTTGCCTGTGCCAGAGGCCGCCTCGGCTGTGCGATACTCAAACCCGTTGGGTAAATGGAACGCGGCGCGATGCGGGGCACCGGATACAATGTGCGGGATCGGGTTGACCTCGACATCGAAGACGCCGGCGACCTTGGCGTAGCCCGTGCGCTCTTCGCGGCTCCAGTCCAGTTCAATCGGAGCGTACAGAGTGTCGTGTTTCGTGGGGGCCATGGCGCTGAACACATACCACATCGTGGCCATTTCGTCGGTGTCTTCGCCCGTCATGATGGCTTGCAGGGCTGCCTTCTGATCGTCTGAGGCGCTGTCATCGATGATCAGTTGCATCTGACCATTGCCTTCGTGAATCGGTCCGGGCCAGTGATAAACACCCGCCGCCCGAACACCGGCAAGGTCGGTGGCACCATAGTGGCCGGACTCGATATCGAATACGACCAGAGCTTCGCAGTTTCCGTGGGTGGGCAATACGCTGAACTGGCACGGGCAGCCAAAGTTACAGTTGCAATTGGCCAGTTCCTCGGCCTGAAGTTTCCATTCCGTCATGATAACCCCCCTTAACATGCATACGAAAAATCACTGCTGTCAGTGGGTCTGGCCTGAACTCGCTGCCATGCGAACCGAGCTTGTCGTCGGCTTTTGGATAGGGTGCAATTGCGCGACCATATCACAGAACCGTGATCGCACCAAACCGCGCTGCGCCGCGCAATAAGGAATTGTGCGCTTTGCTGACGGAATCCGGTTGACTCGGGCGCGGTAGCGGGTAAAAGCGCACGCTCATAGGAATTCAACCGAAAGGCCCCTGCCTTTTCGGACGCAGGAGATAACCATGGCGAAGCCGACGACAATCAAGATCCGTCTGAACTCGACCGCGGGCACGGGCCACTTCTACGTGACCAAGAAAAACGCACGCACCATGACCGAGAAAATGACCATTCGTAAATACGACCCGGTCGCTCGGAAGCATGTCGAGTACAAGGAAGGCAAGATCAAGTAATCTTGCCGTCCAGCTTGGACAGTTTCAAAGGGTTCTGCCACGGCAGGGCCCTTTTTCTTTGCGTCTTCGGCAAGCCGGGGTGTTGAGCAGGCCGTTGCAACGAAGCATCAGGCCAACAGGCAATCAGATGCGTGGTGGGTTGCTTTTTGTCTAGGCTTACCCCTACGCTTCAACAAACCGATCCAAAATGTTGGCCGTCATGAAAAAAATCTTGTTATCCACAGCAACTATTCTGGCCCTTGCGGCCTGTGAGGACCCCTATAACCGTGAAGGCGTTGGGTTTACGGGGATCGATGGTGAACCCCGCACAATCTCGGACGTGCCCGGAGCGGCCGCTTTCTTGCCGCCTGCGACCAATGTCCCGGCCGAGTTGGCCGTTCTGCCCACGTTCCCGGTCGTGACCGATCAAACCGAGGCTGAGAAAGTCGCCCGCGTGGCCATCGACAATGGTGGGCGCAGCGACACAAGCGCCGTTGTCCTGACCGGATCGGACACCAATCTGTTCCTCAGCACCGTCAGCGTGAACGGAACCCTGTACGGCGTCCTGCGCACGGCTAATAACAGCACCCGCGTAGATAATGGCATCGGCGCAATCTTTGGGCGTGATGCTGAGCAGTTCACCGGATGCTTGCCCGCAGGCGATGTATTCCGCAAGGGCTCGTCCGAGCGGAGCTCGGGTTTTGCCGTGCCGCTGAACTGCAGCTAAGCCAAATCGCATTCGAATAAGAAAGGCCCCATCGCAGCGATGGGGCCTTTTTTGTGTCGTGGCGTTGGGTGATCGTGGAAAGAAAAAGGGCGGACCGTCGGGTCCGCCCTTGAAACGTTTGCTTTCGTAGCCAGCGCTATTCTTGCTGCCCCATGAACATCAGCAGGAACTGGAACATGTTCAGGAACGAGATGTACAGGCTCAGCGCGCCGTCAAAGGCGGCTTTGTCCAGCCATTCCTGATCACCGTGCATCGCGTGCGCGACATAGGTGTTCTTGATGTCCTGCGTGTAGAACGCGGTCAGACCGGCAAAGATCAGGATACCAATGGCCGAGATGGCGTACATCATCGCCGGCGATTGCAGGAACAGGTTGATGACCATTGCAACCAGCAGGCCGATCACACCCATAATCAGGAAAGTGCCCATGCCGCTCAGGTTACGCTTGGTGGTGTAGCCATACAGGCTGAGGCCAGCGAAGGCGATCGAGGTCACGATAAAGGTTTGCGCGATCGAGTAGGGGGTGAAGATCATGAAGATCGAGCTCATCGACACGCCCATGACGGCGGCAAAGATGAAGAACCCCAGCTGTACAGCCGCTGCTGAGCCACGGCGCATCAGAGCGCCCCAGCCAAAGAACAGGAAGGCCAGTGGCGCGAACATGATTACCCATTTCAGCGGCGACAGGAACAATGCGCCACCCAGGCTGGTCAGGTAGCGATCAGCGCCGATCTGAGCCACCGCATTGGTGGGATCAGCTGTGACGGCAAGGCCCGCGATGGCCCATGCGGCAAGCGCAGTGATCAGCATGCCCACGGACATTGTGCCGTAGACTTTGTTCATATGTGCGCGAAGACCCTCGTCAATCTGGGTCGCGCGCGCGCCGGACGTTGTCCGGATCGTGTCAAATTGTGCCATTCAGGTCTCCCTTAACGTAATTCTTTTGTGGCCTGGGGAACCAGACCTCGCTCCTCGCAAATATCGGCAACTGCGCGGCCTGTTTCAAGGCTTTAGCGTTGAATTCCGGTGAAAACGGCCAACAAAAATGGCGACCTGCGGCAGCGGGTCGCCATTCATGGAGATAAGATGAGTATCAGAGTCATTTTTGCCAGAAGTCCGGCGCATCCCATAGTGGGCGGGCAGCCTCGGCTTTGGCCTCTTCGCGGGTGATTCCAATATCTTCCAGCGCGCGGGCGTCCAAACGGGCCAGGGCGCGACGTTGACGATAGAGCGATACGGCGTCCAGCAGCAATCGCAGGCCAAAACGGCGGTGGTGCGGGCGGTGTCTGTGCAGAGTAATTTGGGTCATATCTTTTGTCCTTTTGCTGTTTTCCGATGGATCGAGGTGATCACATCAATTTCCTTGATTTATATGCCCTATCATGACACATTTTAAAAATGAATGTTTTTGAAGTGATGCATAAGGATTCGTGAAGATGCGAAATTTGGACATTACAACACTCCGATCCTTTGTTGCGGTGGCTGATCAGGGTGGCGTGACCCGGGCCGCCGGGTTCCTGCACCTGACGCAATCTGCCGTTTCGATGCAGCTCAAACGGTTGGAAGAGTTGCTGGGGCTGGAATTGCTGGATCGTTCGGGTCGGACCATTGCGCTGACAGCCTCGGGTGAGCAGTTGCTGGCCTATGCCCGCCGTATGATCGCGTTGAATGATGAGGTGATCTCGAAACTCACCGATCAGGCGTTCGAGGGTGAGGTTGTTCTGGGTGTTCCGCATGACATCGTCTATCCGGCCATTCCGCGCGTACTGCAGCGGTTCAACGCGGATTTCCCGCGCGTGCGGGTGCAATTGGTGTCGTCTTATTCATTGCAATTGAAGGATATGTTCAAGAAGGGCGAATGTGACCTGATCCTGACGACCGAAGCAAGCGCGAGCGATGGTGCTGAAACGGTTGCCGAACTGCCGCTGCGCTGGATCGGAGCGCCGGGTGGTTCGGCGTGGCGCAAGCGCCCGATTCCCCTTGCCGTCGGGCGTCGCTGCATGTTCCGCCCGCAGATAATAGCTGCGTTGGATGAGGCCGGGCTGCCTTGGGAGTTGTCGGTCGAAACCGAAAATGATCGCACGATTGAGGCCACCGTGTCTGCCGATCTGGCCATCCATGCCATGCTGGACGGGACCGAAGCGGCACATTTGGTTCAGATTGACGATGGAGGGGTGCTGCCCATGCTACCGGCCCATATGATCAACCTCTATGGCGGTGAAACAGGGCGTGGCCCGGTGGTCGAGGCTTTGGCCGATCTGGTGCGCCAGAATTTCCGCATGCTGGGCAGTGCGCCGCTGAAAGCCGTTGTTGGTTAAGGCGTGATCACGACCTTGCCGGTCGCGCTGCGGTCGCGCAGCAGTTGCAGGCCCGCCTCTGCTTCGGTCAGGGGCAGCACGTGGCTGATATGCGGCTTGATCCGCCCCTCTGAGTGCCAGCGGAACAGCGTCTCAAAGCTGTTTCGCACGATCTCGGGCCGGAAGGTCAGGTATCCCCCGATGTAAAAGCCGATCACCGTCAGGTTCTTGACCAGAAGATGGTTGGCCGGGATCTGCGGCACCTCGCCGCCCGCAAAACCGATGGGCAGCAAACGGCCTTCGGGGTTGGTGGCGCGAAAGGCGGCTTTGAAGACCTCTCCTCCGATGGCATCGTACACGACATCTGCGCCGCCAAGCTCTTTCACACGCGCGCGCAGGTCCTCGGATGCGTCGATCAGATGATCCGCACCGGCGGCGCGGGCAACGGCCAGCTTATCCACCCCGCGGGCCTGCGCGATGACGGTCGCGCCCATCAGCTTGCCAATCTCAACCGCCGTCAGGCCCACACCACCGGCGGCTCCGGTCACCAGCAGCGTTTCACCGGGTTGCAGCCGCGCGCGGTGATCAAGCGCAAGATGGCTGGTGCCATAGGCAATCTGGATGGCGGCGGCATCCTCAAAACTGGTGGAGTCAGGCAGGGGAATCGCCCGGTCGGCGTCAAAAACGCCGAACTCGGCCAAACCACCTTGACCGGAATAGACTGCGATTCTGTCTCCGACCTTCAGATGCGCAACATCTGGCCCCAGGGCGTCGATCACACCGGCGATTTCCATTCCCTGCGTAAACGGGGCAGGTGGGGTATCCTGATACGTGCCTTTTTGCATCAACAGGTCTGCAAAATTCAGCCCGCATGCCTTGATAGCAACCCGAATCTGTCCTTGGCCGGGCGTGGGTGTATCTATCTCGCAAAGCCGGGCGGCTGCTCCCTGTGTTTCAATTCTATAGGCCAGCATGAATGCGCTCCTGTGGTTTGGCGCATTGGTCCGTGTCGCCCTTGGAATGTCAATCTGTGACCCTGCAGAACCCGGCGGTCGGCATGACCGCAAAAAGACGTGTGCAGGCATAGTGCGATACAACCTTAATCCACTGCACTTTAGAACCGATTCAACCTTCTTGAAAAAATGCTGAAAAAGCGCAATATTAGATCAGGTGCTGATTTGGGGATGCCTTCCTGATTAGGGAGTGATTAAGGGCGGCTCGCTAGTGTTGCGGTAGTAAGGCATGTCGCACACCCGAATTGGTTGTGTGTAGTAGAGGAGAATTCGGATGACTCATCACGTCGATGTCCATGTGGGCAAGCGCGTCCGGCATCGCCGCTGGCTGATTGGAATGACCCAACAGCAGTTGGCGCAGCAGGTAGGTATCAAGTTTCAACAAATCCAGAAGTATGAAACAGGTGCCAATCGTATCAGCGCATCCCGCCTTTGGGACATCGCCGAAGCATTGGACGTTCCTGTCAGCTTTTTCTTCGAAGGTCTGGAGGAGGCCGAGAAGGAAGCAACTGGCAAGAAATCGGTGCCAGCTGACCTGATGGGCGATAAAGAGGCTTTGGACCTTGTCCGTTCCTACTATGCCATTCCGGAAAACCAGCGCCGCCGCCTGTTTGAACTGGCTCGGGTCCTCAGCGACGTCGCCTGAGCGAACGGGGTTGACTCTGACACGCGCGGACCGCACGGGTAGCGCATGCAAGAGACACCGATAAGCGATCTGGATGTAGCGAATGAAATGGCCGACGCAGCGCGTGCGGCTATTTTGCCGTTGTTCCGTCAAGCCAACCTGGAAACAGACAACAAGCTGTCACAAGGGTTTGACCCTGTGACGGTTGCGGACCGCAATGCCGAACAGGCAATGCGGGCAGTTTTGGCCAAACACCGCCCTGATGACGGTATTTTTGGCGAAGAATTCGGTCAGGTGCAGGGCAGCAGCGGCCGGACCTGGGTGCTGGACCCCATAGACGGCACCCGCGGCTTCATCAGCGGTACGCCGACATGGGGCGTTCTGATCGCACTCAGCACGCAGGACGGCCCGATCATGGGGGTGATCGACCAGCCTTATATAGGCGAGCGGTTCGTGGGGTCGGCGGATATTGCTCAGATGACCGGCCCAACTGGCACGGCACGATTGCAGACCCGCGCGACACCCGATCTGAACCAGGCAATTCTGTTCACCACATTCCCCGAAGTTGGCACCGTCGAAGAACGCGCCGGATTTCAATCCGTGGCTCAGCACGTGAAACTGACGCGCTATGGTATGGATTGTTATGCCTATGCGCTGTTGGCGGCAGGGCAGGTCGATCTGGTCATTGAGGCGGGGTTGAACGCCTATGACGTTCAGGCCCCGATTGCGGTGATCGAGGCGGCGGGTGGTATCGTCACCGATTGGCAGGGCGGCCACGCGCATGAAGGCGGGCGCGTTCTGGCTGCGGCGAACAAAGACCTCCACGCGGCGGCGCTGGCACTATTGTCGCAACACTGAAACGGCTTGTCGGGTCCGGACCGGTCGGGTAAAAACGGCCCGGCTGGTTCTTGTGCCCGTTTTCCGCCAGCCCATGCTCTTCTTGCACGAAACGGGTGTATTGCAAGGGGGCAGAATGACCGAAATCCTGATCAAGAATGCAGACACCATCCTGACGATGGATGACGACCGGCGCGAGTTGTCGGGGGCAGATATACTGATCCGAGGTGGCCAGATTATACAGATCGGTCAGGGGCTAAAGACTTCGGGCGACATTCACGACGCCGTCGGGTGTGTCGTGACGCCGGGATTGGTGAACACCCATCATCACCTGTACCAGACGCTGACCCGTGCGGTGCCGGGTGGACAGGATGCGCTGCTGTTCGGATGGCTGAAAACGCTCTATCCCATTTGGTCCCGGTTCGGGCCTGAGGAGATGTTCGTCTCGGCCCAGATCGGGCTGGCTGAACTGGCGTTGTCGGGCTGTACGCTCAGCTCTGACCATCTGTACCTCTACCCAAACGGCGCTCGGTTGGACGAAACGATCGCCGCTGCGGCCGAGATCGGCCTGCGCTTTCACCCCACACGCGGTGCGATGAGCATCGGGGAAAGCGATGGTGGCCTGCCACCGGATGCGCTGGTTGAGCGGGAACAGGCGATTCTCGACGATATGATCCGCGTGGTGGATGCGTTCCACGACCCGTCTGAGGGCGCGATGTGCCGGGTCGGGCTGGCACCCTGTTCGCCCTTCTCTGTCAGCCGCGACCTGATGCGCGACGCGGCGGTACTGGCGCGGGACAAGGGGGTGATGCTGCACACCCATCTGGCCGAGAATGACGAAGACATCGCCTATTCGCAGGCCCAGTTCGGCTGCCGCCCCGGCCAATATGCCGAGGAACTGGGCTGGACCGGCCCCGATGTCTGGCATGCGCATTGCGTCAAGTTGGACGGGGCCGAGATCGATCTGTTTGCCAGAACCCAAACCGGGGTTGCGCATTGTCCCTGTTCCAATTGCCGTTTGGGGTCAGGGATAGCTCCGGTGCGTGCCATGCGCGATCATGGCGTACCGGTCGGGCTGGGCGCGGATGGCTCGGCCAGTAACGACAATGGCAGCCTGATGCTTGAGGCGCGGCAAGCCATGTTGCTGCAACGGGTGGCAAAGGGGGCCGATGCGATGTCGTCCCGCGAGGCGCTGGAGATTGCGACAAGGGGCGGCGCGGATGTGCTGAACCGCCCCGATTGTGGACGACTCGCGGCCGGGAAACGCGCAGACATTGCCATTTGGGATGCGCGCTGCATCGAAAGTGCAGGCAGCTGGGATCCTGCCGCGTTGTTGCTGGCGGGGCCGATGAAAGTAAAACACTTGTTTGTCGAAGGCCGACAGGTCGTGCGCGGCGGGCATGTCACGACCCTGGACATGCCACGCGTGATCGAGCGTCAAAACCAGTTGGCGCGCGCGTTGCAGGCTTAGGTCGTGACGCGCTGGCCGCTGATCCAGACCTCGGCGATGGCCCGGTCGTCGCCCATCATGATGGTTGGGAAAATCGCCTCCCAAAGGTCGTCCGCGCAGGCTTCGCGCTGAGCGATTGCGGGGGTTGAGGCAAGGTCGAGCACGACCAGATCCGCCTCCATCCCCGGTGCGACATTGCCGATGCTGTCATCCAGCCGCAAAGAACGCGCCGATCCTACTGTGCCCAGCCACAACAGCTGTGCGGCATGCAGGGGCGATCCGCGTAGCTGGCCGATCTCATAGGCCGAGGCCATCGTGTGCAGCATTGAGAAACTGGAGCCGCCGCCGGTATCCGTCGCCAGCCCGACGCGATGGCCGTCGCGCAGCAGCCCGTCCATGTCAAACAGGCCCGACCCGATAAAGGTGTTCGAGGTCGGGCAGTGGATCAGCGAGGCATCTACCTCGCGCAGGCGGTCCCGCTCGCGTGATTCCAGATGGATGACGTGACCGTAAACGCCATGAGAGCCCAGCAGGCCGAATTTCTCATAGGTATCCAGATAATCCCGCGCCTCGGGGAACAACTCGCGGACCCAGGTTATCTCGTCGGTCTGTTCGCTCAGATGGGTCTGCATCAGGCAATGCGGATGTTCGGCCCAGAGCGCGCCCATCGCCTCAAGCTGCTCGGGGGTCGAGGTGGGCGAAAAGCGCGGCGTGATCGCATAGGACAGCCGGTCGATGCCGTGCCACTTCTCCAGCAAGGCTTCGGATTGGTCATAGGCCGTTTGCGCGGTGTCGCGCAGCCCGTCGGGTGCGTTGCGGTCCATACAGGTTTTGCCGGCGACCACACGCTGATTGCGGGACTGCGCGGCGGCAAAGAAGGCATCGACGCTTTCGGGGTGGATGGTGCAAAAGCTGCACATGGTCGTCGTGCCGTGCGCCGCCGTCAGATCCAGATACCGGTTGGCGATCTCGGCGGCATAAGCCGGATCGCCGAACTTCATCTCTTCGGGGAAGGTATAGGTGTTCAGCCAGTCGATCAGACGTTTTCCCCAGCTGGCGATCATCGCGGTCTGCGGATAATGCACATGGGCATCCACGAAACCGGCCATGATCACGTGCTGACCGTGATCCACGACAACCGCATCGGGATGAGCAACGCGCAAGGAACCCGCATCCGCCACGGCGGAAATGCGGCCATCCTCGATCAGAACGGCCTCGCTGATTTTGACGGCATCGGTCGGTTCACCGTCAAAGGGAGAGCCGGTAAAGCTCAGGACACGGCCTTTCAGCAGCGTTTTTTGCGCCATTATGTGTCATCTCCGCCTGTATTGGGATCGGGAAACAGCATAAGCGGGGGAAACTTGTCGGTAAATCGCCGCATTGTCATTGTTTTCCGGTAGCTGCTTCTTCTAATTAGGGGTCAATGACCGAAGAAACGGGGGCAGACATGACCACAGGCTTTGATGAACCCGTAACTGAACCCGCCAGCGATGACGATGCCTATGCGCTGGATCGCCGGACGGTAGCGGCGATTTTGTATGCGGTCGATGTGGATGACCGCGACAAGCTGGTCGAGTTGATGGAACCGTTGCACCCGGCGGACATCGCTGACCTTCTGGAACAGATCAACCCCTATGACCGGGCGCGGCTGATCCGCCTGTATGACAAGGAATTTGACGGCGACATCCTGTCGGAACTTGATGAGGCCGTCCGCGAAGAGATCATCGACATCCTGAAACCAGACGTGCTGGCCGAGGCCGTGCGCGACATGGAAAGCGACGATGTTGTTGACCTTCTGGAAGACCTCGAAGAGCCGCAGCAAGAGGCCATTCTGGACGCGCTGGAGGATTCCGAGCGTGTCGCGGCCGAACAGGCGCTGTCCTACCCGGAAAACTCGGCCGGTCGTCTTATGCAGCGCGAGGTCGTCATGGCGCCCGACCATTGGTCGGTGGGCCAGGCCATCGATTTCATGCGCGCCAATGATGATCTGCCGGAACAATTCTATCATGTGGTGCTGGTTGATCCGCGGCTGAAGCCTGTGGCGCAGGTGACTTTGGGCAAGCTGATGGCGGCACGGCGCAACGTACCTTTGCACGACATCACCGAAGAAGAATTTCACACCATCCCCGTCGATCAGGACGAAGAGGATGTCGCCTACGCATTCAACCAGTATCACCTGATCTCGTCTCCGGTGGTGGATGACGATGGACGGTTGGTCGGTGTCATCACCATCGACGATGCGATGGTCGTTCTGGATGAAGAACACGAAGAAGATATCCTGCGACTTGCAGGTGTGAGCGACGAAAGCTCGATCTCGGATAGCGTGGCGGCAACCAGCCGACGGCGTCTGCCGTGGCTGGCAGTGAACCTGTGTACAGCCATCTGTGCCTCGCTGGTGATTTCACAGTTTGAGGCGGCGATCGATCAGCTGGTGGCGTTGGCGATCCTGATGCCGATTGTGGCGTCGATGGGCGGCAATGCCGGGACGCAGTCGCTGACGGTGGCAGTGCGGGCGCTGGCGACGCGCGACCTGACCGGGTCTAACGTGATGCGGGTGATCCGGCGGGAATTGCTGGTGGGGATGCTCAACGGGCTGTGTTTCGCCATCGTGTTGGGCACTGTCGGCATGCTCTGGTTCGATTCTCCGCTGCTGGGTGTCGTGATCGGGGCCGCCTTGGTCGTGAACATGATCATCGCAGGCTTTGTCGGTACGGTAGTACCTGTGGTGCTGGACCGACTGGGCGCAGACCCGGCACTTGCGTCCGGCACCTTTGTGACAACGACAACGGATGTCATGGGGTTCTTCCTGTTTCTTGGACTTGCCAGCGTGGTGCTATTGTGACCGATCTGACCGAAGTGAAAGCCGCCGCGCGCAAGGCAGCATTTGCGCGCCGCAAGGCCGCGTTTGACGCGCGCCTGCCGGGTGCTGCCGGGCGATTGTCCGAAGTTTTGGCCGGGCACCGGGGTGTGCCGATATCAGGCTATATGCCCATTCGGACCGAGATCGATCCGCTGCCCGCCATGGCCGAGGCCGCGGCCTATGGCCCGGTCGGTGTACCGGTGATTCAGGCCGCTGCGCAACCGCTGAAGTTTTCACGCTGGACACCCGAAGGGGTGCTGAAAGACGGCCCGTTCGGGGCCAAAGTGCCCGAGATCGATGACTATTTCGACCCCGAAATCCTAATCGTTCCACTTGTGGCCTTTGATGCGCAGGGCGGACGGCTGGGTTATGGCGGCGGTTTCTATGACCGCACGCTGGAAGGGCTGCGCGCCAAACGCCCGACCCTGGCCATCGGCTTTGCCTTTGACGCGCAAGAAGCCGAAGGGCTGCCGCTGGAACCCACAGACCAGCCTCTGGACATGGTGATCACGGAAAGCAGAGTGCTGAGCTTTTAGGCTCAGCCCATATTCTCGGCACGGAAATAGTCCCACGCATCCTGTGTCGATCCGTCAGGCAGGGTGCAGGTTCCGGTTTGCCCGTCAGCACCATCAACGATGTCGTAAGTGCCGCCCTTTTCAACGCAGAAGGTGGCGGCGGGGTTGGCAAGTCCGACCGTGTCATCTGCGGGCTGATCGCAGGCGGCAAGCGGGGCCAACAGGGCGGCGGGAATGAAGTAGCGGGTCATCAAACTCTCCTGTCCAAAGTGTTTTCATGGATTATGGCGGCAGTTTAACCACTTGTGCTTGGCAGACGCCACACTTAGGACAGTTCGGATGAGGATACTGTTTCTGGGTGACGTCATGGGCCGCGCGGGACGCACGGCCATTCAGCAGCATCTGCCGCGCCTGCGCGATGAATGGCGGCTGGATTTCGTTGTGGTCAATGGCGAGAACGCCTCGAACGGGATGGGGCTGACCGGCGATCACGCCAAGCTGCTGCTGAATGCAGGGGCCGATTGCCTGACGTTGGGCGATCATGCGTTCGACCAGAAGGACATGCTGCAATTCATCGAGAATGAGCCGCGCATCGTGCGCCCGGTGAATTTCGCCAAGGGCGCACCGGGGCGGGGGCACCGCCTGTATACCGCGCCGGGTGGGCGCAAGGTTCTGGTGGTGCAGGTGCTGGGTCAGGTCTTTATGAAACGGCCTTTTGACGACCCGTTTTCCTCGATCGAGCCGATCCTGAAATCCCACCCGCGCGGTGGGCAGGCACAGGCGATCATCGTGGATATGCATTGCGAGGCGACGTCCGAGAAGATGGCCATGGGCCATTATTGCGACAAACGCGCCAGCCTTGTGGTGGGTACGCATACCCATGTGCCGACGGCGGATGCGCAGATTCTTCCAGGCGGGACGGCATACCTGTCCGACGCGGGGATGTGCGGCGACTATGATTCGGTAATCGGCATGGACAAGGTGGAACCGATGCGCCGGTTCATCACCGGAATGCCCAAGGCGCGGTTTACCCCCGCCAACGGCGAAGCAACGCTAAGCGGCGTGTTCGTCGAAACCGATGATCGTGACGGGCAGGCCAAATCCGTGCAGATGGTGCGCGTTGGCGGGCGGTTACAGCAGGCGGGGCCTCAGTAAAGCTTGCCCTGACCTGCGCAATGCGAGAAACTGCCTGACGGGCGCGCAGCTCAGGTCAAGGTTCGGACACAACCCAAGAATGCAATTCCTACAACTTTCAGAAACGGGTAGCGCGATACTGGCGCTCTTGGTGGTCGCGGGCATGTTCATCATGTTCCTGCGCGAGGTTTATCCGACCGAGGTTGTGGCCATTGGCGGTGTCGCCGTGATGCTGGTGACCGGTATCCTGCCCTATCAAAGCGCGCTGGCGGTATTGTCGAACCCCGCGCCCTGGACGATTGCCGCGATGTTCATCATCATGGGTGCCCTCGTGCGGACAGGGGCGCTGGATGCGTTTACCTCGACCGCGCAAAAGCAGGCGCAGGTGAACCCGCGTATCGCGATTGGCCTGTTGATGGGGTTTGTTGTGCTCGCCTCGGCCGTGGTGTCCAACACACCGGTTGTGGTTGTGATGATCCCGGTCTTTGTCCAGATCGCGCGCACGCTGAATGTTCCGGCGTCCAAACTTTTGATCCCGCTCAGCTACGCCGCGATTCTGGGCGGAACACTGACCCTGATCGGCACATCGACAAACCTTTTGGTTGATGGTGTTGCGCGATCTCAGGGGATGGCACCCTTCACGATTTTTGAGGTCACGCCGCTGGGTATCGCAGTGGTGATCTATGGGATGGTTTATCTGCGATTCATCGCGCCGCGCCTTTTGCCGGATCGCGACAGCATGGCCTCGTTGCTTTCAGACCGGTCCAAGATGAAATTCTTTACCGAGGCGGTCATTCCCCCCGAAAGCAATTTGATTGGGCGCGAGGTGACAGGCGTTCAGCTGTTCAAACGCCCCGGTGTACGTCTGATCGACGTCATTCGCGGTGACGAGTCGCTGCGCCGCAACCTCAAAGGGGTTGAGCTGAAGCTGGGCGATCGCGTGGTTCTGCGAACCGAGATGACGGAGTTGCTGAGCCTGCAAAGCAACAAGGAACTCAAACGCGTCGATCAGGTTTCGGCGGTTGAGACCAAGACGGTCGAGGTGCTGATCACCCCCGGTTGCCGCATGGTCGGCAGAACGCTTGGCACGCTGCGGTTGCGCCGCCGCTATGGTGTCTATGTGCTGGCGGTGCATCGGCGGAACCAGAATATCGGGCGGCAACTGGATGATCTGGTGGTGCGGGTGGGCGATACCCTGCTGCTTGAAGGGTCTCCTGCGGACATTCAGAGACTGGCCGCAGACATGGATATGGTGGATGTCACCCAGCCCTCGGCCCGTGCGTTCCGCCGCAGCCATGCGCCCATCGCAATCGGGGCCCTGACCGGAATCGTTGTGCTGGCGGCGCTGGGCGTGGCGCCCATCCTGCTGCTGTCTGTTGTTGCCGTCGCTGTGGTGTTGCTGACCGGCTGTATCGATGCGGATGAGGCGTTTTCCTTTGTCGAGGGGCGCCTGCTGGCGCTGATCTTTGCCATGCTGGCCATCGGGGCGGCGCTGGACAAATCCGGGGCCGTTTCGCTGATCGTTGAGGCCGTCGCACCGGGGCTGAGCGTTTTGCCGCCGTTCCTGATTATCTGGGCCGTGTACTTGCTGACGTCGGTACTAACCGAATTGGTGTCGAACAACGCGGTGGCCGTGGTGGTGACGCCGATTGCCATTGGTCTGGCACAGGCAGTTGGGATCGATCCGCGCCCGCTGGTGGTGGCAGTGATGGTGGCGGCCTCGGCCTCATTTGCGACACCGATCGGGTATCAGACCAACATGATGGTCTACGGGCCCGGGGGCTATCGGTTCACCGATTTCCTGAAGGTCGGCGTGCCGTTGAACCTGACGGTCGGATTGCTGGCGTCACTGCTGATTCCGCTGATCTGGCCGCTGTAGCGCGGGCACGGATTCGCCGATGCTTGGGGGCGACCCTTGTAAACGCAGAACCAGTCACGATCTTTTTAGCCAAGACGAATGTGAAAGGATCGGATCATGCCTTTTCCTAAACTCGGGCAGGCCATCGTGGCAGTTGCAATCATGCTGACCATTATCGGCGGCCAAAGCCATGCGGGTACGGTGACCGGAACCGCCACCTATCGTGAGCGGATCGCGGTGCCACAAGATGCCACGCTGTTTGTTGAGCTGCAGGATATCTCTCTGGCCGATGCACCGGCCGTTACCCTGGCCGCGCAACGCTATGCGCTGACCGGTGTCCCGGCGCAGTTCGAGCTGAGCTTTGATGACGCGCTGATCCGCGAAGGCATGACCTATGCGGTGCGCGGCGCGATTTACCGCGATGGGCAGTTGCTGTTCACAACGGATACCGTCCATCCCGTTCTGACCAACGGGGCCGGGGATACAACGGACCTTGTTCTGGTGCAGGTCAGCGGGCAGGGCTCGGCCACGCTTGAGAATTCAAACTGGACCGCGATTGGCATCGACGGAGACGTGCTGAATACCGAACGCCCGCCGCAGCTGGACTTTGCGCGGGGCGGCGCGTTCAGCGGCACGGGCGGGTGCAACCGGTTTTCCGGTCAGGCTGACCTGTCCGGTGACACGCTGGAATTCCCTGACAACATGGCCGCCACGCTGATGGCCTGTCCGCCCGATCTTGAGGCGGTCGAGGATCAGTTCTTTGCCGCCTTGCAGGGTGTGACCACCTATGCGTTGGCCGGTGACAGCCTTGTGCTGCTGGATGCTGCGGGCGAGCCGGTTCTCAAGTTCATTCGCACGCCCTAGGCCACAGCGCGCGACCGTCCGGCGTTGCGGCCCGAAAAGATGCAGCCGCCCAGGAATGACCCTTCGAGCGCGTTGTAACCGTGATAGCCGCCGCCGCCGAACCCGGCGACTTCTCCGGCTGCGAACAGGCCGGGGACAACCTGACCGTCTGCGCCGATCATCTGGCTGTCCAGATTGGTTTGCAGCCCGCCCAGCGTCTTGCGTGTCAGCACGTGCAGTTTGACCGCGATCAGAGGGCCTTTGGCCCGATCTAGGAACTTGTGCGGCTTGGCGGTGCGGATCAGCCTGTCCCCGCGATAGTTGCGGGCCGCCAGAATGGCCGCCATCTGCGCGTCCTTGGTAAAGGGGTTGTCGACCTGACTGTCCCGCGCCTCGATCTGGGCGCGCAGATGGGCCTCATCAATCAGGCCGCCGCCCAGCTGGTTCATGCCGCTGACCAGTTCGGTCAGGGTGTTCGCGACGATGAAATCCTCGCCATGCTGTTTGAACGCCTCGACCGGGGCGGTGGCCTTTGATCCGGTCAGGATGCGCTGCAACAGCACCTCTTTCCAGCCACCATCCGTCATGTCGGGGTTCTGCTCCGAGCCGGACAGCGCGAATTCCTTTTTGATGACCTTCTGGGTCAGCACGAACCAGCTGTATTCATAGCCGGTTTTCAGGATTTCCTTCAGCGTGCCCAGCGTGTCGAACCCCGGCAGGCAGGGCGGTTTCAGACGGTTGCCGCGCGCATCGAACCACATTGAACTGGGCCCAGGCAGGATGCGGATACCATGCGACGGCCAGATCGGGTTCCAGTTGCGCACGCCCTCGGTGTAATGCCACATCCGATCGCCATTGATCACGTGACCGCCCGCTTTTTCGCTGATCCCAATCATGCGGCCATCGACGTGAAAGGGCACGCCTGCAACCATATCTTTTGGTGGCTCACCCAGCCGGTCGCGCGGCCAGTTCTTGCGCACCATCTCGAAATTGCCGCCAATCCCGCCCGAGGTCACGATAACCGAGGGCGCATAAACCTCGAACTCACCCACCTCATCGCGGTTGGTTTTTGCACCGTGCTGGGCTGTGTCGTCGGCCAGAACCTCGCCCGAGACACCTTTGGCGCAGCCGTTCTGCATGATGATGTGGCTGACCTGATGGCGGAATTTCAGCTCGATCAACCCGGCGTCCACATGTTCGCGCACACGGCGGACAAAGTTCTTCAGCACACCGGGCCCGGTGCCCCAAGTGATGTGAAACCGGGGAACCGAATTGCCGTGCCCATCCGCATAAGAACCGCCGCGTTCGGCCCAGCCGACAATGGGAAACCAGCGCAGGCCCATGTCGTAAAGCCACGGACGCATCTCTCCGGCGGCGAATTCGACATAGGCTTCGGCCCATTTGCGCGGCCATGCGTCCTCGGCACGGTCGAACTGCGCGCTGCCCATCCAGTCGCGCAGGGCCAGTTCGTGGCTGTCCCTGATCCCCATGCGCCGCTGTTCCGGTGTGTCGACCATGAATAGCCCGCCAAGGCTCCAGAACGCTTGGCCGCCCAGGAAATGCTCGGGCTCCTGATCCAGAACGATTACCTTCTTGCCGCGATCCCCCAACTCGGCAGCAGCGGCCAGCCCAGCCAGCCCGGCGCCCACGACAATTGCATCAGCAGAGTTCTTGGTCATGGCAAGTCCTTTCAGCGGCTGCGCAGCCAGGCGATATAGGGCAGGGCCACGACATACATCATGATCCCGTACACGGCCGAAGGCAGCGCCAGAGGGCTGAACCCCGACTCAGTTCCCGTGATCAGCGCGGCCAGTGTAATCCCGAGGGTCGAGTTCTGGATGCCGGTTTCGATTGAGATCGTCTTACTCTCGTCCCAGGACAGTTTCGCGGCGCGCGCGATGCCCAGACCAATGGCCAGCAGCGCAACGTTCAGCGTGACCAGACCTGCGCCCATGATCCCAAGGTTGGTGATGAATGTCTCCCAATTGGCGGCCAGCGCGGCGAGCACGACCAGAACAAACAGCCCCGTCGCCAGCTTTGACAACGGCGCGTCGATCCGCTCGGCAAAACCGGATGCAAAGTGGCGCAAGGTGACGCCGATGGCGACGGGCAGGGTTGTGATCAGAAACAGCGCGATGGCCAGCCCGGTGATCGAGACCTCGGGCGCGTCCTCTCCCATGAAATGAGCAATCGACCATGCTGCCAATATGGGAACGGTCAGCATTGACAGCAGGCTGATGACCGCAGTCAGGCTGACCGAAAGGGCCACGTCGCCCTTGGCCAGTTTCGACAGGATATTGCTGGTCACACCGCCGGGGCAAAAGCTGAGCAGCATGAAACCCACGGCAATCTCGGGCGGCAGAGCGAACAGCTTGACGGTGATGAAGGCCACAACGGGCAGCAAGATCACCTGACACACGGCGCCAATGGCAAAGGGGTAGCCCCGGCTTAGCACCCGGCGGAAATCGGCGACGTGCAGGCCAACGCCCAGCGACAACATGATGATGGCCAGCGAAAGCGGCAGGCCGACACTAATGAGCAGATCCAAAAACAACTCCTCCCAAAGCCGTTCGGGGCAGCCTATGTCACGGGCCAAGCCGCAGGCAACCGCTCCGTTGGGTCATTTGTAGCGCTCGGCAAAGCGGCGCAGGATTTCTCCGGGTTTGGTGACGTCGGCGGCGTGGCAGATGTCGATCAGCCGCTGCGCATCTTCGGGCGGGAAATAGCCGAAATTCCTGTAGATATTGATACGCTGTTCAAAATCCTTCGCATCCGCCTCGGGGTGGAATTGCGTGGCATAGACGTTGTCGCCCCAACGGATCATCTGAAACGGGCAGGGGTCCGAGGTCAGCAGGTGAACGCATCCCTCAGGCAGGGATTGAACGGCCTCTTTGTGCCCGACAAATGCATCGAACCTGTCGCCCAGCCCGGCGGTCAGCGGATCGCGCGCGCCGTCCTCGGTCAGGTGGCAGGTCGACGGGCCAACGGGTTCCCCGAATTGCGCCTTGCTGACCTCTCCGCCCAGATGGGCAGCCAGAATGCCCAGACCATAGCAGCAGCCCATGAATGGGTGATCATGCGCGGTGATCTGCGGCATCAGACCCATGATCGCCGCTTCGACACGGGTGTCGATTTCGGATTTCGTAGCCGGGTCATCACTGACACAGCCCGGCCCGCCGCCAACGATCACGCCGGCATAGTTCGTGACGTCCAGCCCCTCGGGCAGTTCCTCGCAATCCAGACGGATGCGATGGGTTTGCTCGGGCGTCAGACCGGTTTTGTCGAGGATCGAGGCATATTCGGCGTCTGACGCCTCGGCCTCGGGGCGCAGTTGCAGGATCAGAAAGCGTTTCATGTGATGCCCTTACCCGTCACAGCGGCCAGAAGACAAGGATGGCGGGGATTGAGACCGCAACGATAAGGATTTCCAGTGGAAGCCCCATCCGCCAGTAATCCCCGAACCGATACCCTCCCGGTCCCAGAACCAGCGTATTGTTCTTATGCCCGATAGGGGTCAGGAACGCGGCCGAGGCTGCGACGGCCACCGTCATCAGGAACGGATCGGGCGAGACCTCAAGCGTGCGGGCCATCTGGATGCCGACCGGGGCGGCGACGATGGCTGTGGCGGTGTTGTTCAGCACGTCCGAAAGGGTCATGGTAACGATCATCAGCACCGTCAGAATAGCCCATGCGGGCAGACCGTCGGTCAATTGTACCAGCGCATTTGCAATCAGTTCCGTACCACCGGATGTCTCCAGCGCGCTGCCCAAGGGGATCATCGAGCCTAGCAGCACCACGACCGGCCATTCGATGTGATTGTAGAGATCGGTGATCGGCATGATCTTGGTCAGCACATAGGCCACCACCACCAACCCCAGCGCAATCGGCAGGTAGATCAACCCGACGCTGGCCGCCAGCACGGCAGCAGCAAACAGGCCGATGGCCAGCCATGCCTTGTCATTGGCGGTGACGTTCAGCCCGCGTTGCGCCAGCGGCAGACAGCCCAGCCACTCGGTCACATCGGCGCTGCGGTCGCGGGGGCAGAGCAGCAGCAGGATGTCGCCCGCCTCAACCTCGGTCTTGCGGACCTGTTCGGTGATGCGGCGGCCCTGGCGCGAGATACCCATAAGCACCGTGCTTTGCCGCCATGCCAGCCCCAACCCCTGCGCCGTGCGCCCGGTAATGCGGGCGTTCTCGGTCGCGACAACTTCGATCACCTCTAGCCCATCGCCCTCGGCGGTCAGCAACTCCTGACGGCGCGTGTCCGAAAAGTCGAGGGTCAATGCCGCGCGGAATTCGTCCAGCGCCTCGGGCCGGGCCTCAAGCACCAGCGCGTCGCCCTGTTTCAGCGTGGCGTGGGCGGATCGGCCATAGCGGCGTTTGCCATCGCGGATCAGGCCGATAATGGCGACGTCCGATTTTTCCGCGGCCTCGTACAGCTCACTGACCCGTTTGCCGATATGGGCGGATTCGGGGGGGATGGTCAGTTCGGCGATGTATTCGGCAAGCGCTTCGGTGCTTTCCTCTTGCGGACCACGGTTGGGGATCAGGCGCCAGCCGACCAATGCGACAAAAGCCAGCCCTGCGATGGCAGCAATCCCGCCAACCGGGGCGAAATCGAACATCTGGAACGGCTCACCCAACGTTTCCTGCCGGATCGAGGCGATGATGATGTTGGGGGGCGTCCCGATCAGCGTCGCCATGCCGCCCAGAATGGTGGCAAAGCTCAGCGGCATCAGGGTCAGGCCCACCGACCGCCCCGCCTTGCGCGCGGTTTGAATATCCACCGGCATCAGCAGGGCCAAAGCGGCCACGTTGTTCATGAAGGCCGACAGCACCGCCCCGATCCCGCCCATAAGCGCGATATGGGCACCAAGACCGCGAGAGGCATCCACCAACGTGCGGGTGATCAGGAACACCGCGCCCGACCGGACCAGTCCGGCGGACACGACCAGCACCAAGGCCACGATGATAGTGGCGGGATGGCCAAACCCGGCAAAAGCATCATCCACGGGCACGACACCCAGCACCACCCCGATCAACAGCGCCGAAAACGCGACCAGATCGTATCGAAACCGCCCCCACAGAAGCATTCCGAAGACAGTTGCGAAAAGGCTGAAAAGAATAATCTGGTCTGTCGTCATGGGGTCACCATAGCCGCACGGGGGCGTGTCGCAAGCCGGTCTCTTGATCCTTGGCCCCGCAAACGTCTATATGAGCGCCGAACACGCAATCACTATCACGAGGACGCACCATGGCAGGCCACTCAAAATGGGCCAACATCCAGCACCGCAAGGGACGTCAGGACGCCGCGCGGTCCAAGCTGTTTTCCAAACTGTCGAAAGAGATCACTGTGGCCGCCAAGATGGGCGACCCCGATCCCGACAAGAACCCGCGCCTGCGTCTGGCCGTGAAAGAGGCCAAGTCGAATTCCGTCCCCAAGGACGTGATCGACCGCGCGATCAAGAAATCGGTTGCGGGCGAGGGCGACGAATACGAAGAAATCCGGTATGAGGGCTATGGCCCCAACGGTGTCGCCGTGATCGTTGAAACGATGACCGACAACCGGAACCGGACGGCCTCCACCGTGCGCTCGACGTTCTCGAAGAATGGCGGGAACCTGGGTGAGACCGGCTCGGTCGGGTTCATGTTCGACCGCAAGGGTGAGGTTGTCTATCCGGCAGATGCAGGCGACGCCGATGCGATCTTTGAGGCGGCGATCGAGGCCGGTGCCGAAGATGTCGAAAGCTCGGAAGACGGCCACATCATCTGGTGCGCAGATACCGACCTGAACGAGGTTTCGAATGCGCTGGAAACCGCCTTGGGCGAATCCGAATCCACCAAGTTGATCTGGAAGCCCACCACAACGACCGAGTTGGGTCTGGACGACATGCAAAAGCTGATGAAGCTGGTGGACGCGCTGGAAGATGACGATGACGTACAGCGCGTCACCACCAATTTTGAGGCCACGGACGAGGTCATGGCGCAGCTTTGACCCGCGCCGCACCGAACACGTTGAAAGCCCGGCCTTTGGTCGGGTTTTTCTTTTGGGGCCCGCATCTTGGCCGCACGGGAAGAACCCGGTAGGTTTGGCCCGACCGCCTTGTTTACTGTCCAAAGATCTACGCATGACCGACAGCCCCGAGCGCACACCCAAAAGAAACCTGCCGGTGCTGGCCGGGCAGAGTATCTTGTCTCAGGTCGCTTGGACTTTGGGCAGCCCATCTGTGGTGCTGCCGTTTTTGGCCGTATCGCTTGAGCTTCCGATGTTTGTTGCCGGTGCGCTGGTGTCGATCCGGATGGCGGGCAGCATGATTTCGGACGTGTTTCTGGCGCAACCGATTGCAGCACGTAAGCGCAAAAAGCGTGGGATTGCTTTGACCGAAATCGCAATCGGAGCCTGCCTTGTTCTGGCGGTTCTTGTTGCTGCAACCGGGGTTGTGTCGGCGACGGCGATTGCCTTTGTTCTTGCGTTCTTCTTCATCGGCCTGATCGAAGAGACGCAATCCTTGATGTACACCGATCTGCTTGGCGATCATGTGCAATCCCGGTCGCGGATGATCATGCACTACCTGCAACTGGGCGTAGGTGGGATGGGGGCCATCGGGATTGCTTTGCTGGTGCATGAGATCACCAAAGAGAACCCGCCCTTTTCAAGACACTCGGCCATTATAGCGGTTTCAGTTGCCTTTTTCCTTTTGTCGGGCCTGTCGATCATGGCGATGTCCGAGATCGCCAAGGCCGCACCCGAGACGCCGCACGGGGACTCCGCTGCGAAACGCAAGCTCAGGGACAATTTCACCGACATCATCGCCATGTTCGACCAGCCCTGGTTTCGCCGGTACATGGTCATGCGCGTGCCTTTGGTCGTGGTATCCCTGTCGGTTCCTTTCTTTGCCCTGATCGCGGCTGAGGCACATCATGCCTCGGCCAAGGGGCTGACAGCCATGATCATCTCATCCGCGTCCGGTTATCTGGTGTCAGCGCCCCTGTGGCAGTTGGTCAATATGAAATCGCACCGCGCGGTGATGGTATTGGGCAACCTTATGGTTGCAACAACGGGCACCGTGTTGCTGTCGGCGCATTTTCTGGGGATAGATCACGACATCCACCTGCACGCGGTGGCTTTGTTTGTGGTGACAGTGGCCGTCACGGGTATCAGCGGCGCGCGCAAGCTTTATTTCCTCGACGTGGCCCCCAAGGACCAGCGCGTGAAAGGGGCTGCCGCGATCAAAAGCATCAGCCGCACGCTGGGTGTGATTTTGGCAGCGGCGCTGGCTGCCGTCGCCCATATGCACGAGGTCGCCTGGGCCGTTTTGTTCATTGTTCTGGTAAGTGCATTTGCAGCCATTGCCTGTTATCGGGTTGTGCAACCGACAGAGCAAAAGGCTGTAGCATCATGACAAGGCTTGTGCCGCAACCCGTTTGACTGCCCGGGTCAGCGGTGCCAGGGCCGGGGACAAAACGCGGCCAACTTGCCACGTCAGGGGCACATCCAGCGGCGCGTTCGGAAGCAGAGGGACCAATCGACCCTCTGATAGCGCTTGCCCGGCCAGATCGATGGGGTTCATACCCCAACCCAGCCCAACCAATGCAGCATCCACAAATCCGTGCGAAGAAGGCAGGAAATGCAGGGGCGGGGACACCCTCTGGCCGATATGCTGGGCGATCCAAGACTTTTGCAGCCCGTCTTTGCGGTTGAAGGTCAGGCAGGGCGCATGGGTCAGAGTGCGCGCGCTCACACCAGCCGGGAACCACCGTTGCATAAAGCCCGGGCTTGCGGTGGCGATGTAACGCAGCGCGCCTAAATCCACTGCGTCGCAACCTGCCACCAATTGGGTGCCAACGGTGATGGCGGCGCTGACCTCTCCGCGCCGAAGCCACTCGGCGGAATGGTCCTGATCGTCGACCACCAGATCGAAGAGCAGACCATCGACCTGCGCGATGGCGTCGATGAACCACGTGGCCAGCACGTCTGCAGGAACGGCGACGCGTACCCGAGCGGGGCCGGCGGTTTGATCCAGCGTCAACTCTCGCGCCAGCTTCGCCTCAAGCAGGCTGATGTCTTCGGCGTGCTGGGCAAGCCGCAGCCCCGCCGGAGTGCCTGTGCAGGGGGCGCCGCGATGGATCAGGGCCGCCCCCACACGATCCTCAAGCGCTTTGATGCGTTGTGAAATGGCCGACGGTGTCACCGACAGCTCGGCCGCTGCGGCCTCAAAGCTGCCATGGCGCAGGATCGCGGCCAAAGCCGACAGGTGATTGGGATCGAGTAACATTAGCAGAGCTTAATCAGTGTCAGTTTCTTTAATTTGATAGAGGTGCGAAATAGCCGTAGTCAATACCTCGAACTGTAGGAGGGCCCATGTCCACATCTCTGATTGCAGGCTTTGTTCTTGGCTTCAGCCTTATCCTTGCCATCGGTGCGCAGAACGCATTTGTTCTGCGGCAAGGGCTGCGGCGCGAGCATGTCCTGCCCCTGTGCCTGACCTGTGCGATCTCGGACGCCATTCTGATCGCTGCCGGGGTTGCAGGTTTCGGGGCATTGGCGCAGGCCGTGCCTTGGTTCGAAACACTCATGCGGTATGGCGGTGCGATTTTCCTGACATGGTATGGGCTGCGCAGTCTGCAATCAGCCTGGCGCGGCGGGGCGGCGATGGATGTGGCCCAAGGGCAGCGGACCAGTCTGAAGTCGGTATTGCTGACGGTGCTCGCGTTTACCTGGCTCAACCCGCATGTCTATCTGGATACGGTTGTGCTGATCGGCTCCATCTCGGCCCAGTATGAGGACCGGCTGGCTTTTGCTGTGGGGGCGATGCTGGCCAGTTTCGTGTTCTTTTTCTCGCTGGGATATGGGGCGGCGATCCTGTCTCCGGTCTTTGCCCGGCCCCGGGCGTGGCAGGTTCTGGATATGGTGATCGGCGTGGTCATGCTGGGGATCGCTCTCAAACTTGTGGCGATGTGAAGGGTTGCCCCGCAGGGGTTTTCGGTGTTCTACCGTTAACATGACAACTCTTGCGCCGACATATCGCCCCTTGGTGGGCATGTTCTGGATGTTTGCCGCCGGGGTGTCATTTGTGGCGATGACGGCGCTGGTCAAATCGCTGGGGCCGACCATGGACCCGATTCAGGCGGCGTTCCTCAGGTTTGTCTTTGGCCTTGTCTTTTTATTGCCCGCCTTGAGGCTGATCCTGACAACGCCTCTGAACCGCCGCCACCTGACCCTTTTCGGAGTACGCGGCGTGGTCCACGCACTGGCGGTGATGCTGTGGTTCTTCTCGATGACGCAGATTCCCTTGGCCGAGGTCACGGCGATGAACTACATGACGCCGGTCTATGTCACACTGGGTGCCGCGCTGTTTCTGGGTGAGAAACTGGCCTTTCGCCGAATTGCCGCGATTCTTGTTGCCGTGATTGGCGTGATCATCATTCTGCGCCCGGGGTTCCGCGAGGTCTCGGCAGGCCATCTGAGCATGCTGGCCACGTCACTGGCGCTGGGCGCGTCCTATCTGATTGCCAAGGCGCTGGTACGCGACCTGCCGCCGTCGGTTGTTGTGGCGCATATGTCCATCTGGGTGACAATTGCTCTGATCCCTTTTGCTGTCGCGGTATGGACGCCACCCGGCCTGCGGGATCTGGGCCTGCTGTTTCTGGTCGCCAGCTTTGCCACGGCGGGGCATTACTTCATGACAATCGCCCTCAAAGCCGCCCCTGTGGCCGTGACGCAACCGGTGACGTTTCTGCAGCTGATCTGGGCTACGTTGCTGGGGGCGCTTGTCTTCCATGAACGGGTCGATATCTGGGTTGTCGCGGGCGGCACGCTGATCCTGGCCGCTGTCAGCTTTATCGCCTGGCGCGAAGCTGTATTGAACCGTAGTAGCCTGACGACCCCAAGCATTGGACCCAAGCTTTGAAACCGCTTTCACCCGCCGGAAATCGTTATTAATTGACGCGTCAATAAATACTCCGTAGCGTCCTTTCATTCATCGTTGGGAGGGATCAGCTATGCCGAAAATCGGAATGGAGCCAATCCGTCGTGACGCGATTGTGCGCGCCACGATTGCCGAGCTTGGGGCCAAGAAATCCCTCGACGTAACTGTCAGCCAGATTGCCAAAAGGGCTGGAATGTCCAGCGCCCTTGCGCATCACTATTTTGGCGGCAAAGATCAGATATTTCTGGCCGCTATGCGGCACATCCTGTCCGATTTTCGCGATGAGGCGCGGTCAGAGCTGGCGACCGCTGCCCCGGAGAAAAGGGCACAAGCCATCATCCGCGCCTGCTTTGCGCCTTCTTGCTTTACGCCCGATGTCATCGCAGCGTGGATGACATTTTATGTTTTGGCGCAGACAAACGATGACGCCTTGCGCCTGTGGCAGATTTATCAGGCGCGTATCCGTTCCAACCTTGTGGACGCCCTACGCCCGGTGATGAGCGACCCGGTCGAGGCCGCCGAGAACATGATCGCTCTGATCGACGGGCTGTATATCCACGCTGCGCTCAGCGCCCCGGAAGAACCGCAACTGGCTGTGAACCACGCGATGCGCGTCCTCAACACTCTGATCGAGGCTGAAAAATGACCAAACCAAACATTCTGATCCTGATGGTGGATCAGCTGAACGGAACCCTCTTTCCCGACGGTCCCGCGGACTGGCTGCATGCGCCGAACCTGAAGAAACTGGCCGCGCGGTCCACGCGGTTTGCGAATGCCTACACAGCCTCGCCGCTTTGCGCGCCGGGGCGGGCCAGCTTCATGTCCGGGCAGCTGCCTTCGCGCACCGGCGTCTACGACAACGCGGCCGAGTTCCGCAGCGATATTCCCACCTATGCGCATCACCTGCGCCGGGCCGGATACTATACCTGCCTGTCGGGCAAGATGCACTTTGTCGGCCCAGATCAGTTGCACGGGTTCGAGGATCGCCTGACCACCGACATCTACCCCGCTGATTTCGGCTGGACGCCCGACTATCGCAAACCGGGCGAACGGATCGACTGGTGGTATCACAACATGGGCTCCGTGACCGGCGCCGGCATAGCCGAGATTTCCAACCAGATGGAGTATGATGACGAGGTCGCCTACAACGCTAAGACAAAGCTGTATGATCTGGCGCGTGGCAAGGATGGGCGTCCGTGGTGTGTGACTGTCAGCTTTACCCATCCGCACGACCCTTATGTGGCACGGCGCAAATACTGGGACCTCTATGAAGACTGCGAGCATCTGATGCCCGAGGTGTCGGACCTTGGCTATGACAATCAGGACCCTCATTCCAAACGGATTTTCGACGCCAATGACTGGCGCAGTTTTGACATAAGCGAAGAAGATATCCGCAAATCTCGCCGCGCCTATTTCGCCAATATTTCATATTTGGACGACAAGATCGGCGAAATCCTTGAGGTGCTGGAAACCACACGGCAAGAGGCGACGATCCTCTTTGTTTCGGATCACGGCGATATGCTGGGGGAACGGGGCCTTTGGTTCAAGATGACCTTCTTCGAGGGCTCATCTCGGGTGCCCCTGATGATTTCAGCCCCTGATTTGCCAGCCGGCCGCATTGATACGCCTGTCTCGACCATTGATGTGACGCCGACCCTTGGCGCGCTGGCCGGGGTGGACATGGCTGAAATCGCACCATGGACCGATGGCGAAGACCTGGTGCCACTAGCCAAAGGGGAGCCACGGACAGCACCGGTTGCGATGGAGTACGCGGCCGAGGCGTCTTATGCACCACTGGTGTCGCTGCGCTATGGTAAGTGGAAGTACAACCGCTGTGCGTTGGATCCGGATCAGCTGTTCGATCTTGAGGCCGACCCGTATGAGTTGGACAATCTTGCAGGCAAACCTGAACATTCAGGCACTCTGCAAAGCCTGCGTGCCAAGTCCGAGGCCCGCTGGGACCTCGACCGTTTCGATGCGGATGTCCGCGCCAGCCAAGCCCGTAGGTGGGTGGTCTATGAGGCGCTGCGGCAGGGCGGGTATTACCCATGGGATTACCAGCCTTTGCAAAAAGCGTCTGAGCGGTACATGCGCAATCACATGGATCTGAATATTGTCGAGGAAAGTCAGCGCTTTCCCCGCGGAGAGTGATCCCTTTATCTTCTCAAAAAACTCCCGCCAGAGGCGCAGAGATTTTTCGACGAAAAATCTTGGCCCTGGTGGGCATCGGTGGTGCTGCCACGGGCCACTGGCCGCCTGTGTGCACCTCTGGATTGCGCCTAGGTGCAGCGGTGATTTGATCCGGGTCAAAGCGGGGTGTGACAAACATCTATAGACCTGACTCGTAACGACATATTTTAGGAGCGAACAGGAATGTCCCACACCCCGCATGAACTGGCCGAAGAGTTTCCGGACAAGGTTGAATTGATGAGCCAGCTCAAGCAATCAGACGCGCATTTCGCGCGGCTGGCGGATGAGTATCATGAGATCAACCGCGTTGTTCATCGCGCCGAAACCAATGTCGAGCCGATGGAAGACCTTGCCGAGGGCGAACTGCGCAAGAAGCGCGCGGCGCTTAAGGATGAAATCTGGTCGATCCTGTCGAAGGCTTAAGCAAGCGGGCGGGGGCTTTGCCCCCGTCGTCTTCGTCAACTCCCCGCCGTTTTTGAACAGAAAAAGATCAGGTGACTTCGTACGGTAGGGTTCCGCGGGTATGGGCGTCGATAGACAGGCGACGTTCCAGCGGTGGGACCGAGCGCTGGTGGCAGTGTTGCCGCTCGCAAATCCGGCAAGAGATACCGATCGGTTCATAGGCGCTGGCGTTGTTGATATCCAGATTGTCAGCATAGACCAGCGCTTCGGCATGGCGTATTTCGCAACCAAGTGCGATAGCGTAGCGGCGCACAGGTGCCCCGAACGAGCCGCCCGATTTTGAAACATCCCGCGCCAGTGAGATATAGCGAACCCCGTCCGGTGTCTCCGCGAGTTGCCGCAGGAAATGGCCTGGAGTTTCAAAGGCGCGGTGTACATTCCATAGGGGGCAGGCACCGCCAAAGCGGGCAAATTGCAACCGTGTGGCTGAGTGGCGTTTGGTGATTGTCCCGGCCTGATCAACGCGGACAAAAAAGAACGGGATGCCTTTGGCACCCGGGCGCTGCAGTGTGGACAAACGGTGGGCAACCTGTTCGATGGAGGCTCCGAACCTGTTGCTGAGCAGTTCCAGATCGTGCCGATGTTCCTGGGCCGCGCTCAGGAAAACGCCATACGGCATAAGCGACGCCCCGGCGAAGTAATTGGCAAGGCCGATCTTGGCGATGGCGCGGGCCTCGTCGCTTTGAAATTTGGCGAAATCCAGCGTCGCGTCCAACAGTTTATCCTGACTGATCAGTGCGACTTGCAAAAGAAGCTGAAAGACCTGTGTTTGGGGCGCGATACGAGAGGATAACTGCAGAGTCTTGCTGTCAGCGTCGTATTTCCGGGTCTCTTCAATTTCTGTGAACTGAACCCTGATGCCGCGTTCGCCCAGGCTGTTGATTGCTGCGGCACGGATACCGCCGGACTCTTCGGCCCGTGTGGAAAAGCGCTCGGCGGCGCGGTCAACCGCGTCGATGTAATTGTCGCAATAATGGAAGAAATCGCGCACCTCTTCCCATGGGCTGGCTTGAATTTGGGCGTCTTCGCGCCCCAGCGCCTCGTCCAGCGACGCAAGCCGTTCATGGGTTTGCCGATAGGTTCTGTGCAGGGCGATAAAGGCGCGCGCCAGTGCGGGGGCGTTAGAGGCGGTCAGGCGCAGATCAGCCAAAGGCGGGACTGCATCGTCAAAGACGGGATCTGCCAGCGCCTCGCGCATGTCCGATACCATACGCTCGCTGTCGCCGGTGCTCAGCTCGGTCACGTCCATGCCGAATTCCTGCGCCAGCGCCAGAACAACCGTGGTCGAGACCGGCCGATTGTTGTTCTCCATCTGGTTCAGGTAGGGAAGCGAAACCCCCAGTTTGGTTGCGAATTCTTTTTGCGTTAGGGCCAGGCGCGTGCGCATCTCGCGCAGTTTTGCACCGGCATAGAGTTTCTGGGTGGCCATGGCGTGCCTTTGCAACTTTTCTGTTTTGGCACGATAACTTTGCAAACCAACTGAAGCAAGCTGCGTTACAGGCCCAGTTGCCTTTCCCGTCGGATGACTGACGCAATCGCGCAGATGGCCAGAACAGAAGTGGCCAGCATCAGCCAAAGCAGGGGCATTGCGCCTGTCTCATGGGTCAGCAGCGCTCCTGCAAACGCGCTGAGTCCCGCGCCGCCGCCCAACATGATTGCGCCGCTGAGGCCTGACGCGGTGGCGGCCAAATGCGGGCGAACGGACAAGGCGCCCGAGGTTGCATTGGGTATCGTCATGCCGTTTCCGACCCCCACAAAGGTCATGAAGGCGAAAAAGCTGAACGCTGTACCCAGGCCGGCCAGGAACAGTGAGGCGGAGAGGGTGATGCCCACCGCGTTCATCCAGCACCCCCACAGCACCATGCGGTTCACGCCAAAACGAACCGAGTAACGGCCGCTGAGGAAGTTGCCGAAGAAATACCCCAAAGCAGGCGCGCCGAAATAGATGCCAAGCTGTGCGGCGCTCAGGCCGAAAAGCTCGCTGCCAATAAAGGGGGCTCCGCCCAGATAGGCAAAAAACGCCCCGGACGAGAGAGCCGAAGACAGAGAATACCCCCAAAAGCGCGGAGATCGCAGCAATTCGGGATATTCGCGAAACTGTTGAACCAGCGTTTTTCCACTTTTGGTCGAGGTCTCGCCGAAGTCCAGGAATGTCAGCGCCAGGGTCAGCGCGCCCAGGAAAAACGGCAGCCAGAAATTGGCCTTCCAGCCAAAGCTTTCTTCGAGCAAGCCGCCAATGGCCGGGCCGATCATCGGGACAATCGCCATGCCCATCGTCACATAGCCGATCATCGAGGCCGCCTGATCCTGAGAATAGAGGTCGCGCACCGCCGCTCGGCTGAGAACCATGCCGACAACGACAATGGCCTGACTCATACGAAACAGCAGAAACACTTCGATATTGGGGGCGTAAATGCAGCCCAGCGTGGCGATCAGGAACAGCGCCAGCCCCCATAACAGAACGGGCCTGCGCCCGGCCTTGTCCGCAATCGGACCAATCAGAATCTGGAGGACGGCATTGACCAAAAGATACAACGCGATGGACAATTGCATCACCTTGTAATCGGCCTGAAAGTGCAAGGCCATGTTAGGCAGGCTGGGCAGAAACAGGTTCAAGCTCAGAGCGGACAGCCCCGAGAGCAAAACAAGCGTCGATATTGTTGGGGGTGAGCGATGGGCTCGGGGTGAACTGAACTGCATGGTTCGCATTTATAAGCACCGTTTCGGGGAAGGCCATCCATGACGTCCATTCATTTTGATACTTAGCAAATTTACAATTTTCCAGATGTTGATTGCCAAATATTTGCAAATTTGCCGAAAGATGCTTTGGACCTGAGCCTTCTGCGTATAGTGTCGCGCGAAATCTCACAGGGAATGAGCGCCATGAAAGATATTCTGACCGAGCTGGAAGACCGTCGCAACAATGCCCGGATGGGCGGTGGACAAAAGCGCATTGATGCGCAGCACGGCCGTGGAAAGCTGACCGCGCGCGAGCGGATCGAGCTGTTGTTGGACGAAGACAGCTTTGAAGAATTCGATATGTTCGTCAGTCATCGCTGCACCGATTTCGGCATGGAAAACCAAAAACCTGCGGGCGATGGGGTTGTGACCGGCTGGGGCACGATCAACGGCCGAATGGTCTATGTGTTCAGCCAGGACTTTACCGTATTTGGCGGGTCGCTGTCGGAAACCCACGCGCAGAAAATCTGCAAGATCATGGATATGGCGATCCAGAATGGCGCGCCGGTTATTGGGATCAACGACTCGGGTGGGGCGCGTATTCAAGAAGGCGTGGCCTCACTGGCGGGTTACGCCGAAGTGTTCCAGCGCAACATCATGGCCTCGGGCGTGGTTCCGCAGATCAGCGTGATCATGGGCCCCTGCGCCGGTGGCGCGGTCTATAGCCCGGCGATGACCGACTTTATCTTTATGGTCAAAGACACCTCATACATGTTTGTGACCGGCCCTGACGTCGTTAAAACGGTGACCAACGAGGTCGTCACAGCCGAAGAACTGGGCGGTGCCTCGACCCACACCAAGAAATCCTCGGTCGCGGATGGGGCGTTTGAAAACGACGTTGAGGCGCTGGCCGAAGTGCGCCGTCTGGTCGATTTCCTGCCGCTGAACAACCGCGAGAAACCTCCGGTCCGTCCGTTCTTTGACGAACCCGGCCGTCTTGAAACCTCGCTGGATACGCTGATCCCGGATAACCCGAACTCGCCCTATGACATGAAAGAGCTGATCACCAAAGTGGCGGATGAGGGCGATTTCTACGAGATTCAGGAAGACTACGCCAAGAACATCATCACTGGCTTTATCCGCCTTGAGGGGCAGACCGTTGGTGTGGTGGCGAACCAACCGATGGTTCTGGCCGGGTGTCTGGATATCGACAGCTCACGCAAGGCGGCGCGGTTCGTGCGCTTCTGTGACTGCTTTGAGATCCCGATCCTGACTCTGGTCGACGTGCCGGGGTTCCTGCCGGGGACAAGCCAGGAATATGGCGGCGTGATCAAACACGGTGCGAAGCTGCTGTTTGCCTATGGTGAAGCGACCGTTCCAAAAGTGACTGTTATCACCCGCAAAGCCTATGGTGGTGCATATGACGTGATGGCCTCCAAGCATCTGCGTGGTGACTTCAACTATGCCTGGCCCACCGCCGAGATCGCCGTGATGGGCGCCAAAGGCGCGACCGAGATCATCCATCGCGCCGATCTGGGCGATGCGGACAAGATCGCGCAGCACACGCAGGATTACGAAGATCGGTTCGCCAATCCCTTTGTCGCAGCCGAGCGTGGCTTTATCGACGAAGTGATCATGCCGCAATCCACTCGCCGTCGCGTGTCGCGCGCCTTTGCCAGCCTGCGCAACAAGCAGTTGAAGAACCCGTGGAAAAAGCACGACAACATCCCGCTGTAAGCCGGATTACTTGAACCCCGCAGCTGTCTTGCTGCCAGTCAGACATCTGTCTGGCGGCAGGATCGTAGAACATCGCCGGATGGCGTGTTTGACTTTGAGGTCAAAGCTGATACATGGAATGCCTTACGAGATATCGAAAAGCGCGGGCCAAAAGCCAGGCGCGCGCGACCCCGGAGAGAGGAGCTTGTCTTTGGCAAGTCTGGGGTCGCGCCTCTATTTCGGTGTTTCTTGCATGGTCATCCACAGCACTGGCGCAAGCGGAAAATCTGTTGTCGGTCCCGTCCGGCCAGCCAGTGCATCTGAGCGACGTTTTGCTGGACAACAACCCAGGTGAACTTTGGGTCAGGTTCCGCTTTATCGCACCCAAAATCGGATCAGATGTTGGTCGGATCGGGTATGATGTGGCCTCGGTGGATATGGAGCATTTGTGCCAGACCCTCGCCATCGCCTATGTATCGCGGCACGAGCTTGAGCCTGCACGGGTTGTAATTTCGCTGTCAGACAGGCCCACCGAGTTCGGGCGCACCGCGCCGGATGCAACGCAGTTTTTTGAAGCCTATCGGTTGGAGCAATCCCACTGTATCTGGGAGGGGCTCTGACCATGAAACCCCGTTTTCACCCCCTCAGAGCGTATCTGAATACCAATGCGGCTTTGGAGGTGCGCGAAATGATCCCATCTGTTTTTGGGGGCAACTCTGTTTTCCTGAAACCCTCGAATAGCGAGGTGCCGACATGCTGAAGCATCGCGGTTTCCCCGGTCGTTTGCCGGGCACGGATTTTCAGTTCACTATCCGCCGGGCCAATCCCAAAGGCGTGACCCCCATCACACGGCGTGACCGATTTCGGGATCGCAAACCGGCAGACCGACGCGCGGATGCCGCATTCATGCAGGCGCTGTGGGAAAATTTTGGCGACCAGCCCTTTGAGCGTGGCAATCTGGATGCAGGCCGTCTGAGCTGGCTGTTTGAACGCGAAGTGATCGCCGCCGAAGATCCATTTGACCCGGCCAGCTATGACGCTTTGCTTGTGATTGATGTTGATACGGCGCGGATGTCATTTCCTGACATCTTCGACGGGGTGCGCTGAGCCGTGCCGACTGCGGTCGCGCATATCCATCCGGCAGGAGGCCCGGAGAAAACCCTGCCCGGTGTCGGGCAGGGCGGTATTGTTCGATCAGAAGTTCAGCTGCGCTGCGACCTGGATACGGTCGCCGTCAAAGTCCTGACCGGTGGTCGCGTCATTGCGTTCGCCATAGATGTATTCGGCGCTCAGCGTCAGGTTCTCGGTAGCCTGATAGAAGGCGTTGACGTGGATCGTCTCAAGCTCGGTGAAAGCAAGCGTGCCGGTCGAAGTCGGCAGATCGTAGTCTTCATAGCCGTAGGCGATGCCGACGTTCCATTTCTCACTGATCTGTTGACGCAATTCGACGGTGAAACCGTCAACGTCGTTGGCTTCGCCGCCAACAACCGCATCACCCAGACCAATCAGGTACGGGCCAAGCGCTTCGCCGGTCACGTAGTTTACCTGAAACAGGCCACCTTCCCAAAGTCGGGCAGATCCCGACACGGTCAGACCAGTTTGGTCGACTTCGACACCGCCGCCTTCTGCTTTACCGTAAAGCAGGGCGCCGCGTGCGATGAATCTGCCATCATTGTATTCGGCCGACGCGGTAAAGACCGGATCATCAGAGTTCGAGCCGCTGACGTTTTCTTCGATCGAAACGGCAACGGTTGTGTTTTCGCCAATGGTGTTCGTATAGCGAACCTGCGGAACACGGGCAAAGGCGATACCAACGGGGCCGTTGAATTCAACCGAGGTCGGGTAAGTGTCCAGCGGCTGGAAGTTCGTCCAGAACTGACCGATCAACCACTGATCGCCAATGCGGATGTTCGCGTGGCGCAGGCGCAGTTCTGCGGCACCACCACCTGCGAACAGGTCCAGTTCCAGTTGCCCACCGATGTCACCAATGGCGCTGGGCGTGCTGGTCAGCAAGCCGATGCGCGACTGGCGAACAGTGGCACCAAAGGTACCGCTTGTCGCGTTGGCCGGCTCACCGATGACGTTCACGAAGGCGGTGTCGCCCTGGTCAAAGTCAAAGTCGTAGAAGAAGTCGGCTTTGACATAGCCATACACGTCCAGTGTGGTGTTGCCGATCCTGAACTCACCGGGGGTAGCGTTTGGTCCCTGCGATTCCAGTGCTTCGATCCGAAGGCGCAGCTTTTCCAGTTCTGCCTGAGTCTCTGCATCTTGAGCAAAAGCCAGCGTGCCAGAGACGCTAAGAGCCGAGGCAGCGAGCAGGAGTGCCTTTTTTCTCTTTGTGATCATGTGGGTGTTCCCTTGTGTGCAAGATTGCACGCGCAAAGTTTCACGCATTTGTCAGCTGGGGAAATCACGAGAATGGGACAATTCAGCCGTGAATCCTCAAGGAAAATTGTTCCAAGTAAACGCCAACTTCACACAAGGGTGAACAGATCGGTTAACCTTGTGTCAGGGAACGAATTTTTTTCTCTCGCCCGCTCAACGCGGCGTGATGATGCGAGTGCAGAAAAACGGTCAGGCGGAGTTTTTTGTAACGACAATGTGACGATGGGCGTGAGTAAGCCCCAAGATGAGACTTTGCACGCTATCGGCACGAAATTGCGCGCAAATTCTCGGTATGGGCGAATTCCAGCCGGAATCCGGATGGGAAACAATCCTGTGTTTGCACACGCATTTGTGCTGTGCATGGTGGGCGGGCTGTGTGGCTCTACTTTGCCTGCGCCGCATAAGCACCTACTATTCCGTACCCCTTCCTTACGCGGGCAGGTTTGTGATGTTCACAAAACCTTGCCCGCGTTTTTCTTTGCACCCACATTGGCTGTTGGGTGGCGTAAAGCTGCGCAAAACGCAGAAAAACAACGCGTGTTATTGAATAACAGCCTGCGGTTGCGGCATGTGCCCCTCGATACAACACCAAGCCAAAAGAGGCAGAGCATATGCGATTCCAAAAACTCATCCTTGCCTTGGCAGCCTGTGCAGGACTGGCCGCCTGCGGCGATTCGACCGGCGAGCAGGCCCTGTTGGGCGGCGGCGGCGGCGCATTGGGTGCCGCGGTTCTCGGGGCAGACCCGTTTGTCGGCGCGGCCGTCGGTGCCGCCGGCAACGTGCTTTTCTGTAAAACGCAGAAGAACTGCTACTAACGCATCTTTCGGGGCGCACTCCGCCTCGACCGTCATCGCGCAAAACGCCGTTGTGGGGTTCACGCCCCGCAGCGGCGTTTTGCGTTTCCAGAACACCAAGACAAAGGACGTTCCATGTTCAACAAGATCCTGATCGCCAACCGGGGTGAAATCGCCTGCCGGGTTATCAAGACCGCGCGCAAGATGGGTATCGGCACAGTTGCCATCTACTCGGACGCAGACAAGAACGCGCTGCATGTGTCGATGGCGGACGAGGCCGTCCATATCGGACCACCGCCCGCGAACCAGTCTTACATCGTGATCGACAAGGTCATGGACGCTATCCGCCAAAGCGGCGCGCAGGCGGTGCATCCCGGTTACGGTTTCCTGTCGGAAAACTCCAAATTCGCCGAGGCGCTTGATGCCGAAGGCGTTGCTTTTGTCGGGCCCCCGGTCGGTGCGATTGAAAGCATGGGTGACAAGATCACTTCGAAGAAAATCGCACAGGAGGCAGGCGTATCGACGGTGCCCGGTTACATGGGTCTGATCGAAGACGCCGACGAGGCGGTCAAGATTTCCAACGACATTGGCTATCCGGTGATGATCAAGGCCAGCGCCGGGGGCGGTGGCAAGGGCATGCGCATCGCGTGGAACGATGACGAGGCGCGCGAGGGGTTCCAATCCTCCAAGAACGAGGCGGCGAACTCGTTCGGGGATGACCGGATTTTCATCGAGAAATTCGTGACCCAGCCGCGTCATATCGAAATTCAGGTTCTGTGTGACAGCCACGGCAACGGTATCTATCTGGGCGAGCGTGAATGCTCGATCCAGCGCCGGAACCAGAAGGTTGTGGAAGAGGCCCCGTCGCCGTTCCTGGACCCCGAAACCCGCAAGGCAATGGGCGAACAGGCGGTCGCTTTGGCCAAGGCTGTGAACTATGCCAGCGCCGGTACGGTTGAGTTCATCGTGGACGGCGAAAAGAACTTCTATTTCCTTGAGATGAACACGCGCCTGCAGGTGGAACACCCGGTGACCGAATTGATCACCGGCGTTGATCTGGTCGAGCAGATGATCCGCGTGGCCGCAGGTGAGAAACTGTCGATCACGCAGGACGATGTGACCCTGACCGGCTGGGCCATCGAAAACCGTCTGTATGCCGAGGACCCGTATCGTGGGTTCCTGCCGTCAATCGGTCGTCTGACCCGCTATCGCCCGCCGCAGGAAACGGCGTGTGGCCCGATGCTGGTCAATGGCAAATGGCAAGGCGACGCGCCCGAAGGGTCAGTGGCGGTGCGCAACGATACCGGCGTCTATGAGGGCGGTGAGATCAGCATGTATTATGACCCGATGATCGCCAAGCTGTGCACATGGGCCCCAACCCGGGATCAGGCGATCGAAGCGATGCGGGTGGCGCTGGACAGTTTCGAGGTTGAGGGTATCGGCCACAACCTGCCGTTCCTGTCTGCCGTGATGGATCACCCGAAATTCATCAGCGGCGACATGACCACCGCCTTTATTGCCGAGGAATACCCCGACGGGTTTGAAGGCGTCACCCTGCCAGAAGAAGACCTGCGTCGTATCGCAGCCTCTTGCGCGGCGATGCACCGTGTCGCCGAAATCCGCCGCACCCGTGTCTCGGGCCGGATGGACAACCATGAACGCAAGGTCGGCTCTGATTGGGTTGTCACTTTCGGGGGTGAGGTTCCGTGGCCGCTCAAGGTTATTGCCGATCAGGACGGGGCCACGATCTTGTTCGAGGATGGCCGGGAAATGCGCGTGACTGGCGACTGGACCCCGGGTGATCAACTGGCCACCATGATGGTGGATGGTGCGCCGTTGGTCATGAAGGTCGGCAAAATCTCGGGCGGGTTCCGTATCCGCAACCGGGGCGCGGATTTGAATGTGCATGTGCGCACCCGGCGTCAGGCCGAACTGGCGCAGCTGATGCCGGAAAAACTGGCACCCGATACTTCGAAAATGCTGCTCTGCCCGATGCCCGGCCTTGTCGTGAAGGTCGATGTTGAAGTGGGGCAAGAGGTTCAGGAAGGGCAGGCGCTGTGCACGATTGAGGCGATGAAGATGGAAAACATCCTGCGCGCCGAGAAAAAGGGCGTGGTCGCCAAGATCAACGCAGGCGCAGGCGACAGCCTTGCCGTGGACGACGTGATCATCGAGTTCGAGTGATCATGACCGCGCTTTTGTCATATCCCTGCAGCATCCCGGCGTTCGGCACCGGGGGCTTGGGGCGTGGTAAAGGTGCTCAGCCGCCCTCGCGCCGTTCGCGGATTTCACGTTCGCGCAGGGGGGTTTTGTCGATGGATCGGCCAATCTCGCGCACGCTCCACGGGCTGGGTTTGCGCAGCTTGACGACGCCGTCCTTGTCGACAAAGACCATCTGGAACCCGCGCGGCCGAAGCTGCGACCGGATCGGGGACCGGGCATCCGGGTCCGTGTCGGTGATCACTACGACATCGCGGTCGCGCATCGCGGCCTCGCCTTCAACCAACATGTCGATCTGCTGCTGGAAGCGCGGGTCTGCGGGCGTATCGGCAAAGACGATGATGGGCCGGTTCACCCATAGAAATTCACTGAGTTCGCTGTCACCCGCAGGTCGAACGAACTCATCTTCCACAGGCGCAGAGCCATCGGCGGCAAGAACTGCCATCGGGAATAGTGCCGAGAAAACAAGGGCAAGCGTGCGTGTCATAGGGCCTCCTGTTCTATTGAATATAGCCGCTGCTTTGACGAATGCGACCGGCGATTTGCCCGAGCTGCTCAAAATTTCGCGCTTTGACCCGGTTGGCCGGGCAGGGTGCCGCACAACAACGCGGCGGCGTCAGCCCGCCGTGATCCGAATTGACGAGAGGAAATCGACATGACCAACACAAAGGACTGGCAGGCGCTGGCGGAAAAAGAGCTGCGCGGACGGCCGTTGGACGATCTGACCAAAGAGACGCTGGAAGGCATCGACGTCAAGCCGCTCTATACAGCCGAGGACACCGCCGACCTGCCGCATATGGGTAATTTGCCGGGGTTCGGGCCCTTCACGCGCGGGGTCAAAGCCACGATGTATGCGGGCCGTCCCTGGACGATCCGCCAATACGCTGGGTTTTCGACCGCCGAGGAATCGAATGCGTTTTACCGCCGCAATCTGGCCGCCGGTCAGCAGGGCGTGTCCGTCGCCTTCGATCTGGCCACGCACCGGGGCTATGACAGCGACCACCCGCGCGTGGTGGGCGATGTGGGTAAGGCCGGTGTGGCCATCGACAGTGTCGAGGATATGAAAATCCTGTTCGACGGCATTCCGCTGGACAAGGTGTCAGTGTCGATGACGATGAACGGTGCGGTGATCCCCATTCTGGCGAATTTCATCGTGGCGGGCGAAGAGCAGGGCCATGACAAATCCGTCCTGTCCGGCACCATTCAGAATGACATTCTGAAAGAGTTCATGGTGCGCAACACCTATATCTACCCGCCCGAACCGTCGATGAAGATCATCTCGGACATCATCGAATACACCTCGAATGAGATGCCCAAATTCAACTCGATCTCGATCTCGGGCTATCACATGCAAGAGGCCGGTGCGAACCTCGTGCAGGAACTGGCCTATACGCTGGCCGATGGCCGTGAATATGTACGCGCCGCGACCGAGGCCGGGATGGACGTGGACAAATTCGCAGGGCGTCTGTCGTTTTTCTTTGCCATTGGCATGAACTTCTTCATGGAGATTGCCAAACTGCGCGCCGCGCGCACCCTGTGGCACCGCGTGATGACTGATTTCGGCGCGAAATCCGAGCGGTCCAAGATGCTGCGTACGCACTGCCAGACCTCCGGTGTGTCGTTGCAGGAACAAGACCCCTATAACAACGTGATCCGCACCGCCTATGAGGCGATGAGCGCGGTTCTGGGCGGTACGCAGTCGCTGCACACCAACGCGTTGGATGAGGCGATTGCCCTGCCCACCGATTTCTCGGCCCGGATCGCGCGAAACACGCAGTTGGTGCTGCAGGAAGAAACCGGCGTGACCGATGTGGTCGATCCGCTGGCGGGGTCCTACTATGTCGAAAGCCTGACCAATGAGCTGGTCGAAAAAGCCTGGGCCCTGATGGAAGAGGTCGAGGAAATGGGCGGCATGACCAAGGCCGTCGCCTCGGGCATGCCCAAGCTGCGGATCGAAGAAAGCGCCGCGCGCCGTCAGGCCATGATCGATCGGGGCGATGAGGTAATCGTCGGCGTCAACAAATACCGCAAGGAACAGGAAGACCCGATCGACATTCTGGACGTCGACAACGTTGCTGTGCGTGAGGCACAGGTCGCCCGGCTCGAACGTATCCGTTCGACTCGCGACGATGCCGCATGCCAACAGGCGCTGGACGCGCTGACCAAGACCGCCCAAGAGGGTGGAAACCTGCTGGCCGCCGCCGTCGAGGCCGCCCGCGCCCGTGCATCCGTAGGAGAGATCAGCATGGCTATGGAGAAAGAGTTCGGCCGCCATCGCGCCGAAGTAAAGACGCTGGCCGGTGTCTATGGCGCAGCGTATGAAGGCGATGAAGGCTTCGCCGCGATCCAGAAATCCATCGAAGATTTCGCCGAGGCTGAAGGTCGCCGCCCGCGTCTTTTGGTGGTCAAGATGGGGCAGGACGGTCACGACCGGGGCGCCAAGGTGATTGCCACAGCCTTTGCCGATATCGGCTTTGACGTGGATGTCGGGCCCTTGTTCCAGACCCCGGCCGAGGCAGCGCAGGATGCGGTGGACAATGACGTCCATGTCGTCGGTATTTCCTCGCAGGCCGCCGGGCACAAAACGCTTGCTCCGCAATTGGTGGAAGAACTCAAGAAAGCAGGTGCCGAAGACATCATCGTCATCTGCGGTGGGGTGATCCCGCAGCAGGATTACCAGTTCCTCTATGACCACGGGGTCAAAGCGATCTTTGGGCCCGGAACCAACATCCCCGAGGCTGCACAGGACATCCTGCGTTTGATCCAGGAAGCCAAAGCGTGACGCTGGCCAAGATTTTTCGACGAAAAATCTTGTGATCGCGCGACTTTGACGAAAACATGCGACCAGATCCCCTGCGGGTCTGGTCGCAATCGTTTGAGAGGTCGCACATGCTGTTGGATCATCTGGCCGTGGCGGGCGAAACGCTGGAAGAGGCCGCCGCGCATATCGAAGACGCCTTGGGTGTGCACCTGCAAGAAGGCGGCAAGCATGATGCTTTCGGGACCCATAACCGCCTTTTGGGATTGAAAAACGGTCTGTACCTTGAGGCCATCGCGATTGACCCCGGAGCGCCTCGGCTGGAACGCACCAGATGGTTTGATCTGGACCGGTTCGCAGGCAAGCCGCGCCTGACAAACTGGATTTGCCGGGTGCCGGATATCGACGCCGCGCTGGCGCTGTTTCCCGATGGTGTCGGTCAGCCCATTGATCTGGCGCGGGGGGCTCTGCGATGGCAAATGGCCGTGCCGCTCAATGGAAGGCTGCCTTTTGACAATCTGTTTCCGGCGCTGATCCAATGGCATGGGGATTTGCACCCGGCCCGAATGCTGCAGGACAGCGGCTGCAACCTGCGGCGGCTGGTGGTCTACCACCCGGACGCGCTGGATCTGGCGCAGCTGTTGGGAGCGCTGGAGTATGTGGCCTTCGACACCGGTCCCGCCGCGCTGCGCGCTGAATTCGACACGCCGCATGGGCCACGCGTGCTGGAATGATGATCAGGCAGGCCCGGACCTCGGATGCCGAGGCAGTAGCCGCAATCACCAATGCAATCATACGTGATACGCTGGTGACCTTTACCACGCAAGAGCGCGACGCAGCAGCGATTGCCCGGGAAATTGAAACACGCAGCCCTGCATTTCTGGTGGCCGAAAAAGACGGTCAGGTTTTGGGTTTTGCGACCTTTGGTCCTTTCCGGAATGGACCGGGATACGCGCAATGCTGCGAGCATACGGTCCAATTGACGCCCGCCGCACGTGAGCAGGGCGCAGGTCGAGCCCTGATGGCCGCGCTTGAGGACATTGCCCAGCAAGAGGGGGTTCATGTTCTGGTGGCCGGTATTTCATCGGCCAATCCTGCGGCCACCGCATTTCACGCCGCGCTGGGCTTCAAACACGTCGGCCATATGCCCGAAGTCGGTTGCAAATGGGATAAAAGACTGGATCTGGTGCTGATGCAGAAAATTCTTGCGCAGGAGTGATCTGTCGCACCTGACAGTTGCGAATTGGGACGCTAGGGTGCGCTCATGTCGATCTGGACCCGTATCTCTGACGCGCTTAGCGCGCTTGCCCAAGGCGAAAGCCTCACCGCTGTTTTTGAGAAACTGCGCACGCCGCCCGAACGCTCGGTCGCGTTTACGATCGCCGTGATCGCACTGGGGGCAAAGATGGCGAAAGCCGACGGGCAGGTAACGCGGGATGAGGTCACGGCCTTTCGCGACGTGTTCCAGATCGCCCGCGATGATGAGGCCGGAGCCGCCCGCGTCTTTGACATGGCACGGACAGATGTTGCGGGCTATCAGGATTACGCCCGCAAGATCGCGCAGATGTTCGCGGATGATAGCACCACGCTGTGCGATCTGATGGAGGGGCTGTTCCATATCGCCATGGCCGATGGGTTCTATCACCCCAATGAAAATGAATTTCTGGAAGAAGTCAGCCGGATTTTCGGCCAGACCGATGCGCAATTTCTGGCCCTGCGTGCGCGGTTTGTGCCGGATGCGCCCAAAGACCCCTATACGGTGCTCGGCGTACCGCGCGACATGGCGCTGCCCGATATTCGCAAGGTCTGGCGGCAATTGGTGCGCGAAACCCACCCCGATGCGATGATGGCGCGGGGCGTGCCCGAAGAGGCGATCCGCCTGGCCGAGAAGAAGATGATCGACATCAACCGCGCCTGGGATGAGATCAACGGCGCGCGGGCCTGAGCCTGTGCGGCTCGCGACCTACAATATCGAATGGTTTGCCAATCTGTTTGACCGCAATGACAAGCTGCTGGTCGATGACAGCTGGTCGGGCCGCTACAACGTCACCAAGGCGCAGCAGGTCGAAGCGATTGCCAAAGTGCTGACAGCGCTGGATGCGGATGCCATTCTGATCGTCGAGGCCCCCAATACAGGGAGCAAACAAAACACCGTCCGCGCCTTGCAGGGCTTTGCCGAGGCGTTCGAGCTGCGCACATCCCATGCGGTGATGGGTTTTCCCAATGACACGGATCAGGAACTGGCGCTGCTTTATGATCCGCAGATTGTGACAGCGCGCCATGATCCTGTCGCTGGCGACAAGGAGGCCCCGCGCTTTGATGGCGTGTTTCACATCGACCTCGATATTGACGCGACCGAAGATCATGTGCGGTTCTCTAAACCTCCGATGGAGCTGTCGCTGCAGATCAGGGGAGGGGCGCAGGTCCGGCTGATCGGGGCGCATCTGAAATCCAAGGCTCCGCATGGGGCCGGGTCTCGGGATGAGGGGATCCGCATCTCAATCGCCAATCGCCGCAAACAACTGGCGCAGGCCGTGTGGCTGTCGCGCCGGATCGGTGCGCATATCACGGATCACCAGCCGGTGATCCTGATGGGCGATCTGAATGATGGGCCGGGACTGGATGAGTTCGAGCACCTATTCGGGCGATCCTCGGTTGAGATATTGCTGCAAGCGGGCTTGTACGATCCCTATGCTGTGGGGGGCGATCCAGCTGCTTCAACGGCGCGGTTTGCCCGAGGGAAGGGGCAATACCTTGAGGCGCTGCTGGACTATGTCATGATCAGCGAAAATCTGCGGGCACTGGACCCGGTCTGGCGCATTTGGCACCCTTTGAATGATCCCGAAATCCGGGCCTTACCGGATCTGCAAAACGCCTTGCTGACGGCCTCGGATCACTTTCCGGTCACGTTGGATATCCGGCTCTGACCTTTCATCTGCGGGTGTCAGGGCTTATATTCAGAAACATGAAACATCTTGTTACGATCTGTGCGGTCGCGTTTACGGCGCTGCCAGCCGCAGCCGAGGAAGACACCGGAAAGTCCCTGATGGAGCAGGGGGCTGAGCTGTTTTTTGAAGGGTTGCGGCAAGAAATGGAGCCCGCGCTTGAGGATTTACAGGGGATGGTCGATCAGTTCGGCCCGGCCATGGAGTCCTTCTTTGTGCAGATGGGCCCCGCACTGGCTGATCTGGCGGGCGAGGTTGAGGATTGGAGCGCTTATGAAGCGCCAGAAATCCTTCCGAATGGCGACATCATCATCCGTAAAAAACCGGTTGAATCTGTGCCCGAGAGCCCGGATCTGCCTCAGCCGGACTCGGATGGTGCCACGGAAATCTGACGCTTAGAGCGTTTCGGGTTTTACCTGAAACACTCTGCGACACGAATATCCCGAGAACGCCGCAGGCGTGGCAGGGTATTCGTGTCTCAAGTCAAACGCGAAACGCTTTAGCCGCGGATTAAGACGCGCGTGTCCGATTTTAGAGCGGAGGCAAGGGAATTGAGCCGCGCTTCGGCCACTTCGTTGAACAGTGGCCCGGCAGCCTTGGGCAACAAAAGCTCAAGCTGGCGTTTCTTTGGGTAAAAGCGCAATCGGCCCATGGTGGCGTCATTTTGCATCCACAGCATGGCCCCGAACCGCATCGCCTTGCCCAGAATTTCGGCCTGTTTCTGGTCTTTCTCCTCAAGCAGCTTGTAAAGCGGTTCAAACCGGTTGCCTTCGCGTTTATTGCGGTAACGATGTTGGAGTGCGAGGCCGATAAACACCCGTTCCGAGTGCTTAAGCCCGCCCAGATTGGCGCGAGTGACATAGTCGAAACAGACTTCGGCCCGATAGTCGGGATGCGCGCGCCAGCTGACATCGTGCAGCAGACATGCGGCCTTGATCAGGCGCACGCGCGTCTCTGGGGCCGATTTGAACAGGGGCATCACAAAATAATAGAGGTGTTTGCCAAAGCCCGGCAGACGGGCATCCTTGGCCTCAGAAAACCGGCTGGCTTCGATCAACGGGTCGCGATCGCGCAGGATTTGCGGCATTTGTTCATAAAGCAGCCCCTCGCGAATGCCATAGCTTGAGATGGCGATGTCCTTGGGCTTGAAAGTCCGGATCAACCGCGCCAGCACGTCCATCGCATAAGGGATCAGCGCCATGCGCGAGCTGGACACCCCGGCCTGGCTGCGCAGCTTGTCGGGATCGCCCTTTTCGATGAACTTGATGGTCTCATGCACCTGTTTGGTGGTCATGCGGTATTCGTGCAGCACATTCAGCGGGTAGCCGCGCCGCAACATGTCCAGCCGCGCAAAGGCACGCCAGCTGCCGCCCACAAGAAACAGGCGGTCGCGCTGTTGGCCCATCTGTCCGCGCAACTCTTCCATCGTGGCTTTGATATGCGCCTTGCGCGCGCGTCGCCCGCCTTTGATGTCGCGCAGTTTCAGTGGACCCAGGGCGGATGTCACCCGACGCCCGACATCGCCGCCGCCAATCTCGGCCAGTTCCATGGACGAACCACCGATGTCGCAGATCAAACCGTAAGCCCCGGGCCAGCCCAAAAGCACGCCTTGCGCCGACAGCCGGGCCTCTTCACCGCCATCAATCACCGATACGGTCAGGCCGGTTTCTTTATGGACCTCGTCGCAGAATTCTGGCCCATCTTCGGCTTCGCGCACGGCTGCGGTGGCAACCACATGAAGGCCGGGCAGCCCCAGGTCATCGGCCAGACGCTGAAACCGGCGCAAGGCGTCCAGCGCGCGCGCCCGTCCGAGGGGGTTTAGCCGCCCGGTCTCTGACAGTCCCGCACCCAGTTCGCACATCACCTTTTCATTGTAGAAATAGGCCGGAGACCGTGCGGCCCCGTCAAAGATCACCATCCGGACCGAGTTCGACCCCACATCGACAACGCCCACCCGCGACAGGGCGCGGGCCTCGGGGTTGTCAAACAACGGCTTTCCAAAAGGTCCCCAGTCCGGAATGTCGATTTCGACGGCTTGATCCATGTCTTGTCCAGATGTTCCGGTGGCAGTTTGCGAAATCGTCGGGGTTGGGTCAATTGTCTGGTTCGACATCGCTTCCGTCCGAATTCAATACTCTGATGGCCAGTGAACGCGTGATTTCGCGTTTTTCCGACAGCGCAATCTGATCCAGCCGCGCCACAACCTCGGCTGCGGTTTCAAAACGGCGATCCATGTGTTTGACCAGATAGGCGATGACCTCGGGGCCGGGGTTCAATTGCCGGTCGATAAAGAGCTTGGCCAAAACAGCACCCAACAGCGCGTCATCGGGCGGGTCCAACGCAACGTGATGCGCGCCTTCGATGCGGCTTTGCAGATCGGGCAGGGGCAATTGCCACAGCTTGGGCACCAGCCGCCCGGTCATCAGCAGGGCGTGACCCTCGGCCAAAGCCAGATTGTGCAGATGGAACAGGGTCTTTTGTTGTTCGGGGTCATCGGCGATCATCGGTACGTCTTCGACCGCGATCGGTGTGCTGGCCAGCGCTGGTACATCCTCGTAACGCAGGTCACGGGCCTGAATGATCCGGCCTCCGGTCTCGGCCGCCCAGACATGGGCAAGATGCGTTTTGCCAGCGCCCGCAGGGCCGCTGAGCACCAGTTTGTTGCCGGGCCAGGACGTGGCCGAAATCATCGCAACCGCCAGCGCATTGGCTGGTGAGACAAAGAAATCCTCGCGGCCCAGTGCGGTTTTGGCCGGTAGGTCAAAGCTGAGTTGTCGGGACATTTATTCGTCTTCCTGATTCAGTCCTTCAAGGCCAGTATACAGGCGACTGTCCAGATAAACCGATGTCAGGAAGCGGGCCACCACACCGAGAGCTGCGGCCACGGGAACCGCGATCAACATGCCTACAAAGCCAAACAGAGCGCCAAAAACCGACAGCGCCAGCAGCAGCCAGACCGGATGCAGGCCCACCGAATGCCCCACCAGCTTGGGGGTCAGAAAATTGCCTTCGGTCACCTGACCCAGGGCAAAGATGCCTGCGACCAGTCCGATATGGGTCCAGTCCCCCCAGAATTGGAACAGCGCCAGACCAATCGCCAATGTGCCGCCGATCAGCGCCCCCAGATAGGGAATGAAGGTCACCAGCCCCGCGATGAACCCGACGATCAGACCGAATTGCAGGCCAACGGCCATCAGGGCCACCGCGTAATAGGTGCCAAGGATCAGACAGACCGTGCCCATGCCACGTACGAACGAGGCCAGAACTGCGTCAATCTCACCCGCCAGACGCTTGATCGTGGGGGCGTGGTCGCGCGGCAGCAGCTCTCCGATCCGGGCGATCATGCGGTCCCAGTCCATCAGCAGATAGACTGCTACGACGGGGGCAATGATCAGCAGCACAACAACATTGATGGCCGAGCCAAGCGACGCGATCACCGATTGCAGCAAATCACCGCTTTTCGATTGCAGTGTTTCGCCAATGGAAACCAGCGCCTGGTGCGAGCTGGATTCGGAATCCAGCAGCGACGGGAACTGCTTTTCGATAAAGCCCCGCAGCTCTTTGAACAGGCTTGGCAGTACTTCGACCAGATCGATCAACTGTGTGATCAGGGCAGGCACCACCATCAGAATCATCAGGACAAAGCCCAGAACGCCGACAATGGTGATGATCCCGGTGGCGGCCATTCGCGACAGGCCCAGCGCCTCAAGCCTGTCCGCGACCGGGTCCAGAAAATAGGCAATTGCGCCGCCGATGACAAAAGGCAGCAAAACGTCGCCAAGGGCCCATAACATCAGCACAAAGACCGCAGCAGCTACGCCCCAGTACCGCAGTTGATCCTTCACCGGCAGAGCCATGCCCGTCCCCTTGTTATCGGTTCTTGCATATGTTCTTGGCGCATGCAGCCCTGTGATGCAAGCGGTTCATGGTGGGTCGGAAATGCGGGTTTCAGTCGCTGAGCGTTCCAAGTTCGGGCGTGGTGTCATCCGCATGTTCGTCGGGCCAGTTGGTGCGCCAAATCTCGGCCGACCAGTGGCCGCAATGCACCGGTGGACGTCCAAATCCGGGCAGGGGATCAACCAGTGGCGCGACCACGACATCATGGCGGGGGACGGCGAAATAGGGGAACGAGTACCGCTCGCGGCCCGAGCGGTTGACCACCCGGTGCGGCGTGGATTTCAGCCGTCCACCGGACCACAACTCCAGCATATCGCCGATATTGACGATGAACCCGCCTGGCGGGCAGTCGGGGGTGATCCAGCCGCCATCGCGGGTCTGCACCTCAAGCCCGCCGACGGGATCGGGCGCGATGATGGTCAGCGCATCGGTATCCTTGTGCGGATGGATGCCATAGCCGCCCTCATCCGGGGCCTGCGGCGGATAATGCAGCAGGGTCATGTTGGTCATCGGATCACGGAAGGCATCGCGCAGCGTGTTTGGGGCCAGGTTGAGACCGACCTCAAGCGCGCCCAGCAGCAGATCGGCCACTGCGTCCAATTGCGCCCAGTAGGCGAGGATGATCTGCCCCGCCTCAGGCACCTCACGCGGCCAGATATTCGGACCGTACAGCGCGCAGTCCTTGCGGATGGGCGCGTCAGGCGCGGTTTCGCGATGCAGCTTGTAGCCCTCGTATTTGTCGGCTTTGCCCGAACCGTCATTGGGCGTGAAGAATCCCATCGGGATGTACCCGCGATAGTTCTCGCGGGTGATGGCCTGATCCCATTTGGCGCTTTCTTCGATGTCAAAGATTGCCTGCACACAGCGGCGCACCTGATCGACCTTTTCCGGCGGAATGCCCGTTCCTGTGATCGAGAGAAACCCGATCCCGGTGCAGGCGTCCATGACGTGCCGGACGGTCAGGTCATAGTCGGGATGATCGCGATCACACAGCGGCGAGACGTCTATAGTAGGGATTTGCTGCATCAGTGAATCCTCACACCCTGCCGATCCAATTCCTTGTGAACGGGGGCGAGGTTCAACTCATGCACGTCCTGGTTGCTTTTCAACGACAGCGCAGCGGCGATGCCTGCGCCCTGACCCATGACCGCGCAGCAGGCCATGTTGCGCGTGGCGGCATGGGCCACCTTGTCGGACCCGTGCGAGCGGCCCGCAACCAGCAACCCCTTGATCCCATTGGGCAGCATCGAGCGATAGGGGATCTGCATATACCGCCCGGTCGTGGGCAGGATCAGGATGCCATAGCCGTCGATGAATTCGGGGTAGATGCCGATTGTATCTTCGAACCGGCCCTGATGGCGGGCGTCGTCTTCGGTCATGTTGTACACCGCGTCGATCTTGCGGGTGTCGCGGATGCCGATGGTCATGCCGAAATTCCGCAGGCGTGCGTTCTCGCACCCGGGCATGAAGCGGCGCAGCGCCTCGATGGCCAGCATGGATTGGCGGCGGCCTTCGATCTCACCGCGCGTCAGGCTGTCAGGGTCGGTGCCGTCGATTTCAGCCAGATGGATGAGGTTCATATAGGTCAGCTCACCTGTGTCGTGCATCGCGCCCCAGGTGCCCGCGATGGTGTTCAGATGCGCCGGGATCAGGCCCGCATCAATCGCCTGTTGGAAGGGTTTGTGCACAAATGGCGAGAACATGTCGTCCTCTTTGCCCGAGGTCTCGATGTTCCATTCACCACCGCCGCCCCAGTCCTTGTAGGTCTGCGGATCGGCCTTGACGCCCTCCATAAAGGCGCGCTTGTCGACACCGGCCAAATGGAACATGACCGAGGCGGCCATCATATCCTCGCGCGCGGTCTTGTGAGTGGGGGCGCCCGCGCGATGGGCCACGTCGGCGTCGCCGGTGGTGTCGATCACCACGCGGGCCAAAATCGCCTCGCGCCCGGCTTTGGATTCGGTGATGATGCCGGTGATCCGGTCGCCGTCCATAATGGGGGCCACGAACTGACGGTGCAGCATCGGATGCACGCCCGCCTCATCCACCAGTTTGTCGGCCACCAGTTTGAACCCTTCGCTGTCCAGCTCATAACTCAGTGACTGGCTTTCCGGCACGGCTGCGCCCATGTCCTTGGCGCGGGTTTCGAATTCCATGCCGATGCCGCCGGCCTCAACCGTTTGTTCGTGGCGATACCATGCGAAGCCTTCGACGCCGACGGCGGTAATGTTGCCGCCCATGCAGCCAAAGCGGTCGACCAGCGACACCTCGGCCCCGGCACGCGCGGCTGCCAACGCGGCGGCCAGCCCGGCGGGGCCAGAGCCGACGACCAGAACGTCTGTCTGATGGATGACGGGAATCTGGCGGGCGGGTTCCTGAATGGTCTGCATCGGTGCCTCGTGGGTTTTACATTTCTGTCACATTTGAAAACCCTGATCGGCGGGTCAATCAAAAATCCGACTGACCCGAGGTCGCAAAAACGCCAATGCCCGATTGCCCCCGGCGAGGCTTTGGCATAATCACTTTTCAAGTGAACTTTCACCTTTAAGGTTACAATATGCGCCTCAGCCGTTACTTTCTGCCCGTTCTCAAGGAAAACCCCTCCGAGGCTCAGATCGTCAGCCACCGGCTGATGCTGCGCGCGGGGATGATCAAGCAAGCATCCGCCGGGATTTATTCCTGGCTGCCGCTGGGGTTCAAAGTGTTGCGCAAGCTGGAAAATATCGTGCATGAAGAACAGGCGCGGGCCGGTCACATCGCCATTCAGATGCCGATCCTGCAATCGGCGGACCTGTGGCGTGAATCCGGGCGCTATGACGATTACGGTCAGGAAATGCTGCGGATGCAGGACCGTCACGGACGGGACATGTTGTATACCCCCACGGCTGAGGAACTGGTCACCGACATCTTCCGTGGCCATGTGAACAGCTACAAAGACCTGCCGCTGACGCTCTATCAAATCCAGTGGAAGTTCCGCGATGAAATCCGTCCGCGTTTCGGCGTGATGCGGGGGCGTGAATTCTACATGAAGGACGGCTACAACTTCGACCTGACCAAAGAGGATGCGCTGCACGCTTATAACCGCCATCTGGTCAGCTACCTGCGCACTTACGAACGCATGGGCCTTCAGGCCATCCCGATGCGCGCCGATTCCGGCCCCATCGGTGGCGATGACACGCATGAGTTCCTGGTTATGGCCGAAACCGGTGAGTCCGAGGTCTTCTATGATAGCGCCGTCACCGACCTTACCTTTGGGGATCGTCAGATCGACTATGACGATCGGGCGCAATGTCAGGCCATTCTGGAGGAGTTCACCTCGAAATACGCACGTACCGATGAAACCCATGACGAGGCGCTGTTCAATCAGGTGCCCGAGGATCGTCGCCGCGTGGCGCGCGGGATTGAAGTGGGGCAAATCTTCTATTTCGGCACCAAGTATTCCGAAGCCATGGGCGCAACCGTCCAAGGCCCGGATGGCAAACCGACGCCCGTACACATGGGCAGCCATGGTATCGGCGTCAGCCGCCTGATTGGCGCGATCATTGAGGCCAGCCACGATGACAAGGGCATCATCTGGCCCGAGGGCGTGACGCCGTTCCACTGCGGGATCGTTAACCTCAAGCAAGGCGATGAAGAGGCGGATGCGGCCTGCGACAAGCTTTATGGCGCGCTGACTGCCTTGGGGCTTGAGCCGCTTTATGATGACCGCAACGAACGGGCCGGGGGCAAATTCGCGACCATGGACCTGATCGGTCTGCCGTGGCGCATCACTGTTGGCCCGCGCGGCCTGAAGAACGGTGTGGTCGAACTGACCTGCCGCCGCACCGGCGAAAGCGAAGAGTTGAGCCCCGAGGCCGCCGTCACAAAAGTTGCCGGGATTTATGAGCAAATCGCCTGAACAGGATCAAAGACCGCTGATCTCGGTCATCACGGTTACGCGTAACCTGATCGAGGCCGGGCGCGGCGAGCAAATCCTTGCCGCGCTGGACAGCGTCCAGTCGCAGACTTTTCGCGATATCGAGCATGTGATTTGGGACGGTCAGTCTGATGACGGCACGCAAGACTTGCTGAAACAGGCGATTGAAAAGATCTCGGTCTCGGACAACCCCATTCCGATCCAGTATTTCTGCGCGCCGGATCAAAGCCTTTATGACGCGATGAACCAAGCGGTTGAGCGGTGTCACGGCGACTATGTCCTGTTCCTGAATTCGGATGATCTGATCGCAGGCCCAGACAGCCTGTCGCGCGTCCAAAAGGCGTTGGAGCCTGACCGGCCAGACTTTGTTTACGGTGAGACGGTGTTCTTTGACGATGACGGGCACCGACGCCATGCACGTCGCCTGACGCCCAAGTCGATTCTGCAGCGCCTGCCCTTTGGGCATAACGCGATGGTCTTGAAACGCGCGTTGTTTCAGGAATTGGGCGGTCATGATCTGCAATTCCGCATCGCGGCAGATTACGACATGGTTCTGCGTATGATCCTGTCCGGGCATTCCGGGCAGCGCCTGCAGGCCCCGGTGTCCCTGTTCCGGATTGGTGGCGTGTCAGCGGACACGGATAAGGCAGGGGCCGAAATGGCAGCCTGTTGGTTGAAGAATTACAGCCAGTTTTGCGATCTGTCCTCTTATTCGGACGAAGACCGGCTTGACTGGTACAAAAAGGGGCATCTGCCGCTGCGCGTTTCCGGCACGATTTTTCTGAAAACCCTGTCGCAGCCCCCGATTGCCCGCGCGGCGCTTTACAGCCTGTTCAAGACCCTGCGCCGCAAGTTTCAATTCTGGCGGCGGTTCTAGCCCCGCTGAACGTCCGGCCGTTGGGCCAGGATTTCTCCGTCTGCACTGTTGCCGTGCGGCACAACGATCGGACGGCCCAGACGTCTGACCAACTCGGTGAATTCGAATCCTAAGAACCGTATGCCGCAAACCCGCTCATCCGTTGCATGATCGGTGAGGCACAGGCGACCCTGACGGAATACCAGCCGGTATCCTTTGTCTTTGAGAATATCGGTCAAACTGGCCCAGCTTGCAGCTGCGTCAAAGACCGGACGAATGGTTGCACGCAGCAATGCGGCTGTTTCGCAATCAAGCTCATTCGCAGGATTTTGGACCAAAATCGGGTCCAGCACTTCGGTATTACTCTTTACAAACATGAGCGACCCCCGCTCTGAAATTGGTATCCCCCTTGAATTTAAGGTGGCAAAGTTTCTAAAAATAAGCAAAAGACGAAATAAAGTTGCTTAACGATTGTTGCATTTTGAGTGCAGTCCGTCACGCAACCGTCTGATTAACTTCATAACTGAAACAATCAAGAGCTGTCTGTGAAGTGCGTCACAACCATGGGTATATCCTTTTGTGCGCACATCACCTCAAGCCAGAGTGGCCCTGAGACTGATTCGTTTTGCTATACATCCAATATCGTTCCTACAGCGCTGCCAAACGGGGACACGCATAAGCAACTTGACCATCCGGTGAAATGCCGAAAGGGTCGCGCCAAGTGAAAAAGCCCCGGAGCAGACATGGCCAAGACGCCCCCGCCCTTTGCCCCATTTGAATGGAAGATCGCCTGGCGATACCTGCGTGCGCGCCGGGCTGAGGGCGGCGTAAGCGTCATGACATGGATTTCCCTGGTCGGAATCACGCTGGCCGTTTTTGCACTGATCGCGACTCTGGCCGTTCGGTCCGGATTTCGGGCGGAGTTTGTCGGCACCATTCTGGGCGCAAATGCCCATGTCACGGTCTATTCTGCGGGCAATTTCGACGCGCAGGGCAGGCTGGACCGCACGATCGAGGATTATGACGCGGTTGCCGACCGTATCGCCGAGGTTTCCGGCGTGCAGCGGGCCGCGCCTTTGGTCAAGGGGCAGGTTCTGATCACCAATCGCGACCGCAGCAGCGGGGTTGAGGTCTTTGGCATTCAACCGGACGATTTGTTGGACCTGCCGGGCGTTGCTGAAAGCGATCAGGCAGTGGGCGACCTGTCCGAGTTCCAGAATGAGGAGTTTGTGATTGCCATCGGCTCGGGCGTGGCACGAAGTATTGGGGCGACCGTGGGGGATACGGTCAAGCTGACCTCGCCCAACGGGGTGAAAACAGCCTTTGGAACCTCGCCCCGTGTCAGCGCGTATCGCATCGTCTACGTGTTTTCCGCCGGGCGCTATGACATCGACCGCACCCGCGTCTACATGCCGTTTGAGCAGGCGCAGAGCTTTTTCAATCGCGACGGCGTAGCCGATGAGATTGAGGTGATGGTCGACCGCCCCGAGGACCTGACCCCGATCCTGATCCCCATCCTTGAGGCCGCAGGCGAGCGTAGCCAGATCTGGACATGGCAGGACGCCTCGGGCGGGTTTTTGCGGGCGTTGGAAGTCGAAGACAATGTGATGTTTATCATTCTGTCGATTCTGGTGCTGATCGCGGCAATGAATATCGTCTCGGGGCTGATCATGCTGGTGAAGAACAAGGGGCGCGATATCGGCATTCTGCGTACTATCGGGTTAAGCGAGGGCTCGGTCTTGCGGGTGTTTTTCATCTGCGGCGCATTTACCGGGATCATTGGCACCGCGATGGGGGTGGTTCTGGGATGCCTCTTTGCGATCTATATCGACCCGATTTTCTCGTTCGTGAATTTCGTCATGGGCGGCGGCGTCTGGGACCCATCCATTCGCGGTATCTATGCCCTTCCGGCTGAGTTGCACCTGTCGGATGTCCTGAAGGCGGTGGGCCTGTCGCTGGGCCTGTCTTTCTTTGTCACCTATTTCCCCGCCCGCCGCGCGGCGCGGCTGAACCCGGTTGAGGCGCTGCGCTATGAATGATGTGACGATGCGGCTGAACGGTCTGACCAAGACTTATCTCAAGGGTACACCGGGCGAGGTGCAGGTGTTACGCGGTGCCGATCTGGAGATGCGCGCGGGCGAGGCGGTGGCGCTGGTAGCCCCATCCGGGGCGGGCAAATCGACCCTGCTGCATATCGCGGGGCTGTTGGATACGCCGGATTCAGGGATGGTCGAGATTGCCGGGCAAGACGTCACCGGCAAGGGGGACCGGACCCGCACAGCCCTCCGGCGGCAGGATGTGGGCTTTGTCTATCAGTTCCACCATCTGCTGCCCGAGTTCACGGCGCTTGAGAATATCACCCTGCCGCAACTGGCAAATGGCACGTCTGAGAAGGCGGCGCAGGACAGGGCGATGGAATTGCTGGACCGGGTGGGCGTTGCCGCAAGGGCCGATCACCGCCCTGCGGCGCTGTCGGGGGGGGAACAGCAGCGGGTCGCGTTCTGCCGGGCGTTGGCCAACAAACCTCGGGTGCTATTGGCGGACGAGCCGACGGGCAACCTGGACCCCGAGACCTCGGATCAGGTGTTTGATGCCTTGATGGCTCTGGTGCGGGATGAGGGGCTGTCGGCTCTGATCGCCACGCACAACATGGACCTTGCGGCGCGGATGGATCGAAAACTAAGGCTGGAGAGCGGCATTCTCAGGCCAGTTGAGTGATCGCCACACCCGCTGCCATCACGGCGATGCCGCCTGCGCGTATCCACGTCAGCGGCGTGACCTGAGCGCCGAACAGGCCAAAGTGATCAATGGCGGCGGCGCTTATCAGCTGCCCGATCAGAACAAAGAACACCGCATTGCCGACGCCGAAATGCGGCGCGACATGGGTGATCGACAGCACGTAAAAGGCAATCAGAACGCCGCCCAGCAAAAGATGCTTGGGTGTTTCTGCGATTTTGGGCAGGGCCCCAAACCCCGGAAACAGCACCATCACGGCCGCGGATGAGGCAAAAGCAATGGCAAACAGAACCACCGCAGCGGTGGTCGGCGATCCGATCAATTTACCCAAAGCCGCGTTGAGGGCGGCCAGAATGGGGACGCCGATCCCGGCTGCCAGCATGATGGCTGCATATTGTGTCATCGCCCGTATCCTCCGGCTGCGTTGATCTGGATCATTGCGGCAAGCCCGTCCTTGAGCAAGCCTGTAAATGCCAATCGTGACAGGAGGATGCGATGAGCAGAGCGATACGAAGTGCAGTTTCAATTGGTGTGCTGGCGTTGGCGTCGCACGCGGCAGCCCAGAACGTGGAAACCGGGGCCGAGTTGTATCAGCATTATTGCGCGACGTGTCACGGGATCGACGCAACCGGGCACGGGCCAATGGCCGGGGTGCTGGTCATCCAGCCTGTCGACCTGACCAAACTGTCGGGTGAAGACGGGGTATTCCCCACAGCCCGCGTCGTGGCGCGGATCGACGGGCGGGACCCGCTGGTCAGCCATGGCAGCCCGATGCCGGTCTATGGGCCGTATTTCGACGGGCAGGATACGTCGATGAAAACGCCCCAAGGGCAGCCAATCCTGACCAGTCAGCCCATCGTGGATCTGGTCGCCTATCTTGAGACGCTGCAGAGCCAGTAGGTTTTAGCGACAAATTCCGTCGATCTTAGCCTCGCTCCACGGCAGCAGGATGCTCTGGTTGCGCGGTTGATCGGGCAGGGCTGCCAGATCGAAATGCGCGCCCAGCATGTCATGCAGGCGTTGGGTGCGGGGGGCTTGCGGGTCCAGTGCGCGGCAGCAGACATATTCTTCGACAATCGCGCCCTGCTGTTCGAATCCATAGGCCAGAAAATCGGGCGAGGTTTCCAGATCGAACAGATACGGGTCATCGCTGCCGCCGTGTTCGGCTGCGGCGCGCAGGGGGTGATAGCCCGTCGTCTCTCGGTTCTGCCATTGCCAAACATGCGTCAACTCATGCGCCAGCAGCATGGCCGCGATCAGGTTCATCTGATCGGGGAAATCCGTCATGTAGTCCTCAAGATACCAGTCGCGCGTGAAATAGACCTTGTTGAACAGGGCCACGGCGGCCGGTTTTGCGGTGACGACCCCTTCTTTGGGTGGGGGCAGGATACGCTCGCGGCAGGCCAGACGGGGCCGTTCCTGACGGTAGAATGTGATGGGTACAACAGGGGCCCCTTCGACCAGACGCACACGATCCAGGTTCAGAGTGTCGCCCTGTATCTGGCTTGCAAAGGCGCGCTCCTGATCGGTCAGGGGACGCCCGCAGGACGACAAGAGCAACAAGGCCATCATGAAAATGCGCAATGCCATGTCTAAAGCCTAGTCCGAAGTCTCTGTTCCGCAACCGGTATTCACAGGCTCATCGCCAGAACGCGGCTGATTTCCGTCAGGGACCGGCCGGATTGATCCATCCAGGTGTTGAACGCCTCTTGCACGGCGGTCATCGCCTTTTTCGATGTGGGGGCCTTGTCGACCACGCCCTCGGCAATCAGGCGGGCGGTGACGTCGCGCGACAGGATAAAGCTGTCCCGACCGGCAAAACGCATCGCATATTGGGCCGAGGCCCCACCCAGCCGCGATCCGCGCTTGCCCAGCATCGCCAGCAGACCGATGTAGTCGGTCGAGGGCCAGCCGCCCAATATCTGGCCGACGCCGCCCTCTTGCCGCAGTTCCAGAAGAAAGGACGCATTGTCCCGCACTGCGGCGATCTTGGTGCCGTTTCGCACAATGCGCGTATCCTGCAGCAGCGCGTCAAATTTCTCATCATCCATAAAGGCGCAGCGACCGATGTCGAAACTGTCAAAGGCGGCCTCGAACCCGTCCCATTTGTTTTCGATGACCTTCCAGTTGAACCCGGCCTGAAACACGGTCTTTGTGATGATCGACAGCCAGCGATCCTCGGGCAGGGCGGCCAGTTCCTCAGCCGATTTCGGGCGTTCAAGCTTTGCGTTCAAAGCGTCCGCACCGCCATGGCGGTCGGCGGCCATCGCAAAGATCTGGTCGAAATGGGTCATGGCTGCTCCTTTGGGGGATAGCGTTACCTTTGCGCCGTGCGGTTGCAAGCCTTGGCGCGATCAAAATGGCGGGATTTGGGGCGGTGGCCATCCACTTGATTTCGGACAAAGACGGGCGGCCTTGGCAGGCCTATACCCGTGCCAACAAAGTCGGAGACTACAATGCTGGGCTGGAGCCTTTTTCTTGCCGCGCTGATCACATTCCTGCTGACCCACGCCATACCCGTACGACCCGCTCTGCGCGGGCGATTGATCGGGGTAATGGGGCGCAAGACCTATTTCGCTGCTTATTCGGCCCTGTCCCTTTTGGTTCTGGGGTGGCTGGTCGTGGCTGCAGCGGACGCCCCTTATGTTGAGGTTATCCCTCCGTTTGCGGTCCTGCGCTGGATTCCAGTATTGGTGATGCCGGCTGTGTGCTGGTTGGCCGTCTGCGGGATGTCGATTCAGAACCCGTTTTCCTTTGGCGGCCTTGGGCACCGCGCCTTTGATCCCGAAAATCCCGGCATCCTTAGGGTGACACGCCATCCTTTGCTGGTGGCCCTTATGCTGTGGGCGCTGGCGCATCTGCTGGCCAATGGCAGCCTGTCCCATGTCATCCTGTTCGGCCTATTCGCCGGGTTTGCCGTGTTTGGTATGGCCCTGATCGACCGCCGCAAGATGCGCGAGATGGGCCCGGAATGGCATCGCCTGTCCCGCAACACGGCGCGGCTGTCGCTGCGGGCACCGCGCCCTTGGCCCAGCCTGTGGACCGTATTGATTTCTCTTGCCGCTTTTGCGGTTCTGCTTCACCTGCACGTATCTGTGATCGGCCAGTCCCCCTTGCCCTGAGGCAGGGGAGTGGCGGGACAGGGCCATGCGTGCTATCTGAATTGTTGGACTTTAAATACGAGGGTCTCTGAATGTATCTGGCCTATGTTACCACTACCGATCGCGGCGCAACCGACCGGCTGCTCAGCGCGGTTGCCGAACATCTGTTGAACAAGGGCGCCCATCTGGCCGGTGTGGTCCAAACCAACACCGAATGCGCCGACAGCAGCAAATGCGACATGGATGTTCGCGTCTTGCCGGACGGAGAGACCATCCGCATCTCGCAATCCCTGGGCGAACATTCCCGCGGGTGCCGTCTGGACCCGGCCGCGTTGGAACAGGCTGTGGGCTATGTCACGTCCTCGCTTGAAGATGCGCCGCAGCTTCTGATCATCAACAAGTTCGGTAAGCACGAAGCCGACGGGCGCGGGTTTCGCCCGGTGATCGCCGAGGCACTCGCGCAGGATATTCCGGTGCTTGTGGGCGTGAACGGTCTGAACATGGAGAAGTTTCAGGAATTCACTGGCGGTGCCGCCGAAGAGGTTGCCTCGAACCTCGACGCCATTACCACGTGGCTGGACCGCGTGACTGCGCAGCGGGCAGCGGCATAAAATGGGTTTCGTAGGGTAACGCCCTGAAAACCTGACTTGTTTCAGCGTGGATGTGCTGCAATCCTCTGCCCTCAGAGGAGGCAGCACATGTGGACGAACTGGGCCGGAACCCAAAGGGCCGAGACGCCGATTGCACAACCGGGGTCGCTGACCGAAGTGCAACAGGCCATCGCTGGGGCGCAAAGCCTGCGGGTTGTGGGCGCGGGGCATTCATTTGCGCCCATTGTGGCAGGTGCGGACCAGATACTGGACCTGTCCCGGTTGGATATGCCGGTATTGGGCGCGCGGGATGATGATCGTATCTGGGTCAATGCAAATGCGCGATTGCGCGATCTTTCCCCGGCGCTGGCGGGGCAGGGGCTGGCCTTTCGCAATCTCGGTGACATCAACGCGCAGTCGCTGGCCGGGGCCGCGTCAACCGCAACGCATGGGACAGGGCGCGGGTTGCCCTGTTTGTCTGCCGAGATCACGGCGGCAAAACTGATAACGGCGGGCGGTGAAATCCTGACCACCGATGACATCCCGCTTGAAATGGCGCAGGTCACGTTGGGGATGCTGGGGGTGCTGACCGAGGTGCAAGTCTTGACCGTGCCCAAATACAATCTGCGCCGACAGGTGCGGCTGGCCGATCTGAAGGACAGCCTGGCCAATATGCATCAGCACTGGGCCGACAATCGAAACTTTGAGTTCTTCTACATTCCCTTCACCGGCAAGGCTGTTGAAATCCGTCACAGCCTGTCCGACGCGTCAGAAGGCAAGGCCCCGCGCGATCTGGACATGGTCGCCGTCAAGGTCCTGAAGCTTGCGCGCAATGCGGGCAGGATCAGCGGCGGGCTGCGCAAGATGCTGCTGAGCCTCCTGACCATGGCCCAATCGGATGAGGATTACGTGGGCGAAAGCTGGCGGGTCCTGTGCAGCGACCGGCACATTCGGTTCAACGAGATGGAGTATCACCTGCCGCCCGACACCGCCCATGACGTGCTACAAGAGGTCATGACCCGTCTGCATCGTAATCACCAGGACATCTATTTCCCCATCGAAATCCGCCAGACAGCGGGCGATAGCGCATGCCTTTCGCCGTTTCAGGGCGGGCCCCGCATATCGGTTGCCATCCATACCGATGCGGCAGAGGATCATCGCCGGTATTTCGACGCGCTGGAGCCGGTGTTTCTTGAGGCGGGCGGACGCCCGCATTGGGGTAAAATGCACAGTCTGACCCACAAAGAATTGTCCGTGCTTTACCCGGATTTTGACCGGTTCTGCGCGCTGCGGGAACAGCTTGATCCGGCGGGCAAATTCCTGACCCCGGACCTTGCCAGAGTGTTTCAGCCGTGACGGAATACTTGCGATCCCTGTCTGAGACATTGCGTCAATATGGGGTGGACCAGCCCGTTGTCGTGATCGATCTGGATCGGCTGGACGCCAATTGCGACCTCGCTGCGCGTAGCTCGGACAGCGGGTTGCAGCGCCGTCTGGTGGCAAAATCCTTGCCCTGCCTGCCGCTGCTGGATCACATCCGCGAGCGGATGGAGACATCGGGGTTGATGAGCTTTTCCGGGCGGATGCTGACGGCCTTGCTGCAGGCCGAACCTAAGACGGATCACCTGATTGGCAAGCCGCTGCCCGTCAGAACTGCGGCGAGGGTCTTGTCCGATTGCCCCGATGCGGCGGCGCGGGTTCAGTGGTTGATCGACGGCCCAGAGCGGCTGCGGGACTACCTTGCACTGGCTGCCGAGCGGCAATCGGCCCTACGCCTGTCGCTGGAGGTTGATGTCGGCCTGCATCGCGGCGGGTTCCAGCCAGATCAGGTTGCCGCGATCGCGCAAGAGGTTGAGGCGAATGCCAATGCCCGTCTGTCCGGCATGATGGGATATGAGGTGCATCTGGCCAAATTGCCCGGCCCCTTACGAAACCGGGCGGCCCGGAAGACGGCAGAAGCGTTTCGTCGCGCGGCTGCCAGTCTGCCCGACGGGTTGTGCCTGAATACCGGCGGCAGCCTGACGTTTCAGTCCATCACCGCAACCGACGGCGCCACCGAAATCGCCTTTGGCTCGGTGCTGGTCAAGCCATCCGATTTTGACCACGCCACAACAGAGGCGTTCCAGCCCGCGGCGTTTATCGCGACGCCAATTCTCAAGACGATGCCGGGAAACCTGTTGCCCGGATTTGATTTTCTGCCGCGCTCAAAAACAGATATCGCGGTTTTCGGCGGTCATTTTCTGGCCAATCCGGTTTTTCCGACCGGATTCCGCTATTCCCTGGTCTTTGGGCGTTCCAGCAATCAAGAAGTCTGGACGGGCCCCCGATCGGCACCGGTGTTGCCCTGCGATGTCGCGTTGTTGCGCCCAACCCAAAGCGAGGCGGTTCTGAACCAATTTGGTCTCGTGCTGGCCGTGCGCGGAAAACAAGTGATCGCAGAATGGGAGTGTCTGCCGAGTTAACGACCCATCACCATCTATTTTCCTGTTAGGAAGATGGTGGGCGACCCTGGAATCGAACCAGGCGTGCGTCTCCGCGAGGGAGTTACAGTCCCCTGCCACACCTTGCGGCCTGTCGCCCACTGTCAGGCGTTGCACCTGACGTGGAGGCGTGATTACTAGCGCCTTAAAGGAGCGTCAACAGGAAAATACCGCTTTGACGCAGGAAACCGAATTCCCGGCCCGGAGGCCCAAGAAATGAAGAAACCCAAGTGGGTCGTTGAAAAAGAACAGGCGCGCAAAGCGGCTGCATCGGAAACCGTTTGGCTGTTCGGTCTGCACGCCGTGCGCGATGCGCTGATGAACCCCAGCCGCCGTAAACTGCGCCTGATCGTGACGCGAAATGCCCGCGATAAGCTGAGCGAAGCCATTGAATTCGCGGGGATTGAGGCCGAAATGGTCGATCCGCGCAAATTCTCTGCCCCCATTGATCCGGGATCGGTTCATCAGGGCGCTGCGCTTGAGGTCAAGCCGCTGGATTGGGGCGGGCTGGCCGAGAACTGTATCGGCCGCGAACATCCCCGCGTGATTCTGCTGGATCGCGTGACGGACCCGCATAACGTGGGGGCGATTCTGCGCTCGGCCGAGGTGCTGGGTGCCAGTGCGGTGATCGGAACGCGGCACCATTCCGCGCCGGAAACCGGGGCGCTGGCCAAAACGGCCAGTGGTGCATTGGAACGGCAACCTTATCTGCGCGTGCGCAATCTGGCCGATGCCATTGTCGAATTGCAGGGCATGGGGTTTCTCGTTCTGGGTCTGGATGGTGAGGCCGAAGATACCATCGAATCGGCCTTGGGTGGAAAGCTGGACCAGCCTGTCGCGCTGGTTTTGGGGGCCGAAGGGCCTGGTTTGCGGCAAAAAACCAAGGAAACTGTCGATCAATTGGTGAAAATTGACGCGGCAGGTGGATTTGGGTCGCTCAACGTCTCAAATGCTGCCGCAATTGCCCTATATGCTTCCAGGCACCGTTAGACAGGAGAGATCCATTCCCGGCCCGTCCAAAATCGTCACCTGCTGCTATTGCGGAACCCGCGCCGCGCTGGTCCTGAAGGGACAGCAGCGCCACGAGCTTAGCTGTTCAAGCTGCGGCGCGCCGCTGCATGACCTGAAAATGATGCCGAAACGCAAAATGGAAGATCAAAAATCCATGCGTCAGGCGCAAAAATCAGGCCAGCAGAACAAGTCCAAGAAGAAAAAGAAGAAAAAAACAATGTTCTCGCGAGTTTTCGACGAAGCCTGGGACGTGATCGAGGATATCTTCGACTAAAGCCAATTTATTCAGGCACAACTCATCACAACCGCGTTAATTGGGGTTTCAGAGTCATTAATAAATTGCATCTTGATACCCTGGTTTTCTAGGTACGACTCGATGCGAATGAACCGACGTTTTCTTTTGGGCGCTGTAACCGCCGCGATGTTTGCCCCTGCTGCGTTTGCGCAGGAACAGTCCGTTTTTTACAAGACGAACGGTGCTGCTTTGGGCGGCTATGATGTCGTCACGTATTTTGACGGTGGTGTACCGATCCGCGGCAGCGCCGAGTATTCGGTGATGTGGAAAGGGGCCGAGTGGCATTTTGCCTCGGCCGAAAATCGCGACGCGTTTGAAATGAACCCGCGCGCGTATGCGCCTCAATTTGGCGGATATTGTGCCTATGCCATGGCGCAGGGTGAATTGGTCAGCACGGATCCGACCTTGTGGCAGGTGATCGACGGGCGTTTGTACCTGACGCACTCCCCCGCGATTGAGAAGATGTGGCAGCAGGCCACCGCCGAATACATCCGTCTGGCCGAGAGCCATTGGCCGGTTATCCTGTTTGAGTGATCGGCTGACTTCCGCTTTTCGTGATCTGTCATCACAAAAATGCGCACCCCCTCTTTTTTTCTCTCAACTTATGCCTAAATGTCACAGTGACCGCGGAACGGAACTGCCGCGGGTCATTTCACTGTCCCTCGTTCCAACAACTGGCGCTCAGGTTCGACCTGAGCGCTTTTTTCTTTTCCGCACTGCGCTTAGGGTAAGGGCATGACCGAATACACGGACGTATTTCTGAAAGATGTTCTGAAGCGCACCCAGGTTGTGGCCGTTGTGGGGGTGTCGATGAACCCCGTCAGGCCCAGCTATTACGTGGCGCGGTATCTGTCGCTGAAGGGATACACGGTCATCCCCGTCAATCCGGGGCATGCGGGAACCCAGCTGTTTGGCCAGACCGTGCAGGCGTCGTTGTCCGAAATCACGGAACCTGTGGACATGGTGGACATCTTTCGCCGCAGCGAAGCCGTGCCGCCCATTGTTGATGAGGCATTGGCCGCGTTCCCAAAGCTGCAGACCATCTGGATGCAGATCGGCGTCGAACACCCCGAGGCGGCGGCCAAAGCGCAGGCGCGCGGGGTGGATGTGATCATGAACCGGTGTCCCAAGATCGAATATCAGCGCCTGTTCGGTGAATTGCGCATGGGCGGTTTTGCCACCGGCGTGATCTCGTCCAAGATCTGAGGGTCAGCCGCCGGTATAGGGCAGCAGCTCTCCGTATTGTTCGACCTGTCGTTTCTGCAGGACAACCTCGCGCGGGACCCAGTCGTATCGGGTATCGTCTGCCAAGGGTGACCAGAACAGCACTCCGCCGTAACGCCAGGGGTCCAGCACCACGCCGTCATACATCGTTTCACCTTTGCGGCTGATGATGGCCGTGCTGTGATCGATGCGAAACGGGTTATCCGCATTGGCGATGGCCCTGTGCATCTCCAGCGTTTGGAACTGTTCCTGATCCAGACGACGTTCGATGTCTTCGGCCCAATGCCAACACAGCCCGCGCGGGCGCAGGCCGTTGTTGACCTTTGCATTGTGTATCAGCGGCGGGTCGGTGATCTGATACTCCTGCACCAGTTGCGCTGTGTAGGAATAGGCGATCTGCGCCGCACGGTTCGCTTCTTCGGGATCGATATCGGGGCCAAGGTTGCGGATTTCGGTCGCCAACCGCTGCACCGCGCCCCCGTCTGATGGGGGAGGGGGCGCACATGCGCCAAGTGTCACAAGGGCCAGAACGGCCAAAGCTCTGATCATTCGACGGGCCTTAAATCGCAAAACCTTGGCCGCGATCATAAAGGCATGGGGCAGGGCGAGGGAAGTGCGCCTTACCCTTTGGGTCGCGCCGCCTTTTCGGCAATCCCGCTGAGGCCCTGACGCCGCGCCAGTTCCGCCAGCACGTCGTCCAGTGTCACGTCCCGCGCCGCCAGCATGACCAGCAGGTGATACAGCACATCCGCCGCCTCAGCCGTCAGCCCGGCTTTGTCGTCTTTTACGGCCTCAATGATGGCTTCAACGGCCTCTTCCCCGAACTTTTCGGCGCATTTCTCGGGGCCTTTGGCCAACAGCTTGGCTGTCCAGCTGGATTCGGGATCCGCGTCTTTGCGGGCTTGGATCGTTGCGGCCAGATCGTGCAGAATGCTCATGTCAGCCTCATGGGGATGCCTGCCGCGGCCATATGTTCCTTGGCCTCGCGGATGGTGTATTCGCCGAAGTGAAAGATCGAGGCTGCCAGGACCGCGCTGGCGCCGCCTTCGGTGACGCCTTCGACCAGATGGTCCAGATTGCCCACCCCGCCCGAGGCGATCACGGGCACGTCCACCGCGTCGGAAATCGCGCGGGTCAGGGGCAGGTTAAAGCCCGCTTTTGTGCCGTCACGGTCCATCGAGGTCAGCAAAATCTCGCCAGCGCCTTTGGCGACGACGGTTTTGGCAAACTCGACTGCGTCAATGCCGGTGGGCTTGCGGCCACCATGGGTGAAAATCTCCCACTTGCCGGGGCTGACGGTTTTGGCGTCGATGGCGCAGACGATGCACTGGCTGCCAAACTGATCGGCGGCCTCAGCGATCACGTCGGGGTTCGCAACAGCGGCCGAGTTAAAGCTGACCTTGTCCGCGCCAGCCAACAGCAGGGCGCGCACATCATCCTTGGTGCGCACGCCGCCGCCCACGGTCAGAGGGACAAAACACTGTTCCGCCGTGCGCTGCACCACGTCGAACATGGTGCCCCGGTTTTCATGGGTGGCATGGATGTCGAGGAAACAGATCTCATCCGCGCCAGCCTCATCATAGGCTTTGGCCGATTCCACCGGGTCCCCCGCATCACGCAGGCCGACGAAGTTGACACCTTTAACCACGCGGCCATCGGCGACATCCAGACAGGGAATGATGCGGGTTTTCAGCATGGCGACATCCTTTGTTGCCGCACCTCTAACGGCAAAGGCCCGCCGATGCCAGAGGTGAACGGATCGGCTGACCGGGTACAGAAGGGCTAGTTTTTCGCAAGCATCCGCAGGGCGGACAAGAGATTTGCTTTATCGTCCGTCCAGGGCACCTGTCCGTCCGAGGCAAGCGGTAGCCAGCGCCCGGTGTCTGTGAATGTGCCAATGCGGGTTCCATCGCGGCTGAGGATGGCAACAAGCGAACTTGCCGCCCCGTCGGCTTCTGCATCTTTGTCGACCTTGCCCCATCTGAGCGCTGCGTTCAGGCCAAGTGTCTCTGCGGCGCGGGCCAGCTGCGGCGACAGATCATAGTATTTGTTCGAGATGTGAAAGACTAACAGTCCATCCGGCTTCAATTGGCTGACGTAGGTGTCAATTGCCTCAAGCGTGATCAGATGCAGCGGAATCGCGTCCGAACTGTAGGCGTCCAAAACAAGGATGTCGAAGTCGAATTTCTGATGCTCCAGCACGATCCGTGCGTCGCCCAGATGCGTCTTTGAATCAGATGCGCATTCGGACATGAAGGTAAACAGGCTTGGATCGCGGGCAATCTGATCAACAGTTTCATCGATTTCAAAATAGTCCCACTGCTGATGTGGTTGCCGATAGCACGCCATGCCACCGATCCCCAATCCGACGACACCAACCTTATCGGCGCTTTGGCCGAATTCTGAGGTCATGACTTCGGCAATCGGCCCGTCCGGGTGATAATAGGACGATCCGACTTGGCTGAGCCCCGTATCAGTAATTCTTTGCCAGCCGTGTATTGTGGTTCCGTTTTGATAAACGCGAAATCCGTCGCGCTCGAAAACAGCGTGGGTGCCAAAAAAACTGCGATCACGAAACATTACTCCGGTTTGCGGAAGCAGCGTGGGCACCAAGAAAACAGCAAGAGCGGTCGCAATGCGGGTTGGCGTGTTTCGAAAGACCAGCAATACGGTTGCGATCAGAAGGGTGGTCATTACCGTCGGCAGCGTGTTGGCGTCTGTGGCATTGCCTTCATTCAGTTTCACGATGCCGAAAACCAGCGGTATCGCGACAATTATGCTGATCGGTGCCTGGCGCAGGTTGAACCGGCCTTCCTTGATAAGAAACAATCCGCCGGCGGCAAGAAGCGTCAAGGCAAACTCAAGCTCTCTGTCGAGAAGGACGGGCGCGATGATCGAGTTGAACAGGCCACCGCAGGCCCCGCCAATGGACAGGGCAAGGTAAAACACCGTCAGCTGCTCGGCCGGTGGGCGCATTTCATAGAGCAAGCGGTGCGCAAACATCGCAACCAGATACAAAAGCGGGACATAGACCAGCATCGCGGCGATGGGCAGCTGCCCGCTGCCCAATCTGAACAGCAGGGCCGCTCCAATGGCCATCGCAAAAAGAACAGGTATTTTGAGGCTGTCCAACGTATCAGCCCGTCGCTTGGAAAAGGCCAGAATGAAGGTCAGCAGATATGTCGCTAGCGGGACAACCCAAATCAGCGGAATAGCCCCCAGATCGATGCTCAGCTTGGTCGTCGTGGCCAGCATCAAGGACGAGGGTACAAAGGCTATGAAAACCCAGGTCGCAATTGTCTTTGCGCTCAGGATTGTGCCTGTGCGACGAGGGCGTGCGGCTACGCTGGTATCCGTCGGGCCACGCAATGCGATCAGGCCGCTGACAGCCAGAAGTCCACCGAAACCCACAAATCCGATGGACCAGAACAGGCTTGTTTCCTGCCCGCCGAAAAAGGGATCGGCGATCAATGGAAAAGCCAACAATGCCATGAGCGACCCAACATTGCTGGCGGCATAGAGAAAATAAGGATCATCTGCCGATGGCCCGCCAGACCGTGAATACCATGCCTGTAGCAGCGGCGCGTTTGCGGACAAAACTCCAAAGGGCACCCCGACCCCAACTGCAAACAAGATCAAGGTTTGCAACGCGATCGACTGGCCGGGGTCAAAGCGCCAACCCGCTTGCGTTGCCAAAGGCAGAAAACTGAGGGCAACCAGCCAAAGCGCCAAATGCGTCACGATCTGCCAGCGCAGCGGAAGCCAGCGGGTCAACATATGCGCATAGAGATAGCCAAGGATCAGCACGAGTTGGAAGAACAACATCGCCGTGGTCCAAACCGCCGGTGTGCCACCGATCTTGGGCAGCACGAGCTTGGCAAACAGAGGCTGGACAAAAAACAGCAGGCTGGCGCTGACAAAAATCGTTGCGCAAAAGCTAAGAACCGGAGCGTATCTGCGCCAACTTGCAGTGGGTTGAGAGGTGTTTGAAAGGGACACAGAGAGACTCCAAAAAGATGTGCGCCGTTGGGTGTTAGGGGTGAAATCTGACGTTTTTACGGCTGATCCGTGCAAACTCATCGCTCAAACGCAAAATTGTTTACGAAATGTGATCGGTCTTTTTGAGGCACGCTTTTGGCTTATTCCGGGGACCAAAAGGTCGGAACCGGCGGACCGTCGCCGATGCCAGACTTGTGATTGCCGTTACACACAAACCTGTGAAAACTGGGGTGAAATTCACAAAAGGAATTCTGATATGCGCAATCTGATATTCGCAACACTACTCACATTCGGAGGGACACTGTCCGCCATGGCAGACGACATCATCAAAGTAGAAACCAGTAAATCCGTGTCCGAGGCGCTGGACGCGCTTGAGGCAGCGGTCGGCAATGCGGGCGCGACGGTCTTTGCGCGTGTCGACCACGCGGCGGGCGCCGAAAAGGTGGGCCTGACCATTCCGGCCAATCAGGTTCTGATCTTCGGCAATCCGGCGTTGGGAACTCCGGCCATGCAGATTGATCCCCGCGCGGGATTGTTCCTGCCTCTGAAAGTGCAGGCCTATGAGGACGAAAACGGGCAGGTGTGGCTGACTTATGAAGATCCCAAAGAGACCATGGACGAGTTGGACGCCGTCGAAAACTCACCGGTGATCGAAAAGATGCGCGGTGCGCTGGCCAAACTGACCTCAGTTGCCGCCCAATAAGCGGTCAAGACAAGGCGCGAATGGCCTCATTCAGGTCAATCGCGCCATCATACAATGCCCGGCCTGAAATCGCACCGTTCAGTGCGACCCCGCAATCCCGTAGCGCGATCAGATCGTTAAGCGAGCTGACGCCACCTGACGCGATCACCGGGATCGACACGGCGCGCGCCAGATTGGCCGTGGCCTCGATGTTCGGGCCCTGCATCGCGCCGTCGCGGTTGATATCGGTGTAGATGATGGCGGCCACACCTGCATCCTCGAAACTGCGGGCGAGATCGGTGACATGCACATTGGTTTCTTCGGCCCACCCTTTGGTTGCAACCATGCCGTTGCGTGCGTCAATTCCCACGGCGACTTTGCCGGGGAATTCCCGGGCCGCTTCGCGCACCAGATCGGGGTTTTCCACTGCAACCGTGCCCAGGATCACCCGAGCCAGCCCCTTGCTGATCCAGTTTTCGATCGTGGCCATGTCGCGAATGCCCCCACCCAACTGCGCGGGAACGTTACAGGCTTTCAGAATCGCCTCAACCGGGGCGGCGTTCACAGGCTCTCCGGCGAAGGCCCCGTTCAAATCCACAAGGTGTAGCCACTCACACCCGGCCTCGACAAAGGCCAGCGCCTGCGCGGCAGGATCTTCGTTGAATACGGTCGCCTTGTCCATTTCTCCGCGCAGCAGGCGCACGGCCTGGCCGTCTTTTAGGTCGATGGCGGGGTAGAGGATCATATCCGGCGGTCCTATGTCAGTGCTACATGCGTGGCATATCGCACAGGCAGGGCAGGGGATGCAACGCGACGCTAAGTCATTCTTGCCCGCCATCGGTTGCCGGGTCACAGTGAGGGCAAAACAGGGAGAGCACTATGAAGAAAATTCTACTTGCAGCGGGATTGTCCGTCATGGCGACCACAGCTTTTGCCGCCGATCCGGCGGACGGCCTGTGGAAGACCCAGCCCGGCGATACCGGCGGCTACCTTCACGTATCAATTGCGGAATGCGGCAGTGCCATCTGCGGGACCATTGACAGTGCTTTTGACGGCAACGGCGATCAACTGCTGAGCTATGAGAATCTTGGCAAGCAGATCATCTGGGACATGGTACCCGAAGGCGGCGGCCAGTACGACAACGGTAAAATCTGGGCCCCGGATCGTGACAAGACCTACAACTCGAAGATGACGCTGGACAGCCAGAACAAGCTGACCGTCAAGGGTTGCGTTGCAGGCGGTCTGGTTTGCCGCGGGCAGACCTGGACGCGTGTTCAGTAAGGCTTATGGGGCCCAGGTCAGGAAATTCCCGATCATGCGCAGGCCCACATCCTGGCTTTTCTCAGGGTGAAACTGCATGCCAACCATCGTGTCGCGGCCGATCACGGCCGTGACCTCCTGACCATACTCCACATAGGCCAACCGCTGCGCCGGGTCATTGACGCGGAAATGGTAGGAGTGGACAAAATAGGTGTGATCACCTGAATTCACCCCGTTGAATACGGGATGTTCGCTTTCCAGCACCAGATTGTTCCAGCCCATATGCGGGACTTTCAGCGCCTTGTCCGCCGGGTCAATGCGCACCACGTCACCCGCGACCCAGCCCAGACCGTCCGTTTCGGTGTATTCGTGACCCTTTGAGGCCATCAGCTGCATCCCAACGCAAATCCCCAGAAACGGCCGGCCCTTCTGCTCCACTGCCTCGACCATCGCGTCATAAATACCCTTGTGGCCGCGCAGTTCAGCGGCGCAGGCCGGAAAGGCGCCGTCACCGGGCAGCACCAAACGATCCGCCCGCGCCACGACGTCCGCGTCCGAGGTCACAACGACCTCGCCAGCGCCCACCTCGCGCGCCATCCGCTGAAAGGCTTTTTCGGCGGAATGCAGGTTGCCCGACTCATAATCGATGATCGCGGTCAGCATGATACGGCCCTGTTCTTCTTCTTGTTCCAAATACGGCGGGGTGAATTGGCCAACGGCCAAGAGGGGCAGCGCCCCTCACACCATCGGCCTATAGCGCGCCCTTGGTGGACGGAATCGCGTCTGCCTTGCGCGGGTCAGTCTCAACTGCCAACCGCAATGCACGGGCAACGGCCTTGAATGCCGCCTCGGCGATGTGGTGGCTGTTGAAGCCATGCAGCTGGTCGATATGCAGCGTGATACCGCCATGGGTCGCCAGCGCCTGAAAGAACTCGCGCACCAGTTCGGTGTCGAACGTGCCGATCTTGGGGGTGGGTAGGTCCACGTTCCAGATCAGGAACGGACGGCCCGACAGGTCCAACGCACAGCGTACCTGCGCGTCATCCATGGGCAGGTGGCACTCGCCGTAACGACGGATGCCCTTCTTGTCGCCCAGAGCCTGCGTCAGCGCCTGACCCAGCGCAATCCCGGTGTCTTCGACCGTGTGGTGATCGTCGATGTGGTAATCGCCCTTGGCGCGGATGGTCATGTCGATCAGCGAATGGCGCGCCAGCTGATCCAGCATGTGATCAAAGAACCCGACGCCGGTCTGGTTGTCATACTGGCCGGTGCCGTCCAGATTGACCTCGACTGTGATCTCGGTCTCGGCGGTCTGACGGCTGATCTTTGCGCTGCGCATGGGCGAATTCCTTTTGCTACACGCGCGCTTATAGACGGGGTTGGCCCGCCATATCCAGACCACACGTGGCATTGAGGTCAAACTGTTGCAGGGGATTGCGCCCGGACGCGGCCCATGCCAGCCTGCGGCCAACACGAACCATCAAGGCCCGGCCCATGTCCACCTGCGTTTTCATCCAAATCCGTTGCAAGCCCGGCACCACCTACAAGGTGGCCGAAGACATCGCCCTGCGCGAAATCCATTCCGAGCTTTATTCGACCAGCGGCGAATATGACCTGCTGTTGAAACTCTACATCCCCGAGACCGAGGATGTGGGCCATTTCATCAACGAAAACCTGTTGGTGATTCCCGGTATCGAACGGTCTTTGACCACAATGACCTTCAAGGCGTTCTAGCTTAGGTCAGCGGATCGGACGTGGGCTGCTGTGGCAGGATCAGCGCCGCAGCACCCTTTGGTGACTGCCGGTCCATCGCGCCCGCGCGCATCAGTTGCAGCAGGCCAAACATCACCATAAAGGGCAGGGCGAGGGTCATCAGATAGTTGTCGCCCGCCAAGACCGACCAAATCAGGCCAAGCCCACTGACCACCAGCAAAGCCGCAGATTGCCGTAGCATCTGAGGCCGTGTTTCGCATTCGTAGTTAAGAAACCCGAGGCGTGAAAAACAGGTCAGGCAAATACCCGTTACAAACACGCTGGCAAGAACCAGCGAGTCGATATTTCCGATCAGCGCATGTGCGAGGCTGTCACCGCCCGCCAGAAACAGCAGTTTGATTGCTGGGGTGATGACCACCATGAAAAGGTTGATACCCAGCAGGATCGGGTGTGGTCGAATCGTGTTCCTCAGATAGGCGATGCAAACAAGCATCGCCAGAATAGTGCCGATCCAACCGGTAAGCTGCAAATCGTCGGTCGCGCGAGACAGCACCAGAAAGCTCAGGCCCGGAAGGTTTTCGAAGACATCCAGCAAGAGCCGTTTTTGTTGAACTCCAATCATATGAAACGCTCCTGTGAAGGCATTGTTTAACCCGTTGATTTAGCCCAGTTCAAAAGTCGTCACGCCATAGATGCGGCTCAGATCAATGTCGGGCTCATGATCGGAATACATGCGCGCCGTTTCAAAGACTGTGACCAGCCCAAGTGCCTCAGCCAGAGCAAAGGCCGCCGCGTTGGGTTGGGGCATGTCGATGAAAACCTCCTGATCCGAATCGGCGTCGGGTATTGCGGTCAATAGGTCTGCCAGCAAAGCGCGTGCGATGGCATCCGTATCCGCAAAGAGCGGCCCGATCTTATAGCCCGATTGGCAGGGGCGCAGTGTGCCGTAGCCCCGGACCGTGCCATCCTCGGTCCAGACCTTCGAAACATGACGCTCGGCCCTGAACCATGCGTCCAGAAACGCATCACGGGGGGCGGGAAACAGGTCTCGGTCATAGGCTTTCACCGCATCCGAAAGCTGGCTCAGATCGCTGATCCGCTCGCTTGGCCCGGCATTCAGTCCGGCCAGCATCTGCCTTTTCGTGCCCGCAAATCGGTAGTTGTTATAGGCAAAGGTGAAACCGGATTTGCGGTAGTTGTCCTGTTGCTCGACCACACCGTCCAGCCCCATGTTGCGCCCTTTGCAATGGGCCAGCGCGTGGCCTGCGATCTCAAGCCCGTGACCTGATCCCCGAAACTCGGGTCTGACGATGTAAAAGCCCAGAAACGCAAAGGCATCGTCATAGTTCACCGCCGAAACCGACGCGACCATTTCACCATTCAGAAAACCGCCCAGAAACCCGTCGGGGTCCGTTGGGCGAAAGCATGCGGCGTCATGCACGCCGGGATTCCACCCCTCGCGCCCGGCCCAATCCACGGCCTGTTGGACCTCGGCTGCGGTGAGGGGGCGGACGACATAGTCTGACATTGGAAAATCCGTGGGCGATTGAAATTACGGCCAGAATGCCGCAACGCCACCGAAAGAACCAGAGTGTTTGGAGAGCTTTGTATCTGGAGCGGGCGAGGCGATTCGAACGCCCGACCCTAACCTTGGCAAGGTTATGCTCTACCCCTGAGCTACGCCCGCATCAGATACATATGTTGGTCCGAAGACCTCTCAATGGAGCGGGCGAGGCGATTCGAACGCCCGACCCTAACCTTGGCAAGGTTATGCTCTACCCCTGAGCTACGCCCGCGCCGTTGAGTGAGGAGGGATGTATTAATTCCCGCGCAGGGCTGCAAGCGGAAAAATACAAAATCCCGGAAAAATCTTTCGACGGAATACCGCTTGCCACGCGTGTAAGACTCAGGTCAGCACATAAAAAGAAGGTTCACAGAGCGGACATGAGATACATTGCAGATATGAAAATGGCACTCCTTGCAGCACTTATCGCGTTTACCACCGTGTTTTGCGCAAAGGCCGAAGACAGAGTGAGCGACATCGATACCACCTTCAGATATCCGCCCTTGGTTGAGGCACGGATACTGGCGGGGTAATCCCTGCAGATCCGTCAAAGCGCAAGTAGAAGACTGGCAATAGCTGCAACCAGAATAGCTGTGAAGGTCAACACCATACCGATTTGGCGCAGGATGATGATCTGAGGGCTGCGTCCGAAACCATAAGCATGCAGAATACGTCCAGCCAGCAAGGTGAGACCCAGCAAGTTTACGAACAGCCCGCTTGCGCCCTGTAGCTCGACCATCAGCATCAGCAGCAGGGCAAAGGGCGTATATTCCACAAAATTGGAGTGCGTCCGTATCACCTTAAGCATTTCTGATTTCCCGCCATCCCCGTAGGAAACCTTGTCGCTGCGCCTTTGACTGATCACTTTGAAGCTGAGGTAAATGTACAACAGCGCCAGCAAGGCGGCGTAGATCGGGGTAACGGTCAGCATGGGGGTCCTCCTATAGCAAAAAGGCCGCCCGGTTGCCCGAGCGGCCCCTGTCAGACCAGAAAGCTAGTCCGCTTACTCCAGTTCGACCAGCAGGTCCTTAGCGTCAATCTGGCCGCCGGGCTGGACATGCACGGATTTGACGACTGCGTCACGCTCGGCATGGATACCGGTTTCCATCTTCATTGCCTCGATGGTCAGCAGCAGATCGCCCTCTTTGACCTCTTGGCCGGCGGTGACGGCGACTGTTGCCACCACGCCCGGCATCGGCGCGCCGATGTGGTTGGGGTTGCCTGCCTCGGCCTTGGGCCGTGCTTGTGTCGAGGATGTCACCAGACGGTTCGGCACCCGGATCACGCGGGGCTGGCCGTTGAGTTCAAAGAACACTTTGACCTCACCGTTTTCATCGGTTTCACCAATGGCCTGACACAGGATTTCCAGCGTCTTGCCCGGATCGATCTCGGCCGTGATCTCTTCGCCAGACTCCATGCCGTAGAAGAACGTCCGCGTCGGCAGCGTGCGCACCGGACCGTAGGTACGGTGACGGCCCATGTAATCTAGGAAGACCTTGGGATACATCAGATACCCGTTCAGGTCCTCATCATCGACCTCTTTGCCATCCAGCTGCTTGGACAGCTCGGCGCGGGTGGCCTCCAGATCGACCGCGGGCACGTCCTTGCCGGGGCGCTGGGTGTTGGGGGCTTCGTCTTTCAGCACCTTCTTGATGATTGTGTCGGGGAAACCGCCCGGAGGCTGGCCCAGATTGCCGCGCATCATGTCCACGACTGAATCAGGGAAGGCCACATCCGTATCCGGGCTTTCCACATCATCGCGGGTCAGGCCCTGACTGACCATCATCAGCGCCATGTCACCGACAACCTTGGACGAGGGCGTCACCTTGACGATGTCACCGAACATCTGGTTCACGTCGGCATACATCTGCGCGACCTCGTGCCAGCGTTCCTCCAGCCCCAGAGAACGCGCCTGTGCCTTGAGGTTGGTGAACTGACCGCCGGGCATCTCGTGCAGATAAACCTCGGATGCCGGGGCCTGCAGGCTGGATTCGAAGGCTGCGTACTGGCCACGCACGGCCTCAAAGTAATCGCTGATTTCGCGGATGGCTTTGATGTCCAGACCGGTGTCCCGCTCAGTATGGCGCAGCGCTTCGACCACGGTGCCCAAGGTGGCCTGAGATGTGTTGCCGCTGAAGCTGTCCATCGCGCAATCCACCGCGTCCACGCCTGCCTCGGACGCCGCCAGAATGGTCGCGCTGGCGATACCTGCGGTGTCATGCGTATGGAAGTGGATCGGCAGGCCGACCTCTTCTTTCAGCGCGCGGATCAGAATTTTGGCCGAGGCCGGCTTTAGCAGACCCGCCATGTCTTTCAGGCCCAGCACATGCGCGCCAGCGTCACGCAATTCCTTGGCCATGCCGACATAGTATTTCAGGTCATACTTGGCGCGATCCGGGTCCAGAATGTCGCCGGTATAGCACACGGTGCCTTCACAGATTTTGCCATTCTCAACAACGGCATCCATGGCAACGCGCATGTTCTCGACCCAGTTGAGCGAGTCGAACACGCGGAAGACGTCGATGTTTTTCGATGCCTGTCGGACGAATTCCTGCACCACGTTGTCGGGATAGTTGGTGTACCCAACACCGTTCGCCCCACGCAGCAACATCTGGGTCATCAGGTTCGGCATTGCCTCGCGCAGGTCGCGCAGACGCTGCCACGGACATTCCTGCAAGAACCGATAGGCCACATCGAACGTCGCTCCGCCCCAGCATTCCACGCTGAACAATTGCGGCAGGTTCGCCGCATAGGTCGGCGCGACCTTGATCATGTCGATCGACCGCATCCGCGTGGCCAGCAGCGATTGGTGCCCGTCGCGCATGGTGGTGTCGGTGATCAGCAACTGCCGCTGGGCCTTCATCCAGTCGGCCACGGCCTGCGGGCCTTTCTGTTCCAGCAGGTTGCGGGTCCCCATTTGGGGTTCGCCATGCAGCGCGGGGGGCTTGGCTTCCTTCAGGTCAGCGCGCGGTTCGGGTCGGTCCTTGGTTTCGGGATGACCATTCACGGTGATGTCCGCGATGTAGGTCAGAACCTTGGTGCCCCGGTCGCGGCGCTTTTTGAAGTGGAACAGGTCCGGTGTGTCATCGATGAATTTGGTGGTGTATTCATTCGACAAAAAGGTCGGGTGCTTCAGCAGGTTTTCAACAAATGCGATATTGGTTGAAACACCGCGGACCCGGAACTCGCGCAGCGCGCGGTCCATGCGGGCAATCGCCTTTTCTGGTGTGGGGGCCCAAGCCGTGACCTTGGTCAGCAGCGAGTCGTAATACCGCGTGATCACACCGCCCGCATATGCGGTGCCACCATCCAGACGGATGCCCATGCCAGTGGCTGAGCGATAGGCGGTAATGCGGCCATAGTCAGGGATAAAGTTGTTCAGCGGGTCTTCGGTCGTCACGCGGGTCTGCAGCGCGTGGCCGTTCAGGCGAATCTCGTCCTGGCTGGCCTTGCCGGTGGCCTCGGCCAGCGTTTTGCCTTCGGCGATCAGGATCTGCGCCTGCACGATGTCGATGCCCGTGACCTCTTCGGTGACGGTGTGTTCAACCTGCACGCGCGGGTTCACCTCGATGAAGTAGAACTTGCCGGTGTTCATATCCATCAAGAATTCAACCGTGCCCGCACACTCATAATTCACATGGGCACAGATTTTGCGGCCAAGCTCACAGATTTCCGCGCGCTGTTCTTCGGTCAGGTACGGGGCAGGGGCGCGTTCCACGACCTTCTGGTTGCGGCGCTGGACCGAGCAGTCGCGTTCATAAAGGTGATAAATCTCACCATGTTTGTCGCCCAGAATCTGCACCTCGACGTGGCGGGCGCGGGTGATCATCTTTTCCAGATACCCTTCGCCATTGCCAAAGGCGGCTTCGGCCTCGCGACGGCCTTCCAGAACCTTTTCTTCCAACTCGTCTTCCGAGTTGATCGGGCGCATACCGCGCCCGCCGCCGCCCCAGCTGGCCTTCAGCATCAGCGGGTAGCCAACTTCAGCGGCTTCCTTGCGGATCGCATCCATGTCATCGCCCAGGACCTCGGTAGCCGGGATAACCGGAACGCCTGCCTCGATCGCGACGCGGCGTGCGCTGGCCTTGTCGCCCAAGGCGCGCATGGTCTCGGCCTTGGGGCCGATGAACGTGATGCCGTTTTGCACGCAGGCATCCACGAAGTCGGGGTTTTCCGACAGCAGGCCATAGCCGGGGTGGATCGCGTCCGCACCGCAGTCCTTGGCGACGCGAATGATCTCATCAATCGACAGATAGGCCGCAACGGGTCCCATCCCCTCGCCAATGCGATACGCCTCATCGGCCTTGAAGCGATGCAAGCCCAGCTTGTCTTCCTCGGCGAACACGGCGACGGTGCGTTTGCCCATCTCATTGGCTGCGCGCATCACGCGAATGGCAATCTCGCCCCTGTTGGCGATCAGGATCTTGTTGAAGTCGGTCATTTTCGGTCCCGGTCTTTATGGTTTGGCCGTTTTGATAGGCGGACAATACGCGCTCGTATATCAGTCGTTCTGGGTAGAACCGGCATGTTATCGCTCGCAAACGCCGCCTTTCGGCGTGATTGTCTTACACACGCTGCGTTGCAGCATCAACGTTTGAGGGCACGGATGCGGCTTCTGTCAGGCTCTTCAGGCCCAGTTGTCCCAGATTCGCGACCAGATCCTGACGCAGGATGTCGATCACGTGGGCGGGCCCCTTTTCGCCCAACGCACTGAGACCATACAAGAAACTGCGGCCCAGCATCACAAAGTCAGCCCCTGATGCCAGCGCGCGCAGGATATCGAGACCACCCTCAACCCCGCTGTCGAAGATCAGGGGCAGCTTCGTGACCCTGCGGATCGCAGGTAGCGCATTGATACTTGCTGGCGCCCCGTCGAACTGACGCCCGCCATGATTCGAGACCCAAAGCGCATCAACGCCTGCCTGCTCCAACCGCTCGGCATCCCCGGCCCGCATCACGCCCTTGACGACAAGCGGGCCGTCCCATGCGTCTCGCAGCCACTTGAGATATTCCATGTCGGGCGAGGTGCGCAGAAGGTAACCCACATGCGCCGTTGGGGGCAGGGCGCTTTGGCCGTCGATATATTTGTCCAGGGTCCGCATCCGAGGCATGCCGCTACGGGCCATGGCCATGGCCCAGGCCGGGCGCGTGGCGATCTGGGCCAATAGGCGTGGGGTCAGCCGGGGCGGGTTGGTCAGGCCCGAGCGCGTCTGACGTTCACGCCGTGATGCAACGGGCACATCCACGGTCAGCACCAGCGTGGAAAACCCCGCCGCCTTCGCACGGTTCAGCATATCGGTGCGAATGTCCGGGTCTTTGGGAGGATAAAGCTGAAACCACGCATTGCGCCCCAGATGCGGGGCAAGGTCCTCGGGGCTTTGGCTGGCAACTGTCGACAGGGTGTAGGGCAGGTCTGCTTCGGCGGCGGCGCGGGCCAATATGGCTTCGGCGTCTGGCCAGATCAGGCCAGACATCCCGATAGGCGCGACCCCGAAAGGCAGGGGCAGGTCGTAGCCCAGAAACCGCGTGCTGGTGTCACAATCAATCGGGCCGTGCAGGATCGACGGCGTAAGCTCGACCTTGTCCAGTTCAGATCGGTTGCGCTGCAGAGTGGTTTCGATGCCTGTTCCGCTGGCAAGATATTCCCAGACGAAAAACGGTACTCTGCGCCGGGCGCGACGTTTCAGATCGGCAATGCCGGGATATGCGCTGTGCAGGTCCATATGGATTGATCCGACCTGCACAGCGATTCTGCAAGGTTGTCAGGCGGCTGAGGCCGGAGGGATCGGTTTGGATGGGCCGAAGGCATTGTCTTCAGTCGCGCCTTTGGCGACCTGAACCTGATTGCGCCCCTTATCCTTGGCGGCGTACAAAGCGTCATCCGCAGCGCGCATCAGATCCTGTGGCATCGTGCCATGCGCCGGATAGTGCGACACCCCGACCGAGATCGTGATGCGCGGCAGCGACTTTTCACCATAGCGGACCGAGACGGCTTCGACCGCCTGACGCAGATTCTCGGCGCGTGTCATTGCGTCTTCGGGTGTGTTGTCAGGCAGGATCAGCATGAACTCTTCCCCGCCGATGCGGCAGGCGACCTCATCCCGGTCACAACCCTGTTCCAGAGCAGAGCCAACCGCGCGCAGAACCATATCCCCGGCATCATGCCCGTGTGTGTCGTTGAACTTTTTGAAATGGTCTACATCCACGGCAATCAGGCTGAGCGGCGCGCCCGTCTGCTGGCTGCGGCCGATGGACTTGCGCAGGGTTTCCGTCATGTGCCGACGGTTGAACAACCCGGTCAGAGGGTCGCGCACCGATTGGTCATGCAACTGATCCCGCATCCGAACATTGGCGATCGCCATGCTGATCTGCTCGGCGCAGAGCTGGGCGAGCTTCTTGCTGGCGTGAAATGCCTCATCGCTGCCTTCATGGGCGCGCAGATGCAGCAGGCCAACCGTTTCGCCATGGGCCAGAATGGGAAAGCAGAAATAGGGGCGCCCGTCATGCGGTTCGGCATGTTCGCAGACAAAATCAATCTCGGACGCGCCATATTCATAGGTGCGCCCGCGGCGCAGGCCCCAGCATCCCTCGGGGTGGATATGCGCCTTGTGCGTGCCACCATTCCAGCTGGCGCAACCATCCAACACATCGCGGGAATTGGAATAGACATACACGCTGCCCTCTGCCTCGGGCAGGATGTGGGTCATAAAGCGCGAGACCATGTCGAACAATTCATCCAGCGACCGGCTGGATTGCAGCCATTCGTTCAATTCGCCCAGCAACCGAACCTCACGGGCAAGGCGCAATTGATCATCCATCAACTCACGCTCTTTCGCGGCCCGTCCCCGCAATGCGCGCACTTGTTTTCGGTTGGATCGGAAAATCACCAGCGTGACAACGGACAGGGCCAGCAGGGCAATGCCGCTGAGTGCTGTCAACAACAACCGGACGCGGTCGATGAAAAGGTTCCGTATATCGGTGATGTCCGAATAGAACTCGATAGCGCCAATAAACCGCCCTTCGCGGATGACGGGGGTATACACCTCTGCCACGTGACGGGTTTGCGGGCCGTCAGCTTCCAAACTCTCAGTGTTGAAATTGTCCACTTCGGCCAGGGGCTTTTCTTCGTGCTTGTAAAACAGGTTGCCTTGGCCAACGACTTCTTTGAAGTAAGGTTTGACATTGACCGTTCCCACATCTGCCGCCCGTGTCGACCAAAAAACAACGCCTGAGCTGTCGAAAATCTTGAAACGGTAAATGTCCGAGGTCGCGGGCAACAGCTCCAGAAACTCCTGATCATGATCGCTGATCGTGTGGGTCAGGAAGGTCGTATCCACATCGTCGAGATGCGTCACAACCTGTCGTTTCAGTTGCATTGAGGCCTGCCGCAGATCGGATTCCAGCATCCGGTCGACCACCGGGGCGGGAATCGCATAAATCCCCCAACCCGACAGGGCCGTCAGGCCACCCAACATAAGAACAAAACCTGCCATTTTCAGACGAGAGGCTAGGCCCGTTTTAAAGTTCGCATTCATGATCCACGCTCCCACAGCTTTGATCGCAAGCATCGGAGGCAAGATTTGACAGTGGGTTAACGCCTAAGGGTTAAGCCTGCGCGTATTAGTTAAAATGAAGGGTAATCAGAGGTAAAAAACTGTGTGAACAAGGGGTGAACAAACTCTTTCCATTGGCGCGCATCCGGCGTAATTTGGCGGGATGAGCAGTTATGACGAAACGGACGCCTTCGAGGGCGCATCGCTGTCCGCGCGCGCTATGGCCGCGCGCCCGGCGCCCTATCTGGATGAGTTGAACCCGGCCCAACGCGAAGCGGTCGAGCGGCTGGATGGTCCGGTCCTGATGCTGGCGGGGGCGGGGACGGGTAAAACCAAAGCCCTGACCGCCCGGATTGCGCATCTTCTCAGCACCGGGCGCGCCCGTCCGAACGAGATTCTTTCGGTGACCTTTACCAACAAGGCCGCGCGCGAGATGAAAAACCGCGTGGGCCGCCTGTTGGGGCAACCCGCCGAAGGGATGCCGTGGCTGGGCACCTTCCATTCGATCTGCGTCAAACTGCTGCGCCGCCATGCGGAACTGGTCGATCTGAAATCCAACTTCACCATTCTGGATACGGATGATCAACTGCGGTTGCTCAAGCAGTTGATTCAGGCTGCCAATATCGACGACAAACGCTGGCCAGCGCGCATGCTGGCGGGAATCGTCGATGATTGGAAGAACCGGGCGCTGACGCCAGACAAAGTGCCTGCTGCCGATGCCGGGGCATATAATCACAAGGGTATTGAGCTTTATGCCCAGTACCAGATCCGCCTGCGCGAGCTGAATGCGGTGGATTTCGGCGATCTGCTGTTGCACATGGTTACGATTTTCCAAACCCATCAGGATGTGTTGGAGCAGTACCAGCGCTGGTTCCGCTATATTCTGGTGGACGAATATCAGGATACCAACGTGGCCCAATACCTGTGGCTGCGGCTGCTGGCCGGGGCGCATAAGAACATCTGTTGCGTGGGCGACGACGACCAGTCGATCTATGGCTGGCGCGGGGCTGAGGTTGGCAACATCCTGCGCTTTGAAAAGGACTTCCCGGGTGCCTTTGTGGTGCGGTTGGAGCAGAACTACCGCTCGACCCCGCATATTCTGGCCGCTGCCTCAAATGTCATTCGCGGCAATGAAAATCGTCTGGGCAAAGAGCTGTGGACGGATGCCGAAGAAGGCCACAAGGTCAACCTGATCGGCCATTGGGATGGTGAGGAAGAAGCCCGCTGGATCGGCGAGGAAATCGACGCGCTGCAGGGGGGCACGCGCGGGATTCGTCCGATGGGGCTGGATGAGATCGCGATACTCGTCCGTGCCTCGCATCAGATGCGCGCGTTCGAGGATCGGTTTCTGACCATTGGCCTGCCGTATAAGGTGATCGGCGGCCCCCGGTTCTATGAGCGGATGGAGATTCGCGACGCCATGGCTTATTTCCGGCTGGTGGTCAGCCCTGGCGACGATCTGGCGTTCGAGCGGATCGTGAACACCCCAAAACGGGGGCTGGGCGACAAGGCGCAGCAGGCGATCCAGAAAACAGCCCGTGACAATGGCGTTTCCCTGATCGACGGCGCGCGGATTGCTGTCGACAGCGGGTTGATCAAAGGCAAGGGCGGCAAGGCGCTGCGTGAGCTGATCGACGGTCTGGCGCGGTGGAACGCAATGACGCGCGGACCGCGGATTGAGGTCGAAGACGACTCGGTTATTGATGATGGCGCACCGCTGAGGTTTGGCGAACCCGAGGTCTCGCATATCGAGCTGGCGCAGATCATTCTGGACGAGTCGGGCTATACGGCCCACTGGCAGAACGAAAAGACGCCCGAAGCGCCGGGGCGGCTGGAAAACCTCAAGGAACTGGTGAACCAGCTGGACAATTTCGAGAACCTGCAAGGGTTTTTGGAGCATGTCAGCCTGGTCATGGACAATGAGCAGGACGGCGACGGGGCCAAGGTCTCGATCATGACGCTGCACGCGGCCAAGGGTCTGGAGTTTCCCGCCGTGTTTCTGCCGGGGTGGGAGGACGGGCTGTTCCCCTCGCAGCGGTCCATGGACGAATCGGGCCTTAAAGGGTTGGAGGAAGAACGGCGACTGGCCTATGTGGGCATCACCCGCGCGGAAGAGATATGTACGATTTCGTTTGCGGCCAATCGGCGGGTGTTCGGGCAGTGGCAAAACTCGATGCCGTCGCGGTTTGTCGACGAATTGCCGGAAGATCATGTGGAGGTGCTGACGCCGCCGGGCCTTTATGGGGGTGGGCAAACGACCGCCAGCATCGAAACCCGTGCGGCCGAAGCGAATGTCTATAACTCGCCGGGGTGGAAGCGGATGCAGGCCCGGCAGGGGCAGTACGGAACGTCGCAGCCCCGCGAAACCCGCAACACAGTGATCGATGCGACAGCATTGGCGAGTTTCACATTGGGTGAGCGCGTGTTTCACCAGAAATTCGGCTATGGCGCGGTGATCGGTATCGAAGGCGATAAGGTCGAGGTCGATTTCGACAAGGCCGGGGTGAAGAAAGTCGTCTCGCGGTTCTTGTCGGCCAAGGACGACGTGCCGTTTTAAGCGTTTCGGGTTTAACTTGAGACACGAATACCCTGCCACACCTGCGGCGTTCTCGGCACATTCGTGTCGCAGAGCGATTCAGATAAAACCCGAAACGCTGTAATCAAATGGAATGTGCCTGACGGCACATGCTCGATTCCTAAAGAGGGCGCCCGGTTTTGACCGCGGCGCCTTTTTCGATGGTGCGACAAAGAAAAACGGCGGTTTCCAGGGAGGAGGAGGGGAAACCGCCGTTCTTTGCAACATCAGGACAGGGAGGAGGAGAGTCCCGATGTATCCGAACCCGGGTTTGATCCCGGTATGTGTCAGTCGCGGCGACACCAGGGAGGAGGAGAGGTGTCGCCGCGCTCTTTCAACATCAGGGCAGGGAGGAGGACGCCCCGATGTATCCGGTTCCGGGTCTGATCCCGGTATTTGGAAGTCGCGGCGACGTCAGGGAGGAGGAGAGACGTCGCCGCGCGCTTTCAACACCGGGAAAGGGAGGAGGACCCGGTGTGTCTGCGTCCGGCATTCAGGGCCGGTATAAGGCGCGGCGACATCAGGGAGGAGGAGAGATGTCGCCGCTGAAATACAGGTCCTAAGGGAGGAGGAAGGACCTGATCTCGGTTATGTCTTCGCGCTTAGTGCGCGACGTATTCTTCGGCCGCTTGCAGGGCAAGGCGGCGGATCATCGAACGGTGCAGGCCCAGATCAGCCAGTTCGCGGTTCGACAGGCCCGACAGTTCGTTGACCGTCTGGCGATAGATGCGATGGCGGGCAAACCGTGTCTTTACAGCATCGATCAGCGACGCCAGACCGGTCGTCGGTGCGCTTTTGAGCGCTGTGTGATGTGTTGCTACGGCCATTTGCGTACCTCGAAAACTCTGTGCGTCCGGGTGTGTCCCGGCGCTTGCTTGAGACTGAAAATAGGTAATTGCTGCGATTGCACAATGGCTCACGTCGTCAATGCCGCTATGCAGCAAACGCATAGATATCAACGTCTTGAAGGTTCGGGTGAGGTAAGGCCTTGAAAATAAGGGTTTTGGGTGTGCCTTTTAGCCGTTACCGCAATCGGTCGGTCATTTGCCGTATGGATGATCGCCGTTTCTTTGTGCGTTTTGTTTTGAAATTTGGGCAGTTTGTGACTGATGGGTTCGAACTCAGACTTACAGCGCACTATGTCATGGGAATTCATGGCCCTGTGGTTTGTGCGTTGTCCTTTTCAGAACTTTTAGCGGGCTGTTGACGTGATTCGCGCCGCGACACGAATGATTTTTCTGCGTTTAAGAGTGTTTTGAGCACGAATGGAAAAAATATTGGGAAATCGTGGGAACAGCAGGGTTATGTCTCTTTGATACTATATGTTGTGCGTAATTTGGTAATGTGTCAATTTATAGCATTCTTGAGGTAGTTCTGAACGTAAATCGCTTAGCGTTGTGCACATGAAAGATGAAGTTTCCCTAAGTTTTCTGTTGATTTCCATGAATTCCCATGTCATCCCTTATTCATCCGATGAGGACGAGGCACATGGGGCGCCAAACGACCCCGAAACAATAAAAACAGGTTTCATACAGGCATCTCGCTTTCATCACTCAAGAGATCCGGCGCGCGGGCGAGCAGACATCCCCCCAGGTGGCGCGCGCAGCTGGACATCCCGCGCAGCGGGTCAATGCGGCGGGTTGATCAGTGGCAGCAGATCAACCCGCCGTTTTTCATCCGGGGGGAGGCGAATTTTTAGGTGGGGCGCAAGCGAAAGGGACAGTCGTCTTGGCGCGCAGGTTCAGAGGTGAAAGCCACCATAAGGTGGATACGAAGGGCAGGGTGTCGATCCCGGCCTCGTTTCGCCGTGTGCTTGAAGCGTCCGACCCCAGCTGGCAGCCCGGCGACAGCCCTGAATTGGTGATTGTCTACGGGGATCACCGTCGCAAGTTCCTTGAATGCTATACAATGCAGGCGATCGAAGAGGTCGACGATAAAATTGATGCGCTGCCGCGCGGTTCGATGCAGCGAAAGATGTTGCAACGTATGTTCCATGGTCAGTCCTTTCCGACCACGGTGGACGAAACCGGGCGTCTGGTGCTGCCTGCCAAGCTGCGCAGCAAGATCGGTCTTGAGAGTGAGGCGTTCTTTATTGCCGCCGGTGACACGTTCCAGATCTGGAAGCCCGAGACCTACGAATCCGAAGAACTGGCAGCAGCCGAAGAATGGCTGGACGAACAGCCCGAGGACTTTGACCCTCTGGAGTTCCTAGATGGCGTCGGGGACGCGTAACGGCATGGCCGGCGCTGAAACCCCCTCTGACAAACCGCATATCCCTGTTTTGCTGCGCCCGTTGCTGGCCGCTGTGGCGCCGGTGTCTGGTGTCTGGCTGGATGGCACTTTTGGCGCGGGCGGTTATACGCGCGGTCTGCTTGAGGCCGGGGTCGACAAAGTCATTGGCGTGGATCGCGATCCCTTGGCGTTTGAGATGGCCGCTGATTGGGCGGGTGAATTTGGCGACCGGTTGGTGATGCAGCCCGGTGTGTTCTCGCGCATGGATGAGTATGCGCAGGATCTGGATGGCGTGGTGCTGGACCTTGGTGTGTCGTCGATGCAGCTGGACCAGGCCGAACGTGGGTTTTCGTTCATGAAGGACGGCCCGCTGGACATGCGGATGAGCCAGGAGGGTGAAAGCGCCGCCGATCTGGTCAATACCGCGACCGAGGCGCAACTGGCCGATATTCTGTTCCATTTCGGCGAAGAACGCGCCAGCCGCCGCATCGCAAAGGCCATCGTCAAGGCGCGGGCTGATGAGCCGATCACCACAACGCTGCGTCTGGCTGAGATCATCGAATCCTGCCTGCCGCGCCCGAAGCCGGGGCAATCGCACCCTGCGACGCGCAGCTTTCAGGGGCTGCGGATTGCGGTGAACGCCGAATACGAAGAACTGTTTGAGGGGCTTATGGCCGCCGAGCGCGCGTTAAAGCCGGGCGGGCAGCTGGCCGTGGTGACCTTCCATTCCATTGAGGACCGGATGGTCAAACGGTTCTTTCAGTCGCGGGCGGGAAAGACCGGGCGGGCCAATCGCTATGCGCCCGAGATGGAACAGGAATTGCCGCAATTCACGCTGAAGACTCGCAAAGCCGTGGGACCGGATGAGCAGGAATTGCAGGAAAACCCGCGCGCGCGCTCGGCCAAGCTGCGTGTGGCGGTACGAACTGAGGCTCCGGCGGGGGAAATTGAAGCCCGCGCCATCGGGATGCCGCAACTTGGGGGAAGGGCGAAATGAAGAGTGTTTTGTATGTGTTGACCGCTCTGTCCGTGTTCGGACTGGCGCTTTGGGCGTATCAGGAGAATTACCGGACCCAGCAGGTGGTGAAGGAAACGCAGAAACTGCAACGCGAGATTGGCATGGCGCAGGTGCGGCTGGCCGTTTTGAATGCGGAATGGGCCTATCTGAACCGCCCCGATCGTTTGCGTGAACTGGCTGATCTGAACTTTGAGCGTCTGGGCCTGTTGCCGCTGCGCGCCGAACAATTTGGCCGTGCGGATCAGATTTCCTACGCCGAAGACCCGGACCTGCCCATTGTCGATCCCATCGAACTGCAGGCGATCACCGATACTCAGGCGCTGGGTGAGGTGCAGATCCCATGACACGGACCCCTCTGCGCCCGCTAGCCCATATCCTTGACGCCCGCGCCCGCGGCGAAAACCCCAAAGCGATTGAGCGGGAAAACATCCGCCAACGCCACGAAGATATGAAGGACCGCGCCCGCGCCCGTGCCGAAGGGCGTCTGCTGGTGTTGGGTCTGTTCTTTTTCTGCGCCTTCTCGGTGATTGGTGTCCGTATGGGCATGCTGGCCACGTCCGAGGCGCAGGAGCCTGTGGCAAGCGCCCCGGGTGCGGCGATTGCGATGCAGCGGGCCAATATCGTGGACCGTGAAGGGCGTATTCTGGCGACCAATCTGGATACCTATTCCGTCTACGCTCAGCCCCCTCTGATGATCGATCCGGTGGCTGCCGCCGATCAGTTGGTGGCGATCTTCCCCGATCTGGAAAAAGAGCGTCTGGTCAAGGACTTTACCGGCAACCGCAAGTTCCTGTGGATCAAGAAACGTATCTCGCCTGAACAGAAACAGGCGGTGCATGATATTGGCGATCCCGGCATCCTGTTCGGCCCGCGTGAGATGCGGCTGTACCCGAATGGCCGTCTGGCCGCGCATATTCTGGGTGGCTCGGGCTTTGGACGCGAAGGGGTCAGCGCGGCTGAGGTGATCGGCGTTGCCGGTGTCGAGAAGCAGTTTGATGACTATTTGCGCGACCCTGCGAACGGCAACAAGCCGCTGCAATTGTCGCTGGACCTGACCGTTCAGGCGGCGGTCGAGCAGGTGCTTTATGGCGGTATGAAGATCATGAACGCCAAGGGGGCTTCGGCGGTTCTGATGAACGCCCATACGGGCGAGGTGGTTTCAGCCGCGTCCCTGCCGTCCTTTGACCCAAACGACCGTCCACGCCCGCCGACTTCGGGGTTTGATCCGTCAGACAGCCCGTTGTTCAACCGCTATGTACAGGGTGTGTATGAGCTGGGGTCGGTTTTCAAAATCTTCACCGCCGCGCAGGCTGTGCAGTTGGGACTGGTGAATTCCGAGACGATTATTGACACATCAGGCCCGATGCGGATCGGGCGTTTCCCGATCGGCGAGTTCAACGGCAAGAACTATGGCAAGATCAGCGTGGCGGATGTGATCGTCCACAGCTCGAACCGGGGCACAGGACGGCTGGCGCTACAGATTGGCGCAAAGCGCCAGCAGGATTTCCTGCAATCGCTGGGCATGTTCGATCCGACCCCGTTTGAAATTGTCGAGGCCGCGGGCGGTGCGCCCCTTAAGCCCAAGAAATGGGGTGAGCTGAGCACGGTCACCATTTCCTATGGCCACGGCTTGTCGACCAGCCCGATGCATCTGGCTGCGGGCTACGCTGCGATTGCCAATGGCGGGCACTATGTCAGCCCCACCATCCTGCGGAAAAATGGCCCTCAATACGGTCCGCGTGTGATGTCTGAAAGCGCGGCGAAACAGGCACAGGCCATGTTGCGCAAGGTGGTCACGGACGGGACGGCCAGTTTCGGCGATGTGGCGGGCTATGACGTGGCGGGCAAAACCGGAACCGCCGACAAACCCAAGCCGCGTGGCGGGTATTATGATGACAAGGTCATCGCAACCTTTGCGACCTTTTTCCCGGCCTATGATCCGAAATACGTTCTGATCGTCACGCTGGATGAGCCGTCCATCGTCGCCTATGGCGAAAAGCGTCGCACGGCAGGCTGGACCGCTGTCCCGGTCGCCGCCGAGTTGATTGGCCGTATCGCACCCCTGTTGGGACTGCGTCCCCGGCTTGAGCCTGAGGCGCGCGCTGCTATAACGCTGACCTCAAATTAGGCCGTCCGGAACGAGGTGGGGCATGGGCACAAGGACAAAAACACTCAGCCAATTGGCCCTGACCGCACGCGGGGGGGCAAATCCTGACATCACCGGGCTGGCGGTGGACAGCCGCGAGGTCAAGGATGGCTACCTGTTCGCCGCGCTTCCCGGTACACGGGTCCATGGTGGTGAGTTCATCCAATACGCCCTGCGCATGGGGGCGGCGGCAATCCTGACCGATGCCGAAGGGGCCCAGATCGCGGCCAGCGAACTGGCCGCATCCAACGCCGCTTTGGTCGTCGCCGAGGACCCCCGTCAGGCTTTGGCCGGATGTGCCGCGCTCTGGTTCGGCGCGCAGCCGCAGACCATCGTGGCTGTCACCGGGACCAACGGGAAAACATCCGTCTCAACCTTTGTGCGCCAAATCTGGATCGAACTGGGGCTGGCTGCTGTAAACCTCGGCACCACCGGGGTTGAGGGGGCGTGGACCGCCCCTCTGGCGCATACCACGCCCGAACCAATCACCCTGCACCGCTGTCTTGCAGAGGCGGCCGAGAATGGCGTGACCCACGCGGCGATGGAGGCGTCCTCGCACGGGCTGGACCAACGCCGTCTGGACGGCGTGCATCTGACTGCCGCCGGGTTTTCGAACTTCACACAGGACCATCTGGACTATCACGAAACCTTCGAGGCGTATTTCGCCGCCAAGGCCGGGCTGTTCGACCGTGTTCTGCCGCAGGACGGCACCGTTGTGATTAACATGAGCGACCCGAAGGGTGCGCAGGTCCGCAAGATCGCCAAGGCGCGGGGGCAATCGGTGTTGACCGTGGGGTTGGGTGATGCCGACCTGTGCCTGATCAACCAGCGCTTTGATGCAACCGGGCAGGATTTGCGCTTTTCGTGGCGGGGCAAAGTGTTCCAGACCCGTCTGAACCTGATTGGCGGGTTCCAGGCCGAAAACATCCTGCTGGCCTGTGGACTGGTTATCGCAGCAGGGGCCGAGCCTGAGCGTGTGTTTGAGACCCTGCCGCATCTGACAACCGTCCGGGGGCGGATGCAACTGGCCGCCACGCGTGAAAACGGCGCGGCGGTGTTTGTCGATTATGCGCATACGCCGGATGCGGTGGCCACCGCGCTCAAGGCGCTGCGACCGCATGTGATGGGCCGTTTGATTGCCATTGTTGGTGCCGGTGGTGACCGGGACGCAACCAAGCGCCCGTTGATGGGAAAGGCTGCTGCGGATCACGCGGACCTTGTGTTCATAACCGACGATAACCCGCGTAGCGAAGACCCAGCGACCATCCGCGCCGCCGTCTTGCTGGGCGCGCCCGAGGCGACCGAGGTAGGCGACCGGGCTGAGGCGATCCTGCGCGGTATCGACGCCCTGCAACCGGGCGATGCATTGCTGATTGCGGGCAAAGGGCACGAGACAGGCCAGATCGTCGGTGATCAGGTTTTGCCATTCGATGATGTTGAACAGGCGAGCATCAGCGTGGCCGCGCTGGACGGGAGGGTGGCATGACCCTCTGGACTGCGGCTGAGGCCGCCGAGGCGACCGGAGGCCGGGCCACTTCTGACTGGGTGGTGAATGGTGTGTCGATCGACACAAGAACCTTGCAGCCCGGTGATTTGTTTGTGGCCCTCAAGGCTACGCGGGATGGGCATGACTTTGTGGCGCAGGCTTTGGAAAAGGGCGCAGGCGCGGCTTTTGTGTCACGTGTGCCCGAAGGCGTTTCCGAAGATGCGCCCTTGCTGATTGTCGACGACGTGCAAACCGGGTTGGAGGCTTTGGGCCGGGCAGGGCGCGCGCGAACTGAGGCGCGCGTGGTTGGTGTGACGGGGAGTGTTGGCAAAACCTCGACTAAAGAAATGCTGGCTAATATTTTGGAAACGCAAGGTAAAACCCATGCCAGCGTCGCCAGCTACAACAACCATTGGGGTGTGCCTCTGACGCTGGCGCGGATGCCGCGCGACACCGAATTCGCAGTGATTGAGATCGGTATGAATCACCCGGGTGAAATCGCTCCGCTGGCGCGTCAGGCCCGCCCGCATGTGGCGCTGGTGACGACGGTTGCAGCCGTGCATCTTGAGGCGTTTGAGTCGGTTGCGGGCATTGCCCATGAAAAGGCCGCGATATTCGAAGGGCTCGAACCCGGCGGCGCGGCCATCGTGAATGCGGATATCGACCACGCCGAAATTCTGCGTCAAACCGCGCAGGATCACGGTGCGGGGATCGTGGATTTCGGTCGTGAGGCGGCGGACTACACGCTGACCGAGGCCACTCAGGCCGGCAATTCGGTACATGCAGGGGCCGAGGTCGGAGAGGCCCGGATCACCTTTGATGTGAACTCCGCAGGGACGCATTTTGCGATGAACGCGCTGGGTGCTCTGGCCGCGTGCGTCGAGGTGGGGGTTGATCTGGAGGATGCCATCGCAGGGTTGCGCCAGTGGTCCCCGGTCAAAGGGCGCGGCGTGCGCGAGGTTTTGCCGCTGGCGTCAGGTGGGCAGATCGAAGTGCTGGATGACAGCTACAACGCCAACCCGACCTCGATGGAGGCCGCGCTGGATGTTCTGGCGGCCTCTCAAGGGGAACGGCGGATTGCGTTTCTGGGCGATATGAAGGAACTGGGTGCGCAGGAAGTTGCCATGCATGCTGCGATGGGTGACGTCGCTGCGATGGCAAAGGTGGATCAGGTGCATTGTATCGGACCGCTGATGCAGGCGCTGCATCAGGCGTTGCCTGCCGAGAAGCGCGGGCTTTGGTTCGAGACCAGTGCGGAAATGGCTGAGCATTTGCCGGATGTGATCCGCGCAGGTGACACGGTGCTGGCCAAGGGCTCGCTGAGTATGGCATTGGCCCGGATTGTTGACGGTTTGCGGAAAATGGGGCAAGGGACCGCGCTTGACCCATGATCGCCGCGTGAGAAAGGTTTTGACATGCTTTATTGGTTGACCGCCCTGTCGGATGGAGGGGATTTTTTCAACCTCTTCCGCTATATCACCTTCCGTGCGGGCGGGGCCTTTTTGACGGCGCTGATCTTTGGGTTCCTCTTTGGCAAACCGCTGATCAACGTGCTGCGTCGCAAGCAGGGCAAAGGTCAGCCGATCCGCGACGACGGGCCCGAGGGGCATTTCTCGAAAGCCGGAACACCAACAATGGGCGGTTTGCTGATCGTGGGCGCGCTGGTGACCTCGACACTGGTGTGGGCACGGTGGGACAACCCGTATATCTGGATGGTGTTGTTTGTGACGCTGGCCTATGCGGCGATTGGTTTTGCGGATGATTATGCCAAAGTGTCCAAGCAGAACACCAAAGGTGTGTCGGGCAAGATGCGTCTGGCGCTGGGGGTGATTATTGCGGTGCTGGCCTCGCTTTGGGCCACATTGCATCACCCGGAGGCATTGCAGAACCAGTTGGCGGTGCCGGTGTTCAAAGACACACTGGTCAATCTGGGCGTGTTCTACATTCCGTTTGCGATTGTCGTGATCGTGGGGGCCGCAAATGCGGTGAACCTGACCGATGGTTTGGACGGGTTGGCGATTATGCCTGCGATGATTGCGGCGTCGACCCTGGGTGTGATTGCCTATGCGGTGGGGCGGGTCGATTTTACCGAATATCTGGACGTGCACTACGTGCCGGGAACCGGTGAGATTTTGATCTTCACGGCAGCCCTGTTCGGGGGCGGTCTGGGCTTTCTTTGGTATAACGCGCCCCCGGCGGCGGTGTTCATGGGCGATACCGGATCATTGGCTTTGGGCGGAGCTTTGGGAGCGATTGCGGTAGCGACGAAACACGAGTTGGTTCTGGCCGTGGTTGGCGGCCTGTTCGTGGTCGAAGCGCTGAGCGTGATCATCCAGGTGCTGTATTTCAAACGCACCGGACGGCGCGTGTTCCTGATGGCACCGATCCATCATCACTATGAGAAAAAGGGCTGGGCTGAGCCGACGATTGTCATCCGGTTCTGGATCATTTCGCTGATTCTGGCGATGATCGGTCTGGCAACTTTGAAAGTCCGGTAGCCCCCCCGCCAGGTTCGTCGGGCCTGCGGCCCGCCTGTCACCTGTTGGGCCCGGCTCGCGCTGATGCGCGAGCCTGAGTTGCGCTTGCCATTGCGGGGGTCTTCTGCGCAGTGTGGCGGCCAATTGAACGTCAAGAAAAGGTTGGTGGCATGATCCCGGTCAAAGGGTTTTCAGGGCAGAAGGTTGCGGTTCTGGGGCTGGGCCGGTCGGGGTTGGCCACAGCGCGCGCATTGCGGGCAGGCAAGGCCGAGCCGGTTTGCTGGGATGACAATCCCGCAGCGCGGGAAAAGGCCGAAGCCGAAGGGTTCACCTGTGCTGACCTGCGCCGCCACGGCGCGTTTGAAGGGGTCGCCACGTTGGTTGTCTCGCCCGGTATTCCACATCTGTACCCTGAGCCAAACCCGGTGGTTGCTGCCGCGTTGGAGGCAGGCGTTCCGATGGACAATGACATCGGTTTGTTCTTCCGGTCGTTCGCCGGGCCGGAATGGAGCGAATATGACACCCCGCCGCGGGTGATTGCGGTGACTGGCTCGAATGGGAAATCGACCACGGCGGCCCTGATCCATCACATTCTGACCGAGGCGGGCCGGGATGCTCAGCTGGCGGGCAATATCGGGCGCGGGGTGCTGGATATTGATCCGGGTGGGGATGGTTCGGTCGTGGTGTTGGAACTGAGCAGTTATCAGACGGAACTGGCGCGCGCGCTGACGCCAGATGTTGCGGTCTTTACCAACCTTTCGCCAGACCATCTGGATCGGCACGGCGGAATGGGGGGGTATTTTGCCGCCAAACGCCGGTTGTTTGCCGAAGGCGGGCCGGATCGCGCGGTGATCGGCGTTGATGAAAACGAAGGCGCGTTTCTGGCCGGGCAACTGGCCGAGGGGCCGACAGACGATCGGGTGATCCGCGTCTCGGTGGCGCGAAAACTGACGGGTCCGGGGTGGCAGGTCTTTGCGCGCAAGGGGTACTTGTCGGAATACCGCAAGGGGCGGCAGGCCGGATCGATTGACCTGCGGCAGATCAAGGGGCTGCCCGGGGTGCACAATCATCAGAACGCCTGTGCTGCTTATGCTGCCTGCCGTGCCCTTGGCATGGCACCGCGTGTGATTGAGGATGCGTTGCACAGCTATCCCGGCCTGCCTCATCGCAGCCAGATCATCGCCGAAGCGGATGGTGTGACCTATGTGAACGACTCGAAGGCCACCAATGTGGATAGTGCGCTCAAGGCCCTTATGGCGTTCAAAAAGATCCGTTGGATTTGCGGGGGGCTTGAGAAAGAGGGCGGTCTGGCCCCGCTGAACGGCGCAGCGGATCAGGTTGTGAAAGCCTATGTGATCGGGCGCGAAGCAGCGAAGTTCGCGCTTCAGCTTGAGGCGGACGCTCAGGTCTGCACCACCATGGACGAAGCCGTGGCCCAAGCCATGGCCGATGCCGGGCCGGGTGAGACAGTGCTGCTGGCGCCAGCCGCCGCCAGCTTTGACCAATATGACAATTTTGAGCAGCGCGGAGACGACTTCACCAATCAGGTTCGGCAACGCCTTCATAACTAGATATTTGCAATGAACCGCCGGTTGCGCCAAGCTGCAGAGCTATCAGCTTGACGCACCAAGACAATTACGATTGGTTCCGGGCAAATTCAACACGAGGTTATGACGATGTCTTTCCGTAAGTTCTCTTTGATCCTTCCTGCAATTCTGGTCGCCGGGGCGTGCACCAATACCGGTGCGAATTATCAGCCGATTGTGGATGGCCCGATTGGGCCGAATTACAATGTTGACCTGCAGCAGTGTCAGCAACTGGCCGCGTCACAAGCCAGCGTCGACGGAACAACTGCAGGCAATGCCGCCATCGGCGCGGCAGGTGCGGCTGCCGTAACCGGTATCGTTCAGGACAGCAGTGATAATCTGGGTCGTGCCGCCGTTGCCGGTGCATTGGTCGGTGCCGGGGCGGATGTGATCAACAAGAACCAGAACAAAGAAGTCATCGTTCGCAACTGTATGCGTGGACGCGGCTACAACGTCGTCGGCTAACGCCGCGCACATGCAAGCGTCGGTTAACGCGCCGCGATGGCGGTTCCGGCGGCATGGCCCGAGGACCATGCCCACTGGAAATTGTAGCCGCCCAGCCAGCCGGTGACATCCACCGCTTCGCCAATTGCATAGAGGCCGGGGACATCCCTGGCCTCCATCGTTTTCGACGACAGATCATCGGTGTCGATTCCGCCCAGCGTGACCTCGGCTGTGCGATAGCCTTCGGTGCCTGACGGGGTCAGCTGCCAGTTCGAAAGGGCCGTCACCAGATCGGTCAGGGCCGCATCGGATTGGTCGGCGAGGTTACCGCCCATCGGTATGTGGTGTTTGAGGTAATCCACCAGACGCGCGGGCAGATGGCGTGCCAGTTCGGTGGTCAGGGCCTTGCGCCCGCCGCTTTGGCGTTGGGCGCGCAGCAGATCGAACAGGGGCAGGTCAGGTATCAGATTGACACCAATCACCTCGCCCTCACGCCAATAAGATGACAGTTGCAGAACCGACGGCCCGCTGAGACCGCGATGGGTGAACAGAAGCGCTTCATCAAAGCTGGTGCGCGTATTTGACAGCCGCGCGGGTAGGGACACGCCCGAGAGGTCCTTGAACCTTCCGTCTGAGAAGGTGAACGGTACAAGCGCCGCACGCGTGTCTGTTAGGCGCAACCCGAATTGTTGCGCAATATCATAGGCCAACCCGGTTGCACCCATCTTGGGGATGGATTTGCCGCCGGTGGCCAGAACCAGATTGTGGCAGGTCAAGCTGAGGCGCTGCCCCTCGCGTTCGAGGTCCAGCGCAAAGCCGCCCTCGGTCTTGCGCAGATCGCGCAGGCTGGTCTGCAGCCACAACTCAGCCCCGTTGTGCGCCATCTCGTCCAGCAGCATCTGGATGATCTGTTTCGAGGACCCGTCGCAAAAGAGCTGCCCCAACGTCTTCTCATGCCACGCGATACCGTGCCGACCGACCAGATCGATGAAATCCCATTGCGTGTAACGCGCCAGTGCGGATTTGCAGAAATGCGGGTTCTGCGACAGGAAATTGCCCGGGCCCGCATACATATTGGTGAAATTGCAGCGTCCGCCGCCCGAGATGCGGATTTTCTCACCCGGAGTTTTCGCGTGATCGATCACCAAAACGCGCCCGCCGCAATGGGCGGCGCACATCATGCCAGCGGCACCGGCCCCAAGGATGATCGTGTCATAGGTCATCAAATGCGCATGGCGTGAAATGGCGAGGATGGCAAGGGGACGTGGTCACCGGGAAACATCAGAAAGCCGTGCCGACACCGAATTCGCGATCAAACAAGCTTTCAATAACTCCAAAAAGTTGCTCGTTGGAAAAGTCTCTTTTGGACATGACAATCGGCAGTAAGTCGGCATTGTTCCAATAACAAACATCAAAGTCGTAAACGATCTGCTCTGATGCGAAAACGGCCTGTGCGAACTTGTGACTATCAAGCGGTGCCAAGACATCCAGTATGGCCTGTGCATTAATGTGCCCACCGATACCAAGTTCGCTGACAATATGCTGTCGTAAGTTCTCGAGTTTAGAGATGATATCGTCGGAGCTTTTGCTTGGCATTTTGGATGAGCCAAGTTGCTGGCTGCTAACTGCGATGGTTTCCCATACCCTTGATAGCAACTTCATTCAAGCTTCGCGGCATATGGCATCTTCCCGGGCGTCGAATTCACCCATTTGGTTCTCATTCCCCTAGCCCAAACGCCAAAATCGCTGTAGAGTCTCAATCAGACCCCGAAAACGGGGCGTGAACGAGGCAGAGAGTGGCGGTATCTCATGACTGAGATGGTGTATGGCGCGGTCCAGGACCAGCGCGGGGAACCGATTCTACCGAAATGGTGGCGGACAATTGACCGCTGGACGATGTCCTGCGTGCTGATCCTGTTTGTCATCGGATTGTTGCTGGGGCTGGCCTCTTCGCCGCCTCTGGCCGGTCGCAACGGGTTTGATCCGTTCCACTATGTCGAGCGTCAGGCGATTTTCGGCGGATTGGCGCTTATTGCGATGCTGTTGACCTCGATGATGTCGCCCACTCTGGTGCGGCGGTTGGCGGTGCTGGGGTTTCTGGGGGCCTTTGTGGCGCTGGCCTTCCTGCCGGTCTTTGGCACCGATTTCGGCAAAGGCGCGGTGCGGTGGTATTCGCTGGGATTTGCCTCGCTGCAGCCGTCCGAGTTTCTGAAGCCCGGGTTTATTGTCGTGGCTGCATGGCTCTTGGCTGCGTCGCAAGAGATCAACGGCCCTCCGGGGCGGTTGTGGTCGTTTGCGCTGTGTATGGCCATCGTGGGGATGCTGGTGTTGCAGCCCGATTTCGGTCAGGCCTGTCTGATCCTGTTCGGCTGGGGTGTGATGTATTTCGTGGCCGGTGCGCCGATGCTGTTGCTGGTTGGCATGGCCGGGGCCGTGGTTCTGGGCGGAATGCTGGCCTATTCGAATTCGGAACACTTTGCCCGCCGCATTGACGGGTTCCTGAACCAAGAAGTCGATCCGACCACGCAGCTGGGCTATGCCACAAATGCCATCCGCGAGGGTGGTCTGTTCGGTGTTGGCGTGGGTGAGGGGCAGGTGAAATGGTCTCTGCCCGATGCCCATACAGATTTCATCATCGCTGTCGCGGCCGAGGAATATGGCCTGATCCTGGTGCTGATCATCATCGCGCTTTATTCGCTGATTGTCGTGCGTTCGCTTCTGCGTCTGATGAAAGAACGCGATATGTTCATCCGGCTGGCCGGGACCGGTCTGGCCTGCATGTTCGGCGTGCAGGCGATGATCAACATGGGCGTTGCCGTGCGCTTGCTGCCCGCCAAGGGCATGACGCTGCCGTTTGTCAGTTACGGTGGTTCGTCCTTGATTGCGGGCGGTATTGCAGTTGGCATGTTGCTGGCCTTTACCCGGACCCGCCCGCAGGGCGAGCTGGGTGACATTCTGCGCGGAAGGGGTTGATGAGCGTACCTTACCTACTGATTGCGGCAGGCGGCACTGGGGGTCACATGTTCCCGGCGCAGGCGCTGGCCGAGGCGATGCTGCACAAAGGCTGGCGCGTGCGCCTGTCGACCGATGCGCGCGGTGCGCGCTATACGGGCGGCTTTCCGCATTCGACCGAGATTGTCGAGGCGACCTCGGCGACCTTCGCACGTGGCGGTTTGGCCGCCAAAGCGCTGGTCGGTCCAAAGATTGTGGGCGGCGTGACCGGCATGGCAATGCAGATGATGCGCGACCGCCCGGACGTGGTGGTGGGCTTTGGCGGCTACCCCTCAATCCCGGCGCTGGGCGCGGCGACCCTGTTGAAAATCCCGCGCATGATCCATGAGCAGAACGGCGTTCTGGGTAAGGTGAACCAAGTGTTTGCCAAGCGTGTCGCGCAGGTCGCCTGTGGTGTTTGGCCAACCGATTTGCCCGAGGGCGCAAAAGGCATCCACACCGGCAACCCGGTTCGTGCCGCCGTGTTGGAGCGTGCCGCTGCTGGGTACATCCCGCCGGGTGACTACCCGATGTCGATCCTTGTCATGGGTGGATCGCAGGGCGCGCGAATCCTCAGCGATGTGGTGCCCGGTGCGCTTGCGGCCCTGCCGGAAGACCTGCGTGACCATATCCGCGTGTCCCATCAGGCCCGCGATGAGGATGGCGAGCGCGTGACAGCCTTTTACGCCGATCACGGCATCCGGGCCGAGGTGTTGCCCTTTTTCGACGACGTGCCCCGGCGCATGTCCGATGCGCAACTGGTGATCAGCCGCTCGGGCGCGTCCAGTGTGGCTGATATCTCGGTCATCGGGCGGCCCTCGATCCTGATCCCGTTTGCCGCCGCCGCGGGTGACCATCAGACCGCCAACGCGCGCGGTCTGGTTCAGGCCGGTGGGGCGATCATGATCCCCGAAAACCTGCTTGACGTTGCCGCCCTGACACAGCAAATCAGCGCCGTTCTGACAAACCCCGAAGCCGCGCAAAAGATGGCCCATGCCGCCCTTTCGACCGGAGCCCCCGACGCGACCGAGCGTCTGGTTCACCTCGTCGAAGAGCTGGCGCAGAAGGAGACCACATGAATCCTGCAACCAAACTGCCGCAAGACGTAGGGCCGATCCATTTCGTTGGCATCGGCGGAATTGGGATGTCAGGCATTGCTGAGGTTCTGTTGAACCTGGGCTACCGGGTACAGGGGTCGGACCTCAAGGCGTCCAAGATCACCGATCGTCTGGCCAGTTTGGGGGCCGAGATTTTCGTGGGCCAAAGCGCCGAGAACCTTGAAAACGCGGCCGTTGTCGTGGTGTCGACCGCAATCAAGCCGGGCAATCCCGAACTCGACGGTGCCCGTGCGCAGGGCCTGCCGGTGGTGCGTCGCGCCGATATGCTGGCCGAGCTGATGCGACTGAAATCCAATATCGCAATCGCCGGAACCCATGGCAAAACGACCACGACCACGATGATGGCCGAACTGATGGTGGCCGGGGATTTTGACCCCACCGTCATCAACGGCGGCATCATCCACGCCTACGGCTCGAACGCCCGCATGGGGCAGGGTGAATGGATGGTCGTCGAGGCGGATGAGAGCGATGGCTCGTTCAACCGCCTGCCCGCGACCATCGCCATTGTCACCAATATCGACCCCGAGCATATGGAGCATTGGGGTGATTTCGATAAGCTGCGCGACGGCTTTTACGAGTTCGTCTCGAACCTGCCTTTCTATGGGCTGGCCGTCTGCTGCACCGATCATGCCGAGGTGCAGACGCTGGTGGGCCGTATCACCGACCGCCGCGTGCGCACCTATGGGTTCAACGCCCAGGCCGATGTGCGGGCGGTGAACCTGACCTACAAAGGCGGCGTGGCGCATTTCGACATCCACCTGCAATACGAAGACACGGTGATCGAGGGCTGCACTTTGCCGATGCCGGGGGATCACAACGTCTCAAACGCCTTGTCTGCGGCGGCTGTGGCCCGCCATTTGGGCATGAAAGCTGCGGAAATTCGCGATGCGCTGGCCAATTTCGGTGGCGTCAATCGGCGGTTCACCAAGGTCGGAGAGGTGAATGGCGTCACCATCATCGACGATTACGGCCATCACCCGGTTGAAATCTCGGCGGTTCTGAAAGCCGCCCGTCAGGCGACCGAGGGGCGTGTCATCGCTGTGCACCAGCCGCACCGCTATTCGCGCCTGTCCAACCTGTTTGACGATTTCTGCACCTGCTTCAATGATGCCGACGTGGTTGCCATCGCCGATATCTTTGCCGCCGGTGAAGACCCGATCGAGGGCGCATCCCGGGATGATCTGGTGCAGGGCCTGATCCGCCACGGCCACCGTCACGCCCGGGCATTGCTGGATGAAAACGATCTGGAGCGTCTGGTTCGCGAACAGGCCCGCCCGGGTGACATGGTGGTCTGCCTTGGGGCCGGTACGATCAGCACCTGGGCCAACGGGCTGCCAGAGCGGTTGCAGACAAAAAAAGCCGTCGAAGGCTCGGTCAGCGCGGTCTGACAAAGCAGGCGTCTTCGGAGGGACAATAGGTGTATTCAGTTGTCTTCGCATCCTTGTGGGTTGTGGCTGCGACCATTGTGGCGATGCTGCCGATGCGGCTGCAATTCCCGCCGGGCATCGTGCTGCTGATCTGTGCGCCTGTGGGGATTGTCTGGCTGGGATATGATTTCGGGTGGTTTGTCTCGGTGCTGGCTTTTGCGGGCTTTGTGTCGATGTTCCGAAATCCGATCCGCTATTACTGGCGCCGCTGGACGGGCAGAGAGGTGCAGGAATGAACTTGTCCATTGCTCTGGCCGCGCTGTGGGGAATTGCGGCGAATGTGTTGGCGATGATCCCCAGTAAAGACAATCACTGGACGCGGGCCTATGTCCTGATTGCAGTGGGTATTCCGATCCTGGGATACGTGACGCTACAAAACGGCCCCTGGATCGGGTTGCTGGTTCTGGCAATGGGGATGTCGGTCCTGCGCTGGCCGGTGATTTATCTGGGTCGGTGGCTTAGGCGGTTCACCGGGTCTGCCCGGTAGCGGATACAGCTTGCGTTGTTCCGGCAAATCCGCGATTTAGCGGGCATGGCAAGTCTTCCTACACCGCGTGGCAAACTCTCGGAAAATCGGTCATTGAATGACCTCACATGGCTGCGTGTCGGCGGCCCGGCGGACTATTTGTTCCAGCCTGCTGATCTGGATGACCTCAGGGATTTTCTGCTTGGCCTTCCGGACAACGTTCCTGTTTTTCCGATGGGCGTCGGGTCGAACCTGATCGTGCGCGACGGGGGGCTGCGCGCCGTGGTGATCCGGCTGGGGCGCGGGTTCAACGGGATTGAGGTCGATGGCAACACCGTCACCGCAGGGGCCGCCGCGCTGGACGCGCATGTGGCGCGCAAGGCGGCGGATGCGGGGGTTGACCTGACCTTTTTGCGCACCATCCCCGGCTCGGTCGGTGGGGCGGTGCGGATGAATGCAGGCTGCTATGGCAGCTACACATCGGATGTATTGCGCAAGGCCACCATCGTCACCCGACAGGGCGAAGTTCTGGAGCTTGCACCGCAAGACCTGAACTTTCGCTATCGCCAGTCCGACCTGCCCGAAGGGGCGGTGCTGGTGTCTGCCACCTTCCAAGGCCCCAGCGGCGACCCGGACGACCTGCACACCCGTATGGCCGCGCAGCTGCAAAAGCGCGATGAGACGCAACCGACCAAGGACCGCAGCGCTGGATCGACATTTCGCAATCCGGCTGGCTTCTCATCCACGGGCAAGGCGGATGATGTGCATGACCTCAAGGCGTGGAAAGTCATTGACAACGCGGGCATGCGCGGGGCCATCAAGGGCGGCGCGCAGATGAGCCCCAAACACTCAAATTTCCTGATCAATACCGGTGACGCAACCGCCGCTGACCTTGAAGGTCTGGGCGAAGAGGTGCGAAAAAAGGTTTACGAAACAAGCGGCATCACGCTAGAGTGGGAAATCATGCGGGTCGGCGATCCGCTGACAGAATAAAGCCCCAGCCGTCAGACCATAATCAGGCAAATTCAGGCGACGGATCAAAGGCATAAACGCAGTACGGACCACCACATAAGGTCCGGGGACATTGAGGCGCACGTTGGGTATGTCGAGCAGGACAAACCCCAAAGTGGCGGTATTGATGGGCGGCCCCTCGGCGGAACGCGAGGTGTCACTCAGCTCTGGGCGCGAATGCGCGGCCGCCCTTGTGGGAGAAGGCTTTGAAGTGGTTGAGCTGGACGCAGGTCCCGACCTCTATGCGCGCCTTTTGGACATCAAGCCGGATGTGGTTTTCAACGCCTTGCACGGTCGCTGGGGCGAAGATGGCTGTGTGCAGGGCCTGCTGGAATGGATGCGGATTCCGTACACGCATTCCGGCGTTCTGGCCTCGGCATTGGCCATGGACAAGCAACGCAGCAAAGAGGTGTACGAGGCCGAAGGTCTGCCTGTCGTGCCCAGCGTGATCGTGCCCAAGATCGAGGTGATCGAAGTTCACGTGATGGAGCCCCCATACGTGGCCAAGCCCAATAACGAAGGCTCTAGCGTCGGGATCTATATCGTCCACGAAGGCTCGAACGGGCCGCCGCAATTGTCTGAGGATATGCCCGACCATGTGATGGTCGAGAAATACGTGGCGGGCCGCGAGCTGACCGTGACCGTTATGGGCGACCGCCCCTTGACCGTGACCGAGATCATGACCGATGGCGGCTGGTATGACTATGACGCCAAGTACAAGCCGGGCGGGTCCTGGCATGTCCTGCCTGCCGACATCCCGCAAGACATCTTTGACCGCTGCATGGGCTACGCGCTGAAGGCCCACAATGCCTTGGGCTGCCGTGGCGTGTCGCGCACGGATTACCGTTGGGATGACAGCATGGGCGCGGACGGGTTGTTCCTGCTGGAAACCAACACGCAGCCCGGTATGACGCCGACCTCTCTGGTGCCGGAACAGGCTGCGCATATCGGCATGACATTCGGCCAGCTTTGTGCGTGGATGGTGGAGGACGCCTCATGCGACCGCTAAGAGCCACCCGTGCCCCCGTTATTCACCGGTCCAAGCCCCTTTCTGGCCCGGATGCGGATTTCGCGTCGGGGGATCGGCATGCGGTTGAGCCAAAGCTGCGTCTGCGCGGCGGAAAGCTGTTTGGACGCAAGTCTCAGGGCTTTGATCCGGCGCCGTCCCGGCTGAGCTATCGCCTGCAGCGCTGGATGCTGACGCGCGGTGTGCGGCGCGGGCTGAAAGTGGGACTGCCGATTTTCGCGATTTGCGCAGGGTTGGGTCTGTATTTCAGCGCCGAAGACCGGCGTGAGGCCGTTGTGGCCTATGTTAACGACATCAAGACCTCGATCCAGCAACGCCCGGAATTCATGGTCAATCTGATGGCCATCGACGGGGCGGGGCCTGATCTGTCCGAAGATATCCGTGCGTTTGTGCCGCTGGATTTCCCCATGAGCTCTTGGGACATGGATGTCGAACAAATCCGCGACACGATCACCGGGTTGAACCCGGTCAAATCGGCGACCGTGCGCGTGCGGCCCGGCGGCATCCTTCAGGTGGACGTGGTCGAGCGTAAGCCGGTCATCGTCTGGCGGACGCGAGGCGGGATCGCACTGTTGGATGACACGGGCGCGTTTGTGGCCCGCATCGCCTCGCGGAAGGAACACTCGAACCTGCCGTTGATCGCGGGCAAGGGCGCGGATGCGCATGTAGGTGAGGCGCTGCAGCTGATGGCAACCGCCCGCAGCCTGGGCACCCGTGTACGCGGCCTTGTGCGGATAGGTGAGCGGCGCTGGGATCTGGTGCTGGATCGCGGTCAGCGCATCATGCTGCCGACCGAACGCCCCGTGCGCGCGTTAGAGCGTGTGCTGGCCGTGAACGAGGTGCAGGACCTTTTGGAACGCGACGTGGCCGTGGTGGATATGCGCCTTGGCCAGCGTCCGACCATCAGAATGACCAAAGCCGCCAGCGAAGACTGGTGGAACACAAAGACAGACGTGAGTAGCAGGCAGTAACAACCATGATGACCGATCTCTATCAGTCCCAACGGGCAATGCGGCAGATGCGCCGGCAGGCAATGCAACGCGGTGTTGTCGCCATTCTGGACGTGGGCAGTTCCAAGATTGCCTGCCTTGTGCTGCGGTTCGACGGCACCGGACGGCTGAGCGAGGATAACAGCATCGGCTCGCTGGCGGGGCAAACCGGGTTCCGTGTGATCGGCGCTGCGACCACGCGGTCACGCGGGGTGCAGTTCGGTGAAGTCACCGCCATGCAGGAAACCGAGCGCGCGATCCGCACCGCATTGCAAGCTGCGCAGAAGATGGCCGATATTCGGGTCGATCACGTGATTGCCTGTTTCTCGGGCGCGAATCCGCGATCCTATGGTCTGGATGCGCAGGTTGATCTGGAAGGGCAGGTGGTGTCCGAAGCCGAAGTGGGCCGCGTTCTGAACGCCTGTGACGTGCCGGATTACGGCGTCGGGCGCGAGGTGCTGCACGCGCAACCGGTGAACTTTGCGCTGGACAACCGATCAGGCCTGATCGACCCGCGTGGTCAGATGGGGCAGAGCCTGGCCGTGGATATGCACATGCTGACCGTCGATGCGGTGGCGATCCAAAACATCGTACGCTGCATCAAACGTTGTGATTTGGAACTGGCGGGGATTGCGAACTCGGCCTACGTGTCCGGTGTCTCGGCTCTGGTCGAGGACGAGCAGGAGCTGGGCGCGGCCTGTATCGATATGGGCGGCGGCACGACCAGCGTGTCGATCTTCATGAAGAAACATATGATCTACGCCGATTGCGTGCGCATGGGCGGTGATCACGTGACGGCAGATATTTCGATGGGGCTGGGCGTTCCGGCGGCTGTGGCCGAGCGGATCAAGACCTTTAACGGTGGTGTACACGCAACCGGGGCCGATGATCGCGACCTGATCGACATCGGCGGCGATACCGGCGATTGGGAACATGACCGCCGCACCGTCAGCCGGGCCGAACTGATCGGCATCATGCGTCCCCGTGTTGAAGAGATTCTGGAAGAGGTTCGCGTGCGTCTGGACGCGGCCGGGTTTGAACATATGCCCAGCCAACAGATCGTTCTGACCGGTGGTGGTAGCCAGATCATGGGGCTGGACGGCCTTGCAACCCGCATACTGGGGCAGCGCGTGCGTCTGGGACGCCCGCTGCGTGTCCAGGGCCTGCCGCAATCGGCGACCGGACCGGGCTTTTCCTCGGCGGTGGGGCTCAGCCTGTTTGCCGCGCATCCGCAGGACGAATGGTGGGATTTCGAGATTCCGGTTGATACCTATGCGGCCCGACCGCTCAAGCGCGCGATGCGCTGGTTCCGTGACAATTGGTAGATCACTTGCTGCTGCGGTGATCGCCCTGATCCCGGCCGGCGTGCAGGCGCAGACCCGGATCACGCCCGAGGCTTTTCTGGACGCCGTCATGGGCAAGACCGTGATGTTCTACGACTATCCCAGCGGATTTCTGGTCGGGACCGAAGAGTTTCTGAGTCGCACCCTCTCGGTCTGGCGGATGGAGGGGCGGGGCTGTGTCTATGGGCAGATCACCACGCCAAATGGTCAGATTTGCTTTCTCTATGATGACGATGAGGATGGCCTGCCTGTGTGCTGGTGGCCCTTTTTGCACGAGGATCGCCTGATGGTGCGGCTGGCGACGTTCAGCCGCGCTGAGGTGCAGGAGATTCGCAGCATCACCGAAGACGGTTTGAATTGTCCAAGTGTCCCGATTGGCTAAGAAAATGGGTTGCAGCCGACGGAATTATCCCCCAAACTATCCACAAGGCCCGTCAGAGGCCCTGCGGCAGGACCCTGAGCAGTTTTCCGCACCTGAAAACCTGAAGAATCGCAAAGTGACGTGCCTGTAGCTGCGGCGCGCATGTCGCTTTTGTTGTGGTGGATTGAGTTCATTCCGCAACATATGGCATTTAATGCGAAATACCGCTATCGCCTGCCTTATTTCCTCCATATTTTGTAGAATTTAGCGATTTTTGGCGTGACCTTTGCCGTTTCGCTCGGTAGGATTGTCCGTGGATAGGTAAGAAAAACACCGCTTTGGCGGGTCAATAAAACAGGCGGACAGAGCATGACATTGAATCTTTCGATGCCCGGGCACGACGAACTGAAGCCTCGGATTACAGTATTTGGCGTTGGTGGTGCGGGTGGCAACGCTGTCAACAATATGATTGAGAAACAGCTGGATGGCGTCGATTTTGTGGTCGCCAACACTGACGCGCAGGCGCTGCAGCAAAGCCAGTCCTCGGCGCGGGTTCAGCTGGGCGTAAAGGTCACCGAAGGTCTGGGGGCAGGGGCCCGTCCGACCGTGGGTGCCGCGGCAGCCGAAGAAAGCATCGAACAGATCGTCGATCATCTGGCAGGGGCGCACATGTGCTTTATTACTGCCGGTATGGGCGGTGGCACCGGTACGGGCGCTGCCCCGATCATCGCGCAGGCCGCGCGTGAGCTGGGCGTGCTGACCGTGGGTGTTGTCACCAAACCCTTCCAGTTCGAAGGCGCCAAGCGGATGCGTCAGGCCGAAGACGGTGTTGATGCACTGCAAAAGGTCGTTGATACGCTGATCATTATCCCCAACCAGAATCTCTTCCGTCTGGCGAACGAAAAAACCACGTTCACCGAGGCGTTCTCGATGGCCGATGACGTGCTGTATCAGGGCGTCAAAGGCGTGACCGATCTGATGGTCCGTCCGGGCCTGATCAACCTCGACTTTGCCGATGTGCGCGCCGTGATGGACGAGATGGGCAAGGCGATGATGGGCACCGGTGAAGCGACTGGTGAGGATCGCGCGGTTCAGGCGGCTGAGAAGGCGATTGCCAACCCGCTGCTGGACGAAATCAGCCTGAAAGGGGCCAAGGGCGTTCTGATCAACATCACCGGGTCGCACGACCTGACCCTGTTCGAGCTGGACGAAGCGGCAAACCGCATCCGCGAAGAGGTGGACCCCGAGGCCAACATCATCGTCGGCTCGACCTTGGATACCGCCATGGAAGGCGGCATGCGCGTTTCGGTTGTTGCCACGGGCATCGACGCCAGCGAGAAATCCGAGGACGTGCCGGTTGCGCGCCGCACCATGTCGGCCCCGCTGACCCGCACCGTTTCCGCAGAAGAGGCGCTGCACGAAGAAGCTCCCGCTGCGGCTGAGCCTGTTGAGGCGCCTGTTGCTTCAGCGGAGCCTGCGCGTGAACCGTCCTTGTTCGAAACCACGGATGAACCCGCGCAACCGCAGTTTCAGCCGCGGGCAGAACAGGATGATGACGGTCTGCCGCCTCCGGCATATCAACCGCGCGTGGCTGAGTTTGAGCCGACGCCCGAGCCGGTTGAACCTGCTCCCGAGAGTTTTGTGGCCCCCCAGCCGCAAGCCGCAGCCGGAACGCCATCACCCGAAGCCCTGCAGCGCCTTCAGGCTGCTGTGCAGAATGTGCCCGCATCCGAGCGCGGCTATGCGGCCCCGCGCCCACAGGCCCCGCAACCGGCCCCGACCGCGCAGGCAGATGCGCAGGATCGTCCCCGGTTTGGGTTCAATCGCCTGATCGACCGGATGACCGGTCACGCGACGGATACTCCGGCGCAGCCGGTGCGCCAGCAGCCACCGATGCGCCAGGCTGACGCAACGGCTCCTGCGCAGGAAGAGGCCGATCCCGAACAGGACCGGATCGAAATTCCCGCATTTCTGCGTCGTCAGGCGAACTGAATACAGTAACAATATCATTGGAAAGGGTCGCCGCTGGGCGACCCTTTTTCGTTTAAAATAAGGTGCTTAACTGTATGTAAGCAGGGTTTTGCCGATCTGTTACAAACATGTTTCATTCAGTTGCAAAGAGTGAGTTGAGCCTTGAACCGCCCTTGCTTAGTTGAGTGTCCAACACGGCCCCTGCGGTCGGACACCACTCACCGAGGTTTATTTTGCAACATACGCTCAAATCTCCGATCACGTTTACAGGCGTTGGGCTGCACAGCGGCAAACCTGCGACGATGGTCCTGAAACCGGCAGCCGCCGGTCACGGCATCTGGTTCAAACGGACGGATATTGATTTGGGCAATGCGCTGATCCCGGCCATTTATGACGTGGTCGAGCGGACCCCGCTTTGCACCCGGTTGGTGAATGAGGCGAATGTATCGGTCTCGACCGTCGAACACATCATGGCGGCATTGGCCGGTTGCGGTGTGCATAACGCAGTGATTGAGATTGACGGCCCCGAAGTGCCGATCATGGATGGGTCTTCGATTGATTTCGTGCGCGGCATCGTGGCTAAGGGCGTGCGCCGCCAGGCCAGCCCGGTTTTGGCTTTTGAGGTTCTCAAACCCGTCACCGCATCGCGTGAGGGCGCCAGCGCGTCGATTGCGCCTGCTGATGGATTGATCATCGATTTTCACATCGATTTCGAAGACGGTGCCATCGGTTCGCAAACCAAGACGCTGGATATGCGTAACGGTTCCTTTGCGCGCGAGCTGAGCGATTGCCGCACCTTCTGCCGTCGCACCGATGTCGAAACGATGCGTGAGAATGGTCTGGCTTTGGGCGGAACGCTGGACAATGCAGTGGTTGTTCAGGGCGATGATGTGCTGACACCCGGCGGGTTCCGCCGCGCAGATGAGGCTGTGCGTCACAAGATGCTGGATGCGCTTGGGGATCTGTACCTGGCCGGTGGCCCGATTCTGGGGTATTTCACTGGTGACAAATCCGGCCACGCGATGACAAATACGCTACTGCGTAAGCTGTTTGAAACACCCGGCGCGGTACGCCCGGTATTGTGCACGCCAGAACAGGCAGCCCGTTTGCCGGGGCAGGGGCTTGTGCGCGACGAAATCCCTGAAGTCGCCTGATTAGTTCAACTCTGTCGACAATTCCGCCAGCGGACGTACTAAGGCGTTTTGCCCCGGAATTATTTATGCTAAACCAAAGTCCGATCTGGGGCTTACCCCGACAAGAAATACGACAAGGATAGGCGGAATGGTTGGCACCAAAGCGGCAGTCAGAGTCGCAGGCGCGATTCTTCTGGCAGCAGTTTTGACGGCGTGCAGCGACAAAGGCGCAGACCGCAATCAGAACCTGGAAGGCTTTACGCCGGAACAGATTTTCACGCGCGGTGAGTATGAGCTGTCGCAGAATCGCTCGGATGACGCGGCGTGGTACTTCTCGGAAGTTGAACGTCTGTACCCCTATTCCGATTGGGCCAAGCGCGCGTTGATCATGCAGGCGTTTTCGTTCCACTCGGACAAGAACTATGAAGAAAGCCGCGCGGCGGCGCAGCGGTATATCGATTTCTATCCGACAGACGAAGATGCCGCCTATGCGCAATATCTTCTTGCGCTCAGCTATTATGACCAGATTGATGAGGTCGGGCGCGATCAGGGCCTTACCTTTCAGGCGCTGCAATCGCTGCGCACCGTGATCGAGGTCTATCCCGACAGTGAATACGCCACATCGGCGGTGCTGAAATTCGATCTGGCCTTTGACCATCTGGCGGGTAAAGAAATGGAGATCGGGCGCTATTACCTGCGTCAGGATCACTACACCGCCGCAATCAACCGGTTCCGGGTTGTGGTTGAGGATTTCCAGACCACCACCCACACCGCTGAGGCGCTGTATCGCCTGATCGAGGCTTATCTGTCTCTGGGTCTGGTGGATGAGGCGCAATCGGCCGGTGCGATTCTGGGTTTCAACTACCAGTCCTCGGAATGGTATGATGCGGGCTACAAGCTGCTGACTTCGCGCGGGTTGGAGCTTAAGAGCCGTGGCAATAACTGGCTGAGCCAGATTTACCGTCAGACCATCAAAGGTGAGTGGTTGTAATCGCCATGGCTACAGGCTTGGGACGCTAAGACCCGATGCTGCGCGCCCTTGAGATACGCGACATGCTGATCATTGACCGGCTGGATCTAACCTTCCAGCCGGGTCTGAACGCGTTGACCGGTGAGACCGGGGCAGGCAAGTCGATCCTGCTGGACTCACTGGGCTTTGTGCTCGGGTGGCGCGGGCGCGCGGAACTGGTGCGTCAGGGTGCGGCTCAGGGTGAGGTCATGGCAGAGTTTGAACTGCCCCCGGACCATCCCGCCCATGCGGTGCTGGCCGAGGCTGGGCTGCCCGGTGGGGCAGAGTTGATCCTGCGCCGCGTCAACACCGCCGAAGGGCGCAAAACGGCCTGGGTGAACGATCGTCGTTGCTCGGGCGAGGTGCTGCGGGCCTTGTCCGAGACGTTGATCGAATTGCACGGACAGCATGATGATCGCGGTCTGCTGAACCCGCGCGGCCACCGGGCCATGCTGGATGAATACGCGGGTGTTGGGGATCATCTTGCAGCGGTACGCGCCGCCTGGACCGACATGTCCCGCCTGCGCAAAGCGCTGGCCGAGACCGAGGCCGCGCTGGCGGCGATGCGCGCCGAAGAGGAATTCCTGCGCCACGCCGTGGCCGAGCTGGACAAGCTGGACCCGCAACCGGGCGAAGATGCCGATCTGGACGCTCGCCGCCGGATGATGCAGGGGGCCGAGCGTATACGCGACGATGTGGCGCGTGCGTTCGATCTGCTGGGCGGGCAAGGGGCCGAAGGGGCGATGTCCGACGCCGTGCGCTGGCTCGAAGGTGTGTCAGACAATGCGGGCGGTCAGTTGGAAGAGCCGATTGCCGCGCTGGGTCGCGCCCTGATCGAATTGGGCGAGGCGCAGGACGGCGTGAATACCTGCCTTCAGGCGCTGGATTTCAACCCGGCGGAATTGGAGGCGGCCGAGGAACGGTTGTTCGCGATCCGCGCACTGGCCCGCAAGCACGATGTGGCCCCGGATGATTTGGGCGCTTTTGCCGATACCTTGCGCGACCGGTTGAACCGGCTGGATGCGGGCGATGCGGATATGGCGGATCAGCGCGCCGCGGTCGAGGCTGCTGAGGCCGCATTCAGTCAGGCTGCGACCGAGCTGAGCACAGCGCGCAAACACGCCGCAGGACAGTTGGATACGGCCGTGATGACGGAACTCGCACCGTTGAAAATGGAACGCGCGGTGTTTCAGACCGAAATCACCGCCGCCGATCCGGGCCCCGAGGGTATTGATGCGGTGGCCTTTACGGTGGCAACCAACCCCGGCGCGCCATCCGGCCCGTTGAACAAGATCGCCTCGGGTGGTGAGCTCAGCCGGTTTCTTCTGGCGCTCAAGGTCTGTCTGACGGGTGATGACAGCGCCCGCACCATGATTTTTGATGAGATCGACCGGGGCGTCGGCGGGGCCACTGCGGATGCGGTGGGGCGCCGTCTGGCCGCGTTGGCGCAGGGCGGGCAGGTGCTGGTCGTGACGCACTCACCACAGGTGGCGGCCCGCGCGGCGCATCACTGGCGGGTGCAGAAACAGGTGGCGGACGGGCAGACGCTGTCGACGGTCATTCCGCTGGCCGAACCTGACCGGGTTGACGAGATCGCCCGCATGGTGGCAGGCGACACCATCACGGATGAGGCGCGCGCCGCCGCCCGTGCCTTGCTGGACGCCTAGAGCGTTTCGGGATTACCTGAATCACCCTGCGACATGAATGTCCCGAGAACGCCGCAGGCGTGGCAGGGTATTCGTGTCTCACGTTAAACCCGAACCGCTTTAAGCCCTTCACTGTCGCGCGATCCGGCTTTTATCTGTGCCCTCCGTGGCTTACTAAGGGATATGACCTGATCCCCGAGGGCCAATGACCCAATCGACGCGCACCGTTCTTCGCAACCAGCTAAATCAGGCTTTGGCCGCGATGAAAGAGGCGTGGCGGGTGATGCGGCGACGTGGACCAAGCCAGATCCAGTTCTGGTTCATCGCACTGGCAATCGGGATCGCGGCGGGCTTTATGGCATTGGGCTTTCGCAAGGCGATCCGGGGGTTGCAGGCCTGGGTCTATGACACCGAAGACATCCTGCTGCTGCACAGCCATGTGGAAAAGCTGCCCTGGTTCATCGTTCTGATCACACCGATCATCGGCGGTTTGATCGTAGGGATTATCCTGCACAGGTTTACCGACGATGGCCGTGTGCGCTCGGTCGCTGACGTGATCGAAGGGGCTGCCATCACCGACGGACGGGTCGAGAAAAAGGCCGGAATCGCGTCCTTCTTTGCCTCGCTGGTCACGCTCAGTACCGGGGGGTCAACGGGCCGCGAAGGGCCAGTTGTACATATGGCCGGTGTGATCTCAACCTGGGTCAGTGACCGGATACATGCGGATGGCATCACCGGACGCGACCTGTTGGGATGTGCGGTGGCGGCGGCTGTGTCGGCCAGCTTTAACTCTCCGATCGCGGGGGCCCTGTTTGCGCTTGAGGTTGTGCTGCGCCATTTCGCCGTGCACGCCTTTGCCCCGATTGTCATCGCCTCGGTTGCGGGCACGGTGATCAACCGACTGGAATATGGCGACGTGACCGAGTTTGTGCTGGAGACGCCGGGATCGCTGCAATTCTACGTCGAACTGCCTGCCTTTTTGATCCTTGGCCTGATCTGCGGGCTGGTGTCGCTGGTGCTGATGCGCTCGATCTTTTTTGCCGAGGATATCGGCACCCATATCCAGAACCGCCTGTCTCTGCCGCGTTGGCTGCGCCCGGCGGTGGCGGGGGCGATGCTGGGTCTGCTGGCGATCTGGTTTCCGCATATTATCGGCGTAGGGTATGAGACGACGATCCGCGCGCTGACCGGCGATCTGACCCTGACGGCCGCGATTCTGTTTGCGGTGATGAAAACCGTTGCCGTTGCCGTCACCATGGGGGGGCGTATGGGCGGCGGGGTATTCTCACCCTCGTTGATGGTTGGGGCTCTGACGGGCCTGGCCTTTGGCCTGATTGCCACCGGGCTGCTGCCGGATGTGTCGGGGACGCACACGCTTTATGCCTTTGCCGGGATGGGGGCAGTGGCTGCTGCGGTTCTGGGGGCGCCGATCTCAACCACGATGATTGTCTTTGAGCTGACCGGGGATTGGCAGATCGGGCTTGCGGTGATGGTCTCGGTCTCAATGTCCACTGCTTTGGCGTCGCGCCTTGTCGACCGGTCGTTCTTCCTGACACAGTTGGAGCGGCGTGATGTGCATCTGGCCGCCGGGCCGCAAGCCTACCTGCTGGCGATGCTGCGTGCCGGGGCTGTGATGCGGCCAATCGGCGATCCCCGCTCGATCACCAAGGAACAGGCGCAGGGGTTGATCGAACAGGGCCTGTGCGTGAAAGCCAGCGCAACGCTTGAGGCTGCGATGCCGTACTTCGACCGTGACGACATCCCGTGCATCCCGGTCGTGATCGTGGATGAGGACGGGTGTGAAAACCCTGTGGGCGCGCTTTATCACATAGACGCGCTCAAGGCGTATAACCGGGCTCTGGCGGCCACAGCTGCCGAGGAGCACTCTTAACCGCGATAAACCGTGGCCGCGTCGCCCAGATAATTGTCCCAGGCGAACCAGTACGAGATATGCCCCGCAACTCGTGGCAGTTCCGCGCCGTCCGGTCCGATCAGCGCCTCTTCGGTCAGTTTCCACTTCTGTCCGTTCTGATCCACCAGACCGCTGCCGGATGCCTTGAACTGATGCGATTTTCGTTCATACGCCCGCACAGCACGCTTGTCAGCATTACCGATCAGAACCAGCGGTCGGTTGGCAATTGCGTCATTGATCACACGGGTTCTGCTGAACGCCTCAAGCGGCCAGGCCCGCGCTGCACCGAACTGCCGAATGGTAAAGATGTAATCCTTTTGCTGGTGCTGGGATTGATCGACCAAAGCAGGAAACATCAATTCGGGCGAGGCGAAATATTCGCGATACACCACCCCTGACCCATAGTTGCGCCGATGCCCGGTTGTCAGCGACAGAACGCGGGTCTTGGGGTGCGAGCTCTTCCAGCTTTGCCATGTGGTGATGACGACCGGGCGCTGTTTCAGCTCGATCCCGCTGTTGACCAGCGGCCCGGAAACCGGCTTGCCCGTATATTGGTTCCACAGCGAATTTGTCTCACGGTCGAACATCAGCTTGTTGGACCGGTAGAGGAACCCGGATGAGCCAAAGACCAGAGGTTTTCGCCGACCTGCAACCTGTGTCTCAAACAAAATGCCCGAGCCGCAGAGTGTGCAATAGGCCAGTGCCACCGGCACGCCTCCGATCACCTCGTTGAACATCTCGTGCCAGCCCATGATCCGCAGCGGATAGGCACGCACATCTCCGTTGATCGAGACGCCAAACACCAGATCACCGTCCTTGAGGTAATCGGCACGGTCAGCAGAGATCAGATTGGGATTGTCCAACGAGGGGATACCGTCCTTGAGCACGCCGCCCCAGGTGATCTCTTCCAGTCGGATTTTCATTTTGTCCCGCTGTATATACTCCGGGCGCAGGAAGTCATCAAAGTTTTCGTCGAGGCCCAGCAAGACCTCGCGCTTGAACGGAATCAACGAAGGATGCGGCACCACCTGCGGGTTCTGTTCCTGCCACAGCATCCAGTCGAACCAGTCGGTGCCGATGCTGGTGCCGGTCAGCTGGCGCATGACTTCGGCGATCTCATCACTGCGCCGCCGGGCATAGCGCATGGCGGTGATCAGGGCAGGGACCACATCCGGATTGCCCCGTTGCACCAGAAAGGCCATGCCCTCTTCGAATTCAGAATTGCTGCTGTACAGAGTGGACCTGACGGCCTCAAGCACTGGGTCCTGCTGCGCCCAAAGGGCACCGGGAAGGGCGGCGCTGGCCAACAGTCCTGTGAAAGTGCGGCGCGTGATCGACATGGCATCCTCCGATGGTATCCATGCACATTTTGCACCGTGGGCGGCTCACGTGCATTCAACAGCTGCGTGAACACGCCCGGTTTTATGGCCTGAAGCGGCCGGTTGGTCAGATCAGATTTGCTCGACCTTCACCGACTCGGCCGGGTAGAAGGCCACATAGCCCTTGATTTCACCCATGGCCGATACCGGGTTGTCATAACTCCAGGCGGCGTTCTCGGTCACCGAGGATTTGTTGACGATCGAGAAATGCGTGGCGTCGCCTTTGTGCGGGCAATGCGTGACCTTGTCGGTTTCGTCCAGAAAGGCCATAGCGATATCCGAGCGCGGGAAATAGATCACTGGGGTCAGATCACCTTCGGCCAGTTCCAGCGCCTCATGACTTTCGCCCAGAATGGCACCGCCTGAACGGACGCTCCATTTGCCCGGAGCTTTGCGGATCGTAATCTCAACCATATCTCTTCCCTCGTCTTTATGGGCCTCTCCTCTGCCCGGTATATGTAACAGTTTCGCGTCAGATTGGCGCGGTTGCGGCATCCAACCACAGTTGCGCGTCATCGCCCAGCCTTGGCCGGATTTTTTCCGCAACCTCGCGGTGATAGGCGTTGAGCCAATCGCGTTCCGCCGTTGTCAGCATCTGGGGCAGGATCAACCGCCGGTCGATGGGTACAAAGGTCAGGGTGCGCCATGCCAGCATCGCGCGTTCGTCGTCACCGCCAGGCAGGGTGGGCGCGTCTTCGACGACAACAAGGTTCTCGATGCGGATGCCAAACGCCCCTTCGCGGTAGTAACCCGGCTCATTCGACAGGATCATCCCCGGCAGCAGCGGCACATGGCTGACCTTGGACAGACGCTGCGGCCCTTCATGCACGCTGAGATAAGCGCCCACGCCATGTCCCACGCCATGGTTGAAGTCCTGCCCTGCGGCCCATAGCGGCGCGCGGGCAAAGGCTTCGATATCCCGTCCGGCCAGACCCACGGGCCAGCGCAGCATCGACAGGTTGATCATGCCTTTCAACACACGGGTGAAGCAGGCTTTTTCCTCATCCCCAACCTCGCCGATGGCGATGGTGCGGGTGATGTCGGTGGTGCCGTCCAGATACTGCCCGCCACTGTCGAGCACCAGAATATGCCCGTCTTCCAGAACGCTGTCGGTCTCCTCGGTCACGCGGTAATGCATGATCGCGCCGTTGGGGCCAGTGCCCGCGATTGTGTCGAAGGAAATATCCTGCAGCGCGTTATCCTTGCGCCGGTTTTCCTCCAGCCGTGTTACGACCTGAGTTTCCGTCAGCGTACCGGGGGCCTGCGCATCCAGCCAGCACAGGGTTTCGATGACAGCCACGGCATCGCGCAGATGGGCTGCGGCGCTGCCCGCGATCTCTGCCGCGTTTTTGCAGGCTTTGGGCAGTGCGCAGGGATCGCCATCGTCGACCATCCGGTCCTGCAACACATCGGCCACGGCCTGGGGCAGAGTGCCCAGATCGACCTGCACCTGGCCTTCAAGCGCCGCGACGGCCTCCAGAAAATCGTCCGGTGCATGAACGCGAACTGCGTCCCCCAGAGGCACCGCCAGCTTTTCCCGGGCCATGAATAGATCCACTTGCCCGCCGGCCTGCAGAATAGCAAAGCCATGCGCCACCGGGTTGTATCCGATGTCCGAGCCCCGGATGTTCAGCAACCACATGATCGAGTCGGGCAGGGTGATGACAGCCGCGCTGCAGTCCGCTTCTCGCAGCGCCTCTGAAAGACGGGCGATCTTGTTATCCGCAGATTCGCCTGCGAATTCCAGCGGGTGCGCCTTGACCGGGTTCATCGGGGCGGGGGGCTGATCCTGCCACACCCGATCCACCAGATTGTCACAGCGCAACAATTCGATACCACTGCCCGCCAACTCTCTCTGAGCTGCGGCGATCTGGCCGGCCGAATGCAGCCAGGGGTCAAACCCCACTTTGCCACCTTTGGGCAATTGATCCTTCAACCATGTGCTCAGGCTGACATCGGGCCACGGCACCGGGGTATAGTCAGACGCAACCTGCGCCTTGACCTGCGTGCGATACCGCCCGTCCACAAAAACACCCGCCACATCCGTCAATGCCGCACAAAAACCGGCCGATCCGGTGAACCCGGTCAGCCATGCCAGACGCTCATCCCGGGGGGCCACATACTCGCCCTGATGCGCATCCGAGCGGGGGATCAGAAATCCGTCCAACCCTTCGCGCGCGAGTTCTTCCCGCAATGCAGCCAAACGCGGAGGGCCCTGTTCCGGGCGCGCGGTCACCTCAAAGGACTGAAACATATCTTACCCCTCCCATACGGGCCTTTGTCTTTTCTTCTATTTGGAAAATACGCCCGCCCGAGGCAAGGCCAGCCCTAGCTGGCCTTTTTCATTCCCATCACACGGGCCCGCGCCCGCGGGTCGCTGTCGAACAGGGCTGCCAATTGCTCGGTCATGGCGCCGGCCAGCTGTTCGACATCCGTGATTGTCACCGCGCGGTCGTAATAGCGGGTCACGTCATGGCCGATCCCGATCGCCAAAAGCTCGACCATCTTGCGCTTTTCGACCATCGCGATCACGTCGCGCAGGTGCTTTTCCAGATAATTCGCCGGGTTCACGCTGAGCGTTGAATCGTCGACCGGTGCGCCATCGGAAATCACCATCAGGATCTTGCGCTGCTCGCGCCGCGCCAGCATCCGGCGATGGGCCCATTCCAGCGCCTCACCGTCGATGTTTTCCTTCAGAAGGCCCTCTTTCATCATCAGGCCCAGATTGGGGCGTGCACGCCGCCATGGGGCGTCGGCCCCTTTGTAGATGATATGGCGCAGATCATTCAGGCGACCGGGCTGTTGCGGGCGGCCATCATTCAACCATGCCTCACGCGCCTGACCGCCTTTCCATGCGCGGGTGGTAAAGCCCAGAATCTCGACCTTCACATTGCAGCGCTCCAGCGTGCGGGCCAGAACGTCGGCGCAGATGGCCGCGATTGAGATCGGGCGCCCGCGCATCGAACCCGAATTGTCCAGCAGCAGCGTCACGACCGTGTCGCGGAATTCGGTGTCTTTCTCGACCTTGAAGCTCAGTGGCGTGGTCGGATTTGCAACCACGCGGGCCAGACGACCGGCATCCAGAATACCTTCTTCGCGGTCGAATTCCCAACTGCGGTTCTGTTGCGCCTGCAACCGACGCTGCAGCTTGTTGGCCAGACGGCTCACCGCGCCTTTCAGCGGCTCAAGCTGCTGGTCCAGATAGGCGCGCAGACGTTCCAGTTCAGCGGGTTCTGCCAGATCTTCAGCCGCGATCTCTTCGTCATGGGTGCTCAGATAGACCTTGTAGTCCGGATCGGCCTCGGATGCGGGTTGCGGGGCAGGCGGTTCCAGCGGAGCCTCCCCCTCGGGCATCTCGGCCTCATCGCCCATCTCTTCATCGGCCATCTCATCCATCGAGACCTGGGCCTGAGATTGATCCTGCTGCTCTTCCTGACTTTGTTCGGGCGTCGCGTCGGCGTCCTGTTCGTCGGGATCATCCTGGCCGGTGCTGTCGGGATCGGGCTGCTCTTCGGCGTCTTCCTCGGCCTGATCTTCCTGCTCGTCGTCCAGCTCATCCGGGTCATCACCCAGCTGGTCGCCATAGCCCAGATCCTTGATCATCTGGCGCGCGAACTTGGCGAATTCGGCCTGATCCGAAAGGATATCGTCAAGGTTTTCCAGCGTCCCGCCGGCTTGTTCCTCGATAAACCCGCGCCACAGATTCATGATGTTGTCAGCCGCAGGCGGCAGGTCGCGCCCGGTGGCCAAATGGCGGATCAGATAGCCCGCCGCAACCGACAAAGGCGCATCCGCAGGCTGTTTGCATTGATCATAACCGCGACGCAGGGCCTCATGCCCGATCTTGACGTCGATATTCGAGGCCGTGCCCGGCATATCCCGCGCGCCCATCGCTTCGCACCGCGCCACCTCCATCGCCTCATAGAGGTCGCGCGCCATATCGCCCGGAGGGGCATAGCGCGCGTGGGTCGCATCATCGTGATAACGCCGCTGCAAGGCCAGAGCGTCCGCCGTTCCGCGCGCCAGCAACACCTCTTCGCGCGTCATCCGGCGGCTGACCTGCGGCAGGCGCATCGATTCGCCGGACAATCCCGACGGATCGACCGTGTAGGACACGTTCAGTTCAGGATCATCGGCCATGACCTTGGTGGCCTCGGCCAGGGCCTTCTTGAACGGATCAGCAGGGTTGTCGTTCTTCTGTACCATGTGCAGACGCCCTTTGTATTGCATGGGCCCGACAAATCAAAGCGGAACCGGATCCACCTTCATCTGGCCAAAAATATCCCCGCCGGAGGCATTGCGCCCGGTACGGGCGCAATTCACCTGTCTCAGCCCAGGCTCACGCTTGCCGCGCTTTCAGGCAGTTCCTCATCAAAGCAACGCTGATAGAACTCAGCCACGGTCTGGCGCTCCAGTTCGTCACATTTGTTCAGGAAGGACAGGCGGAACGCATAGCCGACATTGCGGAAAATCTCGGCGTTCTGGGCCCAGTTGATCACGGTCCGTGGGCTCATCACTGTGGACAGATCACCGTTCATAAAGGCGGTCCGCGTCAGGTCGGCAACGGTGACCATCTGGCTGACGGTCTTGCGGCCTTTCTCGGTGTTGTAATGCGGTGCCTTCGACAGAACGATCATCGTCTCGGCATCGTGGCTGAGGTAATTCAGCGTCGAGACCAGCGACCAGCGGTCCATCTGCGCCTGGTTGATCTGTTGCGTGCCGTGATACAGACCGGTGGTGTCGCCCAGACCCACGGTGTTTGCGGTGGCGAACAGGCGGAAATTCGGGTTCGGCGTGATGATCTCGTTCTGGTCCAACAGGGTCAACTTGCCGTCATGCTCCAGCACGCGCTGGATCACGAACATCACGTCGGCGCGGCCCGCATCGTATTCGTCGAAGACGATGGCGACGGGGTTACGCAGCGCCCAGGGCAGGATGCCTTCGTGGAATTCGGTGACTTGCTTGCCGTCACGCAGCTTGATCGCGTCCTTACCGATCAGGTCGATCCGGCTGATATGGCTGTCCAGGTTCACACGCACGGCGGGCCAGTTCAGGCGGGCGGCAACCTGCTCGATATGGGTCGATTTCCCGGTGCCGTGATAGCCCTGAATCATCACCCGGCGGTTATGAGTGAAACCGGCCAGAATCGCCAGCGTGGTCTCTGGGTCAAACTTGTAGGTCGGGTCGATGGCCGGAACCCTGTCACTGCGCTCGGCAAAGCCCTTGACCGCCATATCGCTGTCAATGCCGAACACGTCACGGACCGAGATATCCTCGGTTGGTTTTGCGTTGATGTCGATCGATCCGTCAGCCATGCGCCTTGTCCTTATCCTTTGGCCCGTCTTGCCGGGTTTGAACCCGTGTGTGGTGCAACATATTACGGGCAAGGGCAAGGGAAAGAGAGACCGTGCAGAAGCTGACCAGATGTTTCTTCGAAACTGGAGTTAAGATGACAGCGGGTCGAAGGGGTTTGCCCCCGGGATTACCACATTCTTTGGTCCCTAAAGCGATAACCACAGTTTCCCTTGTTTGAACCCGCCCCGGACCAGGCTGTTTTGGTGCACGCCGGGAAAATGGGTATCCCAATCGCGAAAACGATCATTTGTGACCACGCGTGCCTTGTGATCCTGTGCCGCCCGCAGGATCAGAGGGTCCGCTGGCGTTCCCTTTGGGGCAATCATGACGCAATCGACCGGCAGTTTGAGCAGTCTGGCGAAATCACGGTCATTCAGGTAGCGATCTGCGATCTTGTACCCGGCGTTGGCGTCGAACACGACCGCAGGCCGTAAACCTGCCGTCTTGAGCGCGGCAAGAACTTCGCGCAGCGTCTTGAGGTCGGGTTTTCCGTTCCTCCAATGCATCACATTCGAACCGTCGAGGATGATCCAGTCGCCAGAGGGCCCGCGCCGTTTGCGCCACGCCCGCAGCAGCAGGATCAGGCTTGCCACCGCGCAGGAAGAGGCCAGCAACAGCCACTCAGGCCGTGCGGGCAGGAAAATCGCGGCGGCCATTCCGCCGAGGGATGCCAGAAACAGGCTTAAGGGCGTTTGCAATGTCGAACCTCGGGAAAGACAGGACAAAAATCGGTTCGACAATGGGGTTCAAATTCGGGATTTTCCAGCCCGAATCCGATGTAAATTAACGACTTTTCTAAGACACCCGGGCCTTACTTGAAATTCCGGCTGTCCTTGATCTGATCCCAGGCCCAAACGACCTCTTGCAGCTGCTCTTCCTGAGATCGGTCGCCGCCGTTCATGTCGGGGTGCAGAACCTTGATCAACTTTTTGTAGGCCTTGCGGACCTCGGCCTTGGTCCAGCTGTCATTGGCTTCCAGAATCTCAATCGCGCGTCGCTCGGTCGGGGGCAGGCGGCGACCGCCTCCGCCCGTGGTGCGGCCTTTGTTCTGCGTGCTGTTCGACCCCAGCACCTGGTGCGGGTCCTCGATGCCCAGACGCGCCCAGGCGCGCGCCTCAGGGTCGCCCATGGGCTTGGTTTCACGTTCCCAGACCTTGTCCTTGGAGCGTTGGGCGTTCAGCTCGGCCTCGGTGGTGCCGTCGAAGAAATTCCATTTCTGGTTATATTCGCGCACATGCTGCTGGCAGAACCAATAAAAATCATCCAGCACATCCGGTGCTTTGGGCGCGCGATACTTGCCCGGCTCTTCACAGCCCGGATGATCACAGATTCGCACCGATGTTTCAGACGCGCCCGACATGCCCCGACGCCCGCGCGGGTTCTTTTTCTTGGCGCTGGAGACGGACATATCGAATCCGAAAGGGTCTGATTTCGTCATGCTGTGATCCTTAAGAACGCATCTTCTCGACTCGGAGGCAGCAGTTTAGTCTAAGCAGCCGAAAGTAGAAGAGGGGTGCGGTAAAATTTTTGCCGCTGAGCGAAAAAATGAGCGTGACCGACGAGATTAAAACCCGCCTGCAAGACGCCTTTGATCCGCATGAGCTTGAGGTGATCGACGACAGCGAAAGCCACCGGGGCCATGCGGGCTTTCAGGAGGGGGGTGAAAGCCATTTCAACGTCCGCATCCGCGCCGCAGCGTTCGAAGGGCAGTCACGCGTTGCGCGACACCGCGCCGTTCACAAGGCGCTGGGCGATATCGTACCGCGTATTCACGCGCTGGCGTTGGATATCGGCGTATAGCGACAATTTACCTTCGGGAGGGGCAGGATGGTTCAAAAAGAGGCTGAGCTTTGTTTCGAGACTGTCCTGACCTGTCCGATTTGCGGGCATGTTGAACGGGAAACAATGCCCACGGATAGGTGCCAGTGGTTTTACGAATGCAAATCCTGTCACACAGTGCTGAAACCCCAAAAGGGTGACTGTTGTGTCTTTTGTTCCTACGCAACGGTTCCATGCCCGCCGATACAAAGCGGCGCGGCGTGTTGCGGGTGACCCAGATCAGGGTTTCTCCGGTTGCTCAGCGGGGGCCTCGGCCCCTTTCAGCGACAAAGGCGGCTCTTTAGGAGCTTCGGCAATTGGGGCGGGGGGTGTCACCGCGTCCGGTCCGGGGATCGGTCTTGCTTTTACGACGTCTTCCTCGGTGTCTTCTTCTTCGACCGGTGCGCGCGTAGACACGAAATCAGCCAGAACCTCCCGACGAAAGACCAGGACATTGCGCCAGTTCACGGTTGAACTGGTCAGGCCCGAGCGTTCCTCGCTGGGCAGCAACTCGGCGCGCTGGTATTCCCAGCCGTCCTGACCCATTTGGTTCAACACTTGTTCAATGGATGCGGCGAACCGGCCCTCGGCGGTTTTTACGCCCTTGGCCTTGGTGCCTTTTTGCGGGGCGGGGACGACTTTGTATTCGTAGCGCTGCATCGGATCTTCCTGATTGCCGGGTTCACGCAATCTAACATGTTGTTGGTTTTGGGAAAGTCATCATCTGCCAGAAACGGGCGGAAAAGAAAAACGGCGGGGATTTTGTGCAAAACCCCGCCGTTTCAATGTCTTTTGACGCGGTGTTTATCCGCCCAGCTTTTGGCTGACCAACTCGTTCACGGCCTTGGGATTGGCCTTGCCGCCGGTGGCTTTCATCACCTGACCGACAAACCAACCTGCCAGTTTCGGGTTCACCTTGGCCTTTTCGACCTGCGCCGGATTGGCGGCGATGATCTCGTCCAAAGCAGCCTCGATCGCGCCGGTATCGGTCACCTGTTTCATGCCGCGTTCTTCGACGATCTGAGCCGGGTCGCCGCCTTCGGTATAAACGATCTCGAACAGGTCCTTGGCGATCTTGCCCGAAATGGCGTCCGATGAAATCAGATCGATGATCCCACCCAATTGCGCCGGAGAAACGGGCGAGTCGGTGATGTCGTGGTCTTCTTTCTTCAGGCGGCCGAACAGCTCGTTGATGACCCAGTTCGCGGCCAGTTTACCGTTGCGGCCTTTTGCGACGTCCTCGAAGTATGCCGCCGATTCCACCTCGGCGGTCAGGACCGAGGCGTCATAGTCGGTCAGGCCGAATGCTTCGATGAACCGTGCCTTTTTGGCGTCGGGCAGTTCCGGCAGTTTGGCAGCGATGTCGTCCACCCATGTCTGCTCAATCTCAAGCGGCAGCAGGTCGGGGTCGGGGAAATAGCGATAATCATGCGCTTCTTCCTTGGACCGCATCGACCGCGTCTCGCCCTTGTCCGGGTCATACAGGCGGGTTTCCTGTTCGACCTTGCCGCCACCTTCGACGATGGCGATCTGGCGACGGGCTTCGACCTCAATCGCTTGCTGGATGAACCGCATCGAGTTCATGTTCTTGATCTCGCACCGCGTGCCCAGATGTGAGAAGTCCTGCGTTTCCTGGTACTTTTCATAAGCCCCCGGCAGGCAGATCGAGACGTTCACGTCCGCCCGCAGGTTGCCGTTCTGCATGTTGCCGTCGCAAGTGCCCAGATAGCGCATGATCTGGCGCAGCTTGGCGATATAGGCGGCGGCCTCTTCGGGGCCTCGAATGTCGGGGCGCGACACGATCTCCATCAGGCAGACGCCCGTCCGGTTCAGGTCAACAAAGGACATATGCGGGTCCATGTCGTGGATCGATTTGCCCGCGTCCTGCTCCATATGGATGCGTTCGATGCGCACCATACGCGCGGTGCCGTCACCCATTTCGACCAGCACTTCGCCTTCGCCGACGATGGGATGGTAGAGCTGGGAAATCTGATAGCCCTGCGGCAGGTCAGGATAGAAATAGTTCTTGCGGTCAAAGGCCGATTTCAGGTTGATGTCGGCTTTCAGGCCCAGCCCGGTGCGCACGGCCTGTTCCACGCAATATTCGTTTATCACCGGCAGCATTCCCGGCATCGCCGCATCCACAAAGGCCACGTTCGAGTTCGGCTCGGCCCCGAATTGGGTCGACGCGCTCGAGAACAGTTTGGCATTGGATGAGACCTGCGCGTGCACCTCCATCCCGATCACCAGTTCCCAATCGTGCTTGGCCCCGGCAATGGTTTTGATTTTCGGCATTTCGTATGTCAGGTCGAGCATGGCGCGCCTCATTTCCGCAGAAGTCTAAGCCTGCGTATTAGGCGCGCCGCGCCAAAGGGGCAAGGGGGAATCAGTGCTGAGACAGCTGCAGACCGCTGGGCGTAAAGGTCACGTCCATGCCGCTGCGCAATTCCTCGCGGAACAGATCGCCGATGGCACGCAACGCGTCGCGCTGGCCCCGGGCCGCGAACCGCTCGGCCGAGTTGATGCGAACCGAATTGTTGAATCCGCTGGCCGCATGCGCCCAGATCAGGGGATGCAGTTCGGTCATGTGATCGCGGATCAGCCACTGTGCGGCGTCATGAATTTGTGCACGGACAAGATCAGCCTTTTCGTTCAGACCGAGACCGTTCTGAATCGTGATGGCACAATAGGCAGACAGCATGTTGACCGTCTGCTGATCGGGGCGACGATGCAGAATGTCGTGCAACCCTTCCAGGAAGTATTCGACATCCAGCCGCGCGCAGGCTGCGGGGTCTTGCGTAATTGCATCAAACTGAACCCAGGTGTACCCGCCAGCGCCCCAGGTATCAGTGGTCCGGGCCGCATTGCGTAGCGCTTGCAGTTCCAACTCTTCGTAGCTGCCGAACCAGCGGGGCAGCAGGTGCGAGCCCATTGCCCGCATATGTCTGTGGTTCTGCGGGTCCAGTGTGATCAGCTTTTCATACTCATCGGCGACGCGGATTTTGGACTTGCGTTGACCGGCCAACAGGGCGCAGCTGGCCGCGGTCACCACCGGGCTGTTGGGGGCGGCTGCGCGGCACTTGGGCAAAAGCGCCGATGCCCGGTCGAAATGCGCGGCACAGCGTGATCGGTGCAGCGCGGGCAGGGTGGCGTCTGTACCGGTGCCCCGCCATGCCCAGGCCAGATCGATATGGGCCAGCGCAACAACCAGCGTGATCATCGGATCACTTCCATGCGCGCGCATCTCGTCTTCCAGCTCTGAGATACCGCCCAGCAGGTCATATTCGGACAGGGCGCTGCCGTCTGACAGGGCGTGTTCGACTGCCAGAACCACATCTGCGCGGGCCCCGAAAGCCAGTAAATCTGCAATCGGCATTCCGTCTGGCGCTGTGGCCCGGGCTTTGTCCGCCACACGCATCTGACGAGACAACTCGGACCAACGATCCTGTCTGGCCAGAGACCGTCCTTTTTCAATCGAGTCGCGCCCGATCATGTCTTCGGCAGCAATGCTGGCCAGAGGAATGTTCAACTGGCCGTGATCCGACAACATCGGTGCAAGGATGGGCTCTGCGCGCCGCGCAGTGCGTGACATTTGGTGGGAACGGGAAACAGACCGGGCCGATTTGGCCCTCAAAAACCGAAACATGGCAGACTCGAAACTTTTTAAAAACAGGTCGTTCAGATTGATAATTTGAACGAAAATCACTTCAAATTCAAGTTTGTTGACCCGGATTGCGGGGGTGTGATGTTCAATGATCGCGATGTGCTTTGATTGTTTCAAAGCACGTTGAAGTGGTGCCGTTCGGTTCGCAGGCCAGCCTTTTGAAGAATAACCTCAAATTCGTGGTGTGGTGGTGTGGCCTCTTCCGGAAGACGAATTTTTTTGCCGCTGGTCAAAACAACCGATGCGCGCACGGAAAAGTCCCAGCGGGTGTCGAATCGGACGTAATCTACCTCACTCAGCCGGATGTCAGCTGCGCGGCGACCCGAAAACCACGCGATCCGGTCCGCGTCCAAAGTCAGCCCTGCCCTGGTTGCGTGAACTACGTCCCAAAGCGCGGGCAGGGTGGCCAGACCGAACAAGCCGATCAGCCACCATGCCGCATCCAGCAGGACATGCAGGGCCGCAAGCACTATGTACACACAGATCAGGATCACAATGGTTCGCGGTGTCCTGTTGTGGCGTTCGAACGTGTAGGGCGTCATGCGTTCAGGATACGTGTCACCATCTCTGTGGTGTCGCGCGACAGATTGGGTGTATCCGCGATGCGGGTCAGTTGCGCCTGCATTGCGTGCTGACGGTCTGGGTCATACCGTTTCCATGTCTGAAACGCGGTGCACATGCGCGCGGTCGTCTGCGGGTTCACCGGATCCAGCCGGATCAGCCAATCTGCAAGCAACTCGTATCCCACCCCATCCGCGTGATGGAACCCGGCATGGTTCATTGCCAGCGCCCCCATGACGGCGCGGAAACGGTTGGGGTTCTTCCAGTTGAAATCCGCGTGTTTTGTCAGGTCACGTGCAATCCCGGCGGTGGTTTCCGGCGCAGCCGTAGTGACCTGCAGTCCAAACCACTTGTCCATGACCAGCCGGTCATGCTGCCATTGCTCATAGAATGCGGCCAGTTCCCGCTGGCCTGTACCCGACCGCAGTAGGCAGGCGAGGGCAGTCAGTTGGCGGGTCATGTTATTGGCCGCCGCATAGTCCTGAGCGGCCTGGGCACCGCCATCCAGTCTAGAGGTCAGGTACAGCGCGGCCCCGCCAAGCGCCCGTTTGCCCGCCTGATCGGCATCCGGACTAAAGGGGGCATCGATCAGGGTTTCGCTCAGCAAGCGCGGCAGCAGGTCCTGCATGTGTTGCGCCGTGGCCTGGCGCAGGGTTTCCACCGCTGTCCAGATTGCCATCGGATCCGGTGTATCTCCCTCATCAAACAGGGCAGCGGCCAGTTCGGACTGCGTCGGCAGGCCCAGCATCAGCGACCGGTAGGCCGGATCAAGGTCGCGATCGCGCAGCACCGTCAGCATGCCATCCAGATAATCCGTACCCGGTGCCTCGCCGGTGCGGATCATGCGCAGCAGGGTGCTTTGGGCCAGCGACCGGCCCGCTTGCCAGCGGTTGAACGGATCCGTGTCATGGGCCAGCAAAAAGGCGCGCTCGGCATCGGTGTGGTCATGCTCCAGAATGACAGGGGCCGAGAAGTCGCGCAGGATCGAGGCCACGGGCTTGGCCGCCAACCCGGTGAAGGCAAAGCTCTGTTTGGCTTCGGTCAGTTCCAGAACTTCGGTGGTCTGAACCTCGTCCCCGTCGGGGCCCAGCAGGCCTACGGCCACCGGGATCACCTGCGGCCGTTTCTCTGTCTGGCCCGGTGTGGGGGCGGTGTGCTGCGACAAGGTCAGGGTATAGGTGCCGTCGTCCCAACCTTCGTCCACAGTCACGCGCGGGGTGCCGGACTGACTGTACCAGCTTTTGAATTGGGTCAGATCGCGGCCGGTGGTATCCTCGAACACCTTGATCCAGTCCTCAATGGTGCAGGCCTGCCCGTCATGGCGGTCAAAATAGAGGTCCAGCGCGGTCTTATACGCCTCATCGCCCACCAGACGTTTCAGCATCCCGATCAGCTCGGCCCCTTTTTCGTAAACCGTGGCGGTGTAAAAGTTGTTGATTTCCTGAAAGCTTTCCGGCCGCACAGGGTGAGACAGCGGTCCGTTATCTTCAGGGAACTGGCGGGCGCGCAGGTCAATGGCATCATGGATGCGTTTGACCGGGGCCGAGCGCATGTCGGATGTGAACTGCGCATCGCGGAATACGGTCAGTCCCTCTTTGAGGCACAGCTGGAACCAGTCGCGGCAGGTGATGCGGTTGCCGGTCCAGTTGTGGAAATACTCATGGGCGATGATCGCTTCGATCCGTTCGAAATTGGCATCGGTCGAGGTTTCGGGGCTGGCCAGCACAGCCGAGGAGTTGAAGATGTTCAGCCCCTTGTTCTCCATCGCGCCCATGTTGAAATCATCGACGGCCACGATGTTGAACACGTCCAGATCGTATTCACGGCCATAGACGTCCTCATCCCATTTCATGGACTTTTTCAGGGCCTCCATGCCGAAGGCACATTTGCCTTCATCACCGGGGCGCACCCACAGGTTCAGGGCCACATCGCGACCCGACATGGTGGTAAACTGGCCGGGATGGGCGATCAGGTCCCCCGCAACCAGCGCAAACAGATAGGCGGGTTTGGGCCAGGGGTCGGTCCATTCGGCCCAGCCTTTGCCCTGACCGGACGGGTTGCCATTGGACAGCAATACGGGCAGGTCGCCGTTGATGCGCACGGTAAAGGTGGACATTACATCGGGGCGGTCGGGGTAATAGGTGATCTTGCGAAAGCCCTCGGCCTCGCACTGGGTGCAATACATGCCATTGGACATGTACAGCCCCTCAAGCGCGGTGTTGTTGCCGGGGTCGATCTCAACCTCGGCCTCCCAGATGAACGGCGCGTCGGGGACCTGAGCGGTCAGGCCCTTATCTGTCACGTCGGGGGAAATCTCGGTCCCGTCGACCGCGGCGCGGATCAGGGTCAGATCCTCGCCATGCAGAAAAAAGGTTCGGTCGGTGGCGTCCGGGTTGGGGCGGAAGGCCACGCGGGACACGACACGCGTTGCATGAGCGGCCAGATGAAAGGTCAAATGCACGCTGTCTACCAGATAGCCAAAGGGCGTGTAGTCTTTCAGGTAGATCGTCTTGGGGGCGGCGTCGCGCATCGGGGGCCTCGCATCGGTTGGTGTCTGGCGCGACGTTATGGGCTGCGGCGGCGGGCTGCAAGCGGTGCGGTTGCCGGTGAATTGGGCGCACCTCGGAGATTTGGTAAGATTTTTTTACCGAAATCTCGCAGCTCATGTTGCCTATCGGAAACTTTCGTTCTAAATGCTGACAGCATACAACGGCGTACACCCGCAGGAGGTAAGGATGACCAGCAGAGAAACACGTAGCGGACTTGAGGTTGATACGGTTCTGGCCACGTTCATCGAGGGCAAAGCGCTGCCCGGAACCGGTGTAACTGCTGAAGCGTTCTGGGATGGTCTGTCACGGATGGTGGCCGATCTGGGCCCCAAGAACCGCGATCTGCTGGCCAAGCGGGAAATGATTCAGGGACAGATCGACGCCTGGCATCTTGAGCGTAAAGGTCAGGCGCAGGACGCCGCCGCCTATCAGAGCTTTCTGCGTGAAATCGGCTACTTGGTCGATGAAGGCGATGATTTTCAGATCGATACGGCCAATGTCGACCCTGAGATTGCGGCCACTCCGGGTCCGCAGCTGGTTGTACCCATTACCAATGCCCGTTTTGCCCTGAACGCTGCCAATGCGCGCTGGGGCAGCTTGTATGACGCGTTGTACGGCACCGACGCGATGGGCGATTTGCCTGCTGCTGGCGGTTATGACGCGGCGCGCGGCGCGCGAGTGATTGCATGGGCCAAAGCGTTTCTGGATGACGCAGCGCCTCTGGCCAGCGGCTCGTGGGCTGATGTTTCTGACCTGCGCGTGGACGGGGGCGCGTTGGTGCCTGCGTTGGCGGATGCTGCGCATTTTGTGGGGTTTGGCGGTGCGACCGAGAAACCGGATTTCGTGCTGTTGAAGAACAATGGCCTGCACATCAAGATCGTGATCGATGCCTCCAGCGACATCGGTGCTGCTGATCCGGCGGGCATTGCGGATGTCCATCTGGAATCTGCCCTGTCGACCATCATGGATTGCGAGGATTCAGTTGCCTGTGTGGATGCCGAAGACAAGGTTGTCGCCTATGGCAACTGGTTGGGCCTGATGAAGGGCGACCTGGCCGAAGAGGTCTCGAAAGGTGGCAAGACATTCACCCGCAGGCTGGCGGGCGACGTGGAGTACACCACGTCAAGCGGCGCGCAGGCGGCCTTGAAAGGCCGTTCGCTGATGCTGATCCGCAATGTGGGTCACCTGATGACCAACCCTGCCGTTATCGATGCCCAAGGCAATGAAATCGGTGAGGGCCTGATGGATGCGCTGTGCACCACTCTGATTGCGATGCACGATCTGCAACGTGAGGGCGGGAACTCGGTCACCGGGTCTGTCTATGTGGTCAAACCCAAGATGCACGGCCCCGAAGAGGTTGCCTTTGCGGTCGAGATTTTCGACATGGTCGAAGACATCCTTGGCCTGCCGCGTAATACCGTCAAGCTGGGCATCATGGATGAGGAACGCCGGACCTCGGCCAATCTGCGGGAGTGTATCCGCGCCGCTAAATCGCGGGTGGCCTTTATCAATACCGGATTTCTGGACCGGACTGGGGACGAGATTCATACCTCGATCGAGGCGGGTCCGATGCTGCCCAAGGGCGACATGAAGGCGACGCCGTGGATTGCCTCTTACGAGGATCGCAATGTCGATATCGGTCTGGCCTGCGGCCTGAAGGGCAAGGCCCAGATTGGCAAGGGGATGTGGGCAATGCCCGACCGGATGGGCGATATGCTGGAACAAAAGATCGGCCACCCGCAATCCGGGGCCACCTGCGCCTGGGTGCCGTCGCCCACCGCAGCGACGTTGCACGCTACGCATTATCACAAGGTTGACGTTCTGGCCCGTCAGGACGAACTGGCCGCAGGCGGTGCGCGGGGCACGCTGGACGATCTGCTGACTGTTCCGCTGCTGGGTGGTCGCAACCTGAGTGCCGACGAAATCACCCGTGAAGTTGAGAACAATGCGCAGGGCATCCTTGGCTATGTGGTGCGCTGGGTCGATCAGGGGGTGGGCTGTTCGAAAGTGCCGGATCTTAACGATATTGGTCTGATGGAAGATCGCGCAACCTGCCGGATTTCCAGTCAGGCGCTGGCCAACTGGCTGCATCACGACGTTGTCAGCGAAGAACAGGTCATGACTGCAATGCAGAAAATGGCTGCGGTGGTTGACCGTCAGAACGAAGGGGACCCCGACTATCGCCCGATGGCCCCCGGCTTTGACGGTATCGCGTTTCAGGCGGCTTGCGATCTGGTCTTCAAGGGACGAGTTCAACCTTCGGGCTATACCGAGCCGGTTCTGCATGCGCGCCGTCTGGAACTGAAAGCAGCCTTGGGCTGAACGGCGAGTGCGGGAGCGAGGGGCCAGCCCCTCGCGCTCCCCGGGATATTTTTGGCCAGATGAAAGGGATCAGGAATGGCTGTTACGTTGCGCAAGGCACGCACCATCATCCGCAAAGCTTTGGAAGAGGGGCGGCGGTTGGAGTTAAAGCCCCTTTCGGTCGTGGTTCTGGATGCAGGCGGCCATGTGATCGCGTTTGAGCGTGAAGACGGTGCCGCGCCCGGTCGGTTTGCGATTGCGCATGGCAAGGCATATGGCTCGGTCATGTTGGGCATGGCGGGCAGCGCGCAAATGGCGCGGGCCGAGGCGCAGGCCTATTTCATGACCGCGGTGAATGGCGTCTATGGCGGGCAGGTGGTGCCGGTTCCGGGCGGCGTTCTGTTGCGCGACAAAAAGGGGGCTGTGATCGGTGCGGTTGGTGTGACCGGTGACACCTCGGACAATGACGCAGCAGCGGCGCTGGTGGGGATCGAGGCTGCTGGATTGACCGGTGAAATCTAGGTGCATGGCGTCGTTTCGCGCCTGAATATTGGGCTGTTGCCCTTGTTTTGGGCTTGATGTGCAGGGTTGAACAAGTACCTGCGCTGATACACAGGCTCTGTGCTATTGCGCGCTTGGGACCCTGCGGCTAGCTTTCCTGAAATCTGTCGTATTCTAGGAAATCAGCAATGTCTCGGCCTGTCGTCGGTATCATCGGCAACTCTTACCTTATGAACGATGAATACCCGACCCATGCGGGCGGTACGATGAATTCAGACGCGGTTGCAAATGTCTGTGGCTGTCTGCCGCTGCTGATCCCCGCCGACCCGCGCTATGTCGAAGTCGACGAGTTGCTGGAGGTCTGCGACGGCTTTCTGCTGACCGGTGGCCGGCCAAATGTGCACCCTGAGGAGTATGGTGAGCCCGCGACCGAGGCGCATGGTGAGTTTGACCGTGCCCGCGATGCGATTGCCTTGCCGCTGGTGCGGGCCTGCGTGGCGCGGGGGCAACCGTTCATGGGGATTTGCCGCGGGTTTCAAGAGGTCAACGTGGCCATGGGTGGGACGCTTTATCCTGAAATCCGCGATCTGCCGGGGCGGATGAACCACCGCATGCCGCCGGATGGAACGCTTGAGGAAAAATTTGCCCTGCGTCACGTGGTGTCGCTGAGCGAAGGCGGTGTGTTTCACAAGCTTCTTGGTGCGTCAGAGGTCATGACCAACACCCTGCACGGTCAGGGCATCAAGCGGGTCGGGGACCGCGTGATCGTGGACGGATATGCGCCGGATGGCACGCCCGAGGCGATCTATATCAAGGATGCTCCCGGATTTACCCTGTCGGTGCAGTGGCACCCTGAATGGGACGCCATCAACGACCCGGTCTCGCGCCCCTTGTTCGAAGCCTTTGGGGCCGCTGTGCGCGCCTGGGCCGGTGGCACAAATGCGGGTCTGATGCAGCAAAGAGCCTGAAGTTTTTGCGCCGGCCCGCGAGAGGGGGTCGGACCGGCGCAGCGCGATCAGATCAGAAGATCGAACTGATTGATCAGCGGTAGAGAACGCGCACGTTCTCCGGTCAGGTCAAATAGCGCATTTCCAAGCGCAGGCATCGAAGGCGGCGTGCCGGGTTCGCCCGCGCCCCCCATATGCCGGTTGGTTTCCAGAACGCGAACCTCGACCTGAGGTGCGGTGTGCATGCGCAGGGCGTCATAGTCGGGGAAGTTAAACTGCTCGACCTCGCCTTCGCTGAACGTGATCTCGCCAAAACAGGCCGCCGACAGGCCGTACATCATGCCACCGAACATCTGCGCCTTGACGTTGTCGGGGTCCAGCGCCAGCCCCATATCGCAGGCGATCCACGCCTTATTGATGCGGATGGTGCCGTCTTCGTCCACCACCTCAATCACCTGAGCGACCGGTGTGCCAAAGCTGTAGGTAAATGCCACGCCGCGTCCGACGCCATCAGGCGTTTGTCCGGTCCAGCCCGACATCTCGCGCACGGCCTCCAGACATCCGGTCGAGGGCGCATGTTCGGATTTCATCAGCGCCAGCCGGAACTCCAGCGGGTCTTGTCCGGCGGCATGGGCCATCTCATCCATAAAGGTCTCATGGAAGAAGCCGTTATGGCTGTTGCCGACCGAGCGCCAGAATCCGACGGGGACATCCAGATTGGCGATGTGACCGGCCATCCGGTAGTTCGGGACCGCATAGGGTTGGTTGAAGAAGCCTTCGACCAGCACCTTGTCCGGGCCCGCGCCGGGCATGCCGGTATAACGCGTCACCGCCTGTTGCGTGCAGGATTGCGCGGCGACTTTGCCGTCGATCAGAACTGCCTTGCCGTCCTGCACCGCGCCGCGCATGCGGGCGATGGCGCCGGGGCGGTAATAGTCGTGACGGGTGTCTTCCTCGCGGCTCCAAGTGGTTTGCACCGGGGTGCCGGGCATGGCCATGGCGACCTTGGTCGCGATCTCGCCAAAGTCCAGTTCACCACGCCGACCAAAGCCGCCGCCCAGATAGGTGGTGTGAATCTGCACCGCCTCGGTATCCAGACCCGCAGTATTGGCCACGCGGAACCGGATCAGGGTCGGGGCCTGGTTGCCGCACCACAGCTCTAGCGCATCGCCGGTGAACAGCGCGGTGGCATTCATAGGCTCCATCGTGGCGTGGGCCAGATAGGGCAGTTGGTATTCAGCCGTGATCTCGGTCGCGCCTTCGGGCGTGACGCTGACATCGCCGTCGTCGCGCATGGTTGAGTTCGGGGCGTCATCGAACGCTTCGGCGATCTTGGCAAAGATACCATCTGTTTCGGGCGGATAGGGGGCATCGCCCCAGTCCACGTCGATGGCTTCGACCGCCTGATTGGCCAGCCATGTGTTGTTGGCGATCACCGCGACTCCGGTGCCCAGATCGACGATTTGTTCAACGCCGGGCATGGTTTTTGCTGCACTGTCATCAAAGCCGTTCATCGCGCCGCCCAGCTTTGGATTCATGCGCACGGCGGCGAATTTCATGCCGGGCAGGCGCACGTCGACGCCGAATTCCGCAGTGCCCGTCACCTTACCAACCATATCCAGACGTGGTTGGGTGCGGCCCAGATAGCGCCACTGGGATGGATCACGCAGCGCGACCTCGACCGGTTCAAGCGCTGCGGCATCCTCCGCCAAATCGCTATAGGCGATCTTGTCGCCATTGGGGACGATCACATGGCCCGAGGCAGTTTTCAACTCAGCCGGTTCAACGCCCAACCGGCTGGCTGCAGCGCGTTTCAAGGTCTCCCGCGCCGACGCGCCGGCCTGACGCATCCGCTCGAACCCGTCTTTCATCGAGGTTGAACCCCCGGTGACCTGCAGGCTGAGCGTTCGGCCCAGAACCCCCAGCATCTCACCCAGATTGTGCTGGAAGTCCGAGATGTCATAGCCCTTGTTGGGCAGACCCTCACCCACGAGGGCCGAGTTGTAGTAGGCCGCAGCAGCAGGTCCGTGCAGAACGGTGATCTGATCCAGATCGACATCCAGTTCTTCGGCGATCAGGGCGGCCCATGTGGTTTTGACGCCCTGACCCATCTCGGCCCGCGGGGCGAACAGGGTCACGCCGTTCTGGTCAATCAGGACAAACGGGTTCAGCGCGGCCTCACCCTTACCGGGGTTCAGAGGGTTCGGGGCGGGGCGGCTGACATAGTAACCACCAAAGGCCACACCGCCGACCACCGCAGCGGAGCCAATCAGGAAGGTGCGGCGGAGGATTTTACCAACAGATGCCATTGTTTACGCCTCCTTCAGCTTGCCAGCCGCATCGTGGATCGCGGCGCGGATACGGGGATAGGTGCCACAGCGGCACAGGTTGCCCTGCATCGCCTCGTCAATGTCAGTGTCTGAGGGGGCGGGGTTTTCGGCCAGCAACGCAGCCGCCTGCATGATCTGACCGGACTGGCAATAGCCGCATTGCGCGACCTGATGATCGACCCAGGCCTGTTGCAGCGCGTTCATCGCATTCGGCGTGCCGATCCCTTCGATCGTTGTCACATTGCCCCAGACATCCGACAGCGCCACCTGGCACGAGCGCACGGCCTCACCATCGATATGCACGGTGCAGGCCCCGCAGGCGGCGACGCCGCAGCCAAATTTGGTTCCGGTCAGGCCGACCTCATCCCGCAGCACCCAAAGCAGGGGGACATCGTCAGGCAGGTCAACCTGATGTTGCGTTCCGTTGATCTTCAGAGTGGTCGCCATGGCGTGCCTCGTTTAGCTGTGGCTGGTTTCTGACATGTTTATCGAAAAGTGTCAGTGTGTCAATTGACAAAATAGACAAAAACTGTCACCAGTTTCCTCATGACTGAGACGATTGACGATTCACGGCAAAAGGCGATCCTGAATTCGGCCTTTCAGGCCTTTGCCGCCTACGGGTACAAGAAGACCTCGATGGACGACATCGCGCGCGGTGCGGGCATGTCGCGTCCGGCGGTGTATCTGCATTACAAGAACAAAGAGGCGATCGTCAGCAAACTGACCGAGGTCTATTATGCTGAAAAAACCCAAGCCGTGGCGCAGGCGCTTGCCGAAGAAGGGCCCGTATCCGAGGTTCTGACCAAGGCCGTTCAGGTGCAGACAGCCGGGATCGCGACGATACTGGCCTCACCTCATGGGCTTGAGATGCTGGATAACACGAAATCCATGGCGGCCGATATTGTCGCCGCCGGAGAGGCACGGCTGGCAGAGCTCTACACAGACTGGCTGCAGCGGCAGGCGCAGGCCGGGCGGGTACGTCTGCTGAACGATGCTGAGGAAACCGGGCGCACGATTGCGGCCACGCTCAAAGGGCTCAAACTGATCGGCGCGGGGGCTGAGGTGTATGAACAACAGGTTGCGCAGATCGCGGCGCTGATTGGCACCGGGCTGGAAGTCAGGTAACCCGCTGACGCACCTTGTATTCCGGCGTGTCCCACAGGCGGTTCTGCATGATGTCGGCCAGAATATCGACGGCGCTTTCCACGTCCTGCTCATCAACATACAGCGGCGTGAACCCGAAACGCATGATATCGGGGGCCCGGAAGTCCCCGATCACTCCGCGCGCGATCAGGGCCTGCATGGCGGCATAGCCTTCGGTGAACCGGAATGAGACCTGACTGCCGCGCTGGTGCGGGTCGCGCGGGCTGGCCAATTCCAGCTCGGGGCAGGTGGCTTCGACGCGGGTGATGAAAAGTTCGGTCAGTTCAATGGACTTGGCGCGCACATCGGCCATCTCGGCCATGTCCCAGATATCCATGGCCGCCGACAGCGCTGTCATCTGAATGATCGGAGGGGTGCCGACCCGCATCCTCTCGATCCCGGTTCCGGGGCGGTAATCCAGATCAAACGCGAACGGAGATTCGTGACCCAGCCAACCGGACAGGGCGGGGCGCACCTGATCGGCCAGACGCGGCGCGACGTAGATAAAGGCAGGGGCACCGGGGCCGCCATTGAGGTATTTATAGGTGCACCCAACCGCGAAATCGGCGTTGCAGCCGGACAGATCCACAGGAATCGCCCCTGCCGAATGGGCCAGATCCCAGACGGTGACGGTGCCATTGGCATGCGCCAACTCGGTCAGTGCCTTCATGTCGTGCATCCGGCCCGAGCGATAGTCGACCTCGGTCAGCATCAGAACGGCGACGTCTTCGGTGATATGTGCCGCGACCTCTTCGGGCGCGACCACGCGCAATTCGTAATCCGGCCCCAGTGACCGCAGCAGCCCGTCCATCATATACAAGTCCGACGGAAAATTCCCGCTATCGGACAGGACAACTTTGCGGTCGGGGCGCAACTCAAGGGCTGAGGCCACGGCCTGATAGACCTTGATCGACAGGGTATCGCCCGTCACCACCGCACCGGGTTCCGCACCGATCAGCCGCCCGATGCGGTCGCCCAATCCAACAGGCAGCCCCATCCACCCGGCCTTGTTCCAGCCGGTGATCAGCATTTGCCCCCATTCTTTGACCAGCATGTCACTGACCCGTTCCCCAGCAGCACGCGGCAAAGGGCCCAGAGAGTTGCCATCCAGATAGATAACTCCGTCAGGCAGATCGAACATGGCTTTGGTTGCTTTGAAGTCGGTCATGAGTGCTCCGCTTTGGTGGTCAGCCTGCTTGTTGAAGATGGCTAACTGATGCGCATTGAACTGTCTACCGACGCATACGTTCCTTACCTGGGCGCAATAAATTGCTGCGACTATCTGGGGTTTTGATATTCGTGTCGGAAAGCGGTAGACAAACTGTCGAAAACGACACTTTCAGCAGAAGTGACACGCAGGTACTACGCACGCATGCAAAAAATTGACATCCCTCCAATCTGGCTTCTGGGGGCCGCGTGCCTTGCGTGGCTGCAATCGCGCTTTCTGCCTATGGGATTGTCTTTAGAGAGTTGGTTCACAGATCTTGCAAGCGGATTGCTGATTGGCGGTGGCATTATTCTGGCAGCGCTGGCAGTTGTCGAATTTCGTCGCCACAAAACAACGGTCTTCCCGCATCAGACACCCTCGCGGATGGTGCAAACGGGTATTTTCAAGCGCAGCCGGAACCCGATCTATCTGGGCGATGTATTGATCCTGACAGGTTTGATCCTTCGGTTCGATGCTGTTCTGTCTCTGGTTTTGGTTCCGATCTTTGTCTGGCTGCTGGAGCGCCGCTTTATCCTGCCGGAAGAGGATCGAATGCGCCGCACGTTTCGTGCGGATTTTGCCCGTTATGAAAAGCAGACGCGGCGATGGATCTGAAATGGACGTTAGTGACACAACGTAACAAATGCTGCAGTTGCGAAATAATCTTTCGCAAGTTAGATGGAGAATTGACTAAAAATGCGAAACGCGCGCGCGAACATATCGAATATTAGGGGGACGCACCGTTGAAGATAGGAACGCCAAAGGAAACTTTTGACGGTGAGAACCGGGTGGCGATGACGCCGGACTCGGCCCGTCAGTTACAAAAGCTGGGCTATGAGTGCCTGATCGAAAAAGGCGCAGGCGCTGCCGCCGGGTTTTCAGATGCAGCTTATGAAGAGGCCGGGGTCGAGGTCATCAAAACTGCGGCTTCGCTTTGGAAAGCGGCTGATATCGTCGCCAAGGTCCGTCAACCCAACGAAACCGAGCTGAAGCGTCTGACCAAGGGCAAGACGCTGATTTCTTTCTTCAACCCGGCCGGGAATGAAGAAGGTATGGAGCTGGCCAAATCCAAGGGCGCCAACGTCATCGCCATGGAGATGGTGCCGCGTATTTCGCGTGCCCAGAAGATGGATGCTTTGTCCTCAATGGCCAATATCGCGGGCTATCGCGCGGTGATCGAGGCGGGCAACAACTTTGGCCGTTTCTTCACCGGTCAGGTGACGGCTGCCGGTAAGGTGCCGCCTGCCAAGGTGCTGATTGTCGGCGCGGGTGTGGCCGGTTTGGCTGCCATTGGGACGTCGACCTCGCTGGGTGCGATCACCTATGCGTTCGACGTGCGCCCCGAAGTGGCCGAGCAGGTCGAATCCATGGGGGCTGAGTTCGTCTATCTGGATTTCGAGGAAGACCAACAGGATGGCGCGGCCACCGGCGGCTATGCCAGCGTCCAGTCCGAGGAGTTCCGTGAGGCGCAGCTGGCCAAGTTCCGCGAACTCGCGCCCGAGATGGACATCGTGATCACCACCGCGCTGATCCCGAACCGCGAAGCGCCAGAACTTTGGACCAAGGATATGGTCGAAGCGATGAAGCCGGGTTCGGTCATTGTGGACCTTGCGGCGGAAAAAGGCGGCAACTGCAAGCTGACCGTGGCAGATGAGAAGATCGTGACCGACAATGGTGTGACCATCATCGGCTATACCGATTTTCCCAGCCGGATGGCTGCACAGGCCTCGTCGCTTTATGCAACAAACATCCGCCACATGATGACTGATCTGACGCCTGAAAAAGACGGTCAGATCAATCACGACATGGAAGATGACGTGATCCGCGGCGCGACCGTGACCCATGAGGGTGAGATCACCTTCCCGCCGCCACCGCCGAAAGTGCAGGCAATCGCGGCCCAGAAAAAGCCCGAGGTCAAGGAGCTGACCCCGGAAGAGAAAAAGGCGCAGGAGATTGCCGCCTTCAAGGCGCAGACCAAACAGCAGTTCACCCTGCTGGGCGTGGGTGGCGTGCTCATGCTGCTGGTGGGGCTGGTGGCTCCGGCCAGCTTCATGCAGCACTTCATCGTGTTCGTGCTGGCGGTGTTCGTGGGCTTCCAGGTGATCTGGGGCGTGGCGCACAGCTTGCACACTCCGCTGATGGCGATCACTAACGCGATCTCGTCGATCATCATCGTCGGGGCGCTTATGCAGATCGGATCGGGGTCGTTCCTGGTCATTCTGCTGGCAGCGCTGTCTGTTTTCATGGCCGGAATCAACATTTTCGGCGGCTTTCTTGTCACCCGGCGCATGCTCGCCATGTTCCAGAAATCTTAAGGAGGCCGGGTAGATGGAAGGCTTTACCACTGCCGCGTATGTTGTTGCGGCTGTTCTGTTCATTCTTTCCCTCGGCGGTTTGTCGAACCAGGAAAGCGCCAAGCGCGCTGTCTGGTACGGTATCGTCGGTATGGCGCTGGCGGTGTTCGCCACGCTGGTTGGTCCGGGTTCCGGTCTGTGGCTGTTTTCGCTGCTGCTGATCGCGGGCGGGGGCTTTATCGGCCAATATGTCGCCAAGCGCGTGCAGATGACCGAGATGCCGCAGCTGGTGGCCGCGATGCACTCGCTGGTTGGTCTGGCTGCTGTGTTCGTGGGGTTCAATGCGCATTTCGAAATCCAGAATGTGGCCGAGGTGTTTGCAATTGCCGATGCCGCAAAAGAGGTCGAACTGTCAGGTCTGGGTGATTTTGCTCAGCTGATCGCCAAGAAAACTCCGGCGGAGCTGGCGATCCTGCATGTGGAACTGTTCCTGGGTATCTTTATCGGTGCGATCACCTTTACCGGATCGGTCGTGGCGTATGGCAAACTGGCGGGCAAGGTGACATCCGTGGCCACGAAGCTGCCCGGCGGTCATGCCTTGAACGCGGCAGCTGCGGGTCTCTCGTTCATCTGTCTGATCTGGTACACCAGCTCGGGCGGGTTCTTCCCGCTGTTCCTGATGACACTTGCGGCGCTGTTCATCGGCTATCACCTGATCATGGGTATCGGCGGTGCCGACATGCCGGTGGTGGTGTCGATGCTGAACTCGTATTCGGGCTGGGCAGCTGCGGCGATTGGTTTCAGCCTTGGCAATGACCTGCTGATCGTTGTCGGCGCGCTGGTGGGCTCGTCGGGTGCGATCCTGTCCTACATCATGTGTAAGGCGATGAACCGTCACTTTGTCAGCGTGATCCTGGGCGGCTTTGGTGGCCCGCAGGGTGAACAGATGGCGGTTGAAGGCGAACAGGTGGCCATTGATGCTGATGGCGTTGCGGCGGCGCTGAACGACGCAGACAGCGTGATCATCATTCCGGGCTACGGTATGGCGGTAGCGCAAGCGCAGCAGTCGGTGTCCGAGTTGGTCCGTAAATTGCGCGCCAAGGGCAAAGAGGTGCGTTTTGCGATCCACCCCGTTGCAGGTCGTCTGCCAGGCCACATGAACGTTCTGCTGGCCGAAGCAAAGGTGCCTTATGACATCGTGCTGGAAATGGATGAGATCAACGAAGACTTTCCAGACACGGATGTGGCCATCGTCATCGGTTCGAACGACATCGTGAACCCTGCGGCGCAGGAAGACCCAAACAGCCCCATCGCCGGGATGCCGGTTCTGGAATGCTGGAAGGCCAAGCAGGTGTTCGTGTCGAAACGGGGTCAGGGTACCGGCTATTCCGGCATCGAAAACCCGCTGTTCTTCAAGGAAAACACACGGATGTTCTATGGCGACGCAAAACAGTCGCTGGACAAGCTCTTGCCGATGATCGACTGATCTGAGGCCGTTATCAAAATGCAAAGGGCGCCTGCGGGCGCCCTTTTCTTTTTTGGTGGTGATGGGGGCTTTGCCCCCAAACCCCCAGGATATTTTTGGCCAGATGAAGCAGGCGGAGTAGTATGGGCGCGTGTCGCGTTAGGAGGGTGGGATGCAGAAGGTGAATGGAATTGGCGGAGTGTTCTTTCGTGCGCGTGACCCTGAGGCTTTAACTGCGTGGTACGAGGAGCATCTTGGTGTATCGCATTACGATCCGGTGCCGTGGCGGCAGCGTGAGGGGTATACGGTTTTTGCGCCGTTTCCCGAGGATACCGATTATTTTGGGCGGTCGGATCAGCAGTGGATGATCAATTTCCGCGTTGATGATTTGGAGGCTCTGAGCAGGCAATTGGAAAGTGCGGGTATCGCGGTTGAAAGCAAGCCGGAATGGGACAGTGAGGTTGGAAAATTCGCCCGTATTCACGACCCCGAAGGCAACCCCATCGAGTTGTGGCAGCCAAATCAATGACCTGATTGGCGTGTATACTGTCGTATTCTCGCAAGTTCATGAAATGGAAGAGAATTGATGTCTCTGGCATTGCTCGTATAGTGCCCGCAGGAGACGGAGCCCTGAATGACGCCTATTGATGATCACCCGCTGCGCTATGCGCTGGCCAATGAACTGCATGCCCGCCCGTTTCCTGTGGCGGCGGCGCCCTGTACGGTGGTTTTTCTGGCGATTAAAAAGCCGGATGCTGCGGTGGCGCGGGACCGGGATCAGGACCTGGCCCATCTGATCCAGCTGCTGGATCGGCATGGCGCACCACATCCGCAGCCCGAGGCCACACATTACGCCGGACAGATCGGGCGGTATTGGCTGAAATGGGAACAGCATACTGAGTTTGTGACCTATACCGCGATTGCGCAAAACGTCAGTGACCGGGCGTTTAACCCGGCAGATTTTGAGGTGTTTCCTGCCGACTGGTTGGCCGCCAGCCCCGGACAACGGTTTACTTCGGCGATGATCCGTGTGGTGGAGCGTGAGGCGGATCAAAAGGTTGAGTCTGCGCTGGCGGATTGGTTTGAGCCCGAAAGCCTGGCCGTGGCGCGCGTATTGGATGATGCTGCGATCTGTGCCAGCGATTTCCGCATCGATCCCGCAGGGCATGTGCGGTTTGCGCTGTTTATCCCTGAGGGGACCGGGCGCCGCAGAACAGGGCGGCTGATCCAGCGTCTGTGCGAGATTGAGACCTATAAAGCGATGTCGATGCTGGGCTTTGCCCGCGTTAAGCAACTGACGCCACGGATCGGAGAGTTGGACGGGCAACTGACCCAGTTGATGGGGCAGATGTCGGGCAACTCGGCGCATCCGGATGAGTTGCTGCAACGGCTGCTGTCGACTTCGATCGAATTGGAGACGCTGTCGGCCCAATGTTCGTTCCGGTTTGGGGCGACAGGGGCCTATGAGGCCATCGTGAACCAGCGGGTCACAGTGCTGCGCGAAGAGCGGTTCAAGGGCCGTCAGAGTTTTGCCGATTTCATGATGCGCCGGTACGATCCGGCGATGCGCACGGTGAAATCGACCGAGCGCCGCCTGCAGGCGCTGTCGGACCGGGCCATCCGTGCGGGTGAGCTATTGCGGACGCGGGTTGATGTGGAACGCAGTGCACAGAACCAGGCGTTGCTTGAGAGTATGGACCGCCGGGCCGATCTGGCCTTGCGCCTTCAACACACGGTCGAAGGTTTGTCGGTGGTGGCGATCAGTTACTATGCGGTCTCGCTGGCTAGCTATCTGCTGTACCCGTTGACCAAGGCGGGGATCAGCAAGGGGATGCTGACCGCGGCGGTGACTGTGCCCGTTGTTCTGGCGGTCTGGTTCGGCATCAGGCAAATCCGTAAACGACTGGAGTGATCCGCGTTTGCCAAACCGGGCGCAAGCTGTAGAACTGACGCAACTGGCGTTGTGTTCAAAGGAAACCCCGTGATCGGACTCTGGGCTGCGTGGCGTGCTGTGGCGGCCATGTTCATTCTGAATGGTGCGCTGTTTGGTATCTGGGCGTCCCGTATTCCTGCGGTACGGGACAGGCTGGACCTGACGCATGAGGCGCTGGGCTATGGACTTTTGTTCATGGCGGCGGGGGCTGTGTGCTCGTTCCCGGTGACAGGGCGGCTGACCGACCGGTTCGGAGCCGTTGCGCTGACGCGGATCATTGCGGTTCTTTACACTGCGTCGTTGATCCTGCTTGCGCTTGCCGATGGGTTCTGGGCGTTGGCGGGATTTCTGTTCATATTCGGGGCCTTTCACGGATCGATGGATGTGGCCATGAACGCCTGGGCGGCTGAGGTCGAACAGACCTATGACAAGCCCGTCATGTCATCCTTTCACGCGATGTGGAGCCTTGGGGCCGGGTTGGGCGCGCTCAGCGGCTATGGTGCAGTGCAGATGGGCCTGTCGGTGATGCAGCACTTTTTACTCGCAGGGGGCGTGGTTGTTGCGCTGGCGCTGGCCTTGTCATGGGTCAGGTGGACGTCCCGTCGGGCTGAAACGCACGGCGGCGCGGTGTTTGCTTTGCCATCCGGTGCCTTGGTTCTGGTTGGCTTTACAGCGCTCTGCGGTGCGCTGGGCGAAGGGGCCGTGGCGGATTGGAGCGCGATTTTTCTGCGGGATGTAACTGGCGCGGCTGAGAGTGTCGCAGCCCTTGGATACGCTGTGTTTTCTGTGACCATGGTGGCGTTTCGATTGGCTGGGGGTTTTGTGATTGCGCGGTTCGGCCCCGTCGTGACGGCTCGTTTTGGCGGTGTTTGTGCAGCGCTGGGGGTACTGGGCGTGGTCACGGCTGCCGAGGCGGGTTTGGCGCTGGCCGGCTTTGCGTTGATGGGGGTGGGCTATGCCATGATCATGCCCTTGGCCTTTAGCCGGGCGGCCAATGATCCGAATGTGCCGCCCGGGCAGGCCATCGCCAGCGTGGCAACGCTGGGTTATGGCGGGTTGTTGATCGGCCCGCCGCTTATTGGGTTTTTGGCAGAGATGCTTACATTACGCTTGGCCTTTGCGGCGCTGCTGCCTCTGGCGGTGCTGATTGTCCTGCTGTCCGGCGCGCTGCGGCCTGCGCCTTTGGATTGACGACTACCCGCCGGGGCGTCTCCGGCGCAATGAACTGACTGGGAGAGACCTATGCCAATCAAAAACCGTTTTGCCGAGTTGCAGAGTGAAATCACCGAATGGCGTCGTGACATTCACGAAAACCCTGAAATCCTGTTTGAGACCCACCGCACCAGTGCCCTAGTCGCCGATAAGCTGAAAGAGTTTGGCTGTGACGAGGTCGTTACCGGCATTGGTCGCACGGGCGTTGTGGGGGTGATCAAGGGCAAGGTTGATACCGGCGGCAAGGTGATCGGTCTGCGGGCAGACATGGATGCGCTGCCCATCCATGAGGCGACGGGTCTGGACTATGCATCCAAGACCGATGGGGCCATGCATGCCTGCGGTCATGACGGTCATACGGCGATGCTGCTTGGGGCGGCGAAATACCTGTCGGAAACCCGGAACTTTGACGGCACCGTTGTAGTGATTTTCCAGCCTGCCGAAGAGGGCGGCGGCGGCGGTCGTGAGATGTGCGAAGACGGTATGATGGACCGCTGGGGCATTCAGGAGGTTTATGGCATGCACAACTGGCCCGGTCGTCCGGTGGGCAGCTTTGCCATTCGCCCCGGCGCGTTCTTTGCCGCCACCGATCAGTTCGACATTGCGTTTGAGGGCAAGGGCGGACACGCGGCCAAGCCCCATGAAACCGTTGATACGACCGTGATGGCTGCTCAGGCAGTTCTGGCCCTGCAAACGATCGCTGCGCGCAATGCGGACCCGGTGGATCAGGTGGTGGTGTCTGTGACGTCGTTCGAAACCTCGTCCACGGCGTTCAACGTGATCCCGCAGAAGGTGCAGTTGAAAGGGACGGTGCGCACGATGAGCCGCGAGATGCGCGATCTGGCTGAGGTACGTATCAAAGAGATTTGCGCGGGCGTTGCCGCGACCTTTGGGGGGGCGGCGGACGTAACCTATTACCGGGGCTATCCGGTGATGGTAAACAGTGATGCGCAAACCGATTTCGCGGCAGAGGTTGCACGCTCGGTGTCGGGCAATTGCGACGAGGCGCCGTTGATCATGGGCGGCGAGGATTTCGCCTTTATGCTGGAGGAGCGGCCGGGGGCCTATATTCTGGTTGGCAATGGCGATACTGCTGCGGTGCACCATCCCGAGTATAATTTCAACGATGAGGCCATTCCCGCCGGGTGCAGTTGGTGGGCTGAGATTGTTGAACAGAGGATGCCTGCGGCTTGAACGGACGCGCCGGGTGGGGGCTCTGCCCCCACACCCCCGGGATATTTTTAGCCAGATGAAGAGGGATCCTGGCGCGTCAGGTCGAGCTGGGCGCATAGGGTTTCCACCACGGCGTCGAGGGCCGATTGTTGGGTGTTGACGCAGGATTTGGCGGCTTGTTGTGCCGTGTTCAGGGCGTTTGGGTCGGAGAGCCAGTCTGACACGGCTTGGGTAAGGTCTGCGGCGGATTGTACTTGGATTGCACCGCCTGCCTTGATGAGAGGCGCGAAGGTCTCAGCAAAGTTGAAATAGCCCGGCCCGGTGATCACGGCTGCTCCGGCCTGGGCGGTTTCAAAGGGGTTGTGGCCTCCGATCTCTTTTAGGGAGCCGCCGAGGAACACGATGGGGCAGAGCGCGTACCATGTGCCGGTCTCGCCCAGCGTGTCGGCCACGTAGATTTGGGTGTCTTTGGTGATTGGGTCGTTTGCGGACCTGAACGCTGTCGTTTGCCCGGCGGTCTGGATCAGCCGTGCTACGTCAGCGCGGCGTTCGGGGTGGCGGGGGATCAGCAATAGCAGCAGGTTCGGCCAGCGTTTGAGCAGGTCCGCATGGGCGGCCAGAACCGTTTCCTCTTCGCCCGCATGTGTGGAACTGGCGATCCAGATGGGGCGGTCGCCAATCTGGGCGTGGATGTCGGACAGGGTGGACTGGTCCACCGGCAGAGGGTCGGACATAGACTTCAGGTTCGTGCCGGGTTGAACGCGCGCGGGCTGTGCGCCCATGTCGATCAGGTTTTTGGCGGTTTTGTCGTTCTGGGTCAGGAACAGGCGAAAGTGGTCCAGAATGAAGCGGGCCGTGTCGGAGCGTTTTTTCCAGCCTGCGACGGATTTATCCGACAGTCGGGCGTTGAGCAGGGCCAAGGGTATCCCGCGCCTCGCGCTTTCAATAATCAGGCGCGGCCAGATTTCGCTTTCGACAAAGATCCCCGCATCCGGCTGCCAGTGATCCAGAAAGCGCCGCACCGGGCCGGGCATGTCAAGCGGCGGGTATTGATGGCGGGCACGCGGTGGCATGCGTTTTTCGATCAGCGCCGCAGAGGTGGGTGTGCCCGAAGTGATCAGAAACGAGGCATCGGGCAGCCGTTCACCCAGCCGCTTGATCAGGCTGATGACCGACAGGGTTTCGCCCACGCTGGCGGCGTGGAACCAGATAATGCGTCCATCGGGGCGGGGCAGGCTGGCATGGCCCAGCCGTTCTTTTTGGCGAACACTGGGGACATCCGCGGCCTGCAGCTTTTTGCGAACCGCGCGCCAGACCAGAGGGCCCGCAACAGCGGTCAGACCGCAATACAGATGGTAGAGCAGCGTCGGTCGGCCAGAAGGGGCGGCCATATCAGCCGCCTGTGTGGCTCATGTGGCGGCTCATCTGGCCGTCGACCGCCTGACGGGAATAGTCGAAATCGTGCCCTTTGGGTTTGAGATTGATCGCAGCGCGGATCGCATCCTCAAGCGGTTGTTCGGTGTCGGGGTGGTCGCGCAGGGCACCGCGCAGATCAGCCATGTCCTCTTGCCCGAGGCACATATACAGCTCACCGGTGCAGGTCAGGCGTACGCGGTTGCAACTTTCGCAGAAATTATGGGACAGTGGCGTGATAAAGCCGATCTTTTGGCCCGTCTCCTCAAGCCGTACATAGCGGGCAGGCCCGCCGGTCCGCTCGGCCAGATCGGACACCGTATAGTGGTTCTCGTATTCCTTGCGCACGTCTTTCAGCGACCAGTACTGATCAAGCCGATCCTCGTTGCCGATATCGCCCATGGGCATGACCTCGATCCAGGTCAGGTCCATGTCACGCTCGGCACACCATTCGGTGATGCGGGGCAGTTCGGGTTCGTTAAAGCCTTTCAGGGCCACCGCGTTGATCTTGATCCTAAGACCGGCCTTTTGTGCAGCATCGATCCCATTCAACACCTGTTTCAGCCGACCCCAGCGGGTGACCTTGGCGAACTTGTCCTCATCCAGCGTATCCAGCGAGACATTTACCCGCCGCACCCCGGCCGCATACAGATCATCAGCAAAACGATGCAGCTGTGAGCCATTGGTGGTCAGCGTCAGTTCTTTCAGCGCGCCGCTGTCCAGATGGCGGGTCATGCTGTTGAAAAACGTCATGATATTGCGGCGCACCAGCGGCTCACCACCAGTGATCCGCAGCTTTTCCACGCCCATCTTCACGAAGGTCGAGCACATGCGGTCCAGCTCTTCCAAGGTTAGCAGGTCTTTTTTAGGGAGGAACTTCATATCCTCTGACATGCAATACACACAGCGGAAATCGCAGCGGTCCGTAACGGAGACGCGGAGATAGGTGATGGCACGTGCGAACGGGTCGATAAGCGGAGCAGTCATGCGTTATAGGTAAAGCCGGGACATGGCTTGGACAAGGGCGAAGTTTCCTTTGCGCTGGTACAGATGCGCACAGGGCGATAGGCTGTTGGTATGAAATATGCGCTAGTTGCCTTGATCGTTCTGCTCGCCGGGTGTGAAACCGTTAGGTCCACCACCGATCGTGTTTTGAAAACCGATAAGACTCCGCCCGAGGCTGAGGAGGTCGCGACCGAAGAGGTTGTCGAACCAGAGCCTGCTGTTGCAACGCGCGAAAGCTGGGTCGGGGCAAAGAAAACAATCGCTGGTTTGGGCGATCCGAGCACACCCGGTCGGTGGCTGCAGACACCACTGGTTGAAACTGAATTCACGGGGCGCGTCGTCGTGCCCAGAACCGGGGCGCAGGCCTACATTACTCTGGTGCCCGTCCCGGGCCCCGAAGGTGGCGGCAGCCGCTTGTCACTGGATGCGATGCGGGCCTTGCTGCTGCCGTTCGATGAACTGGTCGAGCTTGAGGTCTATTCTAACTGATCTTTGAGGTATTTTCCCGCTTCGCGGCGGGCAAAGGGTTTCATGTCCGCGCCGTGCCGGGACAGAAAGGCGATGACGCGGTCTGCGTCGTGCTTTGACAGCTCGCGCAGCCACCAGGCGATTGCTTTCTGGATGAACCAATCGCGATCATGGACGTAATCCGCAGCCCATCCCAGAATGCGATCCCTGCGCGCCAGATCGTCAGGTTTGGGATGGTTTTGTTTGGTCCACGGCAAAGTCGCAACCAGCGCCGCGCGCCGTGTCCACATGTGATCTGACGCCGTCCAGCGTTCGACCTGATCCAGCCGCGCAGGATCGGCTGACAGGCGTTTCTGCATTGCCATGCAGGCGTGGTCGGCCACGGCCCAGGCGTCAAAATCCGGCAGCCAGCTTTGCAACAGATCCCAAACCGCGTCATCCGGGCGAATGCGGGCCTGTGTCAGCAACTTTGCAGCGGCAATGCGGGCTTCGTGGATGTTGGTTTGCCAAAGAGCATCTGCCAGTTCGACCCGCGAGGGCACATCCAGATCCTGACGCCAGCTTTTGCTCAGGTCGTTCAGGATGGGGTTCCCAACGCCCAGATAGGGGCGGTCGACCTTGTGATAGGCGGCCATCTGCGCGCCGCGCTCGGTATCTGCATGGGCCTTGATCTGATTCAGATAGGTTTCAGGCACCATCAGCTTGGAACACCGGTCGGCTTGCCGTCGATCGTCTGTTGGTTCTTTTCCACCCAATAGGCGCGGATGTCGTCATCCGTTTTGCCATCCACCCATTTCTGCATCGTGTCACGCTCGGCCCGGTAGTCCATGAAGGGCACCGCATAACCGCAGGATGTCTGAACCAGATCAATATCCAGATCATAGATTTGCCGCGCGCTGCGGTGGTCCGGGAACAGCTTGGCCAGTGCGTCCCAGCCTTCGTCGCCCGCATGCAGGGTTTGCGCGGTCCCATAGGTGCGCAGAATCAGCGGGCGCGTGGTGAAGGAACACCACATCAGTGTCATGCGGTTGACCTCAAGCAGATGACCGGCGGTTTCATTGCCGCTGCCGGTGATGTTCATCCACACGATCCGGTTCGGGCCCAGCACCCGCAGGGAATCCATACCCTTGGGCGAGATATTGACCCGCCCCTCTGCCGCCGCTGTGCCGACAAAGAACATGTGCTGATCTTCGATGAACTTGCGCTGTGCGTCATCCAGTGATGGGAACTGCTTGGCCATGTTTCACTCCACGGTTACAGATTTTGCCAGATTGCGGGGCTGATCCACATCCGTGCCCTTGGCGACGGCTGTATGATAGGCCAGCAACTGCGCCGGGATCGAATAGAGGATCGGGACAAGGCTGGGGTGTACATAGGGCATGCGGATCGTGTTCCAGACGCCGTCTTCGGCCTGCGCGATGCCGTCATCATCGGATACCAGAATGACCTTGCCCTTGCGCGCCATCACCTCTTGCATGTTCGAGACCGTCTTGTCGAAAACCGTATCGCTGGGGGCCATGACCACCACCGGCATGTGTTTGTCGATCAGGGCGATAGGGCCGTGCTTTAGCTCGCCCGACGCATAACCTTCGGCGTGTATATAGCTGATTTCCTTAAGTTTCAGCGCGCCTTCCATGGCCAGAGGATACATCAGGCCACGTCCCAAAAACAGAACGTCGCGCGCCTCCGACAGGCGTTGTGCGGATTTCTTGATCGATCGGTTCTGATCCAGAGCGGTATTCAGAACGGTGGGCAATCCACGCAGGGCGGCGGCGTGATCGGCCAGTTCTTCGTCGCTTAGCGTGCCCCGGTCTGCGGCGGCCTTGAGAGCCAGCATCAGCAGCACGCTCAGTTGGCAAGTGAACGCCTTGGTCGAGGCCACCCCGATCTCAACCCCCGCATGAATGGGCAGGGCAATATCGCTTTCCCGCGCGATCGAGCTTTCGGGGACGTTGACCACCGACACGATCTTGTCGGCCTTGCCCTCGCAATAGCGCAGGGCCGCCAGTGTGTCGGCTGTTTCGCCGGATTGGCTGACGAACAAGGCCGCTGTGCGCCCGGTAATGGGAGGTTCGCGATAGCGGAATTCGCTGGCGATATCGACTTCGACGGGCATCTGGGCCAGCTGCTCGAACCAGTATTTTGCCGTCAGGCAGGCATAGAAGGCCGTGCCACAGGCCACCATCGTCAGCCGGTCCAGCTTGGTGAAATCCAGATCGCCGGGCAAGACGACATCATCCCCGCCGGTCGGCAGGTAGGATCGGATGGCTTCGGCGATCACCACGGGCTGCTCGGCAATCTCTTTGGCCATGAAATGCTTGTAACCGCCTTTGTCGGCCCGCGTTTGATCCAGCTTGATCTGCCGGGTCTCGCGATTGGCCAATTCACCGGCTTCGTTGCGGATTTCCAGTGAGGTTCGGGTCACGACCGCGCGATCGCCTTCCTCAAGATAGGTGATGCGGTCGGTCAGCGGGGCCAGGGCAATCGCATCCGAGCCTATGAACATCTCACCATCGCCATGCCCGATCGCCAGCGGAGAGCCCCGGCGGGCGGCCACGATCAGATCGTCCTCACCATCGAACAGAAAGGCCAGCGCAAAGGCCCCTTTCAGACGGTTGATGGTCTCAAAGGCGGCTTCGACAGGGGGCATTCCCGACTTCAGATAGTGTTCGGCCATCAGCGCCACGGTTTCCGTGTCGGTCTCGGTCACGAAATCCACGCCATATCCGGCCAGTTCGGCCCGCAATTCGCGGTAGTTTTCGATGATACCGTTATGAACCACAGCAACCGGTCCGGCCTTATGCGGATGCGCATTGGTCACAGAAGGCACGCCATGTGTGGCCCATCGGGTGTGACCAATGCCGGATTTCCCGGGCAGCGGATCATGCACCAAAAGGTCGCTGAGGTTGACCAGCTTGCCCACCGCACGCCGCCGCCCCAGCGCGCCATTGTTGACCGTCGCGATACCCGCGCTGTCATAGCCGCGATATTCAAGCCGTTTCAGCGCCTCGACCAGCGTGGGCGCGGCTTCGTGCTGCCCCAGAACACCTACGATACCACACATGTCTTAGCTTCCTTTATCGCGACGAGCTTTCTTCGCCTTCAACATCTCAAACAATTTGCTTGCATAGCCGGGTTTGTTGTCCTGCTTGGCGCGGGCCACGGCCAGCGCGTCGGGCGCGACATCGCGGGTCACAACCGTGCCGGTCGCCGTCATTGCGCCATTGCCGACGGTCACAGGGGCCACCAGCATGGTGTTCGAGCCGATGAACACGTTCTCACCAATGGTCGTCTGATGCTTCATCACGCCGTCATAATTGCAGGTGATCGTGCCTGCACCGATATTCGACGCCGCCCCGACCGAAGCATCGCCGATATAGCTGAGGTGATTGACCTTAGCGCCCTCGGCGATCTCGGCGTTCTTGATCTCGACGAAGTTGCCGATGCGGGTGTTTTCGGCCAGTTCCGCGCCGGGGCGCAGGCGGGCATAGGGGCCAACCACGGCACCCCGGCTGACATGGCAGCCTTCAAGGTGCGAGAACGCCCGGATCGTCGCGCCGCTTTCAACAGTGACGCCGGGGCCAAAGACCACGTTTGGTTCGATGACCGTGTCGCGTCCGATAATCGTGTCCGCCGCCAGATAGACCGTGTCAGGGGCCATCAGGGTCACCCCAAGCTCAAGCAGCTCAGCCCGGGCGCGGGTTTGAAAGACGGCATCTGCTGCGGCCAGATCGGCGCGGGAATTGACGCCCAGCGTCTGCGCCTCGTCACAGGCAACCGCGGTCACGTTCAGATCACGGCTGCGGGCGATTTCGACGACATCGGGCAAATAATACTCGCCAGCGGCGTTTTCGTTGCCCACCGCGTCGATCAAAGAGAACAGCGTCTGAGCGTCACAGGCCAAAAGACCAGAGTTGCAGAGGGAAATAGCGCGTTCTTCTTCTGATGCGTCCTTGAATTCGACGATCCGCTCCAACCGGTCGCCATCCATGACAAGTCGGCCGTAACGGGCGGGGTCTGCGGCCTCAAACCCCAGAATGACCAGATCGTTTTGCGCGCGCGCCTCAATCATACGCTCAAGCGTGTCGGGCTGCAGGAACGGCGTGTCGCCATACAGGACCACGACGTCGCCGTCGAACCCGTCCAGCGCGGCACGGGCCTGGGCAACCGCATGGGCGGTGCCCAGCTGTTCTTCCTGAACGGCGATCTGCGCAGTTTCATCCTCGGCCTTGGCGACCTTTGCGACGGCCTCGGACCCGTGGCCAGTGACGATCACGGTGCGTTCGGGCGACAGAACAGCCCCGGCGCGCATCGCGTGGACCAGCATCGGAGCCTGAGCGATGGGATGCAGTACTTTTGGAATATCCGAATTCATTCTGGTGCCTTTACCAGCGGCCAGGATGACAAGAGCAGTACTCATGAAAACGATTTCTCTTTGTGTTTTGTTGCGGCCCGTTTTATCCGCTGATGGCAAAGGCGCAAGCGGTTAGCTCATCAAACTAGATTGCCGTTTGCAACATCTTATGGCGGGAACCTGCCGAGCAAGGAGGCACAATGCGCACCGTGATCTTCGATCTGGACGGAACTTTGGCGGATACGTCGGGCGATTTGCTTGCGGCCGCCAATCACTGTTTTCGTGAAATGGGTCATGGCGATGTGCTGGTCCACGGGCAGGATGCGGGTATTGCCCTGCGCGGCGGGCGGATGATGCTGACCCATGGGCTGAAACGGGTCGGGGCCTATGACGAAGACACGGTTCACGCCTATTACCCGACGCTTCTGACCGCTTATGCGCAGGCGATCGACACCCATACGCAGTTTTACCCCGGCGCACTTGAGGCGGTCGCGCTTTTGAAATCGGCAGGCTATGGCGTGGGGATCTGCACCAACAAGCCCGAGGCGCTGGCCCATCAGTTGTTGACCCGGATGGGAGTGCGGGACCAGTTTGCCTCGCTGGTTGGGGCAGACACACTGCCGGTGCGCAAACCCGATCCCGAACCGCTGCGCGAGGCGGCGCGGCGGGCAGGGGGGCACCCGGACCTGTGTGTGTTGATCGGCGATTCAGATACCGACCGCAATACGGCGCGCGCTGCTGGTGTGCCCTCGGTTCTGGTCACGTTTGGCCCGTCAGGCGACGACATGGCGGCGCTGGAGCCCGAAGCCCTGCTGCATCACTTTGACGATCTGCCTTCCGTGGTCGAAGGGCTGATCGGTGCGGCGGCGTAGGCCCTTGACCGAAACCCAATGGCGCATCAGAACAAACCTATGACCGAGATATTCAATGGCAGTTTCACCCAGCAGGAACCCATCCCCGACGAGGCCATCGAGGCCGCGCTGGCCGTTCTGCGCCATGGCCGCCTGCACCGCTATAACGTAGCGCCCGGAGAGCTGGGCGAGACCGCTTTGCTGGAACAGGAATTTGCTGCGCAAACGGGGGCGAAGTATTGCCTTGCTGTGTCGTCTGGCGGTTACGCTTTGGCAACGGCCTTGCGGGCGGTCGGAGTGCAGCCGGGTGAGCCGGTTCTGACAAATGCCTTCACGCTGGCGCCGGTGCCGGGGGCCATTGCCTCGGTCGGGGCAAAGCCGGTGTTCGTAGGTGTAACTGAGGCGCTGACAATCGATCTCGACGACCTTGCGGCCAAGCTGGATCAGGCGCGGGTGCTGATGCTGAGCCACATGCGCGGGCATCTGTGCGACATGGATCGGCTGATGCGGATTTGTGATGCGGCGGGCGTCACGGTGATCGAGGATTGCGCCCATACGATGGGGGCCGCGTGGCGCGGGCAGCTTTCGGGGCGGCAGGGGGCGATAGGGTGCTATTCCTGTCAGACCTATAAGCATGTGAACTCGGGCGAGGGTGGTCTGCTGGTCTCCGACGACGAAGAGCTGGCCGCAAAGGCGACGATGCTCTCTGGCTCCTACATGCTCTATGAACGTCATCTGGCCGCGCCGGGCCCCGAGGTGTTCGAGCGGATCAAATACACCACTCCGAATGTGTCAGGCCGTATGGACAATCTGCGTGCGGCGATTCTGCGCCCGCAGCTGCGCGATCTGGATCGGCAGGTGCAGCGGTGGAACGAGCGTTACGATGAGATTGCCGCCGGGCTGCGCGGAACTCCGGGCCTGACCTCGGTCGAGCGCCCGCCGGAAGAGAGCTATGTCGGCTCGTCCATCCAGTTCCTGTTGCTCGATTGGACGCCCGAACGCATTGCTGAGGTGATCCGGCGCTGTGCGGCCCGCGGGGTTGAGATCAAGTGGTTCGGCGGGGCCGAGCCCACCGGGTTCACATCGCGTTATGACAGTTGGCGCTATGCGGATAGCGAACCCTTGCCGGTCAGTGACAGAATTTTGGCAGGCATCATGGATATGCGTGTGCCGCTGACCTTGTCGCTGGAAGATTGCCGGGTGATCGCGCGGATCATCCGCGCCGAGGTCGGCACGGTCTATCAATCGTAATCCAGCGGAGTGCGCTTGCAGCGCACGCTCTATCTGTTTTGAAACGCCGCCCCTTGGGGCGGCGTTTGCGTTCGCACATCCGCCATCGTTGACCGGGGCAGGATTCGCTGTTATCTGTTTATTGAACACTTGTTCATTAACCGTGGAGGAGGAGCCCGCAGATGTTCATGGCCACAATGCAATTCGATCTGGGGGATGAGGTGAATGCCCTGCGGGACATGGTGCATCGCTGGGCGCAGGATCGGGTCAAGCCGATGGCGGCCGAGGTCGACAAGTCAAACGCTTTTCCCAATGAGCTGTGGCAAGAGATGGGCGATCTGGGCCTGTTGGGGATCACGGTGTCCGAGGAATATGGCGGCGCGGGCATGTCCTACCTTGCTCATACCGTCGCAATTGAGGAGGTGGCGCGGGCCTCGGCCTCGGTTTCGCTGTCGTACGGCGCGCATTCGAATCTATGTGTCAATCAGATCAAGCTGAACGGCACCGATGAGCAAAAGGCGAAATACCTGCCCCGTCTGATCTCGGGTGAACATGTGGGCGCGCTGGCGATGTCCGAGGCGTCCGCCGGCTCCGACGTGGTGTCGATGAAGCTGCGGGCGGAAAAGCGCAACGATCACTACCGTCTGAACGGCAACAAATACTGGATCACCAATGGGCCGGATGCGGATACGTTGGTTGTCTATGCCAAGACCGACCCGGATGCGGGGTCGAAAGGGATCACAGCCTTTCTGATTGAGAAAGAGATGACCGGTTTCTCGACCTCCCCCCATTTCGACAAGTTGGGGATGCGCGGATCGAACACCGCCGAGCTGATTTTCGAAGATGTCGAGGTGCCGTTCGAAAACGTTCTGGGCGAAGAGGGGCGGGGCGTCGCGGTCCTTATGTCCGGTCTGGATTATGAACGGGTCGTGCTGGCCGGGATTGGTACGGGCATAATGGCTGCCTGTCTGGATGAAATCATGCCCTATCTGGCCGAGCGCAAACAGTTCGGCCAACCCATCGGCAGCTTTCAACTGATGCAGGGCAAGATTGCGGACATGTATACTGCGATGAATTCCGCCCGGGCCTATGTCTATGAGGTCGCCAAGGCATGTGATCGGGGCGATGTCACCCGTCAGGACGCGGCGGCCTGCTGTCTATATGCGTCCGAACAGGCAATGGTGCAGGCGCATCAGGCCGTGCAGGCGATGGGCGGGGCGGGCTTTCTGGCAGATTCCCCGGTCAGCCGCATTTTCCGCGACGCCAAGCTGATGGAGATTGGTGCAGGCACCAGCGAAATTCGCCGGATGCTGGTTGGACGGGAATTAATGAGCGAAATGCTGTGATGAAAAAAAACGCCCCGCACCCGAGGGAAGTGCAGGGCGTTCTTTGGAAGGTATCAGAAACGATGGACGTAGGTTACGCCGACCAGCCAGGGATCGATCTCGGCTTCGCCGATATCGGCACCGTTCAGCGACACGTCCGAGTCGATGTCAAACCAGCGCACGTTCAGACGCACAGAGCCTTTCTCGGTCACGGCGTAATCCAGGCCAGCCTGCAGGGCGAGACCGACCGAATTGTCCAGTTCGAGGTCACCCAGAGCCGAGTTTTCATCGAAGAAGATGGTGTAGTTGATACCGGCACCGACATAGGGCGTCCATGCGCTGCCTGTGTCGAAGTGGTAATTCAGCGACAGGGTGGGCGGCAGGTGCTTGAGGCTGCCTGCGTCGATGTTGCCACCCAGTGTGACTTCGTGGCTGAACGGCGTTGCGGCCAGCAGTTCGATGCCCAGATTGTCGCGCACAAAGTACTCGACGGTGAAGATGGCGCTGACGTCGGAATCGACCTCGGCATCAAGCCCGGCCAGAGTGCCGTTGTTGGATTTGGGGTCCAGATAGCCGGCACCGATACCTACGGTCCAGTCACCTTGGTTCTGAGCGAGAACAGGAGAAGCCAGCGCAACAAGCGCGGTGGAAAGTGTCAAAGCGGCGAGTTTTTTGGTCATTTTACAGCCCTTGAATTTGTTGATGACACGCTTTTGACCCAGCCAAGTGTTGCGAACTCTGATCTGTATCAAGTTTTCGTTATTGCCCGTGGTCCGGTGTGTTCGGAAAACAACAAAGAAATCGGGGGTTAGCGCATGAGCCCCGCAAAAAGCATGGCGGATATGCAAAAACCTGGGGTCTGGGACATTCCTGATCGTCTCAACATGGCCCAGCAATGCCTCGCTCAGTCCGCTGAACGGGTCGCTATCATCGATCTAACCGGGGATGCCCGAGAAGATGTGACGTATGCCCAGCTCAAGCGGATGACCGATGGTATCGCGCGGAGGCTGCAGCCACAGGTCCGCGCGGGCGATCGGGTCGGTGTATTGCTCAGCCAGTCCCCGTGGTGTGCGGCAGCTCATCTGGCGATCTGGAAACTGGGTGCGATCTCGGTGCCGCTGTTCAAGCTGTTCAAACATGACGCGCTGGCCTCTCGGGTGGGCGATGCCGGGGCGCAGGTGGTTCTGACGGATGCCGAGGGAGAGGCGCTGCTGGGCGATCTGGCGCGTTCATTGCGGGTTGATCAGATCGCGCCCTCGGATGATCCGTTGCCCTGCGCAGATACCGGCCCTGAGGACCCGGCGGTGTTGATCTATACCTCCGGCACCACGGGCAGTCCCAAGGGGGCCTTGCACGGGCACCGCGTCCTGACAGGCCACCTGCCGGGCGTTTCGATCAGCCACAACCACCTGCGCGACGGTGACTGTCTGTGGACCCCCGCCGACTGGGCCTGGATTGGGGGGCTGTTCGATGTGTTGATGCCGGGCCTCGCGCTGGGCATTCCCGTGGTGGCTGCGCGGCTTGAGAAGTTCGCCCCCGAGGCCTGCGCCGATGTGATCGCGCGCGGCGGCGTGCGCAACGTATTCTTTCCGCCCACCGCGCTGCGGATGCTGAAAGCGGCGGATCAGAGCATCCCCGGCCTGCGCTCGGTCGCCTCGGGCGGTGAGCCGCTGGGGGCCGAGATGCTGGCCTGGGGGCAAAAGGCGTTCGATCTGACGATCAACGAATTCTACGGGCAGACCGAATGCAACATGGTCGTGTCCTCTTGCGCGCAGGATTTCCCGGTGCGCCCCGGCTGTATCGGCAAACCGGTGCCGGGGCATGACGTGGCGGTGATCGACGAGACGGGGAACCCGACCAGTGAAGAGGGCGACGTTGCCATCCGGCGCGGCTCGGCCTCGATGCTGCTGGAATACTGGAACCGGCCCGAAGAGACCGCGCAGAAGTTTCGCGGTGACTGGCTGATCACCGGCGACCGCGGCGTGTGGGAGGATGACTATCTGCGCTTCGTGGGGCGCGATGACGACGTGATTACGTCCGCCGGATATCGGATTGGCCCTGCAGAGATTGAGGACTGCCTGCTGACCCACCCGGCGGTGGCAACGGTGGGCGTGGTCGGGAAGCCTGACCCTCTGCGAACCGAGATCGTGAAGGCCTATGTGGTGTTAAAACCGGGGGCTGAGGCGTCTGGCGCGGAGTTGCAGGACTGGGTCAAGGAACGTCTGGCGCAGTATTCCTATCCACGTGAGGTGGCGTTTTTGGAGGAATTGCCGATGACGGTGACAGGGAAGGTTATTCGGAAGGAATTGAAGGTGCGGGCGACGAGGGAGGTTGAAAGTGGCTGCTGATACTTTTCCAAACCGTCTGAATTGGCTGATCTGGCAAGCTATTCGGCATCCTTACATGACCAAGTGTCCCGTATGCGCTGCCAAAATTTCACAGAATATGTTGTTCAAAGCTCTCCGCCGAAGCAAACGCTTGGGCAAAAAGGAAGGGGCGGCATGCCCATCATGTAACACTATTTTGCAGTTTGAGAGAGGGCGCCGTTACAACTTTGTTCTAACTCTAAGCGTTTTCATGTTTGTGTTCGGTGGTGGTGTTGGCGCGGTTTTTTTCTCACAGTTTGGCGCAACCAGCTATTTTCACGAAGCGAGAGGAGGCGTTGAACCGAATTTCCTCGGCTTCTTATTGTTGATTATCCTGTTCGCTTACCCAGCAGCCGCGATGACGTGCAAATTGCTTAAAGTAGAGGCCATCGAATGAGAGCTTTCGCTGATCAGGTCGCCGTTCATCTCTTGTCCTTCGGCGAGAAACTTAGAAGTAGCCTGATATCTAGGACCTTTGTGCCCGCTGCACCTCAGGAGGATCAATGAAACTCACATCCAAAGCCATGCCCGCCTCTGAGGGCTTCAAGGCAAACCGCGCGGCCCACCTCGACGCCCTCGCGCAAATCTCAACAGCTGCCGAGGCCGCCCGCATGGGCGGCGGTGAGAAATCCCGCGCGCGGCATGAATCTCGGGGCAAGATGCTCCCCCGGCGCAGGGTGGCGAACCTGCTGGACCCGGGATCTCCGTTTCTTGAGATCGGCGCGACGGCGGCGCATGGGATGTATGGCGACGCCGCACCTTGTGCCGGTGTGATCGCGGGGATTGGCCGGGTACAGGGGCGTGAGGTCATGGTGGTCTGCAACGATGCCACCGTGAAGGGCGGTACGTACTACCCGATAACCGTCAAAAAACACCTCCGCGCGCAGGAGATTGCTGAGGAGAACCATCTGCCCTGCATCTATCTGGTGGATAGCGGCGGCGCGAACCTGCCCAATCAGGATGAGGTGTTCCCCGACCGCGACCACTTTGGCCGCATCTTCTATAACCAAGCGCGGATGAGTGCCAAGGGGATTGCTCAGATCGCTGTGGTCATGGGGTCATGCACGGCTGGCGGGGCCTATGTGCCCGCGATGTCGGATGTGACGATCATCGTCAAGGAACAGGGCACGATCTTTCTGGCCGGGCCGCCTTTGGTCAAGGCCGCGACGGGTGAGGTCGTCAGCGCCGAGGATTTGGGCGGAGGTGATGTGCATACGCGCCTGTCCGGTGTCGCGGATTATCTGGCCGAGGATGACGCCCATGCGCTCGCGCTCGCGCGGCGGGCGGTGGGATCGCTGAACCTGCGCACACCGCAGAGTGTGGATTGGGCCAGCCCCGAGGACCCGGCCTATGACCCCGAGGAAATCCTCGGTGTGGTCCCCGCCGATCTGCGCACGCCCTATGACATTCGCGAGGTGATTGCGCGGCTGGTCGATGTCTCTCGGTTCGATGAGTTCAAGCCTCGGTTCGGTGAGACACTGGTGACCGGGTTCGCCCATGTCAAAGGTTGCCCGGTGGGGATCATTGCGAATAACGGCGTGCTGTTTTCCGAGGCCGCGCAAAAGGGCGCGCATTTTGTGGAGCTGTGTTCGCAGCGCCGCATCCCTCTGGTGTTCCTGCAGAATATCACCGGGTTCATGGTCGGTCGGAAATACGAAAACGAAGGCATCGCGCGGCATGGGGCCAAGATGGTGACGGCGGTAGCGACAACCTCGGTGCCCAAGATCACAATGCTGGTCGGAGGCTCGTTTGGTGCGGGGAACTATGGCATGGCCGGGCGGGCCTATCAGCCGCGTTTCCTGTGGACATGGCCGAACTCGCGGATTTCGGTGATGGGCGGGGAACAGGCGGCGGGAGTGTTGGCCACCGTCAAGCGTGACGGGATCGAGCGGCAAGGGGGCACGTGGTCTGCCGAGGAAGAGGCCGAGTTCAAGCGCCCGACACTGGAGATGTTCGAGGAACAATCGCACCCGCTTTATGCCTCGGCACGGCTGTGGGATGACGGCATCATCGACCCGCGCAAGTCCCGCGATGTGCTGGCATTGTCGCTGAGCGCTGCGTTGAACGCCCCGATTGAGGAGACACGTTTCGGCGTGTTCAGGATGTGATGCGTATGACCTTAAAAGATGTCTTGGCCCAATACCCTGGCGCGCAAACCTTCAAATTTGGTGACGGCGCGGCCTTGAGTGCAAAACTTTTGGCCCTGGTGCGTACAGGTAAGAAAACCGCAACCTGCGGTGCGTTGCGCGATTATCCCGAAGGCAGCGCGGACACTCCGGTTGTAGGGCGGCGCGATATCGCTCTGGAATGGGATGGCCGACCGGCTTTAGTCATCGAAACAGTCAAGGTCTCGATTTGTCGATATTGCGACGTGACCGAGGATTTCGCGTTGGCTGAGGGTGAGAATGAAACGCTTGAGGGATGGCGCGCGGATCACCGCCGGTATTTCGAGCGAAATGGCGGGTTCGATCCCAAGATGGAACTGCTTTGCGAGCGGTTTCGTCTTGTCGAAGATCTGGCTGTTGAGGGGTAGGCCATGTTCAACAAAATCCTGATTGCCAACCGGGGCGAGATCGCCTGCCGTGTGATCGAAACCGCTCAGAAAATGGGGGTGTCCTGCGTTGCGGTTTATTCCGATGCTGATGCCTCGTCCAAACATATGCAGATGGCCGATGAGGCTGTGCATATCGGCGGCGCGGCTCCGGCTGAAAGCTATCTGAAAGGCGACGTGATCATTCAGGCCGCCTTGGACACTGGCGCGCAGGCGATACATCCCGGCTATGGCTTCCTGTCCGAGAACCCGGATTTCGTGGATGCGGTTGAGGCGGCAGGGCTGACGTTCATCGGTCCATCCGCGGATGCGATCCGCAAGATGGGCCTCAAGGACGCGGCCAAGGTGCTGATGGAACAGGCGGGTGTGCCGGTCGTGCCAGGCTATCACGGCGACAATCAGGACGCCGAGCATCTGGCCGGTGCTGCCGAGGCTATTGGCTATCCGGTGCTGATCAAGGCGGTTGCGGGCGGCGGCGGCAAGGGGATGCGGCTTGTCGAGCGGCCCGAAGATTTCCTGCAGGCGCTGGACAGCGCGCGGGGCGAGGCGCGGACGGCCTTCGGCAATGATGCGGTATTGGTTGAGAAATTCGTTGCCAAGCCGCGCCATATCGAAGTTCAGGTCTTTGGTGACGGCACCCATGCCGTGCATCTGTTCGAACGGGACTGTTCGTTGCAGCGGCGGCATCAGAAGGTGATCGAAGAGGCCCCGGCCCCCGGCATGACCGCCGAAATGCGGCAGGCGATGGGGCAGGCAGGGGTGCGCGCGGCTGAGGCCATTGGCTACAAGGGTGCGGGCACGGTTGAGTTCATCGTCGATGCCTCGGACGGGCTGCGGCCTGACCGGTTCTGGTTCATGGAGATGAACACCCGCTTGCAGGTCGAACATCCGGTGACCGAGGCGATTACAGGGATTGATCTGGTTGAGTGGCAATTGCGGGTCGCTTCGGGTGAGGCACTGCCGAAGTCACAGGGAGAGCTGGCGATTGACGGCCACGCCTTTGAGGCGCGGCTTTATGCCGAGGATGTACCCAAGGGGTTTTTGCCGGCAACGGGGACTCTGACCCATTTACAGTTTCCGCGTGCCTGTCGTGCCGACAGTGGCGTACGTGCGGGTGATACGATCAGCCCGTGGTATGATCCGATGATTGCAAAGGTCATCGTACACGGTCCAACGCGCGCTGTGGCGCTGGAACAATTGCACCGAGCCCTGCGTCAGACCGAAGTGGCGGGTACGGCCACCAATCTGACCTTTTTGGGCGCGCTGACCCGTCACAAGGGATTTGCCGCCGGAGACGTGGATACCGGGTTGATTGGGCGGGATCTTGAGGAACTGACGCAGGACAACCCGGTAACGGCAGAACTGTGCGTGGCCGCTGCCATGACCGCGCTGGATTTGGTTGAGCCTGCGGAGGAAACAGGGTTCTCGCTATGGGCGCCGCTGCACCGCGCCGTTCAGCTAAGGGGGGATGAGCTGATCGATCTGGACGTGCAGGTCGAAGGCCCGAACCGGCAAGTCTGGCAACTGGGCGAGCAAACAGTTGTGGCGCAGCGCAGCGGGCAGGTTTGGACCATTGGTGGGGCCCCCATGCCGCGCGTGTCGCTGGCGGGCATGCGGGTGACTGTTTTTGACGGATACGGTTGCAGCTTTGACATCGTTGACCCGCTGGACCGCGACACCAGTGCCGCCGGCGATACCAATGTGATCGAAGCGCCTATGCCCGGTTTGGTGAAGACGGTGTTCGCCTCGGTCGGACAGGCGGTGAAAGAGGGCGACAGGCTTGCCATTCTTGAGGCCATGAAGATGGAGCATTCGCTGCTTGCTGCCCGGGATGGTGTGGTGGCCGAGGTGCTGGCCGAAGATGGCGCACAGGTTGAGGCCGGAGCAGCTTTGGTTCGGTTGCAAGAGGATTGATCTGTCCCGACGTCGCATTGCGTGGCACAGTCGGGTTATCCGTATTTGGAACGAGAAGAAGCTGGGAGGGAAGCGCAGATGAAAGAGCGGGTTGAGATTTTCGAGGTGGGTCCGCGCGATGGCCTGCAAAACGAGCAGCGCGAGATCCCTGTGGCCGAGAAAGTGGCCCTGATCGATTGTCTCAGCAAGGCCGGGTTCAACCGGATTGAGGTCGCCAGTTTCGTGTCTCCGAAATGGGTGCCGCAGATGGCAGGCAGTGCCGAGGTGCTGGCCGGGATTACGCGGGCAGAGGGCGTACGCTATGGTGCGCTGACGCCGAATATGCGCGGCTATAATGACGCGCTGGCGGCGAAAGCGGATGAGATTGCGGTATTTGCGTCGGCGTCCGAGGGATTCTCGCAAGCCAACATCAATGCGTCAGTGGCCGAATCCATCGAACGGTTTACCCCCATTCTGGAAGCGGCCCGCCATATTGATCTGCCGGTGCGCGGCTATGTGTCCTGTGTCACCGACTGCCCCTATGATGGCCCCACGCCGCCCGAAAAAGTGGCCGAGCTTGCCGACAAGCTGTTCGCGCTGGGGTGTTATGAGATTTCGTTGGGCGATACGATTGGACAGGGCACACCGGATACTGTCGCACATATGCTATTGGCCGTGCGGGAAAGGGTGCCCGTCACGCGGTTGGCCGGTCATTTCCATGACACCAACGGGCGGGCTATCGACAATATAGATGCCGCGCTGGCGCTGGGTGTGCGTGCCTTCGATTCGGCCGTTGGCGGCTTGGGCGGATGCCCTTATGCGCCCGGCGCTTCGGGCAACGTCGCGACCGAAGCCGTCGTCTCGCATCTTGAACGGTTGGGATATGAGACAGGGATTGATTTGGCCGTCGTTGAAGAGGCCGCTCATACGGCCCGCACCATGAGGGCACAATAACTTATGTTTGAAACGATTTCGGTGAGCCAGGACGGGCGGGGCGTTGCAACGCTGACACTGAACCGCCCGGAAAAACACAATGCCATGTCCGCGCGGATGATTTCCGAGTTGACGCAAGCTGCAGCGCAGTTGGGTACGGATACATCGGTTCGGGTGGTTGTCTTGACCGGCGCAGGCAAGAGCTTTTGCGCTGGAGGCGATCTGGGCTGGATGCAGGATCAGATGGCCGCCGACTCTGAGACGCGGTTTGTTGAGGCCCGCAAGCTGGCGGAAATGCTGCAGGCGTTGAACACATTGCCCAAACCACTGATCGGAGCGCTACAAGGCAATGCTTTTGGCGGCGGCGTTGGTCTGGCTTCGGTCTGTGATGTCGCCGTTGGAGTCGAGAGCCTGTCTATGGGGCTGACCGAAACCCGGCTGGGGCTGATTCCCGCGACCATCGGCCCCTATGTCATCGCCCGTATGGGCGAGGCACGCGCGCGACGTGTGTTCCTGTCTGCGCGCGTGTTCGATGCGGCCGCGGCGGTTGATTTGGGCTTGCTGGCCAGAACGGTTGCGGCAGATGACCTTGCGCAGGCGGTCGAGGACGAAGTTGCGCCCTATCTGGCCTGTGCGCCGGGGGCTGTTGCCGCCGCCAAGCAGCTTGTTCGCGAACTGGGTCCCAGAATTGACGATCAGACCATCGATCACACGATCCGATCCCTGGTTGAGCGATGGGAAACCGCCGAAGCGCAGGAAGGCATTGCCGCATTTTTTGATCGGCGTAAACCTATGTGGAACAGTCAAGATTAACTGTTTCCTTACCTGACTCAGTCAATCAGGACGCAAGTCGTCATTTCATCGCAGGTCACCAGAATATTAGCGCCCTGCGCGGTTCTGGTCAGTTGACCCTCTGCCCCCACAAGGATAGAGGAAGTGACGTCATCACGCCAATTGACGGCGCATCCCCAAGGGGGGCGCAGGAAAGGAGCTCTACGTGGAAGACCTGTTGCGGGAGTACCTCCCGATTCTGGTGTTTCTGGCAGTCGCTGTCGGCCTCGGAATCGTTTTGATTCTGGCCGCTGTCGTACTGGCCGTTCGTAACCCCGACCCCGAAAAAGTCAGCGCATATGAGTGTGGCTTCAACGCCTTTGACGATGCGCGGATGAAATTCGATGTCCGATTCTATCTGGTCTCGATTCTTTTCATCATCTTCGATCTGGAAATCGCGTTCCTGTTTCCCTGGGCTGTCGGCTTCAAGGACATCAGCGATGTAGGCTTCTGGTCCATGATGGTGTTTTTGGGCGTTCTGACCATCGGCTTTGCCTATGAATGGAAGAAGGGGGCCCTGGAATGGGAGTGATGACGGGAGCAAACACCGCTGGCGTCGACAAGGAAGTCGCCACCCAGGCCCTGAACGCCGAGTTGCAGGACAAAGGGTTCCTGCTGACCTCGACCGAGGACATCATCAACTGGGCGCGCACCGGGTCGCTGCACTGGATGACATTTGGTCTGGCCTGCTGCGCGGTTGAGATGATGCACACTTCGATGCCGCGCTATGATGCGGAACGGTTTGGCATCGCCCCGCGTGCGTCCCCGCGGCAGTCGGATGTGATGATCGTGGCCGGGACGCTGACCAACAAGATGGCCCCGGCGCTGCGCAAGGTTTACGACCAGATGCCCGAGCCGCGCTATGTGATCTCGATGGGGTCCTGTGCGAATGGCGGAGGGTACTACCATTATTCCTATTCGGTCGTGCGTGGATGTGACCGGATTGTGCCAGTGGATATCTACGTGCCCGGCTGCCCCCCGACGGCTGAGGCGTTGTTGTATGGCCTGATGCAGCTGCAACGCAAAATCCGCCGCACAGGGACGATTGTGCGATGAGTGGGGTTGCTGGCTCGATACCTACTGATACTTTGGTCGCAGAGAACTCAGCGATTTTGGCAGGTTTCGCTGATCGTGGGGTCGATCTGAACCGAAAGCTTGAATTCGAATTCTCTGTTGAGTTTTCAAGCAAGGAGCAAGCCAAGGAGTTCAGGCAGATTGCTCGCGAGGCTATGAAGCTAGTAAAGGCCGAATTCGGATTTAGCGACTTCCTCTTTATTCTGTGCAGCTATCAAGATGAAGGCTGTTTCGAATTGAAGTGCTGTGTCGAGACAACTCCGGATGCCCGATTGATTTCCGCCATCGAGCAAACACTAGGAGCACTTGCTACGGAACACGGTGGAAGCGACTGTTTTTGGGAGTTTCCAGATCCGGCGAACAATAAAGGTTCCACCGAATCCGCACAGGAGGTTGGACAATGAGCGAAGCACTCAAGGAACTTGGCGCCCAGCTGGAATTGAAGCGGGCCGATTGCGTTCTGTCCTGGGATGTGACCCATGGTGAGCTGAACGTGGATGTGGCGCCGTCCAGCATTGTGGAATTCGTTGAATTCCTGCGGTCTGACCAGAATTGCAAATTCTCGACACTGGTCGACATCACAGGCGTGGATTACCCCGAACGGCCCAAGCGGTTCGATGTGGTCTATCACTTCCTGTCGATGTACCAGAATCAGCGCATCCGCCTGCGAGTCTCGATCCGTGAAGAGGATATGGTGCCCTCGATCGTTGACGTTCACCCCTCGGCCAACTGGTTCGAGCGTGAGGTGTTCGACATGTTCGGCATTCTGTTTTCGGGCCACCCGGACCTGCGGCGCATCCTGACCGACTATGGCTTTCGCGGCTATCCGCTGCGCAAGGACTTCCCGACCACGGGCTATACCGAGGTCCGCTATGACGAGGCGGAAAAACGCGTCGTGTATGAGCCGGTCAGCCTGGTGCAGGAATACCGGCAGTTTGATTTCATGTCCCCGTGGGAGGGCGCGAATTACATTCTGCCCGGGGATGAGAAACAGGAGACCTAAGTCATGTTTGAGTTCCTGATCTGGATCGCTCTGGTTGTGGCAACGGTTGTTCCGATGCTGAAACTGCTGCCTCATTTCGGGATCAACAAGAACTGGGCCTTTGCCTGCGTGATTTCTCCGGTTGTGATCGTCCTGCTGTGGATGATGGCGATGAAGCTGCAAGAGATGGAGCGCCGCTGACATGATGGGTGAGCTGTTCATTCTGGGCGCATTGGGCGTTCTGCTTGCAGGGGCCGCCGCCAAGGCGGTTGAGGCTGAAAAAGTCCGGGTTCGGGCAGAAGCAAAGAAGAAACGGGGGCGTTGATGGACGGCTCAAGATACGATGACGGCAGCACCGACGCGCTGAGCGGCGAGCAGAAGATCCGCAATTTCAACATCAACTTTGGCCCGCAACACCCTGCGGCGCATGGTGTTTTGCGCCTTGTGCTTGAGTTGGACGGCGAGATTGTCGAACGCTGCGACCCGCATATCGGTTTGCTGCACCGTGGTACTGAAAAGCTGATGGAAAGCCGGACGTATCTGCAAAATCTGCCGTATTTTGATCGTCTGGACTACGTGGCCCCGATGAACCAGGAACATGCCTGGTGTCTGGCCATCGAAAAGCTGACCGGTGTGGAAGTGCCGCGCCGGGGCTCGCTGATCCGTGTTCTGTATTCCGAGATCGGGCGCATTCTGAACCACCTGCTGAACGTGACTACTCAGGCGATGGATGTGGGGGCGCTGACACCGCCGCTATGGGGGTTCGAAGAACGCGAAAAGCTGATGGTGTTTTATGAGCGTGCCTGCGGCGCCCGCCTGCACGCTGCCTATTTCCGCCCCGGTGGGGTGCATCAGGATCTGCCCGACGATCTGCTGGATGATATCGAAGCGTGGAGCCACGAATTCCCCGCCGTCATGGATGATATTGACGGGTTGCTGACCGAAAACCGCATCTTCAAACAGCGCAACGCCGATATTGGCGTGGTGACCGAGGATGACATCCAGAAATACGGCTTCTCGGGCGTCATGGTCCGTGGCTCGGGTCTGGCTTGGGATTTGCGCCGCGCGCAGCCCTATGAATGCTATGATGAATTCGAATTCCAGATTCCTGTCGGCAAGAATGGCGACTGCTATGACCGCTATCTGGTGCGCATGGAAGAGATGCGCCAGTCGCTGCACATCATCCGACAGGCCATCGCCAAAATCCGCGAATGTCCGGGTGACGTTCTGGCGCGCGGCAAGATCACTCCGCCGAAACGGTCGGACATGAAGACCTCGATGGAGAGCCTGATCCATCACTTCAAGCTTTATACCGAGGGCTTCCACGTCCCCGCCGGCGAGGTCTACGCCGCCGTCGAGGCCCCCAAGGGCGAGTTCGGCGTCTATCTGGTCGCCGACGGCACCAACAAACCCTACCGCGCCAAACTGCGCGCGCCCGGGTTCCTGCACCTGCAAGCCATGGACCACGTCGCCGGAGGGCACCAACTGGCCGACGTTGCCGCCATCATCGGCACTATGGACGTTGTGTTTGGGGAGATTGATCGGTGAGATTCTTGATAGTCTTCGCGGTAAGCTTGGTGCAGGCAAGTTGGGTATTTGCCCAAGGTGTCCAGGTACCCATTCCTCAAGATGCGTTACAGGATGAAACTTCAGATGGCGTAAAGTATATAGAACAACTCTTGGAGGGCTACGCTTATGAAGGCTCCCCCGCTATCTATGATCCGGACTCTCCCGAAGCTCAGCTCGAGTTCTGCAAGAACCGGCTCATTTACGCGGAACGTTCCCTTGCAAAACTGCTGTCGGATTTTGGATATACTGCCAGCATTTCGGTTAAAGGCGCGGCTCCCTATAATTTGGGAGTTGAATGCAATTTGAGTTCAACACGCCAAGCTAACATAGTAATCGAAGGGCCGACTGACTAATGCTCCGCCGTCTGCACCCCGAACAACCCGAAAGCTTTGCCTTCACCGCTGCCAACCAGCAATGGGCCGAAGCGCAGGTTACAAAATACCCCGAAGGTCGTCAGGCCAGTGCGGTGATCCCACTGCTGTGGCGCGCGCAGGAGCAGGAGGGCTGGCTGTCCCGTCCGGCGATTGAATCCGTCGCCGACATGCTGGGCATGGCCTATATCCGTGTGCTTGAGGTGGCCTCGTTCTACTTCATGTTCCAGTTGCAACCCGTTGGGTCGGTTGCGCATATTCAGGTGTGCGGCACGACGTCCTGCATGATCTGCGGGGCTGAGGATCTGATTGCGGTCTGCAAGGACAAGATCGCCGCCAAACCGCATGCGCTGTCCGCCGATGGCAAACTGAGCTGGGAAGAGGTGGAATGCCTGGGCTCATGCACCAATGCGCCGATGGCTCAGATCGGCAAGGATTACTATGAGGACCTGACGGCTGAGAGCTTTGGCAAGATCATCGACGATCTGGCGGCAGGCAAGGTGCCGACCCCGGGCCCTCAGAACGGGCGCTATGCGGCCGAACCGCTTAAGGGCCTCAGCAGCCTGACCGAGTACGAGGCCGGGAAACCGCAGTACAATGCCAGCGTGGCTCTGGCGACCGATCTGGGTGATACGGTCAAGCGCATTGACGGGACCGAGGTTCCGATCCTGACGCCTTGGCTGGGCAAGGACGGAAAACAGGCCGGGGCCTCAGCCGCTGCAGAACCGCCCAAAGCGCCTGAACCCGCGAAACCTGCGGTGAAACAGGCGGCCGAGGCCAAGGCTGCGCAGGCCGAGGTCAAAGAAGACAAGCCCCGGACGCTGACCGAAGCGCGCGGGGGCTTACCGGATGACCTTAAGCTGCTGAAAGGCGTTGGGCCCAAGCTGGAAGAGACATTGAACGCACTGGGCTTCTATCACTACGACCAGATCGCGGCCTGGACACCGGAACATGTGGCGTGGGTGGATGCGCGCCTCAAGTTCAAGGGTCGGATCGAGCGGGATGGCTGGATCGAACAGGCGGCCAAGCTGGCCGCAGGTGTGGAAACCGAATTTGCCAAACGTGCCAAGGAAGACGGCACATACGAAGACTAAAACGGGTGCCCGTTGGGGCATCGGGGGAAGATGGACAAGGACAAGGAACTGGCCATAGCCCGAAAGGGCCGCCACATCGGCATCGTCATCGCCGCGACGATGGTTATCTGGCTTGCCATGAACATGTTCATCGGCCCGGCACTGGGTTTGACGGCCCGGTACGCGCTGCTGTTTGATTTCGCTGCATTGGCGGCGTTCATCTATGCGGGCGTCAACATATTTCAACTCTGGCGCATGCGTCAGGACAGCTGAAGGTAACACGCGATGCTGAAGGATCAGGACCGGATCTTTACCAACATCTACGGGATGCACGAGCGCACATTGCGCGGCGCGCAGGCCCGGGGGCATTGGGACGGCACCGCTGGCCTGATCGACAAGGGCCGCGACTGGATCATTCAGACGATGAAGGATTCGGGCCTGCGGGGCCGTGGTGGCGCGGGCTTTCCCACCGGGCTGAAATGGTCGTTCATGCCCAAGGAAAGCGACGGTCGACCGGCCTATCTGGTGGTGAATGCGGACGAATCTGAGCCCGGCACCTGTAAGGACCGCGAGATCATGCGCCATGATCCGCATACGCTGATCGAGGGCTGCCTGATCGCCTCTTTCGCGATGAACGCGCATACCTGCTATATCTACCTGCGCGGCGAATATATCCGCGAGCGTGAGGCGCTGCAGGCCGCAATTGATGAGGCGTACGACGCCGGGCTGCTGGGCAAGAACGCCGCCGGTTCGGGCTGGGATTTCGATCTGTTCCTGCATCACGGGGCTGGGGCCTATATCTGCGGTGAAGAAACCGCTCTGATCGAAAGCCTTGAGGGCAAGAAGGGTATGCCGCGGATGAAGCCTCCGTTCCCGGCGGGCGCGGGTCTGTATGGCTGTCCGACCACCGTGAACAATGTGGAATCGATTGCCGTTGTTCCGACGATCCTGCGCCGTGGCGCGGATTGGTTCGCAGGCTTTGGCCGTCAGAACAACGCGGGCACCAAGCTGTTTGCGATCTCGGGCCATGTGAACAACCCCTGCGTCGTCGAAGAGGCGATGTCGATTTCCTTTGAGGAACTGATCGAAACCCATTGCGGCGGCATTCGTGGCGGTTGGGACAATCTGCTGGCGGTAATTCCGGGTGGGTCCTCGGTGCCGTGTGTGCGTGGTGAGAACATGCGCGACGCGATCATGGATTTCGACTATCTGCGCAACGATCTGGGATCGGGTCTGGGCACAGCGGCGGTGATCGTGATGGACAAATCCACCGATATCATCAAGGCGATCTGGCGGCTGTCCAAGTTCTATAAACACGAAAGCTGTGGCCAGTGTACGCCGTGCCGCGAAGGCACCGGCTGGATGATGCGCGTGATGGATCGTCTGGTACGTGGTGAGGCCGAGCTGGAAGAGATCGACATGCTGTTTGACGTCACCAAGCAGGTCGAAGGCCACACGATCTGCGCTTTGGGTGACGCTGCCGCCTGGCCCATTCAGGGCCTAATCCGCAACTTCCGTGATGAGATTGAAGACCGTATAAGAGCGCAGAAATCGGGCCGAACGGGCGCGATGGCAGCGGAGTAAAAGAATGAAAGTTTTCAACGGATACGGTCGCCTGGTGACTTCGGCCAAGATCGCGATTGCGGCGTTGACGCTGGTTTCGGCCTGCGGGATCGCCAATTCGCGCGCGGACCGGGTTCAGTTTGATGGTCAGTATTTTCGGACCAAGGTGAAATCCGTGGACAAAAAAGCGACGCCAGCAGAATTCACTGTGGTTGTAAATGGGGTTGCGTCTTCGTTGGATGGCGCGCGCGAGGCAGGTCGGTTTGAAGCCACCAAGTTCTGCATCAAGAACTTTGGATCCTCCAGAATCGACTGGAACGTTGGACCGGATACCGAGCCGCAAAACCTGCGCATTGCCGATGATCAACTGACCCTTTCGGGGAAATGCCTGCGGCCATGACATTTATTTCTTCATATCAGACCAGGGCGCAGGCGGTGTTATTGCATAGCGCCCCGGCTGCCGGTCGTCTTGGGTTTCCCAAGACGAAAGGACCTGTCATGTCTGGTGTGAAGAAACTTGCCCTGCTGTCATTGCTTGCATTGCCCACGGTTGCGGATGCCAAACCGCCTTTGCGCGATGTCAAGGAAATCGACAATGAGCTTTATTACATCGCAATCGCAAATGAGATTTCGGAATACTGTTCCTCGATCAGCGGACGGCGTCTGAAAGCGATCAGTGTGATGTGGGGGCTGCGATCCAAGGCCAATGATTTGGGCTATACCGACAAGGAAATCCGCGCCTACGTGGAATCGGATACCGAAAAAGACCGGATGCGTGCCAAGGGCGAGGCGTATCTGGCGCAAAACGGTGTCTCTTACGACAATCCAAATTCCTTCTGCACGTTGGGGCAGAAGGAAATTGAAAGAAACAGCGCCATTGGCGTGTATTTGAGGGCGAACTAGATCATGTCTGACCTTCGCAAGATCAATATCGACGGCCACGAGATCGAAGTCGATGGCGCGATGACCCTGATCCAGGCCTGTGAACAGGCAGGGGTCGAGGTGCCGCGTTTCTGCTATCATGAACGCCTGTCGATCGCCGGGAACTGCCGGATGTGTCTTGTTGAGGTCGTGGGTGGCCCGCCGAAACCTGCGGCTTCCTGCGCGATGCAGGTGCGCGACCTGCGCCCGGGGCCGGAAGGGCAGCCGCCTGTGGTCAAGACGAACTCGCCCATGGTCAAAAAGGCCCGCGAAGGGGTGATGGAGTTTCTGCTGATCAACCACCCGCTGGATTGCCCGATCTGCGATCAGGGTGGTGAGTGTGATCTGCAGGATCAGGCCATGGCCTATGGTGTCTCGGGCTCGCGCTTTAAAGAAGCCAAGCGGGCAGTGGATGATCTGGACCTTGGGCCCCTTGTGGGCACGGCGATGACGCGTTGCATCAGCTGCACCCGCTGTGTGCGCTTTACGACCGAAGTGGCCGGGATCACCCAGATGGGTCAGACCGGGCGTGGTGAGGATGCCGAGATCACCTCGTATCTGAACGAAACACTGCAATCGAACCTGCAGGGCAACATTATCGATCTGTGCCCGGTTGGCGCTCTGACCTCGAAGCCCTATGCCTTTACGGCGCGCCCGTGGGAGCTGACCAAGACCGAGAGCATCGATGTGATGGACGCCTTGGGCTCGAACATCCGCGTGGACACGAAGGGACGCGAAGTGATGCGTTTCCTGCCGCGCAACCATGATGGCGTGAATGAGGAATGGATCAGCGACAAGACACGGTTTGTTTGGGACGGCCTGCGTCGTCAGCGTCTGGACAAACCGTACGTGCGTGAAAACGGCAAGCTGCGCCCGGCGACGTGGCCCGAGGCACTGGCCAAAGCCGCCGAGGCACTGAAGGGGGCTGCAAAGCCCGCGGGCATCGTCGGCGATCTGGCCCCGGCCGAGGCCGCGTTTGCACTGAAACAGATGATCGAAGGGCAGGGCGGCGTTGTTGAATGTCGCACCGACGGAGCCAAGCTGCCAGCAGGCAATCGCGGGGCCTATGCCGGAACCGCCGCGATCGAAGACATCGACTCGGCCGAGCGCATTCTGCTGATCGGCACCAACCCCCGCGATGAAGCGCCGGTGCTGAACGCGCGCATCCGCAAGGCTTGGGCGCATGGGGCCGAGGTGGCGCTGGTCGGCCCTGCGGCCGATCTGACCTATGAATACCACCATATGGGCGATGACCGCGCCGCGTTGCAAAAGGTTGTCGACATGGGCGGCGATGATGAGATCAAGGGCAAACGCTCGCTGATCATCGTCGGGCAGGGTGCCCTGCAAGAAGCGGATGGGGCCGCCGTTCTGGCCGCCGCGCAAGCCATTGCAAAAAATACAAAAAGTGGCCTGATGGTCCTGCACACTGCTGCCGCGCGCGTTGGCGCGATGGACGTGGATGCGACCAATGACGCCGGGATGGAGGCAATCAGCGCCGCTGACGTGATCTATAACCTCGGCGCAGATGAGGTTGAGATCGGCGAAGGGGCCTTTGTGATCTATCAGGGCAGCCACGGGGATCGGGGGGCGCACCGCGCCGACGTGATCCTGCCGGGCGCGGCCTATACCGAGGAAAACGGTTTGTTCGTGAACACCGAGGGCCGCCCGCAATTGGCCATGCGCGCCGGTTTTGCACCCGGTGAGGCCAAGGAAAACTGGGCCATCCTGCGCGCCTTGTCGGCCGAGCTGGGGGCGACGCTGCCCTTCGACTCGCTGGCGCAGCTGCGCAATGCTCTGATCGAGGCGGTACCGCATCTGGCCCGTGTCGATGAGGTGATTGAAAATGAGGTTCAACCGCTGGAGACAGGTGCCTTGGGCGATGCGAGCTTCAGAAATGCGATCAAGGATTTCTACCTGACCAATCCCATCGCGCGGTCCTCGCAACTGATGGCCGAGTTGTCGGCGCAAGCGCAGGCCCTCAAGAATGACAGGATTGCCGCAGAATGATCCGAACCGCTGACCTATCCACGACGACCCACGGTGTGAGGACCAATGGCTGATTTCTTTAACACCCCAGGCGGAATAGCCATCATCATTCTGGCACAAGTGCTTGCTGTTGTGGCCTTTGTGATGATCTCGCTGTTGTTCCTTGTGTATGGCGACCGCAAGATCTGGGCCGCTGTCCAAATGCGTCGGGGCCCAAACGTGGTGGGCGTCTATGGCCTGCTGCAATCAGTGGCGGATGCGCTTAAATACGTGGTCAAAGAGGTCGTGATCCCGGCGGGTGCCGACCGTACGGTGTTCATGCTGGCACCGCTAACATCTTTCGTGCTGGCGATGATCGCTTGGGCGGTGATCCCGTTCAACGATGGCTGGGTCCTGTCCGATCTGAACGTCGCGATCCTGTATGTGTTCGCCGTGTCCTCGTTAGAGGTTTATGGCGTGATTATGGGCGGTTGGGCGTCGAACTCAAAGTATCCTTTCCTGGGGTCTCTGCGCTCTGCGGCGCAGATGATTTCCTATGAGGTCTCCATCGGCCTGATCATCATCGGTGTCATCATCTCGACCGGTTCTATGAACTTCGGAGACATCGTGCGCGCGCAGGACGGCTCGTTCGGGTTCTTCAGCTGGTACTGGCTGCCGCACTTCCCGATGGTTTTCCTGTTCTTCATCTCGGCGCTGGCCGAAACCAACCGGCCCCCGTTTGATTTGCCCGAGGCGGAATCGGAACTGGTCGCAGGCTATCAGGTCGAATACTCGGCCACGCCCTTCCTGCTATTCATGGCCGGGGAATACATCGCCATCTTCCTGATGTGCGCCCTGACCACACTGCTGTTCTTCGGTGGCTGGCTGTCGCCAATCCCGGGGCTGCCGGATGGCGTTCTTTGGATGGTCGCCAAGATGGCGTTCTTCTTCTTCCTCTTCGCGATGGTCAAGGCAATCACGCCCCGCTACCGCTATGATCAGCTGATGCGGCTGGGCTGGAAAGTGTTCCTGCCGTTCTCGCTGGTCTGGGTGGTCTTCGTGGCCTTCGCGGCACGGTTCGATTGGTTCTGGGGCGCGTTTGCCCGTTGGAGCGTGGGGGGATGATTGTGGAAAAAAAGTTACTTACCCAAGCCGAGCTTGCCGACCATTTCAAGCGAACCGAAGAAACGCTTGATGGAATACAGAGATCATTGAGCGATATAAAGGCCGGGATAGCTCAGGCAATAGAATTGGTAGAGCGCAAAATTCAAGAGGAGGGAAAGAAGTGACCCAAATCGACTATACCCGTGCTGCCAAGTACTTTCTGCTGCAGGACTTCTGGGTCGGCATGAAGCTGGGGCTGAAGTACTTCTTCGCCCCCAAGGCTACCGTGAACTACCCGCACGAAAAGGGCCCTCTTTCGCCACGGTTCCGGGGCGAACACGCTCTGCGCCGCTATCCCAATGGCGAGGAGCGCTGCATCGCCTGCAAACTGTGCGAGGCGATCTGCCCGGCCCAAGCTATCACCATCGACGCCGAACCGCGTGAGGACGGCAGCCGCCGCACGACGCGCTATGACATCGACATGACCAAGTGCATCTATTGCGGTTTCTGCCAAGAGGCCTGCCCGGTCGATGCCATCGTCGAAGGTCCGAACTTCGAATTCGCAACGGAAACCCGCGAAGAGCTGTTTTACGACAAGCAAAAACTGCTGGATAACGGCGAACGCTGGGAAGCCGAGATCGCCCGCAATCTGGAAATGGACGCGCCGTACAGATGAGTGACACGCCGACTAATCCGTTTGAGCTGATGATGAAGCAGGCGCAGGACATGGCCAAGGCGATGAACCCGGCGATGGAGAATTTCTCGCCCAAAGGGTTCGAGGCGCTGTGGCCAACCATGCCGAAAGAGGTCATGGAGATGATGTTTGGCAACACCGTCAACACCGACGGGCTGGACGCCAAGACCCGCCTGCTGCTGACGCTGGCCGGGCTGACCTGTCAGGGTGCTCAGGCAGACACCGCCGTGCGGCAGACCGTGCGTCATGCGTTGGAGGCGGGCGCCAAGAAACAAGAGATCGTGGAAACGATCGGGCAGATGTCGGTCTTTGCCGGCATCCCGGCCATGACCCGCGCGCTGGATCTGGCGCAAGAGGTTCTGGCCGATAATGAGGATGAGGATCAATGACCGTCTTTGCCTTCTACCTGTTTGCCATCAGCGCCATAACCGGAGGGCTGTTCACGGTGATCAGCCGCCAGCCGGTGCACTCGGTGCTGTGGCTGATCCTGGCGTTTCTGTCCGCGGCGGGGCTGTTCGTGCTGCTGGGGGCCGAGTTCGTGGCGATGCTGCTGATCATCGTCTACGTGGGCGCGGTCGCGGTGCTGTTCCTGTTCGTGGTGATGATGCTGGACGTGGACTTTGCCGAGCTCAAGGCCGAGATGGCGCGCTATATGCCGCTGGCCCTGCTGATCGGTCTGGTCATCCTGATGCAGTTCGTCATGGCCTTTGGCGCATGGGATAGCGCGCAGGGTATCGAGGCCAATCTGGCGCAACCGGTCCCGACGGACCGTCACAACACCGAGGCGCTGGGTGTCATTCTTTACGATCAATACTTCCTTCTGTTCCAACTGGCGGGCCTGATCCTGCTGGTGGCCATGATCGGCGCCATCGTCCTGACGCTGCGCCACCGACAGGACATCAAGCGTCAGGACATCATCGGCCAGATGATGCGCGACCCGGCCAAGGCGATGGAGTTGAAGGACGTGAAACCGGGGCAGGGGTTGTGAGATTGGCGATGGCTTTTTCTGCACTAATTTTCTCGGTTTCGGCGTTAAGCGCCGAAGATGCCGAAGGTTTGGAGCCGCTTCCTCCTGAAGCGTGCATTGGCTTCGATGGTTCTTTCGATTTCAGTGTTCCGGGTGTCTACGATTGGTGGATTGCTGAAGAGGTTGGTTGCCCGAACCCCGGTTTCCATTGGACCGTAATGTCATGCACATCGGGTGAAACGCTGGATGTCAGAATTAGCGGTAAGCGATCGGACGGGCAGCAGATTGATTTCAATCCCGAGATACAAGAATTGCGGGAAAAATATGCCAATCTGGATACCCCGCCTGACATCAACACTGTTTTTGATGATCTTACGGCTCTTGGCGCGGAACCGATTGTTCGCGGAGAGAGATTCGATCCGGGGAAATTCTGCAAAACGGGAACAGTCTCAGATCAAGGCGAGGCGAAGTTATGATCGGACTTGAACACTATCTTACGGTCGCGGCCACGCTGTTCGTCATCGGCATCTTCGGTCTCTTCCTGAACCGCAAGAACGTGATCATCCTGCTGATGAGCATCGAACTGATGCTGTTGGCGGTGAATATCAACCTCGTGGCGTTCTCCAGTTTCCTCGGCGATCTGGTCGGGCAGGTGTTTACGCTGTTCGTACTGACCGTCGCGGCGGCCGAGGCGGCGATTGGTCTGGCCATTCTGGTCTGCTTCTTCCGCAACCGCGGCTCGATCGCGGTTGAAGACGTCAATATGATGAAGGGCTAAGAGAACTATGGAAACCACCATCCTCTTTGCCCCGCTGGTGGGCGCGTTGATCTGCGGTTTCGGCTGGCGGTTCATTGGTGAGAAAGCGGCCATGTGGACCGCCACGGGCCTGCTGTTTCTGGCCTGTTTGCTGTCGTGGATTGTGTTCTTCACTTTCGATGGCGTCACCCAACAGATCGAGATCATGCGCTGGATCGAGAGCGGGTCGCTATCGACAAGCTGGGCCATTCGTCTGGACCGTTTGACCGCGATCATGCTGATCGTGGTGACAACCGTCTCGGCGCTGGTGCACCTCTATTCCTTTGGCTACATGGATCACGACCCGCAATGGCGCGAGGGCGAGAGCTATAAGCCGCGTTTCTTTGCCTATCTGTCCTTCTTCACCTTTGCCATGCTGATGCTGGTGACGGCGGACAATCTGGTGCAGATGTTCTTTGGCTGGGAGGGCGTGGGCGTCGCATCCTACCTGCTGATCGGGTTCTACTATCGCAAACCCTCAGCTAATGCCGCTGCGATGAAGGCGTTCATCGTCAACCGTGTGGGGGACTTTGGCTTTGCGCTGGGTATTTTCGCGCTATTCCTGCTGACCGACAGCATCAACTTCGCGGACATTTTCGCCTCGGCCCCGGCTTTGGCCGAGGAAAAGCTGCACTTCCTGTGGGGTGAGTGGACCGCGGTTGAGGTCATCTGCGTGCTGCTGTTCATCGGCGCGATGGGGAAATCGGCGCAGTTGATCCTGCACACATGGTTGCCCGACGCGATGGAAGGCCCGACGCCCGTTTCGGCCCTGATCCACGCCGCGACCATGGTGACAGCGGGTGTGTTCCTGGTCTGCCGCATGTCGCCGCTGATGGAGTTCGCACCGGGTGCGACCGGGTTCATCACCGTGCTGGGGGCGACGACCGCGTTTTTTGCCGCGACGGTGGGTCTGGTGCAGACGGACATCAAGCGCGTCATCGCGTATTCGACCTGTTCTCAGCTGGGCTATATGTTCGTGGCTGCAGGTGTTGGCATGTATTCGGCGGCGATGTTCCACCTGTTCACGCATGCGTTCTTCAAGGCGCTTTTGTTCCTTGGCGCAGGCTCGGTGATCCACGCCATGCATCATGAGCAAGAGATGACCGAGTATGGCGGTCTGCGCAAAAAGATCCCCTATACGTTCTGGGCGATGATGATCGGGACGCTGGCTATCACAGGGGTCGGCATCCCGCTGACGACTATTGGGTTCGCGGGATTCCTGTCGAAAGACGCAATCATCGAGAGCGCCTATGCCGGCGGATCGTCCTATGGGTTCTGGCTGTTGGTTATTGCTGCCGCGTTTACCGCTTTCTATAGCTGGCGCCTGATCTTCCTGACCTTTTACGGCACGCCGCGCGGCGACAAGCACACGCATGATCACGCGCATGAAAGCCCGATGGTCATGCTGGTGCCGCTTGGGGTCCTGTCTCTGGGGGCGGTGTTTGCGGGCATGATCTGGTACGGTAATTTCTTTGGTCACGCGGACAAGGTGGGCAAGTTCTACGGCATTCCGGTGGCTGAGGCGTCCGAGCATGCCGAGGCTGGTGATCACGGCGCAACCGACGGGCATGACGATGACGGCCACGCTGAGGATAACCATGACGCACATGCCGATGAGGGTCATGGTGACAAAGAGGCCCATGGCGATCACCACTATGCGTTCGTGGGCGAGCCGGGTGAGGGCGCGCTGTACATCGCGCCGGACAACCATGTCCTGGACGATGCGCATGCGGCGCCGAAATGGGTCAAGGTTTCGCCCTTTGTGGCCATGCTGCTGGGATTTGTCGTGGCCTATTGGTTCTATATCGTGAACCCGTCGCTGCCGGGACGTCTGGCGCAGAACCAGCGACCACTTTACCTGTTCCTGCTGAACAAGTGGTACTTTGACGAGATCTACAACGCGATCTTCGTCAAACCGACGCTGGCGCTTGGCCGGTTCCTGTGGAAACGCGGCGATGGCAATACCATCGACGGTTTCCTGAACGGGATTGCCATGGGCGTTGTTCCCTTCTTTACCCGCCTCGCAGGCAAGGCGCAGACGGGTTACATCTTTACTTATGCCTTCTGGATGGTCTTGGGCATCGCGGCCCTCGTCACCTGGATGTCGATCGGCGGAGGCGCACACTAATGGATAATATCCTCTCGATCGTCACCTTTATCCCTGCTGTGGCAGCGGCCATATTGGCCCTGTTTCTGCAGGGCGACGATGTGGCCGCGCAGCGCAACGCGAAATGGGTTGCGCTGGTGGCGACCACGGTGACCTTCCTGGTCTCGATTGGCATCTATACGGGCTTTGATCCATCCGACACTGGCTTTCAGATGGTGGAAGAGGGTGAGTGGCTGCTGGGCCTGAAATACAAGATGGGCGTGGACGGGATCAGCGTCCTGTTCGTGCTGCTGACCACCTTCATCATGCCGCTGACCATTCTGGCCAGCTGGAACGTGACCGACCGGGTCAAGGAATACATGATCGCCTTCCTGCTGCTGGAAACGCTGATGCTGGGCGTGTTCATGGCGCTGGATCTGGTGCTGTTCTACCTGTTCTTCGAGGCCGGTCTGATCCCGATGTTCCTGATCATCGGTATCTGGGGCGGTGCGAACCGTATCTATGCCAGCTTCAAGTTCTTTCTCTATACCTTCCTTGGCTCGGTGCTGATGCTGGTGGCGATGGTCGCGATGTACGCGGATGCGGGCACCACGGATATTGAAGCGCTGATGAGCCATCATTTCTCGTCTGAGAGCTTTAGCGTGCTGGGCGTTTACGTTGTAGGCGGGATGCAGACGCTGATGTTCCTGGCCTTCTTTGCGTCCTTCGCGGTGAAAATGCCGATGTGGCCGGTGCACACCTGGTTGCCGGATGCGCACGTTCAGGCCCCGACAGCGGGTTCGGTCGTTCTGGCGGCGATCCTGCTGAAAATGGGCGGCTATGGCTTCCTGCGGTTCAGCCTGCCGATGTTCCCCGTGGGCTCAGCCGTGATGACCGATCTGGTGCTGTGGATGTCGGCCATCGCCGTCGTCTACACCTCACTGGTGGCGCTGGTGCAGGAGGATATGAAAAAGCTGATCGCCTATTCCTCGGTCGCGCATATGGGTTTTGTGACCATGGGGATTTTTGCGGCGAACCAGCAGGGGATCGACGGCGCAATTTTCCAGATGCTGAGCCACGGGTTCATCTCGGCCGCGCTGTTCCTGTGCGTGGGCGTGATCTATGACCGGATGCACACCCGCGACATCGACGCCTATGGCGGTCTGGTCATACGGATGCCTGCCTATGCGCTGGTCTTCATGCTGTTCACTATGGCCAATGTTGGCCTGCCGGGGACGTCCGGGTTTATCGGCGAATTCCTGACCCTGATGGGTGCCTTCCAGGTTAACACGTGGGTAACGGCGGTGGCTGCAACCGGTGTGATCTTCTCAGCCGGTTATGCGCTGTGGCTGTACCGTCGCGTGGTCTTTGGCGATCTGATCAAGGAAAGCCTCAAGGCGATGACGGACATGAGCTCGCGCGAGCGGCTGATCTTTGCACCGCTGATCATCATGACCATCCTGCTGGGCGTCTACCCGTCGCTGGTGACCGATGTGATCGGCAATTCGACCGCCGCGCTGATTTCGAACTATGACATGGCTCTGGCCGCGGCTGAGGCCGTGACCCAGTCTGCCGCTTCGCATTAAGGGGGCTTCGGAGAGATGATCCAAGCTGATCTGACAATCATCCTGCCAGAGATCGTTCTGGCCGTATATGCGATGGCGGCGCTGATCGGGGCTGTCTACACAACCAAGGACGGGCTGGCCCCGGTTCTGGTCTGGGCAACTTCGGGCCTGATGGCGCTGTTGGCGATCTGGATTGCCACCAATGGCGACGGTGTGAACGTGGCCTTTAACGGCATGTTCGTCGATGACGGATTCTCGCGCTTTGCCAAGGTGGCTATCCTGCTATCCGCGGCTGCGGTGTTGCTGATGAGCCAGGAGTATATGTCGCGCCGTGGGCTCTTGCGGTTCGAATACCCTCTGCTGGTGGCCTTGGCCGCTGTGGGTATGATGATGATGGTCAGCGCGGGCGATCTGATGTCGCTTTATATGGGGCTGGAGCTGCAATCGCTGGCGCTGTATGTCGTGGCCGCCCTGCGCCGTGACAGTGCGAAATCCACTGAGGCTGGCCTGAAATACTTTGTTCTGGGTGCGCTCAGCTCGGGTCTGCTGCTGTATGGTGCCTCGCTGGTGTACGGCTTTACCGGTACCACGCTGTTCTCGGGGATCATCCAGACCGTCCATCACGGCGATGTCTCGGTCGGGTTGCTGTTTGGTCTGATTTTCCTGATCTCGGGTCTGGCCTTCAAGGTCTCTGCTGTGCCGTTCCACATGTGGACACCGGACGTGTACGAGGGCTCACCCACCCCGATCACCGCCTTCTTTGCCACTGCGCCGAAAGTGGCGGCGATGGCGTTGTTTGCGCGTCTGCTGCATGACGCCTTTGGTGGCGTGGTCAAGGATTGGCAGCAGGTGATCGTGTTGCTTTCGGTCCTGTCGATGTTGCTGGGTGCGGTGGCCGCAATTGGGCAACGCGATATCAAGCGGCTGATGGCGTTTTCGTCGATTGCCCATATGGGGTATGCGCTGATCGGTCTGGCGGCGGGTACGGAAATGGGCATCAAAGCGATGCTAATGTATTTGGCGATCTACGTGACCATGAATATCGGCACCTTTGCCTTCATCCTGATGATGGAGCGCGATGGCAAACCCGTCACGGATATCGACGCGTTGCGCCAGTACTCCCGACGTGATCCGGGCAAAGCGCTGGCTGTGCTGATCCTGATGTTCAGCCTTGCGGGCGTGCCGCCGATGCTGGGCTTTTTCGCCAAGTTTGGCGTCTGGCAGGCTGGTGTCAGCGCGGGTCTGACCGGGTTGGTGATCGTGTCGGCCATCGCATCGGTCATCGGGGCCTTCTATTATCTGCGGATCGTGTTCTACATGTATTTCGGTGAGGAAAACGAAGACCCGATTGAAACCCATTCCACCCCGGTTCTGTGGGTTGCTTTGATGGGGTCGGCGGCCTTGATGCTTGTGGGCGTTTTCTATCAGTTCGGGATTGAGGGCGCAGCGGCTGCTGCGGCGGCGACGCTTGTCAATTAACCATGGACCCATCGTGAACAGGGGGGCTCGGTCGGTGGACCGGGCCTTTTTACCATGACAGCCTGGCCGCAAGGATATGGCCTGCACATCGTGCAAGAGGTCGACAGCACCCTGAATGAGGCCGCCCGGCTTGCGCCGACCGCGCCCGGCCCTGTCTGGATCATGGCGCATCACCAGACGGCCGCACGTGGGCGGCGGGGCAGAGCCTGGGCCAATCCCAAGGGCAATCTGGCCGCGACGCTGTTGATGAGACCTCAGGGCAATCCGGAACAGGCGGCGCTGCGCAGCTTTGTGGCGGCGTTGGCTTTGTTTGACGCCTGTGTTGCGGTGACAGGACGGGCCGCAGGGCTGTCGCTGAAATGGCCCAATGACGTGCTGCTGAATGGCGGCAAGCTGGCGGGCATTCTGCTGGAAAGCACCGGGCAGGGGCGGCAGTTATCTCATCTGGCCATCGGTATTGGCGTGAATCTGTCCGAGGCCCCGCCCGCCTATGCGGTTGAACAAAGCGCGGTGCGGCCCGTTTCGTTGCTGTCGGAAACCGGCGCGGCTGTGATCCCCGAGGATTTCCTGACCGAACTGGCCGCGGCCTATGCGCGCTATGAAACCCAATTCGTGACTTATGGGTTCGAGCCGATCCGCACCGCCTGGCTGGCCCGCGCGGCGCGGCTGGGCGAGGTGATCACCGCCCGGACCTCAACGTCCGAGACGGTGGGAACCTTTGAAACCGTGGACTCGGGCGGCAACCTTGTCCTAAAGACCGCCAAAGGCCGTGTCAGCATTCCTGCGGCGGACGTGTTTTTCTGAAGGAGGCGCAGATGCTTCTGGCAATTGATTGCGGCAACACCAACACCGTGTTCTCGATCTGGGATGGCGAGAAATTTCTGTGCACCCTGCGGACCTCGACCCATCATTCGCGCACGGCGGATGCCTATTTCACCTGGTATTCAACGCTGGTGAAACATTACGGGATCGAGGCGGACATTACCGATGTGATCATCGCCTCGACCGTGCCGCGCGTGGTGTTCAACCTGCGTATCTTTGCAGACAGGTTCTTTGGCTGTCGCCCGCTTGTTGTGGGCAAACCCGATTGCCTGTTGCCGGTGCCGCCCCGCGTGGATGAGGGCACTGTTCCCGGCCCGGATCGTCTGGCCAATGCCGTTGCGGCGTTTGACCGGCATGGCGGTGATGTGGTTGTGGTGGATTTCGGCACGGCGACGAATTTCGATGTGGTTGCCTCGGACGGGGCCTATGTGGGGGGCATCATCGCGCCGGGTGTGAACCTCAGCCTTGAGGCGTTGCACCAAGGGGCGGCCGCGTTGCCGCATATCGACATCACCCGGCCGGAAAAAGTAATTGGCACAAATACGGTTGGCTGTATCCAATCCGGCGTGTATTGGGGCTATTCCGGATTGATCGAGGGGCTGATTGCCCGCATCAGGGCGGAATACGGCATGCCGATGAAAGTGGTTGGCACCGGCGGGCTTGCGCCTTTGTTCGATCAGGCGGATGTCGGGTTTGACGTGATCGAAGATGATCTGACGATGCACGGGCTGACCGTGATCCATCGCTATAACAAGGAAAATGGCTCAACATGAGCAGCGAACGACTGATCTATCTGCCGCTGGGCGGCGCCGGTGAAATTGGCATGAATGCCTATGTCTATGGCTATGGCAAGCCGGGGCAGGAGCGTCTGATCCTGGTGGATCTGGGCGTGACTTTCCCCGATATGGACACCACTCCGGGCGTTGATCTGATCTATGCGGATATTTCGTGGCTGCAAGAGCGCGCCGATCAGCTTGAGGCCGTGTTTGTCACTCACGCACATGAGGATCATGTGGGTGCAGTTGCGCATTGCTATGAGGCGTTGGGCGCGCCGATCTATGCGCGGGCGTTCACCGCGAATATCGCCCGCCGCAAGATGGAAGAACACGGCCACCCCGAGGATGCGGTACATACAGCCTCGGCCTGGCCCGAGCAAATCTTGGTCGGCCCGTTCAAGGTCGGGTTCCTGCCGGTGTCCCACTCGATCCCCGAAAGCGCCGCGCTGGTGATCGACACACCCGAAGGGCGGATCGTGCATTCAGGGGATTTCAAGCTGGACACCAACCCGGTGGTGGGTGAGCCCTTTGACCCCGATCTCTGGGCCGAAGTTGCCAAGCCCGGCGTCAAGGCGCTGGTGTGCGACAGTACCAACGTGTTCTCACCCCATGCTGGCCGTTCGGAATCCGAGGTCGGCCCCGAGATCACCAAGCTGGTCGAAAGCGCCGAGGGCATGGTTGTGGCGACAACCTTTGCATCGAACGTGGCGCGCGTGAAAACGCTGGCCGAGGCGGGCGAGCGGGCAGGGCGCTCAGTCGTGCTGCTGGGTCGGGCCATGCGGCGGATGATTGAGGCGGCAACGGAAACCGGCATCCTGTCCGACTTTCCCAAGGTTATTAGCGCCGAAGAAGCCGTGGAGCTGCCGCGCCAGAACCTGATGCTGATCGTGACCGGCAGCCAGGGTGAGCGTCGCGCCGCCAGTGCGCAACTGGCGCGGGGCAAATATCGCGGGATTGAGTTGAAAGAAGGCGATCTGTTCCTGTTTTCCTCCAAAACCATCCCCGGCAACGAACGCGGTGTGATTTTCATCATCAACCAACTCAGCGAAAAGGGCGTGGATGTGGTGGATGACAGCTCGGGCCGCTACCACGTGTCCGGCCACGCGAACCGCCCCGATCTTGAAAAGGTCCACGGTTTGATTAACCCACAGATCGTGATCCCGATGCATGGGGAGCATCGCCATCTGCGCGAGCATGTCAAACTGGCCGAGGCCGGTGGTCGCACCGGCGTTCTGGCGGTGAACGGCACGATGCTGGACCTGACGGGCAATGCGCCGAAAGTGACGGATTACGTTGAGACCGGGCGCACCTATCTCGATGGAACGGTCAAAGTCGGCGCGCTGGACGGGATCGTGCGGGATCGTATCCGCATGGCGCTGAACGGGCACGTGACGGTGACGGTCATTCTGGACGAGGAAAACGAGCCGCTGGGCGAGCCGTGGTGCGATACGATGGGCCTGTCCGAGATCGGCACCTCCAAGGCGGCATTGGTCGAGGTTTTGGAAGAAGACCTGAACCAGTTCCTGATGCGGGCGGATGCCAAGACCCTGCGCGATGATGACAAGCTGGAAGAGGCGATGCGCCGCATCGTGCGTCAGACGGCCCGGGCCGAGATCGGCAAAAAGCCCGAAGTCACAACAGTGATCAGCCGGATGAAGTGACGCCTAAAGCGTTTCGGATTTTACCTGAATCACTCTGTGACACGAATGTCCCGAGAACGCCGCAGGCGTGGCAGGGTATTCGTGTCTCAAGTTAAACCCGAACGCTTTAGTCAGCGTCTGGCATGGGATAGCCTTTGAGCTGGAGGAACAGGCTTTGTTCCTCTTTATGCAGATACATGGGCACTGTTTCCGGCGGTTCGGGGGTTGCGACCCGGGCCGCGACTTCGGCCAGCACCACTTCGGTGATGAACGGCAAGTCCAGATCGCGGGCGCGGTTCAGCGGAACCCATTGCAGATGCGATAGCTCATCCGAGGCGCGGCTGAAGTCGTCCAGATCGCCTTGGATCGCATCCGCATCCACCAGAAAGAACCGCGCGTCAAACCGACGGGGACGACCCGGAGGGGTCACGGCCCGGAACACGAATTGCAGCGCGTCTGCTGCCGGACGGAACCCCATTGACGCGAAACCCTGCCAGTCTTGAGGCGGGGTATCCCAAGTGCCGGGCAGGCCAAGGATCAGGCCGGTCTCTTCCCACAACTCTCGGATCGCGGCTGCGGCCAAGGCGTTTTCCAGCCCCGGTTCCGATCTTTCGCGCAACCGATCCTGACACAGCTGTGGCAGCGCGCTGGCCAGCGGAATGGCTGCGTCCTCGGCGTCGACCGCGCCACCGGGAAAGACGAATTTATTGGGCATGAACGCGGCTTTTGCGCCGCGCTGTCCCATCAGAATCGATGGATTAGTCTGACGGTCCCGTAAAACGATGACCGTCGCTGCGTTTCGTATCGCTGTTTTGTCTTCTGACATAGGTTGGTTGATCCGAATGTGCGGATCAGTCCGCCTTTTCAAAGCCATGCATGCGGCGCGCCCATTGATAGGCGACAACTGCGCCTTTCAATCGCGGCAGCAAAAACAGCGATAGCGCGGTACAGCCGATGGCGAAAATCAGGAACATGGTCATCGGTTCGGGGCGGAACTCGACATAGGTGACGTGCAGGGCCGGGGCCAGCAGGTGACCGACCAGCAAAATGGTCAGATAGGCCGGGCCATCGTCGGCGCGATGGTGGAACAGCTCTTGCCCGCAACTGTCGCAATTGTCACGGACCTTCAGATAGCCCTGCAAAACCTTGCCTTCGCCGCATTTCGGGCAGCGGCAGCGAAACCCTTTGACAAGGGCAGGCCATGTGGGCCGATCATCTTCGGCCGTGGTGTCGATCACTTGATCTGTCATTTTGAAACTCGCGCGTTTGATTGGTGCAGATAATGCGCCGGATTGGGCCTGTAGAAAAGGGGGGTGCGTCGCTTTGTGCCGCGATGCGCAGCAGCAGGGCGCAGAACTTTTTTCAGATTTTTGCGACGGAACGCGCCGCCCGGGCCGTTTTAAGATTTGTAAGACGCGGCGATGGGGCCGCTAAGCAAAGGAAAATCAACATGAAAAGCGCCAAATTCATTCCTGCCATCGTGATCTCGGCTGTTGCAATCACCGGAACCTCCGCTCTGGCTGCCGGGCCGAAAGATCGCGAACCTGTGAGCTTTCAGGAACTGGACGCAAATGCTGACGGTCAGGTGACGCAAGAGGAAATGGAAGCACATCGCAATCAGCGTTTCACCCAAGCCGATACCGATGGTGATGGCCAGTTGAGCGTCGACGAGATGCAGGCCGCCGCGCAGCAAAAAGCCAATGAGCGTGTGACGAAGATGTTCGAAAAACACGACGCCAACGAAGACGGTTTTCTGAGCGAAGACGAGTTGCCCAAACCCCGCCGCGCTGGCAAGATGTTTGACCGTATCGACGCGGATAACAACGGGACGATCTCAGAGCAGGAATATGCAGATGCCAAGGACCGGATGGGCCGCAAGCACAAGAAGCACAAAAAGTCGGACTCTGACGACAGCTGATGAAGGATGGAGGATCTGACCTCCCCCCTGCAAGAGGCCCGCGGCGTGTGCAACGTCGCGGGCGCGTCTGATGACGCGCTGCTGGGTCAGTTTGCCGAGGGCGATGCCGCCGCGGCGCGGGAATTGACCGAGCGGCTTGCACCCAGATGCCTGTCGGTGGCCATGCGGATGCTTGGCAACCGGGCCGAGGCCGAGGATGTGACGCAGGACGCGATGATGCGGCTGTGGCAGATGGCGCCGAACTGGGTGCCGGGGCAGGCCAAGGTGTCGACATGGCTGTATCGAGTGACGCTGAACCTGTGTGTGGACATTCAGCGCAAGAAACGGCCGGGTTGTCTGGATGATGTGCCTGAGCCCGAAGATGATCAGCTGAGCGCGGCGGATCGTTTACAAGAGGCCGCCAGACGGGATGCTTTGCAGGATGCGTTGGCGCAGTTGCCGGATCGCCAGAGACAGGCGGTCATATTGCGGCATATCGAGGAATTGCCCAACCCCGAGATCGCGGGGATTATGGGAGTTTCGACCGAAGCGGTGGAAAGCCTGACCGCACGTGGCAAACGGGCCCTGGCCGCCATTCTGGCCGGACGGCAACAAGAACTGGGGTATGACGATGGCTGAGAATGAAATGGACCTGGATCAGTTGTTTGCCCAGGCGCGGCAAGCCAGACCCGAGCTGCCGGATGATCTGGCAGTGCGCATTCAGACGGATGCCGAATCCGTGCGCTTGGATCGTTTGAAACCCCCGGCGCCGCAACGGTCGGTTTGGGGGCGGTTTTTGGACGGGCTTGGAGGCTGGCAGAGCATGGGTGGACTTGTTGCAGCCAGCGCAGCGGGGGTTTGGATTGGCTTTTCGGCTCCTGCCTTTTTGCCGGACCCGGCGACGATCTTTTATCCGCAGGACATCAGCTTTGTGACCGCTGATCTGGGTTTGGACACAACTTTTCTGGAGGACGCCGAATGAGCGATAGCACCAAACCCAAACGGCGGTGGGTGACGGTCTTGCTGGCCGTGTCGCTGGCGCTGAACCTGCTGATTGTTGGCGTTGCTCTGGGCACGGCCTATCGGGTCAAAGGGGGCGATCACGGTAAAGCCCCGCCCGGATTTGGCTCGGCGCTTTATAAGGCACTGCCGAAAGAGGACCGCAAGGCGCTGCGCAGTGAACTGTCAGACAGGCATGTCAGAGGCGCAAAAATGAGGTCGCAGGACTTTGCCGCGCTTGAGGCCGCCCTGCGGGCCGAACCGTTTGATCCCTTAGTGGTTGAGGCTTTGTTGCAGCAGCAGGCGCAATCCATGGCCGAGCTGCAAAACGCCTTGCAGGACGAATGGCTGGACCGGATCACCGCCATGTCAGATGCTGAGCGTCAGACCTATGCGGACCGGCTGCAAGAGGTGGTCAACCGCAGGAAACACGGGCGCAAGCACAAGGACTGACCGTCTCAGGCGGCGATCTGCTGTGCCCGGACCTGATTGCGCCCTGCTAATTTTGCGGCATAAAGCGCGCTATCGGCCGATTTGATTAATCTTTCCATCTGAGAAGGCTGGTAGGATCGCGCCGATGTGCCGGGGGTGATTGCGATTAACCCGATGCTGATCGTAATAGGGATCGTGTCGGTTGCGTCGGGCAGGTTAAATGGCTGCTCTCCAATGCAATCGCATAGGTTACGCGCCATTTTCAGAGCGTCGGCCTGTGTGGCTTCGGGCAAGCCGATCATGAACTCCTCACCTCCGATCCGGGCCACGAATCCTGCAGGCCCCAAGGCGGTTTTCATGCGCATGGCGGCCTCGGTCAGGACGCGGTCTCCGCCCATATGCCCAAAGGTATCGTTGATCGATTTGAAATGATCCAGATCAGCCAACATGATCGCAAAGCCTTTGCCGTTGCCTCTGGACTGCTGTGCAATGTGGTCAATCGCCCGCATGGCATAGCGGCGATTGTGCAACCCGGTCAAAGGGTCGACCCAAGAGTCGACCAACCCGCGCCGCAGCGAGGCGCGTAGCTGATCCTTTTGATTTTTCTGGGCAATCTGGCCTTTCAGCCGCAAAACAACCTCATCCGCGCAGAACCCGTCCAGGCAGACGGCATCAGCACCGCGATCCAGCGCCTCGGAAGCGGCCGCGGCGTTCTTGTCGGACAGTATTCCGATCAGGGCCGTGTGCCGTGTTGTGCTGCGGGATTTCAGGTCAGCCAGCATATTGAGGCTTGCCGCCCCGGCGTTGATTTCGAATACGATTGCGTCCGGCACTGGTCCAGACAGAATGTCCTGCAGGTTTGTCGCTGTGTGTACGATCAATTTATGCTCGGTCGTTTTGGTCATGGCGTTTTGCCAAAGCGCTCCGATGCGCGGCGTACTTGTCAGGACAGCCACACGCGCGGGTTTCGGCGGTGATATGGGGGCGGCACCATGTTCTGCAAAGCCGATGGGATGAGAACTGTTGCCAATGTGCAAATCCTGAGTCTCGGCGCGGGCACGCAGCAGGCTGCGCACGCGCGCCAACAGGAAGGTATCTTTGAAAGGATGCTCCAGAACGTCATCCAACCCGTCTGACAAGGCTTTCAACCGGGCGGCTTTGTCATTTTGCGCGGCAATCGCGACAACAGGCACCCCGGCCAGATCGGGGTTGGCCTGAACCAGCCTTTTGACATCCGCAGCCGTGCCGTCTGGCAGGCTTTGAGATGTCAGCACCAGATCAGGCTTGGACCGCCGCAACAAACCGGCAAGACCATGTAGGCGCTCGCCTTGCACCACGTGGTACCAGGCGGCCGTTAACTGGACCTTCAGCATAATGCGATTGGTAGAAGTCCCGTCCAGGACAAGGATCGTTCCCTGTACCGACATATCAGTCACCATTGATTGCATGCGTTGCCAAAGTGTTTATGAGTCTGGTTAACAAACCCTTTCCAAGACCTGATTTAGGGGCTTCTTTATGGCGCTCTCTGCCCAATCTGCCGAAACCCTGGCGCTGAAGGTGCTAAGCTGGCTGGTCGGTAACGATGAATTACTGCCTGTTTTTCTGGGGTCTACGGGCGCATCTGCCAGTGACCTGCGGGATCGGGCGGCTGAGCCCGAATTTCTGGGCTCGGTGCTGGAGTTTCTCATGATGGACGATTCGTGGGTGATTTCATTTTGCGATGCGAATGCTGTCGCTTACGACTTGCCGGGGCAGGCCCGCGCGGTGTTATCTGGCGGTGCCGACATCCACTGGACCTGAGCCGCCTTTCTTTATCAGGAGCACTTTATGCCCATCGACGCGATCCTGTTCGACAAGGACGGAACCTTATTTGATTTTGCCAATACCTGGGGCGCTTTTGGCCGCAACATGGTGTTGCGGTTGGCCGACGGTGATCCCGCGCGTGCAGCTGAGCTGGGACAGATCATCGGCTTCGATCTGGAGAGCGTGAGCTATTCTGCAGACAGCGTGGTCGTTGCGGGCACGGTCGAAGAAATCGCCGAGGCTCTGGCCCCGCATCTGCCGCATATGACGCAGGATGCGCTGGTCGGTGTGATGAACACCGAATCAGCCGCCGCGCCGCAGGCGCAGGCGGTGCCTTTGGTGCCGTTTCTGGAGGGGTTGCGGCAGACCGGGCTCAAGCTGGGTGTGGCGACGAATGATGGCGAAATGCCCGCGTTGCAGCATTTGGAGTCGGTCGGTATCCGGGATCATTTCGATTTTATTGCCGGGTATGACAGCGGGCATGGGTACAAGCCGGGTCCGGGCCAGCTGCTGGCCTTTGCATCCCATGTGGACGTATCGCCCGAGCGGATCGCTATGGTGGGTGACAGCTTGCATGATTTGCAGGCCGGGCGTGCCGCCGGTATGGCGACAATTGGTGTTTTGACGGGGATGGCCTCGGCCGAAGTGCTGGCGCCCATGGCCGATGTTGTGTTGCCGGATATTGGGCATATTCCCGGCTGGTTGGCAAAAAACTGACCGGATAAAGATAATTTTCGGCGCTTTGCGTTTGAAAACCGACATTTTCGGTCGCAGACAGAGCGGCCACGGCCGGACTTCGGGGCTTGCATGGGGATATGTAAGTGCCGGAGGACCACATGGCTGACAGAACATCACGCAGACGTCGCAGCGGAGGACGGGCCGGCGCGGCCGAGCGTCGAGGCACCGCAGTGATCGATCAGATGCCATGGAACCCTCCGGTCAATATCGACCGCCCGACCGAGCCGCTGGATCAGGCGGGGATCGAGGCGATTCACGAAGGGGCCATGCGCATCCTCGAAGAGATCGGGATCGAGTTCTACAACGAAGAGGCCATCGGTATCTTGCGCGAGGCCGGGTGCACGATTGATGGCGACAATGTTCGGATGGGCCGTGATTTCGTTATGGAAATGGTGGGTAAGGCCCCGTCCAGCTTCACCATCACGCCGCGCAACCCGGATCGAAAGATCGAAATCGGTGGACGCAACATCTTGTTCGGAAACGTGTCTTCGCCTCCGAACTATTGGGACCTGGAAACCGGCACCAAGGTGCCCGGCAATCGTGAGATGTGCCGGAACCTTTTGAAGCTGACCCAGTATTTCAACTGCATTCACTTTGCCGGGGGCTATCCGGTTGAGCCGGTCGATCTCCATGCCAGCATCCGCCATCTGGATGTTCTGTATGACAAGTTGACGCTGACGGATAAGGCGATGCATGCCTATTCGCTGGGCAAAGAGCGTGTCGAAGACGTGATGGAGATGGTGCGCATCGCCGGTGGTCTGAGTCACGAAGAGTTCGAGGCCACGCCGCGGATGTATACCAACATCAACTCCACCTCGCCGCTAAAGCATGACCATCCGATGATTGATGGATGTTTGCGTTTGGCGCGACGGGGACAGGCGATTGTGGTCACGCCCTTCACGCTGGCCGGGGCCATGGCGCCTGTGACAATGGCCGGGGCGGTGGCGCAATCGCTGGCCGAGGCGCTGTGCGCGATTGCCCTGTTCCAATATGTGCGTCCGGGCATCCCTTGCGTGATCGGGACATTCACCTCGAACGTCGACATGAAATCCGGCGCGCCTGCTTTTGGAACGCCCGAATACATGCGTTCAACCCAGATGACCGGGCAGATGGCGCGGCATTACGGCCTGCCCATGCGGTCTTCGGGCGTATGCGCGGCGAATGTCCCTGACGGGCAGTCGGTGTGGGAGACATCGAACTCGCTCTGGGCTGCTGTTCAGTCCGGCACCAATGTGGTTTACCACGCCGCCGGATGGCTTGAGGGCGGGCTGATCGCCAGCCCCGAAAAATTCATCATGGATTGTGAAATATTGCAGCAAATCCAACGCTATATGCAGCCTGAAATTACTGCCACGGGTCCGGATGAGATCGCGCTGGATGCCATTCGAGCGGTTGGAAATGACGGTCATTTCTTTGGCATTCAGCACACGCAGGACCGGTACACCACCGCCTTCTACCAGCCCTTCCTCAGCGATTGGAGGAACTATGAGGGTTGGAACGTTGCGGGCGGTATCTGGACGCCGCAACGTGCGCACAACATGTTCAAAGAGATCATCACCAGTTTCGAACCGCCCGCGATGGATGACGGGATTCGCGAGGAACTGGCCGATTTTGTCGCCAGACGTAAGGCCGAAGGGGGCGCTCCGACGGATTTCTAGGGCGTCGAAGCCGTCTTTTGGGCGTGTCGGCCTTTGGCTGCGATGATCTTGGGACTTTGTTAAGGATTGTCGGGCCAGATTTGGTGTGAAACCAATCTGAGGCATCTTATGCATGGTCTGATCAATCGGGCTCTACAGTCATTTGTCTGTGCGACCTATGGGCAATCGTGCTGGCTGCGTGTGACTGAGGCGGCAGATTTGGGCTTTGTCGAGTTCGAGGCGATGTTGGTCTATGACGACGATCTAACCGGGCAGGTCATGGACGCACTGTGCACGCATCTGAACCGGCCCCGTGCTGAAATCCTCGAAGACTTGGGGACTTATCTGGTCTCACACCCGAATATGGAGGATTTGCGCCGCCTGCTGCGCTTTGGCGGTGTGACCTATGTTGAGTTTTTGCATTCCCTCGATGACTTGTCCGACCGTGTCCGCCTGGCGGTGTCGGATCTGACACTGCCGATGCTTGAGCTGCTGGAGGTCAGGCCGACGGAATACCAGTTGCTCTGCCATCCCGGCCTGCCGGGCTATTCCATTGTAATGGTTGGGGTTTTGCGCGCCATGGCGGATGACTACGGCGCTTTGGCCATCCTGTCCCATGACGGGCAAGAGGGGGAGGCCGAAGTGATCTCGGTCGTTCTTGTGGAAAGCGCCTTTGCCGAAGGGCGCCATTTCGATCTGGGGGCACGGAAATCATGATGGAAACCTGCGAACTGGCAGCTTTGCTGGATACGCTGTGCCCGATGTATGTTCTGGTCGATGAAAGCGGGCAGATCACACGGGTGGGGCCGACCCTGCAAAAACTGCGCCCCGACCAGCCACTGGCGGGCCAAAAGTTCCTGAATGTATTCGAACTGGTTCGTCCCCGCGCGGTAACGACGCTTTCGGCGCTGTCATCTCTGGCAGGGGCGAAACTGCACCTGAAATTTCGGGATACACCGCGTACCGCGCTCAAGGGGCTGATTGCGCCTTTGCCCAATGGAAGGGGGGCGGTTATCAACCTGTCTTTCGGTATCTCGATCCTGGATGCGGTGCGCGATTACGCCCTGACCAGTGCCGATTTCTCGGGCACCGACCTCGCGATTGAGCTTTTGTATCTGGTCGAGGCCAAATCCGCCGCGATGGAGGCGTCGCGTTCGTTGAACCTGCGGTTGCAGGGGGCGATGCTGGCGGCCGAGGAACAAGCGGTTACCGATACACTGACCGGGCTCAAGAACCGGCGGGCAATGGATGTTTTGCTGGGGCATCTTGTGGCGGGCAATGCGCCCTTTGCGCTGATGCATATGGATTTGGATTTTTTCAAATCGGTCAACGATCAATATGGGCATGCGGCAGGGGATTACGTGTTGCAGCAGGCGGCGCGCATCATGGTCGAAGAAACGCGCAGCGATGATACCGTTGCGCGTGTCGGCGGGGATGAGTTTGTCATTATCTTCAAGGGATTATCCGACAAGAACGTGCTGTCGGCAATCGCGTCGCGCCTGATCAAACGGCTTCAGATACCCATGGTGTACAAGGGGCAGACCTGCCAGATTTCTGCAAGCATCGGCTCGGCGTTGTCTCCTCAGTTTCCATCCCTGAAACCCGCCGAAATCCTTAACGCGTCCGATCAGGCGTTGTATGAGGCCAAACGGGCAGGCAGGTCGCGCCATTGCCTCTATTCGGACCTGATCGGGAAACAACACAGCGCGTGACGGCATGGCGCCACGCGTGTCCTGCTGAGTGTCAGGCCCCCTCGAACACGCGCGAGAGGGTGTTGGCAATGTGATGACGGGTTCGGGTCAGCTCACCCACAACTGGCAGGGCCTGTCCTTTGAATGCGGCGGCCTTCAGCTCTTGAGGGACGTCCTCAAGCACATGGCCGCCAGTGCATGCAAAGAAGGGCAGGCACAGGGATTGGGCAGACAGGTCTGCGGCGGCCTCGGCAATGGAAGGGGTTTCCTCGACAAAACCGGGGCGGATGGAGCGGAACGGCAGATGCTGGGCGATGGCTTCGGCGAACTGATACACGACCGTCGACGGGTTGCGGCTGCGCCCGGAACCGTGGGCCGCCAGAACCAGATCAGTATCTTGCGCCTGCCAGTTCTTCTGCGCCAACTCGTCGCTCAGGGCGGCTGAAACCAGGTCCGGAAGGTCGGGATCAACGCCCAGAGGATCCAGAATCCGCAGCTCTCTGCCCGCCAGCCGTTTTGGCAGGGCGCTGGTCACGAACCATCCCTTGGCCATGAACAGCGGGTAAATGACGGCGTCATCCGGCAGTTCGGACACGCGGTGTTCGAACATGCCCGGCGCGGCCAGAGTCGCCGATCTGACGGTCACACCATTGCACAGTTTGTCCACCTCATCCGCATAGGCGGCCAGCGATTGCTCGGCGGGCGCGGGGGCTGAGGGTTGGCCGTGGGCAACGATAAGGGCGTGGGGCATTCTGTTGGTCCTGTCTGCTTTCCCGATAGGTGTTGTTCAGACGGGCAAAGTCAATCCAATCAGCCCAAAACTGTCAGCCAGAACCACACGGACAGGATCGACACAGCCGTTCCCACCAGCACGGATGAGGCTGCGACCCGTTTGGCGTGACCATACATGTTGGCAAAGATATAGGCATTGAACCCGGGCGCCATCGCAGCCGTCAGAATGCCCGAGCGAAACAGGTCCTGTGGCAGGCCCGCCGTTGTGCCGAACAGCCACACAAGGCCCGGATGCAGCATTAGCGCGATGGCGCAGACAAAGGCAATTGCGCGCAGGTCGCCTTCGGGCTTGTATTTGACCAGCACCCCGCCCAATGCAAACAGCGCGCCGGGCAGGGCCGCGCGTGTGATCAGCGCCAGGGCGTCGTCGACGACATTGGGTACTCCGACCCCCGACAGGTTGACCGCAAAGCCCAGTGCGATGCCAAGGATCAGCGCATTTCGAAACATCGCCGACAGAACCGAGCGTAGCATCCGCGCGCCGCCATTGCCGCGATTGCGCACAACCTCCATCACGGTGATACCGACGCCATAGCAAAACGGGGCGTGGAAGGCGATGATGGCATAATTGCCCGCCAAACTCTCGGGGCCATAGGCGCGTTCCGTGATCGGCAGGCCCAGCAGGACCGAGTTTGAGAACAGGCAGCAGAAGCCGATGGCGACGCAATCTTCCCATTCGCGACCAAAGATCAAACGGGCACCGAACAGACCCGCGGTGAAACACAGGCCCGCCGCGATGTAGAAACTGGCCAGCAGACGCGGATCAAAGCTGGCGCTCAGGTCCAGATGCGCGATGGCCATAAACAGCAGGCAGGGGATGGCAAAGCCTTGGGTGAATTTCATCAGCCCATCGATATGGGCCTCTTTGAAATACCCCAGCGCCGTGGCTGTGTATCCGGCTCCGATGACCAGAAAGACCGGCAGGATGACATCAATCAGGCTCTGCAGCATCTAGCCACCCCTGGGGGATATGAAGGGCAGCACGCGCAGAGGTTACAGTGCCTGATGGATCACCAGACCATCATAGGCTGGGGTGACATGTTCAGGGGTCTCTGCCTCAACCGTGGCATAGTCCAGATCGATATGCATGTTGGTCAGAACAGCACGTTTGGGCTGCAGCTGATCGATCCAGCCCAGCGTCTTTTCCAGATGCGAATGGGTGGGGTGGGGCGTTCGGCGCAGGGCGTCGATGACAAGGCAATCCAACCCCTCCAATAGCGGCCATGCGTCGTCGTAAATCTCGGCAACATCGGGAAGATAGACCAACTTGCCGATCCGGAACCCAAGTGCGTCGATCGTGCCGTGGTTCACCTTGATAGGATGCAAAGGGATCGCGCCTCCAGGGCCGTCGATTTCAAACGGGCCGTCAATGGTCTTGAGGTCCAGGATCGGCGGGTAAGGAGAGCTGTCGGGCTGGATGAACGCGTATCCGAACCGACCCAGCAGATCGTTCTGCGTGTCTCCGTCGGCCCAGACAGGAACGCGGGTTTTCATGTTGAACACGATCATGCGCAGGTCGTCGATGCCGTGCACATGGTCCGCGTGGGAATGGGTATAGACCACCCCGTCCAGCCGCCCGGTGCCCGTACTCAGCAACTGGCTGCGCATGTCGGGGGTGGTGTCGATCAGGACCGAGGTTGTGCCGTCCGGCCCGTCGCGTTCCACCAGCATGGAGCAACGGCGGCGGATGTTTCGGGGGTTTTCGGGATCACAATCGCCCCAATGCCCGCCCAGCCGCGGAACGCCGCCAGAGGACCCGCAGCCAAGGATGGAGCAGCGCAGCTGGGTCATGCAGCTGCCTTGTAGGTCGCGGCCTTGGTGAAAAGCCGGTCGAAATTGGCCTGCGTCTGGGCGGCGAAATCGGCGTAGTCCATGCCAAAGACCTCGGCCCCTTTGCGGGCGGTGTGGGCGGTATAGGCGGGTTCGTTCCGTTTGCCGCGATAGGGCGGCGGGGCCAGATAGGGGGCGTCGGTTTCCACCAGAACGCGGTCAACGGGCGCGGTGGCGAAGATGTCGCGCAGCTCCTGGCTTTTGGGGAAGGCGGCGATGCCGGACATCGACAGGTAAAAGCCCAAATCCAACGCAGCCTTGGCCAGCGCAGCCGAAGATGAAAAGCAGTGCATCACGCAGGAATAGGGTGCGTTGCGGTGTTCCTCGGCCAGAATGCGGGCCATGTCGTCATCGGCGGCGCGGGCATGGATGATCAGGGGCAGACCCGTGCGCTGGGCGGCCTCGATATGGATGCGCAGGGATTGCTTTTGAACCTCGGCGCTGTCGGCGGTGTAGTGATAGTCCAGCCCGGTTTCGCCGATGCCCACGAATTTGGGGTGTTGGGACAGCGCCACCAGCCCGTCAACGCTGGCCATCGGTTCATCCGCCGCGCTCATGGGATGCGTTCCGGCGGCGTAGAAGACGGGTGCGTGGGCCTCGGCAATGGCGCGGACGCTGGGTTCGTTGCGCAGGCGCGTGCAGATCGTGACCATGCGGGTGACGCCCGCCTCAGCCGCGTTGGCGACGATCTGGTCCAGTTGGCCTTCGAAATCGGGGAAGTCCAGATGGCAATGGCTGTCGGTAATCTGGGGGGTATCGCTCATCTGCTCTGACCGGCGGTTTCCTGTATCTTGAACACCGTATCTAGGACCAGAGCGGCAGGGTCAAGGTTCACCGCCTGACCATGGCGTGCGCGGGCTGTGATTGTCGCCGCAACCTCGGCCCACCGGCGCGCTTGTTGCGGGGACGCGGACAGGCGGGCCAGCGTTTCCGCCTCATGCGGGGCGGCCTCGGGCGCGGGGGGGGTGCCGGTTGCGCCGGTCAGGGCCAGACGCGACAGGGCCACGTCGATTAGGGTCAGCAGCAGTTCAAACCGCTCAGCCGCGCCGCGTTGCGCGGCGGCTTCGGCCAGTGCAAGTGCGCGCTGACGGTCCATCCGGGGCAGGGTGCCCAGAATAGCGATCAGTTCCGCGTAAATCTCTAGCCCGCCCAGATTGATCAGCCGCACCGCATCGCCCACGGACCCGGCGGCCAAAGCGGCCAGATGATCGGTTTGCGCTGGCATTTCGGCCCCGGTTTGGGACAGGGCGGCCTGCATATCCTCGGGCCCCAGCGGCGACAGCCGCAGGGTTCGGCAGCGCGAGCGGATCGTCGGCAACAGGCGCGATGGCTGATGCGAGACCAGCAGCAAAGTCGTGCGGGCAGGCGGCTCTTCGAGCATTTTCAGCAGGGCGTTGGCCGCGCTCACGTTCATTTCATCTGCCGAGTCGACGATGACCACACGTCGCCCGCCATCCGCCGAGGACAGGCCGAAGAACTTGCCCAGCTTGCGGATGTCATCCACCACGATCTCATTCCGCAGCCGTCCCTGATCGTTCACCGAGCGGGTGATGGCGGCCAGCCCCGGCTCGGCCCCGGCGAGAATGCGGTGGGCGACCGGGTGGTCGGGGTCAATCGCCAGTGTTTCGGGGGGCGGTGGGGCACCGAACAGCCCATCCTCAGCCGGAGGTGTCGCCAGCAGGAACCGGGCGATCCGCCAGGCCAGCGTTGCCTTGCCCACCCCGCGCGGGCCGGTCAGAAGCCAGCCGTGATGCAGCCGGTCCGAGGTATAGGCGCCAAGGAACGCCTGCTCGGCCTCGGTCTGGCCAAACAGCTGTTGGGTTTCACGCGGGTGCGGGGCTCCGGGGGCCTGATCCGGGGTAGGGGTGTCGTCGCTCATCTATCGTCTGTCACAAGGATTGCAGAACGATATCTGTCACATCCTGTGCAACGCTGTCCATGTCCCGATTGCCATCGATCACGCGGAACCGGCCCGGGAATTCGTCCGCCAGCGCCAGAAAACCCGCGCGCATCTTTTCCTGAAGGTCGATGCCGAAATCTTCGAACCGTTCTTCGGTGCCCTGTCGGCCTTTGGCGCGGGCCAGCCCGAGCTTGGGGTCCATGTCGATCAGCACCGTCAGATCAGGTTCGCGTCCGATCATCAACTCGTGCAACTGATCGACCACCCCGCGCAGATTGCCGCGTGACAGGCCCTGATACATGCGGGTGCTGTCGGCAAAACGGTCACAGATCACCACCTTGCCCGCGGCCAAGGCGGGTTCAATCGTGCGCTCCAGATGATCGCGGCGGGCGGCGGTGAACAGCAAGAGCTCGGTCTCGGCCGACCAGCGATCCGGGTCGCCCTCAAGAACCAGACGGCGGATTTCTTCTGCCCCGGCAGATCCGCCGGGCTCGCGGGTCAGAACAACCTCGTGGCCCAGATCACGCAAATGGTCCGCAAGCCTGCGTGCCTGCGAGGATTTGCCTGATCCGTCAATGCCTTCGAAGGTCAGAAACACTCCGGTCACAAGGCGTCCAGCGGATTGCCGATCACGTCGGTCAGGACGATACCGCCCACGGTCATCATGCGCACGACAAAGCCGCCGGCGGGCACGCTTTCCGCGGCGACCAGAGGGCGGCGGATTTCGGGCAAACCCTCGGGCTTGATTACCAGTTCGGCCAGTTGCTGGCCTTTTTCGACCGGCGCATTGATGGGGCCATCATACACAACCTCGGCCTCGACATTCTTGTCACCAAGAACCGGGAACAGCAGCGACAGATCCTCTTGGGGAACAAGGTCCACGGTCTTTTGTGCGCCCATCCAGATTTTGGCCTGCGCTATTGGCGTGTCCGCGTTGGCAACTGTCCTCTCGACAAAATTTCGAAACGACCAGTTAACCACGGCCTCAGCCTCCTCTGCGCGCTGGCCGGTGCTGTCCAGCCCGGTCAGAACGAAGATCACCCGGCGGTCGCCCTGTTTGGCGGATCCGACCAGACCATAGCCTGCCTCTTGCGTGTGGCCGGTTTTCAGACCGTCCGCCCCGATCCCAAGCCGCAGCAACGGGTTGCGGTTGCGTTTGTTTGACGGCGCGCGGCCATCAAACTCGAACTCTTCCTCGGCAAACAGAGGATAATATTCCGGGAAATCCGAAATCAGACGGTCTGCCAGCACGGCCAGATCATGGACCGACATCATATGGCCTGCGGCGGGCCAACCGTTGGAGTTGGCAAAGTTTGAAGCGTTCATGCCCAATTGCTTGGCGCGTTGGGTCATGTAGCGGGCAAACCCGGCCTCGGTTCCATCCGGGCTGAGCGCCTCGGCGATCACCACGCAGGCGTCATTGCCTGATAGAACGATAATGCCGCGCAGCAGATCCTCGACCGAGACACGATCCTGTGTGTTCAGGAACATGGTCGATCCGCCATAGCTCATCGCATGTTCGGACACGGGCAGGGTTTCATTCAGTGTCAGACGGCCATCGCGCAGCGCCTCAAACGCTACATAGAGCGTCATCAGTTTTGACATCGATGCGGGTGGAAGGGGCTGGTCTGCATCTTTCGATAACAGAACGGTTCCTGTTGTCTGATCGATCACATAGGCCGCGCGGGCCTGCGTATCAAAGGCGTGAACGGGAAGGGCAAACAGCGCCAGCCCGAGGGTCAAAACAGATGATCGCAATGAGGACAGCATGGCGGCCTCCTTTGTTTCAGTTTTTGACAGTGAACGCGTCGCTAAAGCCCAGGTCTTTGACGTCGCTCTGGATGGCGTTGCGTTCGGCGCGGGTTTGGGCCGGGCCGACAAGCACGCGCCAGACTGTTTTATCGTCGGTCTTCAACTCACGAATGCTGGCGGAAAGTCCGTTGCGTTCAATCTTTGAGACCGCGCTTTGGGCGTTGGCTTCGACGTTGAAGGTGCCCACTTGCACAAAGGGTTTGGTCAGCCCGCGCTGCGCCGTCCCTTCGGTGGCCGCAGCCGTGGCCGCGACCGGAGTGGGTTCCGCTGCTTCAATAGCCGCCGCGGCCCCTTCGATGGGATCGAGGGGTGTTTCCGTGATCGCGTCGGGTTCTTTCTTTTGCCACCATTTGCGTTTCGCTGGCTTTTCTTCGGGTGGGGTGACTTCGGGGTCGGTCAGCGTGGGGGCTGGCGCCGCCTGAGCCGCCGTTTCCGTCACCTCTTCGACCGCCTCAGCTGCGGTGTCAGTTGCGGCGGCTGTGGCTGCAGTAGCAGCGCCCGCTGCAGCAGCGGTTTCCTTCTTTTGCCACCATTTCCGCTTGGCGGGTTGTTCGGTCTCTGCTGTGTCTGCCGGGGCATCGGCCTGCTGCGCAGTATCTGCCGGTTTTTCCTCGGCCACCTCGGTCTGCGGTGTTTCTTCGGGCTCGGGCGCTGTCTCTTCAACCGGTTTACGTCGCAGGGCCGTGACCTGAACCTGTGTCGGCGCACCGGGCAGGATACCCAGCTTTTCAGCTGCCTCTGACGAAAGCTGCAGCGCAGGTCCGGGCAGATCCCGTTCGCGACGGAACAAGGCGCCCGTCGTGGATTTGTTGTTTTTGGGGTTCTTGATCACCACACGCTCGGGCTTGGTGACGTCCGGATGGGCGACCCATGTCCCGCCCAGCGAGGGGCGACCGTCCCAAAGGCCAGCCTCAACCGTGTTGAAGGCTTCTGGTGCCTCAACGGTTTCACCCTTGTCGCTGTTGTAGCCGGGGAACAGTTCAATGGGTTCGTTGGCCTGCGCGGCAATATCCGCGCCGTCCGTGGTTGCCTGATCTGTCGACAGGGCCTCTTCACATCCGGACAGCGCTGCCAATGCAACGAACAGCACCGCTAATGATCGCGGGTTTGCGCGTGTCTCAGTCGCTCGTTTCATTTCGTCATCCCTTGCCTGAAGGGGGGTGCGTTTTACCTTGCCCCCGCCGCCAATCGCCGGTTCTGTTTTGCCGGTCTATTGCGGTCCTCGTGGAAACAATAACGCGAGCGAAGTGTCATGGAAAGACCGCTGCGCCTGCTTAGGCGAGATTTCCCTATTTGCTCTTGCCACCGTTTCAACTTGGCCTTAGACCCGGCCCCACGCGGGGAGGTGGCAGAGTGGTCGAATGCGGCGGTCTTGAAAACCGTTGGGCGTGAGAGCGTCCCCAGGGTTCGAATCCCTGTCTCCCCGCCACTTCATGAAATTACCGCTCCCGTGCCAGTTTGGCCTTGCTTGCAACGCCCAACAGATGGCGGTCACCCGATCCATGCTCCGCAAGGTTTCAGAAATGCGCAATCTTTGACGCGATGAAAGAGAACACGTCTGACCGCTGCATCAGCTCATCATGCTGCATGTCCAGAGGGTAAAGCTGTTTGTGCGGCAAATGCGTATCCAGAACGTCGCCACGTATCAGGGACGGGTTGTTCTGTGTCAGGAAAACATGGGTGGGCTTGTTGAACACTGGCGCGCGAAACCTGCTGATTGCTACTTCATTTGCAATTTCGGCGCCTTTAGTCCTGACCTGTTGAGCAGGTTGCTCAGCTGACAGAGATTTCTGAATGTCCGGCAAGGCACGCCGGGCGCGATTGCGGCGTTTCCAGCCGTTCAAGAAATACCGCCAGCGCTTGTAAGTGCGATAATAGAACGGCTGCAAAGAGGGTTCGGCCCCGATCATTTTGAAGGGTGGGTCCAACAGAACCATGCCCAGAACGTTTTTCTGACCAACCTGTTCTGCAATCTCCATCACCAGCGGGCAACCAGCGGAGTACCCGCAGAGAGCAAACGGTCCAGCAATGTTGGATTGCGGAATGTGAGAGATCGCGTCTGCGGCCCGTTCCGCAATAGACTTGTCGAATGAAATCGCGATGCCGTCTGTCAGGTAGCTGGGGATATGCAGGATCGTGTAATCTGACCCAAGATTGCGTGCCACGTAACGGCTGAATTCGAAAGAGCAGTCGGCAATAATCACAGTGGTCTTGTTCGGGCCCGGATTGAGGACTTGGACCGTGCCCTCTTGTGTTTTTACCACAATGCCCGCCTGCCGTTCGGCGACGCGTCGGGCCAGATCCGCGACTGTCGGGAACGAAAACAGGTCCGTGGGTTCAAAGTGCAAGCCCGTTTCCTGCGCCATTGCATAAGCGGTTATCGTGGTCAGACTATCCCCGCCCAGATCGAAGAAATGCGCATCCCGCGTGTCGCAGGGTGTCTTGAGCGCTGCCGAAAACAGTTCGGCGATCTTCCGTTCCAGCGGACCTTTGGGCGGCTCTCCTGTGTTTTGGCTGTCCTGCTCAGCGATCTGGTCGATCAACGCGCTCTGGTCCAGCTTGCCGTTCGGCAGGGTCGGAAAACATTCGATGCCGATGACCTGATTGGGATGAAAAGGTTCCGGAAGGCTCGCCTTTACGTGTCGCTCAACATGGGTGCAAAGGGGATCGTTTGACTCGCACTCAAGAGCCAGAACGATCTTTTTGGGCCCGCTTTGTTGCAGCACCACCGCGGCGAGTCGCAGGGTGGGGGCGACCGTACGTGCGGCCTCTTCTATCTCGGTCAGTTCAACACGGTGCCCGCGGATTTTGACCTGTTTGTCCTTGCGACCCAGAAAGGTGATGCTCCCTTCGGCATCTGCAACGCCCAGATCGCCCGTTCTGTAGGCTGGGATTTGATCTGGACCCAATCCGAAGAACTGTGCGCGGGTTTGGTTGGTGTCATGCAGGTATCCATCCGCGACCGTCCCGCCCGCAACGACGATTTCGCCGACCTCGCCGGGTTGCGCAGGGCCATCGTCCAAATCAACGATCCCCACCCAAGTGCCCGGGATCGCAGTTCCAATCGGAATGGCGGTTTGGTCGGTTTGGTCGGTGGCGTCAAAGGCCGTGCACCACACGGTGCCTTCGGTGGGCCCGTATTCGTTGACAAGTCGGCATTGGGGGCACGTCAGGCGCAACGCCTGTGCTACGCTGGGTGACAGGGCCTCGCCTGCGGCGATCAAGACCTTGAGGCTTTGCAGGTCCTGTTTCGGAACGGTTGTCAGCAACGCTTGGGCCAACCCCGGCAGGCACAGCGTGTGGGTTATGCTGTGGCGGGCAATCAGCTTGCCCAGTTCCTTTGGCTGTTGCTCGGCCCGCTTGGGCGCAATGACCAAATGCCCGCCAGTGCACAGAGTCCAGTAAAGACCTGCGACGGAGCTGTCGAAGGCCAGCGACGAAAGCAGAAGATATGCCTGGGGCCGTGCGTCATAGACGGCGTCCCGCGCGGCGGTCGAAAGCGCCAGCGCAGAATGTGAGATCATTACCCCTTTTGGCTTGTTCTCGGACCCCGAGGTGAACATGACATAGGCGCGCGGGCCGGTTTCGACGTTGTTCAGCGCCTCTGACAGGTTCTCGAGGAACACGGGCTGCGCTGTCGATTTGGGAAGGTGTTCAGTGACCTTTTGCGTTGTCACCAGAAACCGAGGACGGGCTGTTTCAAGCATTTGGGCCAACCGGGCCTGAGGGTAATCCAGATCCATGGGAACATATGCAGCGCCGGACATCATCACGCCCAAAAAGCCCGCAATCGCATCAACACTGCGGGGTAAGGCCACCGGAACGATGTCATCGGGTTGAACACCTGCTGCGCGCAGCGCAAAGGCGATTTGACGCGCGCGATGGCTGAGTTCGGCATAGGTCAGGGATTGTTTACCGTCGCTTATGGCCCGGGATTGCGGGCTGCGCTCGGCCTGTTTCAGGAACCGTGCGATGATGTTTTCGGTCTTGGGGGCAGGGGCCACCGAAACCGACGCGTATTCGCCCGACAGCAAATCACGGATTTGCGTTTCCGGCGCAGCCGTGATCTTCGACAAAATGCGCTGGTATGTTGTCACGAGGTTGCGAACCGCGTTCTGTGGGATGCGAGTGGGATCAGAATAGACTTCGACCCCTAATTCGGAATGCGGTGAAACCAGCATGGCCAAGGGGTAATTGCTGAACTGTGTTGTTTTCAGGCCCGAGATGTGAATGTCGCCGAACTCATACTCACGCCTTATCACTCCTTCATTGACAAAGAGCGTGTCGAACAGGGGGCCCTGGTCGGCGCAGGGCGCACAGGTCTGCACCTCGGCCAAAGACGCATACTCATGCGACAACCGCTGGGTTTCGGCGCGGGCGTGATCCTGCAGGAATTGCTCTACGGGTTGCGATGGATCGATTTTCAGACGCATCGGCAACGTGTTGATATAAGCGCCAATGGATCGCGACACATTTGGTATCTCGGGTGGACGACCGGCTGTCGTTGTCCCGAAAACAACATCGTTCTGCTTTAGATACCTGCGCAGAACCAACGCCCACGCCGCCGATAGCAGAGTGTTGGGTGTGATTTTCAGCCGGGTCGAGATGCCCCTGACGCGGTGCATCAAATCCTCGCCCAAAGACACAGAATGTGAAACCTGAGACGCGGGGGCGCCTGGATGCTCGGGAACCGGCAATACGCAAGGTCCTTCCAGCCCGGCAAGGTAGCCGGTCCAATAGCCGGTATCTGTCAGGGGCGCGCGTTTGTGCAGCCAGGTCAGATAAGTCTTGAAGCTGGAGGCCGGGGCAAAGGGCCTGTCGGTCCCGGCGTAGCGGTTGAAAAGGTCCTGAAAGGCAACTCCGGTAGACCAGCCATCACTGATCAGGTGGTGGATTGTCCAGACAAAGTGCCATTTATCCTTCGCACCCCTGATAAGGGTCGCCGCCATCAAGGGCGGTTTTGTCAGATCAAACTGCCTGAGCTGTTCCACCTTCAAAAGCTCGGTTAGGCGGGCTTCAGGGTTTTCTTCTTCGGTCCAGTCAAGCTCGGTCCAGGGGATGGTACCTTGTTCCTGCACAACCTGAACCGGTTGCTTGACACCTTTCCAGACAAAACCGGCGCGTAACGCGTCATGCGCATCAAGCAGATCGCACATTGCGGATTTCAGGCGGTCAGGGTCCAACGGCCCGCGCAATGTGCACCGGATCACGGCGACATATTGGCCGCAGATATGTCTGTCGCCTTCAACATGAAAAAGCATACCACGCTGCGCGGCGGTCAAAGGAAGAATATCTGCAACGCCCTTGGGATATGCCACGTCAGCCCAGCGCCTCGGAAATGCCGGACAGATCTTCGTCATCCAGTTGGATCAGGGCATCGCCGCTATGGTCCTCGATACCAGCTGACGCCAGACCATTGGCATAGACCGCCAATGACCGAATTGTCCTGTACTCGAACAAGGCTGTTGCGGGCAGGGGCAATCCGACCTCGTTGGCTTTCATGGCGATTTCGATGGCGGCAAGACTGTCGATGCCCAGGTCGAAGAAATCGTCCGTTACCCCGAATTCAGATGTTCCGATAACCGCCGCGACGCAGGTCGATAGAGTACGCTCTACATCCGTTTCCGGCCCGACACGATTGGTTTTTCCGGGGCCTCGCCCATGCCCTTTGAGCAGGCTGGAAGTATCAACTTTGCCATTGGCGTTCAATGGCATGTCTTCCAGCAGCGCCACTTCGTCAGGCATTAAGCCGCGTGGAAAATGCGCCTCTAACCGCTGCCAGATTTCCTGCTCAGACAGGTTCTGTCCGGCCACATATACCGACAGTTTGTTCTGTTGAACCGGTTCGTCAAAGCCAATGCGCTCAAGCATATCCGCAACCCGGGAGACGTCGATGGAGTCATTCAGTTCCTCCATGGCCTGTTCGGGCGTCTTGTGTCCCATACGAACATCCCAGGAATAGGGCAGGGCGTAGTTATGATACCCTTCGCGCGCTTTATGCACATGGATTCCGGCATCATTGATCAGGCAATTGGTCGATCTGCCGGTGTCCGAGGGCCTTTGCCAGGATGTCCGCCGGTCGAGATAGTCATAGATTTCAGAAACAGGCACATCAATATAGCGGTATATGTCCAGCACTTCGATCTGGTTCAGAAAGCGACCGTCTTTCAGGTCGTCGGTCTGCAAAAGTCGGGACAGGGCATCATCTTCGGCGTGGTACGCTTTGCGTGCTTTCGTGACCATCTCATCCAACTGCGCGCAAGTGGGCGCCGCGTTTCGGAACAGATCGGGGGTCAGGCGGGTTTCAAAGAACTGGCCGCGGGACAGACCGGTGACAACCATCGCTGCCCCCTCGGCCAAGGCGGTGCGGAAGGCGAGGGTATAAAGCGCCTTGAAACAGCCCTGACAGACATTGGAATGGGATTTCAGGCTGTCGACAAAGATCTGGTTCATCTTGTCGGTTCTGAGATAGCGATGATCCCACCCCAGATCAGCGACCACCCGTTGAATGTTTGCCTTCGCCTGTTCTGAGATAAAGCCATTGTCCAGTGTCACCGCAAGCACACGCGAGGTATAGTCGGACAGGCGATAGGCTGCATAGGTACTGTCCTTGCCACCGCTCAGCATCATGACGGCATCATAAGATCCGGTGCTGGTTCGCGCGGCGTGGTCGATCCGCCGTTGCAACGCAGGTTCGTCGCGAAAATAAGCCTGCGCCCGGTCTTTGTAGCCATAGAATTCCAGGCAAATGTCGCATTGATCTGTTTGCGAAAAGGTCACACCGGGCACTGCGTCTGTCAGGCCACATTTCTTGCAGTGTTGCCGCTGTTCCACTTTGGCCCCTGAGGGCCCATACGCCACATGGACTGCATCAACGCCGGGTATCTGGCGTAGCACGCGGTCCATCTCGGCAACTTCAAAGCGGACGCCGCCGATTTTGACCTGCTGATCCGCGCGGCCGAGATATTCGATACTGCCGTCGCGATTCATCCGCCCGATATCGCCGGTGCGATAGATGCGCCCCTGCAGGTTTTGCGGGTCGTCCAGAAACTTTTCAGCGGTTGTTTCGGGCGCTGCCAGATATCCCTTGGCCAGCCGCCCACCAATGATGATTTCGCCGGCAACCCCCAAGGGGCAAAGGGTCAGGCCCGCGTCCCGGATACTGATCGATACGCCCGCTGCCGGCACGCCTATCTGAACCGAAGGGCTGGTGTCGATCCGGCTGTCAAAGAGATGATGCATGGCCCCGACAACAGCTTCGGTGGGGCCATATTCGTTGATCAGCCGCAGGGACGGCGACAAGGTTTCCCGCGCTTGTCTGCACAATTGGCTGGTCAGGTTCTCTCCGCCAAGGATCAGGGTCTGAATACGGTCGACAGCACGCTTTTGTTTGCAGGTCAGCGCCAGATGAGAGGGGGTCAGCTTGACTACATCCACGGCGTCTTCGGCAAAGACATCCAGCACCGCAAGATCCGGGTCAGAGCGTTCGGGATAAACGCGGATCGACCCGCCGGATACCAGCGGGGCAAACACCGATGTCAGGGTCAGATCGAACGAGAGAGAGGAGAAAAGCGCGTATCGGGCAGGTTGATTGTCACCAAAGGTCTGCGCGGCCCAATGAACATAGCGGGACAGGCCGGAATGACTGACCTCAACGCCTTTCGGGATGCCAGTCGAGCCGGAGGTGAACAGTACGTACGCAGTGGCGTGCCCTTCGGGCAAGCGGGTACGGGGGGCGTGGCCCGCCTCGACCAGCGTGATGTCGAGCTTTTGACACCCAAATTCCCGGTCGTCTTCTGGTGTCAAAAAGACCGCTGCTGCGCCAGAACCGCTGACGATGTCTTGGGCACGCTCAAAGGGCATGTTGGCCGCGATGGGAACAAAGCTGCACCCGGCCTTCAGTATGCCAAGGATGATCATCACGACCTCTGCCGAGCGCGGCATGTGTATCGCGATGGGCGACGCGCCAGGGATGCTCTGAGCGGTGATACCGCTCGCGATTTGGTCACTGCGCTGATCAAGTTCTTTGTAAGTGATCCGCGTTTTACCGCAGGAAATCGCCAGGGCATCGGGCGACGCGGCGACCCGGGCAGCAAAGGATGTCAAGACGGTTTGCGGGATCTCTGGCGGCTCTGTTGGACCATAGGTTAGCGATCGGTCACTGCCTTGTGCGCCCAAATCCATCGCTGCAACGGGTGTGTCAGGGGCCCGCAGGGTTGTGTTCAGGACGGTCAGAAAATGGTGACGAAGGCAATCCGCAGGGACAGCGTCAAGAACCGTATCATGAACATCCAAGTACAGTTCGGGCCTGCCTGTTTTGGCGAAATCCAGAATATGCAGGCGCAGTGCGTGGGTGACGTCATGCGCGCCACTGTGCAGCCATGTCACGGCGACCGGGCGGCCTGCAAAAGCTCCGAAATCGGCCTGAATGTAGTTGCATACCGCACTGATGCCCGAATTGTCTATGCGCGCGACAGCGCCGGGTTTAGCCTGCCTGAGAAAGTCGCCAAGACCCGCTTTGACCTTGGTGTGAAGGTCCAAAAGACTGTCCTGGGCGCTGACCGGAATGGTAAAGGGCAGCACTTCTACAAATGGCCCAAGGGTCTGTTTATCCCGTGCTGACAGGCGGTTGTGAAAAGGCAGGCCGATCGTCAACTGCTCATCACCGGTGATCCGGTGCAGGTAAGCGAGATAGGCGGTGAGGTAGAGCGCAAGCCGCGACAGGTCAGGCGTCAGCAGGCGAAACTCGGGTCGGGCCAAGGCCACATCGAGCGCCCCGTTCACCTCAGCGGGCACAGGCACTGCAATCCGCGTGGATGAGGGTGGTCGGCTGCCCGCGCTTCCATAAGGCGGGGAAACGGGGAGAGGTGCTGTGACGGTTGGAGTCTCTGTCTCCGCTGCTTGTACTGGTGGGCTTTCAAAAAAGCGCGGCGATGGTTCGAGCGGATCGGAGCCATTGCGTTCCAAAGCCGCATAGCGCCGGGACACCTGATCAAACAGCACGGTGTCAGAATGGGCATCGCAGGTGATGTGATGTTGGCACAGGGCCCAAACCCAGTGATCCCCGGAAAGCTCGATCAACTGGCTGCGCAACGACCCGCGTTCCAGATCAAACGGTGTCCTGACCCAATGATCCAGGTGCTGGTCCAGCGCGTTTTGCGCATCGTCGGAGGGCTCAAGTTGGATCACCTGCAGCACATCATCCTGATACGGCAAAACCGTCTGATACGGCGTTTCCCCGTCGGTGCGAAAAACAACCCTGAGGATTTCGTTTTCATCAATGGTTTCGCGAAAGGCTCGGCGAAACAGGTCCGGTTGCACTTTAAACTTCAGATCAAACCGCCATGCCACATTATACAGTGGTACGTCCGGCTGCAGCTGCTGGCCCTTCCAGAACCGAAGTTGGCTGTCTGACAAGCGGTGGGACATGAGTTGCCTCTCAGTCAGAAACGTTTTGCTGTGACGGGCGCGGGCGCATTACTGTGCGACCATGGCCAGGGTTTCGCCGAACTGTGGAAACCAGCCGATGGTCCGCTCGTAAAACCAGAAAACTGCGATAGCGATCAGCGCGACCGAGCCGAATTGCAGGCCGATGACACGATAGGCGGTCAAGCGGCGCAGGGCGAAGAAGATCGGGAACAGCAGCAATACGATGGCCAACTGGCCCACCTCGACCCCGATATTGAACGTGGCCAGCCCAAGTGCCTTGCGCGCGGGATCAAGGCCAAGCGGTTCCAGCACATTGGCAAAGCCAAAGCCATGGAAAATCCCGAACAGGAAAACCACTTTCCATGAACTGGTGTGAAACCGCGGCACAAGGTTGCCGATGGCCACCACCGCAATCGAGAACGCGATTACGGCCTCAACCAGCGTGATGGGCAGGGTGATAACCTCGAACGTAGCCAGACACAGCGTGATTGTGTGCGCGATGGTAAAGACCGTCACGATCTTCACGGTTTCAAACATACTGGCGCGCAGGCTTTCGGATGGGACCCAGTGGCGGTTTTCGACACGCATGACGGCCCCAAGCAACAGGGTCACCAGAAACAGAACGTGATCGAACCCTAGCCAGATATGCCAGACGCCATGCACAAAGAAGGTTTTGGCAATGTCTTTGGTGGGTTCATCATTCAGATACAGGCTTTTGAAACCATCCCCCGGCGAAAAGATCAGAGAGATATAGGCCTCATTCTCATCCATGCCGTTTCGTGTGTTGGTTGCGATCAGGGCATACCCCCGGTGCGTTGGATCGATGTCCGAGAACAACCCATCATATGACATGTCGATCGTGGTCGGTGTCACGTCCGTTCCAAGAACTTCGAAATGAAGCTGAGCAAACTTTCCAACCTCGGATGGGAAAAAGGTTATGTCATCGAATTCGACGCCCAGCGGCTCACCATCAAGCGCCAGTTGCATGCGATCTTCGAAGTAGGTGAAGAACGCGTCCTGTGCCTCAAGGACCTGCAGTTCGGTCAGTGGTTTGTCGACCTCAGCAGTTCCGGCCTGAACGCGGGCCAGATCTGCCATTGTCACTTCGATCCGACCGCTCAGCGTGTCTTCGGTGACGTCGAAATAGACATAGCTTTCATTAAACCGGTGCGCCTGTGTGACCGTTGGCAGGCTCGCCAACACCAACAGAGCAAGCCAACGGAGCCACGCTCGTGCCATACTTGGCGTTGGATCGCAGGATACATGAGAATGGCGGCGTGGCGCGTTGAACAGATGCATTAGATGAAGTCCCCCAATTCCGTTGGCCTTGGGTTTACGCCCAAGTTCCGGAGTCTAATTTGCTTTTTGTTTAAAACGGGATGTGCCCGGTCGGGCACCCTGCGCGTGCCGCCGTAGCGTCGGTCGACCATAGTTTTCGGTCTGGCTGATAGAGGCCGTGAAACGAGTGCGCCGCCGCGAAAGATATGGATGTATTTGTCGCTCACTATCGCGCTATTCTTGTTCGTCTTCACCAAAGGTACGGACAAAAACACCGCGTGGATCACAATAACTTGTATCAGACGTTACCCCAATTCCGCTGATGCGGGCGCAAGACCCCTAGCGCGGTGTCGCGGACCCATTGCCGATCAGGCTCCTCAGATAGCGGTCCAGGGCCCGGTTTTCCGTGTCAGCTTGGCAGGCGGCCTGCAGGGTCGCGCAGGTCTTTGGCACCCCGGGATTTTTCAGAAGCGCCTGAATGTCGGCTTCGATCCTGTCCGCAGTATCTGTGCGCGCGCCTTCCCGCCCGATCCCATGATATACGACCCGCGCGGCGTTGCCGTGCTGGTCATTCACATGAGGGTAAAGCAGCATGGGCGTTGCCGCCTCGACCGCTTCGACGACGCCACCGATACCTCCATGCATGATGGCCAGATCGGCATGTCGCAGCACCTGATGCTGCGGGGCCCATTCGACGATATCAACGTTGGGGGGATAGCCCACGCCGTCCGCATCTTGCCAGTTTTTGCCGGCTGCAAACAGAAACTGCCATTCGGGGTGCTTACCGGCCACGGTCCACAGGTGGGCGAGGAGGGCGCTTTTGGGTTTCATCATCGTTCCGAACCCTACGAAGATCCGCTTGCGGGTATCGCCAGCTCTGCAAAACCGATGGATCTTTTCCCGATCATGCGCCCTTTCAGGACGGTCCGTCAAAATCATCGGCCCCAGGTAGGTGAAATCATCAGGAAGCTGTGTCGGCAGGTCCAGCGCCTTGGGCAGTAGAAGTACGGTAGGTATCTTATAGGTCCATGGCATTTGCCAGCAGATCAGACGGAGCTTTTGTGCCAGCGGCACACCGGTCCGGCGTGCCAATTCCCGATGCACAGTGGCATAGTCAGCCCCTTTGAACTTAATCCTGTTGCGCAGAATCTTACTGAATTTCCACAGAAAAAAACGCGCCCATAGCAGGGAAACCCCAAATCGGCTGCCCGGTAAACCGTACCCGGGATGGGCGCGTTTGTTCAAAGGTGGGGCGCGGGTTCCGGGGGGCGATATGAACATGTTGCTGTATTGAACGACGGGTACATCAAGCGACAGCGCAACGATGATATGGGCGTGCAGCTCAGCGTCGATGAAAATGGCATCTGGGGCAAATGAGGTAACCGCGTGCGCAAACCCCTCGACCCCCAATGCCTCAATTGACGCATCCCGTCGCGCCTTGGGAGAAAGCGCCTTGATCTCGGCGCGGCTGAGCAGCGGGGAAAAGGCATCCACATGGGGCGGAGGGATCACGTGATGCGCGAAGCCACAATGCGCAATAAGTTCTGTGGCCCATTCAGGTGCGAAAAGCCTTACCTCATATCCCAGCGTTCGGGCGCGTTGGGCGAACTCCAACGCACTGCTAAGCGGGCTTTGAAAGCCGCTTGATACTATTGCCAGACGTTTCGCCATCACCCGCATCAGATGTTGCGTCCGACGCTCTGGTCAAGCGTCGTTTTGGGTGCCACCTGCAAACATCAATAGGTTCCGCATGCGGTCGTCCAGCTTTTCCCCGACGCTGCGGCGGGCGCGGGCGATACGGGCATTCTGTTCCAATTGCTGGGACAAGGCATCTATGTCCAGATTGTGAGAGGTCAGCCATTGCATCAGGGCCGCCTGATCATGAAGGCCATGGGCCTGCCGGAATTCTGTAACCTCACGCGCCAAATCGGCGCCAGACATGGGCAGGGTGGACACACGTTCCAGCGCCAGAGCCAATTCCGCGCTTTCCGCGCTGCGCCTGAGCAATTCGAACCGGTCGGGCATTGCGACGCGCATCCGCTCTAAGACATCGGGATCGTTGGGGTCCGCGTTCGACAGAACTTCTTGCAGCAGAGATTCAAAGGCGTCTGAGTGCTGGAATTTGAAATCTGTCTGCACAGTGTCCTGACCTGTTTCCATATCGGCAGCCACGCGGGACAGGCACGCCAGTGCATCACGGTTTTTCTGGTCGATTTTTCCATCAGGCAGCCACGCGTGCAGCCTGTCATGGGCATCGGGGTCAACCTCGGCGCAATGGGACAAAAGCGCGGTGTAGGTACGGTCCGGATAGAAGGTCTGGGCGGCATGATCCAGCAGCTGTGTTGCCGTGTCGGGGGGCAGAACCCGCGCTTCGACTGCGGCGGTCAGAGTCCATCTGATGTTGACCAGTGGCTGGGACAGATAGGCGTATCCCACCTCTTTTGGGGCGTGGATCAGCGCGACCTCGTCATCCCGGTCAAGTGTGCCATGGGCAAAGGCTTGGAAGATCTCACCGATGCCGATCATGCCGAAGGCTTGCAGTTCCGCCGCCCGCAAAGCCCCGGTCGAGGCCGCCCCATAGACCGGAATTCCCGCGTCCAGCGCCCACAGGATTTCCTTGTGATAGACCGCCGGATACGCTTCGAAATAGCCGTCTATAAGTACGATTGCCCGGGGGTGCAGCATTGCCGCGCGCAGCACGTCCCCCTGGGCCGCAGGACCGAGGCGTTGAACCGGCAGGTGGCGTTCGGCCTCGCAGGGCTGCGGCAGCGAAGGGCCGGCGAACACGATGATCTCGGGGCGGGTCATGGTCATCCTCGCAGGGCGCGTGCGCGTGCACCGGGGGCATAGCCCGGCGCATCTGACGTGCCTTCCAAGCCGGGCACGATGACCCGCACGACCGAAGCCGGGAGGTCTGGCACGGACAGGTCGATCACGATCGGCGAACTCAGACCAGCGGTGTTTAGGGCGCTCAGCATGCAGGACAGACTTTGATCAACCGTTTGCACAGCGTGAGTGGCCACGTCCTGAAACCGCAGGGGCAGGGCGGCATTGATGATCTCGGACCGGTGCGCGGCCAGCGTTCCGCTTTTTCGCATTGATTGATAGTAGGATCGGGACCGGTCGTCCCGCGCGCCAGAGATCAGCGTCAGGCGGCTTTGGGCGGCTTCGGTCAGGGCGCGCATCAGGGCGACGCCGCGCTTTGGATGACAGCCAGAGCCCGAGGCCGCGTGCAGGCCGCGCCGGTCCCCATCCTGTTGGTCGATGATGGTTGTGAAAAACGCAGGAATACCAAGATCGGATGTCACGTCCCAGATGGCACAGGCGACACCGGCCCTGGCAAAACGGTCCAGAAGGTCGGCACAGGTCGGGTCGTCCACGCTGTTGGGATCGACCCGGCGCGCGATGCGCCCGTCAGGGGTTTGGTGCCACAGGGTGATGGCATCTCGCTCCAACGTTTCGGCAATGGCCTGCGCAACCGCCTCTTTATAAGTGCTGCCCGAGGCCAACCCGGTGGAGGACATCAGGAAACATCCCAGACGCGGTGGCAGGGGCAAGCTATAGTCCATATGAACAAGCTCATACGGCACCCAGACCGGGTGATCCCCTTCCAAGGTCTTACCTTGGGCCCAAAGCGCTCTGCGCTCTGTCGGAATTGTCTGATTCTCCATCAGAGGCAGGCTTTTAAGGTCGATGAGTGTACCTTCGGCAGACAGGGCCGAGGCGGTCGCCAGCCGCAATGGCAGAGATGGCGTTTCGGCACAGCTGAGCTCAACCGCTTCCATCAGGGCCGAGACTTTGGCGTCTGCGACAGACGGCCCTTTGCCTTGCGTCACGGCCAGTGAGCGCGCATTGGGGCGATGTGCGGCGCAAACGGGAATTCCGATGCAATCCAGCCCGGTCAGATCGGCCAGCCGCGTGACACCGATCTTTTGCAGATGCGGCAGGATGCGTTCTATTACGTCTTTCGAGGACGCGACATGAACGGCCACGTCCTCGCAGGGTTCAGCAATCTGCCCCATTGTCTGTTGTGTCAGTCTCTTTCGCGGATGAAGGTATGGTTCTGCTTCAGGCCATCGATATTGACCAGATAGCATGTGCCCATCGGTTCGATCTTGGTGGTCGATTTCGGCAGGTAGTCAAAGGGCGGAACAGTTGCAAGATTCACACCGCAGCGCAGCAGGTTGCGAATGACTTCCCAGCCATCATGGCTTTCGAACTGATCCGGGTCGACCCGGTATTTGTCGTTGTCCCAGACTTCACGAGGTACACACAGCACCGAGCCATCTTCGGTTGCAATAATCAGGTCGTGCTTGAAGCCTTCGAGTTTACTCTCGGACATCGTGTTCTCCTCCAGTCATGATATTAGGTTCGTTCGGTTTAAATCGATTGGTTTGCAGCAAGTTATTAATAACTTAGCGATTACAGACTGCGTGATCGTTAACCATATTGCAACCCGCTTGGGGTAGTGGCCTTTCAATTGGCTCAGTGGAAATCGGAATCGCGCGCTGCGGTCAAAAGCGCGGCGATGCCGTCGCGAATGCGTGTGGGTTCCTCGGTTTCGGACATCTCGCACAGCGTGTGGATTCTGGATTGCAATTCAGCCGGCAAAACCTGTTGGCTTTGATCCAGCATGCGGGCGCATAGGGCCGGAACTTTGCACAGGTCGGCATCGGAATCTGCGGCGGCAATCAATGGCAGGATTGCGGACCATTCGAAGGGATATGCAATTCCGGTTTTCCCAAATTGCTCCAGCGCCGTTTGCGCATGGGTGCGGGCCTCAAGGAACGCACCACGCGCCCAAGCCTCCCATGCAAGGTTCGAGGTCGCAAGCGCCACGTATTCATGCATGTGCAACTCCTGCGCCAAGGCGATGCTGTTGCGGGACAGCTCAAGCGATTCCGAGGCCTGATTCATGCGCCGGTAGACAAAGGCAAGATAGGTCATGCACCGCAATTCTATCTTGCGGTGGCCGGACTGGCGCGCGGCCTCCAGACCATCCTGCATGGCGGCTGCCGCCTGAGGCAAGCGATGGCTGTGTAGATTCACGAACCCCAGAATGAACTTTGCCGAGGCGATGATCGCCAGATTCGAGGTCTCATTCGCGGCTGAAACATAGTTCTCAGCCGTTTGGATCGTCTCGGGCCCCGGATCGTATCGCGTGGTTCTCAGATCCCGCAGGACAAGCTGATCGAAATACTCGGCGCGCTGTTCGGCCGTCATATGCGCGACGTACGCGGCCAGAGTATCGGCCAGTTCCGACATCGCCTTGCCGTCGCCGCTCCAGTAGTGGACGTTCAGGATGTTCAACTGCACGTCGATCCACTCACCCCGCAGGGCCGGATCGGCTTGCCAGTTGTTGTCTTCCAGAACATGTTCGGCCGCAGTCAGTTCCGCCAGCGAACCCGAGCGGTTTTGCTGTAAGGCGTTGCCAGCCAGCCGGTGCAGCCGGGCGATGCGCTGTGCGTCTGAACCTGCGTTGTTTATGGCGCGCCTGAATGAGGCCACCGCATCGTTCAGGTCATGCACAAGGGTCAGGACGGTGCCCAGATGCTCTAACACATCAACGCGGTTGGGCAGGGTGCTTGGGTCGGAAACCTGTTTTAGGTCCACCTTTTCCAGATGCGTCAAAGCGGTCTGGTAATAGGCTTTTGCCTCGGTATTGGCGTATCTCGACCGGGCCAGATCTGCGGCTTGATTGTAACAACGCGCCGCGGCCGCGTGATTGCCCGACAAGGCCCAGTGATTGCCCAGCACGTGAGACGGGGTGGCCTTGCGGAAATTTGCGTTCAGTACGGATGCCACCCGTGCATGCACCATCACGCGCACGGATCGCAGCATGTTTTCATAGGCCGCATCACGCATCAGTGCGTGGCGAAACGAATACATCCCATCCGCATCCGGTTTCGGGACGATGATCTGGGCCGACACCAGCGACTCCAGGTGAACCATCAGGCCTGAGCGGGTTTCTTCGATCACCGCACACAGGACCTCAAGCGAGAAATCCCGGCCAATTGCGGCGGCGGTCTGCAAAATCCTGCGCGATTCCGGGTGGCGATCCAGACGGGCCACCAATAGATCGTTCAGCGTCGTCGGAACCGAGGTCGTATCGATCGGTTTGACTGTCCCAGCGTTGTGATCAAATACGCCGGATTCGATGAAGGATTTCGATAGCTCTTCGGCAAACATCGGGATGCCGTCAGAGCGGTCCTCGATCAGCTCCAGAACGCGCTCCTGCAGCGGATGCGCATCATAAATCTGCGAAGCGATCTCACCGATCTCAGTGTTGGAGAGACGGCTCAGCTCAATCCGTTCGAGGCGCTCATGGGTTTCCCATGCGGCCTCGAATGTGGGGCGGCAGGTGAATACCAGCATGGCACCTTGGGTTTTGAACGTTTCAATGACCCGGCCCAAAAGCTCTTTGGTTGTCGGATCCATCCAGTGCAGGTCTTCGAAAACCATCAGCACATTGCGGTCTGAAACATACCATTCCATCACCTCGATCAAAGCCTGAAACGTGATCTCTTTCCGACCCAGCGCATCCAGTTTGACGGCTGAACCCCCGCTATTTTCCCGAAAAGACACCAGTTCTTCGATCAAAGGCCCTGATTTATTCTGATCCAGTGAGGTTGATGAAAAGAATTCCGCCAGCGCAACGGTTTTGTCACCCTTGCCCAGTCTTTCGTCGGCCAATATCCGGGTCCAGATATGGGTCAGAACCGGGTAGAGCGCGTCGTTGGTGTGAAAAGGCGAGCATTGAAACCGCAATATCTTGCCGCCTGCACCTTGCACCTGAGAGACAAATTCATCCACAAGGCGCGATTTACCGATGCCCGGTTCACCCGACACCAACACAGAACGGGTGTGACCTTGCTGAGTCTGCTGCCAGGTGTTTTTCAGGCGTGCGAACTCGTTAACCCGGTTCACGATCGGCAAGTCAGCCTGGTTTGCTGCGCCGGTCAAATCCAAAAGACCATCCGACGTCCCGTCGACGCGCCATAGCCGTATGTCACCTTTGAACCCCTTGAGGGTGTGGCCGCCCAGATCAAAGAACTCGAATTTATTGGCGACGATCCGTTTGGTTTCATCCGAGATGACCAACGTGCCAGGCGCGGCCATCGATTGAATCCGTGCAGCCAGATTGGGGGCGCGGCCAACGGCCTGATCCTCTTCGATATACGTGTTTCGGATCAGGTCACCGACCACAACATTCCCAGTGGCGATACCCACCCGGCACTTGACTTCAAGCCCCTGCTGCTTGCTGAGCGATTGCATCGCCTCGGTAATCGCAAGGCCAGATCGTATGGCGCGCTCAACATCGTGCTCGTCCGCCTGAGGCCAGCCGAAATAGGCCAGAACCCCATCGCCCAGATACTGAGAGATAAAGCCGCCAAATTTCTCGACAACTTCGGTGACAATGCTTTTGTAGCCGCTCAAAAGGGCTGACAGCTCTTCGGCGTCAAGTTGTTCGGACAGTTGGGTCGAGCCCACCAGATCGGTGAAAACAACCGAAAGCTGACGCCGCTCTTGCGAAGCGATGCGTTCCGCATCGGTACGATGCACCTCACCTGCGGGTTTGTCCTGATTGGGCAGTTGCCCGGTTCTTAGCTGCGCGATTGCATCCAGTATCCGGCGGCGATGGCCCACCGATGAGATGCCCATATCCTTGAGGTCTTCAGCCGTGATCGATGGCAGAATACTGACGTCGACGTCGTTTTCGCGAAACACGTCTGAATAGCGCTCCATCCCCAGCGCGCAAAGCCAGTCATCGATGTTGATTGCCATCTATCGACTTACCACTTGCCTCGTTTGTGTTCCGCCGCGGGCCCGGAACTGGAACGCTTGGGCCCATGCGCAGTGCTGTAGATTTCGCCCCAAGTCGGAGCGCTGCCGGGATAAGGTTGTTAAAACCCGTATCATCGCAGCTTGCTTTCTACTATGCTCGCCGCTGTAACATTATCAAGAGAAAGAAAGAAATCGTGCCCAATTCCCAAAATCTTCTGATCGTTGGTACTGGTAACGTTGCGTGCGCACTGGCCCGCCGGTTTGCTGCGACCGATCATTCTGTGTTTCTCGGCTCGCGCGAAACAGGTCGCGGTACCGAGGCTGCCGCGCAGTACGGCGTGGAAGGTGGCGCAGCCGTCGACCGCGTGGCCGATGCGGATGTTGTGTTCATCGCTGTCCCGTTCACGGCGCTGGATGAAACGCTGGACATGCTGGGGCCGCTGGATGGCAAGATCGTCGTGGATTGCACTAACCCTCTGACAGACGATTACATGGCGCTGACGATGGGGCACGACACATCGGCAGGGGAATACTGTCAGGCCAAACTGCCCGGTATCCCGGTTGTCAAAGCATTCAACGCCGTATTTGCCGATGTGGTTCAGACTGAACCGACATATGGGGGCGTTACACCCCAGGTTTTTCTGGCCGGTGACGACGCGGACGCAAAAGCGGTGGTGGGTTCACTGATCGGCGCAATCGGGTATGAGCCGGTCGACAGCGGTGCCATCCAGAACGCACGGTATCTTGAACCTTTGGCCGAACTGATCATTCAGTTGGCCTACGTTCAGGGCGAAGGCACAAGCATTACACCTGTCATACTGCGCAGCGACGCCAAGCCCGACTGATCTGGTAACCAGCAGGGGAACAGGGCGGGGCCGACGCGTCGCTCTGTTTCGCAATGCGCCCGGATCGATGGCCGGTCGCAGGTATTTGCATTGAGAATAAAATAGGTGCTTTCAGTGTCTTGGCACGGTAAGTGGGCGACAATGCGCACTGAAAGCAGCCTGTTTTTTACGCAGGCTTGATTTGCCACCGGGCTGTGTCACAATTGCGCCCGCGATGCAGACAGCTAAATCCGACTCCAAATGGACCAGCGAGACCAGCGATACAGTTTGTGTCGCACTCATCGATTCCCTCACGGAACAAAACACCACATATCTCAGACGGCGCAGGCTGTTGGAGGGTCCGAACGCGCATGCGCAAGACTTGGTGGTCGAGACTGCCACAGTCATTCTGAAGGAAAACGGTCCGGCTGTGCTGGACGATCTGATCGCTCAGGTATCCGAGGACACGACCGAGCATGCGATCTTCACTGTTTTGGTTGTCGCCTGGATCGAGCTCCAACGCGAGCACTGGCAGGCGACCGAGGCGCTTGGGCGGGAAGTGGTCAGCCGTGATCATCATGACCTGATGGCCCAGCGCCTGATCGATGCCGCGCGCGAAAAGTCCAAAAGCCTTGAAACCGAGATGGACCGATGGCTGCAGACCCGCACCTGTCCGGCGCCTTTTTCGGAAATGGAAACCCGGACGACGGGTGAGGTGCATTTTTGTTGCTCTGCCTGGCAACCCGCGCCCATCGGGCGGCTTGAATCGGACGGCGAGGGTGGTTTTTGGAATTCAGACCGTGCCCGTGAAATCAGACGATCCGTGCGGGACGGTGACTTTTCGCATTGTAGCCGATGGCATTGTCCAAAGATCGCAGGCCGCAGGTTGCCTGCTCGCACCGATGAGACACAGAAGCTGAAACTGGAACTGCAGGAAGGCCCGGACCGGGTAATCCTGTCTCATGACCGGTCGTGCAATATATCCTGCCCCAGTTGTCGCATCCAATTGATCAACCTGCCGCACAAAGAAACTGAACGACTGAACACGGTTTTCGAAGATCACTTGCTTGCTCTGGTCAGCAAGGCCACGAAAATCAAGGTCACCGGGTCTGGCGATCCGTTTGGCAGCCGTCATTTCCGGCATATCCTTGGGCGTTTGACCCAATCCGATGCGCCGGGTCGGCGGATACAGATTCACACCAACGGGCTTTTGGCCAACGAACGCGCCTGGAACGATCTGGGTTTGTGGGAGAACGTTTCATCGGTCTGGGTTTCCATCGATGCAGCAGAACCTGAAACCTATAGCGTTTTGCGCAGAGGTGGGAATTTCGCGACGTTAAAGAAGAATTTGCAGTTCCTTGGGGAATTGAACGCAAGGGGCGATATCGACACGCTGCGGTTGGATTTTGTGGTTCAGACGGCAAACTTCCGGGAAATGCCTGCCTTCGTCGATCTTGCCAAGAAGGTGAAGGCGGATGGCGTATACTTCCTGCGATTGCGCAACTGGGGGCATGTCGATCCGCAAGAGTTCAAAACTCAGGATGTCTGCTCGTCCGATCACCCGGATCACGACGAGCTTCTGTCCATCCTCGCCGATGCACGCATGGGGTGGAGCGGCGTCGACCTTGGCAGCCTGAACTCTATTTGACGTACCCAAGCATCGGTGCCCGTGAGAAGCGGGTTTCCTGTTCTGCTACCACTCAAATCTGTAGGCCTTAGCTGACTTGTTTTAAAGCCGCCGATTTTTTATAATCCATCCAGTATATTTTTGTTTTTTGTGTGCTCAGGCGATTGTTTGGTTAATCCGAATTTTAACTGCTTGCAGCGTTATGAGTGACCCGTTGGGGGTAGTGTATGACAAAGGCTAGCGGTCCTAAAAAGCGACCTCATGTTGCCAAGAATAACGCCAACCAGGCGGCTGGTGTATATGATTTCGTGCAGTCTCCTGAATGGCAAAAAGTCCTTGAAAAAGCGCGTGTTGAACAAGAAAAGGGCGGCGCTGAAAAGGCCCGGACCGGTCAGCAGGCACAGCCCGCCAAACAGGCCCGGACAGCAGCGAACCAGCCATCCCAAAACCAGCAGTCTGCGGTCGCGCAACGGGCGCGGTCCGAGCATCTGGAGCAAGCCAAGCAGAACCAAAATGCCGGGATCAGCGCGCAGACTGGTGAGTCGGACACGCCCCTTTCAGGTGACCCAGCAGCTGACGTAAATCGCCCACCTGCTGAAACCGACGCTGGTGCCCAACCGCAATCGTCAGGGCCGGATGGGCTTCCGTTTGATCCCAGCCGGGACCCGGCGGAACAGGAAGCAGACCTCAGTCTGCGGCTGACGACGGAAGAGATCGACTATCGCCTGTCCAAAAAACTGCTGCAAAAGCTTGAAGACCAGCGGCAGATGCGCCATCGGGTTCGGCTGGGTCTGGTCGCAGGTGGTTGCCTGTTTGGGGTGGTTGCATCGTCGGCCGTTTTTTTGATCGCGTCCGGGGTCAAATCGTTGGAATCCGACGCAATGCTTGCGTTAGAGGGTACGGCACAGGATTTCGCAGGCATCGCGTCGACGCAGGGTGAGCCCGTTTTGGCGTCCGAGCCAGCGCCGCTTGTCACCCCGGGCGTTGTTGACGGGGAAATTGTGATCGCGTCGGACTTGTTCGATACCCGGCCAAACGAGCCGGAAACACCTCTGGTTGAGCCCGAGGACCTGGATAGTGCCGCCGCTGCAACGCCGCCGCTGTCGGATTCGCTCGAAGATACCCCATTGGCTGAGATCGGGACGCCCCGGTTGGCCCCCGCTGTCCTGTCTTACGTTCCGGCGCTGGAGTTGCCGCTTTTCCCGGTCGGCGTTGCCGGTTACCTGCCGCGGCAGGAGGCCAATCCAAGTTTCCTGCCTTATGATGCTGCACCGGAATTCTTTGTTTCGGTGGCTCATCTGGCCGATGTGCAATCGACTGAGTTTGAGCCGGTTGAGATTTCTGTTGCAGCGCTGACAGCTCCAGCCCCCAGCCCGAAACTCTTGGCTCTACCTGTGACCATCAAGGTTCCGCCAGCTTTGCCATCTGTCGCTCAGCCCGCATCCGTGTTGAACGCCATTCCTTTGCGTCAGGCGGATACGCGACCCTTGGCAGCATCGGAAGAAATTGAGCTGTTCACGGTGTCGCTGCAGCCCTCAACCCAGGGCGACTATCCGGAGTTGAGCGCAGAGACCATGACAGCACCCATCTTCACGCCGCGCCCTGCGACGCCGCCGGTTTCGACAGAGGTTGTGGCCTTGCCTGATGAGATCGCCCCGACTGCTGAGCTACCGCCGGTTTCGACAGAGGTTGTGGCTGTGCCTGATGAGATCGCCCCGACTGCTGAACTACCACCAGCCTCGACACAGATCGTGGCCGTGCCCGCAGAGATCGCCCCCCCGGTCGAGCCCGCAGCGCCAGCGACTGGCGCACAGTTCCGGCTATATGCACCTAACCGGCTTTCTGAAAGTTCGGTTAATGCAGTGGTGGCCGATCTTGCCAATACAGGTCATGCGCTAAGCGGAACGGCCCGCGTTGGCTACAAGGTCAGTCAATCCAACGTTCGATATTATCACGCCCAGGACGCGGCCCGGGCCGCGGCTTTGGCTGAGGATGCGGGCGCCTTGCTGCGCGACTTTACCGGAGCGAACTCCAAAACACCGACCGGCCTTGTAGAATTGTATCTGGCCGGAGAGGGGGGCGGGGCTGCGCCGGTCCGGCGTGCCACGCAAAGAACCAACCGAAATTCCGCTGCAACCAACCGAACCAGCCAGCTGAGAAACCAGGTTCTGAAAAAGCTGAGGGCCACGACGAATTGACGGGGGCGGTTTTTGACCGCGGAGAAGTAGAACGATCTGTGAATGTAATTGACGAGTTTTAAGGGTTTGAACAGATGATTGACGGCAGACTAGTTGGCATCGTGACTGCGCTGCTCCTTCTTGCGGGGGCAGGCGGGGCGCGTGCTGAAATCACACTTGAGCATCTGATCGCGATTGATCAGATGTTGTCCACCAACGACATGGCGGCATTGAAGGATTACCTCGATAAAAATCCGGGCCTGCTGACCGGAGATGATGAGCTGTCAAACGAGCTGCGCGATTTCCACGATGCAGCCTCCAACGGCAGCGTGAACTACGGCTATACCGCCAGCGCAACGGATGCCTCTGTGGATGACGCGTCGGCGCGTGAAAGCTCGTTCCAGCACTAAACGCATGCCCGGATACGACTCAATCACGCAGTCCGGCCGCCCCAAGGTTGCCTATGTCATCGAGCCACGTTTCTCGGGTGGTACGTCTGCGGCTGTCGCGGCCGAACTGCAGGTGGCCGTGAAATTCGCCGAACTTGAGGTACATGCCGTCACCTCGAAAACCTTTGGCGAAACTCAGCATGTTTCACCCTTGTTGCGGTCGGTGCTTGCGGATTTGGGCATTCCCCTTATCTGGGATGCGCCGCGGATCAGCGCCGATTTCGTGATCCTGCACAACCCCGCCTTTCTGAAATTTCACGGCGCGTTGGACACCCGGATTTTCGCCAACGAGCTTATCGTTGTAACACATGAGAACTTTCTGAGGCCCGGCGGTGAAGAAGGGTTCGATGTTCTGTCCTGCCTGGGTCAGATCGAGGCCGCAACCCTGTCGGTCCGGAAAACACTGGCTCCGATTTCACAGCATAACCGCAAAACTGTGTTGGACTGGCTGGCGGTACGCCCGATGGTGCGACAGTGGGGGGTACTGCAGACGGATTGGTTCAATATCTGTCAGACCGATACGCAAGATCCTTGTGATGCTCCGCAGGATCGGCGCGGCAGGCATTCACGTCCGGGGTTCGAGAAATTTCCGGTGCTGTCCGATCTTGATCTGTGTTTTCCCAATCATGCGCAAAGCAATGTAATTCTGGGTGCAGATGCCCTGTTGAACGCAGGGGTTCTGCGGGCCCATTGGACTCTGTTGCCCTTTGACACGATCACTGTGGAAGAGTTCTTTGAAAGGATAGACTTTTTTGTCTATTTCACGGCGCCGACTTGGCAAGAAAGCTTTGGCCGCGTGATCGCCGAAGCCTTGCGCGCCGGTAAGGTGGTTTTGACAAATGCCGAGACAGGCAGAACCTTTGGTGAGGCGGTTCTGGCTTGTCGACCGGGCGAGGTGGACAAGATCATCGCCAAGCTGATCGCGCAACCGCATCTGTATCACGAGCAGGTTGTCCGTTCACAAGCGGCCCTTTCACGTTATTCTGCCCAAAGTTTCGGGATGATGCTGTCTAATGTGTTGTCTGCCGACAGTGAGGTGCTGCAATGATTTATGTCGAGGCGGGGACGCGGTCTTTGCGGTCCTTCGATGCTCAGCTTGCCTTTGCCGAGCAGCTTTCGGCCCGAGGGTATACTGTTTGCATCGACGCCGCCTATCTACCGGACGATCCCGGTCGCGGTCGGGCCTATGATGCCGCAAATTTTCTGGTCGATCCGGTCGAGCATGCGGTTGATGCGGTCTTTGTTCTGGGGGCCGAGGATATCGACGACAGTCTGCTTGCATCGTTGCGGCAAAAGCAGCTGAATGCCGAAGTTCCGGTGATCGCAACGGGCCGTTTTCAAACCCAGCAGAGCTTTATCGGGGCCAAGGCTCGGTTGGCCTATGCGCTTGGACGCGAGGCTACGGTCATTGATCTGACGGAATTCCAGCCTCGCCCTCTGTTGACCACGTGTGCCAGCCCGCTGGTTGCAGACATCCGAAAAACCCCCAGACCGCCACGAGCCTTACCGAATGTGACTGTGGTTCTTGGGTCTATGGAACTGGATAACCCCGAGACGCTCTCGTGTTTCTCCCGAATGAGCAACCAGGGCAGGTACAATCTGCGGCTCATCGTCAGTGGCGCCCAGAACGAGGTGATCAACGCATCGCATTTCCATGATTTGCCGACCAATCTCTATACCGATCTTTCGCCGCTGACTCTGGCGAATTCAACAGATGTGCTGGCAATGTTCGGCCACGGGATCGCTGGTGTCCGCATCGCCGCGCTTGCTGTTGAGCTTATCGCGGCGGGCGGCATAGCGATTGACTGCACTGAGGATGAAGCGCTGGTTTCCTCTGGCGCGCCTGCGTTGCTTGGGCCGAAAACGCCTTTTGCATTGGATGGGTATCTGACGGGGAAGATTCTGGCCAATATCTCGCAGATCGCGGAACAAGCCTCGCTGTCGCAGTGGTTGCATTCGGTGGACCTGTCCCGCTTGGAGACTGAGGCGGGGCTGAAAGCCCCGGAACGTCCAGAGGAACGCGCGACACCCAGAACCCTGTTTCTACCGACCAACGGGGTAGGTCTGGGGCATGCGCAGCGCTGCTCGGTGATCGCCCGAGAATTGCCCAAGGACCATCCCCGGCTTTTTGCGGCCTTTCCCAGTTGCGTGCCGTTGGTGCGGCGCGAAGGCGTGGACTGTATCCCGCTGGTCTCGCGTATCGACGCGATGGACAGCACCAATGGTAACGACATTCTGACCTATCGCCGCCTCAGCGCCGCGACGCAGCCAGGTGATACGCTGGTGTTTGACGGCGGCTACGTGTTCGACTCGGTCTATCGCACTATCCTGGAGCGGAACCTCTCGGCTGTGTGGGTGCGCCGGGGCCTGTGGCCCGATGGGCGGTCGCGGCAAACCATGTTGGCCCGCGAAGGTGTGTTCGACCGGATTATCGTGCCATCAGAAGCCTTTGAAGAACTCAATGACGCGTATAGCTATGGCGATCATGTGCATTATGTCGGCCCGATTGTGCGCCGGACGGAGCAGTCCGACGAGGCGCGCGCGGACCTAAGGGCTCGGCTGGCCGAGCGGTTTGGAATAGACTTCAAGCAATTGGTGGTCAGCATGCTGGGCGGCGGCGTCGCCTCGGATCGCTCAGCCCAGCTTCAGGCGATCTCCGGAATGCTTGAGGATCGATCAGACTGCCTGCATCTTGTCGTGACCTGGCCGGGCAGCACGGTTCAGCCAGCCGCGTTCGGGTGGTCGAATACCCGTGTCGTTCAGACGTTCGAGGCCACATCCTTGTGCTTGGCAGCGGACCTCATGATCTCGGCCGCAGGGTATAATTCGGTGTTGGAGGTGCTGTATCACAAGATACCATCCATTCTGATCCCGCAATCCGCACCCTACCTGGACAATCAGGAAAGGCGTGCCCGCGCGCTTGCGGATCGGGACCTCTGCGCCATCATCACCGAGAAAGAGTTTATGCAATTGGAACGTACGGTTTCGGGCTGTTTGGACCATGGCGACGTGGAGGTTTACCGCACCGCCCTGAACAGGATTGAACTGCCCGATTCAGGGGCAGCAAAAGCGGCGCAGATCATTGCCGGGGCGGGGGGCGAAAAATGACGGACATGCTGTGGCTGGATATTCTAAGCCGGACCTCACCCAAAAGGCCGGTGCAACTGGATGCAGTGATATTGGGCGACGGCCCAAGCAAGCCTCAGGGCAAAGTTGTATTTCCTGACAGCGGGTTGGCGCCTTCTGCCGCGCTATGGGAACGGGACGAGGACGGCCCCACCTATATCGGCATTCGAATTCTGAAAGCGCCGGAAGCCCCGCATAAAACCGCAAGGCTCTTGGCTGCCGCTGCGCTGGAGCGTGAGGTTTATCCCGTCATCCTCAGCAGGCTGGATCATTGTGGGTTCGAGCAGTTCGGTTTCCGTGTCGAGCGTATTCCGGATGATCCTGTTGCCGCAGAGGCTGCCGAGGAAGAAGCCAGAAAATTCTGGGACTTGGCGATCATTGTTGATGGCGCGGATGTAGGGCATTGGTCGGGTTAACCGCCGGGCAGACGCGAGCCTTTGTCGATCTTCGAAAAAGTGATTTGGCCCATGCAGCCAAGAAAGGGTTCAATGCGCATAGGAGGGGTGCCATGCAGAATCCCAAAAGCTTTGAAAAATTCTATTTCGCCAAGGTCGGTTTGGGCGAAGCCTGCGGGTGCGCCGAGCGGGTTATTGACGTTTACGAATTCAACCGCAAAGGCGGTGAGGCTTCCAGACAAGGGCTGACGCGAAAGGCGCGCAAGCGGTCTTCTTTCCGGTCCTGGGCCTTGAAATACGGATTGCTCAGCCGCAAGCCCCGGGCCTGACGCTCTTTAAGTGTTGAGCAGGTCCATCAGACTTTCCAAAATAGCGCGGACCTGAGCGTTGATCTGCGGTGCCTCCGAGGCGCGGGGACCGGCGATGTTCAGAACGTTGATGTGTTGGGTGTCCAGCCAGGCCCGCACGCGTTGCGAACAGACATCAGCGCCCTCGCGCACGTCCACCAACAGAAAGGGTTTGCTGGCCTCTTGCGCAAAAGCGACAGTCTTATCCGTGCCGGGGCTGGTTGAGCCATCAATGAAGATCAGAGTGGCATCGCTGTTAACCACGTTGCAGCGGGTCCTGATCGCGACGTCGGTCGAGGTTGTTTCACTCAGACCAGTGAAGTGATCCGGAATGCGACCATCCTCGTTGGTGCGCCCCAGCGGAACCCAGCCGCCGTAATTCAGACCATGATGGCGTGCGACGTCCAGCGCGGCCATATCGACGCCGGTTTGCCCGCCACAGACAATTTTCATCTCGAACGTCCTTTTGGTTGGGGCCAGCTTAACGCGGCCACGCGGGTCGCGGAACTGGTGGATTTCTGGACTTGCGCAAGCCCATGCCAATCCGGTTCAGTCCGTCCTGCGGATCACGATCCAAAGAGGCACGCCGTACCTTAGTTTTGTCATAAAGCTATTCATATTTGGCAATGAGAAGTCAGAGCAGGAACAGCATTTGTTAAGCGCCATACTCAGCGCCGCGTCTCAGCGGTACATGGATGTTCGTCTGAACGCCTCGGGCGGGTACAAGGTTCGCATCGTCGAACGGCCCGGCCTGTGGATGTCGCCGGACCAATTAGAGGCGCTGGTGTCGGATCTGCGCACGGTTGCGTCCAAGACATTGCCGGCGGGTGAGCTGGAGTACGGCGTTTTTGCCGGGGACAGTGATCGCCTTGCGCAGTCGGTCATCACGCTGGTCTCGCGCCGTGCGGATCAGGCTCCGGTGGCGTTCAATGCGCTGGCTTTGATGGATGTCGATCTGGGGCATCGCTCCGAAGAGGTTCTGCACCTGGGGTTGGTGATGGTGGACCCCGATCTGCGCAGTCAGGGGCTCAGCTGGGTGCTCTATGGGCTGACCTGCGTGCTGATGCTGTTTCGCAATGGCATGCGACCGCTTTGGATTTCGAATGTTACGCAGGTGCCTGCGGTTGTCGGCCTTGTCGGTCACGGGTTCGCGCGGGTCTTTCCGGTGCCGGGTGGCGGCGCGCAGAATCGGCGCAGCCTGCTGCATCTGTTGCTGGGGCGCGAGATCATGCGCCATCATCGCCATGTCTTTGGCGTTGGCCCCGAGGCTGGTTTTGATGAGGAACGGTTCGTGATCACCAACGCCTATACGGGCGGCTCGGATCATCTGAAGAAAACCTATGACGACGCACCCAAACACCGGGATCAAGCCGTAAACGACTATTGCCGGGATCAGCTGGACTATGATCGCGGCGATGACGTTCTGCAATTGGGGCAGATGGATATGCCCACTGCGCTGTCCTACGTCGGGCGCGAGGTTCCGCGCGGGTCTTTTGCCGCCGTCGCGCTGGCCGTGGTCGCTGCTGTGATACAGCGTTTGGCGATGCCTGTGTGGCAATGGGCCGATACGCATCGGGATTTCGGCATCTTACGGGCCAGAGGGCAGGAGAAATGAGCATGTTCTCGTATCAGGACTTCACCACGCGTAATCTGGGCTTTGTCTCGGAACCCGAACAAGAAAGGTTGCGCGGCGCTTGTGTCTTTGTCTGCGGGACCGGGGGGATGGGCGGCAGCGCCATCATGACCCTGATCCGCGCCGGGGTCGGGCGCTTGATCCTGGCCGATCTGGACAGTTTCGAGGTCTCGAACCTGAACAGGCAGCTTTTCGCGACGCTGAAGACGGTCGATCAGGACAAGGCGCAGGCGACCCGCGATCAGTGCCTGCAGATCAACCCCGAGGCCGAGATTGAGGTGCTGGGCGCCGAATGGCCGGATCACGTGGAGCGGCTGGTTGAAGCGGCGGATATTGTCATCAATGGCACCGACGATTTGGGGGCCAGCCTGCTGCTGTACCGCACCGCGCGCGCCAAGGGACGGGCGGTGATTGATGCCTACGCCTCGCCCCTGCCATCGGTTTACGTGACAGGGCCCGGCGATCCGATGCCGGAAGAGCGTCTGGGCTATACCACGCAGGGCACGGGTTGGAACGAGCTGACGTCTGAGATGCGCGATGCCGCAGCAGCGGCTGAGGCTGAATATGTGCTGACCCATTCCTCATCCCGTCACCATGTGGATCTGTCCTTGGCCGGAGAGGTGATTGCCGGAACCCGTAGTCGCATGTCCTTTGCGCCGATGGTGATCATGGCGGGAACCCTGATGGGGGGTGAGGCGCTGCATGGCCTGCTGGGTCGCCCGCATGGCGCAGATTTTCGCGGTTGGTTTCTGAACCCGCATACCGGCAAGGTTGAACGCCCTTTGCCCGGTTTTGTCGCTGCGGTGATGCGGCCTTTGGTGCGGCGTCAAATGAACAGGTTGCTGGGCTCATGATGGATACGGCGGCCTATTTGGCGGATACTTGGGTGGCCATATGTGCCGCGCTGGGCGCAGTGGTTGTGTTGCTGCATATAGGTGATCTGGTGCAACGGCCTGAGATTGCGCGGCGGTTTCGGTTCTGCCTGTGGGTGCTGATCGGCCTGATGCTGGCCCGTGTCGGCCATTGGGACGGCTGGGGCTGGCTGTTCTCGGCGGTGGCCAATTGCTGTGCCGCACTGGTGCCCCTTGCCGCGCTTGTTCTGGCCGAAGGTTTGCTACGCCGTCATGCGCCTCCGCTCCTCAAACAGACCTGCGCATGGGGTGCCTTGGGGCTGAGCGTGATGGGGTTGATACAGTTCAGCAGCCTTGAGCCGGTTCGCCTTTCCGCGTTGCTCTTGTTCCAGCTCATCGCTCTCAGCGGTGTAGCCCTGTTTGTCTGGCGCAGGGACCGGGCTAGCCTGTCGCCGACGGAAAACAGGACCATCAACCGGATCGGCCTGTCATTCGTCCTGATCCTGCCGTTTCTGGCCACGGATTACATGCGCGAAACGGTGATAGACGCGCCGGTCAAGCTGGGCGGTGTGGCGGTTCTGGTGCTGTGCTGGCTGGCGATCGGGATGAACCGCCCCGGCCTGCGCGCCGCTGATATTCTGCGCAGCTTCGGGATCGTTTTCTTGGTGACCGTTTTGGTGACCCTGATCCTGTCCGCTCTGGTTTCACTGGACCTGCGGACCGGCGCTCAGGTCACGGCGATTGTCGTCTCGGCGCTGATCCTTCTGGCCATCTGGCAGGCCGCCGTGGCCTTGCGCATCGAAGACCGCCAACTGATCGCCCTGCGCGAAATTGCCGAGGCACAGGGGCAGGGGGCTGAGGCCGGCCTTGCTCTGCTGCGCCGCGCCGCCGGGGCCCCGGATGCGATGTTGCTGACCGAGGCAGACCTGTCTGACATGGAGCTGGACGCGCTGCGGTCCAGCTTTGCAGCATTGCCGGTGCAGCACCTTGGCGCGGCTCAGGACGAGCAAATCAACTGGTTGTTTTCCCGCTATGACGCCACCCATGCTGTGCGGTTGTCGGATCATCCCATGATGATTGTGTTGCTGAGCAGCCCGGCGATTGCTGGTCAGGACAGCACGGGCGCGGCCCTGCGCGCGGTTCAGCGAATGGCGCAGCTGATGGCAGCTGAGGGGCGGACATGATCGAAATTCAAGAGCGGCATTTCCCCAGCTTTTTCGCGGCCCCGTTCCACGCATACGGCTTGGACACAAATTACGTGTCGCCGATGAAGGCTGATTTGAAACGGTTTCTGTCGGTCAAGAACCCGCTGTTTTCATCGGATTCTGACTTCACCTATTTCACGGCACTGCGTCAGGGCGCGCCTGTCGGGCGGATCACGGCCCATCTGCATCGCGCATCGAATGATCTGTATGCCGAGGCGAGGGGCTGCTTTGGGTTCTTCGATTGCGCAGACGATCCTGCCGCCGCAGCCGCATTGCTGGGCGCGGCAGAGAGCTGGGCACGGGCCAAGGGGCTGACCCGCCTGACGGGGAACTTCAACCTGACCGCAATGCAGCAGGCCGGTATAATGACCGAAGGCTTTGATCGGGCGCCTTATACCGATCAGATATGGGGACCGCCCCATTTGCCGAAACTGTTAGGGGAAAACGGCTACACCCGGCAGTTTCCGATGACCACTTTTGAACGGCGTCTGGACAAGGCCCCGACGCTTTTGCCGGACGCGCAGCGCGCGCAATTGCTGGATCAGGGGTTCGCCTTTGCTCCGGTCAACCGCGCAACCATTGCTGAGAGGTTGGAAGATGCTCGCACAATCCTGAACCGCAGCTTCAGGAACAACCCGATGTTTGTGCCCGTCACCGCCGAAGAGTTCCACTTTCAGGCAAAAGACATGAAATGGATCATGGACCCGCGGATTTCCAAAGTTGTGCACTACAAGGGGGAACCCGCCGGGGCGGTGATCGCCATACCAGACCTCAACCCTTTGCTGCGGCGGCTGGGGTCGCGGATGCGCCTGTCCCTGCCGTGGCACTATCTGCGCTACAAAGCGCGGCGGGACCGCGCCGTGGTGATTTTTCAGGGTGTCATGCCCGAATATCAGGGGCGGTCCGTCAACCCTTTGATGCTGTCCGAAGTGACCCGCGATATGATTGCGGCGGGGTACAAAACCGTCGGCGGCACCTGGATCGCGGATGAAAACGCCGCCAGCCTGCGGCAGACGGAAAAAGCGGGGGCCGTGGCGCTGCACCGGCTCCACCTGTTCTCAAAGGAGCTGTCGTGATGGAGCGCGCAGAGTTCGAGGCCCTTGTCGCCCACGCGATGCTGGCACCTTCGGCCCATAACATCCAACCGGCACGCTGGAGGATGCGCAACGACGGGATCGAGGTTCTGGCCGATCTGTCCCGGCGTCTGCCGATTGGCGACCCAACCGATCGCGATCTGGAGGTGTCTTGTGGTGCGGCGGTCGAAGGGACGGTTCTGGCGATGGCTGTGCACGGAATGGGCGCCAAGGTAATCTGGACCCAAGAGGCAGATCAGGATGGCCTGCGCCCAATCGCCCGGATCGTGCTGGACGGATCTGCGTCCGCCGAAGACAGGGCACTGGCAGCTGAGGTTCCAAAACGTCTGACCCACCGCGCGGGTTTTGCACCTGTGGCCGAGGATGCCTTTGCCGATTGGGCCGCGCCGCAAATGACGCTGATCACGGACCGGGAACAGATCGCGTGGTTTGCAAAACAGATCGACATTGCATCGGCCCGCGTCATGCGCCCCCGGGCCTTTCGGTCCGAGTTGCTGCACTGGATGCGCCTGCGCCGGGACGACCCGCGATACAATCTGGATGGTCTGAACCGCGAAGTTCTAGCCATGGACGCCGTCACCGCGCGTCTGGTTCCGACCGTTCTTGGGGGCAGGTTGTACAGCAGATTGTCCGCGCTGGGCCTTGGCCCACAATTGTCAGGCGAGGCTGCGCGCAGTCAGGGCGCAGGGGCAATTGCGTTGTTTCACTGGCCGGAACAGGAACCGATGACACAGGCGGGGCAGGCGTTTTACCGCAGTTGGTTGCAGGCCACGGCGCGTGGGCTTGTGGGTTGGCCCGCGGCCGCTTTGGCGGATGATCCCGAAACACGCAGGGCGATCACTGAAAGGTTCGCGCTGCCCGAGGGCAGGGTGGTGTTCAACGCGTTGCGGCTGGGGGCCGCCAACAAAGCCACCCCCAGCCGCGCGCGCCTGTCTGTGCGCGATGTGATCGTTTAAGCAGCGATGTTGTCGCCAACCTCTTTCAGAAGCTTCTCGGTCTTCGCATCCTCGATCCGGTTGTGCAGACGCTGCGATTCTTCGCGGTCCCGCAGGGTTTTGGTGATCGAGACGGTCGTGTGCACCAGCATCAGCGCGGACATCGAGTAAAACCCCTTTGCGGCAAAGCTGGCCTCAAGGAAGTAGATACCCCCCGCCATCATCGCAGCGGCGACGATGAATGAGCCGATGGTAAACATGTTCCAGGCGTTCGACTGAGGCAGGTTCAGGTTTTCTTCGGTGTTCATTGGTCTTTTCCTCTCGTGTTTTCAAATATTTGAGTGGGGCTGTTAAGGTTACTTCGATTTCTGTTTTTCAGCTTTCGCGGCCTTCTTCTTCAGCCGTTCCAGAACTTCATCTGCGCTGGATCGCAGCGGCTTGCCGCAGCCCGCCTCGGCCAGACGATCGCGGATGTTTTCGGCCGACCCGGTGGTTTCCAACTCGGTCATGGCACGGGCTGTCGCGTCCATTTCGCTTTGGCGTTCCTGCAAGCGGTGCAAAGTGTCTTCGGCTTCGCGCAGGGTAGAGAGGCCGCTGTCGGGGGCCACTTGTTGCAGGCGCTGTGTCTTGTCCGTGGCCGTGGCCAACCGCTGGCCGCGTTGCAACTGACGCAGCCGGGTTTCGGCCTCGCGCAGGACAGTGCGCAGACGGGTGATTTCGGTATCAAACCGCGCCTGCGCCTGGGTCGAGACGTCGCGCTCGGCCTCAAGATGGGCGATGGTTTCCGCTGCATCCTGCGCCAGATCCTCGCGGTCTTGTTGCAGGGCGGCCAGGGTGCGCACCTCAAGGTCGGCGATTTGCTGGGTCAGGCGGTCGTGCTGTTTCTTTTCCTGATCATTCTGGGCCATCGCAACGGCAACCGCCTTGCGCGACATCTGAACGGCGTGGGCGCAATCGCGGATCTGCTGGCGCAAAATCGGCAGCGCATGGCGGTCGGTGACAGCGGTTGCTGCCTCATAGCTTCGGCCGCGTAACAATGTGGCAAACTGTTTGAACATCTTTGGCTCCTCGTTTATGAACATTGTTCATGAGGTGAATATGCGCGATTTGTGAACGACGTTCAATATCAAAAATGAACGTTGTTCAATAAATTTCGCTGGCGGAGGATCAAGTGGCTCATAACAAAAGAGAAATTCTGAAAAAAAATCTACTGATGGCCGCTGAAAAAAGGATCGAGGCCGATGGTTTGGCCGCTTTGCGGGCCCGTGATGTGACCAAAGATGCGGGATGCGCGCTGGGTAGCCTGTACAACGCCTATGAGGATTTGGACCTGCTGATTCTGGCCGTGAACTCAAAAACCCTGGCCAGATTGCATGCTGAGCTGCAAGCCGCATCAGCGGCGCAGAAAACGCCCGAGGATCAGTTGCAAGCGCTGGCGCTGGCTTATCTTGATTTCGGAACACGCAATCCGAACCTCTGGGCGGCTTTGTTCGATCACCGCATGCCGCCGGGCGTTCCGGTGCCGGACTGGCATCTGGAGGAACACGCCGTTCTGATTGCCGAGGTTATGACCCCGCTTGCCGCTATCAGCCCGGCGTTGGACCAGCCCACTTTGGCCTTGCGGGCGCGCACGGTGTTTTCGGCGGTGCACGGCATTGTCAAACTGTCGCTTGAGGGCCGGTTCGTTGCCCTTGATGCAGATGCGCTGCGGTTTGAGCTGTCGGGTTTTCTCCGTCAGTTCTTGCGGGGGTACAAGGCCGAGCAACAGGGGTAAGGGCGAAAAACCAATGGCTACGCAATCCGACGCAAAGGCGGTTTTTCTGACCGGCAGCCTGATGGGGCATGTCACCCGCATGTCCCTGACCACCAGCATTGGCCTGATGGCCATCTTTGCCGTGGATTTCGTCGACATGATCTTCATCTCGATGCTGGGCAATGACGCGCTGGCGGCGGCGGTGGGGTATGCCGGGACGCTGCTGTTTTTTACCAACTCGGTCAATGTGGGGCTGTCGATCGCGGCGGGTGCTTTGGTTGCGCGCGCCCTGGGTGCCGGACAGCCCGAACAGGCCCGCCAATTCGCAACCAGCGTTGCGGTGTTGGGGGCATTGATCGGCTTGGCGGTTTCAATGGCGGTGATGTTCAATCTGGAGCTCTGCCTGTCCCTGCTGGGGGCAGAGGGCGAGGTGCTGCGTCTGGCCGCGCGTTACATGTCGATCATCCTGCCGACCATGTGGGTGATGGCGATTGCTATGACCGGTATGGCGGTATTGCGGGCCCACGGGGATGCGCGGCGTTCGATGCAGGCGACGATTTACGGCGGGGTCGCAAATGCGGTTCTGGACCCGATTTTGATCTTTGCCGTTGGGCTGGGGCTGGACGGGGCGGCCATTGCGTCGGTCATTGCCCGGATATGTATGCTGATCGCCGCCATCCGGCCTGCGGTGCGGGTCCATGGCGGCTTCGGCAAACCATCCCTGCCGAAACTGGCCGCGAATGTGCGCCCCGTGGCGTCGATTGCTGTTCCCGCTGTCCTGACCAATATCGCCACGCCCATCGGCAACGCCATTGTCATTCGCGAGGTGGCGCAATTCGGAACCGACGCCGTGGCAGGGATGGCTGTGATCGGGCGGCTGATGCCCGTGGCCTTCTCGGTGGTCTTTGCGCTGTCGGGGGCCATCGGTCCGATTGTGGGGCAGAATTTCGGGGCAGGGCAGTATGATCGGGTTCGGCAGAGCTTTGTGGCCGGGGTCAAGTTCACTGCGGTCTATGTCTGCCTGATGGCTGCCACGTTGTTCCTGTTACGCGCACCGATTGCCGACCTGTTTCAGGCGCAGGGAGAGACACGGGCGCTGATCTATCTGTTCTGTGGTCCGCTTGCGCTGGCGTCGTTCTTTAACGGGGTGATCTTTGTTGCGAATGCCAGTTTCAACAATCTGGGCCACCCGGTCTATTCGACCTGGGTGAACTGGGGGCGGCACACATTGGGCACTTGGCCCTTTGCTGTTGCCGGAGGCTATATCGCAGGCGCGCCGGGCGTGTTGCTGGGGCAGGCGTTGGGAGGGATCATCTTTGCCGGGGTCTGCTGGGTTCTGGTCCGCCGGGTCGTGTCCAACCTTGCGGCACCGCAACCGGTTGATCCCTTTGCAGGTCAGACCCGGTTGCAGGCTTTGTTCGGGCGTCGGGGCTGGTAGATCAGTTGCCCTGATTGCGCGCTTCGAGCCGTTCGAGGTTGACCACGGTGGACAGCATCAGCCGGTCATGGCTCCAATCCTCGGTCTGCTGGACCGAGGCCGCGCCAAACCCCAGCATCAGAGCAAAAATCAGCGCCAGCCCCACGAACAGAACCGGCTGCGTTGCCTGAGTTGACGGTGCATCGGCCAAAGCAATCACGCGCTGACGTAACACACGTTTGGCCTTGCCGCCCGTTACCAGAGCCACGTTCAGAACACGCGGGCTGCCACGGGTGACGGTGCGCGCGCAATAGTCCAGCAGGCAGGTGGTGTAGTCCCGCGCATCAATCCCCTTGCGCGCCACGACCGATTGGTCGCAGGCCAGTTCCCGCAGCCGGTCGAACTGATACTTCAGCGCAATGTAACCCGGGTTCCAGAACAGCAGGGGGCGCAGCAGTTCAAAGCCCAGTTCCCACTCAACATCTCCGGCGCGGATATGTTGCAGCTCATGCGCAAGGGCAAAACGCAGCTCGCGCGGGGTGTCCAGCAGGTGGCTGGGCAGAACGACATGCCGACGGCGCAGGCCACGCACGGCGAAGGGCACTGAGATCCGATCTGACAGACGGATATCGACCTTGGCGGACTGACGCCAGAGAAAGCTGGATTGAATGGTCTGCCGGATCGCCAACCCGTCGCGAAGGACGCGCAGCAGGTAAACCGCAGACACAAAGGCCAGCAGCGCCGCTACTGCCGACACAAGGGGATATGCACCCGCCAGCAGCACTTCGACCCAGCGTTCGCGGGTGTTCAGAAGGGCTTCGAACTGGGTGGCTGGCATCGCGATTTCACCGCGCAGATAGGCGGCGACGGCAATGTCTCCGATCGCGATGGTGCCATGGGCCGAGGTCAGGGTCGCAACCGCACCGATAGCCACGGCCAGAACAGGGCTGAGCAGAACGCACAGGCACAACAGTTTGAGCACCCTGAGCTGCGCAATGAACCCATATTGCATTGAGGTCTTGGTCAGAACACCCCGAACCGCCAGCCATATCATGGCCGCAAGGCCAAGTACGATGTTCAGTTCGAGATACGCATCGAGAACCGGTTTAACCGCCGTCATTTTGCAGTCTCCTCTCTACCAGTGCCCGAATGTCCTCCAGATCGGCTTCGCTCAGGCCCGCATCGTCGACCAGACGCGCCACCAATGAGGCGGGCGTGTCATCGAACAATGTACGCGAGAGGTTTTGCAGCGACCGTGCCTGATACCTGTCTTTCTCCAGCAGTGGCGTATAGATCAGCGTCTTGCCGTCCTTGCGGCTTTCGACGAAGCCTTTGTCGTCGAGTATCCGCAGGATGGTTGCGCCGGACGTATAGGCCAGATTGCGTTCTGGTGGCAGGCGATCAAGCACGTCACGGACCGAGCCCCGACCCAGTGCCCAGAGTTCATTCATGAACTCAAGTTCCACCTCGGTCAGAAGGTTTGTTGTCTTTTTCTTTCGCATCGGTCTTTCGTGTCGCATTTTTTAGTATGCCTGACAGACAAGCATCCTTTCGCTGTTTCGCAAAGCTCAAACTTTCCAGAAGACGAAAATACCCCAGCCGATGGATAGGAATAGCGGCGTCCAGACGGGCTGGCCCACGATCCCAAGCCAGGCGAGGAATATATAGGCCGATCCCAGCAGGGTGATGAACAGCCGGTCGCCCAGTGTGGTCGTCAGGCCAAGCACGCCGCGCCGTTCGATCCCGTCGCGGAACTTGAACCCTTCGAGCACGCCAATCAGGGCGATGGCCGAAAAGATGCCCACAAACAGCGCCAGCGTTGCGGGCGTCCAGGCCATCCAGAAATCGGGCCACAAGGGGTCGGTCCAGGAAAACCCTTTTTCCTCTTGCTGGCCGACACTGCCCCAACCGGCCTGTTGGGCAGCAGCCATCGACGGCAGAAAGGGGAGGGTGAGAAGAAGTTTACGCATATCGAACCTCACACACGGCCCATCGCGAACCCGCGCGCGATGTAGTTGCGGACAAACCAGATGACGATGGCGCCGGGGATGATGGTCAGCGTCCCGGCAGCGGCCAGCAGGCCCAGCTCATACCCCGCGCTGGAGGCGGTGCGGGTCATCACGGCGGCGATGGGTTTCGCCTCGACCGCCGTGAGGGTTTTGGCCAGCAGCATTTCCACCCACGAGAACATGAAGCAGAAGAAGGCCGCCACGCCGACACCCGCTTTGATGTTGGGCAGGAAGATCGTCACGAAGAAACGCGGGAAGGAATAGCCGTCGACATAGGCGGTTTCGTCCAGTTCCTTGGGGATGCCCCGCATGAAACCTTCCAGAATCCACACCGCCAGCGGCACGTTGAACAGCGTATGCGCCAACGCCACAGCCAAATGCGTGTCGAACAGGCCGATGGAAGAATACAGCTGGAAAAACGGCAGGGCGAACACCGCCGCCGGTGCCATCCGGTTGGTCAACAGCCAGAAAAACAGCTGCTTGTCACCCAAGAACCTGTAGCGCGAGAACGCATAGGCCGCAGGCAGCGCCACACAGACGGAAAGCACCGTGTTCAGAGTCACGTAGGAGATCGAGTTGATGTATCCCCAATACCATGTCGGATCGGTGAAGATGGTGATGTAATTTTCCAGCGTAAAGGTCTGGGGAAACAGGGAAAAGCCCGACAGAATCTCGTTCGTGGTCTTGAAGGACATCGCCACCAGCCAATAGATCGGCAGCATCAGGAACGCGATATAGAGGATCGGGATGATGGACCGCTTTTTCATTCTGCGTCATCCTTTGTCATCAGAGTGTAGAATAGCCACGACACAAGCAACGTGATGGCGAAATAGATCAGGCTCATCGCGGCCGCAGGGCCAAGGTCGAACTGCCCCAGCGCGATCTTCACAAGGTCGATCGACAGCAAGGTGGTTGAGTTGCCGGGGCCGCCGCCCGTCAGCACGAAGGGCTCGGTATAGATGTTGAAACTGTCCATAAAGCGCAGCAGAACGGCGATAGTCAGAACGGTTTTCATCTTGGGCAACTGGATATAGCGGAAGACCGACCACGGGCTGGCCCCGTCGATCTTGGCCGCCTGATAGTATGCGTCGGGGATCGACACGAGGCCCGCGTAGCACAGCAGTACCACCAGCGAGGTCCAATGCCAGACATCCATGACAATGACCGTGATCCAGGCGGAAAGCGGCTGTTGCGTCATGTCATAGTTGATGCCCAGCACGTCATTCAGAAAGTATCCCATTAGACCGATTTTCGGCAGGGTGAAGATGTTCCACATCGATCCCACCACGTTCCACGGGATCAGCATCGGCAGGGCCATCAGCACCAGACAGACCGGCACCCAGAAGCCTTTGCGCGGCATGGACAGGGCGACGATGATGCCCAGCGGCACCTCGATCAGCAGGATCAGGAAAGTGAACAGGAACTGTCGTCCAAGGGCGGCCTGAAACCGGTCAGATCGCAGGATCTGTTCGAACCAGCCCAGACCTTCCCAGAAGAACTGATTGTTCCCAAAAGTTTCCTGCACCGAGTAGTTGACCACCGTCATCATCGGCACCAGCGCGTTGAACGCGACCAGCGCCAGCACAGGCAGGACAAAGAACCACGCTTTTTGGTTTTCTGTTCTCATCAGCTGCGCTCCTCGGTTGCGATCCAGCCGTCGCGATAGACGCGGGATTGTTCTGGTTTGAATTGCAGGAAGACCTCTGATCCGGGCTCGGGTACCTCATGTTCCGTGACAGCCTTAAGGGCGGTATTGCCGACCATAGCGCTGACCACATAGTGGCGACCGATGTCGGACACTTTGGTCACATGTGCCGGGATGCCGGTGTCGCCAAAGCCCACATATTCCGGGCGGATGCCCAAGTCGGTGCGACCACCGTCGCCATGGGTTGGGCCTTCCAGCATGACCTCGTGGCCTTCGAACACCGCCCGGTCGCCTTTAGCTTCACACGGCAAGACGTTCATGCCCGGTGAGCCGATGAAATGGCCGACGAATGTGTGTTGAGGCCGCTCGAACAGTTCAACCGGCGTGCCGATCTGCACCACTTCGCCCTCTTGCATCACCACCACTTCGTCGGCAAACGTCAGTGCCTCGGTCTGGTCGTGGGTCACGTAGATCATCGTGGCTTTGACGCGCTGATGCAGCTCTTTCAGCTTGGACCGCAATTTCCATTTCAGATGAGGGTCAATCACGGTCAGCGGTTCGTCGAACATCACCGCGTTCACGTCATCACGCACCAGACCGCGCCCCATCGAGATCTTCTGCTTGTTGTCCGGGCTCAGTCCCGAGGCACGAGTGTTCAGCATATCCGTGACGTCCAGCATCTCGGCGATTTCATCGACGCGACGCTTGATCGTTGCCGGGTCAACGCCGCGGTTTTTCAACGGAAAGGCCAGGTTTTCACCCACGGTCATCGTGTCGTAGATCACCGGGAACTGGAAAACCTGCGCGATGTTGCGCTGATCGGGGGGCAGGGCGGTGACGTCCCGGTCATCGAACAGGATTTGCCCTTCGGACGGGGTCAGAAGGCCCGAGATGATGTTCAGCAAGGTGGACTTGCCGCAGCCCGAGGGCCCTAGCAGCGCGTAAGCCCCGCCGTCGCGCCACGTCACGTCGATTTCCTTGAGCGCATAGTCATCCGGGCCTTGCGGGTCAGGCATATAGCTGTGTCGCAGGTTCGAAAGCTTAATCTGTGCCATGTCAGGCCACCCTTTGGCCGTCTTGGCCGAAATACCGGCAATGGGCCGGGTTCATGTAGAAACTGTGATCCTCGCCCACCTGATAGGGATGCACGCCAACAGCCAGCGAGACCCAGTCATCTGATCCATGCCGGAAATGCGCACTGGAGTCTGATCCCGACAGCTCGGTCACGATCACGCGGCCCGTCAATTCGACATCGGCGTCCGAGGTGCGGAACGGTGTAACCCGGTGCGGGCGCACGGCGACCATGTAGTCTCCGTCGGCCATGTTCGGGACAGCCCAGCCTCCGCCACCTGCCAGTTGCGCCTGCGCGCCTGAAACGGTGATCCGGGCCACGTTGATCGGCGGGTCTGAAAACACGCGCGCCGCGGCGATGTTTTCGGGGTTGCGGTAGATGTCGGCGGTGGGGCCGAATTGAGTGACGCGACCGTCCTCCATCAAGGCAGTGTAGCCGCCCAGCAGAAGCGCCTCTTCGGGTTCCGAGGTCGCATAGACCACCACAGCCCCGCGCCCTGCAAACAGATCGGGCAGCTGTTCGCGCAATTCTTCGCGCAGTTTGTAGTCAAGGTTGGCCAGCGGTTCATCCAGAAACACCGCGCGGCTTTCCTTGGCAATCGCCCGGGCCAAAGCCGTGCGCTGTTGCTGCCCGCCCGACAGCTCATGCGGGCGGCGATGCAGCATCGGGCGCAGTTGTAAAAGGTCGGCGGCCTCTTCGACGCGACCTTCGATCTCGGATTGCGCCATGCCCGCGACGCGCAGGGGTGAGGCAATGTTGTCGAAAACGGTCATATGCGGGTAGTTCACGAAGAACTGGTGCACCAGGCTGATCTGCCGTTTTTGCGTGTTCAGCCGGGTCACATCCTGCCCGTCCATCAGCACCTTGCCCGACGCGATCGGGTCCAGCCCGGCCATCATCTTGATCAGCGAGGTCTTGCCTGCCCCTGTGGCGCCCAGCAGCACATTGAAATGGCCGGTCTGCAGCGTCAGATTGGTAGGCTTGATATGAATTACGTTGCCAACCCGTTTGGTGGCATCTTGAAGTTCGATCATGTCCGTGGGTTCCGGTCCTTCAGTGCCGCGCACTGGTCGTAGGGTGGGGATGCCGCGCACGGCACCCCCGGTTGCATTGGCTTAGTTGGCCTGCCAGCGCGCCACCAGCTCGTCATAGTTGACGGTCTGGCCCTGCGGCTTTTCGTTTTCCAACTTGGCCTTGGGCGAGCCTGCTTTTTCCAGCCAGAAGGCGGCGTCCTGCGGCTCGTTCAGGCGGGGACCACAGCCGCCATAGACGTTGGCGGCCTCATCCGCGGCCTGCATCCGGGCCATGGTGATGTCCATTTCCTCGGCCAGACGGTCCATTGCCTCTTGCGGGGTGAACGCGCCCGAGTTCACGTCACCGATCTGCTGCCACCAGATCTGGGCCAGCTTCGGATAGTCCGGAACGTTGATGCCGGTCGGCGACCATGCCACACGATCAGGCGAGCGGTAGAACTCGACCAGACCACCCAGCTTGGGTGCGCGTTCGGTGAACGACTCGTGGTTGACCGAGCTGTCGCGGATGAAGGTCAGACCCACATGGGACTTCTTCACATCGACAGTTTTCGACGTCACGAACTGAGCATACAGCCACGCGGCCTGCGCACGATCCGAAGGCGTGGATTTCAGGAAGGTCCAAGACCCCACGTCCTGATAGCCAACCTTCTGGCCGTCTTCCCAATAGGGGCCGTGCGGGCTGGGCGCCATCCGCCACAGCGGCGTGCCTTCGTCATCCACGGTGTTGTTGCCTTCGGATTTCGGCTTCACCATGTCGGCGGTAAAGGCGGTGTACCAGAAGATCTGCTGGGCCACGTTGCCTTGGCTAAGCGCCGGCAGCGACTGGTAGAAGTCATAAGACGCCGCACCCGGAGGCGCATAGTTGCGCAGCCACTCATCCCATTTGCGGATCGCATAGACCGCAGCCGGACCGTTGGCCGCACCACCGCGCGACACGGAGGCACCAACAGGGTTACAGGTGCCCGCTTCCATGCGGATACCCCATTCGTCGACGGGAACGCCGTTCGGCTCACCCACGTCACCGGCACCGGCCATCGACAGCCACGCGTCGGTCATACGCCAGCCAAGGTCAGGCGCGCGCTTGCCGTAATCCATGTGGCCATAGATCGCGACGCCGTCGACTTCCTTCACGTCGTTGGTGAAGAATTCAGCGATGTCCTCATAGGCCGACCAGTTGACCGGAACACCCAGATCATAGCCGTACTTTTCTTTGAACGCGGCTTTGTTGGCCTCGTCGTCAAACCAGTCCTTGCGGAACCAGTAGAGGTTCGCAAATTGCTGGTCAGGCAGCTGGTACAGGTTACCGTCCGGGCCGGTTGTGAACTGAATGCCCATGAAGTCATCCAGATCCAGCGTCGGCGATGTGGTCGCCGCCCAGTCACCACCCATCTGTTCGGTCAGGTTATAGGCCAGTTGCAGGCGCGAGTGCGTACCGATCAGGTCGCTGTCATTGACGTAGCCGTCATAGAGGTTCCGGCCGGTCTGCATCTGGGTCTGCACCGCCTGAACCACTTCGCCCTCACCGAGGATCTGGTGGTTTACCTTGATGCCGGTGATTTCCTCGAACGCCTTGGTCAGAACCTCGGATTCGTACGAGTGGGTCGGGATACCTTCCGACAGGACGTTGATTTCCATGCCGGCATAGGGTTGTGCAGCTTCGATGAACCACTTCATCTCACCCATCTGTTCGTCTTTCGACAGGGTCGATGGCTGGAATTCGTCGTCAATCCAACGTTGTGCTGCGGCTTCGTCGGCCCAAGCGGACCCGTGCCCCGCAATGACGGCAGCCGCCGCCACTGCGGAAAGTAGATGTCTCCGCATCTGTCTCCTCCCAAAGATTATGGTTTCCGGCGTGAACCGGATGCCGGACAGCATCGGCGATTTTTTGCATATGTGTCAAACTAAATTTTTAGTAAATGAAAAATTCCTGCGTCGCTAACGATGAAGACGCCCTCGGTTGCCAATTTTTGAATTCATTGTAAGCTGCAATGAAGATTATAGAATTTGCCGCTGACCGCTGCGGCGCTGATTATCTAAAATCACCTGGACGCATGAGGATAGCCAATGTCCCGTAGTCTGTTGAAATACACGCGTGTACTGGAAATTGTGGGTGACACGATCAAGGTCAGGGTGCCGGTGGACGGGACCTCGGACGCTGCGGTTCGATTCAATGATCTGGCGGTGATCGAGACGGTTGACGGCCATAAAACCTTGGCTCAGGCGATCTTCATCGACCGGGACGTGGTGACGTTGCAGGTGTTTTCCGGGACCAAGGGAATCTCGACCGAGGCGACGGCCACCTTTCTGGGCCATCCCATGCAGACGCCATATTCGGCCAACATTCTAGGGCGCGTTTTTGACGGGGCAGGACAGGCGATCGATGGTGGTCCGGACCTGTCATCCGAGCCGCGGATCGAGATTGGCGGGCCAACCGTGAACCCTGCGGAACGGGCGGTTCCGAACAAGATGATCCGCACCGATGTGCCGATGATCGATGTGTTCAACACGCTGGTCGAAAGCCAGAAAATCCCGATCTTTTCCGTCTCGGGCGAGCCGTTCAACGCGTTTCTCAGCCGAATCGGTATTCAGGCGGATGCCGATATTGTCGTCTTTGGTGGGCTGGGCTTGATCTTTGACGACTACCACACGTTCCGCACCTCGTTCGAGGATGCGGGCGTGTTTTCCCGCACCGTGATGTTCGTCAATCAGGCGATGGACCCTCTGGTCGAGCGGCTGTTGGTGCCCGACATGGCGCTGGCCGTGGCCGAGAAATTCGCGGTGGAAGAGGGCAAGCGCGTGCTGGTTCTGCTGACCGATATGACCGCCTATGCCGACGCAATGAAAGAGGTGGGGATCAGTCAGGAGCGCGTGCCCTCGCAGCGCGGCTATATGGGCGATCTCTATTCCCAACTGGCGCGGCGGTATGAAAAAGCGTGCGATTATGCCAAGGGAGGATCAGTCACGGTGCTGACCGTGACGACCATGCCCGGCAATGACGTGACCCACCCGGTGCCGGACAACACGGGCTATATCACCGAAGGGCAGTTTTACCTGCACTCGGGCGTAATCGATCCGTTCGGCAGCCTCTCACGCCTCAAGCAGAACGTGATCGGCAAGACCACGCGCGAAGATCACGGGCAGATCATGAACACGATGATCCGCTTCTATTCCGAAAGCCGGGATGCGGCACAGAAACAGGCGATGGCCTTTGATCTTTCGGACTATGATCACCAGTTGCTGAAATTCGGCGCGTTGTTCCGCAATCGGTTCATGGACATCAACGTCTCAATCCCGCTGGAAGACGCGCTGGATCTGGGATGGAAAACCCTGGCCGAGTGTTTCAAGCCTGAACAGCTGCTTATGAAGCAGGCTTTGGTCGACAAGTATTTCCCAAAGGACAGTGATGGCGCGGTTGCAGCTGAATAAATCGTCGCTGGCCCGCCAGCAGACGCAGCTGAAAAGCTATGAGAGGTTCCTGCCGTCGCTGGACCTCAAGCGCCAGCAGTTGATGGCCGAACGCGCCAAGGCCCGCGCGGATGTACACCGGCTGGAACAAGAGGTTGCGATCCTGGCCCAGCAGGTCGGGGCCAAACTGCCCATGCTGGCGCAGCAGGGCATTGATCTGGATGGTCTGGTTGAACTGAAGGACTACAAGGTCAAAGAGGTCAACGTTGTGGGCGTCAAGATGCCCGCGCTTGACCGGATCGAGGTTGCCGTGCGGCCATATTCGAAACTGGCCAAGCCGCATTGGGTCGATGCGGCTGCGCAATTGCTGCATGATATGATCGAGGCGCGTTTGCGCGTCAAAGTGGCCGAGGAGCGGGTAAAGATTTTCGACAAGGCGGTTGCCACGATTACCCAACGGGTCAACCTGTTCGAAAAGGTTCTGATCCCGCGCGCCAAGGCCAACATCAAGAAAATCCGCATCTACCTGAGCGATGAGCAGATGCAGTCGGTCGTACGCTCGAAAATCTCCAAGCGCAAACATGCGCAGGAGGCCGTGTCATGAGTGTTGCCCGCCTCAAGAAACTGTCGCTGGTCGGGCCTGCCGCTGAAAAGACCCCGACACTTGAGGCGCTGCAAAGGCTTGGCTGCATGCATGTTCTGCCGCTCGCGCCGCCCCCGGCGGAGCCGGAAAAGATCAGCGAACGCGGTGCAAAAGACGCTTATAAAGCGTTGCGATTCCTTGCGGATATTGCCGACCCCCGGCGCCAGATTCAGCGCGATCCAGCGTTTGATATGGACCAGTTCGTCGCCGATGTGGTGGACCTGATGCAGCGTACACGCGATATGACCGACCGGCGCGATTCTCTGGTCCATCGCATTGCGCAGGTGCGTCCCTGGGGCGATCTGGATTTCCCGCCCGGAGACGTTCTGGCGGGCAACCGGCTGTGGTTCTATCAACTGCCCCTGAAACATCGCGATGCGTTGCAAGGTCTGGCGGTGCCGTGGTCCATTCTGGAACAAGACCACCGCTTTGTGTACGCCGTGCTGATCGCACCGGATGAACCCGCAGATGACATCCTGCCGGTTCCGCGCACGCATACCGGATCGCTGCCCATCCACGAACTTGAAGCCCAACTGGAAGAGGCCGAAATCGCCATCGAAGCGCTTGAGGCCGAACGGGTTGCGCAGACCCGCTATCTGACGCTGATGCGCCGCAATCTGGCGGTTGCGGAAAGCGCGGCGGAACTGGCTCATGCGACGCAGAAGGTGCGCGATGAAGGGGCGATGTTCGCCCTGCAAGGCTGGGTGCCCGAGGACCGAGTGGACGCGGTACTGGATATGGCTCAGGCCAAGGGTGCCGCCGTTTTGATCGAAGAACCAGGACCTGACGACACTCCGCCCACATTGTTGGAGCAGCCGGAAAAACGCAGTGCGGCCGTGGACTTGGCGCTGTTTTATCAAGTGCCCGGTTACAAGGATTGGGACCCCAGCGTGATCGTTGCGGCCTCGTTCGCGTTCTTCTTCGCGATGATCGTGGCGGATGCGGGGTATGGGGCCGTGATCCTGCTGGGTCTGCTGCTGTTCCGGAAGCGGATGGACAAGATGGCCCAGCAAAGATCATGGCGGCGCTATGGGCTGGTCGTTTCAGGGGCCACGGTCGTGTATGGGGTTCTGGTTGGCAGCTATTTCGGCGTGGCTCCGGCGGATGGATCGATCCTTGGGAAACTTAAACTGCTCGACCTGAACAATTTCGCGGCGATGATGATGGTCTCGATTGTGGTTGGCGTGCTGCATCTGGTGCTGGCGAATGCGCTGGCCGCCCGCGCGGCGTGGGGGCAGCGAAAGGCCATCGCAAATCTCGGGTGGATCGCGGCGCTGATTGGCGGGTTTGTTCTGTGGCTTAGCTATATGAAAGGGGATAGCCCGACACCGGGCGCGGCCCTTCTGATCATCGGCATCCTGACGATCTTGTTGTTCTCAAGCGAGCGGGCGATCAAGAAACCCACCGACTGGCTGTGGCGTCTGATCGACGGCATTCAGGCGCTGGCCGGGGCGATGGGCGCGTTCGGAGATGTCCTCAGCTATATGCGCCTGTTTGCGCTGGGGTTGGCCTCGGCCTCGTTGGCGATCACGTTTAACGATCTGGCGATGTCGGTGATTCACGCGCTGAAAGGGCCGGGCATTCTGTTCGGTCTGCTGATCCTGATCATTGGCCATATTCTGAACTTCGCCCTCGCGATGATGAGCGGCGTCGTCCACGGATTACGTCTCAATTACATCGAATTCTATAAATGGGGTCTGCCGGATGAAGGCATCGTCTTTCGCCCGTTCGCCCGCAAGGAGGTTCAGGAATGAATGAGCTTGTTCTGACATTGGGTTGGCTGGGGATTTATGCACCCATGGCATTGGGTGCGGCGGCCAGTGCGATTGGCTGCTCGATCGCGGGGATGGCCAGCATCGGCGCGATGACCGAGACCGAGGGCGGCTATGGCCGGTTTGTCGGCGTCTCGGCCTTTCCCTCGACCATGGTGATCTATGGGATCGTCATCATGTTCACCCTGAACCGCGACGTAACCCCCGAAAACGCAGGTGGGTTGTTCGGGATCGGCATCCTGTCGGGCATCGCTTTGATGTATTGCGGCATATGGCAGGGCCGGGCCTGTGCAGCGGCGATCAACGCGACCAAGGAAAAGCCTGAAATCTTCGGCTTGTCGCTGGCCCCTGCGGCGATCATCGAAGGCTTTGGTGTGTTCGCCTTTGTCTTTGCCCTTGTCATCAGTGCGGGGATCAGCTGATGGCTCAGGATGGGATGATCTCTCATGGCGTTGACGCGTTGATCGACAAGCTGCGCAACGATGGGGTGGCTGCTGGTCAGGCCGATGCGGAGAAGCTGCGCGCCGAGGCCAAGGCAGAGGCGGCAAAGATACTGGCCGAGGCCAAGCGTGAGGCGGATGAGTATCAGAAAAAGGCCCGCAGCGACTCCGACAGCTATCGCGCGGCGGGTGAAGAGGCGCTGAACACCGCCATGCGCGACGCGGTTCTGACCATGAAGGCCGGTCTGACGGATCGGTTTCGTCAGGACGTCGAACGGCTGGTGACCAAGGAAATGGCGGACCCGGACCTGTTGAAACAGATGATCCTTGAGGTGGTCGGCCGTGCCGCCACCGAGGCAAAGCTGGACGGTCCGGTACAGGTCATCTTGCCCGCCAGGATCGCCACGCAGGAAGAGATCAAGCAGAACGCTGATGACATTCAGTCGGGCAAGCTGACGAAATACGTGCTGGGCCTGACTGCTGATATGTTGCGCGAGCAGGTCGAGTTGCACGCCGCGGACGATGCGCAGGATGGTATCCGCGTCCGGGCCGAGGATCAGGGCGTGGTGCTGGACCTGACCGACAAGGCCGTGGCTGCGCTGCTGATGGAGCACCTGCAACCCCGCTTCCGCGCGGTGTTAGAGGGGGTGATCCGCTGAGATGCCCAACCCCGACGCCTATATCGCGCTGATCAGCAGCCTGCCGGGCTCGGAACGGCTGTTTGTGGCCAAACAGCCGCCGTTGTCGCGTTTGCGGCTGGATCGCCGTCTGACTGCGCTGACCGCTGAGGATGCGCGGGTTTTGAAGGTTTTGGAACACGCTCTGAACTGGAGCGATTATGACATGGGTGTCACCGACGCTCAGGCGATTGAACGTTGCAAAGGGGCACTGGCCGACATTCCGCAACCGACCTTGCGGCAGGTTTTCACGGAACGGATGGACCTGCGCACGGCCGTCGCCGCGCTGCGCCTGCGCAGGCAGGGGGGCAGCCCCTCGACTGGCCCGTTTGGACTGGGTCGGTGGACCCGTCACATCCCGGCCAATTGGGGTGATCCAACGTTCAAGCTGGACGGTCCGATGCCTTGGATCAAAGAGGCGAAACTATTGCTGGATGCCGAAGACCCCTTGGGGCTGGAACGGCTGCTTTTGTCGGTCAGTCACAAGCAACTGAAACGGCACGCCGCGCGCCACTATTTCGATTTTGAGGCGGTGGCGATCTACGTGTTGATCTGGAACATTTTCGACCGCTGGGCGCAAAGCAATGCGCAGGACGCGGCCAAGCGATTTGAACATCTGGCGCAGCAGGCCATGGCCGATTTTGACTTTGAGGGAGCCTCAGCATGACCGCCCCAACCCCAGCCGACCAAACCACCACCGCCCGCGTTGTTTCGGTGCAGGAGGGGTTGGTACAGATACAGGCCAACACGGACGCATCAGGCCAGCCCGGGCAGTTGGTCAAGAACGAGGTGGTCTTTATCCTACCCACGCGCCCGGGTCCCGGTGGCCGTCAGGAACGTCTGAAGGCCGAAGTGCTGCGCGTGCGCAGCGATACCGCTGATGTGCAGGTCTACGAAAGTACCGACGGGGTGGCCGTGGGCGACCCTGTGGAACAATCGGGGCAGTTGCTGTCGGTTGAGCTTGGCCCGGGGCTGCTGGGGCAGGTGTTTGACGGGCTGCAATCGCCTTTGCCCAAGGTGGCCGCTGAGTTTGGCACTTTCCTGCCGCGCGGGGCGGATGTGGCCCCGCTGGATACGCAGGCCAAATGGTCGTTCACGCCCTCGGTCAAGGTCGGCGATACGGTCACCGCAGGCGACAGTATCGGTACGGTCCCCGAGGGTCATTTCAGCCACAAGATCATGCTGCCCTTCAACTGGGTCGGTGAGTACAAGGTGGTCTGGGTCCAGAAAGGCGCCGCCACCATCCACGATATCGTGGCACGGCTTGAGGACGTGCAGGGCGGTGAGCATACGCTGACCCTGTCGCAGAAATGGCCGGTGCGGCGGCCTCTGCCCGAAAGCATCCTGAAACGTGCTTTGTCCGAGCGGCTTTACCCGACCGAGCCAGTGCTGACCTCGCAACGTCTGATCGACACGTTCTTTCCCATCGCGCGCGGCGGAACGGCCTGTATTCCCGGCCCGTTTGGCGCCGGTAAAACCGTTCTGCAAAACCTGATCGCGCGCAACGCCAAGGTGGATATTGTGATTGTTGTGGCCTGTGGTGAACGCGCGGGCGAGGTGGTCGAGACCATCCATGAATTTCCCAAGATGACCGACCCGACCACCGGCGGCAGCCTGATGGACCGGACAATCATCATCTGCAACACATCCTCAATGCCCGTCGCCGCGCGCGAGGCATCGATCTTCACCGGTATCACGCTGGGTGAGTATTACCGTCAGATGGGCTATGATGTGCTGCTGATTGCCGACAGCACCAGCCGCTGGGCTCAGGCCATGCGCGAAACCTCTGGCAAGCTTGAGGAAATCCCGGGCGAAGAGGGCTTTCCCGCATATCTGGAAAGCTCAATCAAGGGCCTGTATGAGCGCGCGGGTGCAATGAAGACCAATGACGGCACCTTGGGCAGCCTGACCCTGATCGGCACCGTCTCGCCCGCGGGTGGGAATTTTGACGAGCCGGTCACGCAATCAACCCTGTCGACGGTCAAGTGCTTTCTCGGGCTGTCATCCGAGCGTGCCTATAAACGGTTCTATCCGGCGGTCGATCCGATGCTCAGCTGGTCGCGCTATACTGATCAGCTGTCGGACTGGTATGACAAAAACGCCGAACCCGGCTGGACCGGAAAGGTGCGCGATCTGATCGAACTGATCGAAAAAGGCGAACAAGTCGACCAGATGATGCAGGTCACTGGCGAAGAGGGCGTGACGATCGAGGACTTTGTAACCCAGCAAAAGGCGCTGTTCGTCGATATGGTCTACCTGCAGCAGGACGCGTTCGACAAAGTGGACGCGACCGTGCCACTTGAACGGCAGAGGATGACCTTCAAGCTGGTTTATGACGTAACCCAATCGACGGCCAGCTTTGCGGACAAGGCCGACGTTCGGCAGGTCTTTACACAACTGACGGGTTTGATGAAGAATTTTCACTATGCAGCCGAAAACACACCGGAATTTAAATCCTCATGGGACCAAATTCAGGACCTGTGCCGCGAGAAATTCGGAGTGTGACGGAAATGGTAGCCCGTAGGGGAATCGAACCCCTCTTTCCAGGTTGAAAACCTGGCGTCCTAACCGATAGACGAACGGGCCATTTAGGCCAAACAAGCACAAGTGGTAGCCCGTAGGGGAATCGAACCCCTCTTTCCAGGTTGAAAACCTGGCGTCCTAACCGATAGACGAACGGGCCACGCTGGCTTGTGGAGGGCCTTTTACGGTTTACCTCTGACCCCCGCAAGCCGAAAAATGCAAGGATGTGAAAGTTTTTTGGACCCCCGGAAGGCGCCTCATTTGGCCTCAGCCGCATCCTCTAGTCTAAGTTGCACCGATTGCCGCCCGCCCCATGTATTCACCTCAAGCCGTCCGGCGAAATGAAACCGCGCGCCGCCATGGTTGGACAGTTTTTCCCCCATCGGCCCGTCGAATGCGCCAAACGCAATAGCGTCCAAGCCGCCGCCCATCCCATCGGCCAGCGAGAGCTTCAGATGGGATTCGCCGACGCGCTTGGCGAATCTGATCTGAAGGTCTGGCAGAGCATAGCGCGGGGCAGGGGCGCTGGCCCCGAACGGACCGGCCTGTTCGATCTGTTCGATCAGGTCGATCGTGGCGGCCCCCGGCATCAGGGTGCCGTCCAGTTTCAGGTCCGCCGGGCCACCTTCACCCGCGCCCTGTTTGGCCAGCAATTCACCAAGTCGCTCCATCGCCGGCTCCAGTTTGTCGCGCATAACGGTCAGACCGGCGGCCATCTTGTGGCCTCCGCCCTTGACCAAAAGCCCCTCAGCCGCCAGACGCTGGATCGAGGCCCCCAGATCGACCCCAGTCACAGATCGGCCCGAGCCCTTGCCCTCATCCCCATCAAAGCCGATGACAATCGCGGGGCGGTTGGCGTTTTCTTTCAGGCGCGAGGCCACGATGCCGACCACGCCGGGATGCCACCCTTCGCCCGCCGCCCAGACCAATGGCGCGTCCAGCCCGCGTTCTTCCGCCTGTTCCAAAGCGGCTGCGCGGACAGCATTCTCAATGTCGCGCCGCTCGGTGTTCAGTTCGTCCAGCCGCTGCGACAGAGCCTGTGCTTCGTGGACCGATTCCGTGCTGAGCAACCGCGCACCCAAATCAGCCTGACCAATGCGCCCTCCGGCATTCACACGCGGCCCCAGCATGAACCCAAGGTGATAGCTGTTGGGGGCTGAATCCATTCTCGCCACATCAGACAGGGCGACTAGCCCGGGTCGCTGCCGCTGGGCCATCACCTTCAACCCCTGCCGCACCAGCGCCCGATTTGCGCCGATCAGCGGCGCGACATCCGCCACCGTTGCCAAAGCCACCAGATCCAACAAAGAGATCAGGTTGGGGCCTTTGGCCCCAGCCTCACGCAATTGCCGCCCGGCCTCAACCAGCATCAAAAAGACTACACCCGCCGCGCAGAGATAGCCCAGATCGCCGCTCTCATCCTGCCGGTTCGGGTTCACCACGGCCACACAGTCGGGCAGGGTCTCGGCGCCCAAATGGTGATCCAGTACGATTACATCCGCCCCCTTTGCAGCAGCAATGGGTTCGTGGCTGAGTGTCCCGCAATCCACGCAGATGATCAGATCGTGGCTGGCCGCCAGCTCCTGCATGGCGGGAACGTTGGGGCCATAGCCTTCGTCAATCCGGTCGGGGACATAAAGCGTCGCCTGCAGGCCCATCTGTCGCAGCCAGACCAACAGCAAGGCCGCCGAACTGCCCCCATCCACATCGTAATCCGCAAAAACCGCGATCCGCTGCCTCGCGCGCACCGCCGCCAGAAACCGCGTCGCAGCGGTCTCCATATCCTTCATGTCACGCGGATCAGGCAGCAGCTCTTTCAGTTTGGGCTCCAGAAACCCCGCAGCCTCCATCGCCGGAACACCGCGCCGTGCCAGCACCTGACAGACCGCGCGCGGCAGCCCTGCCTGCTGAATCAGAACCTCGGTTGCGCGTTCCACATCCGCCGAAGGACCAACCCAGCGCCGCCCGGACAAAGACTGTTCAACTCCAAGAAAACCCATGACCCGCCTCTGATATGACAAGGCCGGACCCTGCGCGGACCCGGCCCTTCTTCTCGTTTAAAATACGGCCGCCGGAGGCAGCGGCGCAAGCCGCTAGTTGTCGTGCGACCACATCGGCGTGCGGTAAGACATGCGACGCACCGAACCAGTTTTCGACCGCATCAGCAGGGTGGTGGTCTCAAGCCAGCCCGGCTCGCGCTTGATACGCGGCAGCAGCGATCCGCCGGTCACACCGGTTGCGGCAAAGATCACGTCGGCTGTCACCATCTCGTCCCGCGCGTAGATGCGGTCCAGATCGGTAATGCCCGCCTTGGCGGCGCGGCCGCGCTCGTCATCGTTGCGGAACAACAGACGGCCAAAGATCTGACCACCCATGCATTTCAGCGCCGCAGCCGCCAGAACACCCTCGGGCGCGCCGCCTTGGCCCATATACATGTCGATCCCGGTGACTTCGCTTTCGGCGCAGTGCATCACACCGGCCACGTCGCCATCGGTGATCAAACGGATCGAGGCACCGGTTTCGCGCACTTCGGCAATCATCGCTTCATGGCGGGGGCGCTCCAGAATGCAGACGGTGATGTCGGCAGGCGCGCAGCCTTTGGCTTTGGCCAGCGCTTCAACCCGTTCACGCGGACTCATGTCCAGGCTGACGACACCTTCGGGAAAGCCCGGGCCCACGGCCAGCTTGTCCATGTAAACGTCGGGGGCATGCAGCATCGAGCCGCGCGGGCCCATCGCAATCACGGTCAGCGCGTTGGGCATATCCTTGGCGGTCAGCGTGGTGCCTTCCAGCGGGTCCAGCGCGATGTCCACGCCGGGGCCATTCCCGGTGCCGACCTCTTCGCCGATATACAGCATCGGGGCTTCGTCCCGCTCACCTTCGCCGATGACCACGACACCGGCAATATCCAGCAGGTTCAGCTGTTCGCGCATGGCGTTCACAGCGGCCTGATCGGCGGCTTTCTCATCGCCGCGACCGACCAGAGAGGCCGAGGCCAATGCAGCCTGTTCCGCAACCCGCGCAAGCCCCAGGGACAGCAGGCGGTCGTTGAAATCTACTTTGGCAGCACTCATTTTGGCATCCTCAGGTCAGTAAAGGCGTTTTATTCGGCATAGCTTGCGTTTTGGGCGGGCTGCAAGGGTTAAACCTCTTCGATCCGCAATGCGACGGGGTCTCCGTCCACCACATCTGTCTCGCGCAGACCGTTCAAGGCGATGTCCAACGTGGCGCGCGTGGTCTTGTGGGTCACGATCAGCACTGGGGCGGTGCTGTCGGAATGCCCGTATTGACGCATCCGGTCGATCGAGACACCGGCATCGCCCAGAATGGCGGCGACTTTGGCCAGCGCGCCGGGTTTGTCCAGCAGGGCGAGGCGCAGGTAATACGGGGCGGGCAGGCCGGTGATGGCTGGGGCCGCGTCTTGGAGCGATGTGGCGGGGCGTCCGAAGGTCGGGATTTGCAGGCCACGGGCCAGATCACAGACATCGCCCATTACGGCGCTGGCTGTCGGGCCCTCACCGGCACCGGGGCCGCGCAGGACAACCTGTTCAACCGCGTCACCTTCGATCACGACCATATTGGTGCCGCCTTCCAACTGACCCAGGGCCGAGCCGCTGGGCACAAGGCAGGGCTGCATCCGCTGTACTAGACCGCGCGCGGTTTTCTGCGCCACGCCCAGCAGTTTGATGCGATAGCCCATGTCGTCGGCCTGATGGATGTCATCCAGACTGATCTGCTGAATGCCCTCAATCTCGATCCCGTCGAAATTCGGCTTGGTCCCAAAGGCGATCGAGGACAGCAACGCCAGTTTGTGCGCGGCATCGATTCCGCCCACATCCAGATTCGGGTCGGCCTCAAGATAGCCAAGCTCTGCGCATTCTTCGAACAGCGCGTTATAACCCAGCTCCTGCGATTGCATACGGGTCAGGATGTAGTTGCAGGTGCCGTTCATCACGCCCATGACGCGGGTGATCTCATTGCCTGCAAGCCCCTCGGTCAGGGATTTGATCACCGGGATACCGCCTGCGACGGCGGCCTCAAACCGGATCACGCGACCGGCGGCCTCGGCCTTTTCAGCGAGCTCTTGACCGTGGATTGCCAGCAGTGCTTTGTTCGCGGTGATCACATCCTTGCCACTGGCCAGCGCCGCCTCGACCGAGGCTTTGGCCGGGCCGTTCTCGCCCCCGATCAATTCGACGAAAACGTCGATGTCATCGCGCTTTGCCAGCGCAACCGGGTCCGTCTCCCAGGCATAATCCGAAAGGTTCACGCCACGGTCCTTGCTGGCATCGCGGGCCGAAACTGCAACGATTTCGATGGACCGGCCGGTGCGTGCCTGCAACAGATCCGCATGACGCCGTACGATCTTGACGACACCCACGCCGACCGTTCCCAAGCCCGCAATTCCCAGCCGCAGCGCCTGTGTCATCCCGTGGGTTCCTTTCGCTCGAAAATCTCATGGTATCGGGCCTGTCGCCCGTTCAGCGCTGCCTTAGCGGGTTCGGCGCGAGGGTGCAATGCGTCGCAGACCCGGACAGGGCCTTATTCGCAAAGGGTCAGTTGATTTCAGCGTCCTGAAGCTCTTGCGCCTTTTTCTCAAGCGCTTCGCGTCGTGTGTTCAGGTCTTCTTCGACGGCGGTGGCCTCTTCCACGGGATCAACCGTCGGACCGAGCGCTTCTTGAAGGGGAACCAGCTTGGGAAAGCGGGTCGTCTTGACGTCGGCCAGCTCTCGCCCTTCGAGCTCGGGGAAATTGGTGCATCCGGCACAGGCGAGGACAATAAACAGCAATTGCAGGGGCTTCATGCAGAACCCTTTCAAACTCGGTTGCATCGGTGATGCACCTTTTGGCGCGTTGGTTCAAGCGGGGTTCTATCTGAACAGACGTTCAGATACGGTGGGGCCATGGCACGCACGCAAGGTTCCCATTCCGATATTACAGGTCCCCGCATCCGCAAGGCGGCGCTGGCGCTGTTTGCGCGCCACGGGTTCGCCGCGGTCTCGATGCGTCAGATCGCGTCCGAGGTTGGCGTGCAGGCCGGTGCGCTGTACAACTATACCCCCGACAAGCAAAGCTTGCTGTTTCGGTTGATGCACGACCACATGCACGAGCTTTTGGCGGCCTATGTCGAGTTGCCGGAGGCCAAGAATGCGTCGGACGCGTTGCGGCAATTCGTGGGGTTCCACATCCGCTTTCACCTACAGCGCCCCGATGAGGTGTTCATCGCCTATATGGAGCTGCGCAATCTCACGCCTGAAAACTTCGCGGAAGTCGAAGCCTTGCGCCGCCGCTATGAGGACGCGCTTGAGGCAATCCTGCGCGCAGGGCAGGGGAATGGGGTTTTCGATATAACGGATACCAAAATCGCAACGCTGGCGGTCATCGCCATGCTCAACGGTGTCATGACTTGGTACCGCGCTGGCGGACGTCTGTCGCTGGATGAGGTTGAGCAGGTTTATTGGGACATGGTCCGCCGGTCGGTCTCGGCCTGACTGGTTTAATGCGCGGGGCGGATGAAGGTCCCGTTGCGCAGCTCACGAAAGGCTTGCTCCAACTCGGCCCGCGTGTTCATGACGATGGGGCCGTGCCATGCGACAGGCTCATCAATCGGCGCGCCCGAGATCAGCAGAAACCGCACGCCCTCAGACCCGGCCTGAACCGTGACCTCATCCCCGGTGCCGAACCGCACAAGGGTTCTGTCCCCGGACATGTCGCGGATGTTGACCTCTTGCCCGGCGACCTCTTTTTCCAGCAGGATACCAGCGGGTTGCGAAGCGTCTGCAAAGGCGGCCTGGCCCTGAAACACATAGGCAAAGGCGCGGCGGTGCGTGTCGATCCGAAAGGTCTTTTTGACCCCGGCGGGGATTGAGACATCCAGATATTGCGGGTCGGCGGCAATCCCGTCCACGGGGCCGACCTTCCCCCAAAACTCACCCACGATCACCCGCACCGTGGTGCCGTCATCATCGGTGATTTCGGGAATATCCTTGCCTTGCACATCCTGATAGCGCGGCGCGGTCATCTTTTGGGATGAGGGCAGGTTGCCCCATAACTGAAACCCGTGCATCTGGCCGGTTGTGTTTCCGCTTGGCATTTCCTGATGCAAAATGCCGGACCCTGCGGTCATCCACTGGACGTCTCCGGCCCCCAGCGTTCCGCTATTGCCCAGCGAATCCGAATGCGCGACCGACCCGGCCAGAACATAGGTAATGGTCTCAATCCCGCGATGCGGGTGCCAGGGAAACCCGGCCTGATAATCCTGAGGCCGCTCATTCCGGAAATCATCAAACAGCAGGAACGGGTCCAACTCGGACGGGTCCTGAAAGCCGAACGCGCGGTGGAGTTTGACGCCGGCACCCTCCATCGTGGCGATAGCTTTGCGGGTTTCCAGTACGGGACGTAGGGACATGATCGGCTCCTGTGCTTACGCAGCAGCATCTAAGGGGCACAGGCGATCCGTCAATCCGCAGAAAAGAACGGGGTATGTGCGAAAATCCGTGACAGATTCGGCCTCTGTCCTTTTGCGGGTAAAGCCGCTAAACCAAAAGAAAATCAGCAGGGGGTCCCATGCAGGAAGATGTTCTGGCTGTCATTAAGCCGTCGCCCGCCCGACGTGGTCTGGGTGTGGCGATGCTGGGCTTTGTGGGCCTTATGGTCTTCTATGTTGTCCTTGCGCAGCCACCTGCGTTTGGGTGGCAGGTTTTCCTGATCGCGGTCGGTGGCGCGGCATTCTGGTTGGCCTACCGCATGTGGACCGCGACAAACGACTGGATCGAACTGACTCGATCCGAGCTGAGAACCGGGGCAGGGCAGGTCATTGCCAAAATCGAAGATATTGAGGGTATCGACCGTGGTGTCTTTGCTTTCAAACCATCAAACGGGTTTTTGGTGAAAACACGTAAGCCGGGCCCGAACAGTTGGGCGCCGGGCCTTTGGTGGCGTCTTGGACGCCGCATTGGTATCGGCGGAATGACAAACGCCGCCGAAACCAAATTCATGACCGAAGTGCTTCAGACTATGTTGGCAGATTAACCTGCCGTCGCCACGGCGACTGAACCGTTGTCACAAAACACGGGCGACACATTTCCAGGGACCAAGGGAACAAAACGCGGTCGGGTATATACGAACGTGTCGAAGGTTTGATCCGGTTCCAGCCAGGTCGTTGTGAGCGACGGAATATAGTCGTTTGTGGTTTCAACAAGGATCAAACTGTCCAATTCCGCCATCGGAGGCAGCCTGTTGCTCAGTTGATCAACGTTGTCGTTGGTCCAGTTTTCGTCGTACCCACACCGTGTCGCCCATTCCACAAAGTGACGCGGCTCGTCGCTATTAGAGCTTTCGTCCTTTTTGAACGTGATGGAGGTCAAACGCATTTCCAGCGGCGAATTGTTGTCCAGAATGCGATAGAACAGCAGATACATCGACGCGGCATAGGCGTCATTGATCGGGACTTCACCGCCTTCGCGCGAGATCAGGTCGCCCACCGTGTAGGCCGCCTTGAGGTTTATGGTGCTCTCGCGGAAGGCATCGAAATACGTGTAAGTTAGCGTAATGGCCCAGACAAAAATCGGAAACGTCAGCACGGCTTCCAGTGACAAGCTGCCATGCTCACGTCGTTTGAAACGGCTCAAGAAGCGTTTTATTCTTATTGCTGTAAGCATAATCAAGGCTCCTGAACAAAGGCGGTCGTCGCGGTGAGCTGGACAAATCCATCGTCGCCACTCACGGCGCGACCCATGTTCGTTGTCGGAAATACCGGGTCAACTTTTGCACATGCACGCAGGACCATAAGTTTGTTTGAACCACCGGTTTGGAAGTCGCGGACCGGCGTTACCTCTTCTGCCCTGTCCACACAGTCCGGGGTGGGCGGCAGGTTGATACCTGCATAAGGGTCCTGAACAATCATTTCCAACTGCAAGTTTTGCGAGCAGTTGCGGACCACGACGGTTCTGTTGCAGATGGCATCCTTGATGTCATCATGCGTCACGCTGGGTGCCGTCCCCAAGCGTATGTCACGCACGACCACATCCATGGAATGTTCGATCATCGCCTGCTGAATTGTCACCAAGGCATACTCGACGACACTCAGGATAAAGAAGGCGTATAGAGGGAAGATAATAACGAATTCGACTGTCAATGAGCCGTCTTCAGAACGTTTGAAACGCCTTATTCTCCGGAACATGTTGCGGATCATTGCGTGAGCCTCAGGCGCTTGATGTTTGTGGCGATGACCTCGAAGACCTGCGTGAGGGAAAGGTTGTCTTCACCCAGATTGCCATTGGCGTTGACTTCGAAAAAGAACCCCGCTCCGCTTGAACAGTTTCTCATCGCAGTCACGCCAACATCCGGCGCTTCGAAAGCGATACCATAGACTTCAACATCCCGGCCCTTGATCGCAGTACAGGTTTGTTGCAACCGCGTGTCTTTGTCTGTCCTGCTGGTCGTGGAAAACGCGTTTGAGTACCAGTTGGTATTGTTGTTGGGCTCCTGGGACATGTTGTATGCCGCATTCCAGTCCAGGCTCACCATATTCCACAGTTGCGGATAGGTCAGACGTACAGATTGGTCAGCAAATTCACCTCCAAAAGGTTCTGCGTGCCCTCTTGTGTTTCGCCGGGTGTAGTAGAACTCGCGTGGGTTCTCTGCGACAAGAACACTGAATTCACCGGAGCGGGTGATGTCTCCGAAACGTTCACAACCCCACCACCTTCTTCTTACGCATTCGCGCCGGGTATGTTGACCTGCGTTGGGGTTGAACCAAACATCTGACAGACCGTCCCGCAAAGATTCGTCCAGAATCCAGTTTTCGGTGTTTTCACCATCGGTCATCACAATCATGATCTTTTTGACGTTGCCTTCGTAGGCCACCGGACGGTTGTCAAAAATCGCGGGAACGACTTTTTTGGGTTTCTGGTCCGTACCAGCGACGTTGCCAGTATCTGGGTCAATGACTTCGTTCGGGTTGGCGTTCTGTCTGGACAGTTGGTCGATGACCGACTGAAACTGAGGATCAAGCAGAGCAGCACCCCATTTCACGCCAATATCAATCGAGGTGTTGCCACCGGGACTCATGGCATTGATCTGATCATGCAAATCCGAAATGACGTTCGTTACGGGCGTAATATCGCTGCCTGCGCGGGTGGGGCAGACTGAAGTGCGATGAAATTCGTCCGCGTAGTCGTCCCCATAGTTGCGATTGTCGAAGTGCGCAGTACGATTCAGGCTTGCCGATGGGTTAACCCCCGGCTCGCGGAACTGAGAGTCCCGGAAGTCCACACAATGCGAATAGCTGTGTTCGGTTGTGACACCCGACATTTGGTTCAGGATATTTGCGCCCGCACTCACCTGATTGTTGTATGGCACGATTGAGATCGAAATCTTGTCGGGGTTTTCCTTTTCATACATCGTATTGACGAATTGAATGGCTGCTTCTTGAAGTGCGGCCATCTTTGACTTGTTCTCGGTCGCCGATGGCCAACTCATTGAACCTGACATATCCAGAACAAGAGATATCTCGATCGAGCCGACGGACTCCTCCGCAACGCTGGTCACATTGGCCGTCAGCGAATCCGTCCCAAAGAACCGCATGAAATGAGTTCTTACTTCGACTTCGGCATTTGCGGTCACCTTGCGCGAGCCGATGTCCTCGACGACAATCGGCTCTTTCGTCAGGTCACCCCGGACCCCGGACTTTTCGATGTAGGCTTTCACAACGTCTTTGGGTGGCAGCGTCTGCTTGACGTTCGCCGCGGCAAGCACGGCGCGGTCCAGCGTCGCCTGCAGGTCTGCGCGGTCGCGCTCAAAGTTCATAATGTCCACGCCGATGCCAGCGGTGCCCAGAATAACGATGAACCCCAGAACGACAAAAATCGTGAACACGCCGCCATCTTCATCGCGGGAGAATTGACGCGCGAATGCGACGGTGCTTTTGAGTTTCGTAATGCGGCTTTTAAAAACGCGCGTAATCATAGTGCCGACCTCGCTGAGCAGACATCCAAACTGCTAAGGAAATATTAACTCTCAGAAAATTAACGCCGAATCATGGCGGGATTTAGGCAAAAAAGCCGCTGAGCTGGCCCATTTACAGGAAAAAGCGGGATAATTTTGGGGCGTTGATGGGTTCTGTTGTCGTCTGGGCGACAATCTAAGGCTGGTCCTGAAACACTGGCGACTCACAGTGGTTTGAAATCTTTCTGCCTGAGTTTTCGAGTTTTTTTTGTGCTTAATTATTGATCGTTAACGCATAGGGTGCGACAAAACGGCAGAACGCAAGTCGTTCGTCGGCACGGAGGTTTAAATGACGGCCAAAAATGAACCCAGCTTTCGCGAGAGTGTGGACCTGATGTTTAACAGGGCGGCGTCCCTGATGGATCTGCCGCCCGGGCTGGAGCAGAAGATACGCGTTTGCAACGCCACTTACACCGTGCGTTTTGGTGTTCGCTTGCGCGGTGACATTCATACTTTCACCGGGTATCGCTCGGTCCACTCCGAGCATATGGAGCCGGTCAAAGGCGGTATTCGTTACGCTTTGGCCGTGAACCAGGATGAAGTTGAAGCGCTAGCAGCGCTGATGACTTACAAATGTGCCCTGGTCGAAACGCCGTTTGGCGGATCGAAGGGCGGGTTGTGTATCGATCCGCGCCAGTATGAAGAGCATGAGCTTGAGCAGATCACGCGTCGCTTTGCCTATGAGTTGGCCAAACGCGATTTGATCAATCCCTCGCAAAACGTGCCGGCCCCCGACATGGGTACGGGTGAGCGCGAGATGGCCTGGATGGCCGACCAATACGCCCGGATGAACACCACGGACATCAATGCGCGGGCCTGTGTCACGGGCAAGCCGCTGAATGCGGGGGGCATCGCCGGGCGGGTCGAGGCCACGGGCCGCGGTGTGCAATACGCGCTGCGTGAATTCTTCCGTCACCCGGAGGATATCCAGAAAGCGGGCCTGTCAGGCAAGCTGGATGGTAAGCGCGTCATCGTTCAGGGGCTCGGCAACGTGGGCTATCACGCTGCCAAATTCCTGAGCGAAGAGGACGGCGCGATTGTGACCGGCATCATCGAATGGGATGGCGCGCTGTATAATCCGGACGGTATCGATGTCGAATCCGTTCGGCAGTGGATCGTCAAACACGGGGGTGTCAAAGACTATCCCGACGCGACCCATTCTGCCGAGGGTGCAGCCGTGCTTGAGGAAGAGTGCGATATCCTTATCCCTGCGGCGCTTGAAGGGGTGATCAACCTGTCCAACGCGGATCGCATAAAAGCCCCGCTGATCATCGAGGCCGCGAACGGCCCGGTGACGGCTGGCGCCGATGAAATCCTGCGCAAGAAGGGCACGGTGATCATCCCCGACATGTATGCCAATGCGGGCGGTGTTACAGTGTCCTATTTCGAATGGGTCAAGAACCTGAGCCATATCCGCTTTGGCCGGATGCAGCGCCGTCAGGAAGAAGCGCGGCACGAGTTGATCGTCAGCGAGCTTGAGCGTCTGGACCGCTACCTGGGCGATGCGTGGTCGATGTCTCCGGACTTCAAGGCAAAGTACCTCAAGGGCGCGGATGAGCTTGAACTGGTGCGCTCGGGCCTCGATGACACGATGCGTATTGCATACCAGTCCATGCGCGAAGTCTGGCACAGCCGGGACGATGTCGAAGACCTGCGGACCGCGGCCTATATCGTGGCCATCGACCGGGTCTCGAAAAGCTACCGCGCCAAGGGTCTTTGAACACAGGCCGGGGCGGGTGGCATCATCTGCTCGCCCCGGTGCAACACGATGGCGCGAGGTGCAAAACGGGAATGGAAGGGGCGTCGTGCTGCGAGTAAGCTGCTGCGAAAGACATGATTCCCGGAGTTCCCAATGTTGCGTATCGCCCTTGCGGCCGTTTTTCTGGCCACCCCTCTGGCCGCTCAGGAAACCAAAGAGCAAAGCTGCCAATTTCAGGCCGAAGTTGTCGCGGCGATTCAGCAGGCGCGTCTGGACAAGGTCAAAGAGCGGGACGTACCGCAAGCGGTCGCAGATACTGGCCCGACCTGGCCCGAAAACTATAATGCCGCCATTCCACTGATTACGCCTTGGGTCTACGAGCAAAAGATGCGCGACGTCCGTAAGAAAGACCTCGGTGCCGCTTGGCTGGAGCTGTGCTTGCAGCAATAATCCACAGATAGGCCAATTCCCTGTGGACAACCGCGCGCCATCCCCTTGGCGTGCGTTTTCATTTCTGGCAGGTTTAAGCCATGTCTTTGCCCCCCGGATTTCTTGATGAGCTGCGCACCCGTCTGAGCCTGTCTCAGGTCGTTGGCCGAAAGGTCATGTGGGATCAGCGCAAGTCCAATCAGGGTAAGGGGGACATGTGGGCGCCATGTCCGTTTCACCATGAAAAGACGGCCTCGTTCCATGTGGATGACCAAAAGGGGTTTTACTACTGCTTTGGCTGCCACGCCAAAGGGGATGCGATCAGCTTTGTGAAAGAGACCGAGAATGTCTCTTTCATCGAAGCGGTCGAGATACTTGCGCGCGAGGCCGGGATGCCCATGCCGCAGCGCGATCCCAAAGCGCAGGAAAAGCAGGATCGCCGCACGCAACTGGCTGAGGTGATGGAGCAGGCGGTGCAGTTCTTCCGCCTGCAACTCAAAACCGGGGCAGGGGGGGCTGCACGTGACTACCTGACCCGTCGGGGCCTGGACGCGCAGGCGCTGGACCGGTGGGAGATCGGTTTTGCCCCCGATGGCTGGCAGAACCTGTGGGATCATCTGACAGGCAAGAACGTGGCCGAAGACCTGATCCTGGGGGCCGGTCTGGCCAAGCCCTCGAACAAGGGTAAGAAACCTTATGACACGTTCCGCAACCGGATCATGTTCCCGATCCGCGACCCGCGCGGGCGCTGTATCGCGTTTGGCGGGCGGGCGATGGACCCCAATGACAACGCGAAATACCTGAACTCACCCGAGACCGAGTTGTTCGACAAAGGCCGCAGCCTCTATAATCACGGCCCCGCGCGACAGGCGGCGGGGAAGGGGCAGCCGCTGATCGTGGCCGAAGGGTATATGGACGTGATTGCATTGGCCGAGGCCGGGTTTGGTGCCTCGGTTGCGCCACTGGGTACCGCGATCACCGAGCATCAATTGCAATTGCTCTGGCGGGTTTCAAACGAGCCAATCATCGCGCTGGATGGCGACACGGCGGGCCTACGCGCGGCGATGCGGGCGGTTGATCTGGCGCTGCCGCTTCTGGAGGCGGGCAAGTCTCTGCGCTTTGCCCTGATGCCCGAGGGCAAAGACCCCGATGATCTGCTGCGCGCCGAAGGGCCGGGGGCCGTTCAAGCCGTACTGGAAGGCGCGATGCCCATGGTCAAGCTGCTGTGGCAGCGCGAGACCGAGGGCAAGGTGTTCGACAGCCCGGAACGTAAGGCTGCACTGGACAAGGTACTGCGCGACAAGATCAAATTGATCCGCGACCCTTCGATCCGGTCGCATTATGGACAGGAAATCAAAGACCTGCGCTGGCAGCTGTTCCGCCCGCAACGCCAGCCGCAGAACCGCCCCTGGCAACCGCGGGGCAAGTGGCAGCCCAAACCCGCGGCAACTCCGGGCGCGCGCGCCTCGTTTCTGGCCTCGTCCGAAGGGGCGGAAATTCAGCTGCGTGAGGCGGCGATTCTGGCCATCGCAGCCCTGAACCCCGAGGTCGTGGTTCAGTTCGAACAAGAACTGGATGACATGGAATGTCGCGATCCCGATCACGCGGCGCTGCGGGATGCCATCTTGCGCCATGCGATTGACGATCCCGAGAACCTGAAAGACCACATTGCAGAAACTTTGGGACCCGAGACCCTTGAAAACCTGCTGGCCCTTCGCCATGTCGCAGTGATCCCTTGTGTGTATAAACCGGGCGATGTCGAAAAGGCGCAGATGACTCTGGCCGAGGAACTCGCAAAGATCAAAGCTCTCAGGGGGTTGGACGCAGAGATTGCCGAAGCCGAGGAGGAACTGTCCGAGCTGGCAGATGAGGCGCTGACATATCGGCTGGCCCAGGCCGCCGAAGAGCGCAATCGCACAAGCCGAAGCCAGAACGAAGACAGGGCGATATTCGACGTGGCCGACAACGGTGCGCGAATCAACCGCGACGAGAAAGACGCGTTTCAGGCAATCATGTCCGGTATCAATTTCGAGCGGAAACGCCGGTAAAGTGGTGTTTTCGTAAGGCACTGGAAAAGAAAAACGGGTAAACGGGTGGCCGAATCACTTCTACGCGCTAATGATTCGGACCTAACGAATCACCCATCCCTGCAGGAGCATTGAATGGCCGCCAAGGATACCAACGAAGACCGCAAATCCGACGAGCAGGAACAGGAAATCTCGCTGGACATGAGCCAGGCCCAGGTCAAGAAGATGATCGCCGAGGCCCGCGAGAAAGGTTACATCACCTACGACCAGCTCAATCAGGTTCTGCCGCCTGATCAGGTCAGCTCGGAACAGATCGAGGACGTGATGTCGATGCTGTCCGAGATGGGCATCAACATCATCGAAGATGAAGAGGCCGAGGAAGAAGAAAACAAAGGCTCGACCGAACTGACCACGACCGAAAGCAACCGCGAGGTTGCGCTGGCCGGGGCGGCGACCGAAAAGCTGGACCGTACCGACGACCCTGTGCGCATGTACCTGCGCGAGATGGGCAGCGTCGAACTGCTGAGCCGCGAGGGCGAGATCGCCATCGCCAAGCGGATTGAGGCTGGCCGGAACACCATGATTGCCGGTCTGTGCGAAAGCCCGCTGACCTTCCAGGCGATCACCATCTGGCATGACGAATTGTTGTCCGAAGACATTCTGCTGCGTGACGTCATCGATCTGGAGGCCACTTTTGGCAATCAGTTGGACGAAGACGGCGATGTGGAAGAGCCTGTGGTCGACACGTCAGCTGTACAGTCGAACAAGCCCGCCAAAGAGGACACGGGCCCTGAGCTGGATGCCGACGGCAACCCGCTGAACACCGACGATGACGACGACGAAGACGATCAGGCCAACATGTCGCTGGCCGCGATGGAAGCTGCGCTGAAAGATCAGGTTCTGACGACGCTGGAGCGGATCTCGACCGATTTTGCGATGCTGTCGGAAATGCAGGACAGCCGGATTTCGGCCACACTGAACGAAGACGGCACCTTCAGCGAAAAGGACGAGGCGACTTATCAGAAGCTGCGCGCCGAGATCGTGGAACTGGTGAATGGTCTTCACCTGCATAACAACCGGATCGAAGCTCTGATCGACCAGCTATACGGCATCAACCGCCGTATCATGTCTCTGGACAGCTCAATGGTGAAGCTGGCGGATCAGGCGCGGATCAACCGCCGCGAGTTCATCGACGCCTATCGTGGCCGCGAGTTGGACCCGAACTGGCTGTCGGATATGGCGGAAAAGCCGGGCCGGGGCTGGCAGATGTTCATCGAACGCTCGACCGCCAAGGTTGAGGAACTGCGCAACGACATGGCTCAGGTCGGTCAGTATGTCGGGCTGGATATCTCTGAGTTCCGCCGCATCGTGCAGCAGGTTCAAAAGGGCGAGAAAGAGGCGCGGCAGGCCAAGAAAGAAATGGTTGAAGCCAACCTGCGCCTGGTGATCTCGATTGCCAAAAAGTACACGAACCGCGGCCTGCAATTCCTTGATCTTATTCAGGAAGGTAACATCGGCCTGATGAAGGCGGTGGACAAGTTTGAATACCGCCGCGGCTACAAGTTCTCGACCTATGCGACCTGGTGGATTCGTCAGGCGATCACGCGGTCTATCGCGGATCAGGCACGCACGATCCGTATCCCGGTCCATATGATCGAAACGATCAACAAGCTGGTTCGGACTGGCCGCCAGATGCTGCACGAAATCGGCCGCGAGCCGACGCCGGAAGAACTGGCCGAAAAGCTGCAAATGCCGCTGGAAAAGGTCCGCAAGGTGATGAAAATCGCCAAGGAGCCGATCAGCCTCGAAACGCCGATTGGCGACGAGGAAGACAGCCAACTGGGCGATTTCATCGAGGACAAGAATGCCGTGCTGCCTCTGGACAGCGCCATTCAGGAAAACCTCAAGGAAACCACCACACGGGTTCTGGCCTCGCTTACCCCGCGCGAAGAACGGGTGCTGCGGATGCGGTTTGGCATCGGCATGAACACCGACCATACGCTGGAAGAGGTGGGTCAGCAGTTCAGCGTGACCCGCGAACGTATTCGTCAGATTGAGGCGAAGGCGCTGCGCAAGCTGAAACATCCCAGCCGGTCGCGAAAGCTGCGGTCTTTCCTGGATCAATAAAACCAAGGGCGCCTCGACCGAGGCGCCTTTTTTCTTTCGATTACGCTGTTCACAATGACCGGTTTGGCGATGACTTTGGCGCGAAATCACAAGTCATGCACCCAGCCTGTCCTTATATCACCATCGTCCACTCATGGGACAGGCCGGGGCGAGGTTGTGCCACTGATGACCCCCGGCCACCCGCATCCATCAGTCAATCAAAGTCCAACCGGGTGCGGAATGTACTCGGGGCCTTGCCGGTCCAACGTTTGAAGGCGGTAGAGAAGGCCGGCTGATCAGCATATCCCAAGGAAAACGCGATCTCGGACAAGGGCATGCCGTTTGTGATGAAGGTTTGCGCCAGATCGCATCGAAGATCATCGACGATTTCGCGATAGGTGATCCCTTCGTCTTTAAGACGGCGGGCAAAGGTGCGCGCGCTCATCCCCAGCGCGGTGGCGGCCTCGTCCGCAGTGATGATCGTTCCTGGCAAAGAGCGGGTGATCAACCCTTCGACCTGACCACGCAGTTTTTGTTTGGGGGAACGCCGCTCGGACAGAACACGCTCGGCATATTCTAACAGATGCGTCCGCAGGTTTGCATCGTAGGTGGGGACGGGCATGTCCAACGCCGAGGGGGCCAGAACGATTTCCATACGCTCTGCGCCGAACACAACCGGGCATCCGGCCAGTTTCTGAAACAGGGCTTGGTTTTCTCCGACTTCGTGCTGAAATCGAAGCTCGATTGGAAAAAAGGTGGTCTGCGTCAGGGCGCGCATGCGGGCAAGGCCCGAGAACAGCAGAAACTCGGTCCTGCGATGGTATCGGGCGAAACTGGCATCCTTCCAATCGGCTTCGATCGTGGCAAAGTTTCCCGCGAGCCGCAGGCTGAACATCAGCGCGGGGTCAATCATTCTGTGAAAATACGATGTGTTTTCCATCACCTGCCGCAGATCGCGGGAATACTTACTGATATAGGCCGTCAGGCTGGAAGAGGATCGGAATTGCAGCCCAGCCTGGGCCGCAAAGGTTATGTCGCCAAGGGCGTCGCAGGCATAGCGTACAAATAGGGCTTCTTGATGAGCACTGTAGGCTGCTGCAGGCGGCGCGATGCTGTCCCTGCTGAGGTCGCATTTTCGCAGGATACGGTCACTCAGCCCGGAGTCATGGCTTTTTTGATCAAGCGCTTTGGTCAGCAATCGGATGCGGGCAATATCAACTTCCATAACTCATCATACCCTAAACCTGATGCGCAAACGCGTCTGAAATCGGATGTATTGAAAACATGAATTGTCCGGAATTCGAATGGTTTTGGCAGATGAACACAAGACCAAAGCTTGGCACATTCCTATTTTTCGGTTGTTGTCGGGTCTGTGCCTTTTTTTGGGGATGAGGTCCGAGCCCCGGAAACCCACCTACCCCCGGAGGCTCCCCGACACGCCCTTTCCTTTGTTCAACGCCGGATGTCCTCTTGTCGCATTGTGCAGGGTGCAGGGGGATGGAAAGGTCCTGGCAAGGAAGGGGTGAGCCCGAAAGACATGCAGGACACCGAGCTTATTCACTTGAAAGATATCCGCGATGCCATTGTTTTCGATGGGGAGTGTGTTTTGTGTTCCAGCTTCTTCAGGTTCATGCTGAAGCATGACGCCGCGCATCGGTTCCAGTTTGCCACGGCGCAATCGCCACTGGGGCAGCGCCTGTATCATGAACTTGGCCTGCCCACGCAGGAGTTTGAAACCAATCTGGTGATCGTGGATGGCCAAGTTTACCAGCACTTGGATGCCTTTGCCGCGGCAATGCGAAACCTGCCCGGGATCTGGCCCGTTCTGTCTGTGTGCAAGCTGTTGCCGCAATGGATCAAGATGCCGCTCTATAAATCCATCGCCAGAAACAGATACGCGGTCTTTGGCCGTACTGAAACCTGCCTGGTACCGGATGAGGCGCTGCAATCCCGGTTTCTTCCCATGGGGTTCTGAGTGCTTTCTGACCCGTTTCTGCAAGCTCTGCCTGATGGGGCGGAGGCCCCCATGGCGGTCAGGACGTTGCATCAGACCACGGGGCGCTTTGCTGGCCGTTGCAAAATAGCGCGCGGGCAGGGTTGGATGGTCGCAGTCGCGCTGCGCCTTGGCCGGTTTCCCTCCAACGCTGAGGACATCCCGGTCAGTGTGGAAATCAAACACCTGGGGGGCGTGTGGACGTGGCGGCGCGATTTTGACGGTCATGTCACCGAATCCCGGATAACCTATGATCACAGCGCCGCCTGCGTTCGTGAGCAGCTGGGGTGCATTACCCTCTGGCTGACCGTCCAACCGACAGAGGGTGGTCTGTCTATACACATCAGGCAGCTAAGCGTTCTGGGCATTCGCTGCCCCGCATTTCTGCTGCCAAGGTCCGCAACAACAGAATGGCAGGGTGAAACGGGGCAGTTTTGCTTTGATGTGTCAGCAGATATGCCGGGGCTGGGGCGGTTGATCCGGTATCGCGGCTGGTTGAAACCTGTTCACGAGACGCGCCATCCGGACTAAATTCATCGTGAAGCGGCTTTGTCACGTGATAAAGTAAACTAGGTCGACACTTACCTTGTAACAGGAAAGAGTATGATCATGAAAAAGCTTATGACTTGCGCAGCTCTGGCTGCAATTGTGCTGAGCACTCCGGCCTCGGCGACCTTTGCCCGGTTTGGTTACCAGACCGCTGGTCTGAACAGCACTGATTTTGAGGTGATCCCACGCGGGCGCACCGATATTGACGGGTACTGGTGTGCGGCGTCCGATTTTGCGCGCAGAACACTAGGGGCCAGCTGGAAGCAACCCATCTACGTCAAACGTGGCTATGGCCCAAGCGAAGCAACAGGGCGCAAAACGGCCGTGCAGTTCACACTGAAGGCTCCTGCAGGCGCGCCCCAGCAAAAGGGCGGGTTCAATACCTATACCTTCCAGCCGGGCAATAGCCTGTCTGTGTCGGCCGCCAATGCGCGTTGCAGCACACGGCAAATCTTCGACTGATCCGGACTAACGCCTGATGCAGACCGAGTTTATTATTTCGACGCAAGGTGCGGGGCTCTATGAATTCACCCCGGATGTGCGCAACTGGCTTAACTCGGTCCAAGGCGATGGATTGTTGACTTTGTTCGTGCGGCATACGTCATGCTCGCTGGTGATACAGGAAAACGCGGACCCTGAGGTGCAGACGGACCTGCACGCCTTTTTCAACCGGCTGGTGCCGTCGTCAGATCACCCTTCCATGGCATATCTGCGGCACACCTATGAAGGCCCTGACGATATGCCAGCCCACATCAAGGCCGCGCTTTTGCCTGTATCCGTGTCGATCCCGGTTGCATCCGGACGGCCCGTTCTGGGCACGTGGCAAGGGATATACCTGTTTGAACACCGAACGGCGCCCCATCAACGCAGGGTCGCGGCGCACTTTGCATAGAGTCATTATCTTGCGGTTAAAAATTCCGACTACCCAAATCCTAGCGTCTGTCCTATAGTTGTGGATAAGTAGGCCACAGCGCTTACAAAAAGAGGCGGAACAAGGGACGAGGAGACGGCGGATGCGCTGCCCGTTTTGTGGGAATATCGACACTCAGGTCAAGGATTCACGCCCGGCAGAGGATCACGTCGCGATCCGCAGACGCCGGTTTTGTCCCGCATGTGGGGGACGGTTCACCACTTATGAGCGCGTGCAGCTGCGCGACCTCGTGGTGATCAAAACCAACGGCAAGCGCGAAGATTTCGACCGGGACAAGCTGGAACGCTCGATCCGCATCTCGATGCAGAAACGCCCGATTGAACCTGACCGTATCGATCAGATGATTTCCGGCATCGTCCGCCGCCTTGAAAGCATGGGCGAGACGGATATCCCGTCAAACCGGATCGGCGAGATTGTCATGGAAGCTCTGGCGCGGATTGACACCGTGGCCTATGTTCGTTTTGCAAGCGTGTACAAGAATTTCCAGGCGGCCGATGATTTCGAGGAGTTTGTCCACGAACTGCGCCCGCCGCAGCCTTCGACGGACGAGTGAGCGAAACAGATAAGCGATATATGGCGCTGGCCTTGTCTTTGGGTCGGCGCGGTCAGGGCACGTGCTGGCCGAACCCGGCTGTGGGCTGCGTTGTCGTGCGTGATGGTCGCATTGTTGGGCGCGGCTGGACCCAACCCGGCGGGCGCCCGCATGCCGAGCCGCAAGCCTTGGACCAGGCTGGAGAGGCCGCGCGGGGCGCAACGGCCTATGTGTCGTTAGAACCGTGTTCCCATCACGGAAAGACCCCGCCATGTGCGGAGGCGCTGATCAAGGCCGGGGTGGCACGTGTGGTGTCGGCGATCGAAGACAGCGATCCCCGGGTGGCCGGGCAGGGCTTTGCCTTGCTACGAGAGGCCGGGATCGACGTTACCACAGGCGTTCTGGCCGAACAGGCCGCGCGGGATCATGCGGGATTTTTCCTGAAAACCGAACAGGGACGCCCCTTTGTGACACTAAAGCTGGCCAGCAGCTTTGATGGGCGGATCGCGACCGCCACCGGGCACAGCCAATGGATCACGGGGCCGCAAGCGCGTCGGGCGGTGCACGCCATGCGCGCGCGCCACGATGCTGTGATGGTCGGGGCAGGGACGGCGCGGGCGGATGATCCGTCGCTGACGGTGCGCGATCTGGGGATCGCGGCGCAGCCGGTTCGAGTTGTCGTCTCACGCCATCTGGATATTCCACTTATGGGGCATCTTGCCCGCACGGCGGCTGATGTTCCGGTGTGGCTCTGCCACGGCCCGTCCCCCGATGCCGACCGCGCCCGCGCTTGGGAGGGGTTGGGCGCGCGTCTGATCCCCTGTGCTTTGCGTGACCACCACATCGATGCAACCGACCTGCTGCATCAACTGGGGCAGGCGGGGCTGACCCGCGTATTCTGCGAAGGCGGTTCGGCCCTGGCGGCGTCTTTGTTGGCCGAGGATCTGGTGGATGAGCTGGTTGGTTTCAGCGCTGGTCTCACCATCGGGGCAGAGGGGCTGCCTGCCATCGGCGCACTTGGGCTGGATAAACTTGAAACAGCGCCCCGGTTTGAGTTGATGGAAACCCGAACCATCGGACCGGATGTCTTACACCGCTGGTCGCGGGCGCTGCGCTAAAGCGTCTCGGGTTTAACTTGAGACACGAATACCCTGCCACGCCTGCGGCGTTCTCGGGACATTCGTGTCGCAGAGTGATTCAGGTAAAACCCGGAACGCTCTAGGTGCGACGCCACAGATGCGCGTGGGTTGCCAGCGCCCCCTGCAGTTTGGACAACAACCGAAGTGACGGGCCACTGTTGTTTGCAGTGCCGTCAATCAGGCGATCCACGGCAACTTCCACCGGGCAAGGCTGTCGCGTGAGCGGGTCCAGATAGCGCGGATAGTCGATCAGGGCTGCGTGTACCAATCCCAACATGGTCGGTCGTGCTCCGCGTCGGGCGGGCACCGTTCCCAAATCCTGTGTCAGGCCCCAACCTGCGTAGAAGGGCGCCCCCAAGGTCGTGACCCGCACCCCGCGCATCAGCGCCTCGAACCCCAAAAGCGATGTCATGGTCCAGACCTCGTGCACCTGTGACAGCAGCGATGCGGGATCGGTGCCGGTCACAACCAGATCGGCCAGACCGTCCTCGACCGCGCCCTCGCGCAGACCGGCTTCGACATCCGGGTGCGGTTTGTAGATCAGGATTGCATTCGGATTGGCCTCGCGCGTGGCGCGCAGCAGGTCAGTGTTCGTGCGCACCGCCGTTGTTCCCAGCAGGACCGAGGCATCGTCCTGCACCTGTCCGGGAACCAGAATGCGATGCCCGGCAGGAAGATCAGGGGCCTCTGCGCCGGTGTTATACTTGCTCAGATGGCTGTCGATGATCCGGGCGACCAGCCGTTCGGCCCGCAATTCCTGATCCGGCCGCAAATGCGCCCGCGCGGCGATCATGTCTTCAATCTGGCTGGGATGGGTGGGATCGTAATAGATGCCCACCGTGTCGGTCGCAAGGGACAGGGGCGGGACAAGATCGGCACCCAGCCCGCGCGACCGCAGAAATCCGTCTTCGATCCGAACCGCGTTGTCCATATCCCGCGCCTGGTTTGCCCAAACCATATGGGGGCGGTCCGCGTCAGCCGGGGGTAGATCCGTGAACCTGACCTTTTCGACACTGCCGAACATCTGCTGCAGATGCTTGCGTTTCCATAGGCGCATGCCAGAGGCGGTCCACCCTTTGTGGTCCTGCCGCCATGCGCGCGTCTGTGCCTCTAGCGTATCCAGCACCGTTTCTAGGGCGCAAAGCTGGTCCCGAAAGGGATCGTACCACGTGGGATAAAGGATCATGCACGCGGCAAACAACTGCGCGCGGGTCAGGTTGCGTTGACGGCGCGCCACGGGGTCTTCGTCATTGGTCAGGCCCCAACCGGCATAGAAGGGCTGGCCAAAGACCCGCGGTTTATGTCCGGACAGGATGGCCTCAAACCCCAACTGAGACGACAGGGTGTAAACGCCCGTCGCCCCTTCGAGCAGGGTCCAGGGGCTGATCTGGCTGTCAATAATCGACACGCGGGCCGAGGCGTCCTGATCTGAGAAGTAACCGGTGCGATGCCCCGATGTGGTTTCCGGGTGTGTTTTGATCAGGATGTGGGCACCGCGGTTTTCCTCTTGTGCGATGACCAGCATCTCGCGAAAGCGCGCGTCATTGCCCTTGCTGGCCGTGACCGAGGCATCGTCGCGGACCTGATCCACCACCAGCACATAGCCAGGATCGGGGGCAGGCAGGGCTGGATCAACGGCTGAATATTTGCTGAGGTGAAGCTCGCGCATGCGGTCCATACAGTAGCGTGCGCGATTCAAAAGCGCGGTGTCGTCCAGTGGATGCGTGGCCAGCAACTGTTCAAGATCAGATGGGTGCGAGGGGTCGAAATGCACGCCGGACCGGTCAAGCAGAAGGCCCAGAGGGGGCTCTCCGTTACGGCCTGGATTTAAGGAGCGGAGAAAGGCATCTTCGACCCGCAGGAGTGGTGCGTTGTGCCTGGCGGCCATGGTCAGACCGCGATGTGCGGTCGGGCTATTGCCCCAAATGCCGACCATATCCCCTGTCCGGGGAATGCCCAGACGAATGTCATAGCCGGACAAATCCAGAATGCGCCGAAGACGCCGTTGGGTCAGAAAGCCACCATTATAGACGCACAGCCGGGTACGTTCAGGGCCGGCTGAAGCGTCGTCGGTCTGCATCAGCCGCCCGTCAGCGTCGCAACGTTTGCAACCGGAGTCAGACCGCCCGCAATCAGAGAGATCGATTTGCTCCACTGTGCATAGGGCGCTTCGGTGACATAGATCGTGTCGTCATCGCGGATCACGAAGTCGCGGGCCACAAACAGACCGTTGGGCTCGGTCAGATTCAGCAGGTAGATCATGCGCTGATCGCCCTGCAGGTCCTGCCGCCCCATGACGGTGCGCGCGATGTCCTGCCGCTCTTTGCGCAGGACAAAAATGCCGGTCGGGTCCGAAGACAGGGATTGTAGACCGCCCACCTGGGCCAGCGCCTCAAGCGCGGACAGGTCTTGTGTGTCAAAAGCCACGCGGGACTGGCCTGTCGCCCCCAGCGCGATGTAGGACCGGCTGTCGGCTTCGACCAGAATGCGGTCTCCGCCGCGCAAGGCGACATCCAGACCGGGGTTGCGGAACAGGTCATCATACCACACGGTGCCGCGATCATTGCCCCGGATCAGCGTCACCTGCGCAATATCGGACCCAACAGCGACGCCACCGGCCTGGGAGAGCATGCCCAACAAGGTGCGGCTGGGGGATTCAATCGGATAAACGCCCGGCGCGCCGATCTCACCGGTTAGCGAAACGGTCGAGCCATTGCCCGCCTGACGACGCACTTCGACCTGCGGGTCAGGTGTCTGATCCTGCAACTTGCTTGTGATCAGTTGGCGCAACTGTTCCGGCGTGTTTCCAGCGGCATGAATACGTCCGGCATAGGGGACAAAGATGAACCCGTCGCTGTCCACCTGCATCTGTTCCAGTGCCGTGGCACCCGAGAGCTCACCAGACAACAACCCATCATCGACATTTTCCCAAACCGTCAGGCCCAGAACGTCGCCCGGACGCACCGTGTCAGCGGTCAGTTTTGGCGCATTACGGAACGTGCTTGAGAACCCGAATTGCTGGATCGCGGATGTGGCGCGCGCAACCCGGTCGTCCACTTCGACCACAAACGCATTGCCGCCTTTGGTCGTAGAACCTGCCAGAATCTCATTCTTGTTGGGCCCGGCCTTAGGCAATTGGCAGGCCGCCAACAGGCCGATTGTGACCGCAAGGGAAAGGCCCCTCATCCATCGGATTGGAAAGCGCTGCACTGCCGAATATCCTCAGTCATTCTTGTTTAGTTTTTTCTTTTGCGCAGGCTACCCGTTTAGACGGGCAACTTCCAGTTCCAACGCGCTCAAATCACTCAACCAACCGCAACTGTGGCGTCTGCGCCTCTGATGCGGTGAGAACGGATTGGTAGGGATCGCTGGTGCTGAGCATTCTGTCAGCCACCCCGCGCAAGAGTTGCCGCCGCCCACGGCGCGAGTAAAATCCACCTGGAAGCTGGCTGGTTTTCAGCAAAAACTGGCGGTAGCGCTGATAGGCCTCCTGATCCGGCAGCATCGGGTCCGAGAAGAAGGCAGGCAAGGGCTGGTGCGAAACGAATTCGGGCTTGTCATAGACCGACCGGCCAAAGATGCGCAGCGGGATACCGCGCCACAGCACCTGCTGCCCGGCTGTGGAATTGATCGTGACGGCCGATCGTGCGTTGTCCAGCAGATTGGCGAGCTTGCCGCCGGGCACATAGTGGACCCGATCCGAGACGCCGTAGGTTTTTGCCAATTGCTGCACCCGCCATTGAAGCGGCTCGCGATGATTTTCAAGCGGATGCTCTTTGACGACCAGCCTGTGGTGGGATGGGGCACCTGTGGCGAAGCCTTTGAAGACGTCTTCCAGAAAATCGGACATGCAGGAATAGTCCGAATGGGATTGCACCGACGTGTCATGGCCCAGTTGAAGCAGCACCAGATGATAGGGATGGCCGCCGCCAAGAACCCGCGCTGTTGCCCAACCCCGTTTGATCCGGTGAAACGGCATAAGCATCAGGCGTTTAAAATAAAGCTGGAATTCTTTCGAGACGGGCAGTGCCCTGTGTCTGCGGAAATTGCGATAGCGCTGGTTCAGAAACAGGACGAACCAGTGGTACAGTGCCCCGTAAAAGATATGCTGCCGCATGTCGCCCCAGTGTGACGGGGGCGGAACCTGAGCGCCGCTTTCCTCCAGCGCGCGGTCCATCTGTGCGACATCCAGTGACATCAGGCGGGAATTTCCGTTCGAGCCGAACCTCTCATACGTCACCCACCAGGGGCGCAGGTAACCCTCTTCGAAGACGTGGACCGTGACACCTTTGGTCCGGGCAATCTCAATGGCGTTGGCATGGACGGGGCGCGTATCGCCATAGAGCACGATGTCGGTGACACCGCGCCTGTCAATCAGGTTGGCCAGGGAATCCGGCCAGCGTTCGATCGCGTCGCGAAATGGGATGTAAGAGGATTTGTCGAACCAGAACGCCCGATCCCCAGCATTGAAACCAACGCGCCAGACCGCTGCGCCGGTCTCTCGCAATCTGCGGGCCAGCCTGTAAAAAAACGGGCCATGCGGTCCTTGGAGAAACAGAAAAACGCGGCGTTTCTGATCCATGGTTTGGGGTGATTTCACTGCTGTTCTTGCCTTTTGTTCATGAAATTATGCCTGTTTCAGTCATTCGCGGCAAGGTGGGGCTTGTTCGTCCGGCTGGATGGCCTTACCTCGGCGTGGAACATTGGGCCAAATTATAAGACAGGGGTTAGCGGAATGTTTACGGGGATCGTCACCGATGTCGGCATCGTTACCGAGCTTGAACAGCAAGGTGATCTGCGGGCCCGGATCAAAACCACCTATGATACGGCGGGTATCGATATCGGCGCGTCCATTGCCAGTGACGGCGTTTGCCTGACCGTGATCGCGCTGGGCGATGACTGGTATGACGTCCAGATCAGCGCCGAGACCGTTTCGAAGACCAATCTGGACAGCTGGCAGTTGGGTAAACGCGTCAATCTGGAACGTGCGCTTAAGGTCGGGGATGAATTGGGCGGCCACATCGTATCCGGCCATGTGGATGGCGTCGCCGACGTGGTTGCCGTGCAGGACGAGGGCGACAGCACCCGCGTAACTCTGCGCGCGCCCAAAGACCTTGCGCGGTTCATTGCGCCCAAGGGGTCGGTCGCGCTGAACGGCACCTCGCTGACCGTCAATGACATGGAGGATTGCGATTTTGGCATCAACTTCATCCCCCATACCAAAGAGGTAACGACATGGGGCGATGTCACTGTCGGGGACAAGGTGAACCTTGAGATCGACACGCTGGCCCGCTACGTGGCCCGTCTGGCCGAAATGTCCTGATTTAAACGCCGCGTTCTGACCGGTTCGCGGCGTTTGCAGACTGGCCTTTGCGCGCGGGGTGGTCTATCCACCCGTGCAAACATGCTCTGCGAAAGGCTGCCCAATGAGCTTTGAAACCCCCGGACCCGTCGAGGCGCAACTGCGCGACGCGATCAGCCCGATTGAAGAGATCATCGAAGAGGCGCGCAAAGGCCGGATGTATATTCTGGTCGACCACGAAGATCGCGAGAATGAAGGCGATCTGGTCATCGCGGCCGAGTTCGCGGATGCCGAGGCGATCAACTTCATGGCGACCCATGGGCGCGGGCTGATCTGCCTGCCGATGACGGCGGAACGTGTGGACGCGCTGGGCCTGCCGATGATGGCCGTTAACAATTCCTCGCGGCATGAAACCGCGTTCACCGTGTCCATCGAGGCGCGCGAAGGTGTGTCGACCGGGATTTCCGCCGCTGACCGCGCCCTGACTGTTGCGACGGCCATCAATGAACAAAACACGATGGCGGCCATTGCCACCCCGGGCCATGTCTTCCCCTTACGCGCCAAGCGGGGCGGGGTGTTGGTGCGTGCGGGCCATACCGAGGCTGCGGTTGATATCTCGCGCCTGGCCGGGCTGAACCCTTCGGGTGTGATCTGCGAGATCATGAAGCCCGACGGCACAATGGCGCGTCTTCCCGATCTGGTGGAATTCGCACAAACCCATGACATGAAAATCGGTACGATCAGCGACCTGATCACCTACCGATCCCGCAATGACAATCTGGTGGTCGAGACGTCGCGTGAAACCGTCAATTCGGAATATGGTGGCGAATGGGAGATGCGGCTGTTCACTGACCAGCTTCACGGCATCGAACATGTGGTCATGATCAAAGGCGACATCACCACGACCGAGCCCGTTCTGACCCGCACCCATGCTTTGCACGAAGCGCCGGACATCTTGGGCCTCGGCCCCAAATCCTCGCGCGAACTGCCGCGCGCGATGGAGAAGATCGCCGAAGAGGGGCGCGGTGTCGTCTGTCTTTTCCGCCAACCTCGGAATTCGCTTTATGCGGTCGAGGATGAAGGCCCGCGGACAATCAAACAAACCGGACTGGGGTCTCAGATCCTGTCCAAATTGGGCATTCAGGAACTGGTGCTGCTGACCGACTCGCCAGAAACCGTTTATCTGGGGCTCGACGCCTTTGGCCTGTCCATCGTCGGCACCCGTTCCATCCTCAAGGAAGACTGATCGTGGCTGAACAAGACAAACACGGCGTCCTGCCGACCCCGACATTTGACAAGCCTGTGAAACTGCTATTGGTGGTGGCGCCTTTCTATCGCGCCATCGCGGACAACATGATCGCAGGCGCCAAGGCCGAGATCGAGGCCGCAGGCGGCACCTATGAGGTGGTTGAGGTTCCCGGCGCGCTGGAGGTTCCCACCGCCATCGCCATGGCCGACCGCCAGTGTAATTTCGATGGTTATGTCGCGCTGGGCTGCGTCATTCGCGGCGAGACCACGCATTACGAAACGGTGTGCAATGACTCCAGCCGCGCCATTCAGTTGATGGGCTTGCAGGGCCTGCTGATCGGCAATGGCATCCTGACCGTCGAGAATGACGAACAGGCCGAGGTGCGCGCCAATCCAGAAAAGATGAATAAAGGTGGCGGGGCAGCCGCTGCGGCCTTGCATCTGATCGCGCTCAGCCGTAAGTGGGGCTCTTCCAAAAAGGGCGTGGGTTTCAAGCCCCCGTCCGAGTCCATCCTGGTGGCGGGCGACAGCAACGGATCCACGACAGCATGACCCAGACAGACGCGCCGAAACCGGCCAACCAGAAACGCCTTATGAAATCCGCCGCACGCCTCTATGCCGTGCAGGCGCTGTTCCAGATGGAGCAGTCGGGCCAGACGACTGAACAGGTTGTGAATGAGTTTCTGGATCACCGGTTTGGCGCCGTCTACGAGGGCGAGGAAATGCTGGACGGCGACATCCGCCTGTTCCGCAAGCTGGTTGAGGATGCGGTAAACTACCAGGCCGCCATCGACCAGATGACCGACCGCGCGCTGGTGGCCAAATGGCCTATCGCGCGTATCGACCCGACCCTGCGTGCCACGTTCCGCGCGGCAGGGGCTGAACTGACCCAAAGTGACACGCCCCCCAAGGTGGTCATCAATGAATTCGTCGATGTGGCCCGCGCCTTTTTCCCTGAAGGTAAAGAGCCTAAATTCGTCAACGCCGTTCTGGACCACATGGCGCGCGAGGCCCAGCCCGAGGCGTTCTGACGCCTTTACTCGGGCCTTACATGCGCTAAGCTGAATGTCAGAGCGCAAGGAGGCCCGTCATGCCCAAACTCATCCGCCTTTACATCACTCAGGTCGCCTGGGGATTCGTGATCTCAGCCGTGTTTGTCGGGGTGCTTCTGGCGCTGAACGTCGCGAACCTGCGCGGCCTGATCTGGGGCTCGGATGTGGGTCTTATCGCCTTGGCGATGATCTGGTTCATGAACGGGATTGTGTTTGCAGGGGTCCAGTTCGCCTACAAGATCATGAGCATGGCGGAAAAGCCGGGCGGGCCGCGTCGTGGGTGGCCGGTGGTGAACATGTTCAAACCTGCGGTGGCCAAGCAAGAAGCCCGCGCAGAGCGCTGAATTTTATGGAAAATGTGGCGGGACCACCAGTCAACCGTGCGGTGTGATTCCCGAGGACCTGTATGTACAGGTGGGCGCCAGGTAATCAGGCCAGGACCTGAACAGAGCCAGCCCCCTCGGAATTGCTTAAGGCCACCAGAATGCTACCAGTCACAAGAAGGGCAGAACCCGCCACGGGTTTAACTAGGGCGTGTGATCGGGTTTCACAAGGGGCTGCGCTCAGAACACGTCCTGAAATCGCTCGGGGATTTCAAATGTCCATTTCTTGCGCGTGCGCGCATGCCGCCACAAACCACGTGCATTCTTCGACCAGGTTTTCTTGATCTGGTTCCGCACGCGACGGAAATTGAGGTCCACCTGACGTGGCGGGCCCGATTCAGCCAGCACCTGCAACTGATCGGAAATTTGGTCCAGAGTCTGATACCAGCCTTCACCCGCGATCCCCGGCACCATCTGCGCGTCTGAATCGCTGATCTGATGCAGCCGATGCCTTTGCCTGTCCTTGAGCATGTCGTGATCGATGAATTTCAGGTGGAACAGGAACAGCTTATCCGACAGCAATCTGTCAGGGTTAGATGAGAAATGCTGCCCCAAGCTCCATCTCACCGGTTTGCGGATGATGCTGGGCTTGCAATAGAAGGTGTTGACGCGCCCATAAGACCGCTGAGAAAGGATGCCACGCGATGAATCGAGCCGTTCCTCCAAGTCGATGCGGTGGATGATCTCGATTGCGAACGGGGCGATAACGTCTTCGGTTGTTTCGTTCAGAATAAACGCAATAGGGTCTGGCCCATATTGCGGGTCCAGCGTGATCAGTTCATCCACGTCGCCACCCAGCACCACGTCGAAACGCATGGTCAGCGAACTGGCGAATTGTGACAGGAAATCCCACCTGCGCCGGTCCCAACCGATGGTCGCCTCGTCGCGGGGCAGGGTGATGATCTGACATCCTTCGGTGTTTTGCGGAAGAGAGCTGTCTTTTCCATCCACCAGAATGAACAGGTTCTCGCGGGGCACAAAGCGTGAATAGTAGTCGATCCAAAGCTTCAGAAAGAAGTCCTCATTTCGGATCATGGTCCAGATTGCGACGTTCGAATGCACCCGAGGCAAACCCTTTTTCCAAAGCTTTCGATTGGATAGCGCGACAGGGTTACGTTGTCCACAACAGCCATCGTGACGGATGACCTCTGAGCAGCAAACGCGACACCTGTATGTACCTGAGGATCAATGAGGGAAAAATCTTGAGATTTGTTCCCGTATTGTTCACATTGATAGCATGACTCTTGATCTGCAACCCGGACAAAAACTGGCGCGTGGTGTGTCCCGCCACTTGCTGACGCATGGATTTGTTTCCGTTGAGGAATTCGTTCCAGCCCGTGGTTTGCGTGTCGATGTGATGGGGCTGGGTCCAAAAGGCGAACTGTGGGTGATCGAATGCAAATCCAGCCGGGCTGATTACCAGTCGGATTCAAAATGGCAGGGGTATCTTGAGTGGTGTGATCGGTTTTTCTGGGCTGTGGATACCGATTTTCCCACCGAACTGCTGCCCGAAGAGACCGGGCTGATCATCGCCGATGCCTATGACGCTGAAATCATACGTATGGCGCCCGAGGACAAGCTGGCCCCGGCCCGGCGCAAGAAGATGGTGCAGAAGTTTGCCTGTGACGCTGCGCGTCGGTTGCAGGCGCTGCGGGACCCCAGGATTTAGCTTTTGACCGCAAGCGCGGCCTGAACAGCTGCGCGGATTTCCTCGGCGATTTCTTCGGCCTCTTCGGGTTCGAAATCCATGGGAATTTCGACGCCATCCGCCTCGATGAACAACCGCACCATGCCTTGATCGGTGGGACCGATCTGCAAATTGGCCTGAATGTCGCGTTCGGTGTTGATGCCCATATGCGCCTCCGGAGATGAGCATTTGTGCTAACGCGCAAAGGGTTGAGAATCAAGCTGCCTTTGCGCTCAGATACGGTATGGATGATATTCGGATCAGAGCGTTTCACGCCGGGGATGTAGCCTGGCTGGTTGAGCAGCACGGCTTTTACTATGAACGTGACGAGGGGTTTGATTCCAGCTTTGCCGAATTGGTCCAAAACATCCTTCGCGGTTTTGTCGAATACCATGACACCAATACCGAACGCGGTTGGATCGCGGAACGGCAAGGCCGAAGGCTTGGCAGCATCTTTTGCGTCAGGCTGAATGACAACACTGCAAAACTGCGCCTGTTTTTCCTATTGCCCGAAGCGCGTGGACTTGGCCTGGGACAACGTCTTTTGGATACGTGCACAGGCTTTGCCCGCAGCGCTGGTTACTTGCAGATGCAGCTCTGGACACATGAAAGTCACCGCGCCGCCTGTGCGCTGTATCGGCGCAATGGTTGGCAGTTATTGGACAGTAAACCCGTGCGTTCCTTTGGGGTCGATCTTGTCGAACAAAGCTGGAAAATTCGGCTTTAATCCTCTTGCAATCCCCCGGCGCGTTCGGTACATCGCCCCTCACGAGTGCCGCCTTAGCTCAGTTGGTTAGAGCGCTGGATTGTGGATCCAGAGGTCCCCTGTTCAAGCCAGGGAGGCGGTACCATCTCCTTCAAATCGGTCACTATACAGCGCGCAGATTGAGTTGTTGGGCGTGTTGGTGTGTTTCTATTGGAAAACCCAATAGCGCGCCAAAAAATCAGCGCGCCAGGTTCAGTTTCAGCTTCATTTTGCTTCGCTTGGCCGTAGGCAGATGGCGGTTTAACCGCTTGTTGACCAGTCCAAACAGCCCGATCACTGCCAGAGTCAGCAGGATGAAATAAAAGGCCAGAATCGGGTAGGGTATGAACGGGTTGAACGTCTTGTCCGCAAAATAGCCCGCGTAATACAACGCATCGCCCCGTTGCTGCCAGACCGGAAAGGCCGAGAAGAAGACCAGCGTGGTGGCGTGGAACAGAAAGATTGCCTCATTGGTGTAAGCAGGCCAGGCCAGCCGCAGCATGGTGGGCCAGACGATGCGACGGAATCGCGCCCAACCGGTCATGCCATAGGCGTCTGCGGCCTCGATATCGCCCTTGGGGATCGACCGCAGGGCGCCATAGAAGATTTCTCCTGAATAGGCGGCCGTGTTGCAGAACAGCACGATCAGAGCGCCCAACCAGGCCGAGGTCAGCGCGTCGAGAAACGGAAAGCTCTGTTTCAGCGACAGGAAGAAAAAATAGGCAAAGAAGAACTGGATGAACAAAGGTGAACCGCGGAACAGAAAGATGAACCACTCGGACGGCTTGCGTAGCCACTTGTTCGTGGATGCCTTTCCAACGGCCAGTGCGGTGGCCAGAAAGAACCCGGTCGCTAGCGCCATGATCCCGAAATAGATGTTCCAGATCATGCCCGATCCGATCAGGGTGAACTGCTCGCACAGGGTATAGTCATTGCGGGGCAGAAGACGCTCGCCAATGCCGATGGACCGCAGGGCATAGTCCTGAATGGTCTGGATGCAGCTCATGCCGTTGTCTCCTTGCGCAACAGCTCTCCGCCCGAGGTCGCCTGACCGTGGGCGAGGCGGCGCATCAGCCTTTCAAGGCCGATCTCTGAGACACGGGTCATGCCCAGGTAAAACACGAGCAGGGCAAGGAAATACCACATGCGCCAGTCGCCATGCGGGTATTGGGTGAATTTCGGGTTCTTGAACGATCCCAATTCGCGCGCCCAATAAACGATGTCTTCGATGCCCAGCAGAAACAGCAGCGGTGTGGCCTTGATCAAGACCATCCACAGGTTCGACAGGCCGGGCAGGGCATAGACCCACATTTGCGGCACCAGAATGCGCCAAAAGGTCTGGCGGCGGGTCATACCGTAGGCCTCGGCGGTTTCCAGCTGTGCATGTGGCACAGCGCGCATGCCACCAAACAGAACGTTTGCGGCAAAGGCCCCGAACACGATGGAAAACGTCACGACGGCCAGAAAGAAGCCGTAGGTTTCATGCACCCATTCGGGCGCGCTGCCCAAGGGCAGCTTGGCCGCCTGACAGACGATAAAGTCATTTCCCTGCCGGATCGGATCGGTCCATTCCGGGCACAGGATCTGATGCCGCGTCCATTCAAACGCCTGATCCAGCGCAATGACAAAGAACATGAAAAACGCGATGTCAGGCACCCCGCGCACAATGGCGATATAGCCTTTGCCCAACAGGGCCACCGGCGGGAAATGCGACCGGGCGGCCATTGCCCCCAAAAAGCCGAACCCCAGCGCCACCGGTGCTGTAATCGCCAGCAACAGCAGGACCTTGAAGAAGGATAGGTAAAACAGCCAATGAACGCCGTTGGTCAGGTAACAGGAAAACCAACGGACGGTGCCGAGCGTTTCGGGATCAGTGCAGAACGAGAAAATGGCGGGCCTCTTTGACTTGCAAGGGCTCTGAGGCGGCGCGCCCTAGGGGAGGCGCGCCGCAGAGTTATCAGAAGGTCGAGGACACTTCCCACTTGGTGATCAGCGTGTTCAGGCTGCCATCGTCCTTCATGGACTGGATCGCCGCGTTGAACTTCTCTTTCAGCTCACCATCGGATTCACGGATGCCCATGCCGACGCCACCGCCCAGCGGAACTTCGTCACCCACGAAGACCAGGCCCGAGCCATCTTCGGTGAAGGGGGCGAGGAAGGATTTGTCAGCCAGAACCGCGTCAGCTTCGCCGTTGCGCACAGCGGCGATGGTTTCTTCGGGGCTGGCAAACTCGACCAGAGTTGCACCGGAATCGGCAACATAGCCGGCCTGAATGGTACCGGTTTGCGCGGCAATCACGCCGCCTGCCAGATCAACGCCGTCGGACATGGCGATATAGGCCGACGGATCCGGCGGCGTGTAGTTTTGGGTAAAGTCGATAACCTCGTCCCGCTCATCCGTGATCGACATGCCTGCGATGATGGCGTCGTAGTTGCCCGAGACCAGGTTCGGGATGATCGAATCCCAGTCGTTCTTGACCCATTCGCAATCCAGGCTGGCACGCTTGCACAGCTCATCGCCCAGTTCACGTTCGAACCCGTCGATCTCGCCTGCGTCGTTGACGAAATTCCACGGCGCATAGGCGCCCTCGGTGCCCAGACGGACGGTGTCCGCCATGGCCATACCAGCGCCAAGCGCCAGGGCCGCAGTGGTCAGAATCAGTTTTTTCATTGGATACTCCCCAGTTTGTTTTCTGTCCTGAAGTTAAGCCGCCTGAGTGGCGGATAGAAAGCCCCGAAGCCGTTCGGATTCGGGGGAAGTGAAGATATCTTCGGGCAGACCTTCTTCCTCGATCAAGCCCTGATGCAGGAACACGACATGGCTGGAAATATCGGCCGCCATTTTCATGTCGTGGGTTACGATGATCATGGTGCGGCCCTCAGCCGCCAGATCCTTGATCACCTTGATCACCTCTTGCTCAAGCTCGGGGTCCAGCGCCGAGGTCGGCTCGTCGAACAGCAGCGCCTCGGGTTCCATGCACAGACCGCGAGCGATGGCCGCGCGTTGTTGCTGACCGCCAGACAGTTGCGCGGGATAGACATCGCACTTGTCGCCAATGCCCACTTTGTCCAGATACCGGCGCGCGCTATCCTCAACCTCTTGCGGGTCGCGGCCCAGAACGGTGACCGGGGCCTCCATAACGTTTTGCAGGATGGTCAAATGAGCCCACAGGTTGAATTGCTGAAACACCATCGACAGGTTGGTGCGGATGCGCAGAACCTGTTTGGGGTCTGCAGGGCGGCGGTTGTGCATATCCCCGGACCAGCGCACAGGTTCGCCCTTGAACAGAATCTCGCCCTGCTGGCTGTCTTCCAACAGGTTACAGCACCGCAGCAAGGTCGATTTGCCGGACCCGGACGAGCCGATCAGCGAAACAACATCCCCGCGTCTTGCCGTAATATCGACCCCTTTCAGCACTTCCAGATTGCCGAAACTTTTGTGGAGGTTTTTGATTTCGATTACGGGAGTGGAATCTGTCACGAAGGGCCCATGTGTTAGCGGTGTTGGTGCGGTAATAGGGCTTAAAAATCGGTGCAATGCAATGCGCAATTGACATCATCGCGGGCTGAAACAGTCAAATTGACCAAACGTAGTGCTCAATTTGATCAGCGGTTGGGCCCGGTGGTATAATCCTGGGACGGATTGGGAACCGCAAGATAAGCGCTGGCGGGAATGTCGATCAGGCCGCGCAGATGCAGCGCTGCACGGTCCGCCTGAGACAGATCACCAATCGCTGCCCGCAGGGCTTGGGCGATCAGGGGCGCGTCCTGATCCTTGGCGGTGATAAAGGGCAGGGCGGGGGTCGGCGGTGTTGCGCAGACTTCGCGCAAATCCGTGCCAAGTGTGCTGTGCTCTTTCAGCAGTTCCCAGGTCAACGCGTCCAAAGCCGCGACATCAGCCCTGCCCGATGACACCGCACAGGCCGATTGTGCATGGCTGCCTGTGGCGAGAAAGGCAGCAGGGCGCTGCCCCGCCTGTTCCAAGTGCACGATCGGAGCGGCCCAGCCGGATTGGGACAGGACCTCATTATAGGCGAAACGACCGGCGATCAGCTGATTCAAATCGCGCGTATCGTCCTGACGGACAACGAAAATCGATCTGTAATAGCCCGGTGGGCAACCTGCCAGACCATAATCGGGTGTTCCGACCAGTCGCACTGTGCTGTGCAACCGGGTGCGATAAGGCATTCCGCAGGTTTGGGCCAGAACAAGCGCGGGGTGTTGCCAGATTTGCCATGGATCTGCATCGCGGGTCAGAGACTCTGGCCCATAGCCCAGATGGCTGCGCACCAGTGACCAGAACCGGTCATTCACCGGCTGTAGCGCGGGCATGTCATACATGCCCAGCGCAGCTATCACGATTTTGCAGCCTTTTGCCGGGCCAGCGCCGAATCCACGTCGCTTACACCCAAAAGGCTGACCACCAGCCGCAGCAGCGAGTCCTCTTCGCCGGTGCGCTGCCCATCGGCCAGCGCGACCGACCACATGGCCTGTACGACGGCGAGACGGTCGTCATAGGGAACGGCCTCTTTTATGGCGCGGGTAAAGCGGACGGTGTCGGGGGCCTCGGCCTCAAGATCTTCGGCGCGGGCGCGCAGGGCTGCGGCTTCGAACGGCGACAGGCCATAGCGTTCGGCCGAAATCTTGTCGATTCGGGCCATTTCCGTATCGGCGTAATCGTTGTCGGACCGGGCGATACGGACCAGCAGGGCCGTCAGGGCAAGGCGGGCATCATCATCGGCAAGTGGGGCGGGGGCGGGCTGTGTCAGCCGGGCCAGAAAATCACTGAACATGAGTTAGATATAGAGGGGCTCTAACGCTCTTCCAAGCTTCTTTGCACACGCTCGCGCGCGGCCTTGCTGTCGTTAAAGCTCAGGCCCATGGCGATACGGGCCTCTTCCACGATCTCCATCTCGCCCTCGTCGGAATTGCCGTCGGCCAGCACCACCTCCCACAGGGCGTCCAGTGCGGCAAGACGTTCATGCAGATCGGTGGTCTCGCGGATCAGCTTGCCGAACGTATCGGTATCCGGGGCAGCCGCATGCAGCTTTTCACAGGTTGCGCGGACCTTGGCGGCCTCAATCGCGTTATGCTGGTAGAGCCGGGCCAGAATACGGTCGATCAGGCTGATTTCTTCCAGCTTGTAGTCCCGGTCTGCCTGCGCCACGCGCACCATCAGCGCCCCAAGCGCCAGTTCGGCGTCCGGGTCCGGCAGATTGTCGTGTTGCGGTGGGCGAAAAGCCTGCAAGAATTTCTTCAACATACCGTGAGGATATTCCATATTTTGTAGCCCGCCAAGCGCGGACTACCCCTCATAGGTCCAAATTGTCGGTCTTTGGCCGGGCAAGGCGAAAACACGCCTAACGCGATCCAAAGGTGCAGGCATCAACCGCCCTGCAAGGCTTGCGCGGCCTGTTCCTGCAACCATCCCAGCATTTGACGATAGGGAACCGGGCCGTAACTGATCCGCGCCACGCCCAGTGACGCCAGCGTCGCCGTGTCGGGGGTGCCGGGCAGGGCGATGATATTCACCGGCAGATCGGTCGATTCGCACAGCCGGGCGATCATCGCCTCATTCTTAAGGCCGGGCGCAAAGAACCCGCTGGCACCGGCATCGGCATAGGCTTTGGCCCGGGCAATCGCATCATCCAGCATGGCGTCAGAGTGGGTTTCGGGCCTGGCCTTCAGAAAGATATCGGTGCGCGCGTTGATGAAGGCCGGGATATCGGCTGCATCGCAGCCTTCACGCATGGCCCGGACCCGCGCTTCCTGCGTTTCAATATCATAGAGGTCGCTGGTACCGACGATCTGATCTTCGAAGTTGAAGCCGACAACGCCGGTCTGCAGCGCGCGTTGGACGTTGGCGGCGACGCCCAGCACATCGCTGGCATAAGCGCCTTCGAAATCCAGTGTCACCGGCAGATCGACCGCTGCGACGATCCGGCGGGCGTTGTCCAGCGCGGTCTCTATCGGGATGTTCTGACCATCGCCAAACCCCTGCGCCATCGCGACCGGAGCACTGCCGGTCGCAATCGCCTTGGCCCCGGCATCGCGCACGGCCCCGGCACTGCCAGCATCCCAGATGTTGTAGAGAATGACCGGATCGCCCCTTTTGTGCAGGGCTGCAAATTCTTCCGCTTGGGTGATCTGGTTGGTCATGGCCGGCCTCCTGTCGCTGGGTTGCGGACAGTTAACCGTGGAAAGGGCGGGCGCGTATAGGCTTTTTTGCGCCCGCCGTCACAATGCGGTGACTGGCCCGGGATCAGACCAGACGCGAGCTTTCCTTGGCGGCGCGCACGAAGTCGCGGAACAGGGGGTGCGGATCGAACGGTTTGGACTTGAGTTCCGGGTGGTATTGCACACCAATGAACCACGGATGATCCGACCATTCGACGATTTCCGGCAGGCGGCCGTCCGGCGACATGCCCGAGAAATTCAGGCCCGCCTTTTCCAGCTTTTCACGGTATTTGATGTCCACCTCATAGCGGTGACGGTGGCGTTCTTCGATCTGAGTGCCACCATAGACATCCGCAACCTTCGACCCTTCGGCCAGAACCGCGTTATAGGCCCCCAGACGCATGGTGCCGCCTTTGTCGTCGCCGACCTTGCGTTCAACCTTGTGATTGCCCTGCACCCATTCCTTCAGGTGATAAACCACCGGTTCGAAACGTTTTTTCCCGGCCTCATGGTCGAATTCCTCAGAGCCAGCCTCGGCAATACCCGCCGCGTTTCGGGCGGCCTCGATCACGGCCATCTGCATGCCAAGGCAAATGCCCAGATAGGGCACTTTATGCTCGCGCGCGTATTGCGCTGCCTTGATCTTGCCTTCGGTGCCACGCTCGCCGAACCCGCCGGGGACGAGGATGGCGTTATAGCCTTCCAGATACGGGGCGGCATCTTCGGTATCGAAGACCTCGGCATCGACCCATTCGACCTTGACCTTTACGCGGTTGGCCATGCCACCGTGGGTCAGCGCCTCGGCGATTGATTTATAGGCGTCCTCCAGCTGGGTATACTTGCCGACGATGGCAACCTTCACTTCGCCCTCGGCGTTGTGGATGCGGTCGCTGACGTCTTCCCATTTCGCCAGATCGGGCTTGGGGGCAGGGCTGATCTGGAACGCGTCCAGAACCGCCTGATCCAGACCTTCGCGGTGATAGGCCAGCGGGGCATCATAGATGGTGCTGAGGTCCTGCGCCGCGATCACGCTGTCGGGGCGCACGTTGCAGAACAGCGCCAGTTTCTCACGCTCTTTCTTGGGGATCGGACCTTCCGAGCGGCAAACCAGAATATCCGGGGCCAGACCGATGGAACGCAGTTCCTTGACCGAGTGTTGGGTCGGCTTGGTTTTCAGCTCGCCGGACGCCTTGATATAGGGCAGCAGCGTCAGGTGCATAAAGATGCACTGACCACGCGGTTTGTCCTGGCTGAACTGGCGAATGGCTTCGAAAAAGGGCAGGCCCTCAATATCACCCACGGTGCCGCCGATTTCGCACAGCATGAAATCAACCTCATCCTCACCAATGGCGATGAAATCCTTGATCTCGTTGGTGACGTGTGGGATCACCTGAATGGTCTTGCCCAGATAATCGCCCCGACGTTCTTTCTCCAGCACGTTAGAGTAAATCCGGCCCGAGCTGACCGAGTCAGTCTTGCGTGCGGCCACACCGGTAAAGCGTTCATAGTGGCCAAGGTCCAGATCGGTCTCGGCCCCGTCATCGGTGACGAAGACTTCGCCATGTTCAAAGGGTGACATGGTGCCGGGATCGACGTTCAGATAGGGGTCCAGCTTGCGCAGCCGAACCGAATACCCCCGGGCCTGCAACAAAGCGCCCAAAGCCGCCGAAGCCAGTCCTTTACCCAAGGACGAAACCACACCACCGGTGATGAAAATAAAACGCGCCATGTTGTTCGGCTAGCTCCCGTGAGACGTCAAAATCAGCTGCCCGACGGTTTACAAAAAACCGCTGCATCACGGGACTTCACACATAAAGGATTCGCGCCAATAGCGCAAGAGAACCGCAAGATGCTGTTGCAGTTCTCTTTTGTATTTCTAGGTTTTGTGGATCAGTTGGCCTGAGGGATCAGTGGCGCGTCGTCGCCCTGTGCCGGAGGCAGCAGATCATCCGCCGACGGAACCGCCGGTGCGCTTTCTTCGGTCGCGGCCGGGGCGGGGACGCCCAGACGGTCGATGACCGAGCTGCCCGAGGATTTCTGAGCCGCCAGAATCGTCAGCGTGATCGAGGTGACGATAAAGCATGCCGCCAGAATCCAGGTTACCTTACCCAGGGCCGTTGCTGCCGCGCGGCCGGTCATGGCGCCGCCGCCACCGCCACCCATGCCAAGGCCACCGCCTTCGGATCGCTGCATCAGGACGACGGCGATCAGGCCCAGAGCCAGAAGAAGATGGATGATGAGAACGACGTTTTCCATGGTGGTCCTGTACAGCGTGGCGTGTATCGCGTGGTACTTATGCAAGTTTGCCATCGGGGGCAAGTCACGAGTTTCCATCACGCACTGTGATAGGCCGTATCACGTCAAAGGGACTGGACAGATCGGTGAATGGTAGCGCAACCTGCGCCCATGCCACATGACGATCACGACCACCCGCACGCCCTGTTGCCGCCCGAGCCCGCGCTCCGCGTCAAAGCGCTCGAAACGATTCTGACCCGGAAAGGGCTGATCGATCCGGCGGCACTGGATGAAATCATCGACACCTATCAGAACAAGATCGGGCCACAGAACGGGGCGCGTGTCGTGGCTCGGGCCTGGGCTGATCCCGAATTCAAGCGCGCCCTGCTCGAAGATGCCACGCCGGTCGTCGCCGATCTTGGGTTCTACGGTCGGCAGGGTGAGCATATCGTGGTCGTCGAGAACACGCCTCAGCAGCATAATATGGTCGTCTGTACCTTGTGCAGCTGCTACCCTTGGCCTCTGCTGGGCATTCCGCCCGGTTGGTACAAGTCCGACGCCTACCGCGCCCGCGCCGTGCGCGAGCCGCGCAAAGTGTTGGCTGAATTTGGTGTGATCCTGCCGGCCGAGACCGCCGTCCGGGTGTGGGACTCGACGGCCGAGATTCGCTATCTGATCCTGCCGATGCGACCAGAAGGAACCGAAGGGTTCAGTGAGGAAGCACTGGCCGCGCTTGTGACCCGCGACAGTATGATCGGCACCGGTTTGCCAAAGGTGCCCGCATGACCCGCGTGCATGATATGGGGGGGCGCTTTGGCGACGGCCCACTTCACCCCGAAGCCGAAGATGCCCCGATTTTCCCGGAAGAGTGGCACGGTCGGGCACTGGCCGTAACGCTCGCCGCCGGGTTTCTGGGGCAGTGGAACATCGACGTCTCGCGCCACGCGCGTGAAAGGTTGTCGCCCAAGGACTATGCGCGATTCTCCTACTATGAAAAGTGGATTTCGGGCCTTGCCGATCTGTTGGTTGAGTCCGGCGTTTTGACCCGAGAGGATTTGTCGGGGGTGGAAACCAACGATCCGCACCCCTTGGCTGATCGCGTTCTCAAAGCCGAGTCCGTCGCCACCGCCCTTGCCAAGGGCGGCCCGGCAGATCGGCCTTCGGACATCCTTGCGGCTTTCGAGATTGGTCAGACTGTGCGCACGGTACACCCGGCTGCAAATCGTAAGGTCGATGGCGGTCATACGCGCCTGCCGATCTACGCATCGGGTGCAACGGGGCGCATTCTGCGCCTGCACGGCACGCATGTGCTGCCGGATTCCAACGCTCATAGGCTAGGCGAGGCCCCCGAGCCACTCTATGCAGTTGTGTTCCCTGCATCTGAACTTTGGGCCGACCCCGAAAATCCGGGCGACGAAGTCGTTCTGGACCTGTGGCAAAGCTATCTGGAACCGGCATGAGCGAATGCGTCATCCATTCCGCCCCGGAACCCGTGTTTGCCGAGCCCTGGCACGCCCAGGTGTTTGCCGTGACCGTGGCCTTGAACGAAGCAGGCCGATTCGACTGGCCCGATTGGGCGGCTCGGTTTTCCCAAACGCTCAAGCGCCGGGGTCTGGACCGGGAATTGGATGGTGGTGACGACTATTTTCAAGCCTGGCTTGAAACGCTTGAACATTTGCTGCACGAACAGGGTTCTGCGACACCCACCGAGGTCACTGCGTTCAGTTCTGCGTGGGAGGAGGCTTATCTGACAACGCCTCACGGCCAGCCGGTGCATTTGGCACAGGGTTAGGGCAGGGGGCGCTGCCCCCGCCGCCCTTTCCGGGCGACTCCCCCGGGATATTTCTGGACAGATGAAGCAGGGGATCCTTTCTTCATCTGTCTAAAAATATCCCCGCCGGAGGCACCGCGCGCAGCGCGGTTTCTGACTGCGGCGAATTATCGGTTTCCCTGCTGCTTTCTCCTCGCTATACGAGCGAGGTTTGATAACTCAGCGCAAAAGGACCGGATATGGCCAATGTGGTTGTTGTCGGCGCCCAATGGGGCGACGAAGGAAAAGGCAAGATCGTCGACTGGCTCAGCGAGCGGGCAGACGTCATCGCGCGTTTTCAGGGCGGGCATAATGCCGGGCATACGCTGGTTATCGATGGTGAGGTTTACAAGCTGCATGCGCTGCCCTCGGGTGTTGTACGCGGTGGTAAGCTGAGCGTTATTGGCAATGGCGTCGTGCTGGATCCTTGGCATCTGATCAAGGAAATCGGCACCATCCGTGCGCAAGGAGTTGAGATCACGCCAGAGACGCTGATGATCGCAGAGAACACACCTCTGATCCTGCCGTTCCACGGTGAGCTGGACCGGGCGCGCGAGAGCCAGAACTCGGTGGCCAAGATTGGCACGACCGGTCGCGGGATCGGTCCCTGTTACGAAGACAAGGTGGGGCGCCGGGTGATCCGCGTTGCTGATTTGGCTGATGATGCGACACTGGCGCTGCGGGTAGACCGGGCGCTGGTGCATCATAACGCGCTGCGCAACGGGTTGGGCCTGGAGCCGATTGACCGCGATGGCCTGATTGCACAGTTGAAAGAGATTGCACCGCAGATTTTGCCCTTTGCTGCGCCTGTTTGGAAAGTGCTGAATGAAAAGCGCAAGGCGGGTAAGCGTATTCTGTTTGAAGGCGCGCAAGGTGCGCTGTTGGATATCGATTTTGGCACCTATCCGTTCGTGACGTCGTCCAACGTGATTGCGGGACAAGCGGCAACGGGCGTTGGGATCGGACCGGGATCGATCGATTTTGTTCTGGGGATCGTGAAAGCCTACACAACCCGTGTGGGTGAGGGGCCTTTCCCGACCGAATTGGACGACGACGACGGTCAGCGCCTGGGTGAGCGTGGGCACGAGTTTGGAACCACCACCGGGCGCAAGCGCCGGTGCGGCTGGTTCGATGCCTGTCTGGTGCGCCAAACCTGCGCCACCAGCGGTGTGAACGGTATTTCGCTGACCAAGCTGGACGTTCTGGACGGGTTCGAGACGCTGAAAATCTGCGTCGGTTACGATTTGGACGGTGAGCGTCTGGATTATCTGCCCACCGCTGCAGATCAGCAGGCGCGCTGCACACCGATTTACGAAGAGATGCCCGGTTGGAGCGAGTCCACCGAGGGGGCCCGCAGCTGGGCCGACCTGCCGGCCAACGCAATCAAATATGTGCGCCGGGTCGAAGAACTGATCGAATGCCCGGTTGCCCTTTTGTCCACCAGCCCGGAGCGGGACGACACCATTTTGGTGACCGACCCGTTTGCGGACTGATGAGCGGCGGCGACAAGCCCGGCCTCAGCTATAAGGCCCGGCGGCGGTGGTCGCTGGTGCTGTTGCTGATCGGGCTGCCCGCCTACATCGTGGCGGTGGTGACCGTTGTGAATTGGTTGGACCGCCCGCCGATCTGGCTGGAGTTGCTGGTCTATATTGCCCTTGGCGTCATGTGGGCCTTGCCCTTCAAGTTCGTCTTCAAGGGTGTTGGCAAAGAAGACCCAGATCAGGGTTCTTGAATATTTACTGGATTGCCCGGCCTCATTGGGCGTGCCAATCGTTTGGGAAATGGCACTTTTTCGGCTTAGAGGCTGGGTGAATATGAAAAAATCGATTTTGGGCGCATCGCTTGCTTTGATGGTCGCGGGGCCCGTGCAGGCCAATGATTGGGAATACACCGTCGTTCCTTATCTCTGGGGGCCGGAGTTTCGCACCTCGCTGGATATTGGGCCCAATCCGCCGGTCGATGGCAACGAATCCATTTTCGACATTCTGGACGGCCTTTTTCTGATTGCGGGTGAGGCGCGCAACGGGCGCTGGGCGATTGGCGCGGAATTCAACTATCTGGACCTGTCCGATACGGTCGGTTTTGGACCGTTTGATGAGCTCGCCGATTGGGAGCTGGAAGGAACCATGTCGTCGATCGTAGGAAGCTATGCGATCTACGCGGATGACCGGTCGAGATTTGAGACCTTTGCCGGGCTGCGCCATTGGGATTTGGATTTGTCGACAACGGTGCTGAACCGAACCGTATCAACGGACCGCAGCTGGACGGATCCGATCATCGGCGGGCGTTACAGCCGGGTTCTGAATGATCGTTGGGCCGTGGGGGCTATGGGTAACGTCGGCGGCTTTGGGTATGGTTCCGACTTCCAGTGGGAGGCCGTCATTCAGGCCAATTGGAAATGGACAGATCGGGTTGATCTGTCAGGGGGATACCGGCATCTGAGCGTTGATTTCGAAGAAGGCCAGGACGTGATCGACCTGATCCTGACCGGTCCATTTGCGGCGCTTGCCTACTCGTTCTGATCTTAATCGCCCTGACGAGACGTCACAGGCCAGGTGAGGACAGCGCGCGCCATGGCGTGATACTCGCCTGACATCTCTTCGGCAAAGCTGAACAGGGTAGGCCATGGTGTTGTCAGCGTGGCTTCGACCTGCCCGGGGACCAGGTTCAGATCGGCCTCGTGTTTGGACGCAAGTCGGCGCATTTTATGGTTTGTGGCCAGGCACAGCATGTGCAGCTCGCGGAAACCACGGTTTCGGGCCGCCGCAATGATCCGCGACAGCAGCGCATCCCCGATCCCGCGATCCTGCCACACAGTCTCGACGGTAAAGGCGGCTTCGGCTTTGTGCGGATGACTGTCCGGCAGGGCCCTCAACTCTGCGACCCCGCGCAGGCAGGAATCCGGGAATGCACCGAACACCAAGGCTGAATGATCAAAAATACCCTCAAGGTAGCCATGGACAAATGCATCACTGACAGGAACCCCAAAACGCGCCGTCAGAGCGTCGGTGTCCAAGCTGTTGAAGTGGCTTTCTATTCTGGCTTTGTCGTAGATTCGAAGACGTCGGATAGGGAGTTCATACATGGCATGGCCTTTGTTTGAACGAGCACTGGAACAGACGTTACCTTAACGGTCAGCCTATCATTTTTCTGCGCTGCAGCATAGAAGTTTCACAGAATTGAGGGCAGGGCGGGCCCCTGAGTGCAAAAGAAATGGGCCGAACAAACGCTCGGCCCATTTTTCCTTAGATTTCTGTGTGGGTTACCCGGCGGCGCGCTTGTCATCCGGGCGGAAGCCGATCTGGGTCGACGCAGCAAAACGCCCACCACCAGCTTTTTCGATCTTGCCATCCCGCAGCAATTGACCAAACGAGCGCAGGCTCTCTTCGCGGTCAAAGTCCTCTTGCTTGAGCGAGCGGATCTTGTTCATCAACTGTGGGCGCGAAAACTGTTCCTGTCCTTCGATAAAAGACAGGTAAGACGCCGCTGCTTCTAGTAGATCGGGCAGGGATTGCGCACCTTGCTTTTGTGCGAATTTGGCAAATCCACCTTCCTCGGCGATTTCGTCGTCACCTTCGGCTTCGGACGTTACGCGGCGGGGTGTTACGGGGCCCGCATCCTGCGCTTGGTTGTCGATGCGCTGTTCAGCCACAAGTTTCAGCGGCGCGCCTTCGTCGATGCGCGGGCGCGCGCTGGTGACCTGAACTTCGGGGCGGCGCGGGCTGACGACCGAGGACAGGTCGCCGCGGTATCCGTCATCATCGTTGCTCGGACGGGCGACACCTTTTTCGTTGCGCTCCGCTTCGGTAACGGCGACGGCGGTCCGCAATTGGGTGTAGGCTTCGCGTGTGCTGCTGCTGTCCGGGTCATCCAACTGTTCGCCGACCTTGTCCATCAGGCGCGACACGTCTTGATCCATATCTGCTGTTTCGGACTTCGATTTGCCCGCACGCTCGGCCAGGATGGATTCGACGCTGGAAATCTCGTCCAGCAGGTCGACCTCATCCTCTTCGGTCAGAACGTTTTCTGCGGCTTCTTCGACCGTTTCTTCCTCGTCTACATCCGACAGAATGTTGGTGATCTCTTCGTCGGTATCATCCGCGACCTCGGCCTCAGCTTCGGCCATCAGATCGTCAGAGGCGGCGGTTTCGACCTCAGTCTCTTCTTCTTCGATGACAGGGGCCGGAGCCTCTTCGACGGCGACCGGCGGCGTCGGGGCCTCAGCTTCTTCGACCTCAGGCTGGTCCGGCTCGGCGTCGACAGGGTCGGGTGAGTTGTTGAACGGGGCCGTGACGGCGGGCGCGTCGTCCATATCGGAAGGCTCAAGCGTGCCGGCAGCAAAAGCGGCGGCCACTGCATCCGACGGACCTGCTGTCGATTTCATCAGCGCCGTTTCTTCGTCTTCGCTGTAGATGACCGAGTTTTCCTCGGAATGTGAAACAACGGCCCGGATACGCTGAAGCTTGGCCGCGATGCTGTCAGCAGCAGGGGAAGCGGCCTCATCTACCGGTTCAGCGAAAACAGGCTGCGAGGGGGCAGGGGTGTTGATCACATTCAGATCCGGTGCGCTTTCGGGGGTCTGTTCAGTCGCGCGGATCAGGAAACCGGCCTCGTTTGCGCGCGCCTCAACCTTTCGAGAGGCGTCGCGCTGTGCGATTTTGGTCAACATTTCAGTATCGGGCTGCGGTGGTTCAGAGCCGAAATAACGATCATCTGCGGCGAGATCGCGAAAATACTCGGCAATCGCTTTCATCGTTTCAAAGGAATCATCAAAGCCTTCCAAAGTGCATGAGAAGGTTCCATAGGAAACGGTCAAAACCTTGTTATTCTGTACCATCAGACGCACGTCCTCTACAAACTACCGGAGCCACCAAACCCGAATCCGGACACACCGGTGGCTCGAAACTCTTTGCATTAGCTTATCATTTTGTGGTCTCAATGTGTCCAAAACCGGAAAAAATGATCAATCTTACAAAAAATGCGCCGATTGTACGGTCCCAGAGGCCAATTGCAGTCGTCGGAGGCGGTGAAATCGGCGCTGAGGATCTGAAACTGGCCTTGATTCGTGCCGATACGGTTGTGGCGGCAGATGGTGGGGCAGTTCCGCTCATGGATGCCGGGCGCAATCCTGACGCTGTTATCGGTGATTTCGATTCGCTGGACGCGGGCTATCGGGACCGCATTCCTGCCGACCGGTTGTTTCCCATCGACGAACAGGACAGCACGGATTTCGACAAGGCCCTGCGCAGCGTTGATGCGCCTCTGGTTCTGGGCGTGGGGTTTCTGGGCGGTCGGCTGGATCATCAGCTTGCCGTGCTCAACGCTCTGGTCAGGTTGCAGGACAGGCCCTGTCTGTTGATCGGCGCGCAGGAGATCGTATTCCATGCACCGCCCGAGATTACCCTGTCGCTGCGTCCCGGCGATGTGGTGTCCTTGTTTCCCTTTCAGACCGTGACAGGCCGCAGCCAGGGCTTGGAATGGCCGATCGAAGGTTTGGTGTTGGAGCCGGACGGTCGCGTCGGCACGTCCAACCGGGCATTGGGGCAGGTTCATCTGTCGATAGATTCACCCGGTCTTTTGGTCATGGTGCCCCGTCCCGCGCTGGACGCGGTTATGCAGGCGTTTCTGTCGGGGCAGCCCGCGCGCTGGCCCGCTCGCGCAGGATAACGTAGAGCCCCGCGACCACCGTGATGGCGATCCCAAGTGCTGCAATGCCGTTGGGCAGATCGTGAAAGATGATCCAGCCGAACAGGGTGGCCACCGGGATTTCCAGATATTGCATTGGGGCAAGCGTGGCCGAGGGGGCAAACCGCAGCGACCATGTCATCAATAGATGCGACAGGGTTCCCAACAGCCCGACGCCAAGCAGCAATACATGGGTATCAGCAGGCGGCGCGATCAAGGATGCGCCCCGGACTTCGTTCATCCCGCCAAGGGCAAGGACCGGCAGCAGGATCGCAGTTGCGATAACGCCGGACACGGCCTGTAGCGAAACGGGATCGGTCTGTTTTGCAATCTGGCGGGTCACCAGCATGAAAAGCGCAAAGACCAGCGCGACAAGAAGAGGGAGCAGCGCGGCTGCGCCCACCTGCGCAAAACTGGGCTGGATCACCAGCAGAGTACCGAAAAAACCTACCGCGCAGGCGATCAGACGGCGCAGGCCCACTTCTTCGCCCAGAATGTATTTGCCCAGCAGCAGCAGGATGAACGGCATCACGAAAACGATGGCGATGGCATCCGCAAGAGGCAGGTAGAGCAGAGCGCTGAACATCGCGGCTATCCCGATGACCTGCAGAACGGTACGCAGAACGGCCAGCCACAGAATACGCCCGCGCATGCGCCAGTGCCGACCTGTCAGGGCGACCAGAGGAACAAGAACCAGTACCTGCACTGCAAAACGCACAAACACCAGCATGCCAATCGGGGTCGACGCGCTCAGCAGTTTTGCCAGTGCGTCCCCAAACGGCGCCAAAACGCAAAACCCAAGCATCAACATGATGCCAAGAACCGGTCGATCCTGTATCATGGGCGCGACGCTAATTGTTTTGCCGCTTGGGGCAAAGCGCCAATAGCATCTCAGCAGTTGGGAACATTCACGGCCAGGCCGCCCAGCGAGGTTTCCTTGTATTTATGATGCATGTCCATGCCGGTCTGGCGCATGGTCTCAATCGCGGCATCCAGAGGCACAAAATGCTGCCCATCCCCCCGTAGCGCCAGTGAGGCCGCCGAAACCGCCTTGATCGCGGCCAGTCCGTTGCGTTCGATGCATGGAACCTGCACCAGCCCCGCGACCGGATCGCAGGTCATGCCAAGGTGATGTTCCAAGGCGATTTCCGCCGCGTTCTCTACCTGCTCGGGGGTGCCCCCCATCACTGCGCACAGACCGGCAGCCGCCATGGCCGACGCGCTGCCGACCTCGGCCTGACACCCGGCTTCGGCACCTGAAATCGAGGCGTTATACTTGACCAGTCCGCCAATTGCGGCTGCGGTCAACAGGAAATCCTCAATGTGGCTTTCCGACGCGCCGGGCACGTGGTCCAGATAATAGCGCAGAACCGCAGGCAACGTCCCTGCAGCGCCATTTGTCGGGGCGGTTACAACCTGACCGCCCGCTGCGTTTTCCTCGTTCACGGCCATCGCATAGACGCTCATCCAGTCGTTGATGGTGTGAGGTGCGGTCAGGTTCATGCCACGCTCGGCCATCAGGGCGTCATAAATCCCCTTGGCCCGGCGGCGTACTTTCAGACCTCCGGGCAGGATGCCATCGGTGTTCAGCCCGCGTTCGATGCAATTGTTCATGACCTCCCACAACCGCGCCGTGCCCTTGGCAAAGCTGTCGGCGCATCCGCGTGCGATCTCATTCTCGCGTTTCATTTGTGCGATGCTTTTGCCGCTGGACTTGGCCATCTCAAGCATTTCAGCGGCAGAGTGAAAGGGGAACGGGATAGGGGGACCTTCGTTCTTGGCTTTGCCTTCGGCCAGTTCCTCTTCGGTCAGAACAAAACCGCCCCCGACCGAGTAGTAGACCTGACGCAGGATCACGTCCCCTTGTGCATCGGTTGCCATCAGGATCATCCCGTTCGCATGTCCGGGCAGAGTGTCGTCGTAGTCGAAGATCAAATCGGTTTTCGGATCGAATTTCAGGCGGGGCAGGCCCTCGGGTGTGACCGAATGGGTTTCGGCTATTTCTGCCAGTGCTTTCTCGGCCTTGTCATTGTCATAGCTCTCGGGGACGAAGCCTGCCAACCCCAGGATCGTGGCGCGGTCGGTGGCGTGGCCGACACCGGTAAAGGCCAGCGAGCCATGCAAGGATCCGCGCAGCCCGGCAAATTCAAAGGGCGAGGCGCGCATCAGGTCCAGGAACCGCGCCGCTGCCACCATAGGACCCATAGTATGAGACGAAGACGGGCCAATACCCACTTTGAACATATCGAACACGGAGAGAAACATGTTATGTAGCTGAGCCTTCCTGAGGATTAGCGTAACTTGGGGACGTGAATGGCGTTGGACCCAACCCCTCGGCTGCGATTGCGGCACGCGTTGCGAGGCGGGTTTCTGAGTGCATGAGAATGGCCTGAAGATAGGGGGTGTCCGGCAGTTGATACCAGCTGCGATCAGCCCGCGCGGGGTAAAGGGCCATCCATCGCATCTGACAGGCCAGGTAATAGGTCAGAACCGACGGTTGATCGGGTGACAGCCACACAGGTTTTTTTGCAGCCTCTGCATCCAGAATTGCCAAGTGCTGACGCAGGCGCGGGCGGATGCCAGTACGCAGGGTGTCGGCCTGCGCTTCATCGATATACTTTTCGGCGTAAAACAGGATGCGCAGGTCTGCATGCAGCGTGTTGGAGGCAAAAAACAGCCATTTCAGAAAACCCGCACGATCAGGGCTGTCAGGCGCAGGTGCCAGTTGTCCATGCGTATCGGCCAGCCACAGCAGGATGGCTGCGGTTTCAAAGATGGGTCCTTGTGGTGTTTCAAGCACCGGGATCAGGCCGTTGGGATTCAGCTTTCGGTAGGCCGCACTGTTGTGCGCATCCTGACGGCGATCCACCAAAACGGTCTCATAGGGTTGGCCCATCTCTTCCAGCACCAGTCTGATGACCAGTGAGGCATTGTCGGGGGCATAGTGTAGGCGATAGGGCGGTGTCATAAGGATTGTCTATATCGGATCAGGTGGGAAAAATGCGGCGATTGCGACGTTTCCCATCGGAAACACGCAGTTTTCTCCAGTGTTTGCTTGGGGTCGAGGCGATTTGGCTCTCGAAGTTGCGGGTTGCATTCCGTATAAACCCGCCAAGACAAGAGGGGAACGCTGCCATGTCACAAGAAATGTCGTCAATCGATAAGGCCAAATATGTCGCTGCCCGCAGCGCTGCCGACCTGGTGCAGGACGGTATGCGGGTAGGATTGGGGACAGGGTCCACTGCCGCGTGGATGGTGCGTCGCATTGGGGAAAGAGTGCAAGAGGAAGGGCTGCGGATCAAGGCTGTTCCAACCTCGAATCGCACCGCCCAACTGGCCCGCGAGGTCGGGATCGAGGTGGTCTCGCTGGATCAGGCCGGATGGCTGGATATGACAATCGACGGCGCGGATGAATTCGACGGAGAGCTGAACCTGATCAAAGGCGGCGGCGGGGCGCATCTGCAGGAAAAGATCGTGGCAACCGCCAGCGATCAGATGATCGTGATCGCCGATGCGGGCAAAGAGGTCGAAACGCTGGGCGCCTTCCCCTTGCCGGTCGAGGTCGTGCCTTTTGGCTGGCAGACCACGCGCACCCTGATCGAAGAGGCGCTGGACACGATGGATGTGCTTGGCAAGACTTCAATGCTGCGGATGAACGGCGAGGCGCCGTTTATCACGGACGAAGGCAACCACATTCTGGACCTGCACCTGCAACGGATCGGCAATGCACGGCAGTTGGCTTTTGTTCTGAACCAGGTGCCCGGCGTGGTTGAAAATGGGTTGTTTATCGACATCTGCGACAAGGTTGTCATCGGTCATGGCGACGGTCGTGTCGAACTGCGCGACCTGAACACGGGCACGACCGAGCTGGATCAGATGGTGGACGGCGGAGAGAACCTGTTTTCCGATCTGGCGGACTAAGGGTTGCAGCCAGGGCTTGCTTTTGTGGTCAGAGAAACCATGGCCATACGTGTTTTTTACTTAGTGTTCAGGGGGTGCAGCGCTGCCGGCCGTGTATTTTGGGTATGCTCTGCGCGTAGAGACTCAATTGGTGAAGTTTTTCCACGCTGACACAGTGCAAGGTAACAATTCGTCTATTCAACGGCCGCAGTTCTGCGGACTTTCCGTTGAAACGAATTCCGCAGCGCATATCTGACCAATTCATCGACGCGCTGCGACACTATTGGCCTGATCTGGACAGTCCCCGGAAAGAACAGCTTGCCAATCGTAAGCCTATGGACAGTGGCGCAAGATAGAGTACACCCCTAAGCATCGCGATGGCGCTTGCTGAAATCTGGAAGAGGCACGGTAAATGAGCTTTGATTATGATCTTTTCGTCATCGGAGGCGGCTCGGGCGGGGTGCGCGCGGCGCGCGTTGCGGCGGGCGAAAACGGTGCCAAAGTGGCGCTGGCCGAAGAGGACCGCTATGGCGGCACCTGCGTCATCCGGGGCTGTGTGCCCAAAAAGCTGATGGTCTTTGCCAGTGAGTTTTCCGGCATGGTCGGGGATGCGCGGGAATATGGCTGGGATATTCAACCCGGTGCCTTTGACTGGAGTACGTTCCACGGCAAGCTGGTGACGGAACTGGACCGGCTGGAAGGCATCTATCGCAATATCCTCAAGAACAATGGCGTCGAAAGCTTTGACCAGCGCGCGCATATCGTGGATGCGCATACGGTCGAACTGGCCGATGGTACGCGCAAAACGGCCAAGCATATCCTGATCGCCACCGGCGGACGCCCGGTCGTGCCTGAGTTTCCGGGGTCCGAGCTGGCCATAACTTCGAACGAGATTTTCCACCTGCCCAAGTTGCCCGAAAGCATCCTGATCGTTGGCGGCGGCTATATCGCCAGTGAATTCGCCGGCATCATGAACGGGTTGGGCGTGAAAACCACGCAGTTTTATCGCGGTGCGCAGATTTTGCGTGGTTTCGACGAAGAGGCGCGCGGTCTGATCTGCGAAGAAATGCGTCAGAACGGCATCGACGTGCGTCTGGGCACCAATGTGCTTGAGATGACCAAAGAGGGCGACAAGATCCGCGTTAAGGCGACCGACGGCACCGAGGATCATTTCGACGTGGTCATGTATGCTACCGGGCGCGCGCCGAACGCGGACAATCTGGGGCTTGAGGCCGTGGGCGTCGAACGCGGCCGCAAGGGTGAGATCATCGTGGATGAATACAGCCAGACCGGTGTGCCCTCGATCTATGCCATCGGGGATGTGACTGATCGTGTGAACCTGACCCCGGTTGCGATCCGCGAAGGGATGGCCTTCGTGGAAACTGTGTTCAAAGCCAACCCGACCCCGGTGGATCACGATCTGATCCCGACGGCGATCTTTACCCAGCCGGAATTCGGCACAGTGGGCCTCAGCGAAGAAGAGGCCGCCGCGCAGGAACCGGTTGAGGTGTATGCAACCTCGTTCAAACCGATGCAAAAGGCGTTTGCGGGGGGCACTCAGCGTGTTCTGATGAAGCTGATCGTATCGCAGGCCACCCGCAAGGTGCTGGGCTGTCACATTGTCGCGCCGGGCGCGGGTGAGATGATCCAGCTGGCCGGCATTGCCGTAAAGATGGGCGCTACCAAGGAAGATTTCGACCGCACCGTCGCCGTTCATCCGGTCATGGCCGAGGAACTGGTGACAATGCGGCAACCTGTTCGCACGGCTTGATTTGCAACCGCGCGCACACAAGTTACAAGGGAACCCGTGATCACACGGTCCAACACAAGGGAACAGAGACATATGGCGGGCAACAGCGGTGGCCCCTGGGGCGGCGGAGGCTCCTCAGGTGGCGGAGGAAATCGGGGCAATAACGGGGACGGGCGCAAGCCTCCCGAAGGCGACAGCCCGCAGATCCCCGAGATCGATGAGCTGATGAAAAAAGGCCAGGAACAGCTGCGCGTCCTTATGGGCGGTCGCGGTGGTTCAGGCCGTGGCGGAAACGGTCAGGGCAGCGGTGGGGGTGGTCCCATCTTTACCAAAGGTACTGTGCTGATCGGTCTTGTAGTTGGTGCAGTCCTGTGGGGCGCGGCCAGCTTTTATACCGTCAAACCCGAAGAACAGTCGGTTGAACTGTTCCTGGGTGAGTTTTCGGCCGTGGGCAATCCCGGCCTGAACTTTGCCCCGTGGCCCTTTGTGACGGCCGAGGTTATCCCGGTCACCCGCGAACAGACCGAAGACATGGGCGGCCGGAGCGCAAGTGACGATGGCCTGATGCTGACCGGCGACGAAAACGTGGTCGATATCGACTATCAGGTCGTCTGGAATATCAACGACCCGGCCAAGTTCCTGTTCAACCTGCGTGATGCGCGTCAAACGATCCGCGCTGTGTCGGAATCGGCGATGCGTGAGATCATCGCGCAAAGCGAACTGGCCCCGATCCTGAACCGCGACCGGGGTATCATCGGTGAGCGCCTGCAAGAGCTGATCCAATCGACCATGGACAGCTACGATTCGGGCATCAATATCGTCCGGGTGAACTTTGACAAGGCCGACCCGCCACAGGACGTAATCGCCGCGTTCCGCGACGTTCAGGCCGCCGCGCAGGAACGTGACCGCCTGCAAAACGTCGCCGACGCCTATGCCAACCGCGTTTTGGCCGAAGCGCGCGGTGAAGCCGCGCAGGTATTGGAAGAGGCCGAGGCGTATCGCGCCCAGCAGATCAACAGCGCACAGGGTGAAGCCAGCCGTTTCAGCGCGGTTCTGGAGGAATATTCCAAAGCGCCCGACGTAACCCGCAAGCGTCTGTATCTCGAGCGGATGGAACAGGTTTTGGGTGATGTCGACAAAATCATTCTGGATGAAAACACCGGCGGGAGCGGGCAGGGTGTTGTGCCCTATCTGCCGCTGAACGAATTGCGACGTAACTCGGGCGAGGAGAGCAACTGATGCGAAAGTCACCCATTATTCTCATCCTTGTCGTAATTCTGGGCGTCGTTGGCCTGTCGTCGATCTTTATTGTTGACGAACGCGAGCGCGCCTTGGTTCTGCAATTTGGTCGTGTTGTATCTGTCAAGGAAGACCCTGGTCTGGCCTTTAAAATCCCGCTGATTCAGGAAGTGGTGCGCTACGATGACCGCATCTTGTCGATTGATGTGCAGCCGCTTGAGGTCACACCTCTGGATGATCGCCGGTTGGTGGTCGATGCCTTCGCGCGTTATCGGATTTCAGACTTGAACCAGTTCCGTCAGGCTGTTGGTACAGGTGGTATTCCTGTCGCCGAGAATCGTCTGGACAGTATTCTGCGTGCGGAAACCCGCGAAGTGCTGGGTTCGGTGTCGTCCCGTGACATCCTCAGCTCGGATCGTGCGGCTTTGATGCTGCGTATTCGCAACAGCGCGATTGCCGAGGCGCGGGCGCTGGGCGTGAACGTGATCGACGTGCGTCTGAAGGCAACCGATCTACCGCAAGCCAACCTTGAGGCAACTTTTGACCGGATGAAGGCGGAACGTGAACGTGAGGCCACCGACGAACGTGCTCGTGGTAACGAGGCGGCGCAGCGTGTTCGCGCGCAGGCTGACCGGACCGTGGTCGAACTTGTGTCGGACGCCAACCGTGAGGCCGAGATCATTCGCGGTGAGGCTGACGCCGAACGCAACGCGATCTTTGCAGAAGCCTATGGCGCAGACCCCGAGTTCTTCGAATTCTACCGCTCGCTTACTGCTTATGAAAAAGCACTGGGTGGCGGCAATAGTTCGATGGTTCTGAGCCCGGATTCCGAGTTCTTCAACTACCTGAAATCGCCCACAGGGCAGAGCGGCCAGTAATGGGTCTGATCTTTCTGGCCTTCGGGCTGGTGCTGATTGTCGAGGGGCTGGCCTATGCGCTGGCCCCTTCGCTTATTGAACGCATGCTTGAGGCATTGCGAAGTTTGCCCGAACAGGCGCGGCGGCTGGCCGGTCTGCTGTGCGTTGTCAGCGGTCTGGTGCTGCTTTGGGCCGCATATCAGGTCGGGTTTTAACACGGGGTTTTCAATTGCCGGTGATTTCCCCGCGATCCTTAGTTGCGGGCTTTGACAAACCGACTACATTGGATGCCAAGCAGGGCCGCTTGCGGGCGATCCACCAAGAATTGACGACAAGGAGTTCCCAAGTGCAGGCACAAGCGCGCAGTATTTCCGTCCGGCGGGACGAGGTTGTTGGTTTCATGCGGCTGATGTGGTTGGCCGTTGCAGGGATGCTTCTTGTGCTGGCGCAGACCGTCGCCGCGCAGGCGCGGGGCGAAAGCCTGGCACCCTTGGCCGAAAAGATCAGCCCGGCGGTGGTTAACATCACCACCTCGACCCTGATCGAAAATCAGACGGGCCCTCAGGGCATCGTGCCCGAAGGCTCTCCGTTCGAGGATTTCTTCCGCGAATTTCAGGACCGCAACGGCGATGATCAAAACCGCCCACGCCGCAGCAACGCGCTGGGGTCGGGATTTGTGATCTCTGAGGATGGCTATATCGTCACCAATAACCACGTCATCGCTGAAGCCGATGAAATCCTGATTGAATTCTTCCCGGGCGATGGTCAACCGGTGAAGGAATTGCCTGCCAAGGTGATCGGCACGGATGAAAAGACGGACATCGCGTTGCTCAAGGTCGAGGCGTCAGGCCCGCTGCAATATGTGCAGTTCGGCGACAGCGACGTGGCCCGTGTGGGCGACTGGGTGATCGCAATGGGCAACCCGCTGGGGCAGGGGTTCTCGGTTTCGGCCGGAATCGTATCTGCCCGCAACCGCGCGCTGAGCGGATCGTATGATGACTACATCCAGACAGATGCGGCGATCAACCGGGGCAACTCGGGCGGGCCGCTGTTTAACATGGATGGCGAGGTGATCGGCGTGAACACTGCGATCCTGTCGCCCAACGGTGGCTCGATTGGCATCGGGTTCTCGATGGCGTCGAACGTTGTGATAAAGGTCGTCGATCAGCTGCGCGAGTTTGGCGAAACGCGCCGCGGATGGCTGGGCGTGCGCATTCAGGACGTGACCGAAGATATGGCCGAGGCGATGGGTCTGGACAAACCCGGCGGCGCGCTGATCAGCGATGTGCCGGACGGACCGGCCAAGGATGCGGGCCTGCTGGCCGGGGACGTGATCCTCAGCTTTGATGGGGTCGAGGTCGAGGATACGCGCGGTCTGGTACGGCAGGTCGGCGAGACGACAGTTGGTAAATCGGTCCGCGTGGTCGTGCACCGCGACGGGGGTACTCAGACCGTTCTGGTGACGCTGGGCCGTCGTGAGGACGCCGAGCGCGCCGAAGATGGGGAAGAGGAAACCCCGGATCAACCGGCCGACGAGAACGCGGATATCCTTGGTCTTACGATCTCACCGCTGACCGACACGCTGCGCACGGATATGGGTCTGGATGCCGAGGCGGAAGGTCTGGTTGTGACCGAGGTGGACGAGGCGTCAGAAGCCTTCGCCAAGGGGCTGCGGGCTGGCGATCTGATTACCGAAGCTGGCCAACAAAAGGTCACCTCGATCGAAGACCTCGAAACCCGCATGGAAGAAGCGCGCGAGGCCGGGCGCAAGTCGCTGCTGTTGCTGGTGCGCCGCGGTGGCGAACCCCGGTTCGTGGCGCTGAGCCTCGGCGAGTAGTCAACCGCATCAAATCCAAAAGGGCCGGAGCGTGTTCTCCGGCCCTTTTAATGTCCTGCTGTCAAGAAATGAGCCACACACCGGGGAAGGTGCGTGGCTCTGATACAGGGAGAGGTCAGTGGACAGATATCGGGGATGATTCTCTGACCTCCTACGGTAACATCTATTAACGTAGTCTTAATTTGAGCTTTGATCTGTGAAGCAGATCACAGGGGTCAGATCAGATCGGATTCGGCCAATTCCCGCAGGGCCTCAAAATCCTGAATCATCAGGCCGCCGCGTGTCGCTTCAACCACGTTATCCCGTTTCCAGGTGGAAATGGTCTTGGACACAGCCTCGCGCGTGGCACCGACAAATTCTGCCAGCTCGCTTTGCGATAGGGTGATGCGGTCTGTTGGATTGTCTTGCAATTCGGACAGATGCAGCAGCTTACGGGCCAGGCGGATCGGCATGGGCAGGAAGACCTGCTCATTCAATTGCGAGCCCATCCAGCGCATGCGCAACCCGGCCAGACGGATCAGATCAACGGCCAGATCGGGATGATTGCGCACTTGCGCCATCACATCCTGTTGTCGGACACGCAGAATACGTGAGGGCTCGGCCGCCGACACCGAGGCGGTACGGGGGCCGCTGTCGAACAGGGCGATCTCACCAAATACTTCTCCGGGGCGCATCAGTGTCAGCGACAGTTTGCGGCCGCTCATGGCCAGAAACGAAACCTCAAGCGTGCCTTCCAGAATGGCGTAGAGGGCATCACCCGCGTCGCCTTGTTCAAACAGGACTTCGCCCCGCTCAAGTGAGATTTCGGTCGCCTGAGCGGAAAGCATGGCTTTCAGCCTGTCGGACGCTTCGGACAGAAAGCCGCTGTCAGGGAAAGCCGTCATGAATGTTTGGTGCTCCGGCTGTGAGTGGTGTCACAACTTTCCACAGCTTCGGCATTTAGCCAAGGATTTTTGTCCTGTTTTCCCGGGTTTCACCGCTTGGACGTGGAAAACGCCATAAACGCATGGGGAGAATCTTGCTTTTTACCATTCACCTATTGGTGGTCCGGGTCGTCCATGTAACTTTGCAGCAGATTGAATTGCAACATCAGGAACACCATCAGCGCGATTGGAAACCCGAATGTCTCGATTTTGACCCACAGATCGGTCGACATGGTGCGCCAGACGAATTCATTGGCAACAGCGAGAACCGCAAAGCACCCGCACAGGCGCCGGGTCAGGATCATCCAGCCTTCGTGGCGCATGGGCAGCATCTCATCCAGAACGTAGGCGAGGTAGGATTTGCCCTGCAGCAACCCGATCCCAAGGATGACCGAAAACAGCCCGTAGACCAGCGTGGTTTTCATCTTGAAGAACCGCTCGTCATTGAACCAGGCGGTCAGGCCGCCGAAGAAGATGACCATGAAGGCGGTGAAGATCTGCATCCGGCTGAGTTTGCCCGTCAGGTACCAAAGCACACCCATCGCGGCCAACATGAGCGGCACAAAGATGATCGTGGCGACGATAAACCCCGAATACTCGATCCCGCCGATCAGAAAGCTGTCGTCGCGCAGACGCAGGTAGATAAAGAAGAAGGCCAGCGGCGGGCCCAGTTCCAACACCTGTTTCAGAAACGGATTGATCTTTTTTTCGTCTGTCATGTCGAATTCCTGCTGCTCACCCGCCCATTTCAACTATTACAGCGCCTAGTGCAATCAATGCCATCAACGCAATGCGTCTGGGGCCTACGGTTTCCTTCAAAACCAGCCAACCGATTAGGGCGGCAAAGACGGTTGAGGTTTCGCGCAGAACGGCGGCTTCTCCGACTTTGTCCAGACGTGTGGCCAGCATGATGGCGCCAAATGAAAGCGGGGCGATGATGGCCCCCGCCAACCCGCGCAGCATCAGAGGGCCAAGGGCGGGGCGGTGGATCATGGCGCGGTATCTGAGGGCGGCATAGATCGGCATCGCAAAGCCGTCGATCATGAAAAACCAGGCCAGAAAGGTGAACGGGTCGGCGGTGGCGCGGATGCCGTAGGCGTCATAGGTGGTGTAGAGTGCGACGAACAACCCGGTCGCAACCGCCAGCACCAGCGCAATCCCGAGCGTTTCGCGGTTGGTTTCGAGAAAGTGAAAATTGTAGACGGCGAGGCCAAAGATCCCCGTCAACAGGACAAAGACGCCGAACCATTGCAGCCCGGTAAATGTCTCGGAAAACAGCAGATAGGCCCCGATGACCGTGAATAGCGGCCCGGTGCCGCGGACGACCGGGTAGACGACGGTGTAAGAGCCTTTGGTATAGGCCATCGCTTGCAGAATCTTGTAGGTGATGTGGATCAGCCAGACGACGGCAAAGATGGGCCACATGAAGGGTTCCGGCCAGGGGACGACAAAAAGCGCAAGGGGTGCGGCCATCAGGCAATAGCATCCGTCGATTGCGCCCCGGGACATCCAGGGATCGTGACGACCTTTTTGCAAAGCGCCGAAAGCGGCATGCAGGAAGGCAGCCATCAGGGCCAGACCCAGCGCCAGCCGGTGGCCTGCTTCGGTGCCTTCGAGAGAGATCAGCCAGTCGCTCAATGATCGGCCTTTTGTTGGGTGGAGAAGCCGGGGGTTTTCCACCCCCGGACCCCCGGAGGATATTTTTGGACAGATGAAGTTCGGATCAGCTTTGATCAAGGCCGGTGAGAGCGGCGGCAAATTCTTCGGGGTCGAAGGGGGCGAGATCGTCGATTTGCTCACCTACACCGATGGCATGGATGGGCAGGCCGAACTTGTCTGCCAGAGCGACCAGCACCCCGCCTTTGGCGGTGCCGTCGAGTTTTGTCATCACAAGGCCCGAGACATCGGCCAGCTTACGGAAGGTTTCCACCTGGCTGAGCGCGTTCTGGCCCGTCGTGGCGTCGAGCACCAGTAGGGTGTTGTGGGGGGCGGTGTCGTCGACTTTGCGAATGACGCGGACGATTTTGGCTAGTTCCTCCATCAGGTCAGCTCGGTTTTGCAACCGGCCTGCGGTGTCGATCATCAGAAGGTCTGCGCCGTCCTGTTGCGCCCTTGTCAGGGCGTCGAAGGCGAGGCTGGCGGGATCTGAACCTTCGGGCGCGGTCAGAACGGGGACGCCGGCCCGGTCGCCCCAGACCTGCAGTTGTTCGACGGCTGCGGCGCGGAAGGTATCTCCGGCGGCGATGACGACCTTTTTGCCGGCGGATTTGAACTGGCTGGCCAGTTTGCCGATTGTGGTGGTTTTGCCCGAGCCGTTCACGCCGACGACTAGCACCACCTGCGGACGTTTGGGATAGATCGGCAGGGGTTTGGCCACAGGCTCCATCACGCGCGCCACTTCCTGCGCCAGAAGCTGTTTGATTTCCTGGGTCGAGAGTTTGCGGCCATAGCGCCCTTCGGCCATGTTGGATGTGACGCGCAGGGCGGTATCGACGCCCATATCCGAGGCGATCAGCAACTCTTCGAGCTGCTCCAGCATGTCGTCATCCAGCGCGCGCCTCAGGGCCGTTTTGGCCTCGTTGCGGCCAAACAGGCGACCCAGTACGCCCTTTGCAGGCGCAGCTTCTGGCGGAGGAGAGGCTGGCGTTGGGTCAACGGGCGCTGGATTTTGCACTGCAACGGGTTGCGGCGCTGGTGCTTCGGGAACCGGTTGCGGGGTTTCCGGTGCGGGTTCTGGCTGTGGCTCGGGCTCAGGGATAACTGGTTCAGGTGCGGTTGTTTCCTCACCGCCATCCTCGACGATCGCATCCAGCCCCTGTTCGAGGCGGGACGAGGATTTGAACAGCTTGTCCTTGAGCTTTGAGAAAAACGCCATTTTTGGTCTCCGCAGGTGTTCCCCTCACCTAATGCGGATTTGCGGCAGTTGCAAAGGGTCAGAGGAACGCGGCCAGCAATCCGGCCTGTGCGCCCCAGTACAGCGGCCAGACCAGATAGGGGGTCAGCTTTAAGGCCGGATGGTCGGGGGGCAGCAGGAACTTCTCGGTCGCCAGGATCAGGTCGGATGCGATAAAGGCCATCGCGGCAGGCAGAGCCCACCGCAGCGCGCCGGTTTCGGGCAGAGCCAGAACGGTGATCCCCATGCCCAGAATGATCGGGATGTAAGCCAGAACCGGGATTTTCAGATCCCCGGCGCGGGGGGCAAGCAGGGTGGCGGCGATGATGCCGAGGATGATCAGCGACCAGAAATAGCCGGGCTTGTCGAAGATGACAGACATGTCGCTGGCCGGGTGGGTCAGGAACAGGGCGATATAGGCGATGTGCCCGGCGGCAAAGGCCCCGATGCCCGCCATGAAGGTGCTGTCGGTTTCCCGCGACAACAGCGCATCGCCGATGGCACACAGGGCCAGCGCGGCGACCAGCAAAAGCGGCGCGCTTTGCTGAATTGCGATCACCGCCAACAGGGCGACCGAGGCCGTTTTCAGAACCGACCGCATGGCGCTGGCCGGGCGGGGCGACAGGGGCAGATAGGCCAGTGCACAAAGGCCAGCGAGCCCGAACAATAGGGGTGTCATCAAACCCTCCCTCGTTTTTTTCCAGCATGTTACGGGGCGATGCTGTCGTGCAAGCGGTGACGTTGAGGCAGAAATGGTGATTGGCCTCTGACCAGCGCATCTGACAGAATGCGGCCATGCTCAGACGTCTTGCGATTCTTCTGTTGTTGCCTGCGGTGTCCACCTCTGCACAATCCACCTTGTCGGGGGCAGAGTTCGATGACTATACGCGCGGAAAAACCCTGTTTTACGGATTTGAGGGGCAGGTCTATGGGGTTGAGCGGTATCTGCCCAACCGCCGGGTGATCTGGTCGTTTCTGGATGGCGATTGCAAAGAGGGCGTGTGGTATGAACGCGATGAGCAGATTTGTTTCATCTATGAAGACCGGCTGGACCCGCAATGCTGGGTCTTCACCCGTTCCGGGGCGGGGCTGATCGCGCAGTTCGAAGGCGACCCGGCGCAGACGGAACTCTACGAAGCTGAGGATGTCGGGGAAGAGATGGTCTGTTACGGGCCGGATGTCGGGGTTTAGCGCTTAGAACAGCGACCCCTGATCGGGCGCATCCTTTTTCGGTGTTTTCTTTGGCGCAGGCCGCTTGGCCGCAGGCTGGCCTGTTGTCAGCACACCGTCGGCAAATTCGATTTGCAGCGAGCTGTGTTTTTCGGCCTGCTTTTTCGTCGTCACCACCTGATCATCGGCGCGCACCACCGCATAGCCGCGTTGCAGGGTTGCCTTGTAGCTGAGCGTTTCGCGCAACCGGTCCGTGGCGTCCAGCTGTTGCCGCATCCGGTCCAGACGTGTGGTCTGTGCTGTGTTCATACGTTCGCCCAACCGGGACAGGGTTTGGCGCTGCACCTCAATCTCACGCTGGATGGGACGCAGGGACAGGCGTGAGGACAGGTTGCGCACCGCCTCTTGTCGGCTGGAAACCAGATTGCGCAGGGTTGAGGGGCGCAGATGAGCCGAGAGTTTCACCACTTGCAGATGGCGGTTCTGTACGCCGCGTTCCAGTGCGGGTGTCAGGCGATCTGCAATCAAATCAAGCCGTTGTCGGGGGGTGTTCAACAAGCTGTCCGGGCGCGGCAGGGCGCGGGACAGGTCGCGCAGGCGTTGGCTGCGGCGCTGCACGGCATCGGTCGCGGCGCGGGACAGGCGAGCGCCTTGCTCTCCGGTCCAGGCCAGCATTTCCATGCGCACAGGCACGGCCAGTTCGGCGGCGGCGGTGGGCGTGGGTGCGCGGCGGTCCGAGACGTAATCGATCAGCGTTGTATCGGTTTCGTGCCCGACGGCTGAGATCAAAGGAATATCCGAGGCCGCAGTGGCGCGCGCGACGATTTCTTCGTTAAAGCCCCAAAGGTCTTCGATCGATCCGCCGCCCCGTGCGACGATGATCAGGTCGGGGCGCGGCAGCGCGCCTCCGGGGGTTAGCTGGTTAAAGCCGTTGATCGCATTGGCGACCTCGGGCGCGCAGTTCGATCCCTGCACGGCCACCGGCCAGATCAGGACCTTGCGCGGAAAGCGGTCGCGCAGGCGGTGCAGAATATCGCGGATCACCGCACCCGAGGGCGAGGTGACCACGCCGATGATCTGCGGCAAATAGGGCAGGGGTTTCTTGCGTTCGGGCGCGAACAGCCCTTCGGCCTCAAGCTGTTTCTTGCGTTTCTCAAGCAGTGCCATTAGCGCGCCTTGGCCCGCGACGGCGACCTCATCGACGTTCAGATTGTATTTGGACTGCGCGCCAAAAGCCGTCAGGCGACCGGTGACGACGACCTCCAGCCCTTCTTCGGGGACCACCGACAGGCCCGAGACCTGACCCTTCCACGTGGTGCAGGCCAGCACGTTCTTGTCGTCCTTGATGTCATAATACAGATGGCCCGACCGCGCCTTGAACACGCGGCCAACCTCACCACGCACACGGATTCGGCCAAAGCTGCCTTCCAGCGTCCGTTTCACCTCACCCGAGATGTCCGAAACCGTATATTCTGGAGTGTTTTGGCCGGGAATGGGGTCGTCAAGCAGGTCGGACATTTCAGCGCCTTGTGTCAGATGTCCGCGCAGCTTAGAACGCGCGGCAGGCGAGGCCAAGCAGATCGGAGTGCATTCATGAATATCCTCATTCTCGGCAGCGGAGGGCGCGAACACGCGCTGGCCTGGGCGGTGATGCAGAACCCCAAATGCGACCGTCTGATTGTTGCGCCGGGCAATGCCGGGATTGCGCAGATCGCCGACTGTGCCGCGCTGGATATTGAAAACGGCGGGGCCGTTGTCAGCTTTGCCGATGAAAACGCGATTGATTTCGTGATCGTCGGCCCCGAGGCCCCCTTGGCCACCGGTGTGGCAGATCGTCTGCGCGAGGCCGGGGTGCTGGTGTTTGGTCCTTCGGCAGAAGCGGCGCAATTGGAGGCGTCAAAGAGCTTTACCAAGGAAATCTGCGACGCATCGGGCGCGCCGACAGCCGCCTATGCACGGTTCACCGAGGCCGCGCCGGCAAAGGATTACATCCGGGCGCAAGGCGCGCCGATTGTCGTCAAGGCCGATGGTCTGGCTGCGGGCAAGGGTGTGATCGTGGCGATGGACGAGCAATCCGCGCTGGACGCCATCGACGACATGTTCGGCGGTGCCTTTGGTGGCGCTGGCGCTGAGGTCGTCATTGAAGAGTTCATGGAAGGCGAAGAGGCGTCGCTGTTTGTGCTGTGCGATGGTGAGGACATCCTGTCCGTCGGCACCGCGCAGGACCACAAGCGCGTGGGCGAGGGCGATACGGGCCCGAATACCGGCGGCATGGGGGCTTATTCTCCGGCTCCGGTTCTGAGCGCCGAGATTGAGGCCCGTGCGATGGAAGAGATCGTCAAACCCACCGTGGCCGAGATGAAAAAGCGCGGCATGCCGTTTCAGGGCGTTCTCTATGCTGGTCTGATGATCAAGGACGGCCAGCCGCGTCTGGTGGAATACAACGTGCGTTTTGGCGACCCGGAATGTCAGGTTCTGATGATGCGGCTGGGGGCTCAGGTTCTGGATCTGCTTCATGCTGCGGCCGAAGGACGGCTGAGTGAGGCGCAGGTGAACTGGGCAGATGATCACGCGCTGACCGTGGTGATGGCGGCGAATGGGTATCCGGGGTCTTATGAGAAAGGCAGCGTGATTGGCGGCTTGGACAGTTTGCCCGAAGACAGCAGCAATATGGTGTTCCATGCGGGGACTAAGGCGGCGGACGGGCAGGTATTGGCATCCGGTGGCCGGGTTCTGAACGTGACCGCACGTGGTGAAACGCTGCAGGAAGCGCGCGACAGGGCCTATACGATGGTTGATGGCATTGATTGGCCGGGTGGGTTCTTCCGCCGCGATATCGGCTGGCGCGCGCTTTAGTCGGAAGGGCTCCCGCGCCCTGTCCTTGCATCGCAGATGCAACGCCAAAGGCCTTGGGCCTGGCAGCCCGCTGTCGCGGGTTGCGTCAGCGCTATTGGCAGGACATGACCTGGTTCAGTCTGTCGCCTGAAAAGGGGCCGAGATTTGTCTGCTGCCAACCCTCGTCATAAGACACGCTGACGATGTTGCGCCAATCCGCGCTGGCAACGACCACCTCTGGGCCTGTTTCGCAGTAACGTAACCCGCCAGTGATGAAAGCCTCACCAATGCGGTGATTGGTCAGGCCGGGCAGGGTTGCAATTTCGCTCAGTGCGCCGTCACGAAACCGCCAGATTCGGAGTGTTTTCGCCAGGTGCGGGCGGTCAACATAGGCGATCTCGACATGTCCATCGTTGTCCAGATCCCAAATAGCGGCCGGGGCGAGCCAGCGAAAGCGGGTGCCGATATGGGGTGTGGCGGCGATTTTTTCTCCGCTTGCGTTATAGATGGCGAGTTGCGCGCCAGTGTCTTGCCGGGATTCAACAACGATAACTTCGTTTGTGCCATCCAGATCGACATCTGCAAGACGAGGAGCCAGATCCTCAAACACCCGATCCTTAGGCAACTGGATGGTCAGGACGGTGCGCTTGTTGCCCGGCTGATCGGCTGCCTGATGAGCCGAAGTGTTTTCTACCGTGATCTCCAATGCACCATATTCGATATTGTCACCCAGAACGCCATGAGCGTAGCGTGTCGTAGGGTCTGTGTAACGTGCAGCGATTACGGTTTCTGCGGCTGTGACGACTTCAGTCCCGGCCAGCCACAAGCTTGATGCCAGTAGCGCGCCGCGTGCCCGACTTTGCCACAGGCGAACGGGCAGGCGCGGCGCTTTGGGGATCATCAGATCTGCTTCTCAGGCAGTTGAACGACCAGACCGTCCAGCGCGTCGGTAACCTTGATCTGGCAGGTCAGGCGCGACCGTTCTGGATCGGGTTCATAGGCAAAGTCCAGCATATCCTCTTCCATGTCGTCCTTGGCCGGAACCTTCTCGACCCAGTCGGGGTGGAGATAGACATGGCAGGTCGAGCAGGCACAGGCGCCGCCGCAATCGGCCTCAATGCCGGGAATATTGTTGTCACGGGCCCCTTCCATCACGGTCAGCCCGTTGGCGACGTCGACTGTATGTTCGGTACCGCTGTGCTCGACATAGGTGATCTTTGCCATTGCGTGCGTCTTCCTTTTTCGATTGTCGAATTCTTCCTTATTAAACGCATTTAGGTCTTTCCAGCCTCATTTGCGACTTAACACGCCGCGTCTGGACTTTCTTGTCATTTGTTCTATTTTTGTTCTTATGTTTGTCGCCCCTGTTACCCCAGCAGTTTCAAGCCGAGACTGGCCGCACCCACCTGCCTGTTTGCCCTGTGATCGGCTGGGCGACCCGCCCGAGGGCGCGCGCGTGGCTGTGGCCGGGCTGGTGATCCTGCGACAAAGGCCGGGAACGGCAAAGGGTGTGATCTTTCTGACGCTGGAGGATGAGACCGGCATCGTGAACGTGGTGGTCTGGCGCAAGATGTACGACCAATTCCGCCGCGCGGTGATTTCGGGGCGGTTGCTGAAAGTTACAGGCCGGATGCAGAAGGCTGACGCGGTGATCCATGTCATCGCGGAAGAGATCGAGGATATCTCGGGGATGCTGGATGTGCTGGTACGGGGGGAGGGATAGGTTATGTTGCAGAGACAAATTGCAAGCCGATTACATGAAAGAATAGTGTTGATCTGTCAGTCTAATTACAAAAGCTGTCGGGTATCTCACTATCGGATGATGGCTCTACTACAGCTTTGCCATCGAACCAGACAAGGTGTCGGCCCCAGTCTGCTCCAAACGCGTTCACTGGCGCGAAAACTGCCATTTGGGCGTTTTGATCATCACCAATGTAGTGTAAATTGCGGGCTTCTAGTTCAGGGACACGCATCATCCTCGACCCTTCAATTTGGTAAACCCTGTAGGATTGGTGTTTCGTGAGTCAATGCTCAGCCGTGGTTCCGCTATAGAATTGGACGCCGAGTACCGGGCTTCTGAGAACAGATTCCACGGAATCGCCCCTACCGTCGTCCCAACTGTCAAAAAGACGTGGCGAGATCGTACCGTCTTTGCCAAAAATCCAAGTCCCTGACGGCTTGGTAATCTCAATCCAGCCGTTGTCAAAATAACCCCAAATATAGAGGCGACCGCTGTCAGGGTCGTAAGGGCCAATAACCGGTGTCAAGTCGCCGGTTGGTGACCAAGCGTCATGCCCGAGTTCATTCTCATCGGGAAAGAAAAACTGTAACCGGCCCTCATATGCAGAAATAATGTGGGGTTCCAGGCCGGGAACGTTAGCAGGAACGTTAAAGCGCTCTAGCGGCACTGGGCCTTCGGGACGCGTTAGACAATGTTCAGCAGCGCGGATCTCTTCGGAAGCAATCAAAAGCGCGACAAACGCAGAACAGAGACCTAAAGGACGAGAAACAGACTTCATAAGAGTACCCGGAGCTATCAGAGGTATCCTCATCATAGATTTAAGAATCGCAGAACAAGTGCAGTAGATGTGCAGAGGCGGTGCAAAGCAGTTTTCAGGCTACTACTCGTGTATTTCACCGCTTGAACAAAACCCCTTGCGATTGCTTGTCCCTATGATCCCCGCGCAGTTCCGCGTGCAGCGCGCGGCCGGCCTGAACGCCGGGGCGGGCGCTTACAGTCTCCAGCCAGCGGGTGAAATGGGGTTTGTCCTCAAGCACTTGTTGCTGACCTTCCCAAAGGCTGGCCCAGCCCCAGATCGACATGTCGGCGATGGAATAGAAATCGCCCGCGACGTATTCATTCTCGGCCAGGCGGCGGTCCAGCACGCCGTATAGACGTCCGACCTCGGTGCGGTAGCGGTCTTGTGCGTAGGGCAGATCCTGCGGCGGGTCCATGTTGGGGGCGTATTTCAGAAAGTGATGCGCCTGACCGGCCATCGGGCCGACGCCGCCCATCTGCCACATCAGCCATTCCTCGACCGCGATCCGGTCACGCTCGGTCTCGCCATAAAACCGCCCGGTCTTGCGGGCCAGATACATCAGGATCGCGCCGCTTTCAAAAACCGAGATCGGCGCGCCGTCGGGGCCGTCGGGGTCAACGATGGCGGGCATCCGGTTGTTGGGCGCGATCTTCAGGAATTCGGGGTCGAACTGATCGCCCTTGCCAATGTTGATCAGGTGGGTGGTGTAGGGCAGGTCCATCTCTTCCAAAGCGATGGACACTTTCCAACCATTCGGCGTGGGCCAGAAATACAGATCGATCATGGTCTCTCCTTGGGTTGGGGGGATCATGCGGGTTTTCACCGGATCAGCAAGGGTTGCTTACGAAACCGTGACCAAAGGCCGGGCTTGACGTCAAACGGCCTTGGGCGTATTGCGCTGCCCAAAGCTACGTGGCGATTTGTTACCGGATTGCGGGCCACGCTAAACAACACCGCTAAAAGGTCAGGATGAAAGACCCCTTTCGCTTGGCCGCGTCTGGGGTTTTTTGTTTGCCCCCCGAGGGCTGAAAGGAATGACATGAGCGAGAGCTGGAACAAACGCACCCAAGCCGTCCATGGCGGCATCCGTCGCAGCCAATATAACGAAGTGTCCGAGGCGATCTTTCTGACGCAGGGCTTCGTTTACGAAAACGCCGAGCAGGCCGAGGCGCGGTTTATCGAAACCGGCCCGGATGAGTTCATCTATGCCCGCTATGGCAACCCGACCGTGTCGATGTTCGAACAGCGTGTTGCCGCGCTGGAAGGCGGCGAGGATGCCTTTGCCACTGCGTCCGGCATGGCGGCGGTGAATGCAGCGCTGACCTCGATGCTGAAGGCCGGGGATCACGTGGTGTCGGCCAAGGCTCTGTTCGGCTCGTGCCTGTACATTCTTGAGAACATTCTGACCCGCTATGGGGTCGAGGTGACATTCGTCGACGGCACCGATCTGGAGGCATGGCAGGCGGCAATCCGGCCCGAGACCAAAGCGGTTTTCTTTGAATCCATGTCGAACCCCACGCTTGAGGTCATCGACATCGAAGCGGTCGCAAAACTGGCCCATGCGGTGGGTGCGCTGGTGATCGTGGACAACGTGTTTTCAACTCCGGTCTTTTCGCGTGCGATCCAGCAGGGGGCGGACGTGGTGGTCTATTCGGCGACCAAGCATATCGACGGGCAGGGCCGCGCGCTGGGCGGTGTGATCATCAGCACCAAGGAATTCATCCGCGGCACGGTCGAGCCATACCTGAAACACACCGGCGGGGCGCTCAGCCCGTTCAACGCCTGGGTCATGCTGAAAGGGCTTGAGACGATGGCTCTGCGCGTCAACGCTCAGGCTGAGTCGGCGCAAACCATTGCCGAGGCACTTGAGGGCCATCCGGCGCTGGAGCGTACGCTGTATCCGGGGCTGAAAACCCATGCGCAGAACGCGCTGGTGCAATCGCAGCTGGGTGGTAAGGGTGGCACTGTTCTGTCGCTGGACATCAAGGGCGGGAAGGACGCCGCGTTCAAATTCCTGAATGCGCTGACGATCCCGGTGATCTCGAACAATCTGGGCGATGCGAAATCCATCGCGACCCATCCCGCAACAACCACCCATCAGCGCCTGACGGACGCCCAAAAGGATGAGCTGGGTATCACCCCCGGTCTGATCCGGTTCTCGGTCGGGCTTGAGGATGCGGGCGACCTGCTTGCCGATATTGAGCGCGCATTGGACGTTTCTCAGCAGTAAACGTGGCGTCAAAGCTGTTAGAAACCGGATCAAAGGACTGTGTGTGGGGTGGTAAATTGCTCATCCCGCACCGAAAATCGATCCGGGCTGTGTTTTCCGGCGTATATGGATAAACTGGAAAACGCGCCAAAGCTGTATATAGTCCGGCGATCAACCCCGAGGAACTGTGATCGATGAACGTGCACCCCCGTGACATTGACGACGCACCCGACCATGACGAAGCCGCTGCCGCGCTGAAAACGCTGCGCAAATGGGCCCAGTCCGCGACCGAGGCCGAGATAAGCCAGCTTGATCCTGCCATCGCCCGTCTGGTGCCGGGTCTGGTTCCAGTGAACTACCCCTCGCTGTCGCGGGACTACCCCGAGGGGTTCGAGGTTGATGCCGCCTATCGCGCCACGCTGCCCGATCTGCAAAACGGTCCTTCCAGCCTGATCCGGGGGGCGAAACAACAGATTCAGCATGTGGGGATTTCGAATTTCCGCCTGCCGATCCGGTTTCACCGCAAACAGGGCGAAGACCTGACGCTGGAAACCTCGGTCACCGGCACCGTCAGCCTGGATGCGGAAAAGAAGGGCATCAACATGTCCCGCATCATGCGCTCGTTCTACAAACATGCCGAGCGTACGTTCAGCTTTGAGGTCATGGAGGCCGCGCTGGACGACTATATGACCGATCTGGACAGCTTTGACGCGCGCATCCAGATGCGGTTTTCCTACCCGGACAAGGTCAAAAGCCTGCGCTCGGGTCTGGAAGGGTATCAGTATTACGACATCGCGCTGGAACTGGTTGAACAGAACGGCGTGCGTCAGAAGATCATGCATCTGGACTACGTCTATTCCTCGACCTGTCCCTGTTCGCTGGAGTTGAGCGAACATGCCCGTTCGACGCGGGGGCAACTGGCAACGCCGCATTCGCAGCGCTCGGTTGCGCGGATTTCGGTTGTGGTGGATTGCGATGCCGATTGCCTTTGGTTTGAGGACCTGATCGAACTTTGCCGTCGGGCCGTGCCCACGGAAACGCAGGTCATGGTCAAGCGTGAGGACGAACAGGCTTTCGCAGAGTTGAACGCGGCCAACCCGATCTTTGTTGAGGATGCCGCCCGTCTGTTCTGCGCCCAGCTTTTGGCCGATCACCACGTTGGCGATTTCCGCGTCGTGGCCAGCCATCAGGAAAGCCTGCACAGCCATGATGCAGTCTCGGTCCTGACCGAAGGGCCGACCTTCGTCTCGCCCAGCCTCGATCCGCGTTTGTTCGCGACCCTGTTTCACGTCGGCTGATAGGGCGGGCGCGTCAAAGCCTGAAAATTGAGCTTGGCGGCGAATAATTGCCGCAGCGCAGCAAAAAATGCTGCGAATGCACCGTTTTTCGCGTAATACTGGCTCCGAGTGCAGCCGTGGCGCATGCTGCAAGCCTTTGTGCCACTCTGAAAGGAAGCCGAGACGTGAAACGCTCCGGGACTTCAAACTTTGGCACTTCGCCCGAAATTTCAGGGCGGGGCAGGGGTCTTCTTCCGTTTGAAGGTTGCATCGCTTTCACAGGAGAAATCACTAATGAATCCGATTACCCAACCGCTGGAGTTCCAGGCGGCGGCCATTCGCATGGCCGGCTACGCGGTTAGCAACCAGCTGAAGATCATGCAAATTCTGGCAAGCTCGGCGATGGAGCTGCCCTTTGCTCCGGTACACGCGCTGCATGCGTCGTCCTCGGCGCCGGCACCCGTCACCCCACGCCCCGCGGCCAAACCCAAGGCGGCGACCAAGCCTGTAGCAAAGAAGAAAACGGCGCCTGCGCCGAAGACAAAACCTGTTGTTCGCGCCCGAAAAGCACCCTTGGCAAAGGTCGAATCGCCTAAGGCTGAGGTGGCGAAGGCAAAGCCCGTCGCGGCCCAAAAAACGGCTGAGACCAAGCCTGCCGTGACAAAGCCGGCCGAAGCCGCCAAGCCCGCTTCGCGCACGCGTCGTGCGGCCCCTAAGCCTGCAGCGCAAACTGCACCGAAGGCTGCCGCAGCAAAACCCGCGGCCAAGGCAGCGCCCAAACCTGCGGCCTCGAAACCTGCGCCAAAGACTGCAGAGCCCAGACCCGCGGCCCGTCCGGCCCCGGCCACAGCGGTAAAGCCCGTCGCGGCCAAAGCCCAAACTGCAGCACCGAAAGCGGCGGCTGCCAAACCTGTTGCGCCTAAGGTTGCGGCGAAACCCGCTGCTCAGGCAAAAACCGCTAGCCCGAAGGCTGCGGCGAAGCCGGTCAGCGCTGCGAAAAAACCTGCGAACGCTCAGGCACCGGCAACATCGACCGGGGCACCGAAAGCCGCACCCCCGCAGCGTCGGACACGCGCGCCGTCCAAGCCGCCCGCGATGCCCACACCTGCGGCTAAAACGGACACGTAAACGGGACATCCGCTTGACTCAGTCGTGCAGGCGCGCCAACGCTGCGCCTCATGACGGATATGCGCCCGGTTGGATATGTGATTGGCCTATTGGTCGCCATTCTTGGGGCGACCATGATGCTGCCTATGCTGGCGGACCTCATCGAGGGGCGGGGCGAGTGGCATGTCTTTCTGGAAAGCGGCGTTATCACCATGCTGACAGGCGTTGTCCTGTCGATCAGCTGCTCGAACGGGGTGGGCGAAGGTCTGACGATCCGTCAGACCTTTTTGCTGACCACCGGCGTTTGGGTCGCGCTGCCGTTTTTCGGGGCGATCCCGTTTTTGTTTGGTGAAACCGAACTGCGCTTTGTCGATGCCTATTTTGAGGCGATGTCCGGCCTGACAACCACTGGTTCGACGGTGATATCGGGGTTGGATGAGTTACCGCAGGGCCTGTTGCTCTGGCGCGGGGTGCTGCAATGGCTGGGCGGTATTGGGATTATCGTTGTCGCCATGGTGTTCCTGCCCGAGCTTCGGGTCGGCGGGATGCAGATCTTCCGCTCGGAAGGGTTTGAGACCATGGGGAAAATCCTGCCACGCGCGCAAGAGATCGCGGGGCAGATCTCGCTGATTTACGTGTTTCTGACTGTGGTCTGTGCCCTTGTTTACGCCGGTCTGGGGATGGGGTTCTTTGATGCGCTGGTGCATTCCCTGACCACGATTTCGACCGGCGGATTCTCGAATTATGACGCGTCGTTCGGGACGTTTTCCGGCCCCGCAGAATATGCGGCATCGGTGTTCATGATCCTCGCGGCTCTGCCGTTCGTGCGCTATGTGCAGTTTGCAAATGGCAACACGAGTTCGATCTGGAAAGACAGCCAGATACGCGCCTTTCTGGCGACCATTCTGGTGCTGGTTGTCATCATGGCGGTGTTTCTGACCTCGGTCTTTCCGCATCATTGGGAACAGGCGGTCCGTGAGTCGTTGTTCAACATCACCTCGATCATTTCCGGTACGGGCTATGCCAGCGTCGACTACATGGGCTGGGGCAGTTTTCCGATCATGCTGTTTTTCCTGATCGGGCTGATTGGCGGCTGTGCGGGCTCGACCGCCTGTTCGATCAAGATCTTCCGCTATCAGCTTTTGTTCGCCTCGATCAAAACCCAGATTCGCCGCATCCGCTCACCCCATGGTGTCTTCACACCGCAATATGACGGGCGCCCGATTGGCACGGATGTTCTGACCTCGGTCATGAGCTTTTTCATGTTCTTCGTCGTCTCGCTGGGGGTGCTGGCATGGGCGCTGGCGTTGACGGGGCTCGACTTTATCACCGCTGTTTCGGGGGCCGCGACGGCCTTGGCCAATGTGGGGCCGGGGCTGGGGGACCAGATCGGCCCGGCGGGTAACTTTGCGGGGTTGAACGACACCGCCAAGTGGATGTTGTCGATCGGGATGCTAGTCGGGCGGCTGGAACTGCTGGCCGTTTACGCGCTGTTTACCGCGCAATTCTGGAGAAGCTGATGAAAAGACCTCTGGGTGCCCAGATTTCCCATATGCTGAGGGATCGGGGCGTTGACGTGATCTTTGGCATCCCCGGTGTACATAATCAGGAGATGTATCGGGGGATCGAAGAGGCCGGTATCACGCATGTTCTGGCCCGCCACGAACAGGGTGCGGGTTTTATGGCCGATGGTTATGCCCGTGCAACCGGCAGGCCGGGGGTGGCCTATGTGATCACCGGGCCGGGGCTGTGCAATATCATGACGCCGATGGGGCAGGCTTATTCGGATTCAGTTCCCATGTTGGTGATGTCCTCCTGTCTGGATGAAACGGCGTCCGTACAGGGCCAGTTGCACCAGATGAAAGACCAGCGCGGCGCGGCGGATACCGTGGCGGACTGGTCCTGTCAGGCCAATACCGCGCAAGCTGCTTATGGGCTGGTTGAGCGTGCGTTTGAAGAATTCGAACTGGCGCGCCCGCGGCCCAAGCATATACAGGTTCCGATTGCGCAGCTTGAGGCCGATGCCGACCCGGCACCTTTTCCCAATCAGCCCGGCCTGCGGTCCAAGGTGGTGCCGCCGGATGTGGCGCCGCTGATGTCCCTGCTGAATATCTCGAACCGCCCGCTGTTCATTCTGGGCGGTGGGGCGCGGTCGAACCTGTGGCGGCAAATTCTGACGCAACTGGGTGCGGCCTGTTTCACCACATATGCCGGGCGGGGGAAGGCCGGGCTGGGCTATGCGCTGGATTTCGGGGCCACGCTGCCGCGACCGGGCAGTGCGGATGTCATCGGGTCCGCCGACCTGGTGGTTGCCGTTGGCGCGGAACTGGGTGAGGTCGACCTGTGGCGCGACACGCTGGGGCATTCTTCGCATCTGGTGCGGGTCGATCTGGACCCGCAGGTTCTGTCTGACCGCCACCGCGCCGGGATCAAACTGCAGGTTGATGGCGAAAGCTTTGCCCATGCCCTGTGGGCTGCGATTGATGCGGTGAAGCCCGCCACCGGCTGGACCCGGGAAGAGGTCGCCGAGGCCCGCCAGCGCTGGCGCGCTGAATCCGATGCCGAACGTCCGGGGATTGTGCCCGTGCTGGACGCCCTGCGCGATGCGATGCCTGCGGATACGATGATCTATTCCGACATGACCCAATTCGCCTATGTCGCGAAAGAGGTCTGGGATATGGCCTTTCCCTATCACTGGCACCATCCCACCGGGTTCGGCACGCTGGGCTATGCACTGCCCGCCGGGATCGGTGGCGCGGTGGCACGGCGGGGCAAGCCCACGGCTGTGATCGCGGGGGATTACGGCTTTCACTACACGATGATGGAGCTGGGCGTGGCGGTTGAGCTTGGCCTGTCTCTGCCCATTATCCTATGGGACAATGGCAAACTGAAAGAGATCGAGGACAGCATGGTTCGCGGTCAGATCGCGCCCAACGCGGTGGTCGCGCAGAACCCCGATTTCTGCAAACTGGCCGAGGCGTTTGGGGCGCTGTCCGCCGCGCCATCCACTCTGGATGAGATGCAAGAGGCTGTACGCAGAGCTTTCGATGCACCGGTCCCAACCCTGATCCGCGTGACGCCAGACATCCTTTGAACGAAAAACGCCGCCCCGTGGGGCGGCGTATCCTTGGGCTGAGGCCGGGATCAATCCCAGCAATGTACCAGAACGGTCATCCCATTGGCGCGGCGGCTCAGCTCATTTGGTGAGACCTCAGATGCGGCTTGGCCGGGCTGAGGTTCAACGCCCGCCTGCTCCAGGGCGGCATTCAGACGCTTGGCGGTGGCGGCAAGGCTGACCGACGCGGGCAGGGTGCGCCCCTCGGACGGGGTGGGCAGCAGCATTCCCACGACTTGTCCGTTGCCGTCAAAGACCGGACCGCCCGCATCACCGGGCTGCGCCGCAAGGGCCAGACGCTTGACGCCATCTTCCCCGTTCAGGCCGCGCACATCGCTGATCTGGCCATAGGTCAGGGTCGGGGCTCCCAGCGCGCCCTGATAGGAAAAGCCCGACACTGCAACCTCGGACTGAATCCGGGGTGTGCTGGCGCTGAACTCGGCGATGTTGATCGGCGCTAGGCTGCGGCGGGGGCGCAGGACCGCGACACCCAGATCGGTATCCGCCCACGCCACCTGAACCTCTTGATCGTCGTTCAGAGTGATGCGGGTGCAGCTGTCCGTGGCCTCAGACACGGTCAGGATCGTACCGCTCGCATCGGTGAAAAAGCCCGAACGCGACAGGCGCGGTTTGCGGATTTGCAGGCCCGATACCAGATCGATCCGCTGATCGGCATCCGCGCCGGCCCCGGCATCCAGAACCGCGTCATTGGTTGCAAAGCTGGCCTTGATGGCCGCCAGAACACGGGCCCTCCGCGCGTCATCGCCTTCGGGCCAGACCAACGTAAAGCCCTTGATCTTGCCGTCGTTCAGTGTGGACTCGGTATAGGACACGACGCCATTGCCGCGCCCTTCCAGGGTAAAGCGGTCTCTGCCCAGCTGTCGCGGACCGTCCAGAGGCACGATTTCCAGCGATTGCATCACCTCATACAGTGCGCGCAGGGTGTCGCGGTTGCCTTGCTGGCTGATCAGCAGCGCCTTGGCGTCCAGATCGTTGGTGCTGTTGAAATGCGCAAAAGGGGCCTCATAGCGGTCGAACGCCATCACACCCAACGGCAGGTCCAGATCGATGCCCGCCTGCATGTCCGAATGACGGGCCATCCCGACGCTGATCAGCGGTTCGTTATAGTCGTCCATCAGTTGCTGGCGCTGGGCCGTGGTCAGAACGCCGGTGGCTTCAAACCCGTTAAAGCGCTGCCAGTCGCCCATGGACCGGCGCGTGCCCGCACCAAACGCGCCATCGATGGTGGAATTGTAGAACCCGGCGGCTTGCAGGGCGGTTTGCAGGCCGCGACGGTCTTCGGCGGACAAAAGACGCTCGGACTGCAGGGCCTGCGACCGTGTTTCATCCGACGGCTGAGGGGTCAGCCCGGCCGTGTCCGGGTCAGGTTGCGGGGCCGGATCAACAGGCGCGTTCACTGCGCCCTGATTCAGAGAGCTGGTTCCAACCGGCCAGAACTGCTGACCCAGAGAATTCGAAAACGCGATATAGCTGTCTGCGGGAATCTGCCCCTCGGCCCGGTAGACCTGTAGGACCTGCTCAGCATCGCCGCGCAAATAGGGGCCAATAACAATGGCATACCAGCCAGAGTTCAGGCGAAATCCGTTCACATCTGGCAGGACATTCGCGTATGCCTGTGCACGTTCCTGCGCCTCACGCAGGGATGGGCGTGCTTCGACCTGCACCCAGACGCCCGCGTCCTGCTGCGCTGAAACGGCACCGACGCCGATGGAAAATAGAAACAAAATTACAGTGAATATGCGTGTCATTGTCTGCCCGTGTCTGCGGTGTTTTGGCTTTGTGGCAGAGTACGCGAATTGCGGCGCGAAACGCCATGCCCGGAATACGGGGAATTTCCAGTGTGGCGGCGCAGTGACAGATGGGCGGCACTGGCCCGTTGACGCCCCTTGGCCCCTTGCATAGGAAGGGTCAAACCCATCGGAACCGGGCGCGGATGCGTCCAAAGGGAATGTCATGACCGAACCCAACAGCGCACCTCGTTCATTTCAGGAAATTATCCTGCGACTTCAGACCTATTGGGCGTCGAAAGGCTGCGCCATCCTGCAGCCTTATGACATGGAGGTGGGCGCAGGGACGTTCCACCCGGCGACGACGCTGCGCGCCTTGGGGTCCAAAGCGTGGGCTGCGGCCTATGTTCAGCCGTCCCGCCGCCCGACCGATGGGCGCTATGGCGAGAACCCGAACCGGTTGCAGCACTATTACCAGTATCAGGTGCTGATCAAACCCAGCCCGCCGGACCTGCAAGAGCTGTATCTGGGCTCGCTTGCGGCCATCGGCATCGATATGGACCTGCATGACATCCGCTTTGTCGAGGATGATTGGGAAAGCCCAACTTTGGGCGCATGGGGTCTGGGCTGGGAAGTCTGGTGTGACGGTATGGAAGTCAGCCAGTTCACCTATTTCCAGCAGGTCGGCGGCCATGACTGCGCGCCGGTATCAGGCGAACTGACTTATGGGCTTGAGCGTCTGGCCATGTATGTATTGGGCATCGACCACGTTATGGACATGCCGTTCAACGACCCGCAATCCCCCAGCCCACTGACCTATGGCGACATCTTCAAACAGACCGAGGAAGAGTACGCCCGCTGGAACTTTGACGTGGCGAACACTGAAGTGCTGCTGCGCCATTTCGAAGAGGCCGAGGCCGAATGCGCCGCCATTCTGGCGCAGGAACATGACGACCCGAAAACCGGCAAGCGCATTGTCATGGCGCACCCGGCCTATGACCAGTGCATCAAGGCCAGCCATGTCTTTAACTTGCTGGATGCGCGCGGCGTGATCTCGGTAACGGAACGTCAGGCCTATATCGGCCGCGTTCGCGCGCTGGCGAAACAATGCGCGGATGCGTTCCTGCTGACCGAGGCCGCCGGGTTCGAGGTGTAATGGGGCGCTCAGGCCAAACCGGGCAGCAGCACTTTCAGGCCATCAGCGATCATGCTGACGGCGATGGCCGACAGGATCATGCCCATGAAGCGGCTCATGATCACGCGGGCGTTGTCCGACAGGCGTTTGGCCAGGGCCGAGGCGTTCCAGAAGGTGATGAACAGCAAGAACAGCACCGCCAAAAATACCCCCGCGTAAAGAATGGCGTCTGCGGGTTTCGCGATGTGATGTGCATAAAGGATCAGCGTGGTGATCGTACCCGGGCCCACCAGAATGGGGAATGCCAGCGGGTAGAAGGCCACCGTCGCGGGTTCGGGATAGGATTGCTGCTCGCCTTTGGTTCCGTGATGCGGGGTGCTTTCCTTACCGCTCAGCATGTTCAGGCCGATCATCAGAACGACCAGCCCACCAGCGACGCGCAGGTCGTCCACGCTGATGCCGAACAGACCCAGCGCCTTGTTTCCGACCGCCGCAAACGCCGCGCCAAGGATCAGGCAATAGAGGGCCGTTTTCGCCGCCACCTTGCGTTGGTCAACGGGGGGCAGGCCGTCGGTAACGCTCAGGAAAATGGGCAGGTTGGTGATCGGGTTCATGATCGCAAACAGCGCGCCGAAGAACCCAACGGCAAGGGTCATGTCCATTCCAGAAACCTCATTCCCTTCTGTAATGGTTCGGAAACTGGCCTATTTCCCCTAAAGTTGAAAGAGGCCGCGTGATCAGGATGTTGAAAAGATGACGGGAAAACTGCTTGCACTTATCCTTGTGGTGTCCGCCATCGCGGCCGGATTCGGCATGTACTACCTTCAGGTCTACGGGTTCTACTATGATGTTGAGCCGAACCCCGGTCAGGACGTTGCGATACTGGCTCAAGGCGCGACAGATCCGCAGCCGATCCCGTATTCGGCGTTTCAAGCGATTGACGCCGACAGTTCCCCCATCCGCTACCGGGCCTGTTTCCAGACCGATCTGAGCGCCGAGGATCTGGCCGCGTTTCAGCCTGTTGAAAACCCCGAGCCGCTGACCGCGCCGGGCTGGTTTGACTGCTACGATGCCGTAGCCATCGCTGACGCGTTGAAAACCGGGCAGGCGCAGGCGTTCATCGGGGCTAAGAATATCCACTATGGTGTGGATCGCATCGTGGCCGTGACCTCGGATGGAAAAGGCTATGTCTGGCACGCCCTGAACAATTGCGGCGAAAAAGCCTATGACGGAACCGTGGTGGGCGAGGAATGCCCACCCCGACCCGAAAGCTGAGGGCCCCATGACCGACGCCGCGCTGCACGTTCCCAATTTCCTGACCGCCACGCTGGGCATCGCGGTCTATCTGATCGGGGCCGAGATAAATGCGCGCGTCGCAATGCTGCGTCAGTTCAATATCCCCGAACCGGTCACGGGCGGTTTGCTGGCCTCGTTCACGCTGTTGTTTCTGTATCTTGTGACGGGCCTTGAGCTGAGTTTCGATCTGTCTGCGCGTGACTTCCTGCTGATCGTGTTCTTTGCGGGGATCGGGCTGAACGCCCGGTTGGCTGATTTGATTTCCGGCGGCAAGCCTCTGTTGCTGCTGCTCATTTTAACGCTGTTGACGATCATAGCCCAAAACGTGGTCGGCGCTGCCGGAGCGGTGGCGTTCGGCTATCCGGCGCAGGCGGGGGTTCTGTTCGGCTCAGCCGCCCTGATCGGTGGGCATGGCACTGCCATCGCCTGGGCACCCGAGGTTGGTGCAGTCACCGGCCTAAGTGGTGCGACCGAATTGGGTGTGGCCGTGGCGACTCTGGGCCTTGTTCTGGCGGCGGTGGTGGGCGGGCCTATTGCCCGCTTTCTGGTTGAGGGTAAGAACCTGACCCCGGATCGCCCTGACGAAGAACATACGGTCGGCCTGCCGGACGAGGCGACCGAGGCCGAGGCCAAGATCGATCACCTCACCATCATGCGCGTTCTGCTGCATCTGAATCTGGCCATCATCTTCGGCTATATGCTGAACGAAGCAATTGATGCGACGGGGCTGAAGCTGCCTCTGTTCGTGCCCTGCCTGATCATGGGGATCGTGATTGCCAATATCCGCGCGGCTCTGGCACCCAACGCGCCGCCCGTATCGCGGACACCATCGCTGGCGTTGATCTCGGAATTCTCGCTGGGCGCGTTTCTGGCCATGTCATTGATGAGCCTGCAGCTATGGACCATTGCCGAACTGGGTCTGGCCATCGTCGTCATCATGGCAGCACAGACGCTGTTTGCCGTGGCTTTCGTGATCTGGGTGCTGTTCCCGGTGATGGGCGGCAACTATCGCGCCGCTGTTCTGTCCGCCGGGTTCGGCGGCTTTGCCCTGGGCGCGACCCCCACCGCAATTGCCAATATGACCGCAGTAACCAAGCGATATGGCCCATCGCCTATTGCCTTTATTGTGCTGCCCCTTGTATCCGCCTTCTTTGTGGACATCGCCAATGCCGTCGTCATTCAGACGATCGTAAATTTCTAAGGACCGAAAATGCCCGACCTGCTGATCGAACTGTTTTCCGAGGAAATCCCCGCCCGCATGCAGACCCGCGCCGGTGAGGACCTGAAAAAGCGGATCACCGATGGTTTGGTCGAGGCGGGCCTGACCTATGCCGGCGCGGCAGCGCTGACCACGCCCCGCCGCCTGACGCTGGCGATTGAGGGGCTGTTGGCCGAAAGCCCCACCATCCGCGAGGAACGCAAAGGCCCCAAGGTCGGCGCGCCGGACAAAGCCATTGAGGGCTTTCTGCGCGGTGCGGGTCTGACCCGCGACCAGTTGGAAGAGCGTGATACGCCCAAAGGCGCTGTCTATTTCGCCACCATCGAAAAGCCGGGCCGCCCGGCGGCCGAGATCGTGGCCGAGGTGCTTGAGGCGACCATCCGTAACTTCCCCTGGCCCAAATCGATGCGCTGGGGCAGTGGCCCCCTGCGCTGGGTCCGTCCGCTGCATTCGATTCTGTGTATTCTGTCGGATGAGACGGGCGCGCAGGTCGTTCCACTGGACGTCGACGGCATTCAGTCCGGCGACACCACCGCCGGCCATCGCTTTATGGCCCCGGCTCGGTTCGCGGTGACCTCGTTTGACGACTATTCCGCCAAGCTGAAAAGCGCCTTTGTGGTCCTGAACCCGTCTGACCGGGCCGAGCATATCTGGAACGACGCCCAGAACATGGCTTTTGCTGCCGGTCTGGAAGTGGTCGAGGACAAGGGTCTGCTGGCCGAGGTTGCCGGGCTGGTCGAATGGCCCGTGGTGCTGATGGGGCAGATCGACGATGAATTCCTGAACCTGCCGCCCGAGGTGCTGCAGACCTCGATGAAAGAGCATCAGAAGTTCTTCTCGGTCCGCAATCCCAAGACCGGCCGGATTGAACGGTTCATCACCGTTGCCAACCGCGAGACCGCCGACAATGGCGCGACCATTCTGGCAGGCAACCAAAAGGTTCTGTCCGCCCGTCTGGCCGATGCGAAATTCTTCTGGGAAAATGACCTGCGGATCGTCAAATCCGATGGTTTCGAGCCTTGGGTCGAGAAGCTGGATGTGGTGACCTTCCACGCCCAGTTGGGATCGCAGGGTGAGCGGGTGGCGCGGATCGCTGCGTTGGCGCATGAGCTGGCAACCGCTACTGGCGCAACGCCCGCTTTGGCGATGATGGCTGCGCAGGGGTGCAAGGCGGATTTGTCATCGGAAATGGTTTACGAATTCCCCGAGCTTCAGGGCCTGATGGGCCGCTACTATGCCGACGCCGCCGAACTGCCAGCCGAGGTTGGGAAGGCGAGCGAGGAGCATTACTCGCCCCTCGGCCCTTCGGATGATGTGCCCACTGCGCCGGTCTCGGTGGCGGTTGCGCTGGCCGACAAGCTGGACACGCTGACCGGGTTCTGGGCCATTGATGAAAAGCCCACCGGATCGAAGGACCCCTTTGCTTTGCGCCGTGCCGCGCTGGGCGTGATCCGGTTGATCCTGACCAATGATCTGCGGCTGCCTTTGAACGCGACCTTCGAAAGTGCGCTGAAAATCCTGCTGAAACTGCCCGAATGGCAGACCGCATTGCTGGAGGCCAAGGCCAAACAAGCTACAGCCGAAGATGCCGACGCCGCCGCGCAAGAGGTGCACGGTCTGGCTCATCAGGTCGAAGCGGCCAGTGCCATAGTGGCTGCGGCGCCAGCGGATCTGCTGTCCTTCTTCCACGACCGCCTCAAAGTGTTTTTGCGCGATGAGGGCATCCGCCATGACATTATCGATGCCTGCATCGCGATGGAGGGGAATGACGACCTCAACCTGCTGGTCAAACGCGCCCGCGCGCTGAACGCTGTCATTTCGACCGAGGATGGCGAGAACCTTGTGCAGGGCTTCAAACGCGCCAACAACATCCTGACCCAGGCCGAGGAAAAGGACGGCGTCGAATATTCCTACGGTGCGGATGTGAAATTCGCCGAGACCGACAGTGAAAAGGCGCTGTTTGCGGCCCTTGATGGGGTTCAGGACAAGATCGACGCAGCGCTGAAGGCCGAAGACTTCCCCGCTGGCATGTCCGCAATGGCGGCGCTGCGCGGTCCGGTCGATGCGTTTTTTGAAGATGTTCAGGTCAACACCGACAATGACATCCTGCGCCGCAACCGTCTGAACCTGCTCAGCCAGATCCGTCAGGTCTGCTCCAGCGTGGCGGACCTCAGCAAGATCGAAGGCTAAGCCAGAACGCCCTTGCGCCAGTGGTGCAGGGGCTTATGCTGCGTGCAAACCAAAAGGTGCCGCAGTGCAGAATAATCCGCATACCACTTTGATTACGACCGACGCGCCCGTGGCCACGACAACCCATGGCGGGCGGGCGAAATGCCTGCAACGTCTGGTCCGGCTGGATTTGCCAGTGCCACGCACGGTGGCATTGTCCTTTGATGCAGTGCAGAAAATCGCCGAAGGGCAGGTGCCTGATATCGCGGCCATTCTGGATCAGTTCGATCAGAGCGCGTTGTTGTGCGTAAGGCCCAGTTCCGAAGACCCCGATTGGGGCGGTCCGGGGGCGGTTCTGAACATCGGCATGAATGATGCCCGCTATGTTGACCTGTCGGATTCCATGGGGGCCGAGGCCGCCGCTGCCCTGTATCTGCGCTTTGTCCAAAGCTACGCGATCCATGTGGCGCGTCTGGATGCGGATGTGTTTGACGACATTGATGCCGATGGGTGCGAAGGTTTGCGTCTGTCCCTGCAAGCCTACGAAGGTGAAACCGACGAGGCCTTTCCGCAGGATCAGGGAGAGCAGCTGATCGGCGTGCTCAGATCGATGGCGCGGGCGTGGGATGGCACCTCGGCCCGTTTGTTGCGGCAGGCCAAGGGGGCACCGGCGGATGCCGGGCTGGGGCTGGTTATTCAGGAGATGATCCCGGGCGTCGGGCAGGGTGAGTGCGGCTCAGGCGTGTTGCAGCTGATCGACTCGACGACTGGAATGCCTCAGATCACAGGCCGGTATCTGAGCCAAAGCCAGGGGCGCGATGCGCTGGGGGACGACGTTGCCGCCCTGTATCTGGAAAAGGACCCGCGCGGGAAATCTTTGGAAGAGGTCGCGCCCGAAGCCTTTGCCAGCCTCAAAGCGCATGCGGCGTTGATGCGGACCAAACTGCGCGAGGAAATGCAGGTCGAATTTGTTATCGAAAATGGCCATGTGCACATTCTGGACGGTGTGCGCGTGCAACGCAGTGCGCGCGCTGCGCTGCGGATTGCTGTGCGGCTGGCCGAAGATGGCATCATCCCACCGCAAGAAGCGGTAATGCGCGTCGATCCTCATTCGTTGAATGAGATGTTGCACCGGCAGGTCCACCCCGAAGCGCGCCGCGATGTTCTGACCACCGGGATTGCCGCCAGCCCGGGTGCGGCTACCGGCAAGATCGTATTCACGGCGGCCGAAGCGCAGGCCAGCGCCGCACGCGGTGAGCCCTGTATTCTGGTGCGCCGCGAAACCTCGCCCGAGGATGTGCGTGGTATGCATGCCGCCGTCGCTGTTCTGACCGAGAAGGGCGGCATGACCAGCCATGCCGCTGTGATTGGACGGGGACTGGGTCTGCCGTGTATCGTCGGCGCCTCTGAGATGCGGTTTCAAACCAAGAAACGTCTGCTTTCGGCCCCTGATGGCCGCGTGTTCAAAACCGGAGATACGCTGACGATCGACGGCACGTCAGGGCAGGTGTTAGCCGGACAGCCCGCCATGCTTGAGGCCGCGCTGGATGATTGCTTCCAGACGCTGATGGGATGGGCGGACAAAGAGCGTGACATTGCCATTCGCGCCAACGCCGATACGCCTGCCGATGCGCAGACCGCGCGCAATTTCATGGCGCAGGGGATCGGCCTGTGCCGGACCGAGCATATGTTCTTTGATCCGGGCCGCCTGATCGTAATGCGCGAGATGATCTTTGCCCAAACCCCATCTGGTCGAGCCGCAGTGCTGGCGCGTCTTTTGCCCATGCAGCGTGAAGATTTCGTGCAGCTTTTCCGGATTATGGAAGGGCAGCCCGTCTGCATCCGCCTGTTCGATCCGCCCTTGCACGAATTCCTACCGACCACGCGCAGCGGGCAGCGTGAACTGGCCGAAGCCTTGGACCTGCCGGTGTCAGACGTAGAACGGCGCGTGGCGGCGATGACCGAATACAACCCCATGCTGGGGCTACGCGGTGTTCGGTTGGGCGTGACCGTGCCGGAAATCTACGACATGCAGGCCCGCGCCATTTTTGAGGCCACGCTTGAGGCCAGCAAAGACGGGGCCCCCGTGGTGCCCGAGGTTATGATCCCGCTGGTCTCCGCCAAGCGAGAGGTCGAGCTGGTTAAATCCCGTATCGACTCTGTCGCCGCCGCCGTCGCCAGCGAACGGGGGCAGGAGTTCGAATATCGACTGGGTGTCATGGTCGAGACGCCGCGCGCCTGCCTGCGGGCTGACGAAATCGCGCCGCAAACCGCGTTTCTGAGCTTTGGTACCAACGACCTGACCCAGATGACCTATGGCCTGTCGCGCGATGATGCGGGGCGGTTCATGTCAGCCTATGTGCGTCAGGGTGTTTTTGCCGAAGACCCGTTCCATGTTCTCGATGCCGATGGTGTTGGGGAACTGCTGAAACTGGGATCTGAGCGTGGACGTCAGGCGCAGCCGGAAGTTACACTGTCCGTATGTGGCGAACACGGCGGCAATCCCGAATCAATCGCCCTTTGCCGCGACCTTGGGTTTGACTATGTATCCTGCTCTCCGTTCCGGGTGCCGGTCGCTCGGCTGGCTTCCGCTCAGTTGGCGATTTCGTCCAGACTTGGGGGTTGACTTGGGCCCAAAGCCCTAGGATTAGTGGTTTTCAGGTGATCTTGTGGCGAGAGTTTTTTCGCTCACGGGCGGTTTTCCACTTGCTTTTTCTTCTGAACTGGACGTCCTGACCGGATTGCGCTAGATGCCTCGTCGCGCCCGCCGGGGGAGGGTACGGCGCGATAAGTGCCTGTGCGAGGTTATCTGATGCTACGATACATACTGGCTGCTGCCACCATGGCGGCAACCATGCTGCCGAGTGTGTCTTTCGCTGAAAGGGAAGCCACCGATACTGCCAAAAGCGAACTTGTCAGCCGGACCGAAGTTCCCGGCCAAAATTTTCGCGACTATCTGACAATGTTCAAGCCGCGCAAAGCGCTTGAGCCAAAAACTGTTTCCTACTCCAAAGACTGGCTGGACCAACAACCCAAAGCCAGCGGAGATGAGAATTTCAACTGTCTGGCCGAGGCCCTGTATTTTGAGGCGCGGGGCGAAAGCGTGCGCGGACAGTTTGCCGTGGCCGAGGTCATCCTGAACCGTGTCAAAAGCAGCCGTTTCCCGAATTCGCTGTGCGGTGTGATCAAGCAGGGCACCGGCAAGAAATACCAGTGTCAGTTCACCTACACCTGTGACGGCCATAAGGAAGTCATCCGCGAGAAAAAAGCCTATGAGCGTGTGTCCAAAGTGGCGCGTGCGGCGATTGACGGGATCTCGAAAGAACTGACTGAGGGCGCCACGCACTACCACACCACCGCAGTGCGCCCGTCCTGGTCACGCGTCTACAAAGAAACCGCGCGGATCGGTGTTCATATTTTCTACAGGCACAACTATCAAACCGCGAGCAACTGATTGACGCACCCGCGCTGGAAGCTTGCTGGCGCGGGGCGTTCTATGATCTAGATTGCGGGCCAGGAGGCCCGCAATGATATTTTCCCGCCGTGTTTTTCTGAAATCTGCCGCTGCCTTGACGATGCTGCCAAAGGCCTCTTTGGCGAAGCCCGCCCATTTGGTCGCACAAACAGCTACGCAACGGATTGCGCCCGAGGGCTTTCCTGACACGCCGGTCTGGACCTATGGCGGCAGCGTTCCAGGGTCTGAGATCAGGGTGCCGCAGGGCGGGCGCGTTCAGCGCCGGTTGGTCAACGATCTGCCCCAGCCTACAACGGTGCATTGGCACGGTATTCGGATCGATAACGCGATGGACGGTGTGCCGGGCCTGACACAGGACCTTGTCGCGCCGGGGGGAGGTTTCGACTATGACTTTATTGTGCCTGATGCGGGAACTTATTGGTATCACGCACATAATCGCTCGGTCGAACAGGTGGCGCGCGGGTTGTACGGACCTCTGATCATCGAAGAACCCCAAGCCCCGGATGTGGATCAGGACCTGACCCTGATGCTGGATGACTGGCGTTTGGACCCCGAGACGGCGCATATCGTGGAGGATTTCGACAATGGCCACGATCAAAGCCATGCCGGGCGGCTGGGCAATCTGGTGTCCGTCAACGGGCAGTTCGATCCCGTCTTTTCCGTGCAAACCAATGAGCGCCTGCGCCTGCGCCTGATCAACGCGTCGAACGCGCGGATCTATGATCTGTCACTGGACGGGTTAGCGGGATGGATCGTGGCACTTGACGGAATTCCGCTGGAAACGCCGCTGCGGGTTGAGGAGAGCTTTCCACTGGCACCGGCACAGCGCGCCGACCTGATTTTGGATGTTCAGGCCGAGACGACGGCAAGCCTTGTCAGCCTTGAGCGTGAGGGTGGATTTGGCCTCATGCGGTTTGCGGTGTCGGGGCAGGCGGCCCGAACCGCGCGCACGGGAATAACCCCATTGCCATCAAACCCTTTGCCGCGTCTGGAATTGGACGGCACACCCCTGCACCAGATGCGTCTGCAGGGCGGGGCGATGCGTTGGCTGGACTCGGCCAAGCTGGGCGGGACCGACCTGTCCGGTCAGGAACTGGCGCAATTGGGTCGGTTCTGGGCGCTGAATGGTTATGCGGAGCGTCCGCAGACCCCGTTTCTGGATGCGCCTCTGGGGTCCGCTCACAGGATTGAGTTTGTCAACGAAACCGCCTTTCCGCATGCCATGCATCTGCATGGGCACCACTTTCGCCTGATCCTGGCCGATGGCAGCCTCGGGCCCTGGCGCGATACGGTTCTGGTCGGGCGGGGCGAGACGCGGCAAATCGCGTTGGTGACGGACAATCCGGGCGATTGGCTGCTGCATTGTCACATGCTTGGGCATGCCGCTTCGGGCATGATGAGCTGGTACCGGGTGTCCTGACGCCGCATTCGGTGACTAGAATGGCGCGTGAGGCAGTGCTATACGCCCGCGCATCGTTTAGTTTTGGCTGACCAGCCCACCCAGCACGAAAAGGTCCGTTGCATGAGCTCTGAAATCCGTCTTGCCTTTGCGCACCCGTCCGAGCGCTCTGAGGCGACAGCGACGCGCGGCCCGCTGGATCGTATCTCGTTGCGGGATCATATCGTCGAGGTTGAGATCGGCGCCTTTCAGGCCGAGCGCGGCACGACGCAGCGCATCTGTTTCAACATCGTGGTCGAAGTGCAGCCGCTGACCGATCCGATTGACGATGACGTGGATCGCATCCTGTCCTATGACCGTGTGACCGAGGCGATTGCCCATGAACTGGCCGCCGAACGTCTGAACCTGCTTGAGACGCTGGCCGACCGTGTGGCGGAACGTATTCTGCTTGAGCCTCAGGCTGTAAGGGCCTTTGTTCGCATCGAAAAACTGGATCGGGGTCCCGGCGCTCTGGGTGTTGAAATCGTGCGCGGAAAGGACACGGTTCACCATGAAGTGGTCGAGGAAGAACGCCCGCATCCCCGGCTGGTCTTCCTGTCGAATGAGGCGATTGCCTCGGACAATCTGACCGGGTGGATCGATCAGTTGGAAAACCGTCAGCGCCCGCTGATCCTGTGCGTCGGCGCGGCAGAGATGCCCGTTTCGCAAACCGGGCACGCGATGACGCAGCGCCGGATTGACCTGCTGGCGATCGAGCAGAACGCATGGGTTCTGGCCGCCCGCGACCACCGCTGCGTGGTTGTTTCGACCCGGACCGAGCTGGACTGGGCCATGAAGAACGGCCAGATCAGTGTCTGGGCCCCGTCCAAGATCGTGCTGGATGCGGTGGATGGCCCCTCGGCAGCTCCGTCGGATGCGGTTGCATTGGCGGCGTGGTTCGCGGCCACGTTCGAGGCCAGTGAAATGATGGTGATCGGCGGCGCTTTGCCGACCGACCCCCAAACGCCGCTGCGTGCTGTTTCAGTGGATCAGGCACAGTTGTGAGCACCTATTACCGTCCGCTGGTTCAGCATGGCCAGGCCCGACCTGCTGGGGCCGTGCCTCTTGCTGGGCAGGACCTGTGGTTCACCCATGCTGAGCGGATTTCGCGGTCCGCCGCGCCGGTTATTGTGACAGCGCAAGACATTCCTGAGGACATTCTGACCCGTCTGAGCCGCCCAAGGGCCGGTATTGCGGGTTTGGATGTGAACCGCCCGCAGATCATGGGTATCCTCAATGCGACGCCCGACAGTTTCTCGGATGGAGGGCTGCACAATTCAGTCGAGGCCGCGGTCGCATCTGCAGAGCGGATGGTTCAAAACGGTGCCAGCATTCTGGATATCGGCGGCGAGTCGACCCGCCCGGGTGCCTCTTACGTTCCCGAAGACGAAGAGATCGCGCGCACCCAACCCATTATCACAGCGATCCGAGCCAAAACCGATGCGTTGATTTCAATCGACACGCGCAAGGCCAGTGTCGCGCAAGCCGCGTGGGAGGCTGGCGCGGGCCTGATCAACGATGTGTCCGGGTTTACTTTTGACGAACAACTGGCCCCGTTCTGTGCGGGGGTGGGGGCTCCGGTCTGTGTGATGCACATGCAGGGCGATCCGGCGACGATGCAGGATGATCCGCAGTACGCCGACGTTCTGCTGGACGTTTATGATTTCCTCGATGGCATGGTCGCACAGTTGGAACGGCTTGGCCTGAGCCGGGATCAGATCGTTGTGGATCCCGGTATCGGATTTGGAAAAAACCAGGATCACAACCTGGCATTGTTGCAAAACATAAGTCTTTTCCACGGAGTCGGCTGTCCGATTTTACTGGGCGTGTCGCGCAAAGGCTTCATTGGCCATATAGGGCAAGAACCCCGCAAGGATGCTCGGGCACCGGGTTCCATCGCCGTGGCCTTGGCGGGATTGGCGCAGGGGGTGCAGATCCTGCGGGTGCATGACGTGGCCGAGACCTCTCAGGCCTTGCGTCTGTGGGCTGCGGTCCGGTAATCCCATTCGCAAAGAGTTATTTGACGGAGTTTGAAGATGCGCAAACTGTTCGGAACCGATGGCGTGCGGGGTACTGCCAACACGCATCCGATTACGGCCGAGATGGCCTTGCGCATTGGGGCGGCTGTAGGGCGGTACTTCCGGCGGGATCATTCCTCGGCCCATCGGGTGGTGATCGGCAAGGATACGCGCCTGTCCGGGTATATGCTGGAAAACGCGCTGACGGCGGGGCTGACGTCTACGGGCATGAACGTGCTGTTGCTGGGGCCGGTGCCGACACCTGCGGTCGGGCTGATGACCCGCTCGATGCGGGCCGATCTGGGGGTCATGATTTCGGCCAGCCACAACCCGGCCGAAGATAACGGGATCAAGTTCTTTGGCCCCGATGGCTATAAGCTGTCGGATCAGGCCGAGCTTGAAATCGAACGCCTGATCGAAGAGGGCGTTGAGCCGACGCAGGCGCAAAACATTGGTCGGGCACGCCGCGTGGACGATGCGCGTTTCCGCTATGGTGAGCGGATCAAATCTTCGCTGTCGCGCAGTGTGCGGCTGGACGGGTTGAAAGTGGTGGTCGATTGCGCCAATGGCGCAGCCCACCGCACCGCGCCCGAAGTCTTGTGGGAGCTTGGGGCCGATGTCATTCCCGTCGGCGTCGCGCCAAACGGTAAGAACATCAACCTGAATTGCGGATCGACAAAACCTCAGCTGGCGGCCGAGACGGTCGTGGCCCATGGCGCGGATGTGGGGATTTGCCTTGATGGCGACGCTGACCGCGTGGTGATGGTGGACGAGAACGGTCAGGTGGCCGATGGCGATCAGCTGATGGCGCTGCTGGCGACCAGCTGGGCCAAGGCCGATCGCCTGCAAGGCGGCGCGCTGGTTGCGACGGTAATGTCGAACCTTGGGCTGGAACGCCATCTTGAGGCGCAGGGCCTGCGGCTGGAACGCACCGCTGTTGGCGATCGCTATGTGGTCGAACGGATGCGTGAGGGCGGGTTCAATCTGGGCGGTGAGCAATCGGGCCACATCGTCATGAGCGACTACGCCACCACCGGTGATGGCCTTATGGCCGGTCTGCATTTCCTGGCCGAGATGGTGCATTCGGGACGCAAAGCCTCGGAACTGTCCGTGCAGTTCGAAACCGTTCCGCAATTGCTGAAGAATGTGCGCTATCAGGATGGGCAGGCCCCGCTGGAAAACAGCACTGTCAAAGCGGCCATTGCGGATGCCGAATCCCGTCTGACCGGGCAAGGGCGCCTGTTGATCCGAAAGTCGGGCACGGAACCTCTGATCCGGGTGATGGCGGAATGCGAGGATGACACGCTGCTGACTCAGGTCGTTGACGGTATCGTGGCCGAGGTTGAGGCCGTCGCCGGCTAACGCCCGATCAGCATTTTGCGCAGGCTGAACCACTGGCTGATGGCCAGCCCGGTCAGGATCATCACAAGGGCGATGTAGAATCGCAGGGGCAGGGCTTCGGACAGGATCCACGCCCCGAAAATCATTGACCAGATCGGCACCTGATAGTTGACCAGCGTCATGAACACAGACCCCGCGCTGCGAATGATTGATACGCGCAGCAGCGTGGCAAAGGCTGTGGGTAACAGCCCCAGGGCGATGATCGCAAGGCCGGGGCGGGTGCCCTCCCACCGGGGCAGGCCCTCGGTCATCACCATGATCGGCACCAGCAAGGCGGCCCCCACCACCAAGGACAAGGCGGCCAGCGTGACCGGATCAATAGGCGGGCAGCGCCGGGTCAGGATCGAGGCGCAGGAATAGCACAGGGCGGCGGCGATACAGGCCAGCTGCGCCACGGGTTCCGCGCCCTGACCAATCTGCATCAGACCGGGGCCGATCAGAACCAATGCGCCGCAAAATCCCAATGAGACGCCCAGAAAACGGCGAAGGTTCAGCGGCTCATCTGAGAAGAAATGCGCCAGTGGCAGAACCATCAGGGGAATCGCGGCCATCGACAGGCCCGCAAAGGCCGAGGGCACATATTGCTGCCCCCAGCTCAGCAGCATGAAAGGCAGCGCGGTCGATAATACGCCTGTGATGGCGATGTAGAACCACAGTGTCGGATTGCCGGTTGGCATCTTGCGCCCGGTCAGCGCCATCATCGCCAGCAACGTCACCGCCCCCAGCGTGGTGCGTGCGGTGGCGACTGTGACGGGCCCATACCCCTCTAGCGCTATGGCGACCACCATGAACGTCCCACCCCAGATGAGGCCCAGAGTGATGACGCCGCTCCAATCGCGGGATGTGGGTTGGTCAACCATGATACGCCTTGGGAATTGAGGCTGCAGTGACAAAAAAGGGCGGCACAATGGCCGCCCTTTCCGAAAGACCCGTCAGGATCAGTTCTTTTCCTTGTCGACCATTTTACCAGCCGAGATCCAGGGCATCATGGCGCGCAGTTTTGCGCCGGTTTCCTCGATCATGTGCTCGTCATTGGCGCGGCGCGACGCTTTGATGGTCGGCTGACCAACGGCGTTCTCCAGCATGAAGTCGCGAACGAATTTACCCTGCTGGATGTCGTCCAGAACCGCTTTCATGCGCGCTTTGGTCTCGTCGTATTTCAGGATACGCGGGCCGGTGACATACTGGCCGTATTCGGCTGTGTTCGAGATCGAGTAATCCATGTTCGCGATGCCACCTTCATAGATCAGGTCCACGATCAGCTTCACTTCGTGCAGACACTCGAAATAGGCCATCTCGGGCGCATAGCCTGCCTCTACCAGTGTTTCAAAGCCGCAGCGGATCAGCTCGACCAGACCGCCACACAGAACGGCCTGCTCACCAAACAGGTCGGTTTCGCATTCTTCGCGGAAGTTGGTCTCAATAATGCCCGAGCGACCGCCACCGATGGCCGAGCAATAGGACAGGCCGATTTCCAGCGCTTTGCCGGTTGCGTCGTTGTTCACGGCTACCAGGCAGGGCACGCCGCCGCCTTTGACATATTCGCCACGCACGGTGTGGCCGGGGCCTTTGGGGGCCATCATGATGACGTCCACGCCTTCTTTCGGCTCGATCAGGCCAAAGTGGACGTTCAGGCCGTGGGCAAAGGCAATCGCTGCGCCGGGCTTGATGTTGTCATGCACGTATTTCTTGTAGGTCTCGGCCTGCAGTTCGTCGGGCATGGTGAACATGATGACGTCGCACCACGCGGCGGCTTCGGCGATACCCATCACCTGCAGACCTTCACCTTCGGCTTTTTTGGCCGAGGGCGAGCCTTCGCGCAGGGCGATGACCAGGTTCTTGGCACCCGAGTCGCGCAGGTTCAGCGCGTGTGCGTGGCCCTGGCTACCATAGCCCAGAATGGCCACTTTTTTGTCTTTGATCAGGTTGATGTCGCAATCGCGATCGTAATAGACGCGCATGATTTCGGTCCTTTCAGTTGCGGTTGCTGTGCTTTTAGTTCCGTTGATCTTAGATGGCGAGCGGTGAACCATTGAGTATTTGCGAAAAAGATGAAAAATTATTCATCAGATAGCGAGGTTTTGAAAAATTCATGCTTGATGATCTGGATCGGCGCATTTTGCGCCATTTACAACCCGAGCCTACACTCTCCATGGCCGAGCTGGCCGAACGGTGTGGGATCAGCCAGGGTGTTTGCTGGCGCCGGGTGGAAAAGATGCAGGCCGCAGGTGTTATTCAAGGGCAAGAGGCGGTCATCGACTGGGCCGCGCTTGGCTACACGGTCGAGGTCTCGTTGCGGGTGACGTTGGACAAGACCCAACCCCGCGCCTTTGATGAGTTCACGGCCGCCGCGCGGGTTGTCCCCGAAGTGATTGAAATCCAGACCTTTCTGGGGCGTGTCGATGTGCGGCTTTCGGTGCTGGCGCGTGACATGTCCCATTATCAGGAAGTTTACCGCGACCGCATTCTGACCCTGCCGCATATCGCCGACATCGAGGCCCTGATGCATATCGCGCGGGTGAAATCCAACGAGGTCTTGCCGGTATGATCGATCTGGATGACACCGACCGGCACATTCTGCGGGCCTTGGCGCAGGACGCCACCCAAAGCGCGGGGGCTTTGGGGCGCAAACTGGGGCTGTCTCAACCCGCCACGTGGCGGCGTATCCGGCGGCTGGAAACGGCGGGTATCATCCGGGGCCGTCGTCTGCGCCTGAACGCCGAGGCGCTGGGATTCGGTGTCACGGTTTTCCTGGGCGTCAAACTGGCCCGAAAAGGGCAAATCAGCCTTGAGGATTTCGAGCGCGCCGTCAGCGCCATCCCCGAGGTTCAGACCGTCGAACACGTGCTGGGTCTTTACGATTATCGCCTGCGGGTGGTGGCCCGCGACCTGTCTGATTTTGAGCGTGTTCTGCGACGCCGGATCATGACCTTGCCGGGCGCAGGCGATGTTGAGGCAAACGTGCTTCTGAGCGAAGAGAGGCTGCCCGGCCCGATTGGCTAGGGCCGGTCAGTATCTGGTACGGATGCAAAAGCCGGGATGATGCGTCATCCGGGCAAAGGTCATCGGCACGCCGTCTTTCCACGTGGTGCGCTCCAGTTGGATCATCGATGTTCCGGCGGTGGTGCCCATGAACTCGGCCAGACGCCCGTCTGCGGAAATCGCGCAAAAGGCGATCTCAGCCTCGGTAAATGGCGCGACGTTCAGCAGCCATTCATGCGGGCCCTGATCGCTCAGGTCGGCATGCTCGACATCGGGAACCGAGTCGATGTTGATCCAGCGTTCTTCAAGCTGAAAGGGACGGTTATCGGCGTAGTGCATGCAGATGACATGCAGCACCCGTGCATCCGGTGACACGCTGAGCTGCGAGGCAAGCCAGCCAGGGCTGGGCACGATGTTCCGCTCAACCAAGGCATATCGATAAGCTGAGTTTTGGCCCTCAACTGTTTGGCGTGTCAGCGAAAATTCAAGTTTGGCGTGTTTGCTGGGTTCCTTCTTGACCCGCGTGCCGCTTTTGCGCTTACGCTCGACAAATCCCTGTTCAGCCAGTTCGCGCAAAGCCCGGTTAACGGTAGCGCGTGCACAATTGAATTCCTCGGCCAGCTGCGTTTCGGTGGGCAGCAATGATCCCTGTGGCCAAATCCGGTTCTCAATACGACGTTTGACTTCGTCCCGTATGACTTGAAAACTGATCCGCTTTTGAGCAGTCACGAGAAGCAATACCTTTCTTCTACAAAGTGTATGTATCTGTTCAGAAACACCTCAGGGTGTAAAGGGGTGGTGACACTATTTGGCGTCATGTTGAGGTACATTTAATGTTGGAGCAGTTAATTTTAGGGGCGGGAAATAAAGTTCCGTTGCGTCAGTTGCTTGCGCAAGATAACTGCCTTACCAATCCCGGAGGCACGAGTCACGTGGCCAGAGAACTGCTTGAAAGGACAATTCATGCCGGCGCTTTTGAATAGTATTGACCCCGATGGGCTTGAGGAGTTTTCGGTCGTCTTCACGGACCGCTCTCTGAACCATATGTCGGCTCGGTTTCAGACCGTCATGCGTGATATCTCAGCGATGCTTAAGGATGTGTATAACGCCGATGGGGTCGCTGTGATTCCGGGCGGCGGCACCTACGGGATGGAGGCCGTGGCCCGTCAGTTTGCGCGCAATGCCAACGTTCTGGTCGTGCGGAACGGGTGGTTCTCTTACCGTTGGAGCCAGATCATCGAATCTGCGGAACTGACGGCCTCGGCCACGGTGCTCAAGGCGCGGCAGACCGGAAATTCCAACCCGTCGCCCTTTGCCCCTGCGCCGATCGAAGAGGTGGTTGCCGCGATCCGTGAACAGCGCCCTGATGTTGTCTTCGCGCCCCATGTCGAGACATCGGCCGGCCTTATTCTGCCCGATGACTACGTGACCGCGATGGCCGAAGCCGCACATGAGGTCGGCGCGCTGATGGTGCTGGACTGCATTGCCTCGGGCTGTGCCTGGATTGACATGAAGGCTACGGGCGTCGATGTCCTGATCTCGGCCCCTCAGAAAGGTTGGAGCGCCTCGCCCTGTGCCGGTCTGGTCATGCTGTCTGAACGGGCTGAGGCGCGGTTGGAGCAGACAAGCTCGGACAGTTTCGCTGTCGATCTGAAGAAATGGCGTCAGATCATGCAGGCGTATGAAAATGGCGGGCATGCTTATCATGCGACCATGCCCACGGACGCATTGCAGGCGTTCCGCGACACCATGATTGAAACCCGCGACTATGGCTTTGAAAAGCTGCGGGATGCGCAATGGGCCTTGGGCAACGGTGTCCGCGCCATGCTTAAGGAAAAAGGCGTTGTGTCGGTGGCCGCAGATGGGTTTGGCGCGCCGGGTGTTGTCGTCAGCTATACCTCGGACGCCGAGGTGCAGAATGGCAAAAAGTTCGCGGCCCTTGGCATGCAGATCGCAGCCGGTGTGCCGCTGCAATGCGATGAGCCCGAGGGATTCAGCACCTTCCGTCTTGGCCTCTTTGGGCTGGACAAGCTGTATGATGTGGACGCCACGATTGCGCGGCTGAAGCGCGTACTGGATCAGGTTCTCTGATCCCCTTGGGCCTCAGCGTACGCCGAGGCCCATCTGCATCAGCGTCTTACGCACAGGCGGCAGGGAATAAAGCGCATTCAGCCCCATCGCCCGCGCATCACGTAGCGGCCGTGCCTCGATCATCGAGGCGCGGTTCAGCAGGTCGATACCCTTCACGCGCATCTCAACCTCGGTATGGCGCGCCTTGTGATAGGCATCGAGCATTTGGACGTCACCCAAACCCTCGGGGCGGGCTTGGGCCAGATCCAGCAGACTGCGCAGATCGCCCAACGACATGTTCAGACCTTGTGCGCCGATGGGCGGCACCACATGGGCGGCCTCGGCCATCAAAGCGATGCGTTCTCCCGAAAGACGCTCGGCCGATTGGCTGATGATCGGCCAGATCGTCCGGCGCGAAGCCAGTTTCAACGACCCGAACAACCCGCAAGAGCGTTCGGTCATCAACGCTTCGAAGTCTTCCGGCGCGGTGTTCAACAGCTCAACCGCACGGGGGCCGCGCTCCATCCAGACAATGGCTGACGACGGCTGACCCTGCCAGTCGGGCAGGGGCACCAGGGTGAACGGCCCGCCCGACCGGTGAATCTCGGTTGAGACATTCTCGTGCGGGACCGGATGTGTTACGGCGAAAGCCAGCGCCTTTTGGCCGTAGCGTGTGGTGTGGACATTGATCCCGGCTGCCTCGCGCATGGGCGAATTCCGCCCGTCCGCCGCCACCACCATTTTACAACGGACACGGCTGCCATCACTCAGGCCCACGCGGGCCTCAACGGTACGGGTGAACAGGCTGACGGTGCCGGTGCCGGGGCGGAAATCCACGTTGGGCAGTTCTGCCAGACGGGCGACCATCTCGCGCCGCAACAGCCAGTTGGGCAGGTTCCAGCCAAAGGGCTGGTCCGAGATATCGGCGGCGTTGAAATCGCGCACCACGCGGGGTTCGGGCACGTCGCCGCCTGCGTCCACAATGCGCATGATCTGCAACGGTGCGGCGTGGGCGTCCAGACGCTGCCACAACCCGCATTGTTCCAACAGCCCTTGTGCCGGTTGCAGAAACGCCGTGGTCCGCAGGTCGGACCCGTCCACGTCACGCTCGGTGATGGGGGGGGTGGGGTCGACACAGATCACGTCGAACCCAGCGCTTCCAAAGGCCGCCGCAGCGGTCAGCCCGGCGATTCCTCCGCCGGAAATCAGGATGTCACAGCTGTCTTTCATGACCTTGGCCTCCGTTTTGGCAAAACCTAGTGCGGTTCCGCGCAAGGTGCCAAGTGACATCCTGTCCCGTGCATCAGCCGCGTGAAATCAGGATGAGGATCAGGAACATCACCGGAACCATCATCACGGCGGGGATATAGAGACCCGGAAGCCCGAACAACAGGGTCGAACAGCCCCACATGCTTACGATGGCAAGGGCGGTATAACCCCAATCATCACCTTCGGCGTGGGCGGCATCCTTGGCCATCCAGCCGAACAGGGGGATTGCAAACAACAGGCGCTGCCAAATGGGCAGGCGCCGAGGCATCTCGATCGCGCTCATGGGGTCTCCGATTCTGTTCGTCGCTGAGGCGCATATAGGGGCGTTGCTGCAGCTGCAGAATGTGCAGATCGTCGCAGTGTGACAGCCTATCGCAGACGCGCCAGAAACGCGGTTAGATCATCGGTGTGGTGGTGAATATGATCGGCCTCATGCGGCTCGGGCGCGACGTGAACTGTGCGCATTCCCATAGCGTGGGGGGCGGCCAGATTGCGGGGGTCATCCTCGAACATCGCCGCTTGCGCGGTGTCGATTCCATCCTGCGCAAAGATCGCCTCGAACGCGGCTTTTTCCGGCTTGGGGCGATAGCCCGCATGTTCAACCCCATAGATCGCGTCGAACAGACCGCTCAGGCCGCGCGCCTCAAGCACACGTTCGGCATAAGGGGCGCTGCCGTTGGTATAGACGATGCGGCGACCGGGGAGGGAACGGATATGGTCGGCCAGCTCGGCATCGGTGTCCATATGACTCATGTCGACCTGATGCACCGCATGCAAATAGGGGTCGGGGTCCAGATCATGCTCGGCCATCAGACCGGCCAGCGTGGTCCCGTATTCCCGCCAATAATGCGAGCGCAGTCGGTCGGCTTCGGCCCGGTCCACACCGATGGCCTGCACCACGTAATCCGTCATCAGCACCTCGATCTGATCGAACAGGCGCATGTGGGGCGGGTAGAGGGTGTTGTCGAGATCAAACACCCATTGAGTGACGTGGGAAAAGGCTGGTTTCACCATGCCTTGGGTGTAGAGCGCGAACGCCCGGTTTTCAATGCCGCTCTTGATCCGGGGGGCAGGTGACGGATAGACATGACCGAACGAGGAGACGAACCACCCAATGCCCCAATCCAGACAGCCGTCCAAAGACGCCTATAGCCTTATACTCGAAGCGATTGATGTGGGTGTTTATCGCCCAGGCGACCGCCTTGTCGAAAGTGAGCTGGCAGAGAGGTTCGGTGTCTCGCGCACTCCGATCCGCGAGGCGCTGCAGCGGTTGGAAACCCAGTCTCTGCTGGAACGGGATGGCCGGTCGCTGATTGTAGCCTCGCTCACCCATAACCAGATGGCCGAGCTTTATGTGGTGCGGCGTGAGTTGGAGGGGCTTGCCGCACGTCTGGCCGCCAAACACGCGACGGATGAAGAGATCCGGGTGCTACAGGAAATGGTCGCCGAAGATGATGCTTTGGTGAACGATCCCTCAGCCCTGTCGCGCGCGAACAGACGCTTTCACGAGCAGATTCATCTGGCTTCGCATAACCGCTATTTGGTGCAGCAGCTGGATCTTGTGCATCGGACTATGGCGCTGATGGCAACGACATCACTGGCCGTCGAGGGCCGCGGGGAGGTTGCCCAAAGCGAGCACAAGGCGATAGTTGATGCGATCGCCACCCATGACGAGGATGCGGCAGAACGGACCCTGAAAGAGCATATCTCGGTCGCTTTCATGACCCGTTTGAAACAGGATGCGACCCGGCGCGAAGGCTGAACGCTAGGAGACCGGGGTTTCTTCACTGGCCTGGCCATGCTGTGTCTTGTCCCAAAAGAACGGGTCAAGTGCCAGTTCCCACAGGGCTTTGTACGCGGCCAGCACGCCCAATGGGAAGTAAAGCGGCATCGTCACGAGCCACGGCAGCAAGAACCGTCTTTCCTGTGCTGCGACGGCCAGCACTCCGGCCAATAGGTTGACGAATTCGGCAAACAGGAACAGGCCGATCAGAGCAGCCATCCCCGCCGCAGGCAGGATCGGATCAACCGGACTGCTGAGACCAAAGGTGGTCAGCCAGAACAGCCACAGGACCGGGGCCAGTAAAAACTGCCCCAGCGTCCCCAGAAAAAACGCCTGAACCCCCAGAAAGCGCCAGAGGCCCAGATCCCGCAGCAACCTGACGGGCGAGCGCATGTGCACAAGATAGGTGACCATGAAGCCCTTAAGCCATCTCGAACGCTGACGAACCCAGGGCCAGGCGCGAAAGTTGGCCTCTTCGTAGGTTGCTGTGTCGACCATCTCGGTACGATAGCCCGCACGGGACAGACGCACGCCAAGATCGGCGTCTTCGGTCACGTTATGGGCATCCCATCCGCCCAGTTCCAACAGCTTGTCGCGGCGAAAGAAGAAGGTTGTTCCGCCCAGGGGCACAACCAGACCAAGCCGTGCGATGCCCTGCAGAACCACCCGGAACCAGCTGTTGTATTCGATGGTAAAACAGCGTGACCGCCAGTTCGTGCGAGGATTGTAGTAATCCAGCACCCCTTGCAGGCAGACCACGTCCGGCGCGGCCTGCGCGAAATCACGCACGACCCGTTCGATCTGATCGGGTTGCGGGGCATCTTCGGCGTCCCAGACACCGATGATGTCCCCATGACAGAAATCCAGCGCATAGTTCATCGCCCGGGGCTTGGTGGTCAGACCGTTGCGTTCCGGTACTTCGACGGTTCTGATCCAACTGGGCAGGTTGACCTTGGCCAACGTGGATCGTGTCAGATCATCGCTTTGTTCGAGGACCAACACGACGTCCAACAGCGCTTTGGGGTAGGTCAGCCGCTTCAACCGGCGGATAAGCGCGCCTGCAATTTCTTTCTCTTTATACAACGGCACCATGATCGAGACTCGCGGCAAAGCCTGCGGCGGGGTTGGTGCCGGTGGGTGTTTCCCCTCAATCATTCTCTGCCAGAGGTAGCTCATCACCCCGGCAAGGCGCAGTGACAGGAACAATAATAGGCTTAGAACTGCGGCACCCACCAGTACGGCCACGCCGGCCAGAGGGAAAAGGGCCAGTAGTGCAGCGGCAAAAACGACCGCGAAGGCCGGACCGATACGAGACCGCAAAGTCCAGGATCGACAGCTTTGCTCAATATCCACTCGGGTCTCGGCGGCTTTGGCCAAATCGTCAGAAAACACGTTTGCGATGGCGGTCTCGATCTGGTGGGCCGACGCAAGGACGGGAATTATGACCAGGCCTGTGTCCTGCAGTTCATCTCGCACGGTTGTGAATAGATCGGTCCGTTCTGTTGCAACCAGTAGGATGGGACCAATACGCTGCCAGGGAATGACACTGTGGGTCAGCCAGAACGTGGCCGGTTTGATTGCGCATAGTTCGGGGTCTGGGGGGACGTTGCCAAGATCGGCGATTTGCAAGCCAGATTGTTCGGATACGGCATCCAATACATCCTGTCGGTCGACCCAGCCTTCGGCCACAAGGATTTCACCCAAAGGGGCGCGTTGCCACGTTTGCAGAAACAGCGCTTCGTCCAGTTGGGATTGGGTGATCAGACCGCGATCAAGCAGGCACACCCCCAATGGTTTGCGATGCCGTGCAGGGATTGGCGCGGCATGCGCGAAATGCTGCAGGCTATGCTGAACCATAAAGAAACAACCCTGAAACGGTGACCCGTTGTCAGGGTTGCTCAACTTAGGTTAACAGCCGGTTAACCATGGCCGGTCTTCGTATTAAGCCTGTGCTTTTTGCGCGGCCATCGCATCGGCAAAGCGTTCGAACAGATAGAAACTGTCCTGTGGGCCGGGCGAGGCCTCGGGGTGGTACTGAACCGAGTACACGGGACGTTCGGTCATGCGGATGCCGCAGTTCGAGCCGTCAAACAGCGACCGGTGGGTTTCCACTACACCGTCGGGCAGGGACTGGGCATCCACTGCAAAACCATGGTTCATCGAGGTGATCTCGACCTTACCGGTGTCCAGATCCTTGACCGGGTGGTTTGCTCCGTGGTGGCCGTGATTCATCTTGACGGTCTGACCGCCGAGGGCCAACGCCAGCATCTGGTGTCCCAGACAAATGCCAAAGACGGGCAGGTCGGTGGTGCCAAGAACCTCTTTGATCATCGGAACGGCATATTCCCCAGTGGCCGCCGGATCACCGGGACCGTTGGACAGGAAGACGCCGTCAGGGTTATGGGCCAGCACCTCGGCCGCGGTCGCTGTGGCAGGCAGGACGGTCACATCGCATCCGGCCGAGGCCAGACAGCGCAGGATGTTGCGCTTGGCACCATAGTCAATGGCGACAACCTTGTGCGCCGGGGCCTCCTGACGGGTATAACCGTCGGGCCAGGCCCACCGCATCTCATCCCAGCGATAGCTTTGGGCGCAGGTGACCTCTTTGGCCAGATCCATTCCTTCCAGCCCGGCAAAACCGCGCGCGGCGGCAACCAGAGCTTCGATATCGAAATTACCCTCGGGGTCGTGGGCCAGGGCCACATGCGGTGCGCCTTGCTGGCGGATGGCACGGGTCAGGCGGCGGGTGTCGATGCCGCCAATGGCGATGCGGCCACGACGCGTCAGCCAGGTTTTCAACTCTTCGGCCGAGCGCCAGTTCGAAGGCTCGGTCGGGTCCCATTTGACCACCATGCCAGCGGCAACAGGGTCGCCTGTCTCGTCATCCTCGGGGTTCACGCCGACATTGCCGATATGGGGGAAGGTAAAGGTCACGATCTGGCCCGCATAGGACGGGTCGGTCATGATCTCCTGATACCCGGTCATTGCGGTGTTAAAGCACAGCTCGGCGACGGTCTGACCGGTGGCACCAAAGCCCATCCCGTAGAACAATGTGCCGTCGGCCAATGCCAGACATGCGGTGGGCTTGGACGGGGCGTTCTGGGCCATGGCGCGACTCTCCTGCAAGGTAAACCGGCGCATACCTAAGGGGGTTCCGCCTTTGGGTCAAGCCTGTTCAAATTTTGGGCTATTGTTATATTTCAATGACTTAGAGATATTCGCTTCCGGTTGTGTCGCGCTTTTTGTTTCGATATGGTCGGGGTTCCTTTTTCCATGGGGATGGACAGATCATATGGATATGCGATCACGGGTGAACACCGCCCTGAAGCAAGCAATGAAAGACAAGGAAGCCGAGCGTTTGTCGACGCTGCGGCTGATCAATGCGGCCATCAAGGACCGCGACATCGCCTCGCGCGCGTCGGATAACGAAGAGGCCAAGGGCTGCGGCGATGCCGAGGTTCTTGAAATCCTTGGGAAAATGACCAAGCAGCGCAAGGAAAGCGCCCGCGCCTATGAAGAGGGCGGACGGCTGGATCTGGCCGAGCGTGAGCTGCGCGAAGTTGAGGTGATCGAGGAATTCCTGCCCAAGCAATTGGATGAGGACGAGGTCTCGAAAGCCATTCTGACCGCAATCACGGCGACCGGAGCAGGCTCGATCCGCGATATGGGCAAGGTGATGGGTGAGCTTAAGACCCGGTACACCGGCCAGATGGATTTCGGCAAGGTCGGCCCGATGGTCAAAGACCACCTATGCGCCGCCTCCAGCGGCAGTTGCTGAGACCTTTGGAAATCTGAAACGGCTACGACTGCGCGACCGGTTCGCGCAGTTTTTTCATGAGGTCATCGTATAGCGCGATCCGTTCATCCTCGGACAGGAACGCGCCGATCTCGACCTCGCGACCGTCGCCTGTCAGGGTGACATAATTCGGCACGGGTCCACCGCGTTCATGCATTTCAGGCCGGGCCCAGTATCGGTTGCAGGTCCATTCCTGCTGACCGCTGCGCGGATCGTGATGCACCAGATGCGCCTGTGTGCCGGTCAGGGTCAGAACTTCGAACACGCTGCGCGCGCGGTAGTTGGTCTGGATCGCCAGCCAAAGCCCCAGCACCGTCAACAGCAGGAAGGGCAGCAGCCCCCACAACACCACCGATCCCAGCATCGCCAGCACCGGGATCAGCCCAAACAGAAACACGGACAGGATCACATACATCGCCCCGCGCGGTGGCAGCGAGTTATGCGGCCAAAGGCGCAGTTCCTGTTCCGTGTCAGAGGTCTGATTCCAACGATAGGGCATGGCGGAAAACTAGCGTATTGCAGGTTCGAGTCTAACGGAAATGATCAGGCCACGTGGCCGACCCGCGCCCAGGACAGCGCATCGTCCAGCCGGTCGTCGCCCCAGAAAACCTCTCCGCGGACAACAAGGCTTGGGGCGCCGAATATGCCCAGTTTTATCGCCTGATCCGTTTGCGCCTCAAGCGCGGCCACCGTGTCGGGGCTGCGGGCGCGTGCCAGGATCATGCGCGGGTCTTGCTGGCACCTGTGCAGGGCCTCGGTGATGGCGGTTTCGCTGCCGGCCTCGACGCCTTCTTCGAACCAGATGCGATAGAGTATTTGCGTAAATGCCTTGCCCCAGCCATCCCCCATCCCCAGCAGCGCCACCTGATTGGCCAGTGCAAGGTCCGAGATCGGGTAGGGCGCAGGCAGGCGGGCATGGATGCGATACTTGGCGGCGCGGCGCTCAATATCGCGCCACATATAGGCGGATTTGACCGGTTTCCCTGCAAAAGGGATGTTCTGCTGGTCCTGCATCACACTGCGCACATTGAAGGGCCGCCAGTGGACCGAGGCGTCTTTTTCAGCGCACCAGTCATCCAGTCGCATGATGGTCAGAAAGCTATAGGTGCTTCCGATCGAGTACCAAAAGTCAATTTCAGGCATGAGAGACCCCCGGACTGCCGGTTGTGTCATCACCCACAGGATACCCGATTTTTGGGCATCTGGCGAATGCCTGCGTCACAAAGAAAAAACCCCGCCGGTTTGGCGGGGTTTTCTTTGGCTTTGGCGGGATCAGTGCGCGTGGCCCTTGTCCCAGTCTTCCTGCTTTGGCAGCTGCTCGAACGTGTGCTCGGGCGGCGGCGAGGGCAGGGTCCATTCCAGCGTATCCGCATATTCGTTCCACGGGTTCGGACGCGTCTCTTTCGCGCCGCGGAACAGCGCATAGAAGACAATGCCGAAGAACAGCAGGAACGAAGCGAACGAGATGAACGCGCCAATTGACGACACAAAGTTCCACTGCGCGAAGGCCTCAGGGTAGTCGATGTAACGGCGCGGCATGCCCTGACGACCCAGGAAGTGCTGCGGGAAGAAGGTCAGGTTGGCGCCAATGAAGAACAGCCAGAAATGAACTTTGCCCCAGAATTCCGAGTACTGACGGCCCGTCATTTTGCTGAAGTAGAAGTATACGCCCGCAAAGATCGCGAACACGGCACCCAGCGACATCACGTAATGGAAGTGTGCCACCACGTAGTAGGTGTCGTGATAGGCACGGTCGATACCGGCCTGCGACAGCACCACGCCGGTCACACCGCCAACGGTGAACAGGAACAGGAAGCCGAAGGCGAACAGCATCGGCGTCTTGAACTCGATGGAACCGCCCCACATGGTCGCGATCCACGAGAAGACCTTAACGCCTGTGGGCACCGCGATGACCATCGTGGCCAGCATGAAGTAGGCCTGCTGACGCAGCGACATGCCAACGGTGTACATATGGTGCGCCCACACAACAAAGCCCAGAACACCGATTGCGATGATCGCCCAGACCATCGGCAGATAGCCAAAGATCGGCTTGCGCGCGAAGGTCGCAATCACGTGGCTGATGATGCCGAACCCGGGCAGGATCACGATATACACTTCCGGGTGTCCAAAGAACCACAGGATGTGCTGATACAGGATCGGATCGCCGCCGCCGGACGGGTCAAAGAAGGTGAAACCAAAGTTGCGATCCATCAGCAACATGGTGATCGCGCCCGCCAGAACCGGCAGCGACAGCAGAATCAGCCATGAGGTGACGAAGATCGACCAGCTGAACAGCGGCACCTTGAACAGGGTCATGCCCGGGGCACGCATGTTCAGGAAGGTTGTGATCATGTTGATCGCGCCGAGGATCGAGGAGGCGCCCGATACGTGCACGGCGAAAATCGCAAGGTCCATGGACATGCCGCCCTCGGTCGTGGACAGTGGCGGGTAAAGAACCCAACCAACGCCCGAGCCGAGCTGGTCATTCCCGCCCGGAGACAGCAGCGAGGCCACACCCAGCGAGGTACCAGCCACGTACAGCCAGAAAGACAGGTTGTTCATCCGCGGGAACGCCATATCCGGCGCACCGATCTGCAACGGCATGAAATAGTTGCCAAATCCGCCGAACAGGGCAGGGATGACCACAAAGAACATCATCAGAACACCGTGATAGGTGATCATGACGTTCCACAAGTGTCCGTTGGGGGTGCACGGGTCGGCCATGAAGCCTTCGAGGCACATGTACTGAACGCCCGGGTGCATCAGTTCAAGGCGCATATAAACAGTCATCGCAACCGAGATCAAACCGGCCAGCGCCGAGACGATCAGGTAGAGAATGCCAATGTCCTTGTGATTGGTCGACATGAACCAGCGCTGGAAAAAGCTGCGCTCGTCCTCATGGTCGTGACCATGAATGGCTGCGTCTGCCATTATTAGGTGCCTCCTGTTGCATATGCAGCGCGCATTCGGACCTCTCCGACGCGCGGGTTTCCTGCTGGTTTTAGAATGCGAAAGGGACGCCTTCAATGGTCGAGTTTGATCTGGATCAAGAATAATTGTCGCGGGTCGGAGGAAAACCCGCGAAATCTTGGCCATCAACAGGGTGTATCTGGCAATGAGCCCCCGAATTTCAAGAGGCCCCGAGGGTGATGCGCGCCGCCATCAGCAGAGTTCCGCCTTGACCCTTTGGAATAGGGGGCGCAGAACTGTGCGCAACAGCCGAAATTCGGAGACAGAACATGGCCGCTTATGATCCCGAAAACATCTTTGCCAAGATCCTGCGCGGAGAAATCCCCTCGACCCGCGTCTATGAAGACGATGACACGTTTGCTTTTATGGACATCATGCCAAGATCCGACGGACATTTGCTGGTGATCCCCAAAACGCCCTGCCGCAATCTGCTGGATGCATCACCCGAGCAACTGGCTGCCGTGACCGCGACAGTTCAGAAACTGGCCAAAGCGGTGATCAAAGCATTTGACGCGGACGGTGTCACCGTCCAGCAGTTCAACGAGGCCGCAGGCGGACAAGAGGTGTTCCACCTGCATTTCCACATTCTGCCGCGTCACGAAGGCGTAACGATGCGCCCGCCTGGCAACATGGGAGATTTCGACCTGATTGCAGCTCATGCGGAAAAGATCAAAGCGGCTCTGGGCTGAATTCGGGTCAGGCATGGGCCCTGAAATGGAATTGCCGTTCCGATTTGGGGTCGGAACGGCAGACTCGTAACCAAACACTTGTCCGAATACCCGGTTTACCCAGGATCACCGGTTTAACACACCACTCACTCTAGAACGGTCGTTATAGGATAACGTGAAAGACGCGGCTTGTATCGTTTTGAGTCTGCTTTTCGACAATTTTGCGCAATTTTATAGAGACGGCGGGCGCATTACGGCCAGCTTAGGAAACAAAAGGGTTTTAAGGGCGCGGATTGTTACAGCCTCTTTCGGGGTTTAGCGATTCGATGCTGTCTCAGGCGGTGATGGGCTGGAAGTTTTCGGCAAAGGTTTTTTGCAAGGCAACATCAACATCGTCCAGTGTCACTGGCAACCCAAGGTCAATCAGCGAGGTCACCCCGTGTTCGCTGATGCCGCAGGGAACGATGCCCGAGAAATGCTCAAGATCAGGTTCGACATTGATCGAGATGCCGTGAAAGCTGACCCATTTGCGCAGACGTAGGCCAATGGCTGCGATCTTGTCCTCGGCGGGCTGGCCCGAGGCGGTTAACGGTTTGTCATGACGCTGTACCCAAACGCCCACACGCCCGTCGCGGATTTCGCCCTGAACGTTGAACTCGGCCAAGGCGGCAATCACCCAATTCTCAAGCTGTTTGACGAATCCCCGCACGTCCTTGCCGCGCTTGTTCAGGTCCAGCATCACATAAGCGACGCGCTGACCGGGGCCATGATAGGTGTATTCGCCACCGCGCTTGGCCTCATAAACCGGAAAGCGGTCTGGATCAGTCAGATCCTTGATCCGGGCCGAGGTGCCTGCGGTATAAAGCGGGGGATGCTCCAGCAGCCAGACGCATTCATCCGCCTCGCCCGCAGCGATCGCGGCGACCCGCGCCTCCATAAAGGCGACGGCGTCGGGGTAGTCGACAAGCCCTTCGGTGATCTTCCATTCCATGGCGGTTCCATATCGCGCGGGGTCGCTAAGGAAAAGGGGTCAGGCGGCCTCGGCCAGACAGCGCTGCAGGATCTGGGCATAGGCATCCGCACCTTGCGCGCCGGTCAGCAGGTACTTGCCCCCAAAGACCATCGACGGAACGCCCGAGATACCCCGGCTGGACCAGAACTGCTGCTTTTCCCGCACGGGCGCGACGTGGTCCCCTGAGCTGAGCGCGGCCTTGGCGGCCTCAGGGTCCAGACCCGCAGCCGCCACCGCCTCTAACAGGACATCGTGTTCAGAGACATCCTTTTGGTCGGTGAAGTAAGCATCGAACAACGCCAGTTTCAGCGGGTGCTGACGCCCCTGGCTTTCGGCCCAATCCAACAACTGATGCGCCGCAAACGTGTTCACGATCCGGCTGTCCTCATCGAAATTGAAGGTAAAGCCCATTTCCGCTCCAATGGCCGTCAACCTTTCGCGGGCCTCCTGGCTTTGTTCCGCGGTCGAGCCGTATTTCTCCATGATATGCTCGCGCAGGTTTTGACCTTCGGGCGGCATGGTCGGGTTCAGCTCAAACGGGTGCCAGCGCAGCCGCGCCAGCACGTTTTCCTGCTGCAAGGCCTGATCCAGCTGCCGGAACCCCACGATGCACCAGGGGCAGACCACATCCGAGACAACGTCGATCTGCACAACAGGGCGAGGGTCGGGGGTGGTCATGATTGATCTCCTGGCGTGGGGAAAGGGGTGGAAGACATCCTTACAGATATGAACGTTGGATGGGAATTCAAACCGGCGTGTTTTTGCCTCTTCACATCCGGATCATCACCGTCTATACGCCCCTCTACCAAGTCACAGGCAGTGCGGTCGTGGCGGAATTGGTAGACGCGCAGCGTTGAGGTCGCTGTGGGGTAACTCCCGTGGAAGTTCGAGTCTTCTCGACCGCACCATTTCACATTTTGATGTGAAATCCGTTAAAAACTCAAAGATTACAGATGTTTGCGGAGTTCGATAACCGTTTTGGCGGTCGTATGCCAATGGGGCTTTGAAGGCTGCATTGAGGATGGTTTTCTTCACGACGAGCGATCCGTTTTCATAGATATTCCAAGGGTTTGATAGGAAGTTCCTCAAGAGTTCGATAATTTCACCAATGCTGCGTGTGGGTTTCGTGGTGTGGGACAGCTTATCGGTCAGCAGCAGTTTGTCCTCTTCCAGCTTGGCGATTTTGCTTTCAAGCGCCGCCATCACTTTTGGATTCGAAGTCTCGATCATGCGCTCAACGAGCGCATCTTGTTGCTTGTCCAACTCTTTGTGCTGGCGTTTGATTTCGGCCTTAGCTTGCTTGGCCTGATTACCGCGCTGATCCCATGCGTCTTTCAACATGGACATCGCGATATCTAGCATGTTTTTGCTCGGGGTCAGAGACCGCAAGATCGCCTCAAAGCCTGTGTCGATCTTCTCGGCACGAATGCCTTTGCGATATTCAGAGCACCCCTTCGTCTGACAGTTGTAGTAGGGGTAGCGTCTGCCTGTGGCGCTCCGTGCGTGATACGCGGTCATGGGCTTGTCGCAGCACGCGCAGTTCACCGCACCACGTAGAGGGAAGTCTTCGTTGATGTCAGGACGCTTGGCCGCAACGCTTCTGCCATTTCGTCTCTCTTGAATGAGCTTGTAGGTTTCCAGCGAGATCAGAGCTTCATGATGGCCTTTGCGGCGTGTGATGCCCCAAGGTTCATGCTCAACATAGCCCGCATAGATCACGCGGTTTAGCATGTCCGTGACTTTCTGCTGACGGATTTTCCCATCCGGCAGGTCTTTGGGAAAGTCAGGCTGGCTTTCTAGGAAGCGTCGCACATCCGCCTGTGCCGAGAACCGACCAGAGGCATAGCCTTCCAATGCTTCCTTGATGATGGTGGCAATGGGTTCAACACGGGTGAGAAGCTTGCCGTGTGAGCCTGTCTTCTTGTACTCGTAGCCGATAGGAGCGGCGAAGACGGAATAGCCGTTCATCATGCGACCCTTCATTCGATTTGAGGTTTGTTCCGCGTTCTTCTCGCGCTGGTGCTGCGCGACCGAGGCCAGCATGTGTTCTACAAGACGCGAGTCGCTGTCCTCCCCAAACTCAATGGATGGGCTTTCCAGAATGCCGCCAGCGTCCGACAGAGTTTCGCGCAGGGCAATATGGGCCTGCACGTTACGGGCAAAACGGCTGATGTCGTCAATGATGACAACAACACTGTCTTTGGGGTGCAGACGCAGGAAGGCCAGCATGCGATCCATTGCAGGGCGGCGTTCGAATTTGCCCGACATATCGTCCATGAACACTTCAACCACATCATAGTCTTTGTAAGTGGCGTATTCCCGACAACGGTTTTCCTGAGAGGCGAGACCATCGCCTTCACGCACCTGCTTTGCCCCAGATACACGCGCATAGATCACGGCCTTTGTTGGTTTTGGTGTTACTCCTGCCATTGGTCCTCCTCTGCGCGGGTCTGCGCCCATTTGTTGTTCAACAAGGATACCAAATCCGTGGAATCCTGATCCAATGCTTCCTCATTTTCTCCACAGCTTTGCGGGATGGGGTGCAGGTCGTAACCGAGATCGACAAACATCACGACGATGGACCACAGAGTTTCGATCAGTTCTTGCTGCTGATCCAACGGCATATCGCTGTCTTCCAGCATGGCTGCATAGACTTCCCAGTCCACGGCGAGGCTGGGTCGAATAGGCATATCTATTTTATCTGGCGGACAGGTCATGCACGCGCTCCTTTCTTCAAAATGTTTGGTGATGGGTTCGTTCCACTATGGTCTCGCCATAAATTGGAATGAGAACAAATATAGAACATATAACCACATCATCTTGCACCACGCAAGAATAATTCTTCAATCATCCTATGCGCTTAGATGTGACCTTACCGTGGCAGGCCCACGGTGATCTCAGGTGAAAGGAGGGTGTAAACGGGTGATCGAGAGTACTGAAACGATTACCCAATGGGGTTTTCGGGCCAGTTCTCACGGCCATGACGCACACGCAAAATTCTGACCATCCGGTTATCGTCAACCAGATAGATGATTACATGCGCATGCACCGGATGGACTCGGATGGGTGGCGTGATCTCATCCCGCAAACGTGCCATCTCAGGATTATTCGAGATCAGTTCAATCGTTTGGTCGATCTTGTCCTGATAGGCTTCGGCCTGCACGACGCCAAAGTCTTGAACACCATCAACATAGATTTGGATCAGATCGGCTTCCGCCTTTGCAGAAAGGCGATAGTTCATTCTGAGGCTGTAGTTCCTGCCTGTTGTCTGGCGATGGCACGGATTTCGGCGAGGGATTTACCACTGTCTTCGCTGGCCATAGCCTCATCGACCAGACGTTGCATGGCTGCGATCTTGGAGGCACGATCCTGATCATGGCGGATGAGGTCACGCATGTATTCGCTGGCGTTGTCGTAACGCCCGGATTTCATTTGCTGTTCCACCCAATCCCGCATTGGATCGGGGAGGGAAATATTCATGCTGGCCATATCTGGTCCTCCTACACATAGTATGTCAGAAAATGACAAATATTGCCATAGGAACATAGTCCTCATGTCATTTGACCCAAAGAACAAAGCGCATAAAGCGAAACTTTACAAAGCATTAGTAGCAGCGGCGGAACTGACAAATGAACGATTTGATCAGTTCCTGCAAACGCCGTTCGATCCGCCTTGGAGCTTGGCCGATAACTATCGGCGCAATCTGCAAAGAGGGGAATATTCAGCGATACGGGCGAAAGTCCTGTACGACTTTCTGCTCAATCTTCACTTCAATGTCGCGCATCTGGAAGCACCGGAGATATTCCCACAAACGCCCGAGATGAGGTGGCGAGAGATATTGGATGAAATGGCGACATCAGATCGGTTTCGAGTGGCCATGGTGTCCACGGCGATGGGGATCATTGAACGTGAAAGCCAGTTGAAATCAGCGGACACTGCTATTCGGCTTGGTGAGCGCTTTTGCTTCGAGCTAGATAGTGAGGCTGATGGGCACGTGGTTGCATTCCAAGGTGTGAGGGGTCAATGGCATAACATCCCACTCGGCTCAGACGGTGAACCATGCGCTGAAATTCAAGCGGGTCAAAACCGCCTGCCAAAAACGATGGAAGGGAAACTTGATCCCTTGAGAGAAAACCACGATGAGGGCCTGCACGATTTTGCATTAGTCACTGCGCAGACAGACGACATCCCAACTGATCTAAAAAACCTCATCACTTGGGTTGCTGACAACCCGTGCAACTTGCACCGCGTCACGGTTCAGGTGGTAAGTGGATTTACTGATATCAGTTAACCGATGTCGAACGTTCACAAGACGGCCTTGCCCTCAGTCTGGCCATCAATTTGAAGAGTACCTACGCATGTATGTGAGATTTGCACATATCAACTGAGGTAAGCTAAGCTCCTCGATTGCTCATTCTAAGTGTAAGATTTAAAGGAAGAATAATGCCAGATAGTAAGGTGCAGGAAAAAGAACTGCTCAGGCGTTTTGAAGTCAAAGCCATAGCTGTTTTAGTGATATTGCTAGGGAGTGTAGGTTTCGCTTTTGACTTCCTGCTGCGGGCCAAGGAATACCCGCAATTAGCGCTGGTTATGCTGGGAACGATTGGTTTGGTTATCGGCTTTGTCTGTTTGATTTCCGCCTTCTATATGGCTTTCGTTCTGAAAGTTAGCCTTGATGAAGCCGACGAGGCCACTGCCGAAAACACTCGTTTGATCAAGCTCAAGCGAGGCATCTGGCGCGGCTTCGTGATCGCGCTTGGTTTGTGTTTTCTTATCGCTGGCTATCTGACATGGGATGTAGCATTCCAAAATTTCGGGAAGCACTTGAAAGCTCTACGAGTGCATATTGAAAATCAAATTACTGACTAGAGGCTGCTATGGATACAAAACAAAAATCAGAGCAGGTTCTAACTGTCAAAAACCATATGGAGCGAGACCCAAGGCTCGACGTATGGAGCGTTCATGGTATCGGCCCTTATACCCATCCAACCGAGGAATGGGTCAGGATGTTTCTTTCGGTGACGATTGATGTTGAACTTCCTGAATACTTGCAGGAGATGTTTGACCGTGCTCAAGCTTGTATTGTGTATGGCTGCTATCACTATCCTCTTTTCACACTTGGTATCGAAGAACTGTTTCGTTTTGGCGAGAGCGCTTTTCGCGAGGCGATCAAGGAGACTCGGCCGTCAAAGTCGGTTCTCAGAAGAACTTATGCTGAATTGCAGAAATGGGCATGCGAACAAGGGATACTTGATGATGTTGCCGCCAAACGCTGGGGCGCATCGCGTGATTTGAGAAACTCAGTCAGTCACAAGGACGGACCACACTTACAGGGACCCAACGATGCTTGGTCTCAACTGACGGTCACTAAAGAAATGACCGAAGCGCTCTTTCAAAGCTGTCGGGATCACGCAAATAGAAACCGCGTGTCTCAAAGCGTAGGGTAGACAGAGGCTCTAAGTTCTAAAGTGACCGCCCAAGATCGGTTTGAGAGCTTCATTGCAAGGCCAGAGCTTTGCCCACTCCTGAGCACCTTGGGTTTTAAGTTCGCCATATCGTGAAGGATCGCCCAGTTTGGCGATTTCCAAGTCTTTGAAAAAGTCCTCAGAGTTGCCGAGATCATTTGTGATGGAAACGGCACTAGTCGCTTGCGCCAATCGAACGGCATCAAAAAAACAGGGGATGGTCGCGTCTCGCGAGAATGCTTGCAGTTCTTCTTCTTCGGGGATGAGCGATGAATCGTGATGGACTTGCGCCAGCACCAAAGGCATTTCTGCCACATGCCCCAAAAGCTGGAAAATCCGTGTCGCCGCCTTTGGGTGTGTGTGGCCTTCGAAATCGTTCTTCGCATCTTCAAGTTCGATCAGCATCATCATGCCAGAGATTGCCAAAACCTTCTCACGCAACTCATGCCAACCATCAGTAGAATAAGCACCTAGTAACGTGTCTGTAGCTTCATGATCCGCCTGCATTTCGAGACAATGGGGCGCTAAGTGGCGAAGGTCGTATCGGATGGCATCAATAGTATGGACATCCTGACGGGACCGTTGCGCAACGCCAAATTCGTTCGCCAACTCAAAGTGACCCAAGTCCAAATGGCCAAGCTCATGTAGTATCAGCCAAGTCAGTGAGTGATGCAGTCGCTGTTCGGCTCGATTGGCTGTTTCTGTGAGTGGAACCGTTCCAGAAAACACCTTATGAATGTCGCCACGCCAAAGTCTAAAAGCTAAGGCGATTACTTCTGTACTGAGCCGTAATTCGCAAGTCTTGTGCTGCCATACAACAGAAGCCCAGAAGCGGCTGTCTTCTACCAATTCTACCCGAGGTAAATTGCCGTGCCTTACTTGAGAATCCGCCTTTTGTGCGAACAAAACCTTTTCAATACATGCGTTTGTATGTTCGATGGCGTCGGTCAATGACAGCATACTACCTGCACCTTAATTTTCGGCAACAACGCATCACGACTCTCGCATAAGTAGTTGGCGTTGTGCTGTCACCCTTGTAGTATCGGATTGAGTTAATTGATTTCAAACACGGCAAGATGAGCACTCTTAAAACCCCCAAGCCAACACTTAAGATTCAAGCCCAGCACATAGGGCCAATCATGAGTTTGGATGCGCCCCTATCCAGCGAAAAGCAGAACTTGATCTTTGCTAGGAATGGTACTGGAAAGTCCTTCTTGGCACGTTCACTCCGACTATTAGACGATGAGGCGACCTTAGGGTTGGATGAACACGAGATTCCCAAGCTACTTGTTTCAGAGGAGTCTGCGAACAGACAAGGTTATTTCCAGCTTTACGAAGATACTACGTGCGTTGGTTCTCTTGGTTTGAACGCTCACCTCGACAGCGTGAACAAGTCTCAATCAGCATATATTTTTCACGTTTTTTCCGAAGATTATGTCGATTTCCATTTACGTCAAAAGGGGTATACGCCTGATGGGGACATTAGCCATGAGATCATTGTCGGCCAAGACAACAGCGAGCTAGACGAAAAACAAACACAGCTTAACTCGACGAATGAGCAGTTCGCGCAAAAGCGGTCGACTCTAGATGAGCAGTTCTCTGAGCAAAAGGAAGCATTGAGAAAAGACTTCCAGATCAATAGGCAGTTGGGTGCATATAAATCTTTGTCCAGCAACGCTTTTTTTGAGGTAACGCCCTATGCGGTATCCGAAGACAGCGAAACGGTCAAAAAGCTTCTCTCCGACTACACTGACTTCAAAAGCCTACCGCCAGATGCTGCAGTAGCCGAATTTCCCAAATGGGAAGACCCTTCGTTGAATCTGGAGGCGGTATCCGAATCTCTTGGTCGAGTAACTTCACCATCTGTCGTAGCAGAAGCATTCAAAGAGAAAATTCAGACTGACCCAACTTTCTTTGAGCTTGGCGCTGCTAGGTACCAAGAAAAATCGACGGAATGTCCATTCTGTACCCAAACTCTCTCATCCAACGCACTCCAAGCCGTGAACGCCTATGTGGACTATTTCAACGATGCCGAGGCAAAAGAGAAGTCCAACATAGAACGTTTGATTAGGAAAATCGACGCTGAGATTGCCGCTTTGGATGGCTGGCAAAATAGGTGCTTGGCAGCCAAAGAGAGTTTTGATGACCTAAAGCAATATTTTCCTTCGATGCGGGACAAACAATATTTGGAGGTCTCATCTCATTGCGGGCAGGTTAGTGAGTATTTTGAGGACCTTAAGCGAGAGCTTCAAAAGAAGTTGAGCGACCTTACACAAGTTCTCACACTTCCTACCGACACGTCCGCTGTGGCGGTAAGCGCGATTGAGACCGCTGCAACAGGGAACAGATCGATTGCCTCAGATGTCGCAAAACTGATTGATGACTCCGGAGCCGAACGACGACGTATCCAGAACGCAGCCTGTATTGCGTTTGAGATAGAATTTGCACGGACAAAGGACGCGGAGGTCTTGGAAGTGCGTGAATTGTCCTCGCAAGCGGCCTCTCTCGAAGCCGAGATTGTGGAGCTGAAGAAGACACAAGGCGACAAAGCGGACGCTCGCGCAAGAGTGGCAGATACATTTAGGGAACTGCTCAAGCGTTTCTTTGGAGACAAGTATGTCTTCGATGACAAAACCTTCGTCGTATCACGCGGCGATACGGCGGCGTTGCGGAAAATTGATCGCACGCTCTCAGATGGTGAGAAGGCCGTTATGGCGTTCTGCTATTTTCTGGCTCAATCGCACCTTCGAGTAGAGAGCAACGAGGACTATGAACGCCTGTTCTATGTGTTTGACGATCCGGTAACCTCTATGTCGTCCGATTTTGTTTATACGATTGTTCAAACACTCAAGTATCTTAGGGTCGGGCCATTGGGAGAAATCGTGTTTGACCCGAACTCGCCCCATCCTCGACCAAGAATGTTGATCCTTACTCACAACAACTATTTTTATAACGTGGCAAGCAGCAATCGAGCTATTAAGCCAAGTGGGTTGTTTCAACTCGTGCCAAACGCGAGCGGTCATATCCTGTCCAGTCAAAAGGGATTTGCAACGCCACATCAACAGCAGCTAAAACATGTGCTTGCTGTTAGTGAAGGCAAAGAAACTGCGGACTATCGGACCCCAAACTGTATTCGATCTGTGATTGAGGGAATGTGGAAGTTTTGCCGTCCTGATCTGGTGGACTTCGGAAGGTTTACCGAGGTGCTTATCAACGATTACAACATCGAAATTAAGAGTGTGATGATCAACGACCTTTCGCACGGGGGCAAATTCGATGATCCGCCTCACAAGGAAGAGGATATCGTCCTTGCCGCAAAAGAAGCGATTGATTTTGTCAGGTGCTTCGCTGCTGGACAGCTAGTTTAGGTTTTACTTACGGACTCGTCAGCTCAGCCTATGTTTGAGCGGATTAGAAAATTAGGTAGAAAAGAAAGACCCCAAACGCTCCCCAGCCAACAATGCTAAATAAGGAGGTCGAATCGTTTTGCGTGTCAGGTGGAATGCCTTTTTCTAGAGATTTGATAACACGCCCCACGCGTTTGTTCCAACCGTCAGGTAGTTCGAACACTATTTGATGGGTTATCACAAGTGTTTCATCTGAATCCGACTCTGAATGCTTAAAAGCTTGTTCAAGTGCGTTGTCTAACATGTCTGGAATCGTCGCTAGCCTTAGTGCCTGTGAGCCCAGAATACCTGTTACAACGTCTTTACATTCCTGATAGTCGTTAGAAACAATAGTCGCATACAAGCGTTCTTCATATTCGGCAATCTGGTGAATCCACCGTTCTAATAGCAAGCATGTGTGATGGATTTCATCAATATCACCTGCCTCGCCTGGTTGCCCCCAACTGTTCGTGAGGCGTTCAAGCAGCTTTGTTGCTGGTTCCACCATCGTAGACATCTCACGGACGCGAACTCTTAACCAATCGAGTAAGTGATCATCGTGGATATACTCGCCAACGGTGTTGTACATACCGTTTTGCAAATCATGTAGTTTTCGAAAATCACCTTCTGTGAGGTGTCGGAACAACTCAGCCGTGAGTAAAAACTCCCATCCCTCAGGTTTGTCTAACACGATACGTCTTACTATTGCTGGATACTTGGAAAACTGGCTGACTTCTTCGCTGTCTATCTCAGCCTGAATTCGATCAGTTTCTGATCCTAGTTCTCCCAGAATTTTCTGTTCGTGCCGCTCCCTCCAAATGTAGAGCAGTTCTGCTGAATACCTGTCCGCGTCGGCATCGATCATTTTATGACAGTTCCGACAAAGCCATATACTGTTGGTGACCGCTGATCTCGCAGAGTCGGTCTTGCTTTCGTCATATCGTGGGGATCCCAAGCGAGCGCCAGATATGTGTGCGGCCTCTCCTATGACCGTGGCTTTGTCGATACTCAAATTCGGGCCGACGGTCGCAACTCTACAATCTGGATTGGAGCATCTATAGCCGGCTCTCTTGGCGACGGTATCTACTGTTTTCTTTGAAAAATCGGGTTTCATTGATAGTCAAGTTACTGCTCTGTTTTTCTAACTATACCGAACTCAATGCCAGTAGTCGTTGACGATTGGAACTCTATCCAAAGAAAACTTGCGCGACCTGACAACTAAGTCATGCCGCGAGATGTGGTTCATCCCGACCCGATACTGCTGCGACCCATTCGGGTACCTTACGGCATTGATGAATACCGCAAGATGTGTGCGGTAGTACCGCACATCTTGGCAAGGGGGTCCGCTGCGCGCCCCCGTTGCATCCCCCTAGGCCGTGGCTGGAGCAGGGCATTGAACCCTAATCCAGCCAGCAAACATATCGGTGTTTGATCCCTCGTCAGGGAGAAGTCATCTCTCCCCAACACCCCATAAATCAACCCTACGCGGTTTGAATGCCGCCAGCTTGTCGAAGCTGAACCCGAGCAGAGAGATTTCGCTCTCCCTGCACCCATCGACTTGAGAGGCTTTCCTGCCCCCAAGACCCCAGACCATGTTCATGGAGACCAAACGGTTCATCCCGTTGGATTGCTGTCTCAGGGCTGCCGCCCCCAGCGCGGCACAAAGGGTGGGTCCTCGCCATGCTCGCTTCATCTGCATTGCAGCTGCGCGTGGCTCTGGTCCCGCGTAACCGCGCCTTTGTTCCTTGCACCCCCGCTCCTCGGCGGAAGCCAGACGGTTGCATGCGCAACCCGTCATGAATGAGAGGAGAAAAAGACAATGCCGCAACTATACGCACAACCATACGATATTTCCGCCACTGGGTTCTATTTTGAGAGTTTGGACGAATTCAGGGGGAAGGCTAGGGCAAACAAAAACGGCCACGGCGATACTGTCGAGGAATACGAAATCCAGTTCATTGATGGGGAACGTATCGACTGTGATCTGGCTAAGGCATGGGGGATCAGTCAGGCCAACACCGGGTCATATTTCGATGCCTGTGACGATTGGGAACCATTCCAGAAGATGATCTTTATCATCGCCGTAGGTGAAGTTGGATACAGCTTCGACCCTGACGATGTACATCCAGAAGAGTTTGACGTTGAACTGTATCATGTGGACAGCATGAAGGAGCTAGCCGAACAAATGATTGATGAAGGGCTCTTTGGGGACATACCGGATCATTTGGAGCGTTACATTGATTTTGATGCTATCGCCCATGATTTGTCCCACGACTACACAGAAACTGAAATTGCTGGAGAATATCTGATCTATCGAGCGGCGTAGTGCATTCCATATACGGCTTACTTGATAATAGCTGGAATGCCCCCAATTTTGGGGCATTCTATGAAGGCCTGATGGATTCAATCACTGCTGGCGTTTGGTCTTTTTCCAGCGTGACAGGCTGAGACATCCAAAGAGGATAGCCAGAGCCAGGAACACAAAGAATCCTGCCTTGTCCTCGGGAAACGCGTTCTCAAACCCGCCGTGGCGTTCTGTGAAGGAATAGACGTTGTGTGCGAGGAACCCGAAACCACCACACAGCACAGCCAGCGTACCGGGATGTTTGAAAAACCGTGCCAATGCTTCCCCGGGATCACCCTCAATCAATGTCTTTGATTTATCCGACCTTGGACTGGCTGACGTATTTTGCATGTAGTGTGGAAAGTCGATCTTACGCCCCTCGACCTTGCCCATTTCAAAAAACTGGCTGACGGCCTCGAAGGCTTGAACGCGACTGACATCTTCGGGGATTGGAATGAACACCTCGGGATGATCCAGAGATTTCAGCCGAATACGAAGACCAGACCCTTTCTTTGCTTTGCGTTTGGCGAGGACATTTGCAATGCCTGTGCCTGCTGCATTGCCGACGCTCTCACTGGATGCCAACAAACCACGCCCCAAATAGGCGGGCGATTTGATGATCGCATCCGGTTCGATCAAGCTCACGTCACGACAATCTTCATACGCCGCCTCAATCATGGTCCATGACCCATCACGCTCTTTCGAAAAGATCATGAGTGTTGATGTATCGTTGCGAATGGCCAACCCACCAGTCTTGCGAACAACGGCATAGTCACGCGCGGTGACGGTGTGGAAATCGAATTTACGATGAATGTTCAAAGCAATCCCTTTCGTCGCTTGAGTCGTCGGATTGCCGGGGCCGAAAGGGGTCCCTTTTTCTACATTTATCATGACTGACGCGCCAAATCACTCAGGCGTTGATTATCCACAGAAATCTCAGATCAATGAGATCACCAAACTCAACCTCAGAGCGGCTTTGCAAAGGGACCCCTTAAGACAAGGACTTTTTGCCATGAAAACCGCTTGTTCGATGGATTTCACCTGTCACACTGGGGAGGTGAAACGGATTAAGCCAAAGAAAAATGTACCCCTTCAATATGAAACCCAGCAGGGAGTTAAAGTTGGTTATGTTCGCGTCTCTGATGCGGACCAGTCAGAAGCCCTTCAGATCGATGCGCTGAAAACTGCGGGCTGTGCGAGGCTCTATACGGATCACGGTGTATCGGGGGGCGAAGCAGCACGACCTGCGCTCGATCAGATGCTGAGCGATCTGAACAGGGGAGACACCCTAACTGTCTGGAAGTTGGACAGGTTGGGTCGATCAACGATCCATCTGCTAACGATCTTGGAAGAGCTACAAGCTCGCGGCATCTACTTTCACGCCATCACTCAAGGTATCGACACAACAACAGCAGTGGGGCGGATGATCTTTGGTCAACTCGCAGTTTTTGCAGAGTATGAGCGGTCTCTGATCTCCGAGCGCACGAAGGCAGGAATGAAAGCCGCAAAGGAGCGTGGTGTCCATTTGGGAAGACCCAAAAGGTCTCCCCAAACGTAGATCGTTTGAACGTATCACAGCTCTGTCCGCTCAGTTGTTTCCGTGGATTTTTCCGTCCGGTGTCTGAACTTGACCTTTCCCAACGTTGATACCCTGCACAACAGTTCCCCCAATGTTAACGTGCCCAGTTCCACCGTTGATACGCTGTTCCCCCGGAATCGGTAGGGGGGTTCCAGTGCCTTTGCTGCTCATCGCTTTGTCTCCACTATAGGACACGGCACCATGCCGAGCCTTAGAAGACCTGATAAATCACTTTTGCCACAAAGTCAAACAGTAACGTTTTTATTTATCCAAGCTTCGAGAGCGCAGGTGTTTCCTTGTTCGTTCTCGTTGCTTCTCTTTTCGCAAAGTAAGGATTTCGCTGTCTGACATGCCCACGTAACGAGCCGCCTTGCCGCGTGCAGTAGGGAGCGCGGTGTCTAAGTCAGCAGGGATCCCGTGCTTGTATAATGCCCGATAGGCGGATTCATCGACAATGCGTAGCACCGGTCTTGGTAGCCCGCCGGGTTGACTCAGCCATGGTTTGTAAACGCGGCGCACAAACGCATCTGGCTTTTCCTTTCGATCTTTTCGGTTTTTGTAGAGTTCAGGGGCGACTTCGGGTAACGGAAGTTTCGGTTTGCTCAATCGCTCAAAAATGGCTTGAATTGCTTGAGTACGATTTGAGCCACTGATCGCATTGTCGTCTAATTTGCTCTCCGCAAACTCTATAATTTCTTGAATTACCTTATCTTCCAAATCCCAATCAGTATAATATTTCTGACTAAAATAGTCAAATTTAGGTTTCTGATCCAAGGAAGCTTCGGTATCCTCGGTGATCAAAGAAGAAGGCTGGGTGTTTTCTGTCGGCTTCATAGGGGTTGGATTCCTCTTTGATAAGCTTCAAATTGAGCAACGCTTTCGGGTTTTGATTTCCGAATTAGCCGTTCGACAATACGCAGCCCACCTTTGACGCCCGAGTCTCTGTCAGCTTGGGGCACAATGAACCGAGACAAGTCTTGCATCTGGGGGTAGCCCGGATAAACCTCTTCTAAATTTTCGCGATCTAACAAAAGATTGTGAAAGTGCCGCCTCAAAGAGTCATGAAACATGGTGTTGTCAGCAATGCGCCCCCCTACAACAATCTTTACGGGCGATGTCATAAGCACGAAATCTGAGAGCATTTGTGCAACATAGAAGGCAATCAAAGAGACGGCATGAAAGTCGTCAGTGCCAATAAACACATCAGAATTCATGTTTGGCCATCGTTGTTTTATCGCTCTCAGTGACGCTAAGCTATCCAGGCATGGGCGATTTGGGTGCGCGGCACATATGGCGTAATCTGACAATGCAAACTCGTCCCTCGGAGCGGGGAGAACTGCATGATGACCAGTGTTAATAGTCGATAACCCGTGAAAAGGTTCGCCTTCTACTATCAGCCCCGCTTGTATTGACCAATCAGCTATTACAAACAGATGATTTCCTATTTTCTTGAGTTCGCTCCCTAGAGTTCCAGCCTCACGTGCTGCAAGCATTCTAGATTGGTACATAGTTGAGAACTCACCGGTAGCTGTAGCACCACCTTGATTGTAGAGGTAGATTACAACCTCATCCGCGTTTTGGCTTTTCGCAGCCCTAAGATGCTTCCGGAACATAGTGATAGCGTTTTTGTTTCGCCAATGCGGGACTTCTGCGTTGCGCCCTATGAGGCCGTATTTCGGGTCATCTTTGTCAATGGTACGAAATGGCCCCGGGCAGATTAACCCAACACCCTCCAGTGTTGCTCCGTCCGTAAGCGCAGCTATTCCAAGTGCAGCTTGCCGGAGATCGCGGTCCATTTTCTTTGTATCTGGACCTGTTGATGCATCAACACGGTCCACGTGAGTACAGGAGGGGTCGTCGCGGTCACGAACCGCAAATATTACATAGTCAGCCGCGAAATAGGCTGAAGCAATTGCACGTTCCATAGTGGTTTGTCGATGCCGTTTCAAAAAAAGTCAACACAGAACGCGTTTTGTTTTCTGCTTTGTGAATAGTTACCTTGATCTCACCAGTCATCTGCCATGCGAGCGCGTATGGACACGTTCAACACAGATCGTCTGGCCGACATAGCAGACAGGCTCAAGATCAGTGACTCAGCCGTCAATCTGTATCTCGCCAATCTGCGCAACAAACTGAACGTCAAAACCAAAGAACAAGCGTTGGCGATGGCCATCTCCAACGGATGGATTGAGCCCTGAGACGTGACCAATATGGAGAATTCTCCATATTGAAGTCATACGCTTTGAAGCCTTTTCTGGAAGCCACGTAAGGTCTTAGCGAGAGGTTCGGTCAACCTTTGATGCAGAAAACTCAACTGCTATCTCTGCCGTTTCCTTTCGCGTTCTTCGTGAAGAAACGCCTTATTTCCTTACAGTTTTCAAAGAACGGAACTCTCTATGTTTAATTCCGGTTACCTGCTGGAACGCTTGCTTGATCTCGCGTGGGTCAAGATTCTGGTGTTTAGCTTGCTGCCATTCTTCCAATGTGAAGTTTAGGGGGGACTTGTTCCCATAGGTTGCCAAACCATCAGGCAAGTTCCATCCATGATCCAGAAACAGGTCTCGCGACACATCCCGCAGCTTGTTCTTGAAATGGGGCAAGTTGATTGCCTTCATTTCGTCCGCGTCAATGCGTGACCACACCACATGAGCGTGGCGGCGGCCTTCTTTATCATGGAGGATGATTGCGCGGGGTTGGTTGCTCAGGCCAAGCTGTTCTTCGGCGCGATCCGCCGCGTTGATAAACGCATCCTCAGTGACGTCATGCCCAGTAGGTGGGTTTAAACTCAGTGAAAACATAAATTGCTTGCATTGGGTTGCTTTGGAAATCGCGTGTGTCTCGGACAAGGCACCATGAAGTTGTTCAGATAGAAATCCCCTCAACTCTAAGCAAAAGACATGATCATTGTCACGGTCGTTCATCAGATGATCGGCCAGAGCTATAGCGCCACCGCGTTGGGAGCCTTTGAGGATCATGATTTGACCCCCAATGCTTCAATCAACCTAGCCCGCATCCACGCGACCTCAGCGACGGCGCGCTTGAGGTCATCCTCCAATTCCTCGTCAAGAATCAAAGTCCCTTGGTTCAGATGTTTGGCGATTTGATTGAGGTTGCTGGATGTGCGGGTTTGGCCAAGACGTGCAAGAACCTCGGCCAAGAGCTGTTGCTCCGCAACAGGTGGTTTTTTCCGCCTACGGTATTTGGGGGCCTCGTCGGCAAAAACCACAGACTTGATGTATGATGCCAGCGGCATAGACCCAGCTTGGGATTCCAGTCGCTTGCGTTCAGCATGGGTCAATCTCAAAGAAAACGGGGCAGGGCGTGTCATGGGCGCGGCCCCCGCAGAAACGATTTGTCGTGATCTTTCAGGATGTCATGCCAGCGCTCTAGCTCGTTGAATACCTCATCCAGATCAGGGGTGTTTTTGTCATCAGAACAGTTCGAAGTCGCTCTTTTCGAGCGCACCATTTTCCCGAAAGCCGAAGTTTCGCCACAGCCTTCTGGGGCTGTCCTGCACCAGTTAGTGTGCTGTTGACGATAGACGCAATTCCGATCTCGCCCCTTCCGAATAGGTTGTGTATGACGAAGGGCAACGAAAATCGGGAAATATCGATGTCGCAGGCCATTACCGTATTCACCACGATGAAAAACGAAGGCCCCTATATGCTCGAATGGGTCGCGTTTCATAAGACGTTGGGGGTCGATCATTTTGTGATCTTCACCAATGACTGCGATGACGGCACCGATGATATTGCCCTCCGGCTGCAAGAGTTGGGGCTGGCCACGCATGTCTCGAACGAAGTGAAAGAGGGAGGCAACCCGCAGCATCAGATGCTGCGCCGGGCAAGGCGTCAGCCAAAGGTGAAAGAGGCTGATTGGTTGCTGTGTCTGGATGTGGATGAGTTCTGGAACATTCGGCATGGGGATAACAGTTTCCACGCACTGATCGACGAGGTTGAACACCGGGCAGGGCAGCCTGTGGACGCGATCTCATTCGCTTGGAAACTATTCGGCAGCGCCGGGAATATCAGCTTCGAAGACCGGCCCGTGACCGAGCTGTTCGGGATGGGTGATCAGGAATTTCCCTATCACTCAAGCCGGGCCTTTGGGCTGAAGACACTGTTTCGCAATAACGGAAAATTCACGCGTTTCGGGCCTCATCGACCGAAAGGGATCGAAGAGGGCAAGGAAGGCGACATCGCCTGGTCGGATGCAGGCGGCAAATTGTTTCCGGCCCAGGATGTCGGATGGCGGGCCTGGCGCGGGTTTGACCACTCGTTGGGGCGGTTGCATCATTACTCGGTGCGCTCGATGGACGGGTTCCTGATTAAGCGGGACCGGGGGCGGACAAACCACATCAAGGTGGATCAGGGACAGTCCTACTGGCTGGACATGAACGTCAACAAAGAGGCCGATAGCTCCATCCAGCCCATTGCCGGGCGCGCGGCCCCGCTGCTGGCGGAGTTGAAGGGCGACCCGAAACTGGGCGAGTTGCATGCGCGAGCCTGTGACTGGCACAGGGCCAAGGTTGCTGAAATCAAACTGCGTCGGGATTGGGTGGATTTTCGGATGTGGCTGGCGGATAATCTTATCTGAGGACCATGGCAAACGACCTATCGAAAGAACAGCTGAAGCCCGAGCACCCTGATCGCAAGACAGGGTATGAGCGTATTCTGACCGACCCCGCGCCGCCGTGGTTTGTCGAGCTGTATCCCGGTGGGGACGGGGCCGGGTTTCTGCAAAAGCTGGAGCGGCATTCGGTTCTGTTTCACCAGCGGGCAACCTCTCAACTGGTTGTCAGTTTTGACAATATCGCTAATGCGAACGACCTGTCCTTTGCCCGCGAACCCTGGGGGTGGAAGTTCTTTCGCGATGAAGGTTGGTCACATATGGGGGTCTTTGCGCGCACAAAGGCCTGGTATCGCGACCCCGAAATTATCTCATATTTACAGAATCGCGCGGCCGAAGGGTTTTTCGATCAGTTCGATCAGGTTGCATTTGCTGGCGCCTCAATGGGTGGCTTCGGGGCGTTGACCTTTTCCGCGCTTGTACCCGGTTCAACGGTCGTCGCCTTCAATCCGCAGACATCATTGGATGAGCGTTTGGTGCCGTGGGAAACCCGCTATCGCTTTGGGCAGGTTCAGGATTGGGATCTGCCGCTGAGCGACGCCGCCCAGACGGTCAGAAAGGCGGGCAGGGCCTATGTGTTTTATGATCCGCATTTTGAATTGGACCGGATGCAGGTCCAACGCCTGCAAGGGGACAATGTCCTTTTGCTCAAGACCTGGCATGCCAATCACTTTGCGGCCCCCATGTTGCGCAAGATGGATATCCTCAAGCCGGTCATGAAAACAGCAGTCAAGGGTGAACTGGAGGCCACGGATTATTACCGCATGGCCCGCGCGCGTCGCGGTTTGCCCATGGTGATGCGCGGCATCGAGGCGCTGGCAGGTGAGCGTCATCCTACGCTGACACAACAGGCGCGCCGAAGGTTCCGCCGTATGCGCCGGGCCGCGTTGGCCGAGGCCGAGAAATCCTCATGACGGGGTCAAAGGGCGTGTTCATCGGGCAGCGCAAAGACCGAATGGGCGCGCGCCTGCTGATGATGCTGACCTGCATCCGTCTCGCCGAAGATTTTGACACCGGCTACAAGGTGAACTGGTTTCCGCAGGGGGCGGATGCGCCCGAGTTGGACGAGCCTCGGGAATTGTTCACGCAAAGCTGGATGGACGAGCATTTCCTCGGCGGTAAGGCCTTTGACAAGCTCACCAAGGGTGCGCTGCCGATCTGGTCCTTTCAGGGGGACAAGGCCCCCGACCGCCTGATCGCCCATTTGAATGCGGGCCGCTCGGTTTTGGTTGAGGAAGGATTCGAGGTTCTGGCTTTTCCGTGGGAGGATATCGAGGCCATCCGCCCGCGTTATCGCGATTTCATTCACCAGATCGGGTTCACGCCCGAGATTCGGTCGATCATGGATCGTGCCGATGAAAAGCTGTCGGGGCAGGGCGTGTCGGCCTACCACATCCGGCGCGGTGATATTTTGAACACGGCCCCGTGGAAGCACACCACCTGGCCAGCCAAGATCGAACCAGAAGAGCTGTACGAAGCCCATCTTGCGAAAAACGCGGGGCAAACAGCGATCATGTTTTCTGATCAGCCGGAACTGATCAGCCGGTTTCAGGAAAAGTTCCCGCAATTGCTTCGGATGTCGGATATTGCCGATGTCTCGGGCATGACCCGCGCAAAGCGAGACTTTCTTGAACTCTATACGATGTCGCGGGCAGATCAGGTCATTGCGCCTTTCATTTCAGCGTTTTCAATGGCCGCGGCACGCATCTCGGGGCGACAACGCTTTGTTTTCAGGGATGTGTTATCCGAGGAAGAAATGGCGCAAGCCAATGAGCGGATGATTGATCGCTTGCGGGACGGGCCAGATAGGTATTTGAACCCGTCAGAAGCCGCCCATGTATACTCAAAGGCTGCTTTTGTTCTGCACGGTCTTGGTGCTGGGGATCGGGCTGAGGAGGCACTGAATCTTTTACAGCCGATTCTGGAGACGGGTGCCGATAACTCGTTTCTGCCTTTGCTGCAGGCGCTGAACTACTTCTATCTCAGACGCTGGCCCGAGGCGCTCGGGTTGATTGATGAAGCGCTAGCCAACCCTGGGCTTTGGCCCGAGGATTACGCGGTCGCCACTGCTATTCGGGCAGCGGTTTTGGGCGGCATGAAAAAACGTTGGATCGCTGCTCAGACCTTTAGTCGGGCGTATTGGACAAAACCGATGCGCCCTGATGTTATCATCTTGGGTTCAAGACTGGTCTATCGCGATCAGATTTCCCATCGCGCGTTGCCTCCTGTTGATTGGGTTATGTTGAAGAGCGTTCGGCGACCCTGGTTCAACTACAATGCGCATATTGCACAGCGAAAGGTTCTTGTGCGGCTGCCCTGCAACTTTGATTTGATATTGTTGGATTGGTCGTCGCTGTCGATTGACCAGAAAGCAAAGCGGCTGACGGCAAATTCTGCGCGAATGTCCACGCTTTTGGATGGGCTGCACAGCTCAACCCAACTGCCCGAGGATGTGGCCCTTTCGGAAGATTCTCCGGGATTTCAAAGCGTGAAGTCACTTTTGAAACTAAGCATTGGCGAGATTCCGGTTCACAACGCGATAGATACCGCCAGACATGCAGTGCGGGCGGTTCCAGATTATCCTCTTTTTCACAAACGGCTGGCAGAGATGTATGAAAAGGAAGGGGATTTTGCGAAAGGACGGCTGGCCATGGCTGATGCCTTGTCTTGCGATCCGGGCAATCCGTTCTTGGTCTTTGCCATGGGCGACTTCCTCGCGCGAAATGGGGCCGAAGATCAGGGGCAAACTCAAATCATTCAGGCTGCGGATATGGATGATGGCACCGCTGCAATTCAGGGTGAGGCCGGGCGAGTCCTGTTGCAGAGGGGCGAAAAGGAAAAGGCGAGGGGCTATCTTCAAAAAGCGCGCGACCTGTGCCCCACCTACAAGCGCTTTTCAAATCAGTTAGAACGGGCAGGTGGATAAGCGGTGGAATTTACTTGGTTGCGCGGGCAAAAGAACGTAATTTAGCCGCGATATTCGAGCGTTATCCTCCGTTGGTTTGGGGGCAACAACAAGACGGACAGAGCAGTCAATCATGAGCGAACAAGACCCCCGATATATCAGCGTGACCCCGATGAAGAACGAAGGTCCTTTCGTTCTGGAATGGGTCGCCCATAATCGCGCCATCGGTGTCGATCAGATCGTGGTGATGACCAACGATTGCACAGACGGCACGGATGCCTTGCTGCAGCGGTTGGATGAGCAGGGGATCGTCACCCATGTCGACAACAACTCGCGCCGCCCCACGAGCCCGCAAAAACGTGCCTACAAGAAATTCCTCAAGATGGAGGTCGCGCGGCCTCAGGACTGGGTGGTTGTGATCGACGCGGATGAGCATATCAACATCAAGACGGGTGATCATACGCTGCGTGCGCTGACCGATGCCATCCCGGATGCAAAAACGATCTCGATGACATGGCGTTTGTTCGGAAACGCGGGCGTTGTTCGCTATGAGGACCGTTTTCTGTCAGACCAGTTCCGCCGTGCCGCCGAAGAGCAAAAATACCGCCCTCCGCAGGCCTGGGGTTTTAAGACCATGTTTCAGCAAGAGGTTTGGGGTGCGCTGGGCGTTCACCGCCCCAAACGCCCGACGGTTGAAACCATGGCAGAATGCCATTGGTACAATGGATCGGGGCAACTGATGCCCGAGCGGTATTTCAACGCCAGCTGGCGATCGGCGCGGGATTCCATCGGGTATGATCTGGTGCAGGTCAATCATTATGCGCTGAAGTCCTGTGAAAGCTATCTGGTCAAGAAAATGCGCGGGCGGGCCCACCATCTGGGGGAAAGCCTGGGCATGGACTATTGGAACATGATGAATCACAACGCCGAAGAGGACAGCTCGATCGACGTTGTGCTCGATCGCAAGCGTGAACACTATTACGACATGCTGTCCGATCCTGAAACGGCTCGTCTGCATCATGCGTGCTGCGACCTGCATAGACAAAAGATCAAGGACCTGCGCGAGCAGCCCGAGATGCAGACCCTGATGCAAGAAATGACAGCAGGTTTCGCGGCCAGCCATCAGGAATGAGCGCGACCCGATCTGATACAGGAGACCTCTGATGCTTTGGCTGCATATGGGCATGCCCAAGACCGGCACGACCGCGCTGCAGGCATATGTGCGCAAGAACAAGGACCCGCTTGCCAATAGCGGTCTGCGCTATCTTGAGGCCGGCCGGCGCAGGCTGGGGGGTAAGGGACGGTTGGCGATCAGCCACAACATCATCGCCTTTCACATCAACCAGACAGACGAGCCCATGGACACGCTGCGCGAGGCTGTGGCCCTGGAATATGACGCGCATAGGGACCAGAACTGTCTGATGTCATCCGAGATGTTTCTGTCGTGCGACCTGAACAGGCTGGCTGAGGTTTTTGCCGAGATTCCCGCGCGCGACTTGAGGATTCTGTTCTATTGCCGCCGGTATTCCGATTTCTTTGAGGCTGATTACAAACAGCGCGCCAAGAATGGGCGGCTAAAGGTCGGCGCTTCGGAATATGTCCGGGATCGGCTGTCCCGCATAGAAAGCGATCCCTCATCATTTTCTTTCACTGAGAAAACCCATCGCATTCGGCAGGCCTTTCCCGGCGTTCAAGTGATACCGATGCTGTATGATCGATCCTCAATGGTGAACGGACATGTGGTTGACGATTTCATGTCTCATATCGGGGTGTCTGTTCCGCAGGACGCTCAGGCGGACCGGCCCGCGAACACGTCGCAATCCCGTGCGGCCAGCGAAGCGTTTGGCATTGTCTCTCGCGCGATGGGTCGCAAGGAAAGCCGCAGGCTGCGCCGTATAGTCAGTGATGATCCGGTGATGATCCGACGCCGCGACGTTCTTGAAGCGGATGAGAGGGTCTGGCTGGATTCGCATATGGCAGTCCATGATGCCCCGTTCCAGCAGGAGTTCTTTCCTGATCGCCCCCAGCTTTTTACCCCTGTCGATCTGAGCGACGACGATCGCGCGTTCCGCCGCGACACAGCAGAGGAATACTTAGCCCTGCAGCGCGCCACCGAGATCGTTTTTCGAATGGCGCTGTCCGCCTAGATTTCAGGGTGCGATCTGGACTTCCTGACGCTGGCGGCCGGTGGTTTTATCAAAGATCAGCACACGGTTGTCATCCGTGACCACCGCATACCAGTTGCTTCCGATCGTCACTGCCTGTGCCTTGGCGCCATCGGGCAGCTGGATCTGATCGGGCAGGGTGGGGGTTCGGTCCGATAGCCGGATGACAATCAGTGCGAATGTCACTAGAACCCCGCCAATCATCACCGCGGTCAGCAACATGACCATGCGCCGCAGCAGTCGAAGCTGTGGCGTTTCCTGCGGTTCTTGGGGTTCGGAAGGGACAGTCATGGGCACCCGTCAGATTGAGTTTCAGATCGCGGCCGATCCGCCGCCACGCCTTGATAAGGCGCTTTCGCGGGATGTGCCAGCGGATGAGAACCTGTCGCGCACACGTCTGGCCCGGCTGATCGAAGAGGGCGCTGTGCAGATCAACGGCGCGGTGGCAAGCGATCCCAAGGCAAAGGTGGCCGAGGGCGTGTCTGTCACAATCACCGTGGCCGAGGCTGAGGACAGCCATATCGGCCCTGAAGACATCCCCTTGGAGGTGGTCTACGAGGATGCCGATCTGATCGTCATCAACAAACCGGCGGGTATGGTGGTGCACCCCGCGCCGGGCTCGCCGAACGGGACGCTGGTCAATGCGCTGCTGCATCATTGTGGCGCGGATCTGTCGGGGGTTGGTGGGGTAAAACGCCCCGGCATCGTGCACAGGATCGACAAGGAAACCAGCGGACTTCTGGTGGTGGCGAAATCGGATGCCGCGCATCACGGGCTGGCTGCCCAATTCGAAGCGCACACGGTCGAACGCTATTACCGCGCGATCTGCTATGGTGTTCCCGATGCGAATGACCCGCGCTTGCGTGGGGTGAAAGGCGTCAGCTTTGAACCGGGCAACATCATGCGCCTGACGACCCAACTGGCCCGGCACAAGACGGATCGGCAACGACAGGCAGTTTTGTTCCATGGCGGGCGCCACGCGGTCACGCGCGCGCGGTTGGTTGAGACGTTCGGCAACCCAGCCGGGCTGGCCCTGATCGAATGTTGGCTGGAGACCGGGCGCACCCACCAAATTCGCGTGCACATGGCCCATGCCGGGCACGGGCTGGTGGGCGATCCGGTCTATGGTGGCAAGCGCAAGCTGGCGGGCAAGGCCTTTGGCCCCGTCACTGCCGAGGCGGTTCGCGCCTTTCCAAGACAGGCGCTTCATGCAGCGGTTTTGGGGTTTGAGCACCCGGTGACAGGTGAAAACCTGCGTTTTGAGGCCGCTCTGCCAGAGGATATGCATAATCTGATTGATCAGCTGCGCGCGCCGCTGACACAATGCGCAAAGTTACGTGAATAAGATTTTCTTAGGTTTCCTTTATCTATCGTTAATTTCACACTGTTAACGGTACCTCTTGAACGGAATGGGTAGGCTCCCCATATCCATGTTAACGACTTAAACATTTGTCGGAGGGACAAGAAACATGGCAAATTACGCAAATCTCCCCGCGCCGACGCCGGAAGGCGGCCTGAACCGCTATATGCAGGAAATTCGCAAGTTTCCGCTGCTGGAACCGGAAGAAGAATACATGCTCGCCAAGCGTTGGGTGGAAGAGCAGGATACTGAGGCCGCGCATAAAATGGTCACGTCGCACCTGCGTCTGGCGGCCAAGATCGCTATGGGCTATCGCGGCTATGGCTTGCCGCAGGCCGAAGTGATTTCCGAGGCCAACGTGGGTCTGATGCAGGCCGTGAAACGGTTTGACCCGGAAAAGGGCTTCCGGCTGGCCACCTATGCGATGTGGTGGATTCGTGCCTCGATTCAGGAGTATATCCTGCGGTCCTGGTCGCTGGTGAAATTGGGCACGACCTCGGCGCAGAAAAAGCTGTTTTTTAACCTGCGTAAGGCCAAGGCCCGTATCGGCGCGCTGGAAGAGGGTGATCTGCGCCCTGAAAACGTTGCCAGAATCGCCAATGATCTTGGCGTGACCGAAGAGGAAGTCATCAGCATGAACCGCCGGATGTCCGGTGGTGATGCCTCGCTGAACGCGACCGTCGGGTCCGAGGGCGAAGGCACCATGCAATGGCAGGACTGGCTTGAGGATGAAGATGCCGATCAGGCGGGCGACTATGAGGCGCGCGATGAGCTGGACGCGCGGCGCGAATTGCTGGCGGCGGCCTTGGACGTTCTGAACGATCGCGAAAAGGATATCCTGACCCAGCGCCGTCTGATGGATCAGCCCGTCACGCTGGAAGAGCTGAGCACGCAATACAATGTCAGCCGCGAGCGTATTCGCCAGATCGAAGTGCGTGCGTTTGAAAAGCTGCAAAAGAAGATGCGCGAGCTTGCCCGCGAAAAAGGTATGCTGGGCACCGTCTGACGGGCCGCGCTTTGAACCGAAAAGCCCGCCAATCCGGCGGGTTTTTTTTTATTGCGCCAGTTGCTGTCTGAAAACGCGCACCATGTTTTCGCCCATCACCTTGCGCACCTGCGCCCCAGTCAGCCCCTCGGCCAGCAGGGCAGAGGTCAGCGCCGCAAGCTCTGACGTATCAAAGGCAGTCTCAACCGATCCATCATAGTCGGACCCCAGCGACACGTGATCTTCGCCCACCGTGGCTATGGCGGCCTTGATCATCTGCGCGATCCCGGCCGGAGAGGTGTTTCCGCATGTCACAGCCGCCCAGTACCCCATGCCGATCACGCCTCCGGTCGCGGCGATGTCTTGCATCAGATCATCGGGAAAGTTGCGTTTGACCGGGCAAAACCCGTGCAGACCGCCATGGCTGACGATCAGGGGCACGTCGGTCATTGCGATAACCTCGCGCGCGACCCGGGGGCTGGAATGGGCCAGATCGATGACAACGGGGCGCTGGTTCAGTTCGGTGACAACCTGACGGCCAAACTCGGTCAGGCCGGTATCGCCCAACCCGTGCAGAGAGCCACCCAACTCGTTGTCAAAGAAATGATGCAGCCCGTATACACGGTGGCCCGCATCGAACAGCGCATCCAAATTGGTCAGATCGCCCTCTAACGCATGGGCCCCTTCGATACCCAGAATCCCGCCGACCATGGGCTGGCCTGCGGCGCGGGCGGCTAAGACCGCCTCCAGATCGGACCGGGATTTGACGACCTTCAGCTGCCCGTCTGACGCGGCCTCGAACTGGTGCAGTTTTTCAGCCTGATAGAGCGCGCGCTCTTTCAAACTGTTCCAGGTGCGCAGGGGCCAAAGCTGCCCGATGGCCAGCAGGGTGATGTTGTCAAATGCCTCGGCCGAGTTTGCCTCATAATTCTGACCGGCAGGGGATTTTGTAACAGCAGTAAAGACTTGTAGTGCGACGTTGCCTTCGACAAGGCGCGGAATGTCGACCTGGCCCCGGGTGCCGCGTTCGGTCAGATCCCGGCTCCAGAGCAGCGGGTCCGCGTGCAGATCACCGACGATCAGGGTGTCGTGCAAGGCGGCGCCGCCCTCAGATACCTCGAACGGGTCATGTGCGATAACGTTGTTGCGCTGCGCTTCGATATAGGGTGGCAGAACGCCAAAGAACACAACCGCGCCCACAACCAACGCCAAGGCCAACAGGCCGCCGATCCACTTCAAAACCCGTTTCATTCCCGCTCTCTCGCAAAGTGTTGAAGGCAGGCTAGAGGGATTTCAGGGGGATAAAAGCCTGACTTAACGTCGGATGGCTGTTAGAAGGTCATCAACAGAATCGTTAGCGTTAACGGGGCAGGGCAATACCCTGCCGAAGTGGGAGGATCACATGCAGAAACCGGTTCAATGGGGCGTTCTGGGCGCCGCTAACTTCGCGCGCGGTATCATGGCCCCGGCGATCCATGCAGCCCACGGGGCCCGGTTTGCCGGGCTGGCGACATCGAACCCAGCCAAGGCCGAGCCCTTTCAAGCATTTTGCCCGGATTTGACTGTGTATGACAGCTATGACGCGCTGTTGGCAGATCCCCAGATTGAGGCGGTCTATATCCCGCTGCCCAACCATCTTCATGTGGAATGGAGTCACAAGGCGCTGGATGCCGGTAAACATGTGCTGTGCGAAAAGCCCATGACCATGACTGCCTCGGAATTCGACGGGTTGATCGCAAAACGGAATGAAACCGGTCTGTTGGCTGCCGAAGCTTACATGATCGTCCACCATCCACAGTGGCAGTTGGCACAGAAATTGGTGGCCGACGGGGCGATTGGCAAGCTGCTGCATGTGACCGGGGCGTTCAGCTATGACAACCGCACTGATACCGGCAATATCCGCAACCGGGCCGAGACGGGCGGCGGAGCGCTGCGCGACATTGGTGTCTATGTGATTGGCGGTGCGCGCTTTGTCTCGGGTCAGGAACCCGAGCAGGTTGAGGCTTCAATCCGCTGGGAAAACGGTGTCGACGCCTTTACCGAAATCCGCGCGCAGTTTCCGGGCTTTACCTACACCACCTATGTCTCGACCCGCATGCATCCGCATCAGGAAATGGTATTTCACGGCGAAGGCGGAGTAATCCGCCTGACGGCCCCGTTCAATGCCCGCGTATTTGGCGAGGCGCGGGTCGAGCTGCACCGCCCGGGGCTAGAGCTGCAGGTGACGCGCTTTCCCGGCGATGATCAGTACAAACTGCAGGTTGAGGCGTTTGGCCGTACAATCCGCGAGGGGGCGCACTACCCATGCCCGCTGGAATTCTCGCGCGGGACACAAGAGATGATCGACCGGGTGTTCGACATCGCCAAACCGCTGCCCTGACTTGTCAGGCCCCAACCGGGCGCGCTAGTCTGACCGGCACCTGATCAGGAGGACAGCCCATGGCAGGCGGTTGGGCGCGCGATGGCGCGGTGAGCGAACAGATCGAAGCATCGATTTCCGATGAACTGGCCCGCATGCAGGCGCAAAAGCGCCCTGTGGGGGACAGCCTGACCCATTGCGCCGAGTGCGAAGAACCCATCCCTGAAAAGCGACGCCTGGCCCTGCCGGGGGTCAAGCTATGTCTGGACTGCCAGCAAGAGCGCGATGGCACGTTCAAGGCGCGCAATGGCATCAACCGGCGGGGATCGAAGGACAGTCAATTGAAGTAGTATTGATCTGTCTGGAATCCGGGCAACAGACAGGATCAGGTCATCAGCGAACGGTCACACACATCACAATTATGATATTTGTAATGATTCTAATTTAGAATTGATCTAAATCAGAAAATCCAATTCTTTTCTCCCCTACAGAAAGGGTGCGCGCGAGCGTCGTAGGAGAAAAAAATGCTCAAACCACTGACACTAGCAAGTGCCTTCCTTGTTTCTGTAGCGCAGATAGCGGTTGCACAGGACTTGCGAACGGATGCCCTTGATATATTCAAACCGCTTCCGTCAACCGTACCAGCGGTCAACGACAACCCAATTACTGAAGCCAAAATCGAACTGGGCAAAGCGCTGTTTTTCGATCCGCGGATGTCGGCGTCGGGGGTCTTTTCCTGCAACTCCTGCCACAACCTTGCGACCGGAGGGGATGACAACCTTGAAACCTCGATTGGTCATGGCTGGCAACGGGGGCCGCGGAATGCGCCAACGGTGCTGAATTCGGTTTTCAATGAGGCTCAGTTCTGGGACGGGCGCGCGGCCGACTTGGCCGAGCAGGCAAAGGGGCCGGTTCAGGCGGGCGTCGAAATGGCCAATACCCCAGAGAACGTTTTGGCGACGCTGAATTCTATGCCGCAATATGTCGATTGGTTCGGCTCTGCTTTTGAGGGAGAGGCAGAGCCCGTGACCTTCGACAATTTCGCCAAGGCGATTGAGGCGTATGAGGCCACGCTGATTACCCCGGCACCGTTTGACGCCTGGTTGAACGGGGACGAAAAAGCGATGACCGAACAGCAACTGGCAGGCTTGCAAAAATTCATGGATATTGGCTGCGCGGCCTGCCATTCCGGGGTTAACCTTGGAGGCACCGGGTACTACCCATTTGGTTTGATTGAAAAACCGGGCGCGGATGTCTTGCCCGAGGGGGACAAAGGACGGTTCGCCGTGACCGAAACCGTGGATGACGAATATGTATTCCGGGCCGCCCCTTTGCGAAACATTGCGGTGACCGCGCCTTATTTCCATTCCGGCAAGGTCTGGGATTTGCCCGTGGCCGTTCAGATTATGGCCGAGTCGCAGCTGGGCGAAGAGTTGGATGACCAGAGCGTCGCCGAACTCGTCGCGTTTCTGGAAAGCCTGACCGGCGCGATGCCCGAAGTTACCTATCCGGTGTTACCTGCTGAAACCCGCACAACGCCCCGCCCTTCGAGTGAGGTTGTCTCAGAAGGTTAACTAACAGGAACAATAAAATGAAAACGGGCTGGAGGTTCCAGCCCGTTTTCCTTCCTATTCATGGTAAAGACGGGAAAGCCGTCAATCTTCCATCGCTTCCAACTCGTCGATGAAGCCCGAGATCATCGACAGGCCCTTGTCCCAGAATTTCGGGTCGCTGGCGTCCAGCCCGAACGGCGCCAGCAGGTCTTTGTGGTGCTTCGACCCACCTGCGCGCAGCATCTCGAAATACTTGTCCTCGAACCCTTCAGCACCGGCCTCGTAGACCGAATAGAGCGCGTTTACTAATCCATCGCCAAACGCATAAGCATAGACGTAGAAGGGCGAGTGGACGAAGTGCGGGATGTAAGACCAGAAGGTCTCATACCCGTCCATGAATTCAAATGCGGGGCCAAGGCTTTCGGCCTGAACGCTCATCCACAGGGCGTTGATGTCGTCGGGCGTCAGCTCACCTTCGCGGCGGGCGGCGTGCAGCTTGCATTCAAAGTCATAGAACGCGATCTGGCGGACCACCGTGTTGATCATGTCCTCGACCTTGCCGGCCAGCAGAACCTTGCGTTGTTCCTGCGTTTCCGCCTGATCCAGCATTTTGCGGAAGGTCAGCATCTCACCGAAGACCGACGCCGTTTCGGCCAGGGTCAGCGGGGTCGAGGACAGCATTTCACCCTGATCGGCGGCCAGCACCTGATGGACGCCGTGGCCCAGCTCATGCGCCAGGGTCATCACGTCACGCGGTTTGCCCAGATAGTTGAGCATCACGTAGGGGTGCACGTCGGTGACGGTCGGGTGGGCAAAGGCTCCGGGCGCTTTGCCGGGTTTCACCGCCGCATCGATCCAGCCTTTTGTGAAGAACGGGGTCGCGATCTCACCCATGCGGGGATCGAAGGCGTTGTAGGCGTCCATCACGGTCTTTTCGGCCTCGTCCCAGCCGACGACCCGCGTGTCCTCCATGGGCAGCGGTGCGTTGCGGTCCCAGACCTGCATCACGTCCAGACCCAGCCACTTGCGTTTCAGTTCGTAATAGCGGTGGCTCAGCTTGGGGTAGGCGGCGACCACCGCGTCGCGCAAGGCCTCGACCACTTCGGGCTCAACGTCGTTTGACAGGTGACGTCCGGTTTGCGGCGTAGGCACGTTGCGCCAACGGTCGACGATTTCCTTTTCCTTGGCCTGTGTATTGTGAACACGGGCAAAGGTTTTGATGTTGTCCTGAAAGACGCGGGCCATCTCGCGCGAGGCGGCCTCGCGCACGGAACGGTCCTGTTCCGTCAGCAGGTTGGCGGTGGCCTCAAAGTTCAGCTCTTCACCGTTCACGGTAAAGGTCAGCCCGGCGATGGTTTCATCGAACAGCCGTTCCCAGGCATCGCCGACCACGCCCAGATCATGCAGGAACTTCTCAAGCTCATCGGACAGTTGATAGGGCTTCATCGCACGGATACGACGGAACACCGGGGCATAGCGGGCCAGATCGGCATCCGCATCAAAACGCGCTTTTAGGGCGTCGTCGTCCAGACGGTTTATTTCAAGCGTGAAGAACACCAGCGGCGTGGTGAAGATGGTGATTTTTTCCTGCATGTCCGACAGGAACTTGGCGCGTTCTGCATCGGTGGTCAGCTGGTAATAGCGCAGCCCGGCAAAGGACATGATGCGGCCCGCGATGGCATTGATCTTTTCGTTGCGCTGCACGCAGGTCAGCAGGCCCGCCGCATCCAGATCGGCCAGTTTACCTTCGTAATCTGCGGCGAAGGCGGCGCATTCGCCCTCAAGCCACTCAAGATCGCGCGCCAGCTCGGGCGCGTCTTCCGAGGTATAAAGGTCGGTCAGGTCCCATTCCGGCAGGTTGCCAAGGTTGTCGGCCCCGCCAATTGCATTTGCGTCACGGACGGGAAAGGGAAGGTTGCGCATGGATCACCTCGGAATATCTGCTTTGGCAAACATCTAGGCGCGGGTGGACCGGATCACAAGCCGCCTTTGCGCAGGTGCAGGGTGGCGGCAGGAAATGCCGCCTATTGCGCTGCCAGAAAATGGGCTTCTAGCTGATCATAGACGGGGCCGCGCACGTTGGGGGGCTCCATCAGAACTTCGTGTTCGCCGTCGGGAATTTCGACCAGCGTGCCACTGGGCCAGTTGGCCATGCGGGACCGGATCGCTTTGCGGTCGACGATTTGTTCGTGGCTGCCCAGGAAGGTCAGGGCGGGGGTCGCCGGTGCGGTCTGATCCATCAGCCAGGCGCATTCATCCAGCGCCTCGCGCAGCCAGATCGTCGACGGCGCGCCAAGGGCAAGCTCGGGGTGGGCGGCCAGTTGATCTTTCATCATCTGATACATAGCCGGATCACGGGTCAGTACGTTGCCCTCAAAAGGCTGAGATACAACATAGCTTTCCAGTGACGTGGTCGGAGGGGTCTTTTCCCCCAACCCGATCCGCGGCCCCCAATAGGCCGTCAACCGGCTGAGCGGCTTCATGATCGGCGTAAAGAAGATGCCCCACATCGGCCCGGAAAAGGCGCAGGCGGCAAAGCAATCCCGTTCCAGCACCGCGCGCAGCCCGATGGCGCCGCCCATTGAATGGCCAATCACGAACCATGGCTTGGGCAGGTTCAGCTGTTCCGCCAGATCAAGCGTCGCCTGCACATCGTGCTGATAATCGGTGAACTGTTCCACATGCCCGACGCGCGGGTCGTCCAGCAGGCGGTCGGCCAGCCCCTGACCCCGCCAGTCAACCGCGGCAAAGGCGAAACGGCGGCGCAGAAACTCTTGCGCTGCATCGCCGTATTTCTCGATATATTCCGTGCGCCCCGGGAACATCAGCACTGTTCCGTTTTGGGCGTCTTCGGGATGCCAAAGGCCGACACGTATGCGGACATCATCCGCTGTGGTCAGCCAAAAAGCCTTCCCGCCGGCTGGTACGCCGACCGCATCTTCGAACAAGGGGGCCGGCGACACGTCCATCAGGCCAGCGCCGACGCCAGTTGCATGGCGACGCCCATATCGCCGTCCACGGTCAGTTTGCCGGACATGAAGGCACCTGTCGGGTTCAGCTCACCGCTGAGGATCTGCTCGAACGTATCGGCATCCGCGCTCATGGTGACGTCGGCATCATCATCGCTGACACGCGCGCCGCTGCCATCCAGCACAATCGCGCCCAAACCTTCGATGGCAAACTTGGCAGATGCGCCAAAGCCGCTGTCGGCCAGTTTCTCGTTCAGCGCCGCTGCGGCTTTTTCCAAAGTGTCGCTCATGTCTTTCCTCATTTTGTTAGTGCGCCGTGAATGGACATCCCCGGTCGCAACGCTACACTGAACATTGTTATGGGCATTGCAATAAACAATCTCAAAGGTACCGTTGCGGCATTTTTTGTCACGGTCATGTTTTCCACCAGTTCCGCCGCGCAACAGGCGGACCTGCGGGATGAGGCCGCGCTGCTGCAGCAACTGGCGCAATCAACACCGGAACAGGCGACTGGTCTGGATCGGCAACTGAAAGCGCTGTGGTCGCAATCCGGGTCGGCCTCTGCCGATCTGCTGCTGGAACGCGGGCGTGAGGCGCTTGAGGGTGGCGATACCAAGGCCGCCATCGATCACCTGACCGCGCTGACCGATCATGCTCCGGGTTTTGCCGAAGGCTGGCACCTGCGCGCCTCGGCGTTCTTTGGGATTGATCGCTTTGGTATGGCAGCAGCGGATCTTGAGCACGCGCTGACGCTGAACCCCAATCATTACGAGGCGATCTATGGTCTTGGCCTGATCCTTGAGATCACGGAACAACATGACAAGGCGCTTGAAGCGTATGAGCGCGCATTGGCTATACATCCTCATCATGAAGAAGTAACCAATGCGGTGAATCGACTGAAGCCTCAGGTCGAGGGCTCGGCCCTCTAAGGGGCAGGGGGCAAGAGTGAGCGGGTCATCCCGAATCGTGGCCGTACTTGGCCCGACCAACACAGGCAAAACCCATTACGCGATCGAGCGGATGCTGGGGCACCGGACCGGTGTGATCGGTCTGCCGCTGCGTCTGCTTGCGCGTGAGGTTTACGACAAGATCGTCGCTATTCGTGGCCCGTCCGTCGTGGCACTGGTCACGGGTGAGGAACGGATCGTGCCGCCGCGCACCCAGTATTGGGTCTGCACGGTCGAGGCGATGCCCGAGGGGATGGGCGCGGATTTCGTTGCCATCGACGAAATCCAACTGTGTACCGATCCCGAACGCGGCCATGTCTTCACCGACCGCCTGTTGCGGTCGCGCGGCACAAGCGAGACGCTGTTTCTGGGCTCGGACACCATGCGCGGTCCCATTGCGGCGCTGGTGCCCGAGGCGCAGTTCGTCCGGCGTGAGCGGATGTCGCAACTGGTCTATGCGGGATCGAAAAAGATCAGTCGAATGCCCCCGCGCAGTGCCATCGTCGGGTTTTCGGTCGATAACGTCTACGCCATCGCGGAACTGCTGCGCCGTCAAAAGGGCGGGGCGGCGGTGGTCATGGGCGCGCTCAGCCCGCGCACGCGGAATGCTCAGGTGGACCTCTATCAGAATGGTGAGGTGGATTATCTGGTCGCCACCGATGCCATCGGCATGGGGTTGAATCTCGACGTGAATCACGTGGCGTTTTCCTCGCTGACCAAATTCGATGGTCGACGGATGCGCCCTTTGGCCCCCAACGAACTGGCCCAGATCGCCGGCCGCGCTGGGCGTGGCATGTCGGACGGTACGTTCGGTGTCACCGGTGAGGCGCCGCCGCTGGATGATGGCGTGGCGCAGGCCATCATGGACAGCCGCTTTACGCCGATGAAAAAGCTGAACTGGCGGAATGCTGCCCTGCGGTTCGGCTCGATCGAGGCGCTGATCACATCGCTTGAGGTCAGCCCCAATGACGAGCACCTGATCAAGGCGCGCCCCGCCGACGACCTGAACGCGCTGAAGTCTCTGTCACAAGTGACCGAGGTGATGGCCCGCGCCAGCGACCCGCAATCGGTTCGTCTGCTGTGGGATGTGTGCCGAATCCCTGATTTTCGGGGTATCAGCCATGCCGAACATGCCAGCCTGCTTGAGGTGATCTACGGTCATTTGCACGAACGCCAGTCCATCCCGGATGACTTCATGGCGCGGCAAATCCGCCGGATTGACCGCACGGATGGGGATATTGATGCACTCTCCAAAAGGTTGGCATATATTCGCACCTGGACATATGTTGCGCAGCGAAATGGCTGGGTGCGTGACGAATCACATTGGCGCGCGGAAACGCGCATTGTAGAAGACAGGCTGTCGGACGCTCTGCACGACCGTCTGACCCAACGATTTGTGGACCGGCGCACATCTGTGTTGCTGCGCCGGCTCAAACAGAAGGAGGCCCTTTTGGCCGAAGTAAATGACAAGGGTGAAGTGACCGTCGAAGGCGAATTCGTCGGTCGTCTGGAAGGGTTCCGGTTTATCCCGGACAAAGCTGCGCAGGGGACTGAGGCGAAAGCTCTGAAATCGGCCTCACTGCAAGCCCTCGCGCCGCAATTCCATCTGCGTGCCGACCGCTTCTACAACGCGCCCGATACCGAAATTGATTTCACCGAACAGGGCGGCCTGATGTGGGGCGAATATGCCGTCGGCAAACTTGTTGCCGGGGCTGAACCGCTCAAACCGATGGTCGAGGTTTTCGTGGACGAGGCCGCCGGGCCGGATGTCGAACAGAAAGTGCAGCGCCGGTTGCAGCATTTCATCGACCGCAAGGTCGCCGCGCTGTTTGAGCCGCTGTTGAACCTGTCGCGCGACGAAGAACTGAGCGGCCTGGCCAAGGGATTTGCCTTTCGCACGGTCGAGGCGCTGGGCGTGTTGCCTCGCGCTGGTGTCGCACAAGAGGTCAAGGATCTGGATCAGGACGCCCGCGGCGCGCTGCGCAAGCACGGTATCCGGTTCGGCCAGTTTACCATCTTCATGCCGCTGCTGCTGAAACCCGCACCGACGCGCCTGCGTCTGGTTCTGTGGGCTCTGGCAAACGGCCTGCAGGAATTCCCCGAGGCACCGCCTCCGGGCCTGGTTACCGTACCGGTCGCCAAAGACGCGCCGCAGGGCTATGATACCATGTGCGGCTACCGCGATGCGGGCGAACGTTCGATCCGGATCGACATGTTGGAACGTCTGGCCGACATGCTGCGCGCCGAAGACAGCCGTGGCGGGTTCGAGGCCAAGCCTGACATGCTGTCCATCACCGGCATGACGCTGGAACAGTTTGCCGATCTGATGCAGGGTCTGGGCTACAACGCCGAACGTGGTGAGCGTGAAAAGGTCAAGGCCGCGCCGGCCGAGGCCACTGAAGCGCCCGAGCAAGCGGTGAGCGAAGTAACTCCCGCGCCCGAAGCCACACCGTCAGAGGATGCCACACCCGCCGAGGCGTCAGCCGAGGCCACCGAAAGCACCGAGGCGGCAGCCGAGGCTCCGACAGCGGAAGAGCCCGAGGTTGAGGTGTTCTATACATTCACCTGGGGGCGTCAGCGCCAGCAGAACCGTGGCCCGCGCCGGGAACAGCGGCAGGGGCAGGGCAAGGGTAAACCGCGTGGCAAACCTCAGGATGGACGCAAGCCGCAAGGCAAGAAGGGTGGCAAGCCGCAGGGCGCAAAGTCCTTCTCATCACGTCCGCCCAAGAAAGAAAAAGCCATCGATCCCGACAACCCCTTCGCTGCGGCGCTGATGGGTTTGAAGGACGGTAACTGATCCTCGATGGCCGAGGCCAAGCTGCGGATCGACAAATGGTTGTGGCAGGCGCGGTTCTTCAAGACCCGTAGCCTGGCCGTCAAACAGGTCGGCGGCGGCCACGTCCGCCTGAACGGAAACCGGGTGCTTAAACCGGCGCAGACCGTCGGCCCCGGTGATGTTCTGACCTTTCCACAGGGACGCATCGTGCGTGTGGTTCGGGTCGAAAAACTGGGGGAACGCCGCGGGCCAGCCCCCGAGGCGCAAACACTTTATTCGGATTTGACGGAAAAAAGGGACGCCCCTCCGAAAAATCCGGGTTTTGAAGGAAAAGGTCGTCCGACCAAGAAGGATCGGCGCGCGCTTGATCTTTCTCGCACCCAAAGCGACGACTGACCTTGAAGCCGGACCCTGACTGAATTAGCTAAACGCCAAACCTGAATGGGAATCTGAATATGACCTACGTCGTCACGGACAACTGCATTGGCTGCAAATACACCGACTGCGTCGAAGTATGCCCGGTAGATTGTTTCTATGAGGGCGAAAACACGTTGGTCATTCACCCGGATGAATGCATCGATTGCGGCGTCTGCGAACCGGAATGCCCAGCCGACGCCATCCGCCCTGATACTGAGCCGGGCATGGACGAGTGGGTTGAGTTCAACCGGAAATACTCGGAAATGTGGCCAGTGATCGTGACCAAGAAAGATCCTTTGCCCGAGGCCGAAGAACGCGACGGCGAAGAGGGTAAGTTGGAGAAGTATTTCTCAGAAGCCCCCGGCGAGGGCGGCTAAGCGATTCGCACTCTGAACCCTTTGGTTCACCTGTATGGGGCTCTTGTATCGACCTGAAAAACAAAGGCTTTTGCGTCCTTTAAAGAGGTCGATCTTTCAGGTGTCGCAATTTTGTGATATACTCTCTAACTGAATGATGAATGAGATGGGGATGTGCTCCGTAAGTATGATTGCTTTGGAGTTCTGATTTTTTGACAAGCCAGCCACCTGACGGTGCCGATTGAGGCTCCGGCTTGGGTGTTTTTGTTGTCCCGAATCTCGCTGTCGTAACCAAGGATGAACCTGTATGTCTAAGTCGAAAAAGCTTGAGTTCCGCCCGAATGACTATGTGGTCTACCCGGCGCATGGCGTGGGTCAGATCATCTCGATCGAAGAGCAGGAAGTCGCGGGATATTCACTTGAGCTGTTCGTTATCTCGTTTGAAAAAGACAAGATGACCCTTCGGGTGCCGACCAACAAGGTGACCGAATCCGGCCTGCGCTCGCTCAGTTCGCCTGATGTGATCAGCCAGGCGATGAAGACCTTAAAGGGCAAAGCCAAGGTCAAACGCGCCATGTGGTCCCGCCGGGCGCAGGAATACGAACAAAAGATCAACTCGGGTGATCTGATCTCGATCGCCGAAGTGGTTCGCGACCTGCATCGCACCGACGATCAGCGCGAGCAGAGCTATTCCGAGCGTCAGCTGTATGAGGCCGCTCTGGAACGCTTGACCCGCGAAGTGGCCGCCGTGTCCGGCGCGGGCGAGGTTTCGGCCGCAAAGCAGGTGGATGAGGTTCTGACCTCGCGCGCCGCCTGATTTCTGACAACAGCATTTTCTGGGCCGCTCCTGCAGGGGGCGGCCTTTTTCGTTTGTGGTCTTGGTGCGCGCGGCGTTTGCGGCTAATTTCCTTGCAGTCAGAGGCGGATAGATGGTCAGGATAAAGCAAACTGTTAAGTTTCTGTACGTCGCCCATGAACCGGTTTCGGTCTGGTTCCGCTATGGTCTGATCCTGTTTGATGCGGCGTCGATCGTGTTTTTTGTGGCCGCAGCCAACGTCCCGCACGGACCTGGGTTGACGCTTGCCAGCCTGTGCGTGGGCTTTGTCATCCTGCTCGATTTCCTTGCCCGTCTGTGGATCGCGAAAGATCGGGGTAAGCTGCTGCGTCAGATCTACACGCTGGCCGATATTGTAGTGATCGTCTCATTGCTGCTGGAGCCGTTTTTGCCGGGAAACCTGGCGTTCGTGCGGATATTACGAGCTTTGCGATTGATCCATTCCTATCACCTTCTGCGTGATCTCCGGCGTGACAGTCAGTTTTTCCGCACCCACGAAGACGCTGTTATCGCGGCGATCAACCTGATGGTTTTTGTGTTTGCAACGTCGACAGCGGTTCTGGTGTTCTTCATTCCCGACAATAGCCAGACCGCCTATATCGACGCGCTCTACTTTACTATGGCGACGCTGACCACGACCGGGTTTGGGGACATCACCCTGACAACACCGGGCGGCAAGCTGTTTTCGGTGTTTATCATGGTCGTCGGGGTGGCCTTGTTCGTGCGCTTGGCTCAGGCGATCTTTATGCCACAGAAAGTCCGCCACAAATGCCCAAGCTGCGGTCTTTATCGGCACGACCCCGATGCGGTGCATTGCAAACACTGCGGCGAGACCCTGCGGATCGAAACCGGCGGCACGACCTAAAGCGCCGCCGCTATGGCTGCGAGAAAGACCAATTCGGCCACTTGCTGCGATGCGCCCAGGATATCACCTGTCTGACCGCCGATTTTCACCTTGGCCACGGCGGCTAGTGCAGCGACAGACAAAGCAGCGACCAGCACCGACAGGATGGCTTTGGCCCCCAGCAAGAGAAGGGCGCAGACAAGGGCCAGCGTCAAACCTGTGATCACCGACGCGCCCGGGGGGCCTCCGACCGAGTGGCTCAGGCCGCTTTTGCGTGCGTTGGGCAGTGCGGTCATCAGAACCGGCATAAAGGCGCGGGATGTGATGCAAGCGGCAAGGATTGCGGCGAAGGCCCCGGCAGACAAAAGGGCGGCGATCAGGGCCACCCGCAGCAATTGGCTGAAGATCAGAGCAAGAACGCCATAAGCCCCGATGTGGCTGTCCTTCATGATCTCAAGCCGACGCTCGCGCGTGAACCCGCCCCAAAGACCGTCGGCCGTATCGGCCAGCCCGTCCTCGTGCATCGCACCAGTGGTGACGACCAGCGTGACGGTGACACACACGGCGGCCGCCATTGGGGGCAGGCCGACGGCCATGGCGATCCAGCCCACTGCACAGGCCAGCGCGCCTACCACCAGCCCGACAATGGGAAAGGCCCAGGCCGCATCGGCCTGCCGGGCAAAGGACTGCTGGGGCAGGCGTGGCAACGGCAGACGCGTCAGCAGGACCAAAGCCAGCGGAATATCCCGTGCGGAAATCAGTTTGGTGTCGTTTTTATGCACTCCCGCGCCTTTCGGGGTCTTGTTGGATCGGTCGCTTCGGTTAAACACACAGGACCACTCTGATGCAACGAGGCTTTGGATGCTGCCCGAACTTAATGATCTGAAAACACTCCGTGATGCTCTGACACAGGCACCGGGACCGGATGAGGCCGCGCTGACCGGGGCGGCTGACCGCAATGGACAATTGACCAAACCTCCGGGCGCATTGGGGCGGCTTGAGGATCTGGCGATCTGGTATGCAGGCTGGCGTGGGGATGCCCGCCCGCAGATCGCGGCGCCGCAGGTGATCGTGTTCGCAGGCAACCACGGTGTCACCGCGCAGGGCGTTTCGGCCTTTCCGCCCGAAGTGACCGTGCAGATGGTGATGAATTTCGAACATGGCGGCGCGGCCATCAACCAGTTGGCCAGGGCCGCCGGTGCCACGATGGATGTGCACGCGCTGGATTTGGACCGCCCCACCGCCGATTTCACCGCAGGCCCGGCCATGTCCGAGGACGAACTGTTGCAGGCCCTGCGCACCGGGTGGCAGGCCGTCGACCCCAACGCTGACCTGTTGGTTGTGGGTGAGATGGGGATCGGAAACACCACCCCCGCAGCGGCCATCGTCTGCGCCCTGTTCGGAGGTGAGGCCGCCGACTGGACCGGGCGTGGCACCGGGGTGGATGACGCCGGGCTTGCCAATAAAACCCGCGTTGTGGCCGAAGGTGTGGCCCTGCACGCAGGGGCAGGTGACGGGTTGGATGTACTGCGGTGCCTTGGCGGGCGCGAGATCGCGGCCATGGCAGGTGCTATCGCCGCCGCGCGGGTTCTGCGCATTCCGGTCATTCTGGATGGCTTTATCTGTTCAGCCGCTGCGGCCTGTCTGGCGAATGTGTCGGACGGGGCGCTGGATCACGCTGTTGCCGGGCACCAAAGCGCCGAGGGCGCGCATGGCGCGGTGTTGCAGAAACTGGGCAAAGAGCCGCTGTTGTCGCTTGGCCTGCGTCTGGGCGAAGGGTCAGGCGGGGCGCTGGCCATCAACATCCTGAAAAGCGCGGTGGCCTGCCATTCCGGCATGGCCACCTTTGCCGAGGCGGGCGTCTCGGACGGGTAAACCCAAGGGCCTGATCCAAATGTCGGATCAGGCCGATTTCTTGGCGTGTTTCTCGGCCAGTTCCAACAGCTCGGTCTCAAGCTCTTTTTCGAACTGCTGCGCGCGTTCGATGTATTTCTTGTTCTCTGCGGTGGGCATGCCCGGTATCCACAGCTCGGCCAGCTCGCGAATAGAGGCCCGGTCGTGTTGATAAAAGGTCTGCTCGGCCTGTGCGGCCTCATACTCGCTGAGGCCGATGTTTTCGAGCACATAGCGCCCAGCCCGCAGCGAGCTGTCGAACATCTCACGCACGATGTCATTGGCCCCGGCCTGATACAACTCGTACACATGGGTTCGGTCATGGGCGCGGGCGATGATGTGCAGATCGGGGCGCTGCCGCCGGGCAAAGCTGACCAGACGAGTGACCTGTTTGCGGTCGTCCATAGCGGCAACCAGAACTGACGCTTTTTCAAGTCCCGCGGCCCGCAGCAATTCAGGCCGGGTCGGGTCCCCCAGAAAGCCTTTCACGCCAAAGCGTCGCATCAGTTGGATCGTTTCGATGTTGTGGTCCAGAACAATGGTCTTGAAACCGCTGGCGCGCACCAGACGGTTCACGATCTGACCAAAGCGGCCGATACCGGCGATGATCACCGGGCCCTGCTCATCAATCTCATCGGGTTCGTGCTGGGTGCCGCTGTCTCCAATCCGGCGGGACAGGACGTCATAGATGATGAACAGCAGCGGCGTGATCAGCATCGTCAGCGCGATGATCATCAGCAGCTTTTGCGACAGGTCCGGCGGGATGACGTTTTGCTGCGTGGAAAACGCCAGCAGGACAAAGCCAAACTCACCTGCCTGTGCCAGACCCAGCGTGAACAGCCAGTGATCGCGGCCTCGCAGTTTAAACGCCCGCCCGACCAGAAACAGGATGATCCCTTTGGTCAGAATGACCAGCAGGGCCAGCCCGATCAGTTCCAGCGGATCGTTAAAGAAATAGGCTACGTCGATACCGGCGCCGACAGTGATAAAGAACAGGCCCAGAAACAGCCCCTTGAAGGGTTCAAGGTCGCTTTCCATCTCATGCCGGAATTCCGAGCTGGCCAGAACAACCCCCGCCAGAAAGGCCCCTAAAGCGGGTGACAGGCCGACAAGCGTCATCAGGAAAGAAATCCCCACGACGATCATCAGCGCCAGCGCCGTATACATCTCGCGCAGGCGGGTGGCGTGGATAAAGCGGAATAGGGGGCGGGTGAGGTAGACGCCCGCCAGGATCACAAAGGCAATCGCACCAAGGGTGACCAGCGTAACCGCCCAGCCCGGCAGCCCCTCGACCAGCGACAGGCTGTGATGGGCAGCACCGTGCAGATCATGGCTGCCCCGATCAATCGACCCATCGCTGGACAGATGCGGAACCACGGGTAGCGCCAGCAACGGCAAGAGCGCCAGAATGGGGATCACCGCGATATCCTGCGTCAGCAGAACGGAAAAGGTCGCGCGCCCGCCATTCGTTTGCATCAGGCCCTTTTCCGACAGCGTCTGCAAGACGATCGCTGTCGAGGACAGCGACAGCGTCAGCCCAACCGCCAGCGCCACCGACCATGGGTGGTTGGCGTAGATGGCCACACAGGCAATGGCCGCCGTGGACAGGCCCACCTGCAACCCGCCCAGCCCAAGCAGCCTGTCCCGCATGTCCCACAAGGCGCGGGGCTCAAGCTCGAGCCCGATCAGGAATAGCATCATGACGACGCCGAACTCGGCCACGTGCTGCAGGCTTTCAGTTTCTGCACCAACCAGTCCCAGCACAGGCCCAATGACAATGCCGGCGGCCAGATACCCCAGCACGGACCCCAGACCCAATCGCGCCGATAAAGGCACGGCGATCACGGCAGCAGCCAGATAGATCGAAGCCTGGTAGAGGAAATCGTCCATTTTTGTCCTTTCGGTCGCGTCAGGTGGGCAAAGGGGCGTCGCGCTTAAGCTGGTCCATCACGATCTGGCTTTGGACCCGCGCAACGGCAGGATGCGGCAGTATCACTTGATGAAGCAAGCTGTTGAGCGCTGATAGATCATCACAAAAAACATGCAGCAGATAATCTGCCTCTCCGGTCATCGTCCAGGCGCTTGTGATCTCGGGTCGCGCATCGACAAGGCGGGCAAAGCTTTGGGACTGATCGGGTCCGTGGGTGCCCAGATGCACCTGAACGAATCCCTGCACATGCAGTCCCAGCTTTAGCGGATCCAGCCGCGCGGCATAGCCGGTAATATAGCCTTCGGCCTCAAGCCGCTGCCGCCGCCGACCGGCCTGACTGGGCGACAGGTTCAGCATCTCACCCAGTTGATGCGCCGTCAGATGTGCATCCTTTTGCAAGGCGGACAGCAGGCGCGTGTCGGTGGCATCCAGCATGTGCGGCATTTCTCCGGAAAATGGCGGTGTCGTGCGTGATTTGCGCGTGCGATCCTAGTTTACACGAAAACAATGCGCAGAAACAGCGCCATTTAAGGCGTATTTTGGAATCAGCAAAGAAATTCCTGTTTTGAGGAGACGCGCCATGGGTCCTTTCCCGCATACCGCCCCGAAATCCGTCATCAGCAAAGAGAATCCCGCCGGTACAGACGGGTTCGAATTTGTGGAATTCGCGCATCCTGAACCGCAAGAGCTGCGCGATCTGTTCGCCAAGATGGGTTTCGAATGTGTGGGCCACCGTGCGGACAAACCCACAATCGAACTGTGGCAGCAGGGCGATGTCACCTACATCCTGAATTCCGACCCCGACAGCTTTGCCGCGCGCTTCGTCGAGGACCACGGGCCCTGCGCCCCTGCGATGGGCTGGCGTGTCGCGGATGCGCAGAAAGCGTTTGACCACGCTGTGGCAAAAGGGGCCGAGCCCTATGAGGCGGCGGACAAGACGATGAATGTGCCTGCGATCAAGGGGATTGGCGGGTCGTTGATCTATTTCATCGACCAGTACCATGACACCTCGCCCTATAATCAGGAATTCACCTGGACCACGCAATCCAAGCCGCGCGGTGACGGTTTCTATTACCTCGACCACCTGACGCATAACGTCTATCGCGGAAATATGGACAAATGGTTCAAGTTCTACGAGGACCTGTTCAACTTCCGCGAAATCCGTTTCTTCGACATTCAGGGCAAGTTTACAGGGCTTTACAGCCGTGCCCTGACGTCGCCCTGCGGTCGCATCCGTATTCCGATCAACGAAGACCGGGGCGAGACCGGCCAGATCGTGTCCTACCTGAACAAGTATAATGGTGAGGGCATTCAGCACATCGCCGTAGGCAGCGAAGACATCTATGCCTCAACCGATGCGATTGCTGAAAAGGGGCTCAAGTTCATGCCGGGCCCGAACAAGGCTTATTACGAGATGTCCCGCGACCGTGTGGCCGATCATGATGAGCCTTTGGACCGTATGATGAAGCACGGCATCCTGATCGATGGCGAGGGCGTTCTGGACGGCGGCGAAACGCGCATTCTGCTACAGATCTTCTCAAAAACTGTGATCGGACCGATCTTTTTCGAATTCATTCAACGCAAAGGCGATGATGGATTTGGCGAGGGCAACTTTCAGGCCCTTTTCGAATCCATCGAGCGTGAACAGATCGAAAGCGGTGAAATTTCAGCGGCTTGATCTTCTAAGCTCATTCGGTCAGGGCGGGCAGTCTGCCCTGATCATCAACCGCGTGGCATTTTCAGCGTCAGGTTCCGGCCCTTTTTCTGATATCGCAATTCGCTGTCACTGATGGCGATGACTTTGCCGCCATCCAGCCGGTCGCCCACTTTCAGCTTTTTGTAGCGGCCACTGGGCAACCGCACCAACGCCCTGCGGTCCGCCGGTGCGCCATAGACACCAATCAGGTTCAGTTTGCGCAGGTTCAGTGCGTTGTCGATCGTGGCCTGCCGCGCGACCGAGGCCGACGACGGGATTTTCGGCGCAACGGCCTTGGGCTGGAACGATCCGGTTTCAACCTGTTCAATGGCTGCAGTCGAGCCCAGATTGGCCGCGCGTGCAGTGGATGAGGGCGCAATCCCCGCCGGTCGCGGTTTAGGGCGCGGAACGCGCACAACGGCTAAAGCGGTCGGCGTTTCATCAATCTGCGGTTGCTGTTGCAGCGAGGCTGGGCGCAGTTTGGGCCGCAGCACCGCAAGTTCCTGACGTGTGCGACCGCCAAGCTGGAGGCGTTCGAACTGTTCAATCAGATTGTCCGGGCGCACTCTGGCGCGCCGTTCGGCCAGCCTGTCTGTGGGCTCTTCCAGCGTCGGTTCCTCTTCGAACCGTACGGGTGGTTCCGGTGGAACCTTCGAGGGGCGACCCAGATAGACAACCACACCATCGGGATTCAGCGTACCCTCGGTGCTGGGGGTCACAAGGCCGCGCTCATCCAATTCAAACCGGGTGCCTGACGTGCCGGGCAGGGCCACCTGTTCCAAGGGCGCATCTGTAGCAAAGCTTTCGATCGGGGGCAGGGCGATCGCATCTGTCGACAGATTGGAATTGTCGACCGAGGCCAGATAGAGGTCATCCTGCTCAGGTTGGTCGGGGGGCACCAGAGGCTCAGGCGTTGTGATTGTGATCCCCGCTTGCGGCGGAGTGTCCTGCGGATCGGGCGCGCGCGTGATCTCTTCCACCGGTGTCGGGGCGACGTTCAGCGCCTCAAGAATTGCGGCATCTGTTGGCGATAAGGCCGGATTGTCCTCGGTGGTCCCGTCTTCTGCAGGCTCGACCTTCTCGGGCTGCTTGGCTTCGGGCTCTATAGCGGCGATGTCCGTCGGCTCTTCCGGTTCTGCGGGAACGATGTCCGCTGGCACCTCCGGCTCTGATATCTCAGGCTCGGCGAGGTCGACCAACGCTTCGGGTTCGATCCCCACGTCGGATTTCACGGCCTCTACGACTGTTCCGTCGTCGCCGCCAGAGGGATTCAGAGCCCATGCGCCCAGCACCAATGCGACAGCAACACAAGCCGCAATGGGGATTGTGAGTTGCCCGCCGCGCTTTGCAGGGTTTTGGGGCGCGCTCGCAGGGGCAGGGGGCGCTCGGAACACATCGGGGGCCGCTGTGTCGGCTATGGCATGAACACTTGACGGAGGCTCTTTCGGCGCGTCCTCTGCCTTCGCGTTTTCATCTAGCTCTGCGGCAAAGCGGGGTTCAGCGGGGAATTGATCCGTATTAGTCTGAGCGGTGACCAGAACTGGTATGAACCCGTGGCTGATTGCAAAGGTTCGGGCCTCGTCCAACGTCTCTTTGGCGATGGCGGCGACATAGGTGGTCGGTCCGTCCGTTGCCGTGTCAAAAATCAGGTCCTGCAGGGAATAGGGCGTTTCATCCGCCAGCGCCTGCTGCGCCGACTCGGCGTCGGTTTCGGTCGTCAGGTACCGCACCTGCTCTGTCGGAATCACCAGCTTGCAGCTCAGGTTGTTTTCCAGCGCAAAGGCCCGGTCACGCAGGGCAAAAAGCTGATCGTTCAGGTCCGGCGCATCCAGCGCAACCTCACCAATACAGAACCAGTCATCATCCGACTGGTGATGCACAGTTATTCCGGTCGCAGAGAAAGACAGCGCAAAGGCGGGTTTCATATTCCCGAGGAACCATATTTGTCAGCATCAATGCAAACGACGTGTCGTCCGCAGACCGACATTAAAGCAGGTTCCCGCCGAGGGAAAGAAAAAGCCGGGGGTTCCTCTTGCCGTAACACCCCTTTGATCACCATGTTGGCAGTGAAAAGACCGGAGGGAAGACCTTGAAGAAAATCGCTTTTCTGGCCGCACTGCTGGCCGTGACAGCCGTTGGTATGGCCGATGCGGAAGAACGTCGCATCACGGTGGATGCCGTCGGAACCGTTCAGGCCGCGCCTGACATGGCGACCATCACACTGGGCGTGACAAACGAAAATGCCGAAGCGTCGAACGCGATGCAGGCAACTTCTGATGCGGTCGCGCAGATCCTCAAACGCCTTGAGGATATGGGCGTCGAATCCCGGGATGTGCAAACCCGGGACGTGTCCCTGTCGCCGGTTTGGACCGGACGCAACGGGAACAATGGCCAACGCCCCGAGATTTCGGGATTTGTCGCATCGAACAACGTGCAGGTGCATGTGCGTGACCTGACCAAGCTGGGATCGATCATGGATGCGGTCATTCAGGACGGCGCCAACGATTTCGGTGGTTTGCGGTTTGGCGTACAGGATCAGGCCCCGCTGCGGGCGCAGGCGCGGGCCAAAGCTGTGGCCGAGGCAACGGCCAAGGCCGACCAACTGGCGCAGGCCGCCAACGTGACCTTGGGCCCGGTTCAGACGATCAGCGAACAGACGGGCGGTGGTTTTCCGGTGCCACAGATGCGGGCTGCGGCCTTTGATGAAGCGGGCGGTGTGCCGGTTGCGGGGGGCGAGATCTCAGTCTCGGTCAACGTGACGATGGAATTCGGGATTTCCGACTGATCCAGTCCCATCAGCACGGGCTTGCAGCACTTGGCGCTGCTGGCCCGACGCGTCGAAATTCTCCGGTGACAGCCAGCTTTCGAATGCGGCCTTGATATGCGGCCAATCGGTATCGAGGATCGCATACCACGCGGTATCCCGGTTGCGGCCCTTGTAATGGGTTGCCTGACGGAAGATGCCTTCGAACGTGAAGCCCAACCGCTCAGCCGCACGACAGGACGCGGCATTCAGCGCATCGCATTTCCATTCATAGCGGCGATAGCCCAGCTCCTCGAACACGCGGCGCATCATCAGATACATCGCTTCGGTCGATTTGGGGCTGCGCTGCAAGAGGGGTGAGAAGTGGATGTGGCCCACCTCGATCACACCCGCCGCAGGTTGCAGCCGCAGGAATGAGGCCATGCCAATCGGGGTATCGTCGCTGTCCAGAACGGTGTGGAACATGGGATCGGCATCCATGCAGGTCGCGCGGACCCAATCGTCAAACCCCTGTTCCGAGTTGAACGGCCCATAGGGCAGGTAGGTCCAATTGAGACCGTCCGTGTCATTGGCAAACGCCCGGAACAATCCGGGCGTATGTCTGTTCACATCCAGCGGCACGACCGAGCAATACTGGCCTTCCATCGGCGTGTAGGGCGGTGTCGGGCGCGGAAAGTCGCCCTTGACCGGCTTGCCGATGGGTTGGCCCAGATCGTTGGTGTCGTGCCCGGCCATTGGTCAGGCTGAGGCTTTGGCCAGTGCCTGATCCAGATCGGCGATCAGGTCGTTTGCATCCTCGATCCCGATGGACACACGCACAACGCCGGGACCTGCGCCTGCAGCCTCTTGCTGTTCCGGTGTCAGCTGACGGTGGGTGGTCGAAGCCGAGTGGATGATCAGCGACCGCGCATCGCCCAGGTTGGCCACATGGCTGAAAATCTCAAGCGCGTTGACCAGTTTGACGCAAGCGTCGTAGCCGCCCTTGACCGCAAAGGTGAACAGGGCACCGGCGCCCTTTTTGTACTGCGCCTTGACCCGGTCGTGATAGGGCGATGAGGGCAGGCCCGCATAGGTCACGTAGTCCACGCGATCATCGGCCTCCAACCACGCGGCGATTTTCTGGGCATTCTCGACGTGACGTTCCATCCGCAGCGACAGGGTCTCGATCCCCATCAGCGTGTAATGCGCCGCTTGCGGGTTCATGGTCATGCCCAGATCGCGCAGACCGATGGCGATGCCGTGGAAGGTAAAGGCCAGCGGGCCGAACGTCTCGTGGAACTTCAGGCCGTGATAGGCGGGCTCGGGCTCGCTGAGCGAGGGGAACTTGTCATTGGCAGACCAGTCGAACTTGCCCGAATCCACGATGCAGCCGCCGGTGACGGTGCCATTGCCCGTCAGGTATTTCGTGGTCGAATGCACCACCAGTGTTGCGCCCTGTTCGATGGGACGGCACAGGTAGGGCGTGGCCGAGGTGTTGTCGACAATCAGCGGAATGCCAGCTGCATCCGCCACATCCGCCAGCGACCGGATGTCGGTGACATAGCCGCCGGGGTTGGCAATGGACTCACAGAACACCGCGCGGGTGTTTTCGTCGATCGCGTCCTTGACGGCGTCCAGATCGTCGGTGTCCACAAATTTGGCCGACCAGCCGAACCGCTTGATGGTCTGGCTGAACTGGGTGACCGTTCCGCCATACAGCCGGGTTGAGGCCACAATGTTACAGCCCGGTCCCATCAGCGGGAACAGCGCCATGATCTGTGCCGCGTGGCCCGAAGAACAGCAGACCGCGCCCACGCCGCCTTCCAGCGTGGCAACACGTTCCTGCAGCACCGCCACGGTCGGGTTGGTCAGGCGGGAATAGATAAAGCCCACCTCTTGCAGGTTGAACAGCGCTGCCGCGTGATCGGCGTCGCGGAACACATAAGCGGTGGTCTGGTAGATCGGCGTCTGACGCGCACCTGTTGCCGGGTCGGGCCGTGCGCCCGCGTGAATTTGAAGCGTGTCAAAACCGTAAGTGGGGCCGTCAGACATCGTTGAAATCTCCTGTTGGAATGTATGTTGCCCGAATCTCTAGGCGATCCGGCGCGTGGGCACAACAATCCTGTCAGCGCATCCAAAGGCCCTTGCTGCGGATCGTATTGCGAATGGCCTGCTCGCGCTGGGGCAGGTTGTTGCGGTCGAACAGGTCCCTGATCTTGTGGCCCTTGCGCTGCAGAACCAGCTTTTTGATCGGGTCATAACCTTTGAGCACCTTCTTGACCCGATTAGGCGCAACGACCGTTTCCAGCACCTCGACCACATGATCGCTCTCGCGGGCATAGAGCAGGGGGAACAGGCGGTAATGACAGCTAACCTCATCATCCAGCAACCCACCTGGCAGCGCATCCCGACTGCCGCCAAAGGAATGGATCACCAGCGGCAGAGCGGCCTGATCCAGCCAGGGATCAAGGTTTTGTCCGGCAAGTTCGGGAATCTCTCCGTCCCGTATCGTGCGGGCGTAGTCCAGAAACCGCTCTCCGAACCTGCGGGGGCAGGAATAGAAGAAATAGCCCGCGTTGAAATACAAATACCGCCGCCAGTAATCCTTGGGCTGGCTGGTATCCAACGAGCTTTCGAAATCCAGCCCAAAGCGGTCGTAAAGCGCGCTCCAGATGCCATCAAAGCCGGGACCATAGAGGGTGGGCTTGGGCCATGTGCCTTCCACCTTTAGCGACGCGCCGGGCCGGTCGAAATCGAAAGGGACCGAGGACACGTCGCCAGTGATCAGCGTATCGCTGTCGAAGAACACAAAGGGTTCCCCCTCGGGCAGGGTCAGCAGGGCTTCGATCTTGTTGCCGTAAGGATAGCTGCTGCCGAACACAGTGTTGTCAAAGGGCAGTATCTCGGCATCCAACTGGTGGAGCGCCTTGAGTAGATCCTCGTTCTGGATGCTTGGGTCTTTCGGCCAACAAGGACCGGGCTGTGGCACAGCTACAAATAGCCGACCGCTGAATTCCGGCGCGCTATGGCGCAGGGAGGCCGCGAACAAAAGCGCCTCATATTGCAGGCGGTTGTTCTGTCCGATGATGACAATATTGAACTTGGACGGGGTGGCCTGCATCGTTTAGCGCTTTCTGATCGGGCCGGTATTTGGCACCTGCCTGAACTGGACGTACAACAAGCCGTGAAGGGCGTCAAAACCCCAATAAGCGAACGGTTTGAAAATCGTGGCTGCGGACCCATGTAGATATCCAACAGCGCAGGAGGATAGCAGATGCGGGTCAACGCGGATTTCAGCCAACGGGTCGCCGTTCACTTCAAGGATACCGAATGGGTCGCATCCCCCGCCGCAGGGGTCGAGCGGAAGATGCTGGACCGTATTGGTGAGGAAGTCGCGCGGGCGACAACCATTGTCCGCTTTGCCCCCGGCAGCGCCTTTGCCGCCCATACACATGATGGGGGCGAGGAATATCTGGTATTGGACGGCGTGTTTCAGGACGAAACCGGCGATTTCCCGGTTGGCAGCTATGTGCGCAACCCTCCGACCTCATCGCACACGCCCTCGGCCAGTGAAGGCGCGACCATTTTGGTCAAGCTCCATCAGTTCGATCCCGAAGACCGTACCGAAGTGCGACGCTCAATCAACGGCGGCGGGAATATCGATTTGTTCCGCGATGCGCATGAAGATGTCAGGGTGCAAAGCTGGGCTGCCGGGGAAATCGTTGATCTGGACGCCAGCCGGGGGCTGGAGGTATTCGTGATCGAAGGCAGTTTTACCGAAGCGGGTGAGGATTTTGGTGTCTGGGATTGGCTGCGCTTGCCGCCCGGTGCGCGTTCTAAGGCGACGGTCGGCGAGGGCGGAGCCCGCGTATGGGTGAAATCCGGACACCTGAACGGGATGATCTGACACCTCGGTTGCTGGGAAAACATGCAGTTTCCAGAGAAATCCGGGTCAATCGCCCGGATTTTGCATTTTTTGGCGTTTTTCTAAATTTTACCAATTGATAAAAAATTTGATTGTGGCAAGCTGAGACCATAACGAACATATCTACAGGGAGTAGAGCGATGGCACAGGGCCAGATGGTCCCCGGCATTGTTTCCGGGCGGCTTTCCAGCGATGAGCTGACCTCGAATTTCACGGATCTGCATCCACCACTGGCCGCGCATGAGGCCGCAGTTGCCGCAGATCGGTGCTATTTCTGTTATGACGCGCCATGTGTGACGGCCTGTCCGACGGATATCGATATTCCGCTGTTCATGCGCCAGATTCAGGCGGGCCAGCCCGAAGCTGCGGGCGAAACGATCCTGACGCAGAACATTCTGGGCGGTATGTGCGCTCGCGTGTGCCCGACTGAGACGCTGTGCGAAGAAGCCTGCGTGCGTGAGGCTGCCGAGGGCGCCCCGGTCGAGATCGGCCGGCTGCAGCGCTATGCGACCGACAGCGTGATGGTGTCCGGGGATCATCCCTTCCAACGTGCCGCGCCAACGGGCAAGACTGTGGCCGTGGTGGGTGCAGGGCCTGCGGGTCTGGCCTGCGCGCATCGGCTGGCAATGCTGGGGCATGACGTGGTTATCCACGAAAGCAAGCCCAAGCCCGGCGGTCTGAATGAATATGGAATTGCAGCCTATAAATCGACCAATGATTTTGCGCAGGCCGAGGTGGACTGGCTGCTGAAAATCGGCGGTATCACGATTGAGACCGGCTCGGCGCTGGGCGAGGGGCTCTCGCTTGAGGGGTTGGTTGAGACCTATGATGCGGTGTTTCTGTCTATCGGGCTGGCTGGGGTGAATGCCCTGCGCGCAGGCGGTGTGGATAAGGACGGGGTGCGTGCCGCGGTCGATTTCATCTCGGACGTGCGGCAGGCCAGCGATCTGTCGGATTTGCCGGTTGGCCGGAACGTGGTTGTGATCGGCGGCGGCATGACTGCCGTGGATGCAGCTGTCAAATCCAAGCTGCTGGGGGCCGAGAATGTGACCATCGCCTACCGTCGGGGACGCGATGCCATGGGGGCCAGCCGGTATGAACAGGATCTGGCGGCCTCGCACGGCGTCAAGATCATGACAAACGTGCAGCCCGTGGCCGTGCACGGGAATGGCGCGGCGGTGGAAATTGAGTTGGAGTATACGTCCAGCCAGAATGGGCAACTGGCCGGTACAGGCGAGACGATCCGCTTGGCTGCGGATCAGGTGCTCAAGGCGATTGGTCAGAAACTGGAAGGCGCGCCCGAGGGGCTGGAACTGGATGGTAACAAGATCGCTGTGAGCGGGGCCGGGCGGACCTCGGTGGCCGGTGTCTGGGCCGGGGGCGATTGCGCGGCGGGCGGGGAAGACCTGACCGTGACCGCAGTGGCCGAGGGCCGGGATGCCGCGATGGACATTCACGCGACTCTGAGCGCGTGACACTCATGATAAAGATGCTGATCTGCATCAGGGAGGCCGGATAAATGGCTGATTTGAAGACAAACTTTCTGGGCATTGAAAGCCCGAACCCGTATTGGCTGGCCTCGGCGCCGCCGACCGACAAGGAATACAACGTGCGTCGCGCTTTTGAGGCAGGATGGGGCGGCGTGGTCTGGAAAACACTAGGGGCCGAAGGCCCTCCGGTCGTGAATGTGAACGGGCCGCGCTATGGTGCGATCTACGGGGCGGATCGGCGGCTGCTGGGTCTGAACAATATCGAACTGATCACCGACCGGCCGTTGGAGGTGAACCTGGAAGAGATGGCGCGGGTCAAGGCCGACTACCCGGACCGCGCCCTGATCGCGTCGATCATGGTCCCGTGCGAGGAAGAGGCATGGAAAGCCATCCTGCCGCGCGTGGCCGAGACGGGTGCGGACGGGGTCGAACTGAACTTCGGCTGCCCGCATGGCATGAGCGAACGCGGCATGGGCTCTGCCGTCGGGCAGGTGCCGGAATATATTGAGATGGTGACCCGCTGGTGCAAGCAGTACTATGACCGCCCGGTCATCGTGAAGCTGACGCCCAACATCACCGATATTCGCAAGCCGGCCGAGGCCGCAAAGAATGGCGGGGCGGATGCGGTGTCGCTGATCAACACAATCAATTCGATCACCAGCGTCAATCTGGACACGTTCAGCCCCGAGCCTTCGATTGATGGTAAGGGCAGCCATGGCGGCTATTGCGGCCCGGCGGTGAAACCGATTGCGCTGTCGATGGTGTCCGAGATTTCACGTGCACAGGCGACGCATGGCTTGCCGATCTCGGGTATCGGCGGTGTGACCACGTGGCGTGACGCGGCAGAATTCATGGCTTTGGGCTGTGGTACCGTGCAGGTCTGTACGGCTGCGATGACTTATGGGTTCAAGATTATCGACGAACTGACTGCGGGCCTGTCCAAATGGATGGATGAGAAGGGCTATAAGGATGTGTCGGAAGTTGTTGGTCTTGCGGTTCCGAACGTGACGGATTGGCAGTACCTGAACCTGAACTATGTGGCCAAAGCCAAAATCGATCAGGACCAGTGCATTAAGTGTGGACGCTGTTATGCCGCCTGCGAAGACACCAGCCACCAGGCGATTTCGATGTCCGAGGATCGCGTGTTCGAGGTCATGGATGACGAATGCGTCGCCTGCAACCTATGTGTGGATGTCTGTCCGGTGGATGGATGCATCTCGATGGTGCCGATGCAAGCGGGAGAAGTTGATCCGCGCACCGGACGCGAAGTTCAGCCGGATTATGCGAATTGGACGATGCATCCGAACAACCCAATGGTGAAAGCGGCGGAGTAAGAGATTTTTCGACGAAAAATCTCGCTAGAGAAAATTCGTCGAATTTTCTCAGAACGGGATGTCGATCGGGCCGCTGTGGCAGATTACGATGTACTGGTTGGCAGTGCGGATCAGGTGATACCCGCGCTGCCTTATTTCTTTTTGGAAGCGTTCATGCCCAACTTCGCGCTCGACCCAGGAGATTGAACGCCGAACCACCGCGCCGCGCCGCGCGGATTTGGTCGAGAACATCTGAGCAATCCAGGGTTCAGGGTTGGGGCGCAAAGAAACCATGCGGCGACTTTGCTGCGTTCAAGGTTAACAGAGGCTTAAGGGGTAAGCAGTTTGCGATACAGCGTATCGATGAATGTCTCTGCGCCCTCAAAAGGATCTTCGTCGCCCAGCACTGCGCGGACCTGTACATCGAAATCGGCATAGTGCTGAGTGAGCGCCCAGATCGAAAAGATCAGGTGATACGGGTGAATTTGGGCGATCCTGCCGGTCTCCATCCAGTGTTTCAGAATGTCGGTTTTTTCGTCCACCAACTGTTTGAGGTCCTGCGACAGAGCGTCGTGAATGCGGGGCGCACCCTGGACAAGCTCATTGGCGAAGAGGCGGCTTTCGCGCGGCAATTCGCGGCTCATCTGCAGCTTGCGGCGAATATAGCTGAGGATTTCCTCCATCGCGTCGCCGTCCGCATCCAGATCGTGCAGCGGCGCCAGCCAGACATCCAGAAGGCCGGACAGAAGGGCGGTGTGAATCGCCTCTTTGGACGGAAAATAATACAGAAGGTTCGGCTTGCTCAGGCCCGCTTCGGTGGCGATCTGGTCGACCGTGGCACCGCGAAACCCGTGGGCCGAGAACACGTTCAGGGCGGCCTCAAGAATCGCGGCGCGGTTCTTTTTCTGAATTCTGGTCGGAGCGCGATCTTTGGGCATGTTTCCTGACTGTCTTATTTTCCGGCAAGCTGGCGCCGTTTAGGCCAAAAATTCCAACGGCGTCTCGCAATTTCTTGACTGATGACCAACCCGTGATAGCGTGAGTTTGACCAGATGGTCAAATCAAGACACCAAAAGCGAGCCAAATCGCAAGCGACAGGGAAAGACATCATGGCAGCTCCGGCGCAGAACCTCAGGATCAATGGCGACAGGTTGTGGGACAGCCTGATGAAGATGGCCCAGATTGGCCCGGGTGTTGCGGGCGGAAACAACCGGCAAACGCTGACCGATGAGGATGCGCAGGGTCGTGCGCTGTTTCAAAGTTGGTGCGAGGAGGCAGGGTGTTCCATGGGCCTCGACCAGATGGGCAACATGTTCGCCCGCCGCGAGGGCACAGACCCCGAGGCGCTGCCGGTTTATGTGGGTTCTCATCTGGATACGCAGCCGACCGGCGGGAAATATGACGGTGTGCTGGGCGTTTTGGGCGGGCTTGAGATTCTGCGCACTCTGAACGATCTGGGCATCAAGACGAAACACCCTATCGTGGTCACCAACTGGACCAATGAAGAGGGGACGCGGTATGCCCCGGCCATGCTGGCCTCGGGCGTTTTTGCCAGTATTCACACGCAGGACTGGGCCTATGCGCGCGAGGACGCTGAGGGTAAGGCCTTTGGCGATGAATTGCAGCGAATTGGTTGGCGCGGCGAAGAAGAGGTCGGTGCCCGCAAGATGCACGCTTTCTTTGAGCTGCATATTGAACAGGGTCCCATTCTTGAGGCCAAAGGCAAAGACATCGGCGTGGTCACTCATGGACAGGGGCTGAGCTGGACCCAGATCACGGTCACCGGCAAGGATGCGCATACCGGATCAACCCCGATGCCGATGCGCAAGAATGCCGGTCTGGCCATGGCGCGTATTCTTGAGAAAGTGGATGAGATCGCCTGGTCTCATGCGCCGCACGCGGTGGGCGCGGCGGGACATATCGATGTGTTCCCGAACTCTCGCAACGTGATCCCCGGCAAGGCGGTGTTCACGGTCGATTTCCGCTCGCCCGATCTGGAGGTGATCAAGGACATGGAGGCGCGCCTGCACGTGGCGGCCGAGGATATCGTCGAAGAGATGGGCCTGCAGATCGAGTTTGAGAAGGTCGGCGGGTTTGATCCTGTGGAATTCGACAAAGTGTGCGTTTCGGCGGTGCGGAATGCGGCTGAGCGGCTGGGGTATTCGCATACGGATATCATCTCGGGAGCGGGGCACGATGCGTGCTGGATCAACCGCGTGGCGCCGACGGCGATGGTGATGTGCCCATGTGTGGACGGGTTGAGCCATAATGAGGCCGAAGAGATCAGCAAGGACTGGGCGGCTGCCGGGGCGGATGTTCTGTTTCATGCGGTCGTCGAGACGGCGGAGATTGTGGGCTAGGGGGCGCTGCCCCCGTCGCCCGATGGGCGACCCCCCCGGGGATATTTTGGCCAGATGAAGCAAGCGGCGCAGACCGCAACAGGGAGATTGTGATGAGCACTGTTATCAAGAACGGCACGGTTGTGACCGCAGATTTGTCCTACAAGGCGGATGTGATGGTCGAGGGCGGCGTGATCACCGAGATTGGGATGGATCTAAAGGGTGACAAGGAGTTGGATGCGACCGGGTGCTATGTCATGCCGGGAGGGATTGATCCGCATACCCATCTGGAGATGCCGTTCATGGGCACCTATTCCAGCGACGATTTCGAAAGCGGGACGCGGGCGGCTTTGGCCGGGGGAACCACGATGGTGGTGGATTTTGCGCTGCCCAACCCGGGCGAGAGCCTGCTGGATGCGTTGAAGCGCTGGGACAACAAATCGACGCGGGCGAATTGTGACTACTCGTTCCACATGGCGGTGACGTGGTGGGGCGAGCAGGTTTTTGACGACATCAAGACCGTGATCGAGACGCGCGGGATCAACACGTTCAAGCATTTCATGGCCTATAAGGGCGCGTTGATGGTGAATGATGATGAGCTGTTCGCCTCGTTCAAACGTCTGGCTGAGTTGGGCGGGATCGCCATGGTGCATGCTGAGAACGGTGACGTGGTGGCTGAGCTGAGCGCCAAGCTGCTGGCCGAGGGCAATACCGGACCCGAGGCGCATGCCTATTCCCGCCCGCCGCAGGTTGAGGGAGAGGCGACCAACCGCGCCATCATGATTGCCGACATGGCGGGTGTGCCTTTGTATGTGGTGCATACTTCCTGTGAAGAGGCGCATGAGGCCATTCGCCGGGCCAAGATGAATGGCAAACGGGTGTGGGGGGAGCCTCTGATCCAGCATCTGACCCTGGATGAGAGCGAGTATTTCCATCCCGATTGGGATCACGCGGCGCGGCGGGTCATGAGCCCTCCGTTCCGCAACAAGCAGCATCAGGACAGCTTGTGGAACGGGCTGCATTCTGGAACGCTGAGCGTGGTGGCCACCGACCACTGTGCCTTTACCACCGATCAGAAACGCTATGGCGTGGGCGATTTTACCAAGATCCCCAACGGGACCGGAGGGCTGGAAGATCGGATGCCGATGCTGTGGACCTATGGGGTAAACACCGGGCGTCTGACCCCGAATGAGTTTGTGGCTGTTACTTCAACAAACATCGCCAAGATATTGAATTGCTATCCGAAAAAGGGTGCAATTCTGGTTGGCGCGGATGCGGACATCGTGGTTTGGGACCCGGAGAAAACCAAGGTGATCAGCGCGGAAACGCAGCAATCGGCCATCGACTACAACGTGTTCGAAGGCAAAGAGGTCAAAGGTCTGCCGCGTTTTACGCTGACATGCGGTCAGGTGGCGATGCATGATGGGGAAATCCGCACGCAGGAAGGCCATGGTGAGTTTGTTGCGCGTGAGCCAAACGGTCATGTGAACCGGGCGCTGAGTACGTGGAAAGAGTTGACCGCGCCGCGTCCAGTCGAGCGGACGGGTATTCCGGCGACGGGGGTTTGATCGCTGCTGATGGGGCTGGAGTTCTGGCTGGATATCTCGGCGGATGTCGCGGCAATTCTTGCCGCGCTTGCTGTTATGGTGACCGCAGCCTTTGTCTGGCGACAAATGCGCTTGCAAGCACGCGGTCAGGACAAAGATGAGCGCAGGTTTCTTCGAGAGTCGATCCACGTGATCCACGAAACGTTGCAAGCCGCTCAGTTTCGCGAAGCGCGCCAGCACTTCTTTGGTGGTCCGCATCAGCGGGGCTATGATGACTTGGAAAGTGAGGAGCGCGGCTTGGCCCGTTATATCCTGAGTGTCTACGGACTGATGGCCCGGATGATCAAACATGGCGCGATTGACGAGGAAATCCTGCGAGATTATTGGCGCACTGCGCTCTATCGCGATTGGGACAGGCTTGAGAACTTTGTCAGTGGGGAACGCTTAAGAGCGAAGAACGGAAACCTTTTTGCTGCTACCGAGCAAATGGTTTCCCGCTGGAAGACAACGGGAAAAGAGAAATGAACGAAGCGGGCAAAGCTGTAGTTGAAGCCGAAAACCTCGACCTCACCTTCCAAACCAATGACGGTCCGATCCACGCGTTGAAGGACGTCAACCTGACCATCAACAAGGGGGATTTCGTTAGCTTTATCGGCCCCTCGGGCTGTGGCAAGACCACCTTCCTGCGCTGTGTCGCGGCGCTGGAAACCCCGACGGGCGGGACTCTGACCGTCAATGGTATGACCCCGGATGAGGCACGGCGGAAGCGGGCCTATGGCTATGTTTTTCAGGCGGCGGGGCTGTACCCGTGGCGGACCATTGCCAAGAACATCAAACTGCCGCTTGAGATCATGGGGTACTCGGCTGCCGAGCAGGAAGAGCGGGTGAAAAAGGTTCTGGAACTCGTTGATCTGGAAGGGTTTGGCGGCAAGTTCCCGTGGCAGTTGTCGGGCGGGATGCAGCAACGGGCCAGCATCGCGCGGGCGCTGGCGTTTGATGCGGATATCCTGCTGATGGATGAACCCTTTGGCGCGCTGGATGAGATCGTGCGCGATCACCTGAATGAACAGCTTTTGGCGCTGTGGGCGCGGACGGGCAAGACCATCGGGTTTGTGACGCATTCCATCCCCGAGGCGGTCTATCTCAGCACCAGGATCGTGGTGATGAGCCCCCGGCCCGGACGGATCACCGATGTGATCGACAGCCCCTTGCCGAAAGAGCGACCCTTGGACATCCGCGACACGCCGGAATTCATCGAGGTCGCCCATCGCGTACGCGAGGGGCTGCGGGCGGGGCATTCCTATGACGATTGAGACACCCGTGATGCAGGACGCGCCATGAAGAACCTTGTTCCTATATTGGTTGTGCTCGCCGCGATTGTCGCGCTTTGGTATGCGGCCGTGGCCCCGATGAACATCCGTATTTCGCTGGATCAGGCCCAGCGGGCAGGCGAAAGCGTCACCCCCGAGACGGCGTTGGAGCGTCGGGATACCTCGGTCTGGGTGCTGATGGCCTCGAACCCCGGTGCGATCGCGGGCGGGTATGCTCTGGACCGGCCACGACTGCCGACGCCGGGACAGGTGGGGCAGGAATTGTGGAAGACGACCGGGGAAATGGTGGTCAAGGGACGGGCCTTTTCCAAACGGTCCCTCATCTACCACGCGGGTGTGACGCTGAAATCCACTCTGTGGGGCTTTTTGCTGGGCACAACGCTGGGCATTCTGGCCGCCGTTGCCATCGTCTATTCGCGTGTCGCGGATATGAGCCTGATGCCCTGGGCGATCATCAGCCAGACCATTCCCATCGTGGCGCTGGCCCCGATGATCATTGTCGTCAGCTCTCAGATCGGGATCGAGGGGCGCGGGGTGCCCAAGGCCGTGATCTCGGCTTATTTGTGCTATTTCCCGGTGCTGGTGGGGATGGTCAAAGGGTTGCGGTCGCCGTCCTTGCCGCAGCTGGATTTGCTGAAGACGTATAACGCATCCGGGACGCAGGGGTTTTTCAAGCTCAGGCTGCCGTCTTCACTGCCGTATCTGTTCACCTCGCTCAAGGTCGGGATCGCGGCTGCCTTGGTGGGCACCATTGTGGGTGAGCTGCCAACCGGTGCGGTGGCGGGTCTGGGTGCGCGCATCCTGATCGGAGACCAATTTGGCACGCCATTGGCCATCTGGGCCGCGCTTTTGGCTGCCGCTATTCTGGCCGGGTTGTTGGTGACCCTACTGGATCTGTTGCAAAGGCTGGCCCTGCGCCGGATGGGGTTGAGCGCATGACGTGGTTGTCCTTTGCACTTCTGTTCTGGGGTCTTGCCTGGCTGGTCAATTACCGTCTGGCGATTTCCAAACACCGTAAAACCCGTATGGTTCGCATTGTGGTGCCCGTTCTGTTCGGCGTCACGCTGCTGGTCCTGTGGGAGGGGCTGGTGCAGGGGCTTGGTGTTTCGCCCGTGATCCTGCCGCCACCATCCAGCGTGGCGGGAGAGTTCGTCGGTTCGGCAAACCTGCTGTGGGAGGATTTCAAGCAGACCGTCTTCAAGGGCGCGCTGACCGGCTTTGTGATTGGGTGCGCTGCGGCGTTTGTGTGTTCGGTTGCCATTGACCGCTCGGCCTTTCTGACGCGGGGGCTATTGCCCATCGGCAACTTTGCGGCGGCTCTGCCGATCGTCGGGATCGCGCCGATTCTGGTCAGTTGGTTCGGGTTTGACTGGCACTCGAAGGCGGCGGTCGTCGTGGTGATGGTGTTCTTTCCGATCCTGGTCAACACGGTTCAGGGATTGCGTGAGGCGGACGCGATGCAGCGCGATTTGATGCGCACCTACGCAGCCAGCTATTGGCAGACCTTGTGGAAACTGCGACTGCCTGCGGCGATGCCCTTTGTGTTCAACGGGTTGAAGATTGCGACAACCCTTGCTTTGATCGGTGCTATCGTGGCCGAGTATTTCGGATCACCCACGCGCGGGATGGGGTTTCGTATTTCGACAGGTGTCGGCAGCCTCAATATCGGGCTTGTCTGGGCCGAGATCGCCGTTGCCGCCCTGGCGGGGACGGTTTTCTATGGTCTTGTCGCAGCAGCCGAGAAGGCGGTGACATTCTGGCACCCGTCACAACGCGGATAAAAAGAATTCAACAGACCCCGAAAAAGGGGCACACACAGCAACTAGGAGACATGAAGATGAATAAGATTTTCAGTGGGGCGGTCGCCGCCTTTACCCTGGCAGCCAGTTCGGTGCTTGCGGCGGATGAGGTGACTTTGCAACTGAAATGGGTCACGCAGGCGCAGTTCGCGGGGTATTATGTGGCCAAGGACAAGGGGTTCTACGAAGAAGAGGGGCTGGACGTCACGATCCTGCCGGGTGGTCCGGATATAGCGCCGACGCAGGTGATTGCCGGGGGCGGGGCCGATGTGACCGTCGAATGGATGCCCGCCGCGCTGGCCGCCCGTGAAAAGGGGCTGCCGCTGGTGAACATCGCGCAGCCGTTCAAAAGCTCGGGCATGATGCTGACCTGCTGGAAGGATGCGGGCATTGCCTCGCCCGAGGATCTGAAGAACCGCACGCTGGGCGTCTGGTTCTTTGGCAACGAATTCCCGTTCATGAGCTGGATGAGCCAGTTGGGCATCGACACCGGCGGCAAAAGCGAGAACGGGGTCGAAGTTCTGAAACAAGGGTTCAACGTCGACCCGCTGTTGCAGCGTCAGGCCGATTGCATCAGCACCATGACCTATAATGAATACTGGCAGGTGATCGATGCGGGCGTGAACCCCGATGAGCTGGTAACCTTCAAATACGAAGATCAGGGCGTCGCTACGCTGGAAGACGGTCTGTACGTTCTGGAAGAAAACCTGAGCGACGCCGCGTTTACAGACAAGATGGAGCGGTTCGTGCGCGCCTCGATGAAAGGCTGGAAATACGCCGAGGAGCATCCTGACGAAGCCGCCGATATCGTGCTGGAAAATGACGCGACCGGTGCCCAGACCGAACAGCATCAAAAGCGTATGATGGGTGAGATCGCCAAGCTGACCGCCGGGTCCAACGGCGCGCTTGATCCGGCTGATTTTGACCGCACCGTCAGTACCCTGCTGGCCGGTGGCTCTGATCCCGTGATCACCGCACAGCCCGAGGGCGCGTGGACCCACCAGATCACGGATGCGGCGTTGAACTAGAGCGTTTCGGGTTTTACCTGAATCACTCTGTGACACGAATGTCCCGAGAACGCCGCAGGCGTGGCAGGGTATTCGTGTCTCAAGTTAAGCCCGAAACGCTTTAAGCCAACTGCCATTACCTGCGCATGCGCGGCCCCAAAGGGGGCCGCGTTTTCTTTTTCGAATGTCGGAAACGTGTCTGTACTTGGCAGCAGAAACGGTTAGTATTTCCCTGTAATTACGCGCATTTCATACGAAATTGCGGAAAGTGGGAAAATAATGCAGGGATTTGCATCAGAATTCAGCTCAGCTTTTGCTCTGATCCTAAACGGGGATGCCGAGCTGTGGGCGATAGTGTTGCTGTCTCTCGAAGTCTCCCTGTTTGCTGTGCTGATTTCTGCCCTGATTGGCATGCCGGTTGGGGCCGCTTTGGCGGTTGCGCGCTTTCCGGGGCGGCGAGCGCTGATCGTGTTGATGAACGCGCTGATGGGGTTCCCGCCTGTGGTTGTTGGCCTGCTGGTCTATCTGATGCTGTCCCGGTCGGGGCCATTAGGGGTTCTGGAGCTGCTCTATACGCCAACCGCGATGATCATCGCGCAGGTGGTTCTGGTCACACCTATCGTGGCCGCACTGACCCGGCAGGTAATTGAGATGCTGGCCGAGGAATACTCGGAACAACTCCGTTCGCTTGGGGTGTCGCGGCTGGCGTCGGTGCCGGTGCTGTTGTGGGATGCCCGGCTGGCGTTGGTGACAGCCTTGCTTGCCGGGTTCGGTCGCGCCATTGCCGAGGTGGGGGCCGTGATCATTGTGGGCGGCAACATCAATCACGTGACACGCGTGATGACGACGACCATCGCGCTTGAGACGTCTAAGGGCAATCTGGCCCTGGCCCTGGCGCTTGGGGCCATCCTGATTGGGATCGCGGTGGCAGTGAACGCCATGGTCAGCGCGCTGAGCCTGCGGGCCGAACAAGAGGGGCTGCGCCATGCGTGATCTGATTTGCGAAATGACAGGCAGTCTGACTGTGGATGGTGTGAAGATCGTCCGCAAAGGCAGGACGCTGCTGGACGTTGCGCAGCTGTCACTGGATGGCCCCGGACCGACCTTGATCCTGGGGCCAAATGGGGCGGGCAAAAGCCTGTTGCTGCGCTGCTTGCACGGGCTGATCATACCGGATCAGGGGCGTGTCTGTCAGGACGGCGAGGTTCTGAATGACGCGCACAAGGCGCGGCAGGCGATGGTGTTTCAGCAGCCTGTGCTGCTACGCCGCTCGGTCGCGGCAAATCTGGATTTCGTGCTGAAACGGCAGGGCCTGAACCGCAGCACCCGCAAGGCCCGGATCGAAGATCTGCTGGCCGAGGGCGGGCTGGACGGCAAAGCCCGGCAATCCGCACGGTCCCTGTCGGGGGGTGAGGCGCAACGGCTTGCCATCCTGCGTGCGCTCGCTTTGGAGCCGGAAACCCTGTTTCTTGATGAACCAACTAGTGCGCTGGACCCAAGTGCCACCCAGATGATCGAACGCATGATCCAGCGCGCCTCGCGCCGTGGGGTGCGAATTGTCATGGTTACGCATGACATAGGTCAGGCGCGGCGGTTGGCGGCTGATATTGTGATGATGCAGGGCGGTCATGTGGTGGAACACGGCGTGGCCAAACAGGTTCTGGATGCCCCGGACAGCGATGCGTCGCGCCGTTACCTCGCCGGTGGGCTGGTGACTTAATTCAAAAGAATGGAGATCGAAATGATCCGTAATATTGCGCGGGCAGCGCTGGTGTCTCTTGGCCTGATGGCGAACCCAGTAAGCGCCGAGGCGCCGTTTATTGTCTTGCAATCCACCACATCAACGCAGAACTCGGGGCTGCTGGATTACATCCTGCCGGGCTTTGAAGCCGAAAGCGGGATCGATGTGCGTGTGGTCGCGGTTGGGACAGGGCAGGCGATCCGTAACGCCGTCAACGGTGACGGCGATGTCTTGCTGGTGCATGCCAAACAGGCCGAAGACAAATTCGTAGCCGATGGCTGGGGTGTTGAGCGTTTTGACGTGATGTATAACGATTTTGTTCTGGTTGGCCCGAAATCGGACCCGGCACAGGTCAAAGGCGACACGGATATTGTCGCGGCTATGGCCGCCGTGGCCGACGCCCAGGCCCCATTTGCCTCGCGCGGGGATGACAGCGGCACCCATAAGGCCGAGATGCGCCTGTGGGAGTCTTCCGAGATCGACCCGACCGATGCGTCGGGCGAGTGGTACCGCGAGACCGGCTCGGGCATGGGGGCGACGCTGAATGTGGCCAGCGGGATGGACGCCTATGTCCTGACGGATCGCGCAACCTGGCAGTCCTTTGGCAACAAGGGCAATCTTGAGGTGCTGGTCGAAGGCGATCCGCGTCTGTTCAATCAGTATGGCGTCATCCTTGTGAACCCCGAAAAACACCCGAACGTGCGCGCGGCTGCGGGTCAGCGGTTCATTGACTGGCTGGTTGGACCTCACGGACAGGCGGCGATCGAGTCATACAAACGGGATGGGCAGCAATTGTTCTTTCCCAACGCCAAGTGACCAGATTCAACCGCTCGCGCCGTTGTGGTGGATGGTGCCCAAACCGGAAATTTCATAGCCGCCGAATTCGGCGGCGCGGGTGGCAAAGCGATCAGATTGCAGAAAACCCAGCAGTTTGAGCATCGGATCATCGAAATAGGCCCTTCGCCAGATGGCAAGGTCCAGACGTTCAGCATGGGTGGGCACAAAGCCCAGATCATACAAGCTGGCCAGTGCGCCCAACCCGAACCCTGCCTCGGCCTTGCCGTCATGCAGGGCGATGGCCAGCTCTTCTTCGGTGCGGGCGCAGGTGGGTAGGGCATCAAGATCGTCGCGCGTGAGGCCGTGGGCCTCAAGCTGCGTCTCAAACAGGCGCTGGCTGGCGGCGCTGTCCTGTCGCAGGATGACCCGGCGCCCCTTGAGGTCGGCAAAGCCGTTGATCTCTGTGACGTTCGGGGCCAGTAGCAGCCCGCGCTGGCGTTGCGCCACCTCGTACAGAACGACGGGTGCTTCGCCCAGATGATTGCGCAGAGCACCTGCGTTGAACCCATCCTCTTCGTGGATATGCAGGGCGGCGGCCTGCGCGCTGCGGTCCTTCAACCGGGTCAGCCCGTCGAAGGATCCGTCATAATAGGTGGCCAGCCCCGATCCGCTTTCCCGCAAGGCCCAGTCCAGTAGCGGATCGTGGCTGCCGGCGACAATCGGGGGCAGGGGCGGTTCAGCCACGTGCGGGCCCGAGCGTGAGGCGTTCAGCCAGGCCACGACCTCGGCCCGGGGGAACAGCAGTTTGCCCATGGCGCGCACGCATGGCACCTCGCCCGATGAGGCCAGATCATAGGCCTTACGCTCGCCAATGCGCAGCAGGTCGGCCAGTTCCTTTGTGGTCAGGTATTCGGGCATTCAGTCGAGGCGCACGGCGGCTCCGGACCCGGCATCCGCGGCGCTGAACCCGATCTGTTTGAGCGTGAAGGGCGCAGCTATGGTGATCACAATCATGACGGCCGCAGCAGCAAGAAAGGCTTTCATTGGTCTCCTCCGGTTCCGTTCGTTTGTGCCGTGGCGCTGCGCAAAAAGGCGATCAGATCGTCTCGGTCCTGCGCTTGGGTAATTCGCTGCATTGGCATCTTTGATCCCGGAATGTAATGGTCTGGCCCTTCGTCGAAAAGGGCATTTATCGTCTCGTCATTCCAAATGATATCAGAGTCTTGCAGCGTGTCCGAGTAGAAATACCCCGGCAGAGTGCCTGCTTGCCGACCAAAGATGCCATGCAAGGTCGGCCCCGCGCGCCGTTGCCCATCAGGAGTCAGGCTGTGACAGATTGAGCATTTGCGGGCAAACTGACGCTCACCATTGCTCATCTGGTCGGGGTTCTTCAGGAAACTGGGCTCGGCAGCGGCCATGCGTTCCTGATCGCCCAGTGCCGCAACGGGCCAGCTATACATGGCCTCATCGATGCCGCCTGCATGGATGTTGTCACCATCGGCGGAAAAGGCCAGCGCCCAGACCGGCCCGCGCAGGGTGGCGCGGAAATCCTGTGCGATGCGCCAATCCTGCGTGTCGATCAGCATGATGTAGCCTTCGCCATCCCCCACCGCCAGAAGTCTGCGGTCTGGGCTGAGCGCCAATGCCAGAATTGGGCGGCGTTCCAGCGTGAAATCCCGCTCAGATCCGGTTTCAAGGTCGCGGATGCGGGTCACGCCATCCACCGCGCCGTAGGCGATCCAACCGTCCTGTTCGTTCAGGACCAACTCATTGATGCCAAACCCATGCTCAATGATACGCTGCGTTTCCTGACCGCTGGCCACGTCCCAACGGCGCAGAGAGCCATCGACCCCCGCCGAATAGAGCGCCGTCCCGTCCGAGGAAAACGCCACCGCATTTACGCCGCTGCCCGTGGGGCCCAGCGTCATCGGATCGGAGCCATCCACCGGCCACAGACCAATCGTGCCATCCCAACTGGCGGTGGCCACATGAGTTTTCGAGGCCGCGATGCTGACGATCTTGCCTTTGTGCTGGCCGACAATGTCTCCGCCCGGCCACCGGCGCAGGGTAAAGTCGTCGCCTGCGGAATAGATCGCGGTTCCGTTGAAGGCGACGCTGTTCACCGCCGCTTCGTGCCCTTCCAGCCATTCGGGCGTCTGATCCGACCACAGCCCGACCGAGTTGTCGAAACTGGCCGTCGCGATCCGACCATCGGGCGCGGTGGCGATCCCCATGATCGGCCCGCCGTGACCTTTGAGCGTAAAGAACTCGGCCAAAGCGGGCAGGGGAACCAGCGCCAGTGCCAGAACCAGTGCGCGCATTTACTCGGCGGGTGAGGCTGCGGCTTTGCTGGCCTCTTTTTCCTGCACCTCTTCCAGCCAAAGAGAGTGGTGCTCACGCGCCCATTGCTCTTCGACCTCGCCGGTGCCCATGGCGTCAAACGCGCCTTCCATGCCGACCGATCCCAGATAGATATGCGCGATGATGATGGCGATAAAGACATAAGCGACCATCACGTGCCAGACCTGTGCGTACTGCATTTCCTCCTGCGGGGACATTTGCACCGGCAGGTTCAGGCCCATTGCCTGCGGGATGCCGGTGGAATTGGCAATCTCAAAGGTCTTCGCGAACATCGGCAGTTCGAAGGGGAACAACAGCGACAGGCCAGACAGGCTGATCGATACGCCCAGCAACACGCAAGCCCAGAAGATCACCTTTTGACCGGCGTTAAACTTTTTCGCGGGGGGATGGCTGTTCTTGGTGAACAGACCCCCTCCGGCTGCCAACCATTTCAGGTCGGTCTTGTTGGGGATGTTGTGGACGATCCAGTTCAGGGTGATGATGATCAGCCCCAGCATGAACGCCCAGGCCAGGTTGTTGTGCAGCCATTTGCATCCTTGCGCGATGGTGGCAAAGCCCTCTTTCCCGAAGATCGGGATCAGGAAATCGCGGCCATAAAGGCTGAGCAGACCAGTAATTGCCAGCACGATGAATGATCCGGCAAACAGCCAGTGACCAAAGCGTTCAAACCCGTTGAATCGCAGAACAGTGCGGCCGGTTTTTTCACCATCGATGCGGATTTTCCCGCGGATGAGGAAGAACAGCAGGATAATCGCGGCCATGCCTGCAATGATATAGGTCCCATATTCCCGCAATGGCCCGGTGCGGAAGTTCCACCACCACATGCCGCCGTCCTGAATCAACACGCCCGCTGCGGGGCCCTGAGAAGACACGGTGGTATTGGCCGACCCATAGCGGATCGCGCGGTACACGTCGCTGTCAGATGCAATGCCCCGTGTGCCAAACTGACCCAGCAGCCCTTCGACATTACCTTGGCCCGTGTTTTCCGAGCGATAGGTATTGTCCACTTGCTCGCCACGCTGACGCGCAAGGATGTCTTCCAGCGTTGTTGCACCGCCGGTGGTGGCCCGGTCCGGCGCAGGTGGCGGGGTGGTTTCCTGAGCCCATGCGGCGCCGGTCAGGAAAAGTGAGACGAGCAGAAATTGAATCAAACGCATGGGGGAAACTCTCCGAATATGAGTATGGGTCAGCGGTCAAAGCCGCCGATCTGCCGATGAAAGACCGCGCCAACGGGTCCGAGCGCGGCGCGCAGGTCATCTTTTGCGGGGCCATAGACGTCGAGTTGGACCGGGGTCAGCAAAGACAAAAACCGATCCGCGAAATTTGCCCCAAAATTCTGCATGTGGATCATGGCGTCGTCAGAGCTGGCATAACGTTCATAGATGTGCACGGACCCATCGCTTTGGTGCCACTCATAACTTTTGGCACCGCTTTCCTGCAGGGTCGCATTGACCATTTCGGTCATCAGGGCTTCGAACTCAGACTGTTTTTCGGTGTTTAAATCCAGCTTCAACAGCCAATAGACATCGTTGGTCATGTTCGCTCCAGCAGGGTCAGAAATTGCGGCGGCTGACCAGCAGCCACCGGCAAAAGTGGAACAACCCCCAACGCGTGGGGGTTGTCTTTCTTGGTTAAGACCTTAGCCGTCTTTCTGATCGTAGGCCGTGCCCCAACCCCACGCGCCCGAGCCAAAGCCGCGGGCAACGACGCGCTCGCGGTAAATGGCCGAGACCACGTCGCCGTCACCGGCAAGCAGGGCCTTGGTGGAACACATCTCGGCGCAGATGGGCAGTTTGCCCTCGGCGATCCGGTTGCGACCATATTTGGCGAACTCTGCGGTCGAGTGCGTTTCCTCGGGGCCACCGGCGCAGAAGGTACATTTGTCCATCTTGCCGCGTGATCCGAAGTTGCCCGCCTGCGGGTATTGCGGCGCACCGAACGGGCACGCGTAAAAGCAATAGCCACAGCCAATGCACAGGTCCTTGGAATGCAGGACGACCCCTTCTTCGTTTTGATAGAAGCAGTCGACCGGGCACACCGCCATGCAGGGCGCATCCGAGCAATGCATACAGGCCACCGAGATCGAGCGTTCGCCCGGGTCACCGTCATTGATCGTCACCACCCTGCGGCGGTTCACGCCCCACGGCACCTCGTGTTCGTTCTTACACGCGGTGACGCAGGCATTGCACTCGATGCAGCGTTCGGCGTCGCAGAGAAATTTTGCTCTTGCTGCCATGTTCTCTTCTCCTCCTTACGCTGCCCAGATTTTGCAAAGAGTCGCTTTGGTCTCTTGCATCTGGGTCACTGAATCGTAGCCATAGGTCTGGGCGGTGTTGGAACTTTCACCCAAGACATAGGGGTCTGCACCGGCGGGGTATTTGTGCCGCTGATCTTCACCCTGGAAATGGCCGCCAAAGTGGAACGGCATAAAGGCCACACCGGCACCGACCCTGTTGGTCAGCATCGCCATCACCTTGACCTTGCCGCCTTCTGGACCTTCGACCCAGACCTGTTGCCCGTCACGGATACCAAGGTTGTTGGCATCGCGCGGGTTGATCTCGACGAACATGTCCTGCTGCAGCTCGGCCAGCCACGGGTTCGACCGGGTTTCCTCGCCGCCGCCTTCATATTCGACCAGACGACCCGATGTCAGGATTATCGGGTAATCCTTTGAAAAGTCGTTCTTTTGGATCGAAGCATAAAGGGTGGGCAGGCGATAGGCATGCCGGTCCTCATAGGTCGGATAGTCCTCGACCAGATCGCGCCGGTTGGTATAGAGCGGCTCGCGATGCAGCGGGATCGGGTCCGGGAAGGTCCAGACGACCGCGCGGGCCTTTGCGTTCCCGAAGGGCGCACAGCCATGCTTGATCGCAACCCGCTGGATGCCGCCCGACAGGTCGGTTTTCCAGTTGGTTTCCGGCCCCGCAACAGCGTCGATTGCTGCGCGTTCCTCGGCGGTCAGGTCGCCGTCCCAGCCAAGGTCCATCAGCATTTGCATCGTGAATTCCGGATATCCATCCTGAATTTCCGATCCAACGCTATAGACCCCTTCGGCCAGCAGGTTGTCACCATCACGCTCCACACCGAAACGGGCGCGGAAGGTCAGGCCACCTTCGGCCACCGGCTTGGACATATCATACAGGTTCGGTGTCCCCGTATGACCCATCTCGGCCGTTCCCCAGCAGGGCCAGGGCAGACCGTAATACTCGCCGTCGTTGGGTCCACCAATGGCTTGCAGCGTGGTTCTGTCGAACGTGTGCTGGTTGGCCATATGGCTTTTCAGACGTTCCGGCGACTGACCGGTATAGCCGATGGTCCAGAGGCCCGAGTTGAATTCACGCGTGATGCTTTCAACATTCGGGGTTTCGGGGTCGTCCATCTCGATATTGCGGAACAGCCGATCTGCCCAGCCGAACTTATTCGCGAACTTGGCCATGATGACCTCGTCCGGCAGGCTTTCGAACAGGGGCTCGACGATCTTGTCGCGCCACTGCAGCGACCGGTTCGAGGCCGTGACAGAACCACGGGTTTCGAACTGTGTACAGGCCGGCAACAGATAGACGCCATCGGTGCGGTCATGCAGAACGGCGGAAACGGTGGGATACGGGTCGATCACGACCAGCATGTCCAGCTTTTCCATCGCCGTCTTCATTTCCGTCATCCGGGTCTGCGAGTTGGGCGCGTGGCCCCACAGAACCATGGCACGGACGTTATTGTCCTGATCCATGTTGGCCGGGTCTTCGAGAATGCCGTCGATCCAACGAGAGACCGGGATGCCGCGCTCATTCTGAAGCGGTTTATCCTTGCCCTCCTTGTCCTTGATCGTGGCAAACTGACCCGCCAGCCATTCGGGGTCTTCACCCCAAACACGCGACCAGTGACCCCATGCCCCCTTGGACAGGCCATAATAGCCGGGCAGGGTGTGGGACAGAACACCAAGGTCCGTCGCGCCCTGCACGTTGTCATGGCCACGGAAGATGTTGGTGCCACCACCCGAGGTGCCCATGTTGCCCAGCGCAAGCTGAAGCACGCAGTAAGCGCGGGTGTTGTTGTTGCCGTTGGTGTGTTGCGTACCACCCATGCACCAGACGACGGTGCCGGGGCGGTTGTTCACCATGGTCCGGGCGACGCGGCGCAGCTGCGAGCCGGGCGTACCAGTGACGCGCTCAACCTCTTCGGGGTTCCACTTGGCAACCTCTTCGCGGATCTGGTCCATACCCCAGACACGGGTGCGGATGAACTCTTTGTCCTCCCAGCCGTTGTCGAAGATGTGCCACAGGATACCCCAAACCAATGCAACGTCGGTGCCGGGGCGGAAACGGACATATTCATCCGCATGGGCCGCGGTGCGCGTAAAGCGCGGGTCGCAGACGATCAGAGGGGCGTTGTTCTGCTCTTTCGCACGCAGGATATGCAGCAGCGAGACGGGGTGCGCCTCGGCCGGGTTACCACCGATGATAAAGATGGCCCGGCTGTTGTGCATGTCGTTATACGAGTTGGTCATGGCGCCGTAGCCCCATGTGTTCGCAACGCCCGCAACCGTGGTCGAGTGGCAGATACGGGCCTGGTGGTCCACGTTGTTCGTGCCCCAGTAGGCGGCGAACTTGCGGAACAGATAGGCCTGTTCGTTGTTATGTTTCGCGGAGCCCAGCCAGTACACGCTGTCCGGCCCGGATTCCTGACGGATGTTCATCATGCCGTCGCCGATCTCGTCGATCGCCTGTTCCCAGCTGATGCGCTTCCACTCTCCGCCTTCCTTTTTCATCGGATATTTCAGGCGGCGCTCGCCATGAGCGTGCTCGCGGACGGATGCCCCCTTGGCGCAGTGCGCACCCAGGTTGAACGGGCTGTCCCAGCCGGGTTCCTGCCCGACCCAGACGCCGTTAGACACTTCGGCCACAACGGTACAGCCGACCGAGCAGTGTGTGCAGACGGATTTTACAAGATCAACCGCGCCCGTTGCCGAGGCGGCTGCACTGGCCTGTGTCACGGTTCCGCCCGTGGCGCTGATCGCGGCAAGGCCGCCGATCGTCAGGCCTGATCCGCGCAGGAATGCGCGGCGATCGACGGTTTTCTCGCCGACCTGGGACAGGATACTTGTCCGCTGGGGGCGTCTCGCAACCCCGTTGGTCTTTTTCCTAAGCATTTCTTTCCTCCCTTGCGCGCCGTGTCAGCCACGGCTGGCTTGGTACTGTGCAAACCGACGTCAGGGCCAATCGCAACCGTCAGTCGGGGGTGACAACGTCCGGGTCAGAACCGGGCGCTCTCCAGATAGGCGCGGGTATGCGCGGTGTCCTGCATCCGGGTTTCGTCCGTAGGCAGCTCGGCTGCTTCGGCCTGTCCGGTCAGGCTGGCGGCGGCGACGGCAGCGGGTGCTGCGGTTCCGGCCAGTTTGAGGAAGTCGCGGCGCGTCGCGCCTTCTTCCTTGGTCTTGCTCATGGGGGTCTCCTTTCCCATTTGCTGTTTGGCACCTGTCGGGCACCGGCGAGTGGCGGGTTACGCCGTCATCCGAAAGGCTTCGCGTTCGATCTCCATAAAGACCCGACCGGCAGTGCCGATCGAGGCATAGAGGACCGAGTTTTCGGCACCTTCCAAATCCGAGTAAAAATGCGCGGCCCAGGGGCCGATATGCTTGTTCCAGAACGTTTTCTGATCGTCCAAGGTGACAGGTGCACGGAAGCGGCCAACGATCATGCCTGCCATCATCTCCATCAGTGAGGCGATGTTGTCTTCGGGTTCAAACACGTTCCTGGCGCGGGTGATGCCGCGCAGGGCCATGTCATTGCGCAGTTGCGCCAATGGTTTTTCGTTCAGGAAGCCGGTCAGGTAAAAACTGGCGTAAGGCAGCAGCTCACCCCGGCCCAGCCCGATGAACAGCGCGTTAAACTCACGCTCGGCCGCAGCGGGTTTGGTGACTTTGGCCACCCGCGCCATTGCCTGAATGGCCTGACCCAGATCGGTTTCATCGCCGCCAAGACCCGCCACCTGATCCAGCAACAGCTGATCGGGCGGGGCGGACAGCAGCAGCCCCAGGAAATTGTAGAAATCCGCGCGCAGACGATCCTCGGCCGAGACATCCAATTTTTGCGCTTCGCTTGCGGTCATTGCGTTATCCTTCGAATTCAAATTTCATGCGACGCGGGGACGGGGGGTGGGCGTCTTCTTCTTCCGGCTCTTCGATCTGGGCCATCTGCACCGGTTCGGGCTCGGGCGTGGGCTCTTCGACGACCTCTGGTTCCGGCAACAGTTCTTCGACCGGTGCCTCGCTTTCGTCTTCCTCGGCCTTCGCGGCCAGGGCTTCGACATGCGCCAGCATCCCCTTGCCAACCTGATAGGCCGTTTGAAGGTTTTCGATGACACAGGCCGCGTCGGTATAGTCTTCGCCATAATCGACCAGCCCGTCGACATTGGCCAGCACCGGGTTCAGACGCCACAACCGCCGCAGGGCACGGCGGCGCAGGCGGTCGGGCACGGCCTTGGCCATAAAGCCCGAGACATCATCGCCCGCCTGCAGCTGATCGGGGTCGGGCAGGTTGAACTCGGCCAGAATCTCGGCGTCTGTCTTTTCCTCCAACTCGGCGCGCTGTTCGGCAACGGCCAGTTCCTCGGCGGCGATCACCTCTGCTTCGGCCTCGGCCTGAACGGCGGCCTTGCGGCGAGACCAGAAATCGCGCGGCTGGGTCATTGGATGATCCTCCGCGGTGCACGATACACGTCCGAGTCCTGCCGGATGCGCGCATCGCCTTTGCCATCCTCGACCAAGTCGGTGCGCTTTTTGTCCCGGCGACGTTTGACAAAGACCTCGTCGCGGTGATGTTCCAAAGCGAAATCCCGAACCCAGGCGATCAGCCCTTCGGTCATGGGGATTTTCTCGACAATCTCTTCGCCGGTATCCGCGTAATCCTGCCCCTCGAACGGAGAGGCGGTGACCAAAACCGCATCCATCGGGCGCTGCCCATCCAGCGCATCCCGCAGAACAAGATAGATCGAGGGCTGACCGTCAGACAGGTTCACCATGTAAGCCTCGGTCTCATCCGCCCACAGGGTCAGGGGCAGGGTGGCTGCGTGGTATTCAACAGCCTCACCTTCGCGCCGCATCTCATGCCAATCCGCCGGGCCTGCGCCCGGCAAAACGGCGACGGCACGCCAGTTCCATTTCGCCCAGCGGGTTACACCGGGTGTTTTGCGCACGACGACGCCGATTGGCATTTCAATCTGGTTTGCGGCCTCCGCCACGTAGTCCTCCCCTGAAGGCTCTCCCCTGCCTTCTCCAAGTCCACTATGGTACACAATTTGATCTTCTGCCAAGTCCTAGCACTACGACTTTAGTCGTACATGGTGGTAGCGTGTTCGTGAGGGGGCTTGCCCGGCGCCATCAAATAAGGGCTTTTGAGCGGCGTCGGGATGAAAATCGGTGGCCTTTACATTGCCGCCCCCGAAGGACAGCCTAATGTGCGAGGGATGGACCGCGTTCGGGGAGGGACTATGGGCACCAAGATTCTGCTGTGTGATTGCGAAGGAACGCAGTCGCTGGATGCCGAACAGATCGCATCGACCTGTGGCACAAGCTGTTCCAAGGTGCATACAGCGTTGTGCACGCGCGAGCTGAACAGCGCCGCAGCGCTGATGCAAGAGGGCGACACGATCATCGCCTGCGGGCAGGAACAAGAGGTGTTCTCGGCACTGGCCGAAGAATTGCAGATCGAAACGCCGGGTTTCGTTGATCTGCGTGATCGTGCGGGGTGGTCTGACCAAGGGGATGATGCAACGCCCAAGATGGCGGCACTGGCGGCCGAGGCGCTGTTGCCGCAGCCCATCACGCCCAGCGTGGATGTGTTCAGCGAAGGCACCTGTTTCATCATCGGCGCAGGTGAGGTCTGTTTTGATCTGGCCCAGCGGTTGGCCGCAACGCTGGCCGTAACCGTTCTGGTGACGGATGACAGCCAACCCCTGTCGCGTGACTTTGATGTTGTGCGGGGGCGCGTGCGGTCGGTGAATGGGGCCTTGGGAGGGTTCTCGTTGCAACTGGATGCGTTGCAGCAGGTTGAGCCCGGCGGGCGCGGGGCCTTTCAATGGTCCGAGCCGCGCGATGGGGCAAAATCCACCTGCGACATCGTGATTGATCTGGCGGGTGACATGGCCTTTGTACCGGCCCCAGAAAAGCGCGAAGGATACCTGAGGGCGGATCCCAAAGATAAGGTGGCGGTCGAACGTCTGGCCTTTGACGCGGTGCAACTGGTCGGTACGTTCGAAAAACCGCTTTATGTGCGGATGGAGGAAACGCTGTGTGCCCATTCGCGGGCCGAACAGGTGGCCTGCACGAATTGCCTGGACATCTGCCCGACCGGTGCAATCTCGCCCGATGGCGAACACGTGTCCATCGATCCGATGGTCTGTGCGGGCTGTGGGGCGTGTGCTGCGGTCTGTCCGTCTACGGCAATTACTTACGAAGACCCTCAGATCGCGGCCATCGTATCGCGTATGCACATTCTGGCGCGGACCTATCGGCGCGCGGGCGGAACCGCGCCCCGGCTGCTGGTGCATGATGCCCATGGGGCTGAGATGATCCGGCTTGCCGCCCGCTTTGGGCGCGGCCTGCCAGCGGATGTGATCCCCATGCAACTGAACGTGATCTCGGGCTTTGGCCATGCCGAGATGCTGGCCGGGCTGGCCCATGGGTTTGCCCGTGTCGATGTCTTGCTGGCACCCACCACCGAACGCGATGCCCTTGACCGAGAGCTTGAGCTGGCACAGGCGATTGCCGGGGCCGGGGGCTTGGGTCTGATCGACGAGGCTGACCCGGACGCCATGGCTGAGCGGCTCTATGCGCAAGACGTACCGCGGCCACTGGCCGATCCGGTTCTGCCGCTGGGCAACCGCAGGCAAATCACGCGGCTGTCGGCGCAGGCGCTGAACCCGCAGGCCGAAGACCCTCTGCCGCTGCCCGAAAACGCGCCATACGGTGCGTTGGCGATTGATACCGATGCCTGCACACTGTGCCTTAGCTGCGTGTCGCTGTGTCCGTCGGGCGCTTTGGTGGACAACCCCGACAAGCCTCAGTTGAACTTCCAGCAGGATGCCTGTCTGCAATGTGGCCTGTGCAAGAACATCTGTCCCGAGGACGCGATTGCGCTGGTTCCGCAACTGGACCTGAGCGATGCGGCCCTGTCACAGCGGGTGCTGAATGAGGAAGAACCCTTTGCCTGCGTTGAATGCGGGGCGCTGTTCGGGGTGAAATCCACGGTGGAACGCATCATGGAGAAACTGTCGGGGACGCATCCGATGTTTGCAACCTCGGACAAGGCCCGGATGATCCAGATGTGCGACAATTGCCGCGTGAACGCGCAGTTCCAGCACACAGATAACCCGTTTCAGTCAAATCCCAAACCGCGCGTCGTCACGACCGAGGATTATTTCTCGAAGCGGAAGGATCATTGAAGCTGCAGAGGTGCCCCAAGATCGGCGGCCTCAAGGGCCGACACGAAGGCCAGAATGGCCTCCAACTCGTCCAGCGTCATTTCCACCGGCTGGATCGGCGAGGGGCGTTCAGGGTCAAACGGTGCCGTCAGCCCGTCGATCTGCGTGAAAGCCGGGTGGGGGTTCAGAACAAAAAACGCCTCGAACCGTTCCGACCAGTCGGACATCGCGCGCAACACGCCAAAGGACGGGGTAGAGCCCAGACCGTTCATCCGGTTTTTCGGCCCGATCACATGGCACCGGCCGCAATGGGTCATCGACAGTTCCTCACCCAAGATAACGTCGCCGTCGATTGTGGTGTCTTCGGATGCAGTCGCGACTTCGAAACTGGCCGAGAAGGGCGCGCCCTGATCCGGTGCAAAGCTTTCGATGGTACGTTTGCCGATATCCGATTGAAGCCAGTCAAGGAACCGTTCCTGCTTGGCGTCATCTTGGGTCTGCAGGTGATAGACCACATCACCGCGCGCAAAGACCGGATCGCCCGGAGGGGCCGTGTTCAGCACCAGAACGCCATCATCGTCTGCAACAATCCGAATACCGGTCTTGAGTGAGAAGCGCGGAAGAATATGTTGCAAAAGACCAGAGTCTTTCACTTCGGGCGGAGCGGCAAGGCCAATCGTCTCTTGTGGCCAAGAGGGGGTGGCACACAGCGTCAGGCTCAGGCACAAAAGGACAAAACGCATGGCTCAGCCTACCGGCCCGATCCCACATGCGTCAAATAAACTGAACGGGATCGAGGTAAGTACAATGAAAATCAACCACATGGTTGGAAAGAATAGTAGGGGAAAGGCATGAGTGTCCGCGACGCGGTTCTTGCGAATCTGAAAAAAATCACTGACCCGGTTTCCGGTCAGGACATTGTCAGCGCCGGTGTTGTGCGGGCGCTGAATGTCGAAGGCGATACCGTGCGTTTCGTACTTGAGATCGACCCCAAACATGCCGAAAAGATGGAGCCCGTGCGCGCGACCGCTGAACAAGCCGCGCAAATGGTGGATGGTGTCGCCAAAGTGTCAGCGATGATGACCGCGCATTCGGACAAGGCGCCACCGGAATTGAAACCCAAGCCCAAGCCATCGCAAACCGGCCCGCAGGCTGTGCCGGGGGTGGACCGGATCATCGCCGTTGCCTCGGGCAAGGGGGGTGTGGGCAAGTCGACCGTGTCCGCCAACCTCGCCTGTGCGCTGGCAGCCGAAGGGCGGCGCGTGGGTCTGCTGGATGCGGATGTTTACGGCCCCTCGCAGCCCCGGATGCTGGGTGTCTCGGGCCGCCCGGCCAGCCCGGATGGCAAGACCATTCTGCCCCTGCGCAACCACGGCGTTACCATGATGTCCATGGGCCTGATGACCAATGAAGGGCAGGCGGTTGTCTGGCGCGGTCCGATGCTGATGGGCGCACTGCAACAGATGATGAACCAGGTGCAGTGGGGCGCACTGGACGTGCTGATCGTCGACCTGCCGCCCGGCACCGGCGATGTGCAGTTGACGCTGAGCCAGAAATTCAAGGTGGACGGGGCCATAGTCGTCTCGACCCCGCAGGATGTGGCCCTGATCGACGCCCGCAAGGGGATCGACATGTTCAACCAGCTCAAGACGCCCATCGTTGGGATGATCGAAAACATGTCCACGCATATCTGTTCGAATTGCGGCCATGAAGAACATGTCTTTGGTCATGGCGGTGTCGCGGCCGAGGCGGCGTCGCTGGGCGTGCCTTTGCTGGGGGAAATCCCATTGAATCTGGACATTCGTATTGCGGCTGATGAAGGCGCGCCGATTGTCGTCAGCAAACCCGACAGCCCGCAGGCCGAGGCGTTCCGCAAGATCGCCCGCGATCTGATCGCCAAAGGCAACGCATGACCGAGCCTGTATTCCCCCCTTTGCTGACAGGCCACCCCGTCCAGCACGGGGAGGACCCGTTCGAGCGTGCGCTCGCCATGGCTGCGCTGGGATGCGATGCGGGGTCGGTCGTCTACAACATTCAGGCAGACCGGCTGCGCGTGGCGATTGTCTTCGCCCCCGAGGTGCCGCTGCAGGATGCGATGGCGATGCTGCCCTTGTGTTCTGTCGGTTTCCAGAACGCGCTGGGCGCTCTGGCACCGCCCGAGGTGGCCGTGCATCTGGGCTGGGATGGGGTGATTTGCGTGAACGGCGCGACCTGCGGCCTGTTTCGGACCGCCGCATCTGACACTGCCCCTGAGGCTCAGCCCGATTGGCTGGTCATCGGGTGGGAGCTGGCCTTGCTCCAAACCAGTGATGCGCCGGGCGAAAACCCGGATGTCACCGCGCTCTATGACGAAGGCTGTGCTGAGGTTTCGGCGGTGCAGCTGGTCGAAAGCTGGTCGCGCCATATGCTGACCTGGCTCAATCGCTGGCAAGAGGACGGCAACGCGCCGCTGCATGCCGAATGGATGGGTCTTTTGCGGGGCGTGGGTGAACCTTACGACTCGGGGGTTTTTCTGGGAACGGATGAGCGGTTTGGCATGCTGATCCGCGACGGTTCCGAGACCCGACTGCGCCCCCTGACCGAACTGTTGGAGAACGACACATGAAACTGGCCCGCGCGATCCATTTCGATGAAAGCGACATGAATGTCTTTCATTCTCCGGCCCGAACAGGGGAGTGGTGCATCTCGGGCGGTTTCGAGTTTTCGAACTGGGGCGAGGGCGATCTGGACGGCAAGGCGCGGCAGGCTTTTGCCAATGGCTGGCTGGGGGTTGAGACCTTCGGGCGCGTCACCTTTGTCGCCGTCACTCAGATCGAACAGGCCGAATTGGATCAGATTGCGCAGAATCTGGCCCAACATTTCACGCAGCTTTATGGCGCGCCGTCGATTGAGGCTGCAATGGGTGTGGCACAAGCCGAAATCGCCCATATGTCAGAGCTGTGCGAGGAACATGCGCCCAACACTCTGCTGACCGTCGCGCGTGAGCTGTCCGAGTCAGGTGTGCGCGAAGCCTTTCGCATCATCACGCCGCAGGAAACCCAGCTTGAGGCGCTGGCGGTGCATGGTTCTCTGGACGAGTGACGCCTAAAGCAGATCGGCAAACCCGCCGAACTGACCGCGTTTGAAGATCAGACCCTTGCCGGTGCGGTACATCACCTGTTCGACTTCGCCCACCAGGATCAGGTGGTCGCCTGCTTCGTGCCTAGCATCCAACTTACAATCGAACCGGGCCAGACATTTGGCCAGTTGCGGGCGGCCTTTGTGGTCGGATACCCATTCAGCATGAGAGAAATCCAACCCGTCGCGGGCGAATCTCAGCGCCTGATCCTGCTGTTCTTCGGCCATCACATGGATCGAATAGTGCTGGCAGGCATTGAACGCATCAAACCGATATGAGTCTTTGGCAAGGCACCACAGGACCAACGGCGGGTCCAGTGATACGGACGAAAAGGAATTGACGGTGATGGCACGCGGTCCATTTTCGGTCTGTGTCGTGACAACAGTGACACCGGTGCCAAAGCATCCCAACGCTTCGCGATAGGCAAGGGTGTGGTCCGGAGTGGGGGTGAAGGTCTTTTCCGTCATCGCGCGCTCATGCAGTGGTCGCGCCTCAGGTGCCACGGCCCGCCGGGATTGTCCATGAAAAGCTGGACGCAATCCGCACATTTTGGGGCTCAGTTCAGGTCTTCCAACAGACGGCCATGTTGGCGCGTCGCCTCGATCACGGCCCCAAAGGTGGTCATGCCGCGCGCTTGCAACATCGGCAGCATCTTGACCAGCGCCTCTGCGGTCGCGACAGCATCCCCCAGCGCGGTGTGGCGCAGTTCATGCGGGATGGTGATCTCCAGCCTGTCGCAAAGGGCGTCCAGCGTATGTTTGTCGCTGGCACCGAACAAAACAGCTGACAGCAGCACCGTATCCAGAATGGGGTGATCCCACTCAACCCCCATGCTTTTGGCGTGACGCCGCAGAAAGGCCATGTCGAATGGTGCGTTGTGGGCGACAATCACTGCATCACGGGCGAATTGGTGAAAAGCGCGCCCTGCCGTGGCAATGTCCGGAGCATCCTGCACCATAAGGTCGCTGATCTTGTGAACCTTGGTCGAGGCAGGCGGAATCGGCATGCCCGGATTGACCAGCTGGTCCATCTGTTCGCCCTCGACAATCCGGCCATTCACGACACGCACCGCGCCGATCTGAACAATCTCATCCTTATGCGGCAGCAGGCCGGTGGTTTCGGTGTCAAAGACGACAAAACACAAATCCTGCAGGGCGAGGGTTTCGAACTGCCCGTCCGAGGCGTTGTTCAGCAGATCGAAATCATAGACCAGAGGCCGGGCGGATTCGGGTGAGATATTGGCCGCGCTTTCGTCAAAAATCAGCAGGTATCCCGGCGCGTCGCCCAGCGGCTTCATCCGCGCCGTGTAAGATTGCGCGCCGTCGATGCTGGTCAGCGTGCAATCAACCTCTAGCCCGGTTTTGATCAGCTTTTCATAGGCGTCCTGCAGGGCGTTGGGTTGCAGATACTCAAACAGCGATGCGTTCAGTCGGGGATGTCCGATCTGGGCCAGAACCCCGGCGGCCTGACCATCATAAAGAACGATCTTATGCGTCGGGCTGGCCAGTACCATCGCGACCGGTATCTCGGTCAACAGCGCGGTCAGCCTTTGTTTTTCTGCGGCCAGATGGGCGGTTTCTGTGGCGACTGCCTCGGCAACATCCATAGTCTTTCCCGACAACTGATCGGCCAGACCAGCCGCGGCCGGGGCCAGGTCGCCCAGATAACGCGCCGCCTGCATGTCGACATCCGTGCTGACGCCCGCATGCGCGCGCGCGCGCAGCTGCGCGGACAGACGTTCAATCGGCTTTGCCACGTTGTCATCAAACAGCAGCCAGACCGCGACGATCAGGGCGACAAAGCCAAACCCCATGATGATCTCGGCAAACAAGAACGCATTGATCAACTCGGGGTCTGCAATACGCCGATAGCTGATCCACAGCGCCAGAGAGCTGACCAGCAGCGCGCCCACCGCCAGCAGGCAGAAGAACAGGAATATGCGCAGTCGCAAACTCAGCCGGTGTAGCATTTTAAGCTCCGCAGGTTGCCTTGATGACAGGATCGTCCGAAGCCGCGTTGATCCAGTCGGCATCGACAATGCGGCCGTCGTCAGTGAACTCGACCCCGTCCGCCAGGTTGGCGCGGCTAAAATCGGCGCAATTCACGGCCACGGGCACCATGGATCGGGGGGCCCAGCGTCCAAAGAAATAGAGATCGACCAGACGTTGTTCCGGCACTTTTTCATTTGTGCGCACCGACACGGTGTCAATCGCGGCAAATCGGTCAACAAAAGGCACCGCATAGGTCCACGGGCGGTAGAACGTCCGGCTTTCGACCTCCTGTACGATCTCCAACCCTTCGGGCAGGGTCTCAACGGTGCGCCCGTACCAGGAATACTCACTGGCGATGGTCATGCCGATCATGCCCAGACCTGCCGCCACAGGCATGGCCCAACGGGGCAGGCGGCCACCGGTCAGCTTGTTCACGATCATCGCCACGCCTGCAAATGCAATCCCTGCGAATATCGTGCCGATCAGCTCAATAAACATGTGAACCTTCCTCCGTTCCGGCGCGTGTCGCCGCTTCTTCTCGTTCCAAATACGGTCGCCGAAGGCGATCCTCCGCTCTCCGCGCGCACGATGCTAGCCCAGCATACCTTTGCCATGCCCCACAGCTGATTGCATCGTTTTTACAACAACAAACGCATCGCGCAGATGGCTGCGCTCAAAGTCCGACAAGGCCGAGGGCGGCAAGTAATTGTCCGGCTTTTCGCCGGATTTCACCAGCCGCACCTGATGTTCCAGCCGGGTTTCTGCAATCAGATCATAGGCATCCAGAATATCGCGTGCGCCGGATGGGCTCAGCACTCCAGCCGCCTCGGCGGCTTTGAGACGGGCCCGGGTGTTGGCCTCGGTCAGCTTGCCCTGCAGGCTGTAGACACGCGCCAGATCGACAATGGGCACAACGCCATTATGCTTTAAATCCAGCGTATTACGATGCTCGCCGGACCGGATGGTGGCGAACCCGCGCAGCAGCCCCAACGGAGGCGTGTGTTTCAACGAATTCGAGATCATATGCGCGACAAAGATCGAATTCGCATTTGCCGCGGCCAGCGTATCGGTTTGAAGGTCCTCAAACAGTTCGAACGTGCCGCCAATGGGGCGCAGATCGAACATGACCGAGGCCAGCATCTGTGCCTCGGGGTTCGGCTTGGCGATCCAGCCGTTGAAATAGTCGCGCCAGACGCGCACGGGCTGACACCAGCGCGGGTTGGTCGCCATCATGTCGCCGGGGCAATAGAAATACCCGCAGACATCCAACCCGTCCGAGACGAACTTGGCCAGCTCGGCGAAATAGGGCATCTGCGCTTCGGTCACGCTGTCATCCAGCACAAGGCAATTGTCCTGATCCGATACGCCGGTCTGCTCCTGACGCCCCTGCGATCCGCAGGCCAGCCACAGATAGGGCACGGGCGCGGGGCCCAGTTTCTGTTCGGCCAGGGCCAGCAGGCGCCGGGTCGCGGTGTCGGCGATGTCGGTGATCAGACGGGTGACGATCTCATGCCGGTTGCCACCTGCAACCAGCTGCACCAGCAGCTGAGGGATTTCCGCCGTGACCAACGCCATCTCGGTCGCTGAAGCGGCATGTGCAATGCGGCGCACCAGTTCGGCCGAATTGACGGCCTGATAATGGGTCAGGTCGGTCTGGGTCACGATGCCGACCAGTTTACCACCTTCTGAGATCGGAATGTGCCCGATCCCGCGCTCCATCATCACATGCAGCACGTCCGACCCGATGTCGGACGGCGACAGGGTCACGGGATCAGCGGTCATGATGTCCGAGATAGGCGTGCTGTCGGGCAGGCCGTCGGCCACAAATTTTCCGGCGATATCGCGCAGGGTCGCGATCCCAAGGAAACGATCCCCTTCGGTGATGCACAGAGATGAGATATGGCGGTCGCGCATCAGCCGGGCAGCGTCGCGCACGGGCAGGGCAGGCGGGCATGTGGCGGGGTTGCGGGCCATAAGCACGTCAATCGCACTGGTGGCGAGACTTTGCGGACCGGCTTTCTCACCGCGCGTTCTGTTGAAGAATTTGGCGACAACGTCGTGGTTGTCGATCAGCGCGCGAACCAGAGCCGGTGGCAGAATAAGCAAGATGGACGGCGCGTCAGCATGTGCATGGGTCGCGGCCTTCCCATCCCTGAGCAAACCGCGTTCGCCAAAGGAATTGCGCAATCCCAAATGTGAGACGACAGCGCCGTTTTCATCGGTGACCTCGACCTGTCCTTCATAGATCAGGAAGACGCCGGGCAAATCGTTGCCCAATTCATAAACGGGGGCGCCTGCCTCCAGTTCCCACACTTCGATCTGTTCGGCCAGATCCGCCAGCGTATCGTGTGGCAGGGCATCATACGGATGTACGGATTTCAGAAACCGGGTGATCTGGTCTAGGGGGAGGGGCATCAGACGACCTCGTATTTCTGGTTAAAAAATCCCGCCCGGTGGTGTGCCGGGCGGGGACAGTCGATCGAAAAACGCGGCATATGGAAGTTGACCATATGCCGCATCATAACTCAGTGATCCTGAGCTGCGCCCGCACCACGGGGAATGCGGATGCTTTCGACCATATCCTTGATCTCCTGCGGGGTCTCTTTGGTCATGCCTGCAACGACGTAGGCGACGCCGAAGTTGACCATCGCACCGATTGCGCCGAACGAAGTCGACTTGATCGGACCCAACAGCGGATCAGCATCGGTGAACGAGTTGGTGCCCGGAATGAACAGCCAGCCCTTGTGCAGGAAGATGTAGACCAGGGTCACAACCAGACCAGCCAGCATACCCGCGACCGCACCGGTGTTGTTGATGCGGGTCGAGAAGATCCCCATCATCAGCGCCGGGAAGATCGAGGCTGCCGCCAGACCAAAGGCCAGGGCCACTGTCTGCGCCGCGAAGCCCGGAGGATTCAGACCCAGATAGGTCGCCACAACGATGGCAACGGCCATTGCGACACGGGCCGACATCAGCTCGCCTTTTTCCGAGATCTGCGGATTGATCGCGCCCTTGATCAGGTCGTGGGACACAGCCGACGAAATCGCCAGCAACAGGCCCGCAGCGGTCGACAGAGCGGCCGCCAGACCACCGGCAGCGACCAGACCGATCACCCAACCCGGCAGGTTGGCGATCTCGGGGTTGGCCAGAACCAGGATGTCGCGGTTGAACTTGGTCAGCTCATTGCCAACCCAGCCTTTTTCTTCCGCGATTGCGTTCATGGCTTCGGACTTGTCGTTGTAGTACTGGATTTTGCCGTCGCCGTTCTTGTCTTCCCAGTCCAGCAGACCGGTTTTCTGCCACGTGGCCATCCAGTCATAGCGCGGATCGGTGTCGATTTCCTCGACCGAGACAGCACCACCTTCGATGCCACCATTGGGCCACATCATGTCGGTGATGTTCAGACGGGCCATTGCACCAACAGCAGGAGCGGTCAGGTACAGCAGCGCGATGAAGACCAGCGCCCAGCCAGCAGACCAACGCGCGTCAGACACTTTCGGCACCGTAAAGAAACGCATGATGACGTGGGGCAGACCCGCTGTACCGATCATCAGCGACAGGGTGAACAGCACCATGTTCAGCGTGTTCGAGTGGTGGGCGGTGTAGTCGTTAAAGCCCAGCTCGGTCACGATGGCGTCCAGTTTGGTCAGCAGCGGCTCACCACCGGCGGTGTCACCGAACAGACCCAGTGCCGGGATCGGCGTGCCGGTCAGCTGCAGCGAGATGAAGATCGCCGGGATGGTGTAGGCGGTGATCAGCACGCAGTACTGAGCGACCTGAGTATAGGTCACGCCTTTCATCCCGCCGAACACCGCGTAGGCAAACACAACCGCAGCACCGATCAGCAGACCCGAGGTGTTGGAAACCTCAAGGAAGCGGCCAAAGGCAACGCCAACGCCGGTCATCTGACCGATCACGTAGGTCACCGAGGCCACGATCAGACAGATCACCGCCACGATACGCGCGGTCTGGCTGTAGAAACGGTCGCCGATGAATTCCGAGACGGTGAACTTGCCGAACTTACGCAGGTAAGGCGCAAGCAGCAGAGCCAGCAGCACGTAGCCACCGGTCCAACCCATCAGGAAGGTCGAGTTGTCATAGCCGGTAAAGGCAATCAGGCCCGCCATCGAGATGAACGAGGCCGCAGACATCCAGTCCGCCGCTGTCGCCATACCGTTGGTGACCGGGTGAACGCCGCGACCGGCGGCGTAGAATTCAGATGTGGAACCCGCACGGGCCCAGATCGCGATGCCGATGTATAGCGCGAACGACGCGCCAACAAACAGCAGGTTGATGGTAAACTGATCCATGTTTCCCGCTCTCCCTTATTCTTCTTCTACGCCGAACTCAGCGTCCAGCTTGTTCATGCGCCAGGCGTAGTTGAAGATCAGCACCAGAAAGACCAAGATCGATCCCTGCTGAGCGAACCAAAAGCCCAGATCGGTTCCGCCGACGGCGATACCCGACAGCAGCGGACGCAGCAGAATGCCGAATCCAAACGACACCAGAGCCCAGATCACCAGGCTGATGTAGATAAGGCGCAGGTTGGCCTGCCAATAGCCCTTGTCGGACTCGGCAGTCTGCGCGGAGTTTGTTGAATGATCCGCCATTGCGGGTTCCTCCTTCGCTTTCTCGTTGGCGGCCCATTGCCCAACTCCTCCAGTGCGTTGGGCCGCTTCTCGAATGTGCCAGACGCCCCGTGACGTCAGGCAAAACTCCTCTGGTCCGCCAAGGCGGGTCCATTGAAGTATTCTGTTGTAGGAGCAAAGCCCTTGGGGCTTATCTCCTCCCCTTAACTCATGACTTCGCGCACCAGCCCTTGCAGGTCGGTTGCGATGTCGTCGATCTGACCCATGGCATCGATGCCTTTCAGCACGCCCTGGGCCCGGTAATAGTCAATCAGCGGCGCCGTTTGCGCGTGGTAGGCGCTGAGCCGGGATGCAACGGTTTCGGCATTGTCATCCGCACGGCGCTTGAATTCGGTGTGGCCACACTTGTCGCACTCGCCCTCTTTGGCGGGCTGCTTGAACGTGTCGTGATAGCCTTCGCCGCAGCCCGCGCAGGTGTAACGGCCCGAGATGCGGATCACCATTTCAGCATCTTGAACTTCAAGACTGATGGCGGCGCTGATTTTTTGATCTGATGTAGCCAGCAGCCCGTCCAGCGCCTCGGCCTGGACCGTGGTGCGGGGGAAGCCATCCAGAATGACACCCTTGTTGCAATCATCCTGAGCCATTCGGTCGCGCAGGATGGCGATAACGATCTCATCACTGACAAGATCGCCTGCTTCCATAACGGCCTTGGCGGCTTTGCCTGCTTCGGTACCGGCAGCAACTGCCTCGCGCAGCAGATCGCCGGTGCTGAGTTGAACCAGACCGAACTTGTCTTCCAGCATACGGGCCTGGGTGCCCTTCCCAGCGCCCGGGGGGCCGAGAAGGATCAGAACAGCGGGGGTGGTGGTAACAGCAGCGTCCATCATTCCCTCACTTATTCGCGCGGTTTGCAATCAGGTCATCGACCACCGACGGATCAGCCAGAGTCGAAGTGTCACCCAGCGAGCCAAAGTCATTCTCGGCGATCTTGCGCAGGATACGGCGCATGATCTTGCCTGAACGTGTCTTGGGCAGGCCCGGGGACCACTGGATCACGTCCGGGCTGGCGATCGGGCCAATCTCGGTCCGGACCCAGCTGCGCAGCTCTTTGAGCAGCTCATCGCTGGGCTCGCGGTCATTCATCAGAGTGACATAGCAATAGATGCCTTGCCCTTTGATTTCATGGGGATAGCCAACCACGGCGGCTTCGGCGACGGCGGCATGTGCCACCAGCGCGCTTTCAACCTCGGCAGTGCCCATACGGTGGCCCGAGACGTTGATCACGTCATCGACGCGGCCGGTGATCCAGTAATCGCCACCTTCGTCGCGACGGCAGCCGTCACCGGTGAAGTAGTACCCTTTATAGTCCGAGAAATAGGTCTTCTCGAACCGTTCGTGATCACCCCAGACGGTGCGCATCTGGCCGGGCCAGCTGTCCTTGATGCACAGCACGCCTTCGACACCGTCACCGCTGATCTCAACGCCGGACTGAGGGTCCAGAACCACAGGCTGGATGCCAAAGAACGGCTTCATCGCGGCACCGGGCTTCAACGCATGCGCGCCGGGCAGGGGGGTCATCAGATGCCCGCCGGTTTCGGTCTGCCACCAGGTGTCAACGATGGGACATTTGCCTTTGCCGATCACGTCATTGTACCAGTTCCACGCTTCGGGGTTGATCGGCTCACCCACGGTGCCCAGTAGGCGCAGATCGCTGAGATCGTGCTTTTCGACAAATTCATTGCCTTGACCCATCAGCGCGCGGATCGCTGTGGGGGCGGTGTAGAACTGGTTGACCTTGTGCTTGGCGCACACCTCCCAGAAACGACCTGCGTCCGGATAGGTTGGAACACCTTCGAACATCACCGAGGTCGCGCCATTGGCCAGCGGGCCATAGACGATATAGCTGTGGCCCGTGACCCAGCCGACATCGGCCGTACACCAGTAGATATCGCCTTCGTGGTAGTCAAAGGTGATCTCATGGGTCATCGCCGCATAGACGATATAGCCGCCGGTGGTGTGCACCACGCCCTTGGGCTGACCAGTCGAGCCCGAGGTGTACAGAATAAACAGGGGGTCTTCGGCGTTCATTTCGGCGGGCGCGCAATAGTCGTCCGCTTCCAGCGCCATTTCGTTGTAGTCATAGTCGCGACCGTCGATCCAGGTGGTCTGACCACCGGTGCGTTTGACCACCAGACATTTCACAGTGTCCTTGCAGTGCAGCAGCGCCGCGTCGGCATTGGACTTCAGCGGGGTCTTGCGGCCACCACGCGGGGCCTCATCTGCGGTGATGATGACTTTGGCGCCGCACCCGTTGACCCGCGCCGCCAGAGCGTCAGGTGAGAAGCCCGCGAAAACGATTGAATGGATTGCACCGATACGGGCGCAGGCCAGCATCGCATAGGCGGCCTCGGGGATCATGGGCAGATAGATGACAACACGGTCGCCTTTGCGAACGCCCATCGATTCCAGAATATTTGCCATCCGGCAGGTGCGGCGGTGCAATTCGGCATAGGTGATATGTTGTGCGGCGTCCTGCGGATCATCCGGTTCCCAGATGATGGCGGTCTGATCGCCACGGGTTTCCAAGTGGCGGTCCAGGCAGTTGGCGGAAACGTTCAGCGTACCATCTGCGAACCAGTTGATTTTGACCGAACCGAAATCGTAGTTGACGTCTTTGACCTGAGTGTAGGGCTTGATCCAGTCGATCCGTTTGCCCTGTTCACCCCAGAACGCAACGGGATCTTCGATCGAGGCCGTGTACATCGCATTGTACTTTTCGGCGTCGACATGCGCGCGTGCAATGGTGTCAGCGGACGGCGGATATACGTTAGCATCTGCCTGGGCAGCGGTTGTCATTCTGAGGCTCCTCCCTCTGGACTGAAATCATCGGATCAATCTGTGCCCCCAAAAGCAGACTCTGTCGATCCTGTTCCTCCCCAATACGGATAATACGGAGAACTGAAAACAATGAAATAAATTACCGAAATCACAGCATTTGTTTGTAAACAAATTTTACGCCCGCCGGGAAAACTGTAAATAAAATCAGAAGAAGGTGAAATAACGCAATAAAATCAACATGAAAAATGTCACTAAGTATCTCGCGTAGTCTCAGGGCGGAATTTCTCAGGTTGCTATCAGCTTTTGGTTGTTAGCGCCCACAGTCGCCCCGGTTGCCGCATGTCCGGGGTTGGCAGGTTTTGATGTTGGCGCTAGCTTTGGCTGCAAGCGCTTGGACAAGAAGCGCATCAAAGGGAGAAACCATTATGAAAAAATTGTTCAGCGGCGCAGCCGCCGCAGCGTTGTGCGTGGCCTTCGTGTCCGAGGCCGCCGCCACAGAATGGAGCGCCTCGGTCTGGGGCAAGCGCCGCGCCTTTACCGAGCATGTTGAGAAACTGGCTGAACTGGTCAGCGAGAAAACCAATGGCGAATTCACCATCAATGTCAGCTATGGCGGCCTGTCCAAGCCGCGTGAGAATCTGGACGGGATTGAGATCGGCGCCTTCGAGATGGCCCAGTTCTGTGCAGGCTACCACCGCGACAAGAACCGCGCCATTACCGTTCTGGAACTGCCGTTTCTGGGCGTGAACACTCTGGCAGAAGAGGTGGCCGTCAGCCATGCGGTCTATGATCACCCGGCGGTTCAGGATGAAATGGCGCAGTGGAACGCGCGGCTGCTCATGACCTCGCCCATGCCACAGTACAACATTGTCGGCACAGGTGATCCGCGCGATGAACTGGCCGATTTCGACGGTATGCGCGTCCGGGCCACTGGCGGTTTGGGTCAGGCGTTTGAGGCCGTGGGCGGCGTGCCGACCTCGGTCCCGGCGACCGAAGCCTTCAATGCGATGGAATCAGGTGTCGTCGATACAGTCGCCTTTGCTCAGCACGCGCACCTGTCCTTCGGCACCATCAATGAAGCCGATTGGTGGACCGCCAACCTGAACCCGGGCACGGTGAACTGCCCGGTCGTGGTGAATATCGACGCCTATGAGGCACTGCCCGCCGACCATCGCGAGGCGTTGGACAGCTCGGTCGCTGAGGCGATTGATCACTACCTCGCCAACTATGACGGTTTGCTGGAACAGTGGGACAGCGTCTTGTCCGAGAAGGGCGTGCAGAAGGTCGAAATCGACGATGCCGTGATCGAAGAGTTCCGCACCAAGGCCGCCGATCCGATCCGCGAGCAGTGGATTGCGGATATGACCGCTCAGGGTCTGCCTGCGCAGGATCTCTATGATCTGGTTCAGGCAACACTTGAACAGCAGCGCAGCGGCAACTGAATGCCCGATCCGGGTGCCTGACCGGGCACCCGGACACTAATCATAAAAACAGGGGATCACCGGGATGGCAGGACAGGCCACGGTGCTTGAGGACAGCAGTCGCCTAAGTCGGCTGGACCGTCATCTATTAAAACTGGAACAGTTTCTGGCCCTGATCAGCGGGATTGCCGTCTTTGGACTGATGGTCTTGGCGGTGGTCTCGGTCAGTGGGCGCAACGCGATCAACGCACCGCTGCCGGGCTACGTGGACTGGATCGAGCAGATGATGCCGCTGATTGCGTTTCTGGGCATCTCTTACGTTCAGCGCAGTGGCGGCCACATTCGCATGGACATTATGATTGCACGCCTGCACGGTCGGGCGCTTTGGCTGTTCGAGCTGATCTCGGTCGTGTTGATCCTTGTGCTGATGCTGGCGCTGGTTTGGGGCAGCTGGTCCCATTTCGACCGCTCCTTCGACTTTGGCGCGCCGCTGTGGAGCCGGGATAGCTCTATCGATATCGGCATTCCCCTCTGGCCCGCCAAGCTGCTGGCACCGGTCGCTTTCTCGGTCCTGTGCGCGCGGCTAGTCCTGCAAATCTGGGGCTACGGCCGGGCGTTGGTTCTTGGGTTGGAGCACCCGGTGGCGGTGCCTTTGATTCAGGATGCCGCCGCACAGGCCGCAGCTGAGGCCGAGCAATTCGAAGGGTAGGACTAGCGCATGGACACGATAGACATCGGCCTTTGGGTCACAGCTGGCCTGCTGGTTCTGGTGGTCACGGGCATGCGCGTGGCCTTCGCGGCGGGGTTGGCCGGATTGGTTGGGCTGGTCTGGATTTTCTGGGCCAAGTTCGGATATGACCCGGACCGTTTCGGCAAGGCCCTGACAGTGGCCGTCAAAACAGCAGGGCAGGTGCCCCATTCCAAAGTGGCGGCCCATACGCTCAGCCTGATCCCGACCTTTATCCTGATCGGTTATCTTGCTTACTACGCGGGCCTCACGCGGGCTTTGTTCGAGGCTGCCAAACGCTGGGTCGCCTGGGTTCCGGGCGGTCTTGCCGTCTCGACCGTTTTCGCGACGGCGGGTTTTGCGGCCGTTTCGGGCGCATCGGTCGCCACATCGGCGGTGTTTGCGCGGATCGCCATCCCCGAGATGCTGAAGGTCGGCTATAACAAGCAATTCGCCGCCGGAGTGGTGGCTGCAGGGGGCACGCTCGCCTCGCTGATCCCGCCCTCGGCCATCCTTGTGATCTACGCCATCATCGTCGAACAAGACGTAGGCAAACTGCTACTGGCCGGGTTCATACCGGGCGCGTTCTCGGCGGTGATCTACGGGTTGCTGATCGTTGGCATCGCCGTGTTGTTCAAAAACGTTGGTCCCCCGGTCACTGGTTTTACATGGAAGCAGCGTTTCGCGGCCTTGCCTGGAGCCTTTCCGATCGTCGCCGTGATCCTGATCATCATCTGCTTTGTCTACAACCCGTTCGGGGAAAAAGCCTGGGGCACCCCCACCGAAGGCGGCGCCATCGGGGCCTTCATCGTTTTCTGCTTTGCCCTGTTTCACGGCATGCGGTGGAAAGAGTTAAAATCGGCCTTATTGGAAACTGCCAAGCTGACGGCGATGATCTTCTCGATCATCTGGGGCGTTCTGATCTACGTGCGGTTCCTGGGCTTTGCCGACCTGCCGGGTGCATTCTCGGACTGGATCACCTCGCTAGAGATGTCGCCCATGCTGATCCTGATCTGCATCTTGCTGGCCTATGCCGTGCTGGGCATGTTCATGGACGCCATCGGCATGCTGCTTTTGACATTGCCCGTGGTCTATCCGGCGGTAATGGCCCTGAACGGAGGCGAGACGGTCAGCGCGGCAGACAGCGCCTTTGGTATGTCGGGGCCGATGTGCGCCATCTGGTTCGGCATTCTGGTCGTCAAAATGGCCGAGTTCTGTTTGATCACGCCCCCCATCGGTCTGAACTGTTTCGTGGTGGCAGGCGTGCGCCCGGACCTGAGCGTTCAGGATGTGTTCAAAGGCGTTACCCCGTTCTTTATCGCGGACGGGGTTACAATTGCGCTGCTTGTGGCGTTTCCGGGGATTGTTCTCTATCTGCCGTCCTTGGCAGGTTGAGGGGATCATTGCGAGGCTCTGCCTCGCGCTCCGGGATATTTCTGGACAGATGAAGAAGCGGATCCAAACTTCATCTGTCTGTAAATACCCCGGGGGAGGCGCGCAAAGCGCGGCGGGGGCAGAGCCCCCTTTATCCCGCCCGCATCAGCATTCCGTACAGATCGCGCGGATCGTCAGGGTCGGCCAGCATATCCAGAGGTTCAAAGAAATCGGTGCCTTCGATGGCCGACTTGATGAAGCGCAGGGCTGAGAAGTCCTCGATCGCAAAGCCTACGCTGTCGAACAGAGTGATCTGGCGGTCGTCGCGGCGTCCTTTTGCCTGTCCGGTCATGACCTGCCACATCTCGGTCACCGGGTGGTCAGCCGGAAGGGCCTGAATTTCCCCTTCAATGCGTGTTTGTTCGGGGTATTCGACAAAGATGTCCGAGCGTAAAAGAATGTCGTGGTGCAGTTCTGTCTTGCCGGGGCAATCGCCGCCAATGGCGTTGATGTGGACGCCGGGGCCAACCATGTTGTCAGTCAGGATCGTGGCGTTCTTCTTGTCTGCGGTGCAGGTGGTTATGATCTCTGCGCCCTCAATGGCGTCTTCGGGCGTTTTGCACAGAACCACCGTCAGGCCCGAGTTTTTCAGGTTCGCCGCGCATTTCTCAGTTGCGTTGGGATCGGTGTCATAGAGGCGCACGGCCTTGATCCCACACATCGCCTTGAAGGCAAGGCACTGGAATTCCGACTGTGCCCCGTTGCCAATCATCGCCATAGTCGTCGCGGATTTCGGTGCAAGATAGCTGCCGACCAATGCCGAAGTTGCAGCCGTCCGCAAGGCTGTCAGCAGGGTCATTTCGGTCAACAGGGTCGGGTAGCCGGTATAGACATCGGCCAGCAGACCAAAGGCGGTAACGGTCTGCAGCCCTTCGGACGTGTTTTTGGGGTGGCCGTTGACGTATTTGAAGCCATAGGCCTCGCCATCCGAAGTAGGCATCAGTTCGATCACGCCATGGGGTGAATGGGCGGGGATGCGCGGGGTTTTGTCGAAGCTTTCCCAACGTTTGAAATCAGCTTCGATCTGCGCCGCGATTTGCGTGATCATCCGCTCGACGCCCACGTGATGCACCAGCCTCATCATGTTGTCGACGGATACGAAAGGCACCAGCGCCTTGTCAGAAGGTTGGGTCATCAAAAGCTCCGGGTTGGGCGGTCAAAGATGCGGCGGCCCAGCAATGAGGCGGCCAGATTGACCATGAGTTTCGCGGTGCGGCCGCGTTCGTCGAGGAAGGGGTTCAGCTCAACAAGGTCCAGCGAGCAGACAAGACCGCTTTCATGCAGCAGTTCCATGACCAGATGGGCCTCACGCTCGGTGGCACCACCGGGGACGGTGGTGCCGACGGCAGGCGCGATGGAGGGGTCGAGGAAATCCACGTCCAGCGAGACATGCAGGATGCCATCTGCCGCCCGGACCCGGTCCAGAAACGCCATCAGGGGGGTCTTGATCCCGTGTTCGTCGATGCTGCGCATATCGGCCAGCATGGCGTGATCCTGTTCCAGCCGCGCGCGTTCCGCCGGATCGACCGAGCGCAGGCCGATCATCCCCACGCGGTCGGTTGGAACAGGTGTCGGGACAGGTGGGAAGGCGTCGAAACCGGGCTGGCCGGTGAAATAGGCCACCGGCGTGCCATGCAGATTGCCGCTGCCGGTGCTGTCGGGGGTGTGAAAGTCGCTATGGGCGTCCAGCCACAGCACGAACAGGGGGCGTCCGAGCCGGTCCGCGTGGGCGGCCATGCCTGCAACGGTTCCCATCGACAGCGCGTGATCGCCTCCCATGAAAATCGGCAGACCCTTCGGTGCCGTATCCTGTGCAGCGCGGCTGAGGGCGCTGGTCCAGCCAACGACCTGAGGCAGAGCGAACAAATGCGCATCCTCGGGGGTTTGCGACGGGTCCGGAGTGATATCGCCCAGATCGGTCACCCGGTGACCCAGATCGCCCAGGGCCTGATCCAATCCGGCTACCCGATAGGCATCCGGCCCCATGCGGCAGCCCTGACGTCGCTTGCCTGCATCCATCGGGGCACCGATCAGTATTACATGTGTTTTGTCCATATGCTGATTTAGGATCAAACCTTGGGTTGCTAGAAGACATCAAAATGTTCAAAATGAAACTGAACTGATCGATATGGCGGTAATACATGGACGATTTGGATAACAGGCTGCTCAGCGCCCTTCACCGCGACGCGCGCGCGTCTTTATCAGAACTTGCGGAGTCGCTGGGCGTGACCAGAACAACGGTGCGCAGCCGGTTGCAGAGGTTGAAGCAATCCGGTGAGATTGTCGGCTTTACCGTGCTCACCCGGCGGGATGTGGCGGAAAGCCCGGTGCGGGGGCTGATGATGCTGGAAATCGAAGGCCGCGGGACCGAGCGGACAATGGCAAGGATCGCGGCCTTGCGTCAGGTGCGGGCGGTGCACACGACCAATGGCAGCTGGGACCTGATTGCTGAAATCGGCACCGAAACGCTTGCTGAACTGGACGAAGTTCTGTTCCAGATTCGCCGGATGGAGGGCATAACCCGATCCGAAACCAATCTGCTGCTATCCACGCGCAAAGGGCGGGTCTGATCGGGCCATAGCGCTTTGAGGTTCAACGAAATTGTGCGACAGTCGCGCAGCGCATGAGGCCTCAGCCGTCCCTCAGTTCAGGAAAGCCATATGACCCAAGAGACAGACACAGACCTTTGGGCTGTACGATGGGCGCAGCGGATCACCGGGCTTTTGGAAAAGCCTGCGGTGCGGATTGCCATTCCAATTCTGGTGACCCTGATCGCGCTGATGGTGCTGCACGAGCTGTCGCAGCACGTCAAATGGTCTGACGTCCAGACTGACGTGGCGAATATGTCGTGGAAGCTGATGTTCTTCGCCTTTTGCTGGACCTGTTTCAGTTTTCTGTCCCTGTCGATGTATGACGTGCTGGCCGTGCAGAGCGTGGCAAAGGGTGAGGTGCCTCTGACCGTCGCGGGAATGGCCGGGGCCAGTGGCTATGCGGTGTCGAATTGTCTTGGGTTTTCCTACATCACCGGCACGGCGATCCGGTATCGCATATACGCGTCGTTGGGGCTGGACCTGAGCCGGGTTGCGGGGGTTATTGCGACCTCGTGGATCGCGTTCTGGTCAGGGTTGGTCTTGTTGCTAGGGATCTTACTGACCCTGCATCCTGACGGGATATCCAAGGTTTTGCCGATCAGTGATACCACCGAGACGGTGATCGGGCTGTGTCTGCTGGCCGCTTTGGTAGCGCTGTTTGTCTGGCTGGCACGTGGCGGGCGCAAGCTGGCCTATGGCGGGTTTGGCTTTAACCTGCCCGGCGGCAAGCTGGCGGGGCTGCTGACCGTGGCCGCGATTGGCGACCTGTTTGGTGCGTCGATGGTTCTGTACACCTTGATGCCCGACGACCTTGGGGTCGGGTATCCCTATTTCTTCACGATCTTCATTGGCGCAATTGCGGTTGGCATCCTCAGTCACGCGCCGGGCGGGATTGGCGCCTTTGAGGCCACCGTGATCGCGGGGCTTGGGGCCTCGGGCCGGTCTGACGTGATCGCGGCGCTGCTGCTTTACCGGCTGGTCTATACCTTCTTGCCATTTGTCATCGCCAGCCTGTCGATTGCCGTCGCCTCGGCGCTGACCCATCGCCACCACATCAGCGGGGCTGCGACATGGGTGTATCGCGCGATCCGGCCGATTGTGCCGATGGTGGCCGCCGGTGTCACAGCGGCGGCCGGGATCATTCTGCTGGTGTCGGGGGCCTTGCCGTCCAGCAGCCAGAATCTGGGCGTGTTGCGGGATTTTCTGCCGCTGTCTTTCATCGAAGCCTCACACCTGACCGGCAGCGTGGTCGGCGTATTGCTGATCCTTGTGTCGCGCGGGCTGTTTCGCAAACTCTACCGCGCGTGGATCGTGGCGATGTTGCTGATGGTGGCGGGGTTCTTTGCCTCGTTGACCAAGGGGCTGGACACGCATGAGGCCATCGGCATGTTGGCCGCGATCGCCATTCTGGCCACGTTCCGGGGGGCGTTTTATCGCGTCAGCGGCGCGTCGATCTTCCGCCTGAACATCCCGTGGCTGGTCAGCGTGATGGCCCTGATGCTGGTGATTTTCTGGGTCGGGCTGTTCTCATATTCTCATGTCGAATACCAAAATTCCCTGTGGTGGGAGTTTGCCTGGAATGGCGACGCCTCGCGGTTCCTGCGGTCCAGCCTTGTGGTCGCGGTCATTCTGGGTGTGGTCGCAGTGAATTCGTTGTTCGGTCGTGAAATCCCCGAAGTGGCCCGCACCGTGATCCCCGAAGCCGTCGAACGCCTTGCGCTTGAGGCCGAAGATACCGAGGCGCAGATTTCCCTGACCGGGGACAAGCAGTTTCTGATCGCACCTGATGACAGCGCGTTTTTGGCCTATGCCGATACGGGCAATGCCCTGATCACCAAGGGCGAACCGGTGGGTGACGAAAAGGCAGGCCAGCAACTGATCTGGCAATTGCGCGAAATGGCCGACCGCGAAGGCAAGCTGTGTGCGTTTTACAGCGTGTCCACCAAGTATCTGCCGACCTTCCTGGACCTTGGCCTGTCGATCCTGAAAATAGGTGAGGTGGCGCGTGTGCCGCTTGGTGATTTCTCGCTGGACGGTAAATCGCGCAAGCGGTTCCGTCAGGCCAAGAACCGGGCCGAGCGGGAAGGCTATGTGTTCGAGATTATCCCGAAGGAAAACCTTGCCCCGATCCTGCCCGAGCTGCGTAAAATCTCGGATGACTGGCTGCAGAACAAGGCGGGCGCGGAAAAGGGCTTTGCCCTTGGCGGATTTGATGAAGAATACCTGTCCTACTTCGATCATGCGGTTCTGAAAAACGGCGAGACAGGCCAGATCGTGGCCTTTGCTAACCTGTTTCAGGGCGGCCACAAGTCCGAGCTGTCGCTGGACCTGATGCGATATGAGCCCGACAGCCCCAGTTTCGTGATGGACGCGCTTTTTGCCGAGATGATGGCCTGGGGGGCCGAGCAGGGGTTCCACTGGTTTTCGCTGGGCGCTGCGCCGTTTTCCGGGATCGAAAACCGGCAGCTGGCCTCATTCTGGAACCGGGTGGGCGGGTTCGTCTATGAACATGGTGAACAGTTCTATCACTTTGAGGGGCTGCGCAGTTTCAAACAGAAATTCGACCCGGAATGGAGCCCGAACTATCTGGCCAGCCCCGGTGGGTTTGCGGCCCCACGCATTCTGTATGAAGTGAATATCCTGATCTCGGGCGGGCTGCGGGGCCTGACCAAGTAAGGCTTAGTTCAGGCTGGCCTGCGTGGGGTCCTGTTGCAGCAGGTCGCCCCAATCGGTGCGATAGGCCATCTCGGCCAGTACCGTATCAGGCAGGAATTCCCGGTTCTGACGGATTTGCCAGCCGCCACCCAACCCCTTGTAGACAGCAACCAGATTGCTTGAGACTTGCTGGCGCGCATCGATCAGGTTCGCTTGTGAATTCAGCAGCGCGGTTTGCGTGTTCAGGATGCGGGAATAATCTGCGATGCCGTCGCGATACTGATCCACCGCGATGTCCGCCGCCTTGCGCGAGGCGGCGACGCTGTTTTCATAAAACGCCACCTGTTTGCGCGATTGTGCATAGGCGACCATGGCGCTTTCGACCTCGGAATAGGCGGTCAGGACGGTGTTCTGGTAATTGGCGATCAGCGCCTGATAAGCCGCATCCTGCGCGCGCACATTGTTTTTGATGCGCCCGTAATTCAGCACATTCCAGACGACACCGGCATTGGCCAACCCCGTTGAGCTTGCCGACGAGAACAAATCGCGCCCGCCCGACGCCTGCAGGCCGATGGACCCCGACAGAACAAATTGCGGATAGAGATCGGCCATTGCAATGCCAACCTCAGCCGATTGCGTGGCGGCGGCCAGTTCTGCGGCGCGTACATCCGGGCGGCGGCGCAGCAGCTCGGCCGGGACGCCCACAGCCACATTCGCGCGGGCCGAAGGGATACGCCCGGAATTGCCCAGCAGGCTGGTCATCCGCGATGGCGTTGTACCCAGCAGAACCGCCAGCGCGTTCTTGGCCTGTTGCAGATCGCTCTCCAACCCCGGCACCAGCGCTTTGGTGTTGTTGAGCAGGGCGGTGGATTCCTGCACGTCCAGCTCGGTCGTCACGCCATTGTCGAACCGCAGCTGTGTCAGATCGGCGGATTCCTGTTGCAGCTGGATGTTTTCCCGGGCAACGACCAGCGCCTCTTGCAGGGCGCGTATGTTGACATACAGCGCAGCCACATCCCCGGTCAGGGTCACAAGCGCGTCGTCATAGTTCGCGACCTGCAGCGCCAGATTGGACCGCGCCGCCTGAACACCGCGCCGCTGCTGGCCCCAGACGTCCAGTTCCCACTGCGCATCAAAACCCACTTGCGAGGTCGAAAACTCGGTATCCAGCGGAATAATCTCTCGAATATCGGCAATCGGCCCCAGATTGTCGCTGACCTGACGGCGTTCGATCGAGGCACCGACAGCTTGAGACTGAGGATAGAGCTCGCCGAAGGCGATGCCCAATTGAGCGCGGGCCTGCAGGACACGGGCCCCGGCCACTTGCAGGTCAAGGTTCTGGGCATAGGCCTCATTGACCAGCTTGTTAAGGGTGGGGTCGTTGAACGTCTCCCACCATTTGACCACGGGCGCGCTGCGCGAGGTCAGGCCGCTGGGGCCGGCGCTGGGGCTGTTGACCTCGATCCATTCCTTCACGACCGGAGAGTTCGGGCGTACGAAATCCGGCCCAACGGGCGCGCATCCGATCAACAGGGCTGCGCAGACCACGGTGCCTGTCAATCCGCGTAAAAGTCTGGCCCGGGTCATGTCATGTGTCCTCAGATATTCAGGGGTCGGATGAAGTTGGCAAAGGAATAGAGGCGGATATTGATGCGGCGCAGAAATTCAAAGCTTTGGCCCTGACCGGTATAGATTGCCACCGCCGCATGCCCACCGGCGGGAAAAGTGTGCCCCTCGGGCACATCGACCGAGATTTGCACCGCGATGCGTCCGGGCAGTTTTGGCAACTCAAAGCCGGGCAGGCGGCCTGAGGGCAGGTATTGCCCCTGACGAGTGGCCCACCAGATCGCCTCGACCTTGCCGGTCAGAATCTCGCCGGGATACAGGTCGAGCGCGACCTCAACCTCTTGGCCCGGTTCGACAAATTTCAGGTTCTGCTGGCGGTACGTGGCCAGAATATATGGGTTTTCCTTGGTGACAAAGCTGGCAATCGCGCCCAGTCGTATCTCGCCCACAACCATACCCGGACGGGCCTGTTGAGACACGATCATGCCGTCCTCGGGGGCGTAGATGGTGGTGTTTTCCAGAAAATACTCGGCCTTACCAAGCTGCGCCTGCGCCTGAAGGATACCCGTGTTCACCCCGTCAATCTGCGAATCCAGCGCCAGTTCGGCCTTTTCAAGATTGGCTTCGGCCTCTTTCACCAGCGCTTCGTCTTCGGTGACCTGTTCGTTCCAGCGATCCAGCTCATCCTGGCGGGCGCCGCCTGAGGGCACAAGGTTCTCATAGCGGGCCTGCTGGGTCAGGGCATAGGCCAGCTGCGCATTTGCGCGCTCAACCGCCTCTGACGCGGCGATCACGTCTTGCTCAAGGATCTTGGCGTTCTGCTGGGCCGCCACCAATTGCGCGGTGGCCTCTTCAACCTCAAGCGCAAAGACCGTGTCGTCAAACCGATACAGCGGGTCGCCCTTCTTGACCTCGACATTGGGTTCGACCAGCACCTCTTTCAGGATGGTGGGCTGTGTCAGGCGCGGCACGATCTGGATGGTCGAACGAACCACGTGGCTGTCGACCGAGAAGGGTTGGAAGAACCGAAGCGCGACGAGGAAAATCAGCAGAAGATGCGCACCGACCCAGAACGAGACGATGCCCCAGGTGATGTTGAATTTCAGCCATTTCGCTTTGAAGAAAATGAACCAGACAAAGATGAGGTAGAACAGCGTAATGCCGAGGGCGACAAACATAGTCTTGGATTTCCTTTGGCCTTAGCTTTTCTGCGTCTCGTCCGGGTCAAGCGGATCACGGTATTCTTCATTCACAGTACCGCCCAAGCGCTTGATTTCCTTTCGGATTGCGTCTTTCTCATCGTCGGGATTGCGTCGGATGTCTACGGTGACGCCATCGTGGAACGCCCACATAAAGGCATGCACCCACGGGACCACGGCCAGAAAGCCCATCCAGCCCATGATTTTGACGGCCTCGGCATGCGGGTGATTGCGCTTGATCGCGATGCGCCCCGGCAATCCCATGATGAACAGAAACAGAGCCATCACCGCTGCCAGCAGCAAAATCAGCGCTACAAATGTCAGATAGTCGTAAAAGCCAAGCGGCTGTCCTATGAGTCCCACGCTCGTGCCCCCTTTTTGGGAAGGTTGCCCTATCCTTTGCGGTTGCCGTGCGGTTCGTCAATCAATTTGTAGTTGGGCGCGGTGTCCGGCAGCAAAAGCGCCAACGTCCCAGCGCGGCTTTTGCCGCGTTGGGGCCTCAGCTGCTCAAAGCGACCCTTGTCCGCCATTGCTGACATTTGGTTGCCAAGGGTTGGGGCAGGGGTTGATCCGTATAGAACACATCCACATCCGACAACGACGCGATCCGCGCCGGGGCCGAGCGTTGGAATTTCGAGTGATCCGCCACAAGGCATGTCCGCCGCGCCTGCGCGATGATGGTCTGGCTAACCCGGACCTCCTGAAAGTCGAAATCCAGAAGGTCGCCCTGCATATCCAGCGCCGAGCACCCGATGACGGCATAATCGAATTTGAACTGCTCGATGGTCGATATGGTCAGGTTCCCGATTAGCCCCCCATCTGAACGGCGCAGCACGCCGCCCGCCACAACGATCTGACAATTGACGTTATCGACCAGAATATTGGCCACGTTCATATTGTTGGTCACGACCATGAGGTCCTTGTGGTCCAGCAACTGCCGGGCCACGGCCTCGGTCGAAGTACCGATATTCATGAAAACCGACGCCCCGTCGGGGATGTCCTGCGCGCAGGCTTGCGCGATGCGCGTCTTGGTGTCGGCATTCAGGGCGCGGCGGTCCTCATACCCGATATTCGACACGCCGGATCGCAGGACCGCGCCGCCGTGCACGCGGTCCAGCTTGCCCATATCGGCCAGTTCGGACAGGTCGCGCCGGATGGTCTGAACGGTCACGTCAAACCGCGCCGCCAGATCGTCGACCATCACCCGGCCGTCCTGTTTGGCGATATTCAGAATGTCGGACTGGCGAAAAGATAGGGACAAATCTGCGCTCCTGCTTGGGTTTGTTCGTTTTTGTTCTTTTCGGGCGGCATTTCAATGGAAACCAGAGTTTTTCGACAGGTTTTTGGTTGTATATGTGATAAAACGAACATAAACGAAAGCAGACATGCGCGAAACGAGGGTTCGCAGCGGTGTCAGGTGCATTTTCAACAACGGAGGCTTTGCCGGTCATGGAACAGTCACAGGATAAGGCCGTCGATCTTTTCATCATCGGTGGCGGCATCAATGGCTGCGGCATCGCGCGTGATGCGGCGGGGCGGGGGCTGTCGGTGGCATTGGCCGAGATGAATGATCTGGCCTCGGCGACGTCTTCGGCCTCGACCAAGCTGTTTCACGGCGGGCTGCGGTATCTTGAGTATTTCGAAATCTGTCTGGTACGCGAGGCGCTGATCGAACGCGAAACCCTGTTGCGGGCGATGCCGCATATCAGCTGGCCGATGCGGTTCGTGTTGCCCTACCACAAGGATATGCGGTTTGATTCCGACACGCCGACCTCACGTTTGCTGAGCACGGTGATGCCGTGGATGAAGGGCTGCCGCCCGGCCTGGCTGATCCGGTTGGGTCTGTTCATGTATGACAATCTGGGCGGGCGCAAAATCCTGCCGGGCGCGTCTGCGCTGAACCTGAAGACCGCGCCCGAGGGGCGGCCTCTGCAGGACAAGTTCGAAACGGCTTATGAGTATTCGGATTGCTGGATTGAAGACTCGCGCCTTGTTGTCCTGAACGCCCGCGATGCTGAGGCGCGCGGCGCGGACATCATGGTACGCACACAAGTTATTGCGGCCAGACGCGTGGACGAGCTGTGGGAAATCACCGTTCAGGATCGCGACACGGATGAGGTGCGCGTGATCAAGGCTAAAATGCTGATCAATGCGGGCGGGCCATGGGTCGGGGACATCATCCAGACCAAAATCCACGTGAACTCGCGCGAGGGCGTCCGGTTGGTCCGAGGCAGCCATATCGTGACCCGCAAGCTCTTCGATCATGACAAATGCTATTTCTTTCAGGGCGAGGATGGCCGCATCATCTTTGCCATTCCTTATGAGCGTGACTTTACGCTGATCGGTACGACAGATCAGGACCATCCCGATCCCGCCGAACCCCCGATCTGCACCGAGGCAGAGCAGGACTATCTCTGTGCCTTCGCCAGCAAGTATTTCGAAACGCCGGTGACCCGAGACGATGTCGTCTGGACCTATTCTGGTGTGCGGCCGCTTTATGATGACGGGGCCAGTAGCGCGACGGCGGCAACGCGGGATTATACGCTGAAGGTCGACGCGCAGGGCGGGGCGCCGGTGCTGAACGTCTTTGGCGGCAAGATCACCACCTATCGACGTCTGGCCGAAAGCGCGCTTGAGAAAGTGGGCGAACACTTCCCGAACCTGCCCGGCCCTTGGACCGCAGGGGTTGCCTTGCCCGGCGGGGATTTCCCGGTGGATGGCGTACAGGCGCTGGTGAGCGGGCTTGAGGCGGATTTCGCGTTTCTGGATCGGGCGTGGGCGGAACGCCTTGTGCGCGCTTACGGAACCGAAGCGCGGGTGATCCTTGGCGATGCAACCTCGGCCGCCGATATGGGAGAGGATTTCGGAGCCACGCTGACCGAACGGGAACTCAACTGGTTGATGGATAAGGAATATGCCCGCAGCGCCGAGGATGTGGTTTGGCGGCGCAACAAGCTGGGCCTGCGCCTGTCCGGGGACCAGATTGCCCGGATACAAGAGGCGATGGAACAGCGCCTTACGCACGCAGTTGCTTAAAAAAAGCCCCGCCGATCTGGCGGGGCTTATTGTTGTGTCAGGCCGCTTCTTCGGACGGGCCGGGATCGTTCTTGGACCCTTTGAGCCATTCCCTGAGGCTCTGCATCAGGGCATAGAGCACGGGCACCAGGATGACGCCGACCAAAGTGGCCGCCAGCATGCCGCCGAACACGGCAACACCGATGGCCTTTTGGCTGGCCGCCCCCGCACCGCTGGCCGCCAACAGCGGCACAACACCCAGCAAGAAGGACAGGGCGGTCATCATCACGGCGCGGAAACGCTGATAGGCGGCCTCGGCAGCGGCGTCCTTGATCGACAGGCCCTTGGCCCGCTGCTCCATCGCGAACTCGACGATGAGGATGCCGTTCTTTGAGGCCAGACCCACCAGCATGATCATCCCGATCTGCGTATAGAGGTTGATGTCACTGCCCACGATGGCCACCGCAGCCACGGCACCGAACAGGGCGACGATCACCGACAGCAGGATCGACACAGGCATCGACCAGCTTTCATATTGCCCCACAAGGAACAGATAGCCGAACAGGATCGCCAGCCCCAGAATGATGATCACCAGACTGCCCGAGGCCAGCTGCTGCTGCGCGGTCCCGGTCCACTCAAAGGCGTATCCGGGGGGCAGGGCGGTGGCCGATTCCTCGGTCATCACGCTGATCGCATCGCCGGTCGATAGCCCCGGTGCCGGCACCGCTGTGACCGTGGCTGAACGGAACAGGTTGTGGCGTTTCAGCAGGACCGGGCCCAAGACGTTTTCCACATCGATCAGCGTGCCCAGCGGCACCATCTCACCCTGTTCCGAGCGGACATAGAGGTTCGAGATATCCTCAACATTGTCGCGATAGCTGCCATCCGCTTGGATCATCACGCGATAAACCCGTCCGAACAGGTTGAAGTCATTCACATAGTACGACCCCAGTTGCGCCTGCATGGTCTGGAACACTTCAGCCACCGAGACCTGCAGTGTCTTGGCCTTTTCACGGTCCAGATCGACGAACAATTGCGGGACGTTTGCGCGGAAGGTGGTATAGGCCTGACCGATCTCGGGTCGCTGGTTCGCCGCATAGACGAAGGACCCCACGGCTGACGCCAGATCCTGCGGTGTGCCACCACCGGTTTGCTGCACCTCCATCTCAACCCCGGCCGAGTTGCCAAGGCCCTGAATCGGCGGAGGGTTGAACGCCACGATCGAGGCCGCGGATTCCCCATTCGCAATCGCCAGAACCTTTTGCAGAATGGCATTCGCGCTCAGGTCATCGTCCTGACGCTCATCCCAGTTTTCAAGGTTCACAAAGATCGCCGCGCCATTGGTCGTGGTGCCGTTCAGGATCGAAAACCCGTTGATCAGAACGGTGCTGGAAACGCCGGGGATTTGCTGAACCTGTTCATCCACGCGGGCCGAGACGATTTCGGTGCGTTCCAGCGTTGCCGCGTCGGGCAGCTGGATGTCGACAAAGAGGTATCCGTTATCCTCAAGCGGCAGGAACCCGCTGGAGGTGTTGGACATGATCGTACCGGTGCCCATGGCAAAGGCGGCGATAATGCCCAGCCCCACGACCGGCAGGATCAGTAGTTTTCGCACAATTGCCACATAGCCGCCGCGAATGGTGCCGATGAACTTTTCGAACACCGCCAATATACCCTTGGGCGGACCGGACCGGGCCCGCAGAACCAATCCGCACAGGGCGGGGGACAGGGTCAGCGCGTTGATCGACGAGATCACAACAGCGGTCGAGATCGTCACCGCGAATTGCGAATAAAGCCGCCCCGAGATGCCGGGCATGAAGGTCACGGGCACAAACACAGCCAGAAGAACCAGCGTGGTGGCAATCACCGGGCCGGTGATCTGACCCATGGCCTTGCGGGTCGCCTCGGCGGGGGGCAACCCCTCATCCGCGATGATCCGTTCGACGTTTTCAACCACAACGATGGCGTCATCCACCACAATCCCGATGGCCAGCACCAGCGCAAACAGCGAGATCGTGTTCAGCGACATGCCAAAGGCCAGAAGAAAGGCAAATGTCCCGATCAATGAGACCGGGATGGCCACGGCGGGAATGATCGTCGCGCGCCAACTGCCCAGGAAAACGAACACGACCGAGATCACCAGAATGAAGGTCAGGATCAGGGTCGAGACCACGTCGTTCAGCGATTGCTCGACAAAGTCGGTGGTGTTGAACGGCACGTCAAATTCGACATCGGTGGGGAAGGTGCGCGAGAGGCGTTCCAGCTCGGCCTCGACCCGTTCGGACACGGCCAGCGCGTTTGCGCCGGGGGCCTGGTAGATGCCGATCACTGTGGCGGGCACGCTGTCGAAATAACCGGACGCCGCGTAGAACTGGGCCCCAAGTTCGACCCGCGCGACATCCTTTACCCGAACGATGGACCCTGCGTCGCCTGTGCGAATGACAATCTCGCCAAATTCCTCGGGCGAGGTCAGGCGGCCCTTGGTCTTGATCGTATACTGAAAGGTCTGCCCCTCGGGCACGGGCGGCGCACCGATCGAACCTGCCGAGACCTCGGCATTCTGCTCGCGGATGGCGTTGATCACGTCACCCGGCGTGATGGACAGAGCCGCCATCTGATCCGGGTCCATCCAGATCCGCATCGCGTATTCCAGATTGGTCAGAACGTCGGCCTTACCAACACCCTGAACCCGCGCCAGCGCGTCTTTGAGGTTGATCGACGCATAGTTCGACAGGAACACGCTGTCATACGTGCCGTTGGGCGAGGTCAGCGTGACCAGAAGCAGCATGTTGGTCGACGCCTTCTGCGTGACCACGCCCGAAGACGTCACCTCGGCCGGCAGCGAAGACATGGCCTGCGCCACACGGTTTTGCACGTTGACTGATGCAATATCAGGGTCGGTGCCCACCTCGAACGTCACGTTCAGCGAATAAGAGCCGTTGTCGGATGAGGTGGACGTCATATAGATCATGTCGTCCACACCGTTCACCTGCGCCTCAATAGGCGCGGCAACGGTGTTTTCCACGGTTTCCGCATTTGCACCTGTGTAGGTGGTTGTGACACTGACCACCGGCGGGGTGATGTCGGGAAACTGCGCGACCGGCAGAACCAGATAGCCGATCCCGCCCAGAATGGTCAGGACCAGCGAAATAACGAGCGCCAGCTTGGGCCGGCTGATGAACAGGGCTGAGAACATCTGTTACTCTCCCGGCTGCTCAGACGCCACGACTGCGTCGACAGCCACGCCGGGGCGCACCCTTTGCAGGCCCTCGACAATGACGCTTTCGCCCTCGCGCAGGCCATCGTTGACGATGACCGCCGTCTCAACATTGTCGCCGGTGGTGATATAGCGCTGCTCGACCATCTGCTGGTCGTTCACGACCAGAACAAACTCACCCCGCTGGTCCCGTTGCAGGGCGGCCTGCGGGATCAGAACCTCAAGCGTGGGTTCCAATGCCTCAATCTGGACGTTCAGGAATGCGCCGTCCACGATCAGACGGTTGGTGTTGTCAAACTGGGCCCGAATGGTGATCGCGCCGGTCAGAGGGTCAATCCGGTTGTCCACAAAGACGATCTGGCCGGTCTCATCCAGATCGGTGCCGTTGGGCAATGTCAGGTGCACGTTCGGGCTTTGGGTGCTGTCAGCCAGCGAGGCCGCAGTCTCACCATATTGCTCAAGCACCGAGGTGAACTGCTTTTCGTTCAGTGAGAAATTCACATAGATCGGCGCTTCGCTGACCAGATTTACAAGCGCCGGATTGTTTGGCCCGACCACATCGCCAACGCTGGTCGTGATCCGCCCGATCCGGCCTGCAAAGGGGGCGTGAATTTCGGTATAGCTCAGGTCCAGTTCGGCCTGCTGGATCGCGGCTTGCGCGGCTTTGACCTCGGCCTCGGCCACTAGTTCGTTGGCGCGCGCGATGTCTCGTTCGGATTCCGGGGTCGCGTCGCGCAAGAAAAGCTCTTGTTTACGCGCCAGTTCCACCTTGGCCAGTTCCAGGTTGGCATTGGCGCGGTCCAGATCGGCTTTGCGCGCGTCCAGCGTGGCCTGATACAGATCGGGTTCGATGGTGAACAAAAGATCATCCTTGTTCACAAGCGAGCCTTCGGTCACGTCCTGCGTTTCCAGAAACCCGTTGACGCGGGCAACGATGTCTACCTTGTCGATCGCCTCGGCCCGGCCAATGAATGTGGCTTCTTCGGTGATCTCTTGTGTATAGGCCGCTGCAATCGAAACCTTAGGCGGCGGCGCGTCACTTTGATCCTGCGCCCAGGCCGCATGTGCCATACCCACGCAGGCCACGGCGGCAAGGGCGGGCCGGAACAGGCGGAGTCTCGGTTTCTTCGATGCAGGGGACATGGCAAGGGCCTCGTTAAAAAAGACAGGATATCTGCCCGGATCGACAGGATATCCGGACGAGTCGTATGGATTTTGTCTCAGGATGACTTTTTTGCGCTCATATCTCAAGCGTCATGAATGTGTCCGGCATCGGGGCAGGTGTGGATTTTTTGAAGGCGGCAGGCTGACTTACGCAGAGCCCCTCACGCTCGGGTACAGGGGCATGGCGCCCCGAAACAAAAACGGGGGCCGCGTGTGCCCCCGTTCTTTCCGTTGCGAATGTCGCGGTCTCAGTCGCGCGTTCCGGCAAAGCGGGTCTGCCAATCCTCACGCTGTTCGTCGGTGATTTTGGCGAACAGAACGTCAGGTACGGTGAACGCATGACCGGCGGGCAGGGCCTCCAACACGGCCGGGATGTTATCGGGATCGGGCCAATCCGCATTTGTGACGTTCATCGCCTTCAGCATCGCAGCCGCGCTGCTGGGGATGAACGGGCTGCTCAGCACGGCAAACAGGCGGATCAGGTTCAGACCTACAGCGACCTGAGCCGCAGCGGTGCTGGGGTCGGTCTTGAAGGTCGTCCACGGCGCAACCCGTTGCAAATACTCATTGCCTGCCGCCCAGATAGCACGCAACTCCTGAGCGGACTTGCGAACCTCCATTGCCTCCATATGCCCGTAATAGGCGTGAATACGGCCCGACAGTTCGGTGATCAGATCGCCTTCATCGGCTGAAATCGTTCCTTCGGGTACCGTCTCACCGAATTTCGAGCGGCAGAACTTGGTGATCCGGCTGACAAAGTTGCCCAACACGTCGGCGAGGTCCTTGTTCACCGATTGCTGGAAGTTCTCCCATGTGAACTCGCTGTCGCTGCTTTCGGGCGCATGGCTCAGCAACCACCAGCGCCAGTAGTCGGCAGGCAGGATGTCCAGCGCCTGATCCATGAAGACGCCTCGGCCCTGGCTGGTCGAGAATTGACCGCCATCATAGTTCAGGTAGTTGAAGGACTTCAGGTGATCGACCATCTTCCACGGCTCGCCCGAGCCCAGAATCGTCGCGGGGAAGCTGAGCGTGTGGAACGGCACGTTGTCCTTGCCCATGAACTGAACATAGCGCACGTCGTCGGCACCTTTGTCGGTGCGCCACCAGCGTTCCCAATCGGCATCCATTTTACCATTGGCATCCGCCCATTCCCTGGCGCAGGCGATGTATTCGATGGGGGCGTCGAACCAGACATAGAAGACTTTGCCCTCCATCCCCGGCCAGTCCTGATCGCCTTTCTTGACCGGAACACCCCAGTCCAGATCGCGGGTGATGCCACGGTCTTGCAAACCATCGCCGTCATGCAGCCACTTCTTGGCAATTGAGGTGGTCAGGATCGGCCAATCGGTCTTGCTGTCGATCCACGCATCCAGTTGATCCTTCATCGCGGATTGGCGCAGGTACAGGTGCTTGGTTTCGCGCACTTCCAGATCGGTCGAGCCGCTGATCGCGCTGCGCGGCTCGATCAGGTCGGTCGGGTCCAATTGCTTGGTGCAGTTTTCGCACTGATCGCCGCGTGCGCGGTCATAACCGCAATTGGGGCAGGTGCCCTCAATATAGCGATCCGGCAGGAACCGTCCGTCGGCGTTGGAATAGACCTGCTTTTCACTGACCTCTCGGATCAAACCGGCCTCATCCAGCTTGCCCGCGAAATGCTGGGTCAGCTGGCGGTTCTGCGCGCTGGAGGATCGGCCAAAGTGATCGAAACTCAGGCCAAAGCGCTGCGCGATGTCCGCCTGAACCGCATACATGTCAGCACAATATTCGGCCACTGGCTTGCCTGCCTTCGCGGCGGCCAGTTCTGCCGGGGTGCCGTGTTCATCGGTGGCGCAAAGGAACATGACCTCGTTCCCCCGGCCACGCTGATAGCGCGCGTACAGATCGGCCGGCAATTGCGAGCCGATCAGGTTGCCGAGGTGTTTGATCCCGTTGATGTAGGGGATCGCCGAGGTAATGAGTATCCGAGCCATTTTGCGTGTCCACGTATCTGTCTGCGCGCCCGTCTACCCGAAGTCGCGGGCCAGAAAAACCCCGGCTTTCGCCCAGATGTCATTTTCGACACGCAGAGGCGGTGAAAACGCAAGGTGCACAGGGTTTCGAATTGCGCCCGACTGGCAAGGCACAATACCCATAAGTTGTATAGTGGAATCACAACCTCTTGAATTTGCGCGATGAGTACCCATCTATTGGGTATACAAAAGTATACAATAGACGAGGGCAACCTGCTGATGTTTGACTTTTTGCTTGAGGGTGCGTTTGCGCCCTTTACCTTTGCGCTTGCGCTGCTGTTCGGCCTGCTGGCGCTTGAACTGGTGGCGCTGGTCATCGGTGGCAGCCTGCTGGCGGGTGAGGGCGAGGTCGATCTGGATATTGACGCCCCCGATCTGGACGTGGCCGATCTGGATCTGGATATCGATGCCGATATTGATCTGGGCGACTATGAGCTGGCCGAGGTTGAGGCAGACGCTCCCGGTGGCGCGCCCTCAGGGCCGCTGTCTTGGCTGGGGATCGGCAAAATGCCCTTCATGATCTGGCTGGCCGTGCTGCTGGCGGGGTTCGGCCTGTCGGGCATGGGTCTGCAACTGGCGCTGCGCGATCTGCTGGGCTTTGACCTGCCGTCCTGGATGGCCGCAATCCCGGCGGGTGCCTTTGGTCTGTGGTTCGCGCGCGGCTTTGGCGGTGTCTTCGCCCGCCTTCTGCCCAAGACCGAGACCGAGGCTATGTCGGAACGGATGCTTGCCCGCAGGCGTGGCGTGATCACGCAGGGCACCGCCTCCCGCGGGCGTCCGGCCGAGGTGCGCATCATGGATCGCTTTGGCAACACCCATTACCTGCGCGCTGAGCCGCTGCAGGATAACGAGACGCTGGAGCAGGGCACAGAAGTCCTTGTTCTGCGCGACAGACGGCGCGACCGGTTCGTTCTGGTCGGCTTGTCAGTCTAACCAAATTTCAAACCCCAACTCGGAGGATTTTGCATGGAACTTCCATTCCTGGCCGTCACAATTGTGACCATTCTGGCCGTACTCTTGTTCATTGGCCTTGTTCTTGGCCGTCTTTACCGCCGCGCGACCCGTGAGATCAGTCTGGTGAAAACCGGTGCAGGCGGTAAGAAAGTCATCATGGATGGCGGCGTCATCATCGTGCCGCTGCTGCATGAGGTCAGCCCCGTCAACATGAAGACCCTGCGCCTTGAGGTGCAGCGCAGCGGCGAGGCTGCCTTGATCACCAAGGACCGGATGCGCGTGGATGTGGGCGTTGAGTTCTACGTCTCGGTCATGGCGACCGAAGAGGGCATCGCGCGCGCCGCGCAGACACTTGGCGACCGTACCTTTGATGTCGAGCAACTGCGCGAGATGATCGAAGGTAAGCTGATCGATGGTCTGCGCGCCGTGGCTGCTCAGATGACCATGGACGGGCTGCATGAAAACCGCGCCGACTTTGTGCAAGAAGTGCAGAATGCCGTGTCCGAAGATCTGCTGAAAAACGGTCTGTCGCTGGAATCCGTCTCGCTGACCGCGCTGGACCAGACGCCGTTCGAAGCTCTGGATGAGAACAACGCGTTTAACGCCGTGGGTATGCGCAAGCTGGCCGAGGTAATTGCAACCTCGAAGAAAGAGCGCGCGCAGATCGATGCCGAGGCTGAGGTTGAGGTGCGCCGCGCCGCCATGGAAGCAGAACGTCAGAAGCTGCTGATCGAACAGGATGAGGCGCAGGCGCGGATTGAGCAGACCCAGAAAGTTGAAACCATGCGTGTCGCGCAAGAGGCCGAGATCGCGGCCCGGACCGAAGACTCGGTACGTGAAACCGAGCGCGCCCGGATCGCCCGCGAAGAGGCCATTCGTTCGGCAGATATTGAGCGGGAACGCAAAATCCGCGACGCCGAGATCGCCAAAGAGCGTGAGATCGAAGTGGCCGAACAGGAACGCCAGATCATCATCGCGCAGAAATCCGAAGAGGAAAGCCGCGCGCGTGCATCTGCTGATCTTGCCCGTGCCGAGGCGACCAAGGCGACCGAAGCCGTGGCGACCGCCCGTGAGGTGGCCGAGGCCGAGCGTCAGAAGCAGATCGCCCTGATCGAAGCCACCCGCGAGGCGGAACGTCAGGCCACCGCCATCCGTCTGGCCGCACAGGCCGAGAAAGAGGCCGCCGCCGACCGCGCCGAAGCCCGCCGTGAAGAGGCACAGGCCGAGGCGGATGCGCTGAACATCCGGGCCGAGGCCAAGAAGAACGACATGCTGGCCGAAGCGGAAGGTAAGCGCGCGATTGTCGAGGCCGACAATGTCCTGTCCGCGGCGCAGATCCGCATGAAGGTTGATCTGGCTCGGATCGAAACCATGCCCTCGATCATCTCGGAAATGGTCAAGCCTGCGGAAAAGATCGACTCGATCAAGATCCATCAGGTGGGCGGTATCGGGGCAGGTGCCTCGGGTGGCGCGGCCAACAGCGACAAGCCGGTTGTCAATCAGGCGCTGGATTCGATCATGGGTATGGCGGTGCAGATGCCCGCGCTCAAGAAACTGGGCGAAGAACTGGGCCTGTCGATGGAGAATGGCGTCGGCGGCGTGGTGAACGGGGCGTTGGAGCAAACGCAGGACCCCGCCGAGGGGTCAGAGGATGAGACCTCTCCGATCCAGTAACAAATGGAAGGGCCGGGATTTCCCGGCCCTTTATTCTTCGCGCGACCGTTTCAGCAAGCGCCCGATGGTAAAGGACGTGCGCGGCGCATAGACATAATTCGTACGCGCATCCGGTGTCGGGCGCGAGCGCATTCGGGCAAGGCCGAACAGGATAAGCCCCAGATGGCCGACTGCGACAAAGGCGAACAGCGCGCCCGGCCCAAACTGCTGGATCAGCGTGGATGAAATATAGGGCGATGCAATCGCCCCCAGCGCGTACCAGAACATCAGTGCGGCCGACAGCTCAACCCGCTGTTCGGTGGTGGCAAAGTCATTGGCGTGGGCAGAAGAGACCGAGAAGATCGGGAAAGTGGTCAGCCCAAAGAATCCGGCCGCCAGCATGACGCCCAAGGTGCCCGAGCCGCTGGCCGCCATGGTGATGCCGCAGCTGAGCACGGCGGCGGCTGACAGCCAGATCAGCACCCACCGCCGGTCATATTTGTCGGCCAGCCATCCCAGCGGATATTGCGCCAGCGCGCCGCCGAGAACGAAAGACGCCAGGAAAAAGGCGATCTGATCCACGCCCAGGCCCACCTCTTGCCCATAGACCGGGCCGACCATGCGAAACGAGGCTGAGCTGAGCGCCGACACAATCACCCCGGCCACGGCCAGGGGCGAATTGGCCCAGGCCAGTCTGGGCCGCAGGCGCGGTGCCTCGGGTGTCTTGGGTTGGCTGGCCCGCGTCAGGGCCAGGGGCAGCAGCGAGGCACAGCACAAAATGGCCAGCAGGTTGTATGATACGTAAGAGGCAGGCGGCAGCACCGCGATGATTAACTGCGCGCAGAGCGACGCACCCAGATCGGCGATGCGGTAGCTACCCATGACACGACCGCGCGACTCGTTTGTGACCTTGGCGTTCAGCCATGCTTCGATCACCGTATAACACCCGGCCACACAGGTGCCCGATGCGATCCGCAGGATGGCCCAGATATTCGGGTTCTCGGTCAGGGTATGGCCCAGCAGACCCATCGCGCCCAAGGCCGTGCACACGGCAAAGGCGCGGGAATGGCCGACACTGCCCATCAGACGCGGGGCCCACCAGCATCCGACAAAGAACCCGATGAAATGCGCAGAACCCAGCAGACCGATCTGCTCGGTCGAAAAGTCCAGCGTCAGCCCCGATATGGCATCCAGAGGCCCAACGCCTCCGGTCGACAGCTGCAAGAGAATGACCGACAGAAACAAGGCTGCAAAGGAAATGATCGTGCGCATAGTGACACCAGCTTGTGGCTTTCGGGGTGAAATGCGCGCGGCTTATCGACCTGTCGGCGTCGTTTTTGACCTATTCCGCGCGTTTGATTTCGGCCCGGATGTCCAGCCCCACGGTGTCCTGCACCAGATCGGGATAGCCGGATGCCCCGAAATCATGACGGTTCAACGCGCCGGTCAGGCGAATGGACAGATCGTCGAGATTGTCGGCGGCGCTGCCGGGGGGGCGGTGCAGGGCGGCCCTTAGGACAATCGGTCGGGTGACGCCGCGCACCGTCAGCTCACCCGTTATCGTGGCCCCGCCCGAGATGCGCCCGCTTTCGCCAAGCTGCACGTCGGTCGAAACGAATTGGATCACTGGAAACTCCTTGGCGTCCAGCACGCTTTCGCTAAGCATAGGTTTGCGCGCAAAGGGCAGTTTTGTGCGGGCTTTGGCCACGTTCAGAACGACGTCCACGCGGCTGTTGAGCAAGTCGTTCAGGTCGATCTCGATCTCGGCGGACTCGATCGGCATGGTGCCTGATTGCGATATGCCTGACAGGTCAAAGGTGAAATCGACCGATGTCTCATCCGGGACAAGCTCATAGGCGTCGGGGGCGGCAAATGCAGGCCCGGTCAGGGCAAGCCCGGTCAGAATGGCAAGCAATGTGCGTCGTGTCGGGTGTATCATGCGAGAACCTCTTGCCTGCGGGGCCGTGAGCGGTGGAGCAGCATCAGCAGAATGGCGATATTGATCCCGTTCCAGAGAATGCCGTTGATAAAGGCCAGTTGGTAATTTCCGGTGACGTCGTAAATCCAGCCGGACATCCATCCGCCCAGTGCCATGCCCATGATTGTCATCATCATCACAAAGCCGACCCGCGCTCCGGCCTCTTGCGGGGGCATGTATTCGCGGACCACCAAAGCATAGCTGGGAACGATGCCACCCTGAGCCAGACCGAACATCAGACTGATGATATAAAGCGAAACCATGCCGTCATAGGGCAGGAACAGGAACAGGGCGATACATTGCAGGACCGAGCCGATCAGCAGGGTCATCAGCCCGCCCAGCTTATCCGCAACCACGCCTGAGATGACGCGGCTGACCACACCGCCCAGCAGCATCAGAGACAGCATCTCGGCCCCCACGGCAGGGCCATAGCCCAGTCCGACACAATAGGACACGATATGAACTTGGGGCATCGACATCGCCACGCAGCAGCCGATCCCGGCCAGACCCAGAATATATTGCAGGGCGCGGGGTGATATGCCGACGCTGCGCGCGTTGAGCTGGGCATTGGCGGCGGCGGTCCGGTGCGCCTCGGCCGGTACCTGACGGCGCAGCAGCAGGGACAGGGGGATCACCACGATCAGGGTCATCAGGGCAAGCGTCAGATACACCTGCTCCCACCCGTCTCGGGCCAGAATGCCGGACAGCATGGTGGGCCAGATAGCGCCCGACAGATAATTGCCGCTGGCCACCAGAGCGACGGCAATGCCGCGCCGTTTCATGAACCAGTGCGAGATATCGGCGATCAGCGGCCCGAACCCGATCGAAGTGCCCAACCCCAGCAACAGATGCGCCAGCGACAACAGCAGCATGTTTGGGGCCAGCGTCGCCAGCAGATAGCTGATGGCGCTTAGAATGGCAGCACCGATCAGTGCTTTGGTCACGCCCATGCGGTCGACCAGCTGGCCCAGCCACATGTTTCCCAGCGCAAAGCCGATCATCGAAAGGACATAAGGCAGCGAGGCTTCGGCCCGACCGGCATCGAACTGTGTCTCGATGGCGGGCATCACCACGATAACCGCCCACATTCCCACATTCGCCACCATGGCAATTGCCAGAGTGATCAGCAGGCGCAGCCAGGAATAGCGGCTATCGTGGATCGCGTGGGTCATCCCGGAACGCTAGGGCGGGGGCGGGGGTTTTGCCAGTCACAAGTTTTGTGAACCGCGTGAGGTGTCACGCCATTACATCGTCAGCCCCGATCTGTGTCAGGTTCAGACCAGCGCGCGCTTTGGTCTGGGTGGCCTGCCATGTGACCGGGGGCAGGGCGCGGGCACGGCGGCGGGTCAAACGCCAGCGGCGGGCCTCTCCGGCATGATCAGCGGCCATGTGCCAGCGCGTCTCAATTCCCTGTGCGCCACCATCGCCGGGCGTCAGCAGCAGACCCAGCGGTGCTCGCCCCAGTGTGCCGCCCTGTTCGGCGGCCAGATGCATGCGCCGCACGGGTGTCAGCCCCGGTGCGCCCGGCAGGTCGCCGATGATCAGCGGGATCGCCCCGCTGCGCAGGGCTTCTTCCAGACACCATAGAATATCTTCGGCGCGGGTGGGGCGAACAAAGATGAACCGGGCGGGATCGGCAAAGGGCATCATACCATCGGGGTTCAGCTGGCCCGGCTCCCACGCGGGGGCAATCCACAACACCGGGCCCTGTGCCTGACCGGCCAGCCACATGGCAAAGCTGCGCCGGGCCGGGCCACATGCTTCGTGCACGCGGCCCGTTTGCAGGGTGATCTGAGGGTTCAGCGCCAGCCCCTGCGCCTTGTGCGATGGCTTGCGGTCAGTCAGGTGGATGGACATGCCGTCAGGTTAGCATGTTCTTACTTTGTTCTCAATAATGGAATGCTGTCACCGCGACAGGATCATGCGGCCATTAGTGAACTGGATATTCGAAAACCGGTGCAGGTAATCCATGCCCAGCAGGGACTGGCGCAGATCGCCCTCATTCACCCAGGCCGAGACACCGTGATCAGTGATCGGCCCCAGTTCAAGACTGTCCAGCCGGACGGGTGCAGTGCGCACCTCTCCGTTCGCGGTAAAGGCGCGGCCGAAATAGTTCAGTTGATCGGGGTCGACTCCGATACGCCGGGCGTCCTGATCGCTGAGAACGATCTGACTGGCACCGGTATCGACGAGAAAGGTGATCGGCTCTCCGTTCACGATCACGGGTAGGTAATAGTGACCATCGCTGGCGCGCGGAACCTCGATCGCTTCTCCGGTCACGGTCATCTGCGGGGCAGGGCCTACGGTCGAGCGGATGTCTTCCCACAGTCCGACAACCGCAATGACGCCGACAAAGATAAACACCCAGGCCATGGCTTGTTGCAGGGTTTTATTCAGCGACTGACGGTTTTGCGACACGAACCAGAACACCACGGCCGTCCCAAGCACAACCAGATATACCAAACGCCCGATGTTGTCGCCGTCCATACCGTTTTCCTAAACACTTACCTGTTGGATATATGGGGGGTCAGGAGGCAAATCCAAAGGCCTTGAGGCCATCCAGAATGAATTGAACCGACAAGGCCGCCAGCAACATTCCCAGCAGGCGGGTCAATACGTTCAGACCGGTTTTGCCCAGAATGCGCGCAATCAGACCGCCTGACAGGAAAAAGGTCAGAACCACCGCCATGACCGCCAGCATGACCAGACAGGCCTCGACAATGCCCAGAACACCAGGATGTTGCCCTGCCAGCAGAATGATCGTTGCAATCGATCCCGGGCCCGCGATCAGCGGAATGGCCAGAGGGAACACGGAAGGGTCGGGGTGTTCCTCTTCCTCGGCGCGGTCCTCGCGCCGTTTGGTGCGGCGGTCAAACAGCATGTCCAGCGCGGTCAGAAACAGCAGCGCCCCACCGGCAACGCGGAAGGCGGCCATTGAGATACCGACGAACCCCAAAAGCGCCTCGCCAAAGGCGGCAAAGGCAATCAGGATGCCAACAGCCGTCAGACAACTGCGGATCGCGGTTTTGCGCCGGGTTCTGGCATCCATGTCCTGCGTCAGCGCCACGAAAATCGGCGTGGTGCCGAACGGGTCGATCACCACGAACAGGGTGGTGAAGGCGGTGATGAAAAAGGCAAAATCCATCATGTGGTCGTCTCGGCTTGTTCAAGGCGCTCGGCGGCGGCGACCCACAGGGTTTCGGCCTTTTGCATGGCTTCGACCACCTCGGCAAATTTGCGGTTCCAGGTTTCCAGATCGTTGATCTTGTCGTCTTCGTACAGCGCCGGGTCCGCCAGCTTGGCCGAGAGCTTGTCGTGCATATCGGTCAGCTTTTCGATCCGGTCCTCGCATTTGCGCAGATCGGCGCGCAGGGCCAGAATAGTGTCGCGGGATGGGCGTTTGGGCTTGGCCGCCGCGGGCTTTTCTTTGACCGGCTTGTCCCGGGCCAACAGCAGGGCGCGGTAGGCTTCCAGATCGCCCTCAAACGGCTTGACCGTCCCGTCCGAGACCAGCCAAAGCCGGTCCGCCACCAGCGACAGCAGGTGCATATCATGGCTGACCAGCACAACCGCGCCAGAATAAGCGGTCAGCGCCTCGACCAGCGCCTCGCGGCTTTCGATGTCGAGGTGGTTGGTCGGCTCATCCAGGATCAGCATATGCGGCGCGTCGATGGTGGCCAGCAGCAGCGACAGGCGCGCTTTCTGGCCGCCCGACAGACGTCCGACCTGCGTATCTGCCTGATCCGCGTTCAGTCCGAACCCCGCCAGCCGCGACCGCCATTTGCCCGGGGCCTCATCGGGGCGCAGGCGGCGCAAATGGTCCAGCGGCGTTTCGTCCACATAAAGCTCATCCACCTGATGCTGCGCAAAATACCCGATGCGCAGCTTGGAGCTGCGGGTCATCTTGCCCGCCATCAGGGGCAGGCGATCCGAGAGCAGCTTGGAGAGCGTAGACTTGCCCTGACCGTTCTTGCCCAGCAGCGCGATCCGGTCGTCCTGATCGATGCGCAGGTTCAGGCGGCGCAGCACTTCGGTGTCGCCATAGCCGGTCACGCCGCCCTCAATATGGATGATCGGGGGCGACAGTTCCTCGGGCTCGGGGAAGGAAAACGCGCGCAGGGCGGCCTCTTGCGGGGTCGAGACCAACTGGATGCGCTCGATCATCTTCAGGCGCGACTGGGCCTGCACAGCCTTGGTGGCCTTAGCGCGGAACCGGTCGACAAAGCTTTGCAGATGGGCGATGCGCGCCTTGGCCTTTGCGTTTTCCGATTCTGCCTGCGCAATACGTTCGGCGCGGCGTTCGGCGAATTTGTCGTAAGGCACCGCGTAATAGGTCAGCTTGCGGTCTTCCAGATGCAGGATCGATCCCACCGCGCGGTTAAGCAGCCCGCGGTCGTGGCTGATGATGATGACCGTATGAGGGTACTTGGCCAGATAGCTTTCCAGCCACAGCGCGCCTTCAAGGTCCAGATAGTTGGTTGGTTCGTCCAGCAACAGCAGATCGGGCTGCGAAAACAGCACCGCCGCCAGCGCCACGCGCATCCTCCACCCGCCCGAGAAATCGGAACAGGGTTTCAGCCGATCCTCATCATCGAACCCCAGCCCTTTGAGGATCGAGGCCGCGCGCGCCTCGGCTGACCAGGCGTCGATATCGGCCAGACGGGTCTGGATCTCGGCAATGCGCGTGGGGTCTTGGGCGCTTTCTGCCTCGGCCATTAGGGTACTACGTTCGATATCGGCGGCCAGAACCGTGTTGATCAGCGAGACATCGGACGAGGGCACCTCTTGCGCCACGCCACCGATCCGCGCGCGTTTGGGCAGCACGATATTGCCCGATTCCAGTGCCAGTTCCCCCCGGATCAGGCGAAACAGGGTGGTCTTGCCGGTGCCATTGCGGCCCACAAGCCCGACCTTGTGCCCATCGGGAATGGTTGCACTGGCCCCGTCGAACAAAGGGCGACCTTCGACGGCGTAATTGATGTCTTCGATCCGTAACATGCGCCGCTCTTAGCAGAGCCGTGATGCCGCCGCCAGCCGCTTGGCATGTTCAATGCGCGGCGGATGTGTTAGCGCTGGTCCGGTTGGATTTCAGACGGTTATTTGCCCCATGCGCGCGGCCCGGACGCCCCCATCCCTGGTGACACTGATCTGCGCGACGGCCCTGTCGGTGCTGTCGCTGAACATGTTCCTGCCGTCACTGGCGCGGATGGCCGAGGATTTTCAGGTCGATTATGCCTTGGTGAACTTTTCGCTGGCCGGGTATCTGGCGATTTCGGCCTGCCTGCAACTGATCCTTGGCCCCTTGTCAGACCGGTTCGGACGCAGGCCCATTTTACTGATCGGGATGGGTGTCTTTGCGATCGCCTCACTGGGCTGCGTTCTGGCCGAGTCGATCTGGGTCTTTCTGGGGTTCCGCATGTTGCAGGCGGCGGTGGTGGCAGGACCGGTGTTGTCCAGCGCCTCGATCCGTGACCAGTTCGCGCCGAATGAGGCTGCCAGCAAGCTGGGCTATGTGGCGATGGCGATGGCGTTGGCGCCTATGCTGGGTCCGATGCTGGGCGGTGCGCTGGACATGCTGTTTGGCTGGCGGGCGGGGTTCGTCCTGTATTCGGTGTTCGGGGCAGGGATGTTCATGCTCCTCTGGCTGGATATGGGAGAGACCAATACCAACCGATCCGCCACCTTCGCCGCGCAGCTGCGCGAATACCCGCATCTGTTTCGCGCCCGCCGGTTCTGGGGCTATGCGCTGTGTGCTGCGTTCTCGATCGGCGGGTTCTACAGCTTTATCACCGGCGCGCCGCTTGTTGCCGCTGCATGGTTCGATCTGAGCCCGGCCATGCTGGGCCTTGGGATCGGCATCATCACGGGTGGCTTCATGGTGGGGAACTTCATCACCGGGCGCATCGCCAAACGCACCCGGCTGACGACGATGATCCTGACAGGGCGCATCGTGGCCTCAACCGGGCCCTTCATCGGGTTGTTGCTGTTTTTGGCAGGGATGGGATCGGTCTGGGTGTTTTTCGGCTCGGCCATTTGCGTGGGCTTCGGGAATGGGTTGACCAACGCCAACGCCTCGGCCGGGGTGATGTCGGTACGGCCCAAGCTGGCGGGCAGCGCGGCGGGTCTGTCCGGCGCAATGGTCGTTGCATTGGGGGCGATCCTGACGACTGTGACGGGCACATTTGTCAGCCCCGAAAACGCCCCGTTCCTTGTGCTGGGTATGATGAGCGCCAGCAGTTTCGCGGGCCTTCTGGCCATTCTTTATGTGCGCAGGCTGGATCGTATCGACCCGTTGCCGGACACGATCTGAAACTGAGGCCATCATAGTGCTTTTCTTGCGCCGCATACCGTGTTACGCGGCGCGCGATGGATTTCGGCGCACACCAAGCGCCACATTGTAAGGAGAGGCCGACATGGCACTGGAACGCACATTCTCGATCATCAAACCCGATGCAACCCGCCGCAACCTGACTGGCAAGATCAACGCCAAGTTCGAAGACGCCGGCCTGCGCATCGTCGCGCAAAAGCGCATCCACATGACCAAAGAACAAGCCGGCAAGTTCTACGAAGTCCATGCCGAGCGTCCGTTCTATGACGAACTGTGCGAATTCATGTCGTCGGCTCCGGTCGTTGTGCAGGTTCTGGAAGGCGAAGGCGCCATTGCCAAGAACCGCGAAGTCATGGGCGCAACCAATCCCGCAGACGCCGCCGCCGGCACCATCCGCGCCGAGTTCGCTGAATCGGTTGGCGAAAACTCGGTCCACGGTTCCGACGCACCGGAAACCGCAGCAGTTGAGATCGCCTATTTCTTCTCGGGCATCGAACTGGTCGGCTAAGCCGGTTTCAGCTTTGACTGACAGGCCGCTCCCTTTAACGGGGGCGGCTTTTTTATGCGAGTTTGAGGTCTGTGGCCGAGATCCTAACTCCAATTGCATCCAAATCCGCAATCATCTGGGTCTCGGGTGCTGTGGTTGCACTGGCTTTGATGGCGTCAAACCGCGCGCGCAGGGCCTTTTTCTCATCACCTTTGCAGTCGTTCCACGGGCGTCCCTGCAACCCCATCACCAGCACGTAATAGCCAATGAAATGTGGGCGCGACCCGTTTCGCAGCAATTTGGCATAGGCTGCATCTGCCCCCATTTCGCGCAGGTGCTGGGCCGAGTGGATACCTGCCCGCGCGCAGGCTTGCTCGAACGCGGGGCCGAGGTTGCGGATGGAAGAGACGGGATCAGGCATGGGCACGTTCTAACGGGGCATTGCGTTCCTGTCGACATGACGTAGGGTCATTTTGAGATCGGACTTGCCAGATAACAGGCCGTTCGATTTCATGATGTTAAGCTGTCACGAGGATGCCAATGTCCGAGGTTCAGAAAGCCGCCAAGACACTGGTGAAGGGCCATGTTCATGCGCCGCGAAAGGCCCGGTTGTGATGGCGGGGTTCGTTGCCGTGCTCGGCCCGATTAATTTTAGCGGATTATCGAATGATTTGAATGGTCTGTCGGTAGAGGCTGACGCACCCGGGCCAGCGCAAAGCTTTGACCTGTTGGACAGCCATGATCAGGATTTGCGCGCTGATGGCCGGATGCTGGTTCAGGTCGGCGGGGCGCTGCATTTGTTTGACGATGATGCGCTTTCGCAGGCCTGCTCTGGCAAAGGACGGTTCGTTCAGGATTTGCCAGACGGGCCAGTGCGCGCGGCGTTGAAAGGTTTTCCCAAGTTGCGCGCGTTGATGAGCATCGGGTCGGGCGCAATGACAACCACCCGTTTCGCCGTGTTGGATGAGCTGCAAAAAACGCAAGTGCGCGGTGACATGGTCGTTCTGAAAACCGACGAAGGGCAGGCGACGCTGTTGCAGGTGCGGGCCATGCGTGGATATGACCGCGCCCATGAGGCCGTTTGCGATAAATTGGTAACGAAGGCCGCAGATATTAAGGCAGTAGTTCAACACCTGTTCCCCGAGGCCGTTCCCTATACCTCCAAGCCCGAGGTTCAGCTGGGCACGCGGGAACCCTCGGTCGAGGTGGCGGTAGACATTATCCGCACATTCATCTCCGTCGCCCGCCAGAATGAGGCTGGCGTGATCGCCGACATCGACACGGAATTTCTGCATGACTATCGCGTCGCGTTGCGGCGTGTCCGATCAGTGCTGAGCTTGTTCAAGGGTGTGTTCTCTTCCGATCAGACCATCGCGTTAAAGCGGGTTTTCTCTGACCTTATGGCCCCCACAGGGCGGTTGCGGGATCTGGATGTCTATCTTTTGGAGAAAGATAATTATTTCAATCTTATACCGTCTAATCTTCACACGGGCGCCGAGGCTATGTTTGCGCAGTTTGCCCAAGAGCGCGCGCAGGTTTTGGCCACCTTGTCCCGCCGGTTTCGCAGTGCAACTTATGATCGGCAGATGCAGGAACTCTCGGCCCAGTTTTCGGACGCAAAGAACCTTCAGCCGGGGCCAAATGCAGACCGCGCAGCCTATGACTATGCTTGCGCGCTGATTTGGAAGCGGTACCGCAAGGTGTGCAAACAGGCGCGGCGTATCACGCCTGACACGCCGGACGATGCGGTGCACGCGCTACGGATCGATTGCAAAAAGCTGCGCTATCTGATGGAGTTCTTTGGCCCGCTTTTTGACAAAAGCGATTTCAAGACGCTCATCAAGCCATTGAAAAAGCTTCAGGATAACCTTGGCCTGTTCAACGACTATTCCGTCCAACAAGTCGCGCTGTTGCAATTTCTTGACGGGCAAAGCAACACTCAAGGGCGGGCAGATGCGCAGTTTGCCATGTCTGTTGGCGGGCTGATCGCCGTCCTTGATCAGCGCCAAAAGGCCGAGCGCGCCCGCGTCATCGCAAATTTCAGGCATTTCGACAGCCCGGACATCCAAAACCTGTTCCGAACCCTGTTTCACCACAAGGAGGACTGAGGCGTGAAGATCATAGCGTGTTACAGTAACAAGGGCGGCGTGGGCAAAACCGCGACCTCGGTGAACCTCGCCTATGCCTATGCGCAGGCGGGGTACAAGGTGCTGCTGTGCGATCTTGATCCGCAGGGGGCGTCGGGCTTTTACTTTCGGGTGAAACCTTCGAAAAAACTGACAGATGCGCGGTTCTTTGAGGATGTCGCGCGGTTCACCAAATCGATCCGTGCCAGTGACTTCGAAGGGCTGGACGTGCTGCCCGCAAACCTGACCTTTCGCGATTTCGACGTGTTCCTGTCGCGGATGCGAAACAAACGCTCAAGGCTGAAAAAGGCTCTGGTCACGGCGGGCAGTGATTACGACATCGTCCTTCTGGATTGCCCGCCGAATTTCTCGACCCTGTCCGAGAATATCTTCAAAGCCGCCGATCAGATATTGGTCCCGGTGATCCCGACGACCCTTTCAGAGCGCACATTCGATCAACTGGTCAGCTTTTTTGAGGCGAAAAACCTGCCAAAGAAAAAGCTGCGCGCGTTCTTTTCGATGGTGCAGCGGCGCAAAACCCTGCATCTGGATACGATGGAGCAGATGCGCAAGCTCTATAAGAAACGCTTCCTTGCGTCCGAAATACCTTTTGCCGCCGATATTGAACGTATGGGTCAAAACCGCGCGCCGGTAAGCCTTTATGCCGGGCGCAGCGCGGCGAGTACGGCTTATGAAAACCTGTTCAAAGAATTGGAAAACGGAGTGAGTTCAGGGAAATGAGTGCCGAAATTGAACGTAAATTCCTGGTCGCAGAGATGCCGGACCTCAGTACTGCGGAAAAAGCTGTGGTGCGTCAGGGCTATCTGACGGCCGCCGAGGATTCGACCGAACTGCGGCTGCGTCAAAAGAACGACCGGTATTTTCTGACCCTGAAAGGCAGCGGTGCGTTGGTCCGGGTTGAGCGTGAGGCCGAGATTTCATCGCAGCAGTTCGAAACCTTCTGGCCCGAAACCGAAGGCCGACGGGTTGAGAAGGAACGCTACACAGGTGAGTTGCCGGATGGCCGGGTGTTTGAGCTGGATGTTTTCACCGGGGATCTGGCCCCGTTGCGTCTGGTCGAGGTCGAGTTCGAGACCGAAGATGAAGCCCGCAGCTATACGCCGCCCGCGTGGTTTGGTGCGGATGTGACGGCGGATAAACGTTATAAGAACAAGACAATGGCGACCGAAGGCATTCCTGGCTGACCCTAGTGGCTCAGCTGGATGATCGCCTCAAGACCCGGGTTGGCATTGCGGGCCTGAAACCCGCCTTCGTGCATATGGGCGATGGCCGCGACCAAAGCCAGACCCAGCCCCGCATTGCGTTCGGTTCGGGCCGGATCAAGGGTCACAAAGGGCATTTGCAGGCGCTTCAAATCCTCTTGCGGGACACCGGGGCCCTGATCGCGCACGCTCAGATTGGTAAAGGGCCCATCCTCGCTAAGGGTGATGGTGATCGTCGTATCCTCGGGCGCGTAGCGCATCGCGTTTTCCAGCAGGTTGGACAGCGCCTGAGACAACAGGGGGCGGTGTCCGGGGATGGGTGCGGCGGTGCCCGTTACCTCAAGCTGAATGCCCTGATCGTTTGCGACGGGCTCATACAGCTCGACCACATCAGCCACCAATTGCCCAAGGTCCACGGTTTCGAACTGATCGCGGCCCACGCCAGCCTCGGCGCGTGAGATGTCCGTCAACTGCCCTAAAACGCGCAGCACGTGGTCGATTTCGGTACTGGCCCGAATGACGTCGATCTGCCGGTCCTGCTCGGACTTGTCCGGGTCGGACAGCGCCTCGACCCGTTGTTTGAGGCGCGACAGGGGCGAGCGCAGGTCGTGGGCGATGGAATTCGAAGTGGTGCGCAGGTTGCTGACCAGTTCTTCGATCCTGTCCAGCATGGTGTTGAGCGTTCCTGACACCTGATCGAACTCATCACCTGTGCCACGCAAGGGCATGCGGCGGGACAAGTCGCCCGAGACGATGTTTTCGGCCGTGCTGGCAATGTCGGACAGGCGGGAAAATACGAGGCGGGTAAACAGCCACCCGGTCAGGACACTCAACGCGAGTGCAATGGCCAGCGCGATCCCGACCGAGCGCAGCAGGACCCGGTCGAATTGCTCGCGGGCCAAAGCATCGCGCCCGACCAGCAGACGTTCGCCGCCCGGAAGGCGGATCGAGGCGGCTGAAATCGGCACCAACTGGTCGTTATCCGCGCGGCGCAGCTCAAGATCGACCCAGCCGCTGCCTGCCGCAATATCATTGGGCCATTGCTTCAGGTTGCCGGCCAGTTTCGCGCCAAAGCGGTCGGTCAGCAGATACAGCGCATCGCGTTCCGAGGCCGAGGGCAGGCGGCGTTCTATCGCGGTCAGCAGGCCGATCAGACCCCGGCGTTCATATTCATCGGCCAGCCCGGTCAGTTCGGCGGACACGACGGATCGTGTCTCGCCTTCGATACTGCGGTTCGCCGTGACATACACCAGCGCCAGCACTGTCGCGGTCAGCAACGTGCTGAGCACCATACTGGCCAGAACAAGACGCGTACGTGAATTGTTGAACGATAGCCGCAGGTTATCCATCTGAGATCATATAGCCGGCACCCCGGACGGTTTCAATCAGCGGCACGTCGCCCCCTTCGTCCAGCTGACGGCGCAGCTTGGAGATATGGACGTCCACCACATTGGTGTTGGGGTCGAAATGGTAATCCCACACACCTTCCAGCAGCATGGTGCGCGACACCACGCGGTTTTTCCGGCGCAGAAAGAACTCTAGGATCTGGAACTCGCGCGGGGTCAGGGTGATCTCGCGCCCGTTGCGGGTGACTTTGCGGGTCAGCAAATCCATCTCAAGATCGCGGCAGGTCAGGGTCGGGCTTTCCTCGGCCTCTTGCGGGCGGCGCAGCAGCGCTTCGATCCGGGCATGCAGTTCCTGAAAGGAAAACGGTTTGACCAGATAGTCATCCGCACCGGCGCGCAGCCCTTTGACACGCTCGTCAACCGCGCTCATGGCGGTCAGCATCAGAACCGGGGTTTTCACCCCCGCCGCGCGCATGGATTTGATCAGCGATAGACCATCCAGCCCCGGCAACATCCGGTCCAAAACGATGGCATCAAACCCACCATCCGTGGCGTGATACAGGCCCTCGCGCCCGTCTTCGGCGGCTTCGACGATATAGCCCTCTTCGCCAAACCCTTTGGCGATGAACTCCCGTGTTTCTTCGTCATCTTCGACGACCAGCAAGCGACGGCTCATGATCAGAGTTCCTTTCGTAACGGGAGTAAAGCACAAGTTACCAACCAAAACACGTGGTTGTATGGGGAATTACGTGCCGGGTGCGTCACTGCGCACCCGGCAGTCCCGGCGGTTTGCGGACAATTCAAACCCGCCAGGGAGGCGCCCGCCAGATTTCCCCATCACGTGGCGCGCGCAGATGAGCGATCAGGCGACTTCGACAGCCACGAAGATCTGGTTGCCGCCGCGGTTGATCAAAACCAGGGCAGGGTCCGTCTTTTCGCTGTCCAGAGCCGCTTTCAGCGCGTCCGGAGTCGCAGTTTCCTGGCTGCCCAGCTTGACGATCACGTCACCCCGCTGCAGACCGGCTTTGGCCGCCGGGCTGTCAGGGTTCAGATCGGTGACGATCACGCCGTCGACATTTTTACCGACCCCAAGGTCAGCGCGGTTTGTGTCGGTCAAAGGGGCCACCGTGACACCCAACGCGGTGCCCGAGACGGTTTCGTCGACGGATTTGTCAATCTCGGCCGAAGCGCTTTGATGCTGACCTATGGTCAGTTCGATCTGCTGTTCCGTGCCATCCCGCAGAACGGTCAGAACGCTGTCGCTGCCGACTTTGGTGGTGCCAACAAGGATGGGCAGATCACTGCTGGACTCGACGGCCTCGTCATTGAAAGACAGGATGACATCACCCTGCTTCAACACGCCATCCGCCGGGCTGCCGTCAACGACATCGGACACAAGCGCACCGTTGGCGACATCGATCCCCATGGCCGCCGCAATCTCGGGGCTGACATTCTGGATCGACACGCCCAGCCAGCCACGGCTGACCTGACCGTCGTCGCGCAGATCGGCTGCGATGTGTTCAACAATGTTCGATGTCACGGCAAAGCCCAGGCCTACCGACCCGCCGGTGGGTGAGTAGATGGCCGAGTTCACGCCAATCACTTCGCCTTCCATGTTAAACAGCGGCCCGCCTGAATTGCCCTTGTTGATTGCAGCATCGGTCTGAATGAACTCGGCATAGGGCCCTTGCGAGATGTTGCGCCCCTTGGCCGACACGATGCCGGTGGTCACGGTAGAATGCAGGCCGAACGGGTTGCCAATAGCCACCACGTCTTCGCCCACACGGATCACGTCGCTGTCGCCCAGTTCGACGGCCTGCAGCGTGTCACCCGCGTCGATCTTGAGAACGGCGATATCGGTCAGCGGGTCGGTGCCGATAACTTCGGCGTCAAAGCTGCGATCATCCGACAGGCGGACGGTCACGCTGTCCGCGTTTTCGACAACATGGTGGTTGGTGATGATGTAGCCGTCTTGATCCAGCACAAATCCCGAACCCAGACCCTGCGAAGGTCCGCGCTGCGGTGCGTTAAACCCTTCGGGCGCGCCAAAGCGTTTGAAGAATTCTCCAAACGGGTGCTGTTCCGGCAAGAATTCCTGACCTTGTGCCTGTACCGGAGCTGCGCTTTGCTCGGCGATGATGGTGACGACCGACGGGGATACGGTCTCGACCAGATCGGCAAGGGCTTCGTCAGCCATGGACGGCAGGGCAGTGGTGGCCAGCAAAGCTGCGCTGAGTGCGCCGGCGCCAACCCAAGCTGCTGTCCCGGGCAAAAGAAGCGAGGTTTTGCGGATGCTCATTTTTATCTCCTGTTTATCCCACGCGAGTGCGGTCGCGCGTTGAAACAGGAGATGCGCACACAGTCTGAGAGTTTCCTGAGCGAATTGTTAAGAAAACTTAATTTTGCCACAAATGGATCGTTTTATGTGCGCCGTGTAGCCGAGCAGATCGGAGGATTTGCGCGAATCGCTGTGTGTCGAATCGGTGGATTGTTGCCGATCTGAAATACAACACTCGAAAAGAGTTGAATTGAATCATTTTCGTTAACAAAGCACCCACCCAAATCCCGACCTGATAGCCGAACACCTTTGGGTTGTGGCTCGCTTGGTGCAAGTTTGGGCTTATCAAAAACAAATTATAGCAAATGGACCGGATAGCTAACTGAGTTTATGTTTAACGGTAGTTGCCAAGATTCTGCCCTCAAAACAGATTCACTCTTAGGTTGATTCAGATTTTCAGAATGTTGCGGAAAAACCATTCTGATACGCGCAAAATTAACCGCTATTTCCAATTTTACGTTGTTTGAATCCATCAGATGGGTGACGATGAAGGTGCCCAAGCGAGGGGGAGCCGAACGGCACTAGGGGGTGCCTAAGGCTTGTCACAGTTGCTGGAAACGCTGAGCGGCATGTTAACGAGGGGGTCTTGTTTAGGTTCGGCGGCGGAATAGCCAGAATGTCGATTGACGTTATTGGCCGCGTTTCCGGGATTGATGAAAAGTGGTAGTCCTAATTTGGGTACCGGCCCGGTCTTTGCAGACCGGGCCGTGTTTCTTTTACAGACCCCGTTTTGCGCGCCAAGCGGCCCAATCCTCGGGCGTATCCAGATCCATCAACGCATTCTGACCGGGCAGGGTTTGCAAGTGCACTTTGTCCGCGTTTTCACGAACAACGGATTGAGCACCCTCATCGCCGGTCAGGTCGCTGACCCGTGCAAACAGGCGGCGGTCGAACACGACCGGGTGTCCGGGTTTGCTATTGGCCGTCGCACCGCGCCAGATCAGATGGTCAGGGTGTGCCGTCACCGACGCCAGCACGGTTTCAATGTCTTGTGTCGTGATCTCGGGCAGGTCGGCCAGCAGGATCATGGCGGCGGGGGCGTGGTCGGGGACATGGACAAGCGCACCGCGCAAGCTGGCATTCATACCTTCGCTGGCATTGGGGATTTCCACGCCCTGTACGTCCAGATCGCGCAGCACCTCGTATCTGGGATGCGGGGCAGGCGGCAGGGCGACAATCACGGGTGCCGCGCGCCTGGCAATCTGAGTTGCACGGCGCAGCAATGGTTGACCGTCCACAATCTGCATCAGCTTGTCCTGCGCGCCCATGCGGCTGGACTGTCCGGCGGCCAGCAGAAGAATTGGTATATCTGTCATGCGCTTACCATGCCCGCACTTGGGCGCGGTGTCATCCCCGCATGCGTGCACCATCCGCGTCAAACAGCGGGTCCGAGATTACGCGGGCATCGCGCAACTGGCCGAGAATTTCGATCTGAACCTCTAATCCGTCCGCCACGCGGTCAGCGGGCAGAAAGCCCATCGCGATGGATTTGCCCGCATAGTGCGAATAGCCGCCCGAAGTGCAGAACCCGACAACCGCGCCGTCCAGCCATATCGGCTCATAGGCGTTTACATCGGCATCTTCTGCGTCGACCTCAAAGGCGACCAGTTTGCGAGAAGACCCTTCGTCCCGGTCCCGTTCGGCGGCTGTGCGGCCAATGAAATCGGCGTCTTTTGAAAAGGCAATGAACCGGTCCAACCCTGTTTCTGCTGCGGTGTAATCCGGAGAAAACTCTCGCATCCACGAGCCAAAGAACTTGTCCAGCCGCAGGCTCATCATCGCGCGCATGCCAAAGGGGACCATCCCATGCGGCTGTCCGGCCTGCCACAGAGTCCACCACAGCTGTCTTTGCGCCATGGGATCGCAGTAAATCTCAAACCCCAGGTCACCTGTATAGCTGACGCGTTGTACGATGCAGTCGGTCATGCCAACCGTCATGCGCCGCACATCCAGAAACCGCATGTTCGAAACATCGTCGCGGGTGCAGGCGGCCAGCACCTCGGCGGCCTTTGGGCCCGCGATCTGAAATCCATTCAGACGGTCGCTGATGTTGTCGATCTGCACGCCGTCTTGGGCGTTTTGCAGGAACCAGCGCATGTGAAACGCTTGGCTTCCGTATGACGCCGTCAGCCTGAATTCTGTGTCAGTCAGGCAGGATACGGTGAAGTCTCCGATCAACTTGCCCTTCGGCGACAGCATGGGGGTCAAGGATACCCGTCCCGGTTGCGAAATGCGTCCGGCCATGATCCGGTCCAGCCATGCGCGGGCCATGGGTCCGGTGATGCGGTATTTGCCAAAATTGTGCACCTCATTGATGCCGACTGCGGTGCGCACGGCCTGTACCTCGCGCCCTGTTGCGTCAAACGCATCCGAGCGCCGGAACGAAGGCGTCTCATACCCCGGCTCATCGCCCTGCGCGAAATAGTTCGCGACTTCCAGCCCGTATTGCTGCCCCCAGACCGCGCCCAGATCGCTGAAGATGTCATACATCGGAGTGGTGCGATTGGGGCGCGCGGCGGGCAGTTCTTCGTTAGGATAGGCGACGCTGAACCGTTTTTGATAATTCTCGATCACCTTGGGGCGGGTATAGCCGGGGCTGATCCAGTCCCCGAACCGCGCCACGTCCATCGCAAAGACATCGCGCTCTGGCTCACCCTCGATCATCCATTGTGCCAGCGTCAGGCCAACACCACCGCCTTGACTGAAGCCCGCCATCACGCCGCAGGCCGACCAGTAATTCCGCACCCCCGGCACCGGCCCGACCAGAGGGTTCCCGTCTGGTGCAAAGGTGAAGGGCCCGTGGATCACCGATTTCACCCCGGCTTCGGCCAGAACGGGAAAGCGGCGATAGGCGAACTCAATGCTGTCGGTGATCTTGTCATAGTCGTCGGGCAGCAGTTCATGCCCGAACTCCCACGGGGTGCCGTCCACCGCCCATGGTTTGCAGGGTTGTTCATAGAACCCGATGCACAGCCCGCGCCCTTCCTGCCGCAGATAGCTTTCACCGGCGGGGTCCATCACATGGGGATGCTCTCCGCCCGCGTCGATAATCGCCTCGATCTGCGGGATGTTATCGGTGACCAGATACTGATGCTCCATCGGGTGCAGCGGGAAATAGACGCCGGCCATCGCGCCGACCTCACGCGCCCAGAGACCGCCTGCGTTAACCACATGCTCGGCGTGAACCGTGCCTTTGTCGGTCACCACATCCCAACTGCCATCCGGGCGCTGATTGGTTTCTCGCACCATACAATGGGTTTCGATCGTGGCCCCACCCATCCGGGCTGCTTTGGCATAGGCATGGGTGGTGCCCGACGGATCAAGATGCCCGTCCAGCGGATCATACAGCGCACCGATGATGCCGTCCGTATTTGTGATAGGGGCGATCTTCTTGATCTCATCGGGTCCGACAATCTCGGTCTCTAACCCCATGAACCGGTGCTTGGCGCGTTCTGCCAGCAGCATGTCGAACCGATCCTGATTGTCGGCCAGCGTAACCCCGCCCACATGGTGCAAGCCGCAGGACATGCTGGTGATCTCTTCTAGCTCTTTGTACAGGCGGATCGTATAACCCTGCAGCGCGGCCATATTGGTGTCGCCGTTCAGCGTATGAAACCCGCCCGCCGCATGCCAGGTTGAGCCGCTGGTCAGCTCCGAGCGCTCCAACAGCATAACATCGGACCAGCCCAGCTTGGTCAGGTGATACAGAACCGAACAGCCAACAACGCCGCCCCCGATGACGGCTACCCGAGTTGTGGTCTGCATTTCTGTACCTCCTGTGTCTTTTGATCGAAGACTGCGGGCAGGGGGCAGGGCTGACTGTTCCGTTCACGACATGGCATGTCGCGGACCGGGTGTCACAGGGGGCGGATCTTCAGCTCGGTGATCCGGTTGCCCTCGCGTGCGGTGACTTCGAAACGGAACCCATGGAACGCAAAGACCTGTCCGGTGACGGGGATCATCTGCGCCTCGTGGATGACAAGGCCCGCGATGGTGTTGGCCTCTTCGTCAGGCAGGGACCAGTCCATCGCGCGGTTGGCGTCGCGGATGGTCATTGCGCCTTCGACCAGGAACTGCCCGTCATCGGTGCGGGTGACAGGAACGTCTTCTTCGATGTCGAACTCATCAGCGATCTCACCCACAATCTCTTCCAGAATATCCTCAAGCGTGATCAGGCCGCGCAGCGATCCGTATTCGTCCACCACCAGCGCAAAATGGCTGTGCATGCGCAGGAATTCCCGCATCTGATCGTCCAGAGTGGTGGTTTCCGGCACGAAATACGGATCATTTGCGACCTTCGAGATGTCGAAGGTCTCTAACCGGTTCGCGTCATTTTCCGTGCCGCCCGCATGGGCGTACATGGCGCGGAACAGGTCTTTGGCATGGACCACGCCCACGATATTCTCAGGCTCATCCCGGAAAACGGGCAGGCGGGTATGCGGGCTTTTGAGGCATTGCTGAAGGATCGTTTCAGGCGCGTCATCGGCGTCGATCATCTCAATATTCGAGCGATGCAGCATGATCTCTTCGACCGTGCGGTCACCCAGATCCAGCGCGCCCAGAATGCGGTCGCGGTCTTCTTTTTCGACCACGCCCTCGGAATGGCCCAGTTGCAGGGCCCCGGCGATTTCTTCGCGCACCGCCAGAATGTTGCTGTCGGGGTCGATCTGTACGCCAAACAGGCGCAACACGCCGCGCACCAGCACACGCACCGCTGCCACCACGGGGGAAAAGACGGTAACCACAACGCTGATGATCGGGGCCACCAGCGAGGCGGCTTTTTCGGCATTGGTGATGGCGTAGGTCTTGGGCAGAACCTCGGCAAAGATCAGAACCAGCAGGGTCATCACCAGCGTCGCCAGCGCCACGCCGCTTTCGCCAAACAGGCGCGTGAACAGGGCCGTCGCCAGCGAGGCCGCAAGGATGTTCACCAGGTTGTTGCCCAGCAGGACCGAGCCGATCAGCCGTTCATTGTCATCGGTGATGTCCAGCGCCTTTTGCGCCCCGCGCGAGCCTTTATCGGCCTGCGCCCGCAACTTACCGCGCGATGAGGCGGTCAAAGCCGTTTCAGAACCCGAGAAAAAGCCCGACAGGACAAGCAAAAGCAGAATGGCGCCTGTGGTAAACCAGAATGCGCCGTCGATCAGAGAAGGTGAGGGTTCCATCGGTCCTTGATTGTAGGTGTTGCTGCATCCGTTATGGGGCCGCGCCCTCTGCGGATCAAGGGGTTAGCCCTTGTCTTCGGGGTCTTTCGCCAGCGGGTGATGCTCAAGCACCAGTTCCGCAAGGCGTTCGTCCAGAACATGGGTGTAAATCTCGGTTGTGGCGACATCTGCGTGGCCCAGCAGGGTTTGGATGGATCGCAGATCGGCCCCGTTGGCCAAAAGATGGGTGGCAAAGGCATGGCGCAGCGTGTGTGGTGTGACCTTTTCCGGTGAGACGCCGCCCTGAACGGCAAGCTCTTTGACCAGCAGAAAGAACATGTGACGGGTCAGGTGTCCGGACTTGCCGCGTGACGGGAACAGGAATTTTGATCGCTGACCGCCTTTGGCCACTGTGTCATCTTCGGCCTCGTCCCGCAGGACCAACCAAACGGCCAGCGCCTCACGCGCGGGGGGGGACAGGGGCACCATCCGCTCTTTCCCGCCTTTACCCATCACCAACAGCATCCGCGGATCGCCGCGCGCGGACGAGACGGGCAATGAGACCAACTCGGTCACGCGCATGCCAGTGGCGTAAAGCACCTCCATCAGGCAGGTGTTACGCACGCGGTCGGCCTTGGTGCGGCCGGTTTCGCGGGCGGCTTGCAGCAACCGGTCGACCTCGGGCACGTCCAGCGTTTTGGGCAGGCGTTTCTGACGTCCGGGGCCCTTGATCTGAATGGCGGGGTTTGCCTCGCGCCAGCCTTCTTCAAAGGCAAAGCGGTAAATCTGCTTGATCGCAGACAGCCGCCGCGCGCGGGTGGATTGGGCCAGCCCCTGCGCATCGCAATCGATCAGATAGTTTTCGATCTGATCACGCTCGGCGTCGGCAAAGCCGGTTTTACGCCGCGCCAGCCAGGCTGCGAAATCCTTGAGGTCGCGCCCATAGGCCAAAAGGGTGTTGTTGGCCGCGCCCAACTCGGCCGCCTGCGCCTGCAGGAAGGTGGAAATCCAAAGGTCCGATGTTGCGGGGGCCGTCATGATCAGCTGTCCTGCAGGATCAATAGGTTCAGCGCAGCGCGGCGGGCGGTATCCTCAAGCCCCACGCGGCGCAGCGTTGCCACCGCGGCCGTCAGGTCCACGAGGTTGCCGCGTGCGCCATGGGCAAACAGTTCCATCGTTTCCAGAATGGCTTCGCCCAGCTGGTCATTGGCCAGCATTGCGTCAATGTCCGAGGGCACAGGCGCGGCCCAAGCAAAGCCCTGCGCGACTGCGTCTGCCATGGGTGACGGGCTGCGGGCGCGCCCCGGATCACCCTGCGCCAGAGCGGCCAGGAACTGCGTGTCCACCGATTGATCAGGCGGGGACAGAGCCGCTGTTTCATAGAGGTCAGACAAAAGCAAAATACGCCACCGCAAGTCCTCTGCCGCCGGATCCGGCAGGGTGGTCTGCGACAGGCGACCGGCGAACAGTTCCGCGAAAGGAACCTCAAGCCCGACGCTGCGCATTTGTTCCCAGACAACGGGCAGGGCTTTGGCCACCGCGCCGGGCTTGCCGGAATTCAGGGCGCTTTCGAATTTCTGTATGGCGGAAACACGGTCCCAGACCGCGCCGGATGCTGCCGGAGAACGCTCGGTATAAAGGCCCAGCAACTGGTTGGGGGTCAGGGCACCGATCCGCGTCAAACGTTCGGCTGCTTCGATCTGAGCTTTCCAGCCTGCCACGTCGCGCAGGTCCGCATTGGCAAAGGCGCGCGGCAACGGGGCCGAAGGCAAACGTTCCCCAATCGCCTCAAACAGGCGAAAACTCAGCGGGTCGGGGTGGTCGGGTTGCGGCAGATATTCGGCGTCTTCAAACAGTTCCGGGCTAAGGAAGCGGTCCAGCACATCCAGATCCTCGGGCGGGAGAACCTGTAGCGCGTGCGCGGCCTCAAGCGTCAATGCGGCAGAGGCCCAGTCGCCGCGCCGTGCCTTACAGAAAATCTGCGCGGCATAGTCCTGTGACAGATGGGGTTGGGCGATCAGGGCGGTGCAGCTGCGGTCTTCGTCACCGGTCAGCAGGGTTGCATCAAACCAGCGCTGAAACCTTTCGCGGCTGTCGGTCGGACCGGCCAGTTGGACGAGGGACTGAACCGGGTCAGCGGCCCCCAGTTGCATCAGCCGGTCCAGCCGCGCCAACAGCAGCGTTTCTTCGGCACCGGGCCCGGCTGGCGCGCGGGCTTCGGACAGCAGCAGGGTGAACAGCAGCCGCTGCATGGCTGGGTTGTATTTGACGGGAACGCGGGCAATTAGCTGTGCCAACCGGTCGGGATCACTGTTTTGCCACAAGCCCACCGGCAGCCCCGTGACCGAGGAGGACACCAGCCCCAACGGCTGTGACAGGGCCTCAAGCGGTGTGACCTCAACATCCGGCTGCACACCGCTTTGCGTTACTGGTGGTTCCAGCAACACTGTGCCCGGCAGGTTCTCGGTCGGAGTGTTCAACCACTCGATCACCGACAGCGGCTCCTGCTGTGCCTGCGCTGATCCGGCCAGAAACAGCGCGACCAGTGTGGCCTTATTCGACATTCAGGATGACCGGCTCACGAATCTCGTCCTGCGGCGCGGAAAAATCGGCGCCGAAAAACGGCCCCAGATAGGCATATGCCACAAGCCCGATGAAACACAGGCAAATCAGATATAACAGGAACTTGATAAGACGACCCATTGCTCAACGCTGCCCCAATTTTCTCTTTTGTCATAGTTATAGCTAGCATTTTTCTTAAGATCACGTCATTCACGGTGAAATGAGCGAAATTAAGCATAACACCTCTGACCTGGCCCCTGATCAGCGCTTTGCACTGCACAAAACGGTGGTTCTTGTGGGCATGATGGGCGCAGGGAAGACGGCAGTGGGTCGTGCTTTGGCCGCGCGGCTGGATGTTCCCTTTCTCGACAGCGATGCCGAGATCGAATCAGCGGCCAATATGACCATCCCCGAGATCTTTGCCCGCGATGGTGAGGCGTTTTTCCGAACCAAGGAAAGCCAGGTTATAGGGCGACTGCTGGATGAGAAAAAAGGCATTCTGTCCACAGGCGGCGGTGCGTTTCTATCCGAACAAAACCGCGCGATGATCACCGACCGGGGCGTCTCGGTCTGGTTGCGGGCCGATCTGGATGTGCTTTGGAACCGCGTCAAACATAAAGATACGCGCCCTTTGCTGCGCACGGACGATCCCTATGCGACGCTGCGCGGTCTGTATGAACAGCGCGTGCCGATTTATGAGCAAGCGGATCTGATCGCCGAATCCGACGGCGAAACCTCGATCGACAATATGGTGAACCGGGTGGTGGACGCGCTGGCGACACGCCCCGACGTTTTGGAACTTAGGTAAATGCACCAAACCGTACATGTAGAGCTGGGCGAACGCTCGTATAACGTGGAAATCGGCCCGGACCTGCTGGCCGAGGCTGGAACCCGAATTGCCCCGTTGCTGCACCGGTCCAAGGTTGCCGTTGTAACGGATGAGAATGTGGGTGCCCTGCATCTGGACGCCCTGCGCGATGGTTTGGCCACGGCGGGCATTGAGATGACGGCACTGACCTTGCCTGCGGGCGAGGCGACGAAAAGCTGGCCGCATTTTGAGCGCACGGTCGAATGGCTGCTGGCCGAAAAGGTTGAACGCCGGGATGTGGTCGTTGCCCTTGGGGGCGGCGTGATTGGCGACCTTGTAGGCTTTGCCGCAGCGGTTCTGCGGCGCGGAGTGCGGTTTGTGCAAATCCCCACCTCATTGCTGGCACAGGTCGACAGCTCGGTCGGGGGGAAGACCGGAATCAATGCTCCGCAGGGCAAGAACCTGATCGGTGCGTTTCATCAGCCGTCACTGGTGCTGGCCGATACCTCGGTTCTGGGCACCATGACCCAGCGCGATTTCCTGTCGGGCTATGGCGAGGTGGTGAAATACGGTCTGCTGGGGGACGCGGCCTTTTTTGAATGGCTTGAGCAGAACGGAACGGATGTGTCCGGCGGTGATATGGCCGCGCGGGTGCGGGCCGTGACACGCTCGGTCCAGATGAAGGCCGACATCGTGGCACGGGATGAGACCGAACAGGGCGACCGCGCGCTGCTGAACCTGGGCCATACCTTCTGTCATGCGCTTGAGGCCGCGACCGGTTATTCTGATCGTCTTTTGCATGGTGAGGGCGTGGCCATCGGCTGTGCGCTGGCCTTTGAACTGTCCTCGCGCCTTAGCCTGTGTTCGCAGGAAGACCCAAGCCGTGTCCGCGCCCATCTGCGCGCGATGGGGATGAAGACCGATCTGGCCGACATCCCCGGAGAGTTGCCGGATGCCGAGGCCCTCGTCGATCTGATGGCACAGGATAAAAAGGTCATCGACGGCCAGTTGCGCTTCATTCTCGCGCGCGGGATCGGAGAGGCGTTTGTCACCTCGGACGTCCCGCGTGAGGCGGTGATTTTGGTGCTGCAAGACGCTCTGGCAACGGCCTGATCAGCGGCTGCGGATCACCATCAACTCACCGATATTCTCGCGAGTGATATATCCGACCATGGCCCCGGACTGCGCGCAGACTGCGATGGCCGGGGCACCTTTGCGCAGACCGTCCAGCACGGTCTCAAGCCCGCTCGTCAGTCGCACCTGCGGGATGTCGGTCACCATGATCGACGTCGCGGAGTCGGACCTTGGGTGATCACCTGCCAGCGCGGCAAACAGCCGATCCCGTGTCACGAAGCCCATCAGTTGACCGTCCGCACCAAGCACCGGAAACTCGTGCTGTGTCGTATGAATAACTGCCTGTGCCGCTGTCGCCAGCGTGTCGGACGGGGTCAAGGCATGAAACTCGGTGATCATCGCATCCCGCGCCAAGACCCGCCGCGCGATTGACCGCATCGCAACATCCTGGCTTTCGGAATTGGCGGCGAAAAAGACAAAGACCGCGATCAGAACGAGGATCGGATTGCCGGTGCTCAGCCCCCAGAAACCAAATCCAACCGCAACAACTTGGCCACTTATTGCAGCCATCTTGGTGGCCCGCACCCGGTCCATCCTGAGGCACAAAAGCGCGCGGAAAACACGGCCGCCATCCATGGGAAAGGCGGGGATCATGTTGAAGGCAGCCAGCAGCAGGTTCACATAGGCCAGCCGGTTCAACAATCCGGGTTCGGTTGAATCGATCTGTGCCATCGTCTCCAACGGCATGCCAGCGCCCAGAACCACCAGGATACCCCAGATCACGATATTCACTGCGGGTCCGGCAAGCGCCACCCAGATTTCCTGTTTGGGATTGTCCGGCATCCGTTCCAACCGCGCCAGACCGCCGATCGGCAGCAATGTGATGTCAGGGGTTTTGATCCCAAAGCGCCGGGCCATCAGCGCATGGCCGAACTCATGCGCCACAACGCAGGCAAACAGCGCCAGCACAAAGATCAGGTTTTCAATGGCTGCCGGGATGCCGCCGCTGGAATAGGCCGCAAATCCAACCCACGCCATTAGCAGAAAAAAGGTGACATGGACCCTCAGTTCCGACCCGAGTATGCGGCCGAGGGTGAAGGACCATGTCATGATATGTCTCCGTTTTGTTTAGAACGGAATCTCGTCGTCGTCGATTCCGCCGGATGCGGGGGCAGGGGCGCTGGAGGGCGCACCATAGGGGTCGCCATATCCACCGCCGGCCTGACCACCGCCATAGCCGCCCGATTGGCCGCCATAGCCACCACCGCCGCCGCCTTCACCACGGGCATCCAGCATTGTCAGTTCGCTGCGATATGGTCTCAGGACGACCTCTGTCGTGTATCTGTCCTGACCTGATTGATCCTGCCATTTGCGGGTTTCCAGCTGACCTTCAATGTAGACCTTGCTGCCTTTGCGCAGATATTGCTCTGCAACGCGCACCAGCGGTTCTGAGAAGATTGCAACCGAGTGCCATTGTGTTCGATCCTTACGCTCGCCCGTGTTGCGGTCTTTCCAGGTCTCGGACGTGGCGATGCGCAGGTTGCAAACTTTCCCACCATTCTGAAACGACCTTACCTCGGGGTCCGCACCGAGATTGCCTATAAGAATGACTTTGTTGACTGAACCCGCCATGTATTTCCCCGTTCTGAAGTAACGTACGCGCGCCGAATCTGACGCAGAGTTTCCCCGCGACCCTATACCGCCTGCGCCGTGGTTAAAACAAAGTTCATACGAGGGGTTTCAGGCAAGAAAATACACTGTTTCTGTTTACCAAGCTTTCATTGTTCACTGAAATATCTATACTCGTCAGAGTTCAGAATGGGCGAGATTGGCTTTAATGCGTTTTCTGGTTGGTGGTTTTTTGGTGGTTTGTTTCGCATTGGTCTCGGTTCCGGTGACCGCACAGACTTTGTCGACCAAAAGCCGCAAGGACATCTTCCTCAAACAATCCAAGGTTTTGGACAATCGCGCCGCCTCGCAGTACCGCGATTCCGAGCGGTTAAAGCCCAAGCGGGAAAAACCCCAGTTCGTACAGCGCTATACTGGTAAATACCGGGGCGAATACATCGCGCTTGCCCGTCAGGCCGCGCGCAAACACAATGTGCCCGAGGACCTGTTCCTGCGCCTTGTGCAGCAGGAAAGCGGCTGGAACCCCCGCGCGAAATCCCACAAAGGTGCGTTGGGTCTGGCCCAACTGATGCCCGGAACCGCGCAGCTATTGGGCGTGAACCCGCATGATCCAAAGCAGAATCTGGAAGGCGGCGCACGCTATCTGTCGTGGCAGTACCGCAAGTTCAAATCCTGGCGCCTGGCATTGGCAGCGTATAACGCAGGGCCCGGAGCGGTCGAAAAGCACGGCGGCATCCCGCCCTATAAGGAAACCCAGAATTACGTGAGGGTTATCTGGGGCGGGTAGTTTGACTACGCGATTGTTGCGGTGCCAGTGGGTTCCCCCGAAATGTCCTTGGTTTAGTAGCATTTGAATTGGCTCTGGTCGGAAGTCATGATTCCCTCCTGAAAATCTGTTGATGGTGCGCCAACGGGTTCACCAACAGTGACGCCTTATCGTCGGGTTCAGGTCAAACAAAGGAATCCTTGGCGAGATAGCTGAGGACAACTTTAGTGTTGAGGATCCGGGTTCGTTGACGCACAGTGAAGGCAGGCCCTGCTCGGGCCTCCGCCCTCCATACGGGAAGCATCAGTCATGTAGAGCGAAATTGTCTGAACCTGTCTCGTTCGAGCGCACGCATTAGGAGGGATTGCAGAAGCAGCTCGAAAGAGGAGGAACAAACATGCGATTTTCTGCACCCATTTATGTGTTGAAACGTAAAGCCAAGCTTTTGTCGCGGGACCGTGACGTCGCTCTGCATCGGGCGCTGGACAAGATTGCCACTGATGAGGGATTTCAGAATTGGAGTCATCTCATTTCATCAAAGGCGAATGAAGGCTCTGTCGGAGGTGTTCTTTCGAAATTAGACCCCGGCGACCTGGTGCTCGTCGGAGCAAGACCACGACAGGGAAAAACTCTTCTGGGGCTCGAACTGGCGGCGTCGGCATCGCAGCTTAAACGCAAAGGCTATTTCTTCACGCTGGATTACCATAAACGCGATCTTGCAGATCGGTTCTCAGATATTGGAATTGCCCCAAGCACCGGCGAAAAGCTGGTTGTGCTTGATACATCTGATGATGTTTCTGCGGACTATGTCATCCATCGCCTCAAGGCAGTGAGTGAACCTGTGCTGATTGTTCTGGATTATCTTCAGCTCCTTGATCAGAAGCGTACTAATCCAAGCCTCGACGATCAGATCAAGTCTCTTCAGAGGTATGCGATGGAGACAGGCGCAATTTGCGTCGTAATCTCACAAATCGACAGATCATTCGATTTAGGCGGGAAACCAATACCGGATGTATCAGACATACGCTTGCCAAACCCGCTTGATCTGTCCGTTTTCCGCAAGCTCATTTTCTTGCACGAGGGCAAAATCCGGTTTGAACGAGCCGCATAGGCCATTGAGCAACCGTTGTGAGGGCATATGATGAAAGTTCGCATATTACCCACGGCCTAATGTCGAAATGAAAACACCCTCGCAAAGTTCTGCGAGGGTGGGTTGTTCTATACGCCTTCGGTCGTTTTTTGACCTTGCAACACGCTTCGCCAAACTCCAGCGATCTCAGCCTTACTCTGCAGCCACTTTGATGACCGGTTCCATACGGGCAAGGATTTCCTCTGACAGGTGGCATTTCACCTGATGCCCATCGGCCAGAGTTTTCACCGGCGGCACGTCGCGTTCGCACATCCCGCCCGGCACCTCGGATTTCCAGCGGCAGCGGGTTTGGAACGGACATCCCGGCGGTGGGTTCATCGCCGACGGAATATCGCCCTCCAAAACGATGTGCTGTTTTTCGATCGAAGTATCCGCGATGGGCACCGCGCTCAGCAGGGCTTCGGTATAGGGGTGATAGGGCGGGGCAAAGACCTGATCGGTCGTGCCCAGCTCGACCACGTGACCCAGATACATCACCATCACCCGGTCGCTGAGATAGCGCACGATTGATAGGTCATGGCTGATGAACAGCAACGTGGTTTTGTGCTCGCGCTGAATTTCCATCAGCAGGTCCGTCACCGCCGCCTGAACCGAAACGTCCAGCGCCGAGACGGGTTCATCCGCCACCACAATCCTTGCGTCCCCGGCAAAGGCCCGCGCGATACCGACACGCTGTTTCTGCCCGCCTGACAGCTGGCGCGGCATCCGCTCCGCAAAGGCGCGGGGCAGTTTCACCAGGTCCAAAAGCTCCAGCATCCGTTTCTTGCGCTCGGCCTCGGACTTGCCGACGCCAAAGATTTCCAGCGCGCGGATGATCTGACGCCCAACGGTCATCGACGGGTTCAGTGTGTCAAACGGGTTCTGGAAGACCATCTGAACTTCGCCAACGGTCTTGGCATCACGTTCTTCGATGGGCACGTCCTCGATCGAGCGGTTGTCCAGCAGGATCTGACCATCCGTGGCCGTTTCAAGCCCCATCAGCACCTTGGCAAAGGTGGACTTGCCGCACCCGGATTCCCCCACGATGGCCAGCGTTTCGGATTCATGCGCCTCGAAACTCAGCGTTTCATTGGCTTTGACCACCTTGGTCTCGCCACCTCCGAACAAGGCGTTGGCGGCGACCTCATAGTATTTCTTGAGGTTGTCCATCTTCAGGACGGTGCGCCCGATCTCGGCCTTTTCTTTCTGTTCGCCCACCGTAATCGGCGCGTTCCAGTCGATTTCCTTGAACTTCAGACAGCGCGTGTGATGGCGGTCATTGCCGGGCACAGGCTCCATCAGGATGTTTTGGGCGTCACAACGGCCTTCTTCGAAATAGTCGCAGCGCGGGCCAAAGTTACAGCCCGGAGGACGCTCGTGTGGCAGAGGGAAGTTCCCCGGAATCGCCACCAGCGGCCGTGCGTTCTTGTCCGCACCGGGCAGGGGGATCGAACGGAACAGCGCCTGCGTGTAAGGGTGCTGCATTTCGTCGAACACATCCTTGATCGAGCCGCGTTCAACCGCTTCACCGGAATACATTACGCACAGCCGGTCGCAGGTTTCCAGAACCAGCCCGAGGTTGTGCGAGATAAACAGCATCGAAGTGCCGTATTTCTTGCCCAGATCCTTGACCAGTTCGACCACCGCAGCCTCAACGGTTACGTCAAGCGCGGTGGTGGGTTCGTCAAGGATCAGCAGCGCCGGCTTCGACATCAGCGCCATGGCGATGACGATCCGTTGTTGCTGGCCACCCGACAACTGGTGCGGGAACGAGTTCAGCATCCGCTCGGGGTCGGGCAGGCGCACATCCGTGACCACTTCCAGCGCGCGGGCATAGGCTTCTTCTGCGCCGACGCCTTCGTGGATCATCGGCACTTCCATCAACTGCTTGCCGATCTTCATGGCGGGGTTCAGCGAGGCCATCGGCTCTTGATAGATCATCGCGATTTCATTGCCGCGAATGTCGCGCAGCTCATCCGAGGTCATCTCGGACAGGTCGCGCCCCTTGAACTTGATCGAGCCGCCCACGATCCGCCCGTTCTTACCGAGGTCCTGCATGACCCCCAGCGCCACGGTGGATTTGCCGCAACCGGATTCACCAACCAACCCAACCGCTTCGCCCGGTTGCACACTGACCGAAAAATCCATAACGGCCGGAATTTCGCGCAAACGGGTGAAAAACGAAATCGACAGTTTATCGATCTCAAGAATTGGCCCGTCATACTCCGCCAGTTTATTCATCTTGCTTACTCCTCGCGAGAGTCAGGGGATCCCCTTCATCTGGCTAAAAATATCCTGGGGGTCCGGGGGCAAAGCCCCCGGCCGCTTTCACATTAGTCCTTCAGGCTCTCTTCACGCAGACCGTCTGCCAGCAGGTTCAGACCAAGAACCAGTGTCAGCAGCGCCAGCGCGGGCGGCAGGGCCGGGTGCAGGTAGATCGACAAGAGCTTACGCCCCTCGTTGATCGTCGACCCCCAGTCCGGGCTTTCCGGTGGCAGCCCAAGACCAAAGAAGCCCAAGGTGCCCAGAAGGATGGTGGTATAGCCAATACGCAGACAGAAATCGACGATCAGAGGCCCACGTGCGTTTGGCAGGATCTCCCACAGCATGATGTACCAGGGGCCTTCGCCCCGGGTCTGGGCTGCGGCCACGTAGTCACGGGTTTTGATATCCAGTGCCAGTCCCCGAACGATGCGGAACACGGTGGGCGAATTCACAAAGACCACTGACACAAACACCACCAGAATGCCGCCCGGTATGTCGAACAGGTCCAGATATGTGGGCAGACCCCAAATGCTATAGCTGTCCGTGTTGATGACGTACCCACCTGAGGAGATCAGCGACAAGTACAGCCAACCAGCAATTCCCAGTACTCCGATCAACAGCGGCGTACGGAATGTCGGCCTTGTGTAAAAGCGCGAATTCAGCAGAACCGCCAGGAACAGGATCGGGAAGACGAACAAGACGGCCGCCATATAGTTCGGCACCCCGGTTGCCACGATTTCCGGCGTGACCAGCAGGTAGAACAGCAAGATCACGGGGAAGGCGAGGATCAGGTTGGCCAGGAACGACAGGAACGTATCGAGGCGCCCACCATAGAACCCTGCGGGAAGACCCAGAGTGATGCCAACCATAAAGGCAAACATGGTGGCCAGCGGTGCGATCTGAACCACGATCCAAGCGCCTTTGACCATACGGCTAAAGACATCGCGGGCCAGGTTGTCACCGCCCAGCAGGTACCAGGCGTATTCCCCATCTGCGGTCGAGGGCACGGGCGTTCCGGGGACCTTGTTCTTCATGCCCGACACCTGTGACAGCGGGTCATGCGTGACGATCAGGTCCATTGCACCAAAGATGCCGGTAAACACCCAGAACATCACCAGGCCAAATCCGATCATCCCAATGGGGCTGTCGAACAGTTTGCCGTAAAGGCCCAGCTTGCGTTTGAACGCAATCGACATGGCGAACAGGATCACCAAAGACATCCAAACGGGCAGGAATTGTTGCGAAATCGCTCCGATAATTCCGGCGCTGGTGCCCAGTAGAACGCCCAGCACGATATAGGCCAGCAAAAGGGCGACACAGGCGGTAAAGCTGTAGCGCAAGGCCTTTTGTGTCAGCCCGCGCAGGCCAGTGCCCGAGCTCAGCGTACCGTCAATATTCACGCTGACCGGAGTTTCCGGCAGCACCATGCTACCGACCATCCAGACCACGATTGACACCACAAGGGCCGCAAGCGCGATCATCAGCAACGGGTTCAGGAGGGCGATAGAGCCGGTCCAGGTAAGAGGTTCCATGTCCTATCCTCCCTTATGAAATGCGAATGCGCGGGTTGAGGTAGACATAGCCGATATCCGAGATCAGCTGCGTCACCAGCACCACAAAGACCGATACGACCGAGATCGCCAGCAACAGCTGAATGTCGTTGTTGCCCGCCGCCTGTACCAGCGCCCAGCCGAAACCCTTGTAGTTGAACAGGGTCTCAACGATCACCACGCCGTTCAGCAGCCACGGGAACTGCAGCATGATAACAGTGAAAGGCGCGATCAGCGCATTGCGCAACGCGTGTTTCATGACAATGTTCGAAAATGAAACACCCTTCAGACGCGCGGTCCGGATGTATTGCGCTGTCATCACCTCGGTCATCGAGGCGCGGGTCATCCGGGCGATATAGCCCATCCCGTATAGCGCAATGGTTAACACCGGCAGGAAGAAGTTTTCAAAGTTCGGGTTCTCCATCGCTTGCGTCGCCGTCCCCTTGAACCATTTGAGGCCCACAGCGGATGAGGTGAAGATCGCGATGAAAATCACACCAGACACATATTCGGGTGTGGCCGTGGTGGTGATGGCAAAGGTCGACAGGGTCCGGTCCGTGGCCGAGCCCTCTTTCATACCAGCCAGAACACCAAGGATCAGCGCCGACGGGACCATCAGCAGCATCACCCACAGCATCAAACGACCGGTCAGTGCCAGACGGTTTCCGACAACAGTTGCGACCTCTTCTTTGAAGACTGTGGAATAGCCCCAATAGCCCTGCAGGATACCACAGAAATTGGGGGCCTCTTCAGCGGATTGACCCGGCAGGATACATCTGCCCTGAACCGTGCCATCCTCGTTCGTGTGGCGATAGGATGGCAGCACGCCCAGCCATTCGCCATATTTGATAGGCGTCGACTGGAGGTATCCGTTCTTTTCCAGAAAGCTCTCAACCTGCTCATCCGACATCCGGAAATTGCCTTGCGTTTTAGCAAGCTTTTCCAGGTTTGGATAAAGGTTGGTGAGGAAGAAGACCAAGAATGTCAGGCACAATGCTGTCATGAGCATAATGCCGACACGCTTTAGTATGAAAAGTCCCATAATGGCCCCTGTTGGTAGGCTAGCGCGCAGATTGTCTGCTTGTCGCGTCGCTGTTTTTTTCGGGTCGCCGCTGTTAGGGCGAAAAGGCCGCGCCTATTAGACGCGGCCTGATAAAAGTCAGCTTAGCCGACGATGCCGAACTTATAGAGCTGGGGCAGATCAGCGATGTGCTTTTCAACACCCACCAGATTGTCGCGGTGGTGACGCATTGCGGTGCGCCAGTAAGGCTGAATGACCACACCTTCGTCGATCATGATCGCCTGCAGTTTGGCCATCACCTCGCGGCGCTTGTCCACATCGGCGATCGAGTTCGCCTCGGCCAGCAGGGCATCGAACTCGGCATTTGCAAAGCCGGATTCGTTCCAGGCAACACCCGATTTGTAGGCCAGCGCCAGAACCTGCGTGCCCAGCGGACGGTGGTTCCAGTTGGTCGACGAATAGGCGTATTTGGTCCAGTCGTTCCAGAAGGTCGAACCGGGCAGAACGGTGTGCTTGGCCTTGATGCCCGCATCGTTCAGCTGCGCAACGACAGCCGCGGTGGTATTGCGACGCCAATCATCGTCGATCGACTGCACTTCGTGCTCATAGTCGCCCATTCCGGCCTCGTCCATCAGCGCCTTGGCGGCTGCCGGATCATAGGGGATACGGGTGACTTCCGAGTCGTATTCCGGGTGCATCGGACCGACATGGCTGTTTTCGGCGGCGATGCCGTAGCCTGACATGCCCAATTCCAGACAGACCGAATTGTCGACGGCCATGGCAAGCGCCTGACGCACGCGTTTGTCGCCATAGATCTTGTTGCCGTTTTCGTCTTCGGCCAGCTGGTTGGGGCGGATTACGATGGTAAAGCCTGACGGAATTTCCGAACGGGTCAGGCCAATGCCGTCAAAGATGTCGACGAATTCACCAACCGATTCCCAGTTCATGTCGATCTCTTCCGCCTCATAGGCGGCCAGGAACGCGGCAGGGTCGGTACCATAGTCGATGAATTCGATCCGATCGATGTAACCACCTTTGCCTGCAGCATAGCCCCACCATTCAAAGTCCTCGTTGCGGACCAGAACGCTTTTGACGCCCACTTCGTGGCTTTCGGGCAGCATGAAGCCAGTGCCGACGGGGTTGTCCAGCATGGTGTTGGGGTCAAAGCTGCTGTGCACGATGGCTGCAGGATAGTCTGCCATACCCGGGATCACGGTGATGTCCGGTGCATTGCACTTCAGCTTCACGGTATGAGAGTCGACAACAGTGATCGCGCCTTCGGATGCTTTCTGAGTGGCCTCATCAACCAGGCTGGCCATGCGCGAGGCCATCGAGTTGCCTTCCAGCGACATGTCACACCAGCCTTCGATGTTGCGCGCAACATCTTCGGCGGTGAAGTCGTCACCGTTGTTCCACTTTACGCCTTTGCGGACGTTCAGAGTGTACTCGGTGGCGTCTTCGTTCGCTTCCCAACTTTCAAGAAGCATCGGTTTGAACGAACCGTCATTGTTGTATTCAACCAGATACTCCAGCCAGCCTGCCGAGATCGTCGCCATCTGCGTCCAGTCATAGGTGCGCGGATCTTTCAGTGCGCGCACTTCCATCTGATAGCGGATGGTGCCGCCACGCTGAGGCTCCTGCGCCGCAGCGGGTGAGGACAGTCCGATCATTCCATAGGCTGCGGGCACAGCAACACCCAACGCGGTCGCGCGGGCCAGGAATTCCCGACGGTTCAGTTTGCCGTCGCGATATTCCTGAGCGTGCATTTCTGCGGCCCAGTGAACCGATGCTCCGGTAACAGTTTCATTTCGCATTAATGTCTCTCCCTGATGACATGTTATTATTGAAGAGGGTCAGGAACCGCTCAGACCGGAAGGCACCGGACGGCAGGTTCTCGCGTTTTCTGTTGGATACTCAACATCCCCATGCACCCATTCGGCCCCAGATTTTGAAATAGGTCAATGTTCGAAATCGTCATCCAAAGCACAAAAACGACATTGTTCGGCAATGTGTGGGGTAACCGGGCACCGGACCGGCGGCGATTCAGCGATGTATACAATCGTGAACCGGAGAATTGCTGTGATTAAGGGAATCGCTTGGGAAAATTCACTGAAGGTCGCGGCGTATCATTTTGAGAAATCTATGTGATTCCATTTTTTCATGCGCGCGCGGAACCATGTACGCTGGCGTTTGGCGAACTGACGGGTGGATATCGTCGCGCGTTCGCGGGCGGTGTCCAGGGTCATCTGTCCGTCAAGGTAGGCCAGCAGCTCTGGAACCCCGATGGCCTTGAAGGCGGGAAGGGCGGGATCATAGCGGTCACGCATCGCCTCAACCTCTTGCAAGGCACCGGTGTCCAGCATCTGATCAAAGCGTCGGGTGATACGGTCCAGCAGCCAGTCTTTGTCGACGTCAAACACGATGGGAACGGTGTCGGCCACGTCCAGAATCGGAGGCGGCGTATCGCTTTGCCAATCGCGCAGGCTGCGCCCAGTGGCATGCTGAACCTCCCATGCGCGCTGAACACGGGCGCGGTTTTGGGTGTCGATCCCCCTAAGCGTTGCGTCATCCACGCCCGCAATCAGAGCGGACAGGTCCATCTGATCGGCCCGGGCCCGAAGCTCGGGCGGGGTTGGGGGGATGTCTGCCATACCCTCTGTCAGAGCCGAGAAATACAGACCGGTCCCACCCACGATGATCGGGCGCTGATCCGCCGATAGCAGCGGCGTGACCTCTCGCAGCCAGTGACCGGTTGAATAGGTCTGATCATAACCGATGTGACCATAGAGCAGATGCGGTGCGCGGGCTTCTTCCTGAACCGAGGGGCGGGCCGAAATCACGCGCCAGCAATCGTAAACCTGACTGGCATCGGCATTGACGATCACGCCGCCAAAGGTCTCGGCAATCTCCAGCGCCAAAGCCGATTTCCCCGAGGCGGTTGGCCCCGCAATCAAGACCGGTATGCCATCGGGAATTGGCGGTAAGTAATCCCAGAGTCGCGATGTTTTGACATTGGCCATTCGCCTGTGCCCCAATCCTACGCATCCGCATTGAACCTGCGGAGTTTTTGCTTCATTTTGCGCCGGAAAATAAACCCGTGCCAGCCCGGAGCGCAACATGAGCCTTTCCCAGACATCAGAGACCCCCAAAACGAAATACAGCCGTGTGATGCTGAAGATCTCGGGCGAGGCCCTGATGGGGGACCAGGGGTTCGGACTGCACCCGCCCACCGTTCAGCGCATCGCGCAAGAGGTCAAGTCGGTGCATGATCTGGGGGTCGAGATTTGTATGGTCATCGGCGGCGGCAACATTTTCCGCGGTCTTAGCGGCTCGGCCCAGGGGATGGAGCGGACAACGGCCGACTATATGGGCATGCTGGCAACGGTCATGAATGCGCTTGGGATGCAGTCGGCGCTGGAAGAGGTCGGGGTCTTCACTCGTGTGATCTCGGCTATTCGAATGGACGAAGTGTGTGAGCCCTATATCCGCCGCCGCGCTGTGCGCCACCTGGAAAAGAAGCGGGTTTGTATCTTTGCGGCGGGCACCGGCAACCCATACTTCACCACCGATACCGCCGCCACCCTGCGCGCCAATGAGATGGCCTGTGAGGCGATCTTTATGGGTAAGAACGGCGTGGACGGTGTTTATGATAAAGACCCCAAAGAGCACGCGGATGCGGTGCGCTATGACACCGTCAGCTATGACGATGTGCTGGCAAAGCGGCTGAGGGTGATGGACGCCTCGGCCATCGCGCTGGCGCGGGATAATAACCTGCCGCTGATCGTGTTCGGGCTGGATGAACCCGGCGGGTTTCGCGGCATTCTGGCCGGTGAGGGGACCTATACCAAGGTTCAGGGCTGACACGCCTGCCAGAACTTGCAAAACCGGGCCCTGCGCCCGGTTTTTTTCTTGCACGCTTGTGCGCTTGACGACCGGGCTGGACCTATGCACTTTGGCGCGGTTCCTGCCGGGCGCAGGGGCTGCGGGGCCAGTGGCCTTCGCTGGGCTGGAAGACCTGCCATGATTTCCGAGGGTTCCGAAATCATGCTCGGGCACCTCGTTGACCAAGACGCATGATCAAGGAGGCACGCTATGAGCAGTTTGGATATCAATTTCGTTCGGTCCCAGTTCCCGGCCTTTTCCGAACCCGGTCTGCAAGGGCAGGCATTCTTTGAAAACGCTGGCGGATCATATACCTGCAAGCCGGTTCTGGATCGTCTGATGCGCTATTACACTCAGCGCAAAGTCCAGCCCTATGGCCCCTACGACGCCAGCCGTCTTGCGGGCGAAGAGATGGACGAGGCCCGGGTTCGGATGGCTGCGATTCTGGGCGTGGACAGTGATGAGCTGAGCTTTGGCCCGTCAACCACGCAGAACACCTATGTTCTGGCGCAGGCATTCCGCCAGTGGATGCAACCGGGCGAGGCCATTGTTGTCACCAATCAGGATCATGAGGCGAATTCCGGCCCGTGGCGGCGTCTGGCCGACGAGGGCATCGAAGTCCGCGAATGGCAGATCGACCCGGACACCGGATCGCTGAATCCGCAGGACCTTGAGAACCTGCTGGACGAAAAAGTGCGTCTGGTCTGTTTCCCGCATTGTTCGAATGTGATCGGCGAGATCAACCCGGTGACCGAAATCACCGCCATCGCACATGCGGCGGGTGCGTTTGTTTGTGTCGACGGTGTCTCTTACGCGCCGCACGGGTTTCCGAATGTGGGTGATCTGGGGCCGGATATCTATTTGTTCTCGGCCTATAAAACCTATGGCCCGCATCAGGGCTGCATGGTGATCCGCCGCTCAATCGGGGAATTGCTGCCCAATCAGGCGCATTATTTCAATGGGGATGTTCTGTACAAACGGTTTACCCCGGCGGGTCCCGATCATGCCCAGATCGCGGCAAGCGCGGGTATGGCGGATTACGTCGATCTGCTGTGCGATCATCACGGCGGCCCAAAGGGCAGCGCGACCGAGCGGGGCGCCTTTGTCCACGATTTGATGCGCGGGCAAGAGGTGGCGCTGTTGCAGCCGGTGCTGGATGCGGTCAAAGATCGGAACGCGGTCCGCCTGATCGGCACATCCGACGCCGCGCGCCGTGCGCCGACGGTGGCCCTTTCCCTGAACCGCAACGCCGAAGCGGTGGCCGCCGAACTGGTGGATCACGGTGTCATGGCAGGTGGAGGAGATTTCTACGCCCTACGCCCGCTGCAGGCGATGGGGGAGGATATGGCGCAGGGTGTGCTGCGGGTCAGCTTCACGCACTATACCTCTCAACAGGAAATTGATCAGTTATTGAATGCACTTGACGCCGTTTTGTGATCCGGTTCCCGGCGGGCTGCGTAATGCGGTCTAAAACACCGGGCGGTCATGGAACACAGTCATTCTCCGATCATCATCTGGTTCCGACGGGATTTGCGCCTGTCGGATCATCCAGCATTGGCCGAGGCCGCAAGATCGGGTCGTCCGGTCATTCCAGTGTTCATTCTGGACGACCTGACAGCCGCTCTGGGCGCGGCCCCGAAATGGCGGTTGGAGCAGGGGGTGCAGAGCTTCGCGCGCACGCTGGAACAGGCGGGCAGCCGGCTGATCCTGCGCAAGGGCGGTGCGCTGAGTGTACTGCGGGCCTTGATCGCGGAAACCGGCGCGACTTCGGTTTTCTGGTCGCGCGCTTATGACCCTGACGCCATCAATCGTGATACAGCGGTCAAGTCCGCGCTGACGCAGCAGGGGATCGACGCCCGGTCCTTTGCGGGGCATCTGCTGTTCGAACCCTGGACCGTCGCCACCAAAACCGGCCAGCCGTTTCGGGTGTTCACACCCATGTGGCGCGCGGTGCAGGGGCGGGATGTTGCGGCACCCGAAGCGCCGCCTGCATCTATACCAGCACCGACGCATTGGCCTGCATCCGACGATCTTACCGCGTGGCGATTGGGGGCTGCGATGAATCGCGGCGGCGCAGTAGTTTCGGCGCATGTCAGACCCGGAGAAGCCGCTGCTTTCGACATATTGCACGAGTTTCTGGACCGAATCCCGGCCTATTCCGAGGATCGAAACCGTCTGGATGTGGACGGGACCTCGGACCTTGCAGAATACCTGTCGTTGGGTGAGATCAGCCCCCCCAGCGTTTGGCACGTGGTTCAAAACGCGGCCCAGAATGGTGTACAGGGCACGGATGCCTATCTGCGTCAGCTGGTCTGGCGCGAATTTGCCTATCACCTGATGTTTCACACGCCGCAGCTGCTGACCGGCAATTGGAAACCCGAATGGGATACGTTCGGCTGGAACACGGATGCGGATCATCCCGATGTTGTGGCCTGGCGGCAGGCCCGGACCGGAGTTCCCGCCGTAGATGCCGGTTTGCGGCAAATGTACGTGACCGGCCGCATGCACAACCGCGCCCGGATGATTGTGGCCAGTTACCTGACCAAGCATCTGATGACGCACTGGAAAATTGGCATGAACTGGTTCGCCGACTGTCTTGTCGATTGGGACCCGGCATCAAACGCGATGGGCTGGCAATGGGTTGCGGGATCAGGGCCGGACGCGGCCCCGTTTTTTCGCATCTTCAACCCGCAGACGCAGTTGGAAAAGTTCGATCCAAACGGGGATTACAAAAACCGCTGGATTGCCGAAGGACAAAGCGCGCCACCACCGACCGCCTTGTCCTATTTCGATGCGGTTCCACGATCCTGGGCCCTCGATCCTGGCTCGGCTTATCCTGAGCCGGTCGTTGATCTTGCGACGGGTCGTGCGCGCGCGCTGGCGGCGTATGAAAACCGAAAAACCGGGTAAGGAACTGAAAACTTGCCACAAACACAATCTCGGCCTAGCCTTGAGCGACGGCCGCAAAGGGGAGAGCGGATGATCCTTACAACGACTGACGGGCAGAAAAACCTGCCCAGATACTTTGCCCAAGTGTTCAAGATGCTGAACCGGATGGAGTTCGGCAGGTTGGACATCGCGCTGCAAGACGGGCGCGTCTTCCGCTCTGAAGGGGCCAAACCGGGGCCGGTGGCGCAGGTTGATATTCATGATGAGGACGTATTTGCGCGCCTGATCCGCGAGGGTGAGCTGGGATTCTCGGACTCCTATTTGGAAGGCGGTTGGAGCACCCCAGATCTGCGGTCCTTTATGGACTTGGTGCATCTGGGCACCGAAACCGTCTATGACGATTTTACCGGCAAGTTCCTGGTCCAGGCCTATGAAAGGCTGCGGTTCTGGCTGCATCGCAACAACCGGCGGCAGGCGAAAAAGAACATCTCATACCACTACGATCTGGGGAATGATTTCTACAGTCTGTGGCTGGATGAAACCATGACCTATTCCAGCGCTCTGTTCGAAACCGGGCAGGAAAGTCTGGAAAAAGCGCAGACGGCAAAATATGCCAGCCTTGTCGATGAAATGGGCGCAAAGCCCGGAGATCATATCCTTGAGATCGGCTGCGGCTGGGGTGGATTTGCCGAATATGCCGCGAAAGAGCGTGGCCTTCGGGTCACAGGTCTGACCATCAGCGAGGAGCAGTTGAAGTTTGCGCGGCAAAGAATTGAAAAAGCGGGGCTTTCTGATCTGGTAGAGTTCAAATTGCAGGATTACCGCGATGAACAGGGTCAATATGACGGAATCGCCTCGATCGAGATGTTCGAAGCCGTGGGGCAGAAATACTGGCCGGTCTACTTTGAGACCGTGCGCGAGCGACTTCGGCCCGGCGCGCAGGCGACGCTGCAGATCATTACCGTCGCGGATCACCGCTGGGATGTCTACAAGAACGGCGTTGATTTCATTCAGAAATATATCTTTCCGGGTGGAATGCTTCCGGCGCCTTCTGTACTGAAACAGCAGGTTGAGGATGCGGGTTTGGACGTGGTGAAATCGCGGGAGTTCGGCAAAAGCTATGATCTGACCCTGCGGCGTTGGTACGAAACGTTCAACGACAAATGGGACGAAATCGCGGACATGGGCTTTGACGAGCGTTTTCGCCGCATGTGGAACTATTATTTGACGGCCTGCGGCGCAGCCTTTGACACTGGCAACTGCGATGTGACACAGATCACTATAGCAAAACCCAGTTAACAAACGGAAATTCCGAATGCCCAGTGCTCCGCGTCTCGTTGCTGCAATTTGTCTTTTGGTCGTGGCCTTTGTCGTTTCAAGCATGATCATCAACAACGGCGAAGAAGGCAAAGACTATGGATCGTTTACCATGGTCAATATGATCATTGGCGTTGTCTGTGGCTGGACGGTGATGGGGCGTCGGGTCGGTCGTGGATGGACCAGCGCGATCAATAACGGTCTGACGGGCATTGTCTCGATGGTGTTCTGGGCGCTGTTCGTGCAGGGCTGCTATGAGATGTTCCGCCTGGCCATGCGCCACCGGTACGATGGCCCGTTCGAAGCACTGATCTCGATCTTTCAGATCGGTGTGGATTATAGCAAGCAATTGTGGTCGCCGGAAATTCTGTGGACGTTGGTGATCGGTGCGGTTATCGCCGGTCTTGCAACCGAAGAAGCTGGCCGCCGCTGGCGGTAATCTCCATCTACTCAGCAAGAGACACTGATTTTGTCCGATTTGTTTTTCTATGGCACGCTTCGGCATCAGCCACTGCTGGAGCTTGTGATTGGCCGACCGCTTTCGCAACTGACCGTGTCCCAGGCCGTTTTGCCTGATCACGCGGTTTATGCGGTGGCGGGGCAGGCTTTCCCTATGATCGCAGCGCAGGACGGTGGCCGGGCCCAGGGACTTTTGGTTCAGGGATTTACGCCCGAAGACCTGAAACGGCTGGCCTTTTACGAAGGCGGGTTCGAATATGACACCACTCTGCGCGATGTAGAATTGGCGGATGGATCGTCGACTCAGGCCCATGTGTTCTTTCCCAAAGCCGGTCTTTGGACGGCAGACGGACCTTGGCGCTTGCAGGATTGGGTTAAGACATGGGCTGAGGTCACTTTGGTCGCGGCAGAGGAAGAACTGGCCTACTACGGTCGGATCGACGCGCCCGAGATTGCCCGAAATTTCACCCCGATCCGCACCCGTGCCTGGGCCAAGCTGGCCGCGCGCAAGCGCCAGACAGGGGATACGCGGGACACGGCCAAAGATGTCATCGTGCGAAGCCACAGGCGCGCATATCTGAACTATTTCGGCATGGAAGAGTTGGAGGTACAGCACCGCCAGCACGACGGAACCATGGGCCCGGTTCTGCATCGCAGTGGGATGATGCAGGGGGCCGCCGTCGTCGTGTTGCCCTATGACCCGGTGCGTGACGCGGTTCTGCTGGTCGAACAGTTTCGCGCGCCGGTCTTCTTGATCGAAGACCCCGAGCCTTGGATGTGGGAGCCGGTGGCAGGCATGATCGACGCAGGCGAAACGCCCGAACAGGCCGCCTATCGCGAGGCTGAGGAAGAGGCACGCGTCACGCTGCGCGGCCTTGAATACGCGGGTGGGGCCTATTCTTCGAGCGGGTCATCGACCGAGTACATTTACCTCTATGTGGGCTTGGGTGATTTGACCCAGACCATCGACAATGGTGGTCTGGCGTCCGAGGGCGAAGATATCCGAACGCAAATCCTGCCTTATGACACCTTTATGCAGATGGTGGATCGCCACGAATTCAAGGATTTACCCATGCTGACGCTGGCCCATTGGCTGGCGCGTAACCGTGCGCGGCTGCGCGGGTAGGGATCGCCGCTTGTGGTTGCCGCACGGCATCTGTACATCTTCGATGATACGAAATGAAATGAGGGTGCCATGCGCATTGCACGAGACCTTGCCGACGCAGTCGGGAAAACGCCGCTGATCCGTTTGAAACGCATTAGCGAGGAAACCGGGTGTGAGATCCTTGGCAAGGCCGAGTTCATGAATCCTGGCCAATCGGTCAAGGATCGCGCGGCGCTCTATATCATTCGTGATGCGGTTGCGCGGGGCGAATTGAAACCGGGTGGCACCATTGTGGAAGGCACCGCAGGCAACACCGGTATCGGTCTTGCGCTGGTCGGGGCCTCGATGGGGTTCAAAACCGTGATCGTGATCCCGGAAACGCAGTCCGAAGAAAAAAAGGACATGCTGCGTTTGGCGGGGGCCCAGCTGGTGCAGGTTCCGGCGGCACCCTATCGCAACCCCAACAACTTTGTGCATTATTCGCGCCGTCTGGCCGAAGAACTGGCGCAGACCGAGCCCAACGGCGCGATCTGGGCGAACCAGTTCGACAACGTTGCCAACCGCCAATCGCATGTGGAAACCACCGGCCCCGAGATCTGGGAACAGACCGGCGGCAAAGTGGATGGGTTTGTCTGTGCCGTGGGCTCGGGCGGGACGTTGGCCGGTGTGGCCGACGCGCTTCAGCCCAAAGGAGTCAAAATCGGTCTGGTCGATCCGATGGGCGCAGGGCTCTATTCCTATTACACCACTGGTGAAATCGCGATGGAGGGCAGCTCGATCGCCGAGGGCATCGGGCAGGTTCGGATCACCAAGAACCTCGACGGGTTCAAGCCCGACTTCTCGTACCAGATGACCGATAACGAGGCGCTGCCTTATATCTTTGATCTGCTGCGCGAAGAGGGGTTGGTCATGGGTGGCTCGACCGCGATCAACATGGCGGGCGCGGTGCGTCTGGCCAAGGATCTTGGGCCCGGCCATACCATCGTGACGATTCTGTGCGACTATGGCACGCGCTATCAGTCCAAACTATTCAACCCTGAGTTCTTGCGGGAAAAAGAGTTGCCCGTTCCGGATTGGATGACCGAGGCCCCCCGCAGCATTCCGGGCGTGTTCGAGGATATCTGATGCTGCGGCCGGTCCGCCTGTTTCTTGCGTTTTTACTGCTGTGCTGCGCCTTGTTGGGTGGCCCCGCGGCCGCCGAGCTGACGGATCGTCAAAGCGAGTACTATCAGAATTGGCTGGACACGGCGAGCCGGGCTGAAACCGATATCGCAGAAGATCGGACATCGAACGCCGCGCTTGAAAACCTGCGGGCCGAGATTTTCGACTACCGCGAGGATTTCAACACCGCCCGAGGCGCCAATACCGACCGCATCCAGACGCTGGAGGCGCAGATCAAAGCGCTGGGGCCCGCACCCGAGGGGGATGCGTCAGAGCCCGAAGAGATCGCCAAGCTGCGCGAGCATCTCGAAGATCAACTGACCAGCCTGCAGGTCCCCCGGATCATCTCGGAAGAGGCGTTCAGCCGCGCAAATGGACTGATCAGCGAGATCGATCAGTTGCTGCGGGACAGGCAAACCAAAGAACTGCTGGAGCGCGGCGTTTCCCCGCTGAACCCGGTCTATTGGGGCCCGGCCTGGACAGATATCGTCGAGGCGCTGCGGGGATTGGTCAATGAATCTGCCTTTAATCTGAAATCCAACATCGTCCAAACCCGTCTGAGCGAGCGGGGTTTGGGAATTCTGTTCCTGGTCGCTGCGGCGGGAATCCTGCTGTATTACGGGCGCTTCTGGTCCGAACGGGCAGGGGAATACCTGCGCAATTTCGGGGGACGGGGCAGTGGGGTCTGGTCCTTTCTGGTGTCGCTGTTGCGTATTGCTTTGCCCTGGTTTGGGGTCTGGCTATTGGTTCAGGCAATCACCATGACCAGCCTGCTTGGATTGCGCGGCACACTGATCATTCAAAACGTGCCATTTTGGGCGGCTTTGATCTTTTACTACGACTGGATAGGGCGTCAGCTCTACGTCACGCAAGCGGCGCAAAGCTTTGCCCGCCTGTCGCGCAAGACTGTGACTGAACTGCGGGTCTATCTGGATATTCTGGCGGTTCTTCTGATCCTCTATGAGTTCGGGCTGCTCTTTGACCAGATCGAGAATATCTCGGACGCCACTCGTGCGGTCATCAGCTTTCCAGTGGTGGTGGCCACGGCGTTGATCTTGTTGCGCATACGCCGGATCAGAACCACTCAGCCTCAGGACGGTGATGCAGAGGTCAGCGAACCCGCACGCAGCGCGGGTTTGTCACAGGTGGTGGATTTCCTGCGTAAGGCGCTGTTCCTGCTGGGTATCGCAAGCCCCATCCTTGCCGCTGTGGGATACACAAACGCAGCCGAAGCGATTGTCTTTCCGGCCGTCAAAACACTGGTTCTGTTTGCCGCGCTGGCGATTTTCCACCGGTTCCTGACGTCGGTTTATGGCTGGATCAGCGGTCAGGGCGACGGCGCACGGGATTCGCTTTTCGCTGTGTTGGCGGGCTTTGTTATTGCCATCATGACTTTGCCGGTCATCGCCCTCTATTGGGGCGCGCGTGAAACGGACCTGCTTGAGCTTTGGTCGCGCCTGTTGATCGGGTTTGACATTGGCGGGGTGACGATTTCGCCCAGGAATTTCTTTACCTTCATTGTGGTCTTTGCAATCGGCTACGGGCTGACGCGGCTGCTGCAAAGCGGGCTCAGGACCTCATTGCTGCCAAAGACCAGCATTGATCCGGGCGGTCAGAACGCGATTGCGGCAGGCACCGGCTATGTGGGGGTTTTCCTGGCTGCGCTGGTGGCCATCATGATTGCAGGTTTCGACCTGTCGTCACTGGCCATCGTTGCCGGCGCTTTGTCGGTTGGTATCGGGTTTGGCCTGCAAACCATTGTGTCCAACTTTGTCTCGGGGATCATCTTGCTTGTTGAACGGCCGATCTCAAAAGGCGATTGGATCGATGTGAACGGGATGATGGGCTATGTGCGCGACATCTCGGTGCGGTCGACACGGATTGAGACGTTTGACCGTACGGATGTGATCGTCCCCAATTCGGACCTGATCAGCGGTGTGGTGACAAACTACACGCGCGGCAACACGATTGGCCGCGTCATTGTACCGGTTGGCGTGGCTTATGGGACCGATACGCGGTTGATTGAAAAGATACTGGGTGAGATCGCCAATGCGCACCCCATGGTTCTGGCCAACCCCGCGCCCAGCGTCGTGTTCAAGGGGTTCGGTGCGGATTCGCTGGATTTCGAGATTCGCGCCATTTTGCGGGATGTGAACTGGGTTCTGTCCGTGACCTCGGACATGAACCACGAGATCAACCGCCGTTTCGTCGAAGAAGGCATCGAGATTCCCTTTGCCCAGCGCGATGTCTGGCTGCGCAATCCTCAGGCGTTGCAGACGCAGCCCGGTGGAAAACCGCCCAAGCCCGAGGTGGCAGAAACGCCGCGGACGCAACCAGTTGAGATGACTGAGACTGATCTGTCGGGTGCCGATGGGGACGAGGTCTGACCCCACGTTCAACCTGTCTGAGACTGGTTGAATTTTCGCGATAATCGCCCCTTGCAAATTCCCCGGCGATGGTCCAAGTATCGCGCCCACGGAGAGGTGGCCGAGTGGTCGAAGGCGCACGCCTGGAAAGTGTGTAGGCGGGAAACCGTCTCCAGGGTTCGAATCCCTGTCTCTCCGCCATTCCCCCAGCTTAAGTACTGTCTGACGCGAAACCCGGTCTGGTGTTTTGGGCTGCTGCGCACCTGATCAATGCCCTAGTAAGGGCGCATTGCTGCCATATCGTTCAGGTAACGTCCGGCCGTTCTTCAGCTGCCTACTGGGATCGCAAAGCTACCCGCAGGAATGTGTCGCACCGGTAACGACCCTTCGATTTCTTGCGCCAGCCAATTCGCGAAACCGGCGTGTTGGGGTAACAAGGGCCGTAAGTAAAAGTGGAACAAAAACCATGAGCAGCCAGTTCCGGACACGTGCGGGCGCGTCGCCCAAAGTCGGACACAGAACCACGGTCGGAGGTACAATGCTATTGTCCGTTGTCGTTCCATGTATGAACGAAGAAGCCTCGATCCCGATGCTGGTCGATCGTCTGGTCGCCGCAACGCAGGCGTGGCAGGGCGAGGCCGAGATCGTGCTGGTCGATGATGGCTCGACCGATGGAACGTGGAACGAGATTTGCAAACAGTGCCAACAGCATTCAGCAATCCGCGGGTTGAAGCTGTCGATGAACCGCGGCCATCAGGTTGCTTTGACGGCCGGGCTTATGGCTGCAAAGGGCAAGCGGATATTCATGCTGGACGCCGACCTTCAGGACCCGCCCGAATTGCTGTCTGACATGATGGCGATGATGGATCGCGGCTATGATGTGGTCTATGGGCGGCGCAGTGAGCGCAAGGGCGAAAGCTGGTTCAAAAAGGTGACGGCGCACGGGTTCTACCGCGTGCTCAACCGGTTGTCAGATGTTCCTATTCCGAACGACACGGGTGACTTCCGGCTGGTCAGCAGGCGGGCTTTGGATGCGGTTCTGCAAATGCCCGAACGCGCGCGTTTTATCCGGGGGATGTTCGCCTGGGCAGGCTTCCGGCAGATCGGTATCGAGTATGTTCGCGACCCGCGCGTCGCCGGTGAAACCAAGTACCCGATGTCCAAGATGATCCGGTTCGCCTTTGACGCCCTGGCGAGCTTTTCGATCAAACCGCTGCAAATCGCGACACGGTTGGCGTTTCTGACCCTGTTTGTTGCTGTTCTGATGGCGATCTATGTGTTCGGCTCGTTGATTTTGTACAGTACCGTCGCAGGTTGGGCTTCGACCGTATTGGTGATCAGCTTTTTCTCAGGCATTCAGTTGCTGACGCTTGGTATCATCGGCGAATACCTTGGACGTCTTTATGTCGAGGCCAAAGGTCGCCCTCTGTACTTTGTCGATGAAGAGGCGGGGCAGGAGATTGAATCCGTAGGCGAAGCGAATATAGAACGCATCGCTGGGAACCGATGAGCGAACACCGCCGCATATTCCGCTTTGCAGTCGTCGGAACCGGAGTGGCCGCCTACTATATGGTGGTCTACCTGGGGCTGCTTTACCTGCTTGGCTCTCCTTGGATTGCCAATCTACTGGCTTTTGGGTCCGCGATCCTGATCCAGTATGTTGCCCAAACCGCCTGGACATTCGGCAAGCCTCTTGCAGCCCCGGCGCAGTTCGGTCGTTTTCTGTGCATGATCGGTGTGGGCCTGATCGTGTCCTCGGCACTGACCGGGATCATAGGGCCGCGCCTTGGCGTGTCTGAGACTATCTCGGCCGCATCCGTCGTCGTGGTCTTACCTGTACTGAACTTTATGATCCTGCGCTTGTGGGTCTACCGTGAGCAAAATTCAATCTAGAGAACCGTTATGACGCATGTTTATTCTAATGAATTCTTTGACTATATCGACCAAGGTGCACGGCGCTCGGCCAACCGTTTGATCGACTGCTTGCAGACTTGGATCAAACCGGAAAGCGTTGTTGATTTCGGGTGCGGGCGCGGTGTCTGGTTGTCTGAATGGACGGCGGCGGGTTGTGCCGATATTGCGGGGATAGATGGCGACTATGTGGACCGCGACCGCCTAGCCATCCCGCCCGAGGCATTTTTTGGCAAGGATCTTGTGCAACCGATAGATCTGGGGCGCCGCTTCGATCTGGCCCAATCTCTGGAAGTTGGCGAGCACTTGCCAAATGAGGCGTCAATCAGTCTGGTGCAAAGCCTGACAACACATTCCGATCTTGTCCTGTTCTCGGCAGCCGTGCCGGGTCAGGGCGGCGAATTTCACATCAATGAGCAACCACTGGCATTCTGGCAGGGGCTGTTCGAGGGTCACGGGTATGCGGCCTATGATTGTCTGCGCCCGGTCCTGTTCAGTGAAACCAGTATTGAGCCTTGGTATCGTTATAATTCGGTGCTGTACGCCAAATCAGAGGGAGCAGCCAAACTGCCGCCCGAGGTCCTCAAGACCAAGGTTGAGGCCCCCTTGAAAGAGGCCGGGTCGTTCAGCTGGAAACTGCGCAAGCAGATTGTGCGCCATCTGCCAGTCAAGACAGTAACGGCCATCGCACAGGCCCGTGCTGCGATCATCGCCCGGTCTTACGAGGGTAAGTGATGACCGCTCAACCTTTGGGGCGCGAGTTGCTGCGCCTTTCAATCCTGTGCTTTTCGGCCCTTATTTTGGTTTATTTGCCGCTGATTGAGGATCCTTTTGTCCGGCATGACGATTTCGCGGCGCTGTTGGGGACACATGAGGCCGCTTGGCAAAAAGCCTTGGATGAGGGGCGTTGGCTGAACTATTGGTGGCAATTCCGCCCTGTCTTTCTTTCCGCATCGTCGAACTTTCTTCTGTACCTAGCTGGTCAGTCGATTTTTGCGGCTGCAACAGCGCTGGCGATGCTCGATCGTGAGACGGGCGGATGGTACAAGGGGTTTTTAGCCTTATTCGTGGCGCTTTCGATCCCCGCCAGCCTGATCAGTTACTGGTTCAATACGATGCTGCCGGGGGCGTGGGTGATCGCTTTCTTTGCGATGGCCGTTGTCTTTCTGTCTCATCGTGTGGCCCTTATGCTTTTAGTCGTAGCTGTGCCGCTGTCCTTTATGGCCTACACGACCTATCCTTTCCTTTTGCTGTCTCTGGTGTTGCTGTCTCGAAAAGCGCCGAAAACCTGGCAGAGTGTGCTTTTGACCTTAATCGTCTTCATGTGCGCGCTCGCGCTTGGGGTCTTGGCGGTGTATTCCTTGAACTACATTCATCACGGCGTTTTTGGTATTCCCGTAGCCTCATGGCGCGAACCGACCGAAGTGCAGAGCTGGACGGATCTGCTGTCCAATCTGGATAAGCAAAAGGAATACTTGCAGACGATGTTCCTGCAGATGGGTGGGGGGGTTACCGCTCTGGGCTGGTGCATCCCTGTCTTGTATCTGGTGTTTTGGGGGGGCTTGTTTTTCCTCAACCGATTTTCTGCGATCACCGTTCTTGTGGCGGTAGCCGTAGGATTGGCGCCGTTGTTGGAAAAAGCGCTGATGTCCGGCCTGCAGGTGCCGCTGAGAACGCTTGGCTGGGTATGGCTATTGCTAGGGTACTGCCTTGTGTCCGTAGTAGTGGAATTATCCAGAACGCGGGGGAAGATTTTTCAGGCTACACGGGTTGTGAGCGTCTGTTTTCTTGTGTTCCAGTTTCTGGCACTTGCGACCTTTCCCTATGGATTTCTGCCTCTCTGGCAGGTTACGACAAAGGAAATGGCCGAGGCCGTTCCGGCGAATACGCAAACGGTCTATGTCTATGGGGATTACAAGAAAATCCCCGGTGCTCGGCAGGCAGCCATTCAGGACGTCCGGGGATTGCGCGCACGGCTGGAGTATTTAACGGGTGCAACTGTTGTTGTGTGTGACGATGCTCCTGAAGACTGTGCAGAGCTTGCACCGCCGTTCGATCCAGAGGACCGGGTTGCTGATGCCGTGGTGGCTGCTGATGGAGCGGAGGTTTTCATTCTGCTCTCCATCGCTAAAGAGGCGCTTTGACAAAGTCGTGAGCCTTTTGCAGATGCTTAGCCCGGTTGGAAAAACGTCAATTGTGTTGAATGTGATAAGCTCTTATGAAGAGGGCTGTCTGGCGCGCGCGTCATTTGGACAGGACCATCAAATATGATTGACCTGAATGGGCTTTCTCCTTTGCGTGAAAGCCGCAACTACAAGATTTTCCAGCACCCCGATATCGCCGGGGCCTTGTTGAAGGTTCGCGTGGATGAGCCTGAGCGGTCTCGTCTGATTCCGCGCTATTCTGAATGGCGGTATGGTCGGCTGCGGCAATGGCAGCGTGAGGCAAATGAGTATCTGGCTGCGCTGAACCGGGGATGTCCCGAAATTGAGCGTCTGGCGCGGTTCATGGGGTATGCGCGCACCTCCGAAGGGCCCGCGCTTGTCGTGGAAAAGCTCACCGGGCCAGATGGGCAACTTGCCCCCACGGTTCAGAAAGAATTTGAAACTCTGCAGAACGACCGGGCAGGGCGGCAAAAGCTGCATGATGAATTCATGGAACTGCTGGACGATCTGGAAAGGGGTCAGATCATCGTGGGCGATATGGGCACATTGAATATCGTTCGCGCGCAGGAAAGGGGCGGGAAGCTGGTCATTATTGATGGCCTGGGCGAACGCGTGATGTTTCCGCTGACGCTGTTCAGCAAGCGGGCCTTTCGCCATTCGATTCAGCGCCGTCGTCGGCGTATGGCCGGTTCCTTTGGGTTGGACAGGGCGTAACACGGCGCTTTGGGGCCAGCCATGATCCTGCCCGCCGTGCTTTGGGTGACGGGCTGGTGCCCTTGGCCTCAGTCTCCTGAGTTACGCAGCGAAGAGGTCATGGCGCGCCGGTTTGGAATACGCTAAGCCTATGACAATACAAGGGGGAGAGCGCTGATGAAACTGGAGAAACCGAACTTTGCGGCGCCGGACGATGCTAAGGATCGCAAGGCTATCCCTCCGGTCATCTGCTATCCGCCGGACACGCTGCAACAACCCGATCTGACCGCCTTGGCCAAGCTGCGGGCCGGGGCAAAGAAAACCGCCGAGGCTGTGGCAGCCCCCCGTGACGCCACATGTATCGATGTTCCTGCCGGCGCGTTTGTTCGGGTTTTGTCGGTCGATGGCCCTCAGGTCGGGGACCTGAACATGTGGAACAGGCACGACCTGACAGAGCGTTTTTATTCCGGCAAAACCCGTGCGCTGCATGGCACGCATTTGTCGACTGGGGACCGGATGTGGTCCAGCTTTCCCAATATGCGCCCGATGGCGACGGTGGTGGATGATACGCTGGATTGGTACGGGTTCGATGCCTATGGCGGCTCGGTCCATGATGTGATCGGCACGCGCTGCGATCCTTATACGGGGCGGCTTTTGTCCGGGGATGATTACCACTATTGCTGCCATTCGAACCTGACCCGGGCCTTGTCGGGCCATTGCGATTTGCCACTGCACGAGGCCGAGATGTTGGTGCATGATGTGCTGAACGTCTTTATGTGCACCGGGTTCACCCGTGACACCGGGCAGTATTTCATGAAGGCCAGCCCGGTGCGCCCAGGCGATTACCTTGAGTTCTATGCCGAGATTGATCTGATCGTGGGCCTGTCCGCCTGTCCGGGTGGCGATTGCTCGTCCGAGCATTCCTCGGACACGGCCGCCTGTTACCCGCTGGTGATGGAGGTTTATGATCCGGTTGAGGACGCCCGCGCCGCCCATATGCAGCCCGTGCGGTCCGCCTATGACCGGACGCATGGGACAGGCTAGGCGATCAGGCGACGACCCAACCGGTCCAGCATCCGGCAGCACAGATCAAGCTGCTCGACCTCAACATATTCGTCCGCTTTATGCGCCTGAGTGATCGATCCCGGGCCGCAGACAATCGCATGAACGCCCAGTTGCTGAAACAGCCCCGCCTCAGTGGCAAAAGCCACGGTGCCGGTGCCATTGGCGCCGGTCAGTTCAGCCACCAGTTCACGTGCGGCGTTTTCCTCCATGGGTTCCAACCCTTCGACCTCGGCAATAGCCTCTTGGGTGATGCTGGCCTCGGGGTGTACGGCGTGCATTTCAGGCAACAACGTGTGCCGGACGTAATCCGACAGGGTTTTGCGAACCAGATCGGCATCGCTGGACTGAACCGGGCGCATTTCCCAGGCCACTTCGGCCTTGCTGGCAATGACGTTATGGGCGACGCCGCCTGAGATGCGGCCGACATTGATGGTGGTCCAGGGCGGCTCAAACAGGCTGTCCTGCGGCGCGCGCGATTTCAGGATATGACGCAGCTCAAGCAGTTTGCCGATATAGCGCGCGGCATATTCGGCCGCGTTGACACCGTCGTCGGGGGCCGAGCTGTGTCCTTCGAGCCCGACAAAGCTGGTGGTGTATTCAAAGCAGCCTTTGTGCCCCTCGACCACGCGCATTTCGGTTGGCTCTCCGATGATGGCGATGTCGGGTACGATGCCGCGGTCTGACAGATCGGCCACAAGGGTCTGCGCGCCCAGGCATCCGACCTCTTCATCATAGGTGAAGGCAAAGTGCAGCGGTTGCTTTAGGTTACGGGGATCCAGCGTTTCGGCAAAGGCGAGGGCGGCGGCGATGAAGCCCTTCATGTCACAGGTGCCGCGCCCATAAAGCCGGCCCTCTCGCTCAACCATCTCAAATGGATCGGTGGTCCAGTCCTGATCGGCCACCGGCACCACGTCCGTGTGACCGGATAGCAGAACACCGCCCGGCATCTCGGGGCCCAGTGTGGCAAAGACATTGGCTTTTTTGCCGGACGCATCGCGGGTTTCGATACAGCGCGCGCCCAGTGCTTGAAGGCGGTCGGAAAGATAGCGGATGATCTCAAGATTGCTGTCGGCCGAGACCGTTTCAAATGCGATCAAATCCGCAAGAATGTCTTTGGTTCTGGTCAAACTCATGGTTTCACAAACAGTTTTCTGGGCCGGTCGCAAAAACAGGTCGCGGGTCCGGTGTCAGTGATCAGGATGGACTCGGTGATTTCAAGCCCCCAATCGTCCATCCAGAGGCCGGGCATGAAGTGAAAGGTCATGCCGGGTTCCAGAACGGTTTCATCTTCGGGGCGCAGGGATATGGTGCGTTCCCCCCAATCCGGGGGATAGCTTAGGCCAACAGGATAGCCACAGCGCGCGCCGCGTTCGATCCCTGCACGTTCCAGCGGGGCGGCCAGAGCTTGCGCAATGTCCCGCGCCTGATTACCCGCGCAGGCGGCATCGAGCCCTGCCTCAAGCCCTTCGACCAACGCGGCCTCGGCCCGTAGCAAGTGGTCCGGGGGCTGCCCCAGAAAGATCGAACGGCAGAGCGGCGCGTGATAGCGGCGATAGCAGCCTGACAGCTCAAAGAACGTGCATTCCCCGGATTTGAAGGGCGCACCGTCCCATGTCAGATGCGGGGCGGCGGCATCGGCACCCGAGGGCAGCAGTGGAACGATGGCCGCGTAATCCCCCCAGTCGTCACCCACGCCGGAAATCGCATCGTGGTAAATCTGGGCTACCAGTTCATTCTTGCGCAGCCCCGGTTCGATCCGCTCCAGCACGCCATCGACCAGCTTTTCTGAAATCCGCGCGGCCTTTTGCATCAGGGCGATTTCCTCGCCCGACTTTACGGCGCGTTGCCAGTTGACCAGCGCATTGGCATCGACCAGCCGGGCCTCGGGTAACTCGGATGTAAGGGTCAGATGCGCCTTGGCCGAGTAATAATAGTTGTCCAGCTCGACGCCGATGCGGGCTTTGGTCAGGCCGCAGTCGCGGATCAATTCCGCAAGGTCCTGCATCGGATGGCGAATGGTCGATTGCACATAGTGGTCGGCATAACCCCGAATGCGATCATCGGGCATCCAGACCGTCCGGCGCGCGCCGTTGGCATCTTGTTTCCTGCCCCACCAGATCGGGTCCTGATCCTGCAAAACCAGAACGCCTTGGTGGACGTAGAACGACCAGCCTTCATACCCCGTCAGCCACGCCATGTTCGAAGGATCCTCGACAAACAGCGCATCCAGTCCAGCCGCGGCCATGGCTGCACGTGTTTTCGCCAACCGGCGGTCGTATTCCGCCTGACTGAAGGCCGGGTTGGTATGGGCCATCGGGTGCTCCTGCGGTGAGTGAGTTTCGTTGACAGAACTTCACGAATCCGGTCACGTCAATGGGCAACATAGGAAAGACGCTCAGTTGAAAATCACATCGAATCCGTATCGCGCAGGTCAGAAACTGATTGAGGATGCCCCGTACCCGTCCACCAATGTCGCACGGGCATCCGACGTGATCGCCCGTTGCCTGTCGGACGAGGAAACGCCACTGCGCGATGTGGCCGGGCTGGCCGATGTCGAAAACCTGTGGGTCAAGGATGAACGGGGGCGTATGGGGCTGGGCTCGTTCAAGGCGCTGGGGGCCGCCTATGTGATCGCGCGCCATGCGGTTGACCTGAGCGAAACACCTGATGCCACGACCTTACAGGGGCGGACATATGTGACCGCCAGCGCCGGCAATCATGGCCTCAGCGTCGCCTCGGGCGCGCGCAGGTTCGGCGCCGATGCGGTGGTCTATATCGCTGACACCGTGCCCGAAAGCTTTGCAGATCGGCTGCGCGAGCAGGGGGCAAGGGTCGCGCGCGAAGGGGTGGACTATGCCGCCAGTATGGAGGCCGCCAGTAAGGCCGCCGAGGATAACGGTTGGATACTCCTGTCGGACAGTTCGTGGGAGGGGTACTATGATCTGCCCTACACGCTGATGGAGGGGTATTTGCAGATGGCCTCTGAGGCCGTGCACCAATGCCCGCAGGTTCCGACCCATGTCATGTTGCAGGCCGGAGTGGGCGGAATGGCCTGCGCCGTTGCGGCCTATGTCCGAACGGCTTGGGGCGACGCGCCGCAGATCGTCGTGGTTGAGCCGGAGGCCGCCCCGGCGTTGCAGGCCAGTATTGAGGCTGGTGCCTGCGTCTTTGCCGACGGCCCCGACAGTGTGATGGGGCGGCTGGACTGCAAAGAGCCTTCGCTGATCGCCCTGAATGGTCTGGCGCGGGATGCCGATGCGTTTCTGACCTTGTCCGATACGCAGGTGACCGCGCAGCTTCCGGCCATGGCCAAGGCGGGTATGGCAACTACAGCGTCAGGCGGGGCAGGGGTTGCCGCCGTTATGACGGAAGATGCGCGCGAGGCCCTCGGCATCTGCCCCGACGCGCGTGTGTTGTGCTTCCTGTCGGAGATCGCGGAATGAGGGGGTTTGAAGCCTCCGAATTTCACGCGCGGACAGCACGCGCGCAGGAGAGGATGGCGCAGGCCGGTCTTTCCGCCTTACTGCTGACCACAGAGCCAGAGGTCCGGTATTTCACCGGGTATCTGACCAGATTTTGGGAAAGCCCCACGCGGCCCTGGTTTCTGATTGTTCCTGCGTCGGGCAAGCCGATTGCTGTGATCCCGTCGATAGGTGCCGCGTTGATGGCGCAGACCTGGGTTGACGACATCCGCACCTGGAGCGCCCCGGACCTGTCAGATGACGGGATCAGTCTGCTGGCCGAAACTCTGCGTGAAATCTGCCCGTCTGGGGAAGTGATCGGGGTGCCGGACGGGCATGAAAGCTATGTCCGCATGCCCTTGGCGGATCTGCAGCGGCTTCAAAATATGCTCGGCGACAGAAGTCTGGGCAGCGATGGCGGGATTTTACGTGCGCTTCGCATGGTGAAATCGCCCGCCGAGATTACCAAGATCGAAACCGCCTGTACGATTGCCAACCGGGCGTTTGACCGCGTGCCCGAAATCGCGCAACCCGGTGTCGCGCTGGATGAGGTCTTCCGCAGGTTCCAAATGCTGTGTCTTGAGGAGGGCGCCGATTGGGTGCCGTATCTGGCCGGCGGGGCCGAGCAGGGTGGGTATACCGACGTGATCTCACCCGCACGGTCGGATGCGCTGCGGTCGGGCGATGTGTTGATGCTGGATACGGGCCTCGTGTGGGACGGCTATTTCTGCGATTTTGATCGCAATTGGTCGGTTGGATCGGCCTCATCGCTGGTGCGCGATGCCTATGCGGCCCTGATCGACGCCTCGGATGCGGCGTTTGAGGTGGCGCGACCCGGCGCGACCGCAGCGGACTTGTTCCACGCCATGAACGCGGTCCTGTCACGCGTTGCAGGCGATACGGGGGCCGGTCGGTTGGGGCATGGTCTGGGCATGTCCTTGACTGAATGGCCGTCTTTGATCCCAACCGATCACACGGTTTTGGAACCGGGGATGGTGTTGACACTGGAACCCGGTATTGCCGTGGGCGACAAAATCCTGGTCCACGAAGAGAACATTGTCATCACAGAAGCCGAACCCCGTTTTCTCAGTGCCCGTGTCGGGCCGGAGTTGCCGCAGATATGAGTTATTTGCCCTATACGCTTGATCCAGACGACCCCAAGGCCACGCCAATGGGGCTGATCGTTTTGCAGACCGATGAGACGATCGAATCCGAATTCAACGCCCATTTCACGGATGACCCCGCGCCGGTTTATGTGTCGCGTATCCCAAGCGGGGCTGAGGTCACCACCGACACGCTGGCCCAAATGGAAAACGCATTGCCTGCGGCAGCAGACCTTTTGCCCAAGGCACGGCCTTACAACGTGGTCGGTTATGGCTGTACCTCGGCCAGTTCCGTGATCGGGTCCAAGCGGGTGGAGCAATTGGTGCAACAGACCTGCAATGTGGCCCATGTGACAAACCCATTGCGGGCGGCCTCGGCTTGTGCGGCGGAATTGGGTGTTTCCCGTTTTGCTCTGCTGTCACCTTACATCGAGGATGTGAACGAACCCCTGCGCCGCGCATTTGCGGAAAACGGGGTGTTCATGGATGTCTTCGGCTCATTCGGAGAGGCCGAGGAATCCAAGGTTGTACGTATCTCGCGGCAATCCGTCGTCGATGCCGCGTTGAAATTGGGCGCAGATACATCGGTTGAAGCTGTTTTCATAAGCTGCACAAATCTAAGAACTTTTGATGCGATCCCCGAGGTTCAGGCCCAACTTAAAAAGCCGGTTTTGTCCAGTAATCAAAGCCTTGCGTGGCATATGCGGGCCCTGAATTCTGCTTAACGGTGCAGCAGACCTTCGGGAATTTGAGCAAAAACTGTCATATTTTGGTTGCACGTCACCTGCCGCTTGTCCTTAAATGTGGACAATAGGTCTGCCAGATCCGGATAAACCGGGCAAATAGCGGGCCGCACAGGGAGCCAAGTCGGTATATGTCCAATGACGCAGCGTTCGTCGAATTTCAACGTGTGCAAAAATCCTATGATGGTGAAATACTCGTTGTAAAAGATCTCAATCTCTCAATGCCAAAGGGCGAGTTTCTGACGATGCTCGGCCCGTCAGGGTCGGGTAAGACTACCTGTCTTATGATGCTGGCCGGGTTCGAAACCGCCACGCATGGCGAGATCATGTTGGACGGGCGACCGATCAACAACATTCCGCCGCATAAGCGTGGGATCGGGATGGTATTCCAGAACTATGCCCTTTTTCCGCACATGACGGTGGCCGAAAACCTCGCATTTCCGCTGGAAGTTCGCAAAATCGGCAAGGATGAACGCGAGGCCAAGGTCAAACGTGCCCTCGATATGGTGCAGATGGGCGCCTTTGGCAGCCGCCGCCCGGCGCAATTGTCGGGTGGTCAGCAGCAACGGATCGCACTGGCTCGCGCGCTTGTGTTCGAACCCGAGCTGGTCCTGATGGACGAACCGCTGGGCGCGCTGGACAAACAGCTGCGCGAACATATGCAGTTCGAAATCACCCGTCTGGCCCATGAGCTGGGGATCACCACGGTCTACGTCACGCACGACCAGACCGAGGCCCTGACCATGTCGGATCGGGTCGCGGTCTTTGACGATGGTCGCATTCAGCAGCTGGCCCCGCCGGACCTGTTGTACGAAGAGCCGGAAAACAGTTTTGTTGCCCAATTCATTGGCGAAAACAACACACTGGAAGGCGTTCTTAAGTCGATCGACGGGGACTCGTGTGTGGTGGCGTTGGACGATGGGTCGGAAATCGACGCCAAGCCGGTGAACGTACATACGCCGGGGGAGCGGACAAAGGTGTCGATCCGCCCGGAACGGGTGGAGTTCAACAAAGACCGTCTGCACGAGGATGCGCATACGCTGAAGGCGACGGTCAAGGAATTCATCTACATGGGTGACGTGTTCCGTTTCCGTGTGTCTGTGGCCGGGAACGATGATTTCATCATCAAGACACGGAATGCGCCTGACGCAGTCAAACTGCATCCGGGGGAAGAGGTCGAAATAGGCTGGCTTGCCCATGATTGTCGGGCGCTGGACGCCTGACACAGGAATTCCCGCGCAATCCGCCCGGATGCGCGGCGCTCACGGTCATCGGGAGACCCCGTGCCCCAATGATCAAAAGTAAATTTAACGGGTATAACAGGGAGTTAACAATGAAAGTTACCAAAACCACTCTGCTGGCAAGTGCAGTTGCCGCAGTCGCTGGCGGTGCAATGGCCGAAGAGATGACCATCGTCTCGTGGGGCGGTGCCTATTCCAAATCGCAGCTCAAGGCGTATCACGAGCCCTATTCGGAAAAGACCGGCGTTACGATTCTGAACGATGACAGTTCGGCCGAGGCGGTTGCCAAGCTGCGCGCAATGAACGAAGCGGGCAACATCACCTGGGATGTGGTGGATGTTGTTGCGGCGGATGCGATCCGCCTGTGCGACGAAGGTCTGGCGATGGAAATCGACTTTGACTCGCAGCTTGCGGCCGCACCGGATGGCACGCCCGCGTCCGAGGACTTTGGCGATCTGCTGGTCAGTGACTGCTTTATCCCGCAGATCGTGTATTCGACCACCTTCGGCTATCGCACCGATCTGGTGGGCGACAACCCTCCCACCGAGATTTGCGCGGTGTTCGATCTGGAAAACTATCCGGGCAAGCGTTCGCTGGAAAAGCGTCCGATCAACAACATGGAATGGGCGCTGCTGTGCGACGGCGTAGCCAAGGACGACGTTTATGACGTGCTGGCGACCCCGGAAGGGCAGGATCAGGCGCTGGCCAAGCTGGATACCATCAAGGACAGCGTTGTCTGGTGGTCCGCCGGTGCCGACACGCCGCAGTTGCTTGCCGATGGCGAGGTCATCATGGGGTCGACCTATAACGGCCGTTTGTTCAGCGTGATCGAAGAGCAGAAGCAGCCCGTTGCCATGCTGTGGGACGCGCAGGTGTTCGATCTGGACGGTTGGATCATCCCCGCCGGTCTGAGCGAAGAGCGTCAGCAGCGCGCGCTGGACTACATCATGTTCGCGACCGACACCCAACGTCTGGCGGATCAGGCCAAGTACATCTCTTACGGTCCGGCCCGTGCATCTTCGGCCCCGCTGGTGGGGCAGCACGCTGACCTGGGCATCGACATGGCACCGCACATGCCGACCGATCCGGAAAACGCCAAGAACACGTTCCTGTACAACTACGAGTTCTGGGCCGACTACCGTGACGATATCGACGCCAAATTCCAGGCGTGGCTGGCACAATAAGCCTGTCTTACTCGATTGGTTGGGGCCTGCGCGGGCCCCAACCCACCAAAAGACCAAGGGACGCAGATGACTGACGCAACTCAATCCGGTCCGATGCTGGCTGCCGATGGCACGCCTCTGAAGAAATCTCTGGCACGGTCTCTGCGCCGCCGCAAATTGCGGGCTTTGGCCCTGATTGCGCCGCTGCTTTTGTTCGTTCTGCTATCCTTTGTAATCCCGATTGTGTCGATGCTGTTCCGCTCGGTTGAAAACAGCATTGTCGAAAATACTCTGCCGCTGACGGTGGTCGAACTGCGAAATTGGGACGCTGAAAGCGGTGACTTACCCGGGGAAGAAGTATACGCCGCCTTCACCAAGGACATGATTGCGGCGATTGATGCGAAAACGCACACGCGTCTGGGCTCGCGCCTGAACTATGAACAAACTGGCATGTCGTCGATGTTCCGCCGGTCGGGCCGCCAGATCAAAAAGATCGACCCTGAGACCGACGCGCCGTTCAAAGACAAGCTGATTGAGATTCACGATGGCTGGGGGGATGTCGACACCTGGCGCACGATCAAGACCCATGCGGTTCCCATCACCAATGGCTATTTCCTGAACGCCGTCGACATGCGCCGAACGCCCGAAGGCGCGCAGGCGCAGCCCGAAGACAAACAAATCCTGATCAAGCTGTTTGGCCGCACCTTGATGATGTCGCTGATCATTACCGGGGCCTGTATCCTGCTGGCTTATCCGGTGTCGTACATTCTGGCGACACTGCCGATGCGCGTTTCGAACCTTCTGATGATCCTTGTGCTGTTGCCCTTCTGGACCTCGCTTCTGGTGCGAACCTCGGCGTGGAAGGTGATGTTGCAGCAGCAGGGGGTGATCAACGAAACGCTTGTCTGGCTTGGGTTGGTGGCCGATGACGCCCGATTGGTGATTATCAACAACCAATTCGGAACGATCATCGCGATGACGCATATCCTGCTGCCGTTCATGATCCTGCCGATGTATTCGGTGATGCAGACGATACCTGAATCCTACACCCGCGCCGCGAAATCGATGGGCGCGACCAACTGGACGACCTTCTGGCGCATCTACTTCCCGCAATCCATTCCGGGCATTGGCGCGGGCTCGATCCTCGTGTTCATCCTTGCCATCGGCTACTATATCACGCCCGAGATCGTAGGCGGCACCAAAGGTGTCTTTATCTCGAACCGGATCGCCTATCACATCTCGTCCTCGCTGAACTGGGGCTTGGCAGCGGCGTTGGGGACGATCCTGCTGGCGGTCGTTCTGTTGCTTTACTGGTGTTACGACAAGATCGTGGGCATCGATAACGTGAAACTGGGATAAAGATCATGGCAGCACTTACACCTATATCCCGCAAACCACTGTCGGTTGTCCTGCCCGCTGTGGCCATTGCCGGAGGCTTCGTCGGCATGTTCGTCGGCGCAGGGCAGGGCAGTGTCCTGTTGGGCATCGTAATCGGGGCCGCCCTGATGGCAGGTCTGGCCTGGGTTTACATGAACGTTTTGGATAACGAGCGTGTGGCCCGGTGGATCACGATTCTCGGAATAGGTGGGCTTGGTCTGCTGTTTGCTGGAATGATGGGGCTGATCGTGGGCCTGCTGGTGGGGTGGTTCTTCGCCTTCTTTATCTTTTGGCTGTACGAGGGGCGCTATCGGCGGAAACTGCTGCCGTATATGACCGGCGGGCAGGTGCTTTGGCACTATACGTTCCGGGTGATTTGCGGTGCGATCTTCGTGTTCCTGATCACACCGATCCTTGTGGTTCTGCCGCTGTCCTTCAATGCGCAGGATTTCTTTACCTTCACGCCCGAAATGCTGCGGCTGGACCCCGAGGGGTATTCGCTAAAGCATTACCGCGATTTCTTCACCAACAATGAATGGCAGCGCAGCTTCAAGAACTCGCTGATCATTGCGCCGATTGCGACGATCATCTCAGTGTCGCTGGGGACGTTGGCCGCCATTGGCCTGAGCCAGAGTCACGTGCCCGGCAAACGGGCGATCATGGGTATCCTGATCTCGCCCATGATCGTGCCGCTGATCATCTCGGCCACCGGCATGTTCTTTTTCTACAGCGATATCGGGCGTTTCCTTGAGGGCACGCTGGGCATGGACAAGAACTTTGTGGGCTATGTGAAGGTCATCCTTGCGCATGCGGTTCTGGGTATTCCGTTCGTGATCATCACGGTGACGGCGACACTGGTTGGCTTTGATCAATCGCTGACCCGCGCGGCGGCGAATATGGGGGCAGGGCCGGTGCGGACCTTCTTCAAGATCCAGATGCCGCTGATCCTGCCGGGCGTGATCTCGGGCGGGCTGTTCGCCTTCATCACCTCGTTTGACGAAGTGGTTGTGGTGCTGTTTGTCGGCTCGGCCAGTCAGAAAACGCTGCCGTGGCAGATGTTCACGGGTCTGCGCGAACAGATCAGCCCGACCATTCTGGCGGTGGCGACGATCCTTGTGGTGATCTCAATCGCGCTGCTGACGACGGTTGAATTGCTGCGCCGCCGGTCCGAGCGTCTGCGGGGCCTTTCCCCCGCTTGACGCACGCCGCGGCGTGATTTAGCCCTATCCTTGTGTAGCCCGGTCACGATGGCGTCGTGACGGTCAAACGGGCGCATGGCTCTCGGTTCCCGAGGCCGCTTGTCCTGAACGCCGGGACTTGTGGCCGGGCACCCATCGTCCGGCATTGCAGGAGAGAGCATGATGACAGACCTGACCAACCGCCCCGAGTTCTTCACCAGCCACAATGGCGACAAGGCCCCGCTGCCGTTCAGCAAGGCCGAATATCAACGCCGCCTGTCGGGACTGCGCGCCATGATGGCGGCGCGGGATATTCCGGCGGTGTTGCTGACCTCGATGCACAATATCGCCTATTACTCAGGCTTTCTGTATTGCGCCTTTGGCCGCCCTTATGGCTGCGTGGTGACGCAGGAGGCATGCACCACGGTGTCGGCGAATATCGACGCGGGCCAGCCATGGCGGCGCTCGGTAGAGGAAAACGTGATCTACACCGACTGGAAACGCGACAATTACTGGCGCGCGGTGGCCAGCCTGATCGGTGATGCCAGGAGGATCGGGATCGAAGGCGATCACATGACGCTGGCCGCGCGTGACACAGCGCTGGCGATGCTGGGTCAGCCGGAACTGGTGGATGTGGCCGCTGATACGATGGCCGCCCGGATGGTGAAATCGGCAGAAGAGATCGAACTGATCAAGGGCGGTGCGCGTACCGCGGATGTGGGTGGTGCCGCCATCCACGCCGCGATCCGCGAAGGCGCGACCGAGATCGAGATCGCCATGGCCGGGCGCGACGCGATGGAGGCCGAGATTGCGCGCGCCTATCCCAATGCCGAATACCGCGATACCTGGGTCTGGTTCCAGTCTGGCCTGAACACCGACGGCGCGCATAACCCGGTGACCAAGCGGGCGTTGCAAAAGGGCGATATTCTGTCGCTGAACACCTTCCCGATGATCTCGGGCTATTACACCGCGCTGGAACGCACCCTGTTTCTGGGCGAGCCGGACGCCGAAAGCCTGCGCATCTGGAAGGCCAATGTGGCCGCGCATGAGTTGGGGCTGAGCCTGATCAAACCCGGCGCGACTTGTTCTGGCATCACGGCCGAAATCAACCGGTTCTTTGCCGATGAAGGGCTGCTGCAATATCGGTCCTTCGGCTATGGTCACTCCTTCGGCGTCCTCAGCCATTATTATGGCCGCGAGGCCGGGTTGGAACTGCGCGAGGACATCGACACGGTGCTGGAGCCCGGTATGGTCGTCTCAATCGAGCCGATGCTGTGGATTCCCGAGGGCCAGCCCGGCGCCGGTGGTTATCGTGAGCATGACATTCTGGTGGTCGAAGAAAACGGCGCCGAGAACATCACCGGCTTTCCCTACGGGCCAGAGCACAACACAATCAGCGCATGATCTGGCAAGCGGGAATGGGTGTCCTTTCCCGCCGTCCTTCGGCCCGTTGTTTAGGGCGGGGTTGATTGTCCGGTTCAGCGACGTGTATCTGGCGTAAGCACTGGAAAAGGACAAACCGTGGGACATTTCGAACTGCCGCCGGGAACGGGTGCCTATTTTATCAACCTTGACCGTGTGCCTCAACGGGCCGCGTTCATGGATGATCAATTCGCCCATGCCGGTCTGGCGGGCGCGCAACGGTTCAGTGCAACCGATGGTCAGAAACCCGGCGGATTGGATGGCAACCGCTATGTCGCCGGAACCGGCAGCCGCTGGGGCCTGACGCAAAGCGAGATCGCCTGTTTCGAAAGCCACCGTGCCATTTGGCGAATGGTTATTGAGCAAGAGCTGCAAGCGGTCGCGATCTTTGAAGATGACGTTGAGTTTTCTGCGCAGGCTGGGGGTGTGATTGCGGCGCTGCTGAGTGGGGCAGACGGATTCGATCTGATCAAGCTGGACTATTCCCCGCGCCCGATGCGGTTCGGACCCTTGCAGCATATGGCCGATATACCGGTCCGGCCCATGTTGGAAATGGCCCCAAGCTCGGCCGCGTATATCGTGACGCAGGCGGCGTGTCGTAAGCTGCTATCGTGGTCTGACGTGTATTCTGACCATCTGGACGACTTTATCTCTTACCCCCGCCCGGATTGGCAGATGTACCAGTGTTTTCCGGCGGTGGGGGTGCAGATGATGTGGTCCAAACAGCAAGAGGCCGCCGAGGCGGTCAAGGTCAGCGAACGCTCGCAGGATCAAAAGACCAATAGCGGGCTGGACAAGGGGCCAATGTGGTTCCGCATCCGTCGGGAATTGCAGGCTACACGTCGCAAACTGTATTGGCGCGCTGGTGGGCAAAGCCGGTTGCTGGCCAATGGCGGTTTTGCGGGGTTTATACCCTGCGCTGAGGATCTGAACGTTTGAACCGCTAGCCGCAGTCACTCATCCTGCGGCACCAGCCCTAAACCGCGCAAATAGATGCCAATTCCCGTCTCCAGCAAATCTTCGGGCGGGAAGGGGGAACTGGCGCCGGTATTGCGCGCGAACAGTTCGACAACTCCGTGGCTCATGGCCCAGATATGCGCGCTGAACATCGAAGCGGGTGGGCGTTTTTCAGGCGGGATGTGCTGAGACAGGTCCGATGCCGCCTTTTCAAGAACTGCCTTGGCCCGGTTCGCCGCCAGTGCCAGTTCAGGCGTGCGGTTCACGGAAATCCCGCTTTCGAACATCGCGATATAGTGGCCGGGGTGCTTGCGGGCAAAAGCAAGATAGGCGCGGCCCGTCGCCTCAAACGCGGCGAGCGCTGAAGGCTGGCCCTTGTCATAGGCGTATTGCATCAGGTCGGCGAACATCTCAAACCCCTGGCGGGCGGCCTCGGCAATCAGATCCTCGCGCCCTTGATAATGCCGGTAAACCGCCGCAGGCGTGACCCCGGCGGTTTTGGCAGCCTCAGACAGGGTAAAGCCGGTTGGGCCTTTTTCTTCGATCAAAGACAGCGCAGCCTCGATCAGCGCCTGTTTCAGGTTTCCGTGGTGATACCCGCGTTTTGTCATCCCTGTGTCAGGCGTCCTTGTTGCTTAAGGGGTCGGAATACCAGACATAATCCCCCATCGGCGTTTCGTCCACCGTCGCTCATGCGTCCCAGATTTCCGGTCCGCCGCAGATTTTGTCATCAATCGCGCCAATCGCGTCTTCGTCTTTTTCTGCATAGTCCAGCGTATGCAAAACGGTGCGAATGGCCGCCAGACGCGCCCGTTTCTTGTCGTCTGACCTTACAATTGTCCACGGACAATGCTCTGAGTGGCTGCGGGTCAGGGTTTCTGAAATCGATTGGCTGTACTCATCCCACTTGTCCAATCCGGCAACGTCAATCGGGCTGAGTTTCCATTGCTTTAGCGGGTCCGTCTCACGCGCCAGAAAGCGGTTCAATTGCTCGGCGCGCCCCACGTTCAGCCAGAATTTGAACAGGGTGATCCCGTCATTGACCAACCCGGTTTCCAGCGGCATGACCTGCCGGAAAAAGCGTTCGCGTTCTTCTGCTGTGCAAAACCCAAAGACGTTTTCCACCACCCCGCGATTATACCAGCTGCGGTCAAAGAACACGATTTCACCGGCCGAGGGCAAATGCTGGATATAGCGCTGGAAATACCATTGGCTGCGTTCCGTGTCCGACGGTTTGCTGAGCGCCACGTTCCGCGCACCACGCGGGTTCAGGTTTTCGCGAAACCGCTTGATCGTGCCGCCTTTGCCAGCCGCATCGCGCCCTTCAAAGATCAGTGCAACGCGTTGATCGGTGTCTTTGATCCACGACTGCATCTTGACCAGTTCGATCTGCAGTTGCTCCATTTCCGTTTCATACTCCTTGCGTTTCATACGCTCGTCATAGGGGTATGAGGGGTTCAGGATGTCGCCCTTGTCAGATTTCTCGATCGCCTCCCGGACATCTTTCGGAGCCTTCTTTTCGAAATAGTTCTGAATTGAGCCTTTGGGGGACCGGGCCATGCGTCACCTCGCCATAAAATCCATATCCTACTATGGATTAGCGGCGGGCTTAACGCAAACCTGCACGTTGTGCGGCGCGGTCTATTGCTGCGGCAACCTCAGGGGCGGCGACGACCTGCGGCATGTGGCCAATGCCGGGCAGCTCGATCAGTTCAGCCCCCGGGATATCGTCGATCAGGCGGTGCGAATGCCATTCAAGACCGACGGTGTCATCGGCGGTGCCGTGCACGATCTCGGTCGGGACGGCAATCTCACCATACCGGGATTGCAGGGCGCGTACCTCTTCCAGAAGGTTGGCGCGTTGTTTGCCGTTGGCATGCATGGAACCGCGCCGGATGGTCAGGCCGGTGCCAAAGTGATCGGCATAGCCTTCGGGCGCGGTTTGGGGGGCAAACACCTTGTCCAGGGCCTTTTCAACGTACCACTCAGGAACAAATGCGGTGATCAGGGGCAGGACGATTGCGTTCCCGACCGAGGTTGCGGCCATTTGGTTGAACCCATCCAGCGGGGTTTCCCACGGTATCGCCGCCGGGGCGATCAGGACCAACCCCGAGATGTTTTCCGGCCGCGTCACCGCCCACGCAAGCGAGACCGACCCGCCATAGCTCTGGCCAGCGACGATGGGCTTTTCAGCACCCAGCTGAGCAGCGACCTTTTGCAGGATGTCGGCCTGTTCTTCGATTGTCTCTCCATCGGGGTTGAAGCTGTCACTATAGCCCAGCCCGGGACGGTCGAACACGATCACCCGGTAGCTCTCGGCAAGGATCGGAGCCAGGGCAAAGGTCATGTCACGCGTGTTGCCGCTGGAGCCATGGATCAGAACAACGTCGGGACCTTCGCCCATGACAACCGCGTGTACGCTGATACCATCAACATCGACGATCTGCCCTTCGGGGGGAAAGGTAGCTTCAGCCCGGGCTTCGTTGCGAGAGGCGCGCCAGACAGCGACGACCCATAGCAAAAGCAGCAGGGTCAAGAGGATGAGACCAAAGCGCAGCATGATCTCAGGCCCTCAGATCTGTTTTCTCGACCCCGATCCGACGGATGTCATACGGGGTTGTTCCGTAAATTTCGCTGATCCAGTTGCCATAAAGCAGATGCGCATGGCTGCGCCAACGGTTCTGCGGAGTTTGGCTTGGGTCGTCGTCCGGGTAGTAGTTCATCGGCACGTTAATGGGCGTGCCGTTGGCAACGTCGCGATCATATTCCTGTTTCAGCGTGTCGCTGTCATATTCGAAATGGTTGAAGATATAGAGCGCGCGATGCGCCGGATCTTCGACCAGACAGGGGCCGACATCGTCGCTGCCCAGCAGCGTCACCAAACCATTGGCGGCGTCGATTTCGCCTTGTTTCATCTCAGTCCAGCGGCTGACCGGAATTACGCAATCATCCGAGAACCCCCGCAGGAATGGCGAGGCGGGGTCAAGATTGGCATGACGGAAACACCCGAACGCCTTGGCGTCCAGCATGTGCTTTTTGACGCCATGGAAATGGTTGATCATGGCCATACCGCCCCAGCAGACGCCAAAGGTCGAATGCACATTGGTCTGTGTCCATTCAAAAACTTCGCGCAATTCGTCCCAATAGGTGACGTCATCAAACTCCAGATGCTCTATCGGGGCACCGGTGATGATCAGTCCGTCGAACTTCTCGTCCTTTACCTCCTGAAAGGGGCGGTAGAACTCGGCCATATGTGCGGCGGCTGTGTTCTTGGTGCGGTGCTCGGTCATGCGGATCAACGACAGGTCGATCTGCAGCGGCGTCGCTCCAATCAGGCGCGCAAACTGGTTTTCAGTCTGAATCTTCTTGGGCATCAGATTCAGTAACCCGATCCGCAGGGGGCGGATGTCCTGACGCATTGCCTGATCCTCGGCCATGACCGAGACGCCCTCTTTCGAGAGGACATCAAACGCAGGAAGGTCGGCGGGAATCTTGATTGGCATCAGGTGCAAGCCTTTGGAGTTACAGTGTAGAGGCGGAAGTTAAGCGCGGTTGGCGCGGGTCTCAAGGGTGCGCTCGATCAACTCGTCGAAATCCGCGGCGTCACGCACCTTGTGCATGTCGTCCGCGGTGACCGCAACTCCCCAGTTCTCGGCCATCGCCTCATACCGTGGCTGGCGATGCGCCAGCGCCTGCGCATAGGTCCATCGGATAAAGGCGTCTGGATTCACCTCTTCGGCCTGACAGGCGTTCTGGGTCAGATACTCCTCCCAAACGCGTGTCAGGAACTCGGGCTGGTAAGACATCGGTTTTGGGGCCTTGTCAAAGCGGCGGATCAACTCGGCCGTATGATCCTCGTCACCTTGAATCCAGATCATCAGGGCTTGGCGGGACAGCTCTGACAGGACGTGATCTGCGGGATCATTCGGGTCCACCCATTCACAGATCGACCCGCCCGTGTCGCAGATGAAATTTGGGTACTGATACAAACGTTCGGCGCGGTCGATGAAGTATTCGGTGTCCAGCAGCGCGTGTATTTCGGCCAAACGGAACTGTTCCTGACGGCGTCTGTACTCTACCAGATCCAACCCGCCCAGATCGGGGTTTCCTGGCTTACCAAGATAGGCCGCCACCGGCGTCAGGTTCTCGAATGAGATGTTCGAGCCGATATAGATCGAATCCGTCAGAAGCAGATCACGCAGAAACGGGACCTTCATCGCCTCGGCCTTGGCGTTGTCGGCGATGTACTCGCCCATGTACCGCGTGCCGATGCGGTAATCGATCGAATAGTGGAACCAGTCGCCGGAATCGCGCAGTACATTCGAGACATAGGTCTTGCCCAGGCCCGACATGCCGAAGAACAGTACTTTTTTGCGCGCGGCCTCGCGCCAGTCTTTTGCCGAGCTGTAGATCATGATCCGCGGTCCCTTTTTCCGACCTAGCTAAATCGGGCAGAGGACGGCGTCAATTGCGCGGCGCAGCGCGGTTAAGGATCAGCAGCCCCAGTGCCAGAATTGCAAAACCCAGATAAGCCTGCGGCGGCAGAGCTTCATTCCGCAGCAGGGCGCCCAGAATGATCGCGACGGGTGGGATGACCAGGGTGACCAACATCAGATTACCCGCACCTGCCATGGCCAGAACGCGGTAATACAGCAGGTAAGCCCCGGCGGTGGCAATCAGAGAGTAATAGGCAATCGCCCCCCAGGTGATTGGTGAGAGGTCCAGGTTGGGAACCCCGTCTGTCAGTAAGGTCAGGGGCAGGATCAGCAAGGTCGATCCGCTCAGCATACCCGCCGCGGCCACCACGGGCGGCAGATCCGACAAGTAGGCGCGGGCCCATGCTCCGGCCAAAGCGTAAGAGAGGGTTCCGGCAATCACTGCAAGTTGGGCAATGCTTTGAAGGTTGAAATCCGCAAAACTCCGAAGGCCGATGGCGACCGTGACGCCCACAAACCCGAGCGTGACCCCCATCAGCCGCGATGGGCTGAGCCGCTCGTCTTGAAAGAACAGCGCGGCGATGAGCACGCCAAAGATGGCTGTTGCCGCATTGAGGATCGAGGTCAGGCCGACCTCAATATGCAACTGCCCCCACGCCATCAGGGAAAATGGGATTGCGTTGTTCAGCGCGCCCATGATCAGAAAGGCCAGCCATATTCTGGGGCTGCGCGGAACCGGCAGGCGTCGAAACCAGACCACCAGCCAAAGCGCCAGCATTGCCCAGAAGACGCGATGAAATACCGAAGTCATCACCGGAATCTCGTCCAGAGCGATGCGGATCGAGACGAAGGACCCGCCCCAGATCACGCCCAGCAAGACAAGCTCGGCCCAGGCTTTTGGCGTTAGGTGTTTCTGCGTGGTCATAGGGTCTTTTCACATGGCTGGTGAATTTGTTCGACCCGAATCCTGCGCAAAGAAAACCCCGCCGATGGGCGGGGTTTTACAGATGGTATGGGCGTTGGGATCAACCCAGCGAGTAGGTGATCTGCAAACCGACGCTCCAGGCGCTGTTGCCGCTGAATTCGCCACCGGTTGTGGTGGTGGCATCGCCAATATCGGTATAGCGAACGCCGCCCGAAATCTGCGCCTTGTCAATAGTGTACGTTCCGCCGAGACCGACGCTCCAGAAACCGTCCGTCGGGCCGAGGTTCGAAACTTCGGAACCGGTGCTTTTTTCGTAACCAAAAGAGACAGCGCCCGAGAATTCATCCGAGAACTGATAACCCATGCCCAACGTGTAGGTGAATGTGTCATCCTCGAAGTTCACCAGATCGGTGCCGCCGGTCAGAGCCGAGAAAGTCGCAGGCGCAACCGCAGCTTGCGGCCAGTCAACCCAACGGATCGAGCCGAAGACAAGGGTCTTGGGTGCAACACCGGTCTGGAAGTCCAGGTTCACCGATTGCGGCGTTTCGACCTGAGTTGTGCTTTCCTGCGTCACAGGAACCACGCCAGCTGGCGGGGCTCCGGGCGGGACGGGCAGATCAAATCTCTCGGTCGTGCCAAGGTCATGGGTGATCTTGGAGTTGTAGACCAGCGAAACACGTGCCGCGATTTCCGGACGTTCCCATGCCACGCCGACGAGATAGCCAAAATCGATCTCTTGGTCGAAATCAACTTCGTAGCCCGCGACGAACGGCACGGAGACGTTGGCCTCGACCCGCTGACCGCGAATACCGCCGATGGCGCTAAAGCCGTTGCCGACCTTGTAGCGCAACACAGCCGTAAGTGCGTCGATATCTGCATCGGCGCTTAGAACACCGGTGCGGCCGCCAACCGGGGCGAGGGGGTTGATCGACAGAGGGAAGTTAGCCGGATAGGCAATATCCGCGCCGAACGGCTCATCATAGATAAGGGCAAAGTCCAGCTTGTCGTTGAACGCGTGTTTATAGCCCAAGCCCGGCGAGAAAAAGCTCTCGGATACGTCGCCGGATTCGACGCCGTTCTGTTCACCGCTCACATCCGGGGTTGTGTACCCCAGCCGAAGCTGTACGGCCGATCCTTCTTCGAAGATCAGGTTGATGCCTTGGCCGCTGCGGTCAAGACCGCCTGCCACGGCCCCTGTCGCCCCAACACTGAGTGCGCACGCCTGCAATAGCGCTTTTTTCATTGAGTCCTCCCTAACGATGTCCTGTTGGTCAGATCAGTTTATTGAGTGATTGAGATCGACCTGACTGATGGTGCCCGATACTTTCTTAAGCAATAATGAACCGTCAACCGGTGACGGTACGTTATTATTGTTCTGTATCACGGGAACGTGTTGCCAAACTGTTACGGTTCTCGGCGCTAACATTCAGAAAGATACCTGAGAAGATCACGGCAGCGCCCAAAAGCGTCCAGTGGTCCAGCGGCTCGTGATACAGAATCATGCCTACAACGGCGATCGTTGGCAGGCGGGCAAAGTCGAACGGCACCACCACCGTTGCGGGTGCAATGGCCAGGGCGTTGGTGATACAGTAATGCGCCAGCAAACCAGCCAGACCTACGAGCAGCAGAAATGGCGTCGTTGCCGCCGTTGGCAATGTGATCTGGCCGTCGATCCCGGCGGCGATCAACCCCAGCACGGCCTGCATCACCGTCAGCCAGAACATGATGCAGCCGATGCTTGCGAAACGGGTCAATTTCTTGGTGGAGATCGTGGTCAGCGCGAAGAAAACAGCTGAAAGCGCAGCGGCCAGAACTCCGGCGTTCATCGGCACCGCGCCGGGGCGGGCCACGATCAATATCCCTGCAAAACCAATCAGCGCGGACATAACGCGCACTGTTGTCAGCCGCTCTCCCAACAGCAGCGGAGACAGCAGGATCACCCAGATCGGTTGCGTGAATTCCAGCGCAAAAACCTGTGCCAAAGGGATGATCGACACCGCATAGAACCACAGATTCTGACCGGTGAAGTGCACAATGTTTCGAATTCCGTGCAGGCCCAGCCTATGGGTCGTGACTTGCGCCCATTTGCCTGTCACCGTCAGAATCGCCGCCACGACACAGATACCGACGAGGCTGCGGAAAAACATGATTTCGAACGTGTCATGGGTCACGCTCAGTTCCCGGCCTGCGACAGCCATCGAGGAAAATGAGGCGATAGCACCCGTCATCCAAAGCGCGGCCTTGCCGATCTGAGGTTTGCTGCTGTCCATTTACCTGCCTGCGGGAATCGCGGTTTCTGACATGAAACCTATGGGTTTCTGGGCAGAGTTAAACAAAAAAGCCGGGACAGAGCCCGGCTTTGAAGGTTATTCCCACTCGATCGTTCCGGGGGGTTTTGAGGTGATGTCATATGTGCAGCGGTTGATGCCCTTGACCTCATTGATGATCCGCGTGGCAGTTTCGCCGAGGAATTCATGGGTGAAAGGGTAGTAATCGGCGGTCATGCCATCGACCGAGGTCACGGCCCGCAGCGCGCAGGCGTAATCATAGGTCCGCCCGTCACCCATCACACCGACGGTGCGCACAGGCAGGATGGCCACGAAGGCTTGCCAGATGTCATCATAAAGCCCGTGCTTGCGAATCTGGTCGATATAGACCGCGTCGGCCTCGCGCAGAATCTCAAGCTTTTCGCGGGTGATCTCACCGGGGCAGCGGATCGCCAGACCGGGGCCGGGGAAGGGGTGGCGTCCGATGAAACTCTGCGGCAGGCCCAGTTCGCGGCCCAAGGCGCGGACCTCGTCCTTGAACAGCTCACGCAGGGGTTCGACCAGTTTCAGGCCCATCTTTTCGGGCAGGCCACCCACATTGTGGTGCGACTTGATGGTGACCGACGGGCCGCCCGAGAACGAAACCGATTCGATCACGTCAGGATAGAGCGTGCCCTGCGCCAGAAACTCGGCCCCATCGATGGTGTCGGCGTGTTTCTGGAACACGTCGATGAATAGCTTGCCGATGATCTTGCGCTTGGTCTCGGGGTCGGATTGGCCCTCCAACTCACCCAGGAACAGCGCGCTTTCATCCGCGTGGATCAGTTGGATGTTGTAGTTGTCGCGGAACATGCCGACAACTTCTTCGGCCTCGTTCTTGCGCAGCAGCCCGTGGTCGACGAACACACAGGTCAGCTGATCACCGATTGCCTCATGGATCAGAATTGCCGCGACCGAGCTGTCGACACCGCCGGACAGGCCGCAGATGACCTTTTTGTCGCCCACCTGTTCGCGGATTTTCTCAATCATCTGTTCGCGATAGGCGCCCATGGTCCAGTCGCCGCTGAACCCGGCCAGCTTTACGAAATTCTCATACAGTTTCGCGCCTTTGGGGGTGTGGTGCACCTCGGGGTGGAATTGTACCGCATAGAAATGTCGACCGGGGTCGCCCGTGATGGCAAAGGGCGCGTTCGGAGAGGTCCCGAACACCTCAAACCCCGGGGCGATTTCGCTGACATGGTCGCCGTGGCTCATCCAGACCTGCTCGTCCCCCTCGGCAAACCAGCCGTCCAGAATATCCAGCTGACCCTTGGGCGTGACAAAGGCGCGTCCGAACTCGGCGGTGCCGTGGCCGCTTTCGACCTTGCCGCCCAATTGGTGCATCATCACTTGCTGGCCGTAGCAAATGCCCAGAATCGGCGCGCCGTAGTCGAAAATCTCTTGCGGCGCGCGGGGCGATCCCTCACGCGTCACGCTGTCCGGCCCGCCCGAGAAGATCACGGCCTTGGGCGCCATCTGGCGCACAAAGTCCATCGTGACATTCTGATAGGGGTGGATTTCGCAATAGACGTTCAGCTCGCGCAGGCGGCGGGCGATCAGCTGCGTTACCTGGCTGCCGAAGTCGATGATCAGAAGGCGGTCATGGGTGTCTTGGGTCATGGGTGGCTATTATGGCGCAAGCCGTGCATGTGCAAGAGTTATGACGCGAGGGCCTGACGTTGAGAGGCGGGCGAATGTCGCTTTTTCTCCGATAGCGCCGTTATCCAGATGCTGGCGCGCTTTTGTGTCCTGTAACACGGCTGGTGAACCTAGAAACAGACGGGAGATCTCAATGTCTGAGGCAAACGCCCGGCGTCGGTCAAGGGGTGGCGGTGGCGCTGCTCGCCGCGCTGAACGCACCGCAGTGCGTATCGAGACAGCAAAGTATATCGAGCGGAACATTCCGAACTTTGAAGTTCTGAATGAAGAAGCGTTGCAGATCATCGAAGCGAATGCGGAAACGATTCTGGCCGAGGTCGGTGTCAACTTCGTCGACAATCCGGCAGCTCTGGAACGCTGGAAAAACGCCGGTGCCGATGTGGATAGCGAGCGGGTGCGCATCCCGCGTGGTCTGGCGCGCGAGCTGATCAAAACGGCCCCCAGCGAATTCACCCAGCACGCCCGTAATCCGGAAAAGTCGGTTGTGATCGGCGGTCGAAACATGGTTCTGGCCCCCGTCTACGGCCCGCCTTTCGTGCGCGATGCGCAAGGTGGCCGCCGCTATGCGACCATGGACGATTTCAACAAGTTCGTGAAACTGGCCTATATGTCCAAATGGCTGCACCACTCGGGCGGGACGGTTTGTGAACCCACGGATATCCCGGTGAACAAGCGTCACCTGGATATGCTGATGGCGCATATGACCCTGTCGGACAAACCGTTCATGGGCTCGGTCACCGATCCCAGCCGCGCGCAGGATTCGGTTGAAATGTGCGAGATTCTGTTCGGCAAAGAGTTCGTGCAGGAAAACACTGTCATGACTTCGCTGACCAACATCAACTCGCCGATGACCTTCGACGATGTGATGATGGGCGCGCTGGAAGTGTATGCGGCCAACAATCAGGCCTGCATCATTTCGCCCTTTATCGTCGGCGGTGCGATGGCTCCGGTTTCGGTTGCGGGTACGCTGACACAGGTTCTGGCCGAAGTTCTGGCCGGTGTCGCATACAGCCAAATCGTTCGTCCGGGAGCGCCCGCGATTTTTGGTGCGTTTGTGTCGTCGATCGACATGAACTCGGGCGCGCCGACCTTTGGTACGCCCGAAGCGTCGATGGTCACCTACGGCGCGGGTCAGCTGGCGCGGCGTCTGAACCTGCCGTTCCGCTCGGCCGGGTCGTTCTGCGGCTCGAAACTGCCGGATGCACAGGCAGCGTACGAGACTGCGAACTCGCTGAACATGGGTCTTATGTCAGGCGTGAACTTCATGTTGCACTCGTGCGGCTGGCTGGAAGGCGGTCTGGTGGCTGACTTTGAAAAGTTCGTCATGGATGCCGACCAGTTGGGCGTCCTGCACGGTCTGGCCAAAGGCGTGGCTTATGACGAGAACGCGCAAGCGATGGACGCGATCCGCGAGGTTGGGCCCGGTGGCCACTATCTGGGATGTGCCCACACACAGGCGAACTTTAAAGAAGCCTTCTGGAAGAGCGAGATGCTCGACTACAAACCCTTTGAAACATGGGTTGATGAAGGTGAGCGTGACACACGGCAGCTGGCCTCGGCCCGGGTCGAGCATCTGCTGGCCAACTACCAGCAACCGCAGCTCGATCCCGGCATCCACGCGGCTCTGACCGAATATGTCGAGAAGAAAAAGGCCTCCATGCCGGATGCCTTTACCTGATCAATGAATCTGCGGGGCGCGGCTGGCCTGATACAGCTGCGCCTCACCCAGCAACGCGATTAACAGGTCCAGGTGACGGACCAGGGAATAGGCGGCGTCTTCGGCCAGTCGCTGCGCGTTAACCTCTCGCTCCATCTCCAATAACCGAACCAGGGCCGCACCGGTTCCGGGCAACGCGCCATATCCCAAAATGCGTTGCAGATGGCGTTCCCGATCATAATCCTGAACTCCGTGTTTTGCGGTCCGGGCCAGCAGGCGGGGACGGCGGAGTGTGGTAATCATGGTCATGAGATCCTGCATTTTCTTGGTTTCCTTGATCGAATGGAAGTTGCCCTTTTGTGGCACAACCTACGCGGGTGTTGCCTTGATCAAGATCGCCCCGAACTCTGACTTCATGAGTGTTTATGATTTTGAACCAAATCTGGTTCTTACCTCTGCGGGTTAACGAACGAGTAACGAAAGCAACTCTAGTTAGAATTGGTTAACGAACTCATCAGGGGCGTTTGAGAACAGAGTGTTGTGGCGACAAGGGCAAGGAACTATGGAAAATAACATGGCTTTCACCATTCCGGCTTGGGTACCTGAAGGGGCGCAGAGGTATCTGGCCCATACCGAAACCGGGCGGTCGATCCGCGACATTGCGCGATCTGCCGGATGCCATGCGTCCACCATACTCAGACAGATCAGACGTATCGAAACACGGCGGGATGACCCGTTGGTGGACGCTGCGCTGCAGTCTCTGGCAGAAACGCATTTTGCGGATACGGATCGCTTTTCGGATTTTGCGTCATCGCGTTTCACGGATGAGGACGCGGCGGCAAAGGATGATGTGTTCAACAGCGAGGCGCTGCGAATTCTGCGCCGTCTGTGTGAAACCGGGTCCGTTCTCGCAGTGGCCGAGGAAATGGACAAAGCTGTTGTCGTTCGAGACAGCGGCGACAGCGCAGCGACCCGGACGGCGGTTGTGGATTGTGCCATCGCGCAGGCGCTGGCGTTGAATGACTGGATATCCTGCGACAAGCCAGGCCGAATTTCCCGGTATCGTATATCAGCCTCTGGTCGGACAGCCCTCAGCCGGTTGATTGCCGAAGCCGAAAACAAGGCACGCGAACGCAATGAGTTCGGCATGGCCGAGGCGCAGGCCCCGTTTCAATCCCAGATGAGGTCGGGGCAGGGCGACAGCCCAAAAACCGACCGGCCACGGCGCATTCGATACAGCGCCGCCGAAAGCCCGCTGATCGCACTGGCGCGTCGGCGTGACCGGGACGGCAAGCCGTTTCTGGATGAAACGCTCGTGGCCGCAGGTGAGCGTTTGCGCGAGGATTTCGAACTGGCGCAAATCGGGCCTCAGGTGGCGCAGAACTGGGATCACTTCCTGACCGCTGGGGGGCGCGGCAGCTTTAAGACCGAGTCCTTCGGCGGGCAGGGCGCGTCGGACGCGAGGGATCGTGTCGAGAGCGCCTTGTCCGACCTTGGCCCTGGTCTCAGCGATGTGGCTTTGCGTTGCTGCTGTTATCTCGAAGGCCTGGAATTGGCGGAAAAGCGGATGGGATGGTCGGCCCGTTCGGGTAAGATCGTCCTGCGGATCGCATTGCAGCGGCTGAAACGGCACTACGAAGCCCAGTCCGAGCGCAATCGCATGATCGGTTGATATGTTTATCTTGCGTATGTGGAGGTAAGTGATAGTCAGGGGTTATGAATTTCACCCTTAGACAATTGCAGTATTTCGCCGCCGTCGCCGAACAGCGGAACTTTGGCCGGGCTGCGCAGAAATGCCATGTTTCGCAGCCTGCCTTGTCCGTGCAGATCAAGGCGCTGGAAGACAGTTTGGGCGGGCCTTTGTTCGAACGTCAGGCGCGGGATATTCTGCTGACCCCTCTGGGGCGCGACGTTCTGGGATTTGCCCGCGAAATCCTGGGGGCATCTGACAGGTTGGATCAATTCGCCCGGGATCGGTCGGGTGGTCACAGGTCGCTGTCGATTGGAATCATTCCGACAATCGCACCCTATTTGCTGCCGGGCGTCCTGGCCGGGCTCAGGACATCTGACGTCTCGCTGCGGGTCCAGATACGCGAGGCACGGACCGAGCGACTATTGGACATGCTGCGCGTGGGTGAGATTGACGCCGGTGTCATGGCCTTGCCGTCCGGGGGGCGCGAGTTGTTTGAGCTGCCCTTGTTTCAGGATCGGTTTCTATTGGCTGGCAGCTCTGCGCGCTTGAGAGGAATGGCTTCAAATCCCCAGGCGCTTCACCCGCTGGATCTGAAGACGACGCAGTTGATGCTGTTGGATGACGGGCACTGCCTGACCGATCAGGCGCTGGAAGTGTGCGGCCAGGATCGCAGCAGCGGTTTGATCAATATGGGGGCGTCGTCGCTGGCGACGCTGTCGCGATTGGTGGCCGAAGGGTTTGGCGTCACGTTGATGCCTGAACTGGCGGCACGCGCGGAATCCGACGCCGTGCAGGGGCTTGAGTTGATGCGATTCAGCGCGCCGCAACCCGCCCGAACAGTTGGTCTGGTACGCCGCGCCTCCACCAGCCCGGACAATTGGTTCGATGAATTGGCCGAAGTGATCCGCCGGGTTGGCGAAGAGATCGTCTCAGCCACGCGCGCCTGACACGAAAAAGGCCCGCGCATGGCGGGCCTTTGAATGGGAATGACGATATCTGTTAGGCCAGAGCGGGCTCTTTCGCCTCGTCCAGATGTTTCTTCAGGTTTTCCGGCGACGACACGCCATAAGGATCCTCGGGGCAGTTATCCATCAGGCCGGGTTCTTCGAACCACGCTTCGACTACGCCGTCGGTGATGATCGCCGCATAGCGCCACGACCGCATGCCGAATCCCAGATTGTCCTTGTCGACAAGCATGCCCATCTTACGAGTGAACTCACCCGACCCATCGGGGATGACCTTAACGTTCTGCAGACCCTGATCCTGTGCCCATTTGTTCATCACAAAGCTGTCGTTGACCGACATGCAGTAGATGTCATCAATGCCCTTGTCCTTGAATTCAGCATAGCCGTTTTCAAATCCGGGCAGCTGATAGGTTGAGCACGTGGGCGTGAACGCACCGGGCAGCGAAAACAGGATCACGCGCTTGCCAGCAAAGTAGTCTGCGGTGGTTTTGTCTTCCCAGCGGAACGGGTTGGGGCCGTCGATGGCCTCATCGCGCACACGGGTGTGGAAGGTGACATCAGGCAGTTTAGTCCCGGACTTCATATTCAAATTCCTGTGATTCATACGTGAACTCTCGCGGCTTTAAAACAGTTCTAAATTGGCTTCAATGCGAATAATTCGGTGATCTGAAAAACTTCTGAATGCCACTTAAGACTATGGTTTTCTTTGGGTTCAGGGCGAAATATTCCATGTTTTTCTGCACTTGCATACTGCGCTGTTATGGCAGCTATGCATGGGTGGCGTAGCTTGGACCTGCAGTTTATATTATGTGGAAGCAAAGTGACCCAAAGTCAGGAAAGCCGACCGTGCGTGATCTGAAGATCCCAGAACAAAGACATCCCGAAAAAGCGCATCGTCAGGACAATGCGCAACCAAAAAAGCCGAAATGGATTCGCGTCAAGGCTCCGGGCGGGAAAGGGTATGCCGATACCCACAAGATCATGCGCGAGAACAATCTGGTGACTGTCTGCGAAGAGGCCGGGTGCCCCAACGTGGGCGAATGCTGGAGCCAGGGCCACGCCACCATGATGATCATGGGCGAGATTTGTACCCGCGGTTGTACCTTCTGCAACATCGCCACAGGCCGACCGGATGATCTGGACGCGTTTGAGCCGGGCCGGGTTGCCCACGCAGTGCAGAAGCTGGGGCTGAACCATGTGGTCATTACTTCGGTAGACCGCGATGACCTGAAAGATGGCGGGGCCGAGCATTTCGCCCAGACCATTCGGGCGGTCCGTCACCGGTCACCCAAAACAACGATCGAAATTCTGACGCCTGACTTTTTGAAATGTGATCCTTCGGTTCTGGAAGTTGTGGTCGAAGCGAAGCCGGACGTGTTTAACCACAACCTTGAAACTGTTCCGGGCCTTTATCCCGAAGTGCGTCCTGGTGCGCGCTATTTCCACTCTCTGCGTCTGTTGCAACGGGTTAAAGAGATGGACCCGTCGATCTTCACCAAATCGGGTATCATGGTCGGCCTTGGCGAAGATGAACAGCAGGTGCGTCAGGTCATGGACGACATGCGCGCGGCTGATATCGATTTCCTGACCATCGGTCAGTATTTGCAACCCACTCCAAAGCACCACGGTGTCCATCGTTTCGTAACGCCTGAAGAATTCGCGTCCTACGAAAAGGCGGCCTTTGGCAAAGGGTTCCTGATGGTATCGGCGACGCCGTTGACCCGGTCGTCTTATCACGCGGGCGATGACTTTGCCCGCCTGCGCGACGCGCGCCAGAAAAAGCTGGAGCAGGGGTGACACCCGACACGATTGCGCGGCTGACCCGGCTGCGTCACGACTTGCACAGATATCCCGAGATTTCGGGGCAAGAGGTCGAAACGGCCGCACGGATCGCAGATGAGCTGCGCGCGCGTGGCGCGGATCAGGTGCTGACCGGGATCGGAGGGCACGGCGTTGCCGCTGTGTTCGACAGCGGGCAGGCGGGGCCTATCGTTGGTATCCGGTGTGAGCTTGACGGGCTGCCGATTCAGGAAATGTCCGACGCGGCTTATGCCTCGCGCGTACCGGGCAAGGGGCACTTGTGCGGCCATGACGGTCATATGGTGATGGTGTTGGGCGTGGCTGAACATTTGGCGCAGTCCCATCCGGATACGGGCCGCGTGGTGTTGATCTTTCAACCCGCCGAGGAAACGGGCCAGGGCGCAATCGCGTTTCAGAATGATCCTCAATTCTCGGATATTGCGCCAGATTATGTGTTTTCTTTGCACAATCTGCCAGGGCTGGCGCGGGGCGAGGTCTCTTTGTGCAAGGACGCGACCAACTGCGCGTCGCGCGGGATGAAAATTGCTCTGACCGGCAAGACATCCCATGCTGCCGCGCCGCAGGATGGGATTTCTCCGGCTGGCGCGCTGGCTGTTTTGATGCCTCAATTGGCGGGTTTGGGGCAGGGCGGTACTTTGGATGCCGAATTCGCCCTGACCACCGTCACACATGCCAATCTGGGCGAGCCAACGTTCGGCGTGACTCCGGGCCGGGCTGAGCTGTGGGTGACCCTGCGCACAGTGGCCGACGCGCGTATGCAGCGCCTGATGCAAGAGGCCGAGGCCCTGGTCGCTCAGGCCGCATCGGCCCATGGGTTGGGGGTTGAGATCAGCTATGAGGATGTGTTCGAAGCCTGCACAAACGACCCCGAAGCCGTTGAAGTCTTGCGGCAATCCTGTGATCAGGCGGGCATCAAATATACGCTGACGCCCAACCCGCAGAAATTCTCAGAGGATTTCGGGCAGTTCGGCAAAGGGGCCAAATCGGCGATGTTCTGGCTGGGGTCCGGCGCAGGTCATCCGCAGTTGCACAACCCCGACTATGACTTTCCCGATGCCTTGATCCCGGTCGGAACCGGGATTTTCCTTGCGGCGATCCAGCAGGTTCTGGGGCCGTTTACCCCTCGGTAAAGCGCACCTTGCCGATGAAGGGCAGGTTGCGGTTGCGCTGTGCAAAGTCGATCCCGTAACCCACGACAAATTCATCCGGAATCTCGAACCCGATCCAGTCAGAGCGGAAATCAACCTCGCGCCGGCTGGGTTTGTCCAGCAGGGCGATGGATTTCAGCCGTGCGGGTTTGCGGCTGCGCAACAGCTTGGTGACGTGGTTCAGCGTGTGGCCGGTGTCGACGATATCTTCGACCACCAGCACGTCACGCCCTTCAATCGCGCCGCGCAAGTCTTTGAGAATACGCACCTCTCGGCTACTTTCCATCGCATCTCCGTAAGATGACGCCTCAAGGAAATCGACCTCGATCGGCAGGTCAAGCTCGCGCACCAGGTCGGCGATAAAGACGAAGCTGCCGCGCAGCAGGCCGACCACAACCAGCTTGTCGGTATTGCCAAACTCGCGCGTGATCTCGCGGCACAGCTCCTCGATCCGCGCGGCGATGGCCTTGGCCGAGATCATCTCATCTATCACATATGCGCGGTCCGTCATTGCATCCCCCTTGATCTTTGGCGCGCAACATACGACATGACGCGCTATTGTCACCTGCAAATACCGGACGCCATGCCCACTCATTCGGAAACCCGCCACCTGCCGTATACAGCGCAGCAGATGTACGACCTGATCGCGGATGTGGCCAAATACCCCGAGTTTCTGCCTTGGTGTGCCGCCGCCCGTATCCGCCGGACCTACGCCGCCGGTGAGGCGCAGGTGATGGAGGCGGATCTGGTGATCTCGTTCAAGGTTTTCCGCGAACGGTTCGGCAGCCGCGTGACCCTGTTCCCCGATCAGATGAAGATCGACACCGAATATCTGGACGGTCCGTTCAAATACATGAAATCCGACTGGCAATTTGAGGACGCGCCCGAGGGTGGCTGCAACGTCTCGTTCCACGTGGATTTCGAATTCAAGAACGCCATCCTGCAAGGCATCATCGGCGTCGTCTTCAACGAGGCGATGCACCGGATCGTTCAGGCGTTCGAGACACGCGCCGCGGATTTGTACAGCTAAGGCTTTACCCGCAAACGGCGCACGCTAGACTGCGCGCATGAGCGATTTTTCTTCTTCCTTGGCCGCATTTGCGGCTGGCCCTGTTGAAACGACCAAGCAGGCGCGGATCGTCACCTCTCTGTCCGTTCTGGACTGGATCGCGGTTGGGCGCGCGGGCGTGGATGAGCCGGTGTCGCATGCGGTGCGCGATCTGGTATTGGGTGAGGCAGGGGCCGCACAAGCCCACCTGTTTGGCGGGGGTGCCGCCCCTTTGCGCGGGGCAGCGTTGGTCAATGGCACGGTATCTCACGCGCTGGATTATGACGACACGCATTTTGCCCATATCGGCCACCCCTCGGTCGCCATTCTGCCCGCTGCCCTTGCGCTGAGCGAATTGGATGATCGCATTCTTGTCGATTTCCTTGAGGCTTCCTTGGTTGGGATGGAGGTTTCGATCCGTGTGGGCCTGTGGCTGGGGCGCGATCACTATCAGGCGGGGTTTCACCAGACAGCCACCGCTGGCGCCTTTGGGGCCGCCGTCGCAGCGGGGCGTGTTCTGCGCTTTGACGCTGCAAAGATGCGCAAGGTTCTGGGCCTGACGGCGACACGCGCCGCCGGGCTCAAGGCGCAGTTCGGCACGATGGGCAAACCCTACAACGCGGGGCTTGCAGCCTCGGCCGGGGTCGAGGCCGCCTTGCTGATCGCCAAAGGGTTTGAGCCCAATATGGACGCGCTGGAAGGGCCCTATGGGTTTGGCGCGACACATCAGGGCGAAGGGGACGCCCAGACCGCCTTGGCGGGGTTGGGCGAGGAATGGCTGTTCGAAACTGTCAGCCACAAGTTTCATGCCTGCTGCCACGGCCTGCATGCCGCGCTTGAGGCCGCACGTGAATTGGACATTGCCGAACCCGAAGTGGCCGAGATCAAAATCAAAACCCATCCCCGCTGGATGAGCGTCTGCAATCAGACCTCTCCGACCACCGGACTGGGGGCCAAATTCTCATATCGGACCGTGATTGCGATGCAGGCGCTGGGGTACGATACGGCGCTGCCCACCAGCTATTCCGATAAAACCTGCGCCGACCCGCGTGTGCAATCCCTGCGGGATCGGATTGTGGTTGAAGCGGATGAGAGCCTGTCGGAAACGCAGGCCCATCTGTCCCTGCTGCGCCGTGACGGTGCGCGGCCCGAGGCGACGCATGATCTGCTGGCTCCGATGCCGTTGTCAGACCGAGAGGATCGCGTGCGCGGCAAAGCATCCAAACTGATCGGGGGCGATGCAGCGGACGCGATCTGGTCGATGCTGCGCACCGGAGGCCGCGCCCGCGATCTGTCAAAAATGGTGGTGGGTTAGGCCACGCGCCAGTGCAACGGGAACCCGGGGTCGAACACGGTGACAGGGCCGTCACCGGTTTCGATCTTGTCGGGATAATCCACCACATCCCCTTTGATCAGGGTGATCGTCTCTTCATTCACCGGCAGGCGATAGAATTGCGGACCGTGCACCGATGCAAAGCCTTCCAGCTTGTCCAGCGCATCCTCACCTTCGAACATTTCCGCCAAAAGTGACATCGTATTCGTGGCCGTGAAACAGCCCGCACAGCCGCAGGGCAACAGCTTGTTTTCATCCGTATGCGGCGCGCTGTCCGTGCCAAGGAAGTACCGCGCATCGCCCGAGGTCGCAGCGGCCAGCAGGGCCAGGCGGTGCTCCTCGCGCTTGGCGACGGGCAGGCAGTAGTAATGCGGCTTGATGCCGCCTGCCAGAATGTGGTTGCGGGTGATGATCAGATGGTGCGTCGTGATGGTCGCCCCCAGATCGCTGTCATTTGCCTTGACGTAATCGACGCCGTTCTTGGTGGTGATATGTTCCATCACCACGCGCAGGCCGGGTGTCGCCTTGCGGATCGGGTCCAGAACGCGGTCGATAAAAACGGCCTCGCGGTCAAAGATGTCGATATCGGCATCCGTGACCTCACCGTGCACGCACATGGGCAGGCCGATCTCGGCCATCTTCTCCAGCACCGGGCGCACCTTGTCGAAATCCCGCACACCCGAGGCCGAGTTGGTCGTCGCCCCCGCCGGATATAGCTTGACCGCCTTGACCAGACCGCTGGCATGGGCGGCTGCCACATCCTCGGGATCGGTGTCCTCGGTCAGGTACAGGGTCATCAGCGGCTCGAACGTCATGCCGTCGGGCAGGGCGGCCATGATCCGGTCGCGATAGGCGGCGGCCTGATCGCCGCGCACGACTGGCGGTACAAGGTTCGGCATGATGATCGCACGGGCAAAATGGCGCGCGGTTTCGGGCAGGACGGCCTGCAACATCGCGCCATCGCGCAGATGCAGATGCCAGTCGTCGGGGCGGCGGATCGTGATGCTATCGGTCATGCGCCCCCGCTAGCACAGAGGCCGCGCCCGGAAAAGACCTTGTCAACACGTCGGAACGTCGTAGGTCACATTGGGCGCGTGGCCTTGACGCAAAGGCTCGGCCATGACCTTTTGAGGCCAAGGAGAGATTTGCCCATGACCCAGCCCACATCCATCGACGCCGTTCAAACCATGCTGGGCGCGCAAGGCTATGTCTGCGGGCGGGCGCTGGCCACGGTGGTGTTCCTGTCGCTGAAACTGGGCCGTCCCCTGTTTCTGGAAGGTGAGGCTGGCGTCGGCAAGACCGAGATCGCCAAGGCGTTGGCCGCAGGCCTGAACCGCCGACTGATCCGGCTGCAGTGTTATGAAGGGCTGGATGCGTCCTCGGCCGTCTATGAATGGAACTTCCCGGCGCAAATGGTGGCCATCCGCACCGCCGAAGCCTCAGGCGGTGCCGAACGCGGCGCGCTGCAAACCGAGCTTTTTTCGGACGACTACCTGATCGAACGCCCGCTGCTGCAGGCGATGCGCCCGGACGCCCACGGCGCGCCCGTTCTGCTGATTGATGAGCTTGACCGCACCGACGAACCGTTTGAAGCTTTCCTGCTCGAAGCGCTCAGCGATTTCCAGGTCACGATCCCCGAACTTGGCACCGTCAAAGCACCCGAGCCGCCCATCGTCATCGTCACCTCAAACCGCACGCGCGAGGTGCATGACGCCCTTAAGCGCCGCTGCCTCTACCACTGGGTCGACTACCCCGATTTTGACCGTGAGATCGAAATCCTGAACGCCCGCGCGCCCGAAGCGGCGCAGGCGCTCAGCCGCGAAGTGGTGGCCTTTGTCCAACACCTGCGCACCGAAGACCTGTTCAAGAAACCCGGCGTTGCCGAAACTATCGACTGGGCCAAATGCCTGCTGGCACTGGACGTGATCAACCTCAGCCCCGAAGTGATCGGCGACACGCTTGGCGCAATCCTGAAATACCAGGACGACATCCAGAAACTGCAAGGATCCGAGGCCAAACGCATTCTGGACGAAGCCAAAGCCACCTTAGAACCGGCCTGATGCTTCTTCTTGTTGGAAATACGGCGGGGGTATGGGGGCAGCGCCCCCATGACAGGTAATGGCAGAACAACTCCCACTCGATATCCCCGACAACCCGAAACTGGCACAAAACATCACTCATTTCGCCCGCGCATTGCGCAAGGCGGGCTTGCCAATCGGAACGGGCCGTGTCGTCGATGCGATCCGCGCTGTACAGGCCGCCGGGTTCTCGGAAAAGCGGGATTTCTACTGGACGCTGCACGCCTGTTTCGTGAACCGGCCCGAACATCGGACGGTCTTTGCGCAGGTCTTCCGCATGTATTGGCGCGATCCGCGTTACATGGAACATATGATGGCCATGATGCTGCCTGCCATCCGCGGCGTGCAGGAGGATCGCAAAGCCGAGGCCGGGGAAAAACGCGCAGCCGAGGCTCTGTTGGATGGTGTGCAGCACGACCCGCCGGACATAACAGAATCAGAGGAAGATACCGAGCTTGAGATTGATGCTTCGCAAACTGCATCGACCGAGGAACGCCTGCGCAGCCTTGATTTCGAACAGATGAGCACGGCCGAGATCGCCCTGGCAAAACGCATGCTGGCGCGGATGACTCTGCCGGTGAAACCCATTGAATCGCGGCGGGGTCAGCCCAGCCATCTTGGGCAGCGCATAGACCGGGCCAGAACCCTGCGCGCCGCCATGCGGCAGGGCGGAGAGCTGCACGAAATTGCCCGGCAAAAGCCCAGACACCGCTGGCCAAATCTGGTGGTGCTGTGTGACATCTCAGGTTCGATGAGCCAATACAGCCGGATCATCCTGCATTTCCTGCACACGGTCTCCAACGCCAAGGGCGCAGGATGGGCCAAAGTCCATGCCTTTACCTTCGGCACGCGCCTGACCAATATCACCCGCCACCTGCAACAGCGCGATGTGGATGCCGCACTGGCCGCAGCCGGGGCCGAGGCGCAGGATTGGGAGGGCGGCACACGGATCGGGGAATGCCTGCATGCGTTCAACCGGGATTGGTCGCGGCGTGTCATGGGACAGGGGGCGGTGGTCCTGCTGATCTCGGACGGGCTGGATCGTGGAGAGCCCGAAGCGCTTGGAAAAGAGATGGAGCGGCTGCACCTCTCTGCCCGTCGCCTGATCTGGCTGAACCCGCTGCTGCGCTGGGATGGGTTCGCGCCCAAGGCACAAGGCGTCGCGGCCATGCTGCCGCATGTGGACAGCTTCCGCGCGGGTCACTCAATCGCGTCGCTGGAGGACCTGGCCAATGTCATCTCAAAACCAGATGACGTGGGAGAGAAAGCGCGGCTGATGACCGCGCTTTCGGGCTGATCAGCCGTCCAGTTGTTCCTGATTGCACTTCCGCGCCATTTCCATGGCCTTGAAGGTGCCGGTCAGGTCGACGGTGAAGGCGAATTCCTTTTCAGGAAACACAACCATGACTTTTTGTTTTGCAATGTCTTCGGCAAACTGCGGATCATCGGACAGGACATAGCCGCCGGAATACCCTTTGGTGATGTTACCCTTCATGCCGGTGGCTTCGCCTACATAGATATTGTCGCCCAGCAGAATCGCCACGCCTTCGGTCTCGCCACGTTTGATGTCGGTCTCGGCTTTGGTGAAGACGCCGACATAGCCCACTCCGCGGTCTTCAGTCAGGCCCATCTGCACAACGTTTTCCGAGTCGTCCACAGCCTCGATCAGGCAGGATTTCTTGTCCTGATCAATAAAGACCTTCCATCCTTCAACTTCGCCATATCGCAGGAAAGTGTCGGCGCTGACGGCGGTCGACGCCAGCAGTCCAAGGCCCACTCCCAATGTAAAAATGCGTTTCAACTCTTTGTCTCCTTTGTGAAAATGAAACATGCGCATTTGCGAATGTTGCAACTGCGCGTGTAGGCTAGAATCGGGTCGGATGACAATCAATGCCGGACGCAAATACCGGAATTCCGGGCCAAATTGCGCCGATCTGCCAGCCGGTGCGGGATTATGACTTCCTTTTATTCCGGTCAAACCTGCCTATGTTGATCGAAAGGACTTCGGGAGGGGTCAATGGATAGATTCGACTGCAGCCCAGAAACCGCGTTGCGCTGGTTTGATGCGGGCAAGCCAACGGCCTTGGCCACGGTGGTACAGACCTGGGGCAGCGCTCCGCGCCGTGTGGGGGCACAGCTTGTGATCGGCGGCGATGGCCGGATCGAAGGGTCGGTCTCGGGCGGGTGTGTCGAAGGCGCTGTCGTGGTCGAGGCGCTTGAGGCGATCGACGAAGGCGACGCACGCCTGCTGGAGTTCGGCGTGAGTGATGAGGACGCCTTTGCCGTTGGTCTGGCCTGTGGCGGCACCATCCGCGTTCTGGTGGAACCTGTGGGCAAAGTGCTGCCCGAACCCATGCTGCGCGAACTGGTCGAGGCCCGCGCCCGACGCGAACCCATAGCCTATGAGGTCAATACCGAAACCGGCCACCGCGCGCTGCGGCGCAATGCCTACCCCGAGCGGCTGCGCATGGACAAGTCCGGGTTCGAGGAAGACGGGCAGACCTTTGTCGCCGTCCACAACCCGCCGCTACGGTTGATCATCGTTGGTGCGGTACACATCGCGCAGGCGCTGGTGCCCATGGCGCGGATCGCGGGCTATGATCCGGCGATCATTGATCCGCGCGATGCGTTCGCCTCGGATGCGCGCTTTCCCGGCGAAAAGATTCTGACGGACTGGCCAGACGAGGCCGTCGCAAAACTGGGCATGGATTCGCGCACGGCGGTGGTTCTGCTGACCCATGACCCCAAACTGGACGATCCGGCGCTTGAGGCCGCATTGCAGGCAGGGGTGTTCTATATCGGTGCGCTCGGGTCGACCCGCACCCATGCCAAGCGAGTGGCGCGGATGAAAGAGGCCGGGTTTACCGACGATCAGATCGCGCGCATCCATGGACCCATCGGGTTGAATATCGGCGCGACGGGCCCCTCTGAAATTGCGGTGGCCATTCTGGCGCAAATGACCGCCGTTCTGAGGGGTAAGGCGTGAAATTTGGCGAAGTTGCTGTTGATGAGGCCATAGGCGCGATCCTGGCGCATTCCGTGCAGGCCGGCGACACCAAGCTGCGCAAAGGTCTGACGCTGACGCCCGATCATATCAAGGCGCTTACAGCAGCCGGGCACAGCGCAGTGACAGTTGCGCGTCTGGGCCCCGACGATTGTCACGAGGATGAGGCCGCCGGGCTGTTGGCCGCCGCTCTGGTCCCCGATGCCCAAGAGGCCGCGTTGCGTGTGACACAGGCTTTCACCGGGCGGGTGAACCTGTTGGCGGACAGGCCGGGTATCGCAGTTCTGGACGTCGCAGCGCTTGAGGCGTTCAATCAGGTCAATCCCATGATCACTGTGGCAACGGTGCCGCAATACCAACAGATGACCGCCGGAGGCATGGTCGCAACCATCAAGGTAATTTCCTATGCCGTGCCGAGGGCCGATGTGGAAAAGGTCGCCCAGCTGGCACATGGTGCGATCCGTCTGCGCCCCCCGATTTATCGGACCGCGGGTCTGGTCGTGACGGACATCCCCGGCGGGCCTCCGAACGAAAAGGGCATCGCAGCCATTCGGGGTCGGGTCGAAGCGTTGGGGATGGAACTGACAGATGTGTGTGTCGTACCGCACCAGACCGATGCGCTGTCCCGGGCCGTCCGTGAAATGGGGGGCGAGTTGCGGATGATCCTGACCGGCTCGGCCACCTCGGATGTGTCGGATGTCGCACCCGAAGCCGTGCGGCAGGCTGGGGGTCAGGTGGATCGCTTTGGGATGCCGGTTGATCCGGGCAACCTGCTGTTTCTGGGCTCATTGGATCAAAGGCCGGTCATCGGGTTACCGGGCTGCGCGCGCTCGCCCGCGCTGAACGGGGCCGATTGGGTCCTGTCGCGCGTGGCCTGCGGGATCGAGACGACCGGGGCGGATATTGCCGCCATGGGCGTTGGCGGGCTTTTGAAAGAAATTCCGACCCGCCCTCAACCAAGGGCATCGCGCAAGCGATAATCCGCGGGCACGGGTTTCATCCCTCCGTCGAAGCCTGTTCGCAAACGCTCCTACCCTGCATTCGCAGAGACCGGGTGCTTTTGTTACGTCCGGCGCAGCCTTGGGGGTTTCGAGGGCTGCCAATAAGCGCCTGTATCCTCGCGGGCCTTTTGGTAGGCGTCAGTTCTTTGCCGGGCGGTGTCGCCTCCGGCGTCGAACAGATGGCCCAGCAGGCATTCCAGAACGGCCATCGCGCCGGTATAGCAGGCAAACGGATGCAGGGCGCGGGTGCTGACGGTGAAGGCGACATCGGGTTCGACACCGGGTGCGATCACGTCGCTGTCGGAGATCAGGATCAGCCGCAGCCCGCGCTGTTTGGCAAAGCGCATCGACTGGATCGTGTCGGCGGAATAAGGATGGACGGTGATGGCGACGAGACAATCCTGCGCGTCCGCATCCAATAGATCATCCGTTGCTGATCCGACATGGCGCGGAATCAGTTGCATGCCGGGAAAGGCCATGCGGCCTGTGTAGGAAAAGTAATAGGCCAAGGCATAGCTTGCGCGCGTTGCTGTCACAAAACACCGGCGCGAGGATGTGATGTGCTGGACCGCTGCGCGCACCTGCTCGGGCTTCATCAGGCGCAGGGATCGCGTGACCACGTTTTGTTCGTTCTGTGCAAGTCTGGCCTGTGTCTGGTGAAAAGCATCTTCGCCTTGCAGGGAAGTCATCCAATCCTGGCCCAGTTCAGCTTCGCGGTCAGTGACCAGCGCGGTGCGGAATGGCGCGCGGAAGGTTTCGAAACTGTCGAAACCCAGACGTTGCGCCAAGCGCACCAGCACGTTTGAGCTGACACCTATGCGGGCAGCGGTCGTTCGGATCGGGTTCAGGCCGAAATCCCCGGGATGATCGATGACGTATTTCGCGGCGGCCTGCAGGGCCGGAGGCATCTGAGCGATGCCTTGCCGCAATCGATCCGTGATTTGGTTTGGTGTGGTCTTCATCTGCACAGAAAAACAAATGTTTTGAAGAAGGCAACTTAAAAACACTGCACAGCTGGTTAAATAGCGGGCGAGACAAGAGGTACGCGAATGGCTGACATGAATCGCCCCTATGTTCTGGTGGCTCCGAATGGTGCACGTCGAGGTGTGTCAGATCACCCGGCATTGCCGGTCTCCGTGGACCAGATCGTGGCCACCGCACTTGCCTGTTTTGACGCAGGTGTAGACGGGCTGCATTTGCATGTGCGGGACAATGCCGGTCAGCATTCATTGGATGCTGGGCGATACCGAGAGGCTCTTGCGGCGCTTGGGGAAACTGTACCGGGGATGGATGTGCAGATTACCACGGAATCGGCGGGTATGTTCGATGTACCGGCCCAGCTTGGGTGCCTTGAAAGGGTGCGGCCCGAATGGGCGTCGGTTTCCGTTCGTGAAATAGCGCGGGTGCCCGAACTGGCCCCTAAGGTCTACGGTCTTTGCGCCGAACAGGGGACGCGGGTTCAGCACATCCTTTATAATGCGGACGACGCGGCCTTGCTGAAACAATGGCAGGATTCGGGAATTGTATGCGCGGGGCAGGTTGAGCGGATTCTGGTGCTGGGCCGGTATGCGTCCGGTCAGCAATCCGCGCCGCAGGATTTGGACCAGTTTCCGCAAGATACTGCGCCTTGGATGATCTGTGCCTTTGGCGCGCAGGAACATGCCTGTTTGCTTCATGCTGCTGCACGCGGCGGCGATGTGCGGGTCGGGTTTGAAAACAGCCTGACGGATGAAGCTGGGACCCTTTGGAAAGACAATGCCGCGTCTGTCGCCGCGTTGGTTGCAAAATTGCAAGGAGCAGTCAAATGAGTCACGTATTTCCACGCCACACCAAATCCGATCTGCCTGTCGCGGCGGGCGGGGACGGCTGTTACCTGATCGATGCGCAGGGGCGGCGTTATCTGGATTGTGGTGATGCGGCTGTCTCGTGTCTGGGTCATTCCAACCCGTCCGTCATACGCGCGGTGCAAGAGCAGGTGGAAAAGATTGCCTTTGCGCATTCCGGGTTCATGACCTCGGAACCGGCCGAGGCGCTGGCGGATCTGTTGGTGAAACACGCGCCGGGGGATCTGGACCGGGTGTATTTCGTCTCGGGTGGGTCCGAGGCGACCGAGGCTGCGATCAAACTGGCGCGGCAGTATTTTCTTGAGGTCGGTCAGCCGGACCGCCGCCACGTGATTGCCCGGCGGCAGAGCTATCATGGGAACACGCTGGGCGCTTTGTCGGCTGGTGGCAACGCGTGGCGGCGGGCGCAGTTTGCGCCGATGCTGATCGACATGACCCATATCGCGCCCTGTTATGAATATGCCGAGAAGCCTGATGGCGAAAGCACCCATGACTACGGTCAACGCGTCGCCAATGAGCTTGAGGCCGAGATTCTACGCCTTGGTCCGGATACCGTGATGGCCTTTATCGCCGAGCCCGTAGTGGGGGCGACCCTTGGCGCGGTGCCTGCGGTTGAAGGGTACTACAAACGTATTCGTGAAATCTGCGACCAATATGGCGTATTGCTGATTCTTGATGAGGTGATGTGCGGCATGGGGCGGACAGGGCATCTGTTTGCCTGCGACCATGACAGGGTCGCGCCGGATATTTTGTGCATTGCCAAAGGGTTGGGGGCAGGGTATCAGCCAATCGGCGCGATGATGTGCACCAGTGAAATCTACGATGCGATCCGCGACGGGTCGGGGTTCTTTCAGCACGGCCACACCTATATCGGCCATCCGGTTGCCACAGCCGCTGCATTGGCCGTGGTGGGGGAACTCACTGAACGTGCTCTGCCGGACCGGGCCCGCGTCATGGGGGACAAGGTGCAAACGGCGCTTGAAGCCACCTTTGGCCAACATCCCAATGTCGGTGATTTGCGCGGGCGCGGGTTGTTTCGAGGGATCGAGTTGGTGGCTGATCGCGGGACTAAGGCTCCGTTCGATCCGGCGCTTGGAGTTGCGGGAAAGATCAAAAAAGCCGCCTTGGCCGAAGGTCTGATTTGCTACCCGATGTCCGGTACGCGCGATGGGAGGCAGGGGGATCACATCCTGCTGGCACCACCTTTCATCATCGACGACACGCAGGTTGACGAAATGGTCGGCAAACTGGACACGGCGATCCGTTCCGTGATCTGAGAAACTTGCGGACAGGCTTTGTGTTTGCGATCAATACGGTACACCAAGAAAAGGGGCCGACCGCATGATCACGGATATCTGGACGAGTTTTAGGGCCCTCCCGCTGTGGGTGCAGGTTTGGGTCGCCGTGATCCTGGTGCCTGTCAACCTTGCGCCTGTCGCGTTTCTGGGCCAGCCGAACGCGGATATCATCGCACTGTTCTCGATCGGGGGGATGGCGCTGAACCTGCCGATCATGATCGCCGCGCGGGGGATGAGCAAAGCCATGGCCATACCGCATTTGCTGTTGTGGGGACCGATGATTGCCATCGTGGGGATCACGCTGACCGGCGCGCCCATTTTGCCGCAAAGCTATGTCACCTTTTTGATCATCCTGCTGATCGTCGACCTGATTTCGTTGGGCTTCGACTTCAACGACGCCCTCCAATGGCGGAAAGAACGGCGGGCAAAATAAAAGCCCCCTCGGGCAGAGGAGGCTTAAAGCTGTTCAACTTTTGCCGATCTTACTTCTGCGGCAGAGGTCCGATCATCATGATCATCTGACGGCCTTCCATCTTGGGCATGTTTTCAATCTTGCCCAGTTCTTTGATGTCCTCGGCCACGCGTTCCAGCAGCTCGCGCCCAAGGTTCTGGTGGGCCATCTCGCGGCCACGGAAGCGCAGAGTCACTTTTACCTTGTCGCCATTCTCAAGAAACTTGAACACGTTGCGCATCTTGACGTCATAGTCGTGCGTGTCGGTGTTGGGCCGGAACTTGACCTCTTTCACCTCGATGATCTTTTGTTTCTTGCGGGCTTCGCTTTCGCGTTTCTGCTGTTCGTACTTGAACTTGCCGAAATCCATGATTTTGCAGACTGGCGGGTTCGCGTTGGGCGAAATCTCAACCAGATCGAGACCGACATCGGCGGCCATCTGCATGGCTTTGGCGGGATGAACCACCCCGACGTTTTCACCTTCGGCGCCGATCAGGCGAATTTCGGGGGCACGGATCTTTTCATTGACGCGCGGGCCAGTGTCTCTCTGCGGCGGCGCGTTGTGAGGTCTGCGGGCTATGGGTTCATTCCTTTGATGATTGCAGAATTTCGAGCCCGAAATTTAGACCGCCCTGCGTGTTGATTCAAGCGTGATCAACGCCGAAACCGCTGAAATCCGCAGGTTTTGCAGCAGGTTTATGCCCGGGCCGCAGTCAGTACCACGACCCGGGCGTGTAGATCAGCCGACAAAGGCCTTTTCGATGACGAATTCCTTGGGCTCGGAATTTGCACCTTCGCGCAGGCCGAACTCTTCCAGGATCGCTTTGATGTCCAGGTTGAAGGCCAAGGAGCCACAGACCATCGCGCGGTCGGTTTCCGGCTTGATACCGCCTTCGATGCCCAGATCGGCAAAGACTGTTCCGTCTTTCAGCAGGTTGGTGATACGGCCCATCTTGGGGCTCTCTTCCCGCGTGGTGGTCGGGTAATAGCGGATCTTGTCGGCAAAACCTTCACCGATCAGCTCGGCCAGCAACTCATCCTGTCGGATGTCTTCGATCAACTGGCGACCGAATTCCAGCTCGGCCACTTCGCGGCAGGTATGGGTGATGATGACCTCATCGTAATCCTCATAGGTCTGCGGTTCGCGCAGCAACGAGGCAAAGGGCGCAAAGCCGGTGCCGGTGGCAAAGAACCACAGGCGTTTGCCCGGCAGCAGGGCATCATGCACCAATGTGCCAACGGGTTTGGGCCGCAGGATGATCTGATCACCGGGGTTGATGTGCTGCAGCTTGGATGTCAGCGGACCGTCCTGTACCTTGATCGAGTAGAATTCCAGCTCTTCGTCCCAGGACGGCGAGGCGATGGAATAAGCGCGCAACAGCGGCTTTTGCTTGCCGGTCTTGGGATCGGGATCGCCCATCAGGCCGATCATCACAAACTCACCCGAGCGGAACCGCAGCGTCGCGGGGCGCGTCACCTTGAAGGAAAATAGGCTGTCGGTCCAGTGCTTGACCTCGGTCACGGTCTGGGCGTCCGGCAGTACGGGGGCCTTTACGGCGGTTGCTTCGGTCACGGGCTTCATCTCTGTCATCGTTGTCACAGCCGGTTGGGTAAACCGACATCTCCGTTTAATCTTTGATCCAAGTCAGGAAAAGGGGGCAGTTGCCCCCACGTCCTGTTTCACGGCTGGCGATAGGCGGACTTAGCCGCGCAGGCGGGCCTGATAGTTGTTGTCCTGCCAGTTCGAGCGCGCAAGCCACTGATCTTCGGGCTGACGCTGGGCAAGCGAGTCGTCGATCTCGATCTCATCAAAGCCGCTGCGGCGTGCCATGGCGTATTGATCCGCCAGCACATGGCCACGGGCGCGCAACCGCCCCTTGTAGCCTTTCAGGCGCAGGATGCGAGCGATGGTAAAGCCGCGCCCGTCTGCGGACGAGGGGAAATCCACGCGCACCATCTGGGCATTGCCCAGCCGGTCGACCAGCTCATCCGGGTCGGTGTCCGAGCTTACGTCCAGCGCGACCACATCATTTGCGGCGTCTTCCAGGGTGACGAACCCATCGGTCCAGTCATCAAGGCCAAAGCCTTCATCCGTTACGATTACACTCATGTTGTCTCTCCGGCGCGCACCATTTTGCCATCTACAAAATGAATGCCGCATTCTTCCTTGTTCTGATCGCGCCAGCGTCCGGCGCGAGGGTCTTCGCCCTCTTTGACCGGCGAAGTGCAGGGCGCACACCCGATCGAAGGGTATCCTTTTGCCACCAGCGGATGCCGGGGCAGGTTGTTCTCTTCCATATAGGCGCGCACGTCTTCGGGCGCCCAATGGGCCAGCGGGTTGACCTTGATCCGGCCTGTGCCGTCTTCAACCTCAAAGAACTCAAGCGCGGCGCGGGTGCCGGCCTGAAACCGCTTGCGCCCGGTGATCCAGCCACAATACCCCGTCAGCGCCTTTTGCAACGGAAAGGTCTTGCGCAAGTTGCAGCAGGCATCCGTATCCCGAAGGCGCAATGCGCCATAGGGGTCTTCGCGTTGCACGTCCTCGTCCTCGGCGCGGATGATCTGCACGTTTTTCAGGCCCAGACGTTCGCTGACCTCGTGCTGATACTCCAACGTTTCCACGAACAGCATCTGCGTATCGACAAACAGAACCGGGGTCATCTTGTCGACCACGGCGGCCATATGCAGCAACACCACGGACTCGGCGCCAAAGCTTGAGACCAGCGCCAGCGCGTCGATCTCATCAATGGCACCGTGCATGACATCATGCGCCGAGTGGTGCCGGAACCGGGCATTCAGCGCCTCGACCCGTTCGGTCAGTTCGCTACGGTCTTTGCCCAGTTCCGTCTGGATCAGATCAAGCGGCATTCGCCTGCGCCTCGGGGTAGAGGGCTGCTTTGAACGGAGCCATGCCAACACGGCGATAGGTCTGCAAGAACTCTTCCTCGGGGCTGTCGCGCTGTTCCAGATAGGTGTTCACGATCCGCTCGACTGCCGGAACGATCTCATCATAGGCAAAGCCCGGGCCGGTGCGGTCGCCAATGGCTGCCGTTTCCGTACCGTCGCCGCCCAGAGTGATCTGGTAGTTCTCGACGCCCGCGCGATCCAGTCCCAAGATGCCGATATGGCCCACGTGGTGGTGACCACAGGCGTTGATGCAGCCCGAGATCTTGATCTTCAGGTGACCGATATCATGTTCCAGCTTCAGGTCGTCAAAGCGGTTGGCGATTTCCTGTGCAACCGGGATCGAACGGGCCGTCGCCAGCGCGCAGTAATCCATGCCGGGGCAGGCGATGATGTCGCTGATCAGGCCGATATTGGCGGTCGCTAACTCATATTCTTTCAGCTTGGCGTGGATCGCGGGCAGGTCCGACTTGTGGACATGCGGCAGGATCACGTTCTGTTCGTGGCTGATGCGCAGTTCGTCATAGGCGAACTCTTCGGCCAGATCGGCCATCACGCGCATCTGTTCACCGGTTGCATCACCGGGCGTCGCGCCGTGCTTTTTGATCGAGATCGTCACGATCGCATGATCCGCATTCTTGTGCGGCGCGATGTTGGTATCGACCCACGAGCGGAAGACCGGATCGTTGATATAGGCGCTTTCAAAAGACGCAACCGAGCCCTGACGGAAATCAGGTGCCGCGAAGTGGCCCTTGATCTCTTCCAGCAGGGCCATGTCCGCGCCTTTGAACTGCGGGCGAACCTGCAGGAAACGCTCGTTGACCTTGGCGCGAATGGTGTCGATACCGTTCTCGTGCACGGTGATCTTGATGCGCGCTTTGTACTTGTTGTCGCGACGACCGATCTGGTTCCAGACGGACACAGTCGCTTCAAGATAGGCCAGAAGGTCGTCGAAGGCGACGAAATCGGACAGTTCTTTGCCGATCATGGGTGTACGGCCCAGACCACCGCCCACGATGACGCGAGCACCCAGAACGCCGTCGCGTTCAACCAGCTGCAGGCCGATATCGTGCGCCTTGATCACGGCGCGGTCATTTTCCGAACCGGTGATCGCGATCTTGAACTTACGCGGCATGAACTGGAATTCCGGGTGGTCGGTCGACCACTGGCGCAGCAGCTCGGCATAAGGGCGCGGATCGGCGACCTCATCCGCGGCAGCACCGGCGAAATGGTCAGCGGTCACGTTGCGGATGGTGTTGCCCGAAGTCTGAATGGCGTGCATACCAACCTCGGCCAGCGCGTCCAGCATATCCGGCACGTCTTTCAGTTTCGGCCAGTTGTACTGGATGTTCTGACGGGTGGTGAAGTGGCCGTAACCTTTGTCCCACTTTTCAGCCAGCAGGGCCAGCTGACGCATCTGCGCGCTGGACAGCGTGCCATAAGGGATTGCAACCCGCAGCATATAGGCGTGCAGCTGCAGATAAAGCCCGTTCATCAGGCGCAAGGGTTTGAATTCATCCTCGGTGAGCGAGCCGTCAATGCGGCGCTCGACCTGTGCGCGGAATTGTTTGTTGCGCTCTTCCAGGAATGCTGTGTCGAACTCGGAGTAGCGATACATGTCTAGCTGTCCTTAGTTGCAGCCCCGAAACCTTGGGGCCTTGAAGGGGAGAGAGAGGGCCGAAGATCAGGCCCGGGGCTGCGTTTCTGTTTCCTGCTTGCCATGGGCATAGTTGGACGGGCCGGTGCGGCGGAAGTCCTCGCGGAAATGGGTGGGTTCGGGACCGTTCTCGCCTGCGACGGCATCAGCCAGATAGGCGCCGACGATCTTGTTGGCCTGACGCGATGCATCCAGCAGACGAACCTGCGCGTGGGCCTCATCGGTGATCAGTTCGGCCTCGGCCAGCTCACGCGACCAGCGGTCGTCTTCGGTCAAGTAGATAACGTCGCCTTCCAGCAGGTCATTGGCGGTGACGACTTTGGGGGTAAAAGCGCGGGCCATCAGGCGTGCTCCTTCTTGAATTCGGTCAGGGCCTTGGCCGCTTGGCGCGGGGCGAGGCCATAAAAGGTCAGGGTTGGGCCGTCCATTTCGGCGGCGGACAAATCGTTGGGCAACTGGTCCAGTTTGGTCGCCAGAACGCGTTGATCGGGTCGCGAGGCGTTTTCGATCAGCGTCACGGGCGTGTCGCGATCCGCGCCGTGCATGATCAGACGGCCCTGAATGAATCGGGCGGATTTCTTGCCCATGTAAATCGCGGCCACCGACCCGTGGCGCGCCAGCGCGGCCCAATCGTGATCTGCAAAACCCTTCATGTCGTGGCCGGTCAGAAACCGCACCGAGGAATTGCGGCCCCGGCGTGTCAGGCTTTGACCAATGCCTGCGACAGCAGCCGAAGCAGCCGTGATTCCAGGCACGATCTGCCAGGGGATGCCAGCGGCATCGACCGCTTCGATCTCTTCATCCAGACGGCCAAATACGGTGGGATCACCCGACTTCAGGCGCACAACGCGGTGGCCCTTTGCGGCGTAGTCGACCAGCAGGGCGTCAATGTCTTCCTGCTTCCACGATGGCCCGAAGCCCGCCTTGCCGACATCGACCAGCCGGGCGGATTTACCGGCCAGTTCCAGAACCTCGGGGCTGATCAGGCGGTCATGCAGAACGACGTCAGCCCGCTCAAACGCGCGCAGCGCCTTGAGGGTCAGCAACTCCGGATCGCCCGGTCCCGCGCCGACAAAGTCGACATGGCCAGTGCCATCATGTGAATGCGTAAGCTGCATGGTTCGTTCCGCTTGTTTGACTTGACCTGCAATATAGGAAATATTCCCGGTATTGCGCCATACGGGCGCTTAAATAAGAACAAGCGTTCCGTCAATTCACGAAACTGGAACGCTGGTTTTGAAACGAAGGAAAAATTGGAATGTCGGTGCGGATTGATGACACGGATCGGAAAATTCTGGTTGAGCTACAGCGCGATGCCAGCCAATCGCTGGACGAAATAGCAGCCCGTGTCGGCAGTTCCAAGACCCCGGTTTGGAATCGCATACGCAAGCTGAAAGGGGCCGGAGTCATCGGCCAGCAGACCGTTCTGCTGGATGCCGAAGCGCTGGGATTTGAGGCGACATTCTTTGTGCTGATCCGCACCTCGGAACATGAGGCGGACTGGCAGCGAAAATTCCTTAAGGCCCTGCGGGATCGGCCCGAGGTGCAAGAGGCGCACCGGCTGGCGGGCGACATTGACTATATCCTAAAGGTCCGGGTCAAGAACGCGCGGGCCTATGATGAATTCTACCAGACCCTGATTTCAGAAGTGCGGGTGCATAACGTCACCGCCCTGTTGTCTATGGAAGAGATCAAGTCGACCACCATGTTGCCACTGACCGCGTTGATTGAAGGCTAGGTCACACCTGCACCATCAGGCGGGTCAGTCCGTGGAAATGGTAGGTGTTGGAATACTCCGGCGCGGCGCTCAGGCGCAGGTTGGGGCAACGGTCGAACAAGGCCGTCAGCGCGATCCGCATTTCCATCCGTGCCAAGGGGGCACCAACACAGAAATGCAGGCCGCCGCCGAAACTGGTATTGGTGACGACAGGGCGGGCCGGATCGAACTTGTCCGGCTGTGCCCAGACCGCCGGGTCGCGGTTCGCGGCCCCCAGCAGCAGCGCAACCTCATCCCCGCGTTTGAATTTGTGACCGAAAGCCTCGACATCCTCATAGGCATAGCGGGTGAATATATGCAGTGGCGGGTCATAGCGCAGGATTTCTTCGACCAGACCGTCCGTTTCAAAGGGCGATGGATCAAGCCCCAGCTGCAGGATCGTTTTCACCCCGTTGGCCAGCGAATGCACCGTCGCCTCGTGCCCGGCATTCAACAGCAGGATACAGGTCGCGACCAGTTCATCGCGGGACAGTTTCTCGCCATCTTCCTCGGCGGCGATCAGCCTTGTGATCAGGTCGTCCTGCGGGTCCGTGCGGCGTTGCTCGATATAGCCGGTCAGAAATGCGGTGAAATCCTGCGACGCCGCCGCGGCGGCGTCTTCGGTCTGGCGCGTGCGGCTGGCCTGATACATGGCCACCATGGCGTGTGACCAGCGCAGCAGATCGGGTGACATCTCGGCCGGCACACCCAGAAGGCGGCAGATGGTGACCACGGGGACCTGAGTACAAAACGCATCCAACAGGTCAAACGGGTCCTGCGGGAATCGGTCGATCAGGCTGTGGCTGAGATCATGGATGAACGGCTCCAACGCGGTGATCGCGCGGGAGGTAAAGGCACGCATGACCAATGCGCGCAGGCGGGTGTGCCGGGGCGGTTCCGCCTCAAGCAGCGAATGCGCCTCAACCGCCAGCCACGGGGCCAGATGGGCAGGGCCGGGGCGCTGCATCTCAGCCGGGACCTCTCGGCCAAAGCGGCGGTCTTTCAACAATGCCTGAACGGCCCGGTGCGACACGGCAGCGACTTTGCGGTAATCACCCCAATAAACTAGGTCCCCATGCGCGCGGGCCGCATCATAGAACGGATAGGGATTTTGCACGAATTCCGGATCAACCGGAGACTGGAATACGGTCTTCATGCCGCGCAGACTTGCCATGCGGCGCGTCGAATGCAAGACCCTATGGTATGCAAAGGCTTTGGGTCATCCTTGGATTTCTGTTTGCCGTCGGGCTGTTGTCCGCAGGCGTCTGGTCTTATGGCTACCGGCAGGCGCTGTCTCAGCTGAGCGAAAAGGCCGAGGCCGACCTGGAACTGGCCGCCGACCGGCTGAGCACACAGATGCAGGTCTATCAGGAACTGGCCGTGCTGATGGCAAGTCACCCGGCCTTTACCGAACTGGCGTCCCCCGGCGGGCAACAACAGGCGCGGGCCATTCTGCTGGATGTGGCGGATAAAACCGCTGCCGTGAACATGATGTATCTGGACCGATCCGGGCGCGTTCTGGTGTCGGCACAACCGGTTGAGCAAAACGACATGGCCGCGCATCCCGCCTTTCAGCGCGCGATGCAGGGGGCGTTGGGCAACGCGCATGGGGTTCTTCCGATCAGCGGCAACCGTACCTATTCCTACGCAGCCCCGGCCTTTGACGAAACGGGGCGGGTAAAAGGCGCGCTGATGGTCGTGGCCGATGTGCAGGACGTCGAGCAAACATGGCGCGGCAGTACCGAGGCCGTGTTCTTTATCGACAGTGACGGGATTGTTTTCATCTCGAACCGGTCGGATCTGTTGTTCTGGCGGCGTGCCGAGGGCGAGTTGGGGTTATCCCCGCCCCAAGGGGGTAAGGTCGCGTTCTCCTCGACCTATGTTGGACCGCATGAGTTGTGGCGGCTGAATTGGGGCCGCTATCTGCCCAGCCGTGCCTTGCATCTGATGTTGGATTTGCCAGTGATCGACATGACCGCTGAGGTTCTGGTGGATGTTGCGCCCGCCCGCCGTTTGGCTGGGCTGCAGGCGGCGACCGTGGCGGCGATCTGTCTGGCTTTCGGTGCCTTGTTGTTCCTGGCGACCGAGCGCAGGCGCACGCTGGCTCAGGCCAATGCGGTGCTGGAAAGCCGTGTCGCCAAGCGCACACGCGCTCTGACCGCGGCAAACACCGCGTTGCGCCGTGAGGTGCATGAGCGGCAAGAGGCTGAGACAGCCCTGAAACATGCGCAGGAAGAGTTGATCCAGGCCGGCAAACTCAGCGCTTTGGGGCAGATGTCGGCCGGCATCAGTCATGAACTGAACCAGCCGCTGATGGCGATCCGGCAATTTGCCGACAATGGAACCGCCTTCCTGTCGCGGGGGCGCGAGGAAAAGGCCGCTGAGAACCTGACCCGGATCTCGGACATGGCGGCCCGGATGGCGCGGATCATCAAGAACCTGCGCGCCTTTGCCCGCAACGAAAGCGAGCCGATGGGCAAGGTCGATCTGGTGCAGGTGATCGACACCGCCGTGGAACTGACCGAGGCCCGTTTGAAGGATGAAGGTGTAGGGCTGGACTGGCAGCCTCCGGGCGCGCCGGTTTATGCATGGGGTGGTGAGGTCCGGTTGGTGCAGGTGTTTGTAAACCTGATCAACAACGCCGCAGACGCCATGAGCCAGCAGAATGACCGCCTGATCGAGATTGCGATTGAGGCGGGCGACATTCTGGCAGTGACCGTCCGCGATATTGGTCCGGGGATCGAGAATACCGAGAAACTGTTTGAACCTTTCTACACCACCAAGGCGGTGGGATCGTCCGAAGGTATGGGGTTGGGCCTTTCGATCTCATATGGTCTGGTTCAGAGTTTCGGGGGAAATATCCGGGGCACCAATGCCAGCAATGGTGCGGTGTTTACGGTCGAGCTTGAATATTATCGGGAAGATGACGTGGCATGACGCGCAAGGTTCTGTTGGTCGATGATGATTCCGCCGTGCGCGAGGCGCTGGCACAGACGCTGGAACTGGCCGACTATCACCCGGTGACCGCGGGGTCGTTTGTTGCGGCCAAGGATCATATCCGCGCTGATTTTTCCGGGGTGATCGTCTCGGATATACGGATGCCGGGCAGGGACGGGTTTCACCTGCTGACCTATGCGCATGAGGTCGACCCCGAACTGCCGGTGATCCTGCTGACTGGCGAAGGGGACATACCGATGGCCGTGAAGGCCATGGGGCAGGGCGCATTTGATTTTCTGGAAAAGCCCTGTGCGGCAGCCGATCTGCTAGATGTTCTGGGTAAGGCGTTCACGGCGCGCGATCAGGTTCTGGAACAGCGCGCGTTGAAACACGAACTGGAACGCGGAGACCCCGCCGCGCGTCTGTTGTTTGGATTGTCGCCGCAGGCCGAGGCGCTGCGTGAACGTGTGCGGACCGTGGCCCCCACCGGGATTGAGGTTTTGGTCACCGGACCCGCAGGCAGTGGGATTTCCAAAGTTGCCGAAGTGGTGCATCTGATGTCGCCACAGGGGCAGGGGCCGTTTGTCAAAAGACCCTCATCAGGTCTGACGCCGGATGCTTTGTTGCAGGTCTGTGAAGATGCGGCAGGCGGGTCTTTGTTTCTGGACGAAATCTCGGCCATGCCCGAGGCCACGCAATTCGCGGTGCTTGAGGTGTTGGAACAAGGGCCGGATGTGCGGATTCTGGCGGGATCGACAGCCGATTTGGGAGCCTTGTCCGCCGAAGGCCGTTTTCATGCTGAACTGTTTTACCGACTGGACGTGATGCGGGTGCGCATCCCATCGCTGGCGGAACGCCCCGAAGATATTCCGGTGATCTTTCGCCACTATGTCGCTCAGGCCGCAGAGCAGGCTGGAATTGCCGAACCTGAGATCTCTTCGGAATATCTGGCGTCTCTGATGGCCAGTGATTGGCCGGGTAATGCGCGGTCTCTGATGTCAGCCGCGATGCGGTTTGTCTTGGGTATGCCCGAAGAGGTTGCCCAGGCCACTGATCTGGGGCTGAGCGAGCAGATGGCGCGGGTGGAACGGTCCTTGCTGATCGCCGCGCTGGGGCGGCACAATGGCAAAGCGTCGGACGCGGCCAAGGCTTTGAAACTGCCGCGCAAGACCTTTTACGACAAGCTGGCGCGCTATCAAATTCGCCCCGAGGATTACCGCCGGTAGCCGCTGGCTCTCCCGCCCCCTTTGGCCGCATTTGCATGCGTTCAAAGGCGTTGGGCCGGGCAGCCCGCTGGCGCGGGCTGCAGTTGCGCTGTGTGATTCCCAGAGCTGATTCGAGAAGAGTGCGGAAATCCGCACAAGGGCCATTGCGCCTGTGCGAATTTCCGCACAACGCGTTTTGGTGTTAATTCCTGCATTTGGTGTGGTTGTTTTAAGTATCAGATAATATGCGGAAAAATAGATTCCTTCTGTGCCCTTAACAAATTATTGAGCCGCGCCAGTTGATTCGGTTCACTGCAGCCCATGCGGCACTGAAGGGGTGTCGACTCGATTGTTTGAGGAAGTCTGGGAGGAAGAGACTGATGAAAATCCTGACAACGGCTGCAACGGCCTTGGCGCTGACTGTTACTGCAACAGCAGGGATGGCTGCCTGTGACGATGGTGAAATCGTCGTAAAATTCGCGCATGTGACCAACACCGATAAACACCCAAAGGGGATCGCCGCATCGCTGCTGGAGCAGCGCGTGAATGATGAGATGAACGGTGTGATGTGCGTTGAGGTCTACCCGAACTCGACCCTCTATAACGACGACAAGGTTCTTGAGGCGATGCTGCAGGGTGACGTGCAACTGGCCGCGCCGTCGCTGTCGAAGTTTGAGAAGTTCACCAAGCAATTCCGCCTGTTCGACCTGCCGTTCATGTTCAAGAATATCGATGCCGTGGACGCATTCCAGGCATCGGACCAAGGCCAGGCAATGAAAGACAGCATGCAGCGCCGCGGCCTGCAGGGCCTGGCGTTCTGGCACAATGGCATGAAGCAGATGTCGGCGAATCAGCCTTTGGTTGATCCCTCGGATGCGGATGGCCTGAAATTCCGCGTTCAGTCCTCGGACGTTCTGGTGGCGCAGATGGAAGCCATCGGTGGCAGCCCGCAGAAAATGGCCTTCTCAGAAGTTTATGGCGCGCTGCAGCAGGGCGTTGTGGACGGGCAGGAGAACACCTGGTCGAACATCTACGGCAAGAAGTTCTTTGAGGTGCAGGACGGCATCACCGAGACCAACCACGGCATCATCGACTATCTGGTCGTGACCTCGGTCGATTGGTTGGACAGCCTTGATCCGGAGGTCCGCGATCAGTTCCTGACCATTCTGTCTGAGGTCACTGAGACGCGGAACAAAGAAGCCTTTGCCGTGAACGAAGTGGCCAAAGCCTCGATCACCGATGCGGGTGGCATCATCCGCGAACTGAACCCTGAACAGCGTCAGGCTTGGGTCGATGCGATGAAGCCCGTTTGGGACAAGTTCGCTGACGACGTAGGTCAGGACAAGATCGACGCCGCTCAGGCCATTAACGCCGGGTTCTGATCCCGGTTCAGCCCGCGCGTCTTGGGGCTGGGGAGTTACCGACGCGCAGGCCGGGCGGGCCGAACACAGGCCCGCCCCCATTCTTCTCATCACAAAAATATGGGGACAGAGATATGTCTGGTGCGAAACCCGGCCAAGGCGGGCTGGTCGACCATATCGAAGAAACCCTGATCGCATTGCTGCTGGGCCTTATGACGGCCGTGACCTTTGCCAATGTGATCGCGCGTTTTTTCTTTAATTCCAATATTCTGTGGGCGCTTGAACTGACCGTGTTCATGTTCGGCTGGCTTGTGTTGCTGGGCGCGTCTTATGCGGTCAAGAAACACGCGCATCTGGGGGTGGACGCGATCCTTAACATGCTGCCCCAGGCACCGCGCCGCGTTTTGGCTTTGATTGCCGTGGCGTGCTGCCTGGTGTTTTCACTGCTGCTGCTGAAGGGCTCATACGACTACTGGGCCGTATTCGCGGACCTGCCGCCCACATCCGGTCGCTGGTTCCCCACTGGGTTCAATGTCGATGCGCGCAGCCAGAGTTTCTATGAGGTGGACGACATCCCAATGGTCGCGCCGCTGCGCTTTCTGGAAGATATGATCAACTATGGCGAAGGGTACGAGAAGCTGCCCAAGGTGGTGCCGTATCTGGTGTTGCCGGTGTCGATGCTGTTGCTGGTGATCCGGTTCGCGCAGGTCGCCGTTCAAATCTGGCGCGGTGAAACCGATCGCCTTGTCGCCAGCCACGAAGTCGAGGACGAGATTGAAGAAGTCCGCGCACAACAAGGGGTGCATGACTAATGGACGTCGTTCTTCTTTTCTCAATGGTCATTGGCCTGCTGCTGATCGGGGTTCCGATTGCGGTGGCGCTTGGCCTCAGCTCGACCCTGTTCCTGTTGATCTATTCCGACAGCTCTCTGGCCTCGGTTGCAGGTACGCTGTTCGAAGCGTTCGAAGGGCACTTTACCCTGCTGGCAATCCCGTTCTTTATCCTTGCGTCGTCCTTCATGACGACCGGCGGCGTGGCGCGTCGGATCATCCGGTTCTCGATTGCCTGCGTGGGGCATCTGCCCGGCGGTCTGGCGATTGCGGGCGTGTTCGCCTGTATGCTGTTTGCTGCGCTTTCTGGCTCGTCCCCGGCGACTGTTGTGGCCATCGGGTCCATCGTGATCGCGGGTATGCGTCAGGTGGGCTATTCCAAGGAATTCGCCGCGGGTGTGATCTGTAACGCCGGTACGCTGGGCATCCTGATCCCGCCCTCAATCGTGATGGTCGTCTACGCCGCCGCTGTTGAGGTCTCGGTCGGACGCATGTTCCTGGCCGGTGTCATTCCGGGTTTGATGGCCGGTCTGATGCTGATGGTCACGATCTACATCATGGCCAAGGTCAAGAACCTGCCCAAAGGCGAATGGAAAGGGTGGGGCGAAATCTTTACCTCGGCCCGCGAGGCCGGTTGGGGTCTGTTCCTGATCGTGATCATTCTGGGCGGTATCTACGGCGGCATCTTTACCCCGACCGAGGCCGCTGCGGTGGCTGCTGTCTATGCGTTCTTCATCGCCAGCTTTGTCTATAAAGACATGGGTCCGCTCAGCACCGAAGAGGGTGTGCAGAACCTGCCATTGATGAAAAAGCCCTATGCACTGCTGACGGCGTTTTTCCATCCCGACACCAAACACACGCTGTTTGAGGCGGGTAAGCTGACCGTCACGCTGCTGTTCGTGATCGCCAACGCGCTGATCCTGAAGCATGTGCTGACCGATGAGCAGGTGCCGCAGCACATCGCCAACGCCATGCTGTCAGCGGGTCTGGGTCCGGTGACCTTCTTGATTGTGGTCAACGTGATCCTGCTGATCGGTGGTCAGTTCATGGAGCCTTCGGGCCTGCTGGTGATCGTGGCGCCCTTGGTGTTCCCGATTGCCATCGAGCTGGGCATCGATCCGATCCATCTGGGCATCATCATGGTGGTGAATATGGAGATCGGGATGATCACACCTCCGGTCGGGCTGAACCTGTTCGTGACCTCGGGCGTTGCGGGCATGCCGATGATGGGTGTGGTCAAGGCGGCGCTGCCGTTCCTGGCGGTGCTGTTCGTCTTCCTGATCATGGTGACGTACATCCCGTGGATTTCGACCTTCCTGCCCAATACGTTCATGGGCCCGGAAATCGTGACCAATTAGCGAGTTACATATAGTGCTGGTAAAGCCGGGCCCTGATCAGGGCCCGGCTATTTTCATTTCTTCCAAAGTGTTTAATACCTGCCGACCTTGGTCAAAGCCTTGATCAGAATTGGGTAGACGTCCTGCGGTTGAATCGGGGTTTGGAATGCTTAGATCAGGTAGCAGAGGACGACCTCCCCGCAACGGGTGATCACTCGGGACGACCCGAGCAAGGTTTGAGGTGTCCCAATGCCCTGGATTTTTCTTCTCTTTGCTGGCCTGCTGGAAATTGTGTGGGCCGTCGCCATGAAACAATCGGCCGGTTTCACGCGCATGTGGCCTACGGCGGTGATGGGTGTGTCGATGATTGGCTCATTCGCACTGTTGGCCATGGCGATGCGCACGCTGCCGCTGGGAACAGCCTATGTCATCTGGACCGGGATCGGCGCGGTCGGAGCCTTTGCCGTTGGCGCGATGTTTCTGGGCGAGGCGATCACCCCATTGCGGGTGTTTGCGGCCGTTCTGATCGTATCAGGGCTTGTCGCGATGAAGATTGCCTGAGGTCATGACGACGCCACCCCCTAAGGAGGGTTGGGCCGAGACGTGGGCCTAACCTTGGTTGCGCAAGTCGTCACTTTTTTCCAAACAGACGGGCAAGACCGCGTTTTTTGCGAACTGGCGCTTCCGCAGGAGCAGCCTCTTGCGGAGACTCTTCCGTTTTTTCTGGCGCGGGCTTTTTGTCACCTGGCTGGTAATTGTGCCATTTGTCGATTGAAAATCCGCCCTTCAATACATCGGTGAAATGAGGCGGGGCGTAAGCAGGATTCACAAACACAAGATCAACTTGCCACATATAGCCGTCGTAGTAAGAGAAATCGATAATATCCAGCAGCTCAAACCCGGCGGCCAGCATCAACTGGATCCGTCTGGTAATTGTAATCCGGGGTGCTTCGAGGATCAGAACAGAACAGTTTTTGAGAGCCTCCTGCGCGCCCTCAAGGATCATCTCTTCGGCTCCGTCCACGTCGATCTTCAGCAGAAACGGAGCCGCCGGTTTTTCATTGGCGACGAACGTGTCCAGTTTCAGCGTAGGAACTGTGCGCAATGACTTGGTAGGCGATTCTTCCTTGGCAAAGCGCGCATGTGTGACGTCGTGCCCATCCATAACGGTCGATACGGTTAGTTCTGCCGTTCCATCCGAATTGGACACAGCAACTTTGTTCAGTTCGTAATCGATGCCAGCTTTGGTGTAGATTCTCTCGATCGCTTCGAAGTGTTCTTCAATGGGTTCAAAAAGATGATGCTTTTTGTCCCGAAAAGCAGCCATCAACTCATGCGTGCCGAAATGGATACCGACATCCAAAACACACTCGATTGGAAACTCGGCGTCGCGCAGATGCGCGAGGAGCGAGGGCTTGTTTGGGTGGCGCTGACTACTTTGCATGTCATTCCTGAAATTGGCACAATTTAATTGGTTCGGATCGACGCGCGTCTTTCGAAAGTTGAGCTTGCCTGCGCGATCAATGCCGGGCGATTGTTTGATCAAAGGTCTGGGGAATACAACCTGTTCTTTTCCCGCGCGACAAATTCAGTCAGTTCACGCCTATGCGGTTTCCAGCGCTTTTATGATGCCGGAAAAATCTGCCGCCTTCAGGCTGGCCCCGCCAACAAGGGCGCCATCCACGTTCGACACCGCAAAAATCTCGGCCGCGTTTGAAGGCTTGACCGAGCCACCATAGAGCAATCGTACCGAACGCCCCACACCTTCGCCAAAGCGGCGTTCCAGACGGGCGCGGATAAAGTCGTGGACCTCTCCGATTTCGTTCAGGGTGGGCACCTTGCCTGTGCCAATGGCCCAGATCGGTTCATAGGCGACAACCAGATTTTCCCCGGTGGATTGATCCGGGATTGAGCCCGACATCTGTCCGCCGATGATATCCAGCGTGTTTGCGGCTTCGCGCTGTTCCAGGCTCTCGCCGACGCAGATGATGGCTTTCAATCCGGCATCCATCGCGGCCCGCGCCTTGGCGCGGATGTCCTCGTTTTGCTCATCGTGATCTTCGCGCCGCTCAGAATGACCCAAAATGACTGATGTCGCTCCGGCATCCAGCAGCATGTCGGCGCTGATATCGCCTGTATGCGCACCCGTGCTTGCCGCATGGCAATCCTGACCGCCGACCGCGATGCCTGTGCCGTTGGTGACTGTAGATGCGCGGTGCAGCAACGTGGCAGGCGGGCAGATCAGCACGTCCACATCGGGCGAGGGGAAGGCGTCGGCCAAAGCTTGCAGTTCGCTCAGCGATTCTGCGGTTCCATTCATCTTCCAGTTGCCAGCCGCCAGCTTGCGCCTCATATCAAAATCCCCCTGAAATATCCCTGTTCTGCTGCCCCGGATAGCATCGCCAGACCGGGGTGACAATTCCGGTTGCAGCGCCCTGCAATAAACGGCAGTTTGCGCGCGCAGAAAGGAACGTCTTAATGATCGATAATCTCGACCTGAAGAAACTGGATCAACGCGACCCGGATGAGCTGAGCAAGCTGTTGCATGCGGTCGGTCAGATCGGGTTCCTCACCGTCTCGAATACGGGCTTGGATGCTGACCGGATCCAGCAGGTGATTGCGATGTATCGCGCCTTTTTCCATTTGCCGGCCTCGCAAAAGGCAAGCGTCGACATGGCTGCAACCGGCTCAAATCGGGGTTGGGGGGCGTCGCAATCCGAGCAGGTCGATCCCAATGCAAACCCGGACTACAAAGAGGTGTTCGATTGCGGGTATGAGCTACCGGCAAACAGCCCATATTCGGGGTCGAATCTGGGCGTCTACGCCCCGAACCAGTGGCCCGACACACCAGCACAGTTCAAACAGACGATACAGGCGTATTACACCGATGCCTGCGCGGTTGCGATGCGTGTTCTTCGGGCGATCGCCGTTGCACTGGGGCGGCCGGAAAACAGCTTTGATGCGGCGTTCGGTACACCGATGGCGCTGCTGCGCGGCAATTACTATCCCAAGCGGCCTGCCTGGGCGGGCGAGAGCGATTTTGGGATCGGGGCGCACACGGATTATGGTTGTTTGACCCTGCTGGCAACGGACGGAACTTCGGGGCTCGAAGTGCGTATGCCGGATAACTCATGGGAGATGGTTCAGACCAAGCCGGGCACGTTTGTTATCAACTTCGGGGAAATGCTGGAGTTCTGGACGGCAGGCCGGGTGAAGGCCACGCTGCACCGCGTGGTCGGAGATTCGCAGGAGCGCCTGTCTGTACCGCTGTTTTTCAACCCGTCTTACGACACCAATGTCGCACCGCCGAATTCAGGCCAGAGCATCACCGCAGGTGACCACCTGACCCGTCGGTACAATGAGACCTATGTGCACCTTCAAACGGCTTAAGGGGCGAGATTTTCGTCGAACTTAATGGATTCACCGCAACCGCAGGCGTCAACGACATTGGGGTTGCGGAACTTGAAGCCGGATTCCAGCAGGGATACTTCGTAGTCGATTTCAGTACCGAACAGGAACATCTGCGCCATCGGGGCGATGATGACACGGGCACCATCCTGCTCGACAACCTCATCATGGGTGTCGACCTGATCCACATAGTCCATGGTGTATTCCATACCCGCGCATCCGCCCTTTTTGACGCCGATGCGTAGGCCAGCATGGCCACCTGTTTCCATCAGGCGCACAATCTGCTGTGCCGCCTTTGATGTCATGGTGACTGCCTGTTTGCCGGGAATGCCAAACATTGTGTTCTCCGTTGTCGCGCGTAACTTATAACTTAGTGCTGACGGGGCGCTGGCTCAAGGCATAGCAGCCATGCTGACCTTACTTTTCCGGACAAGTGTGAATGTCGCTTGCCTTTTGACAGAAGCTGGACTTTGCTGCTGTTACGGTCTTTTGGCAGTTCGAGGCAAGGTGAGCAATATGAAAAATCCGACAAAACTGTTTAATTGCATGTTGTTGGCGTCCGTTCTTGGCGTTGTCGCAAGCGCCGGTATGGCAGAGGAAGCGCCGAAAACGCATCCGGTCAACTGCAATACAGCCGAAGGCGATCTGCGCGCGATTGCTGCCGAGAAAAAACACGCACAGGACCAGCAGGTTGAAAGCGTTACCGCGATTACTCCGGCCGGCGCGCTGTTGGGGCTGATTACCGGGACCGAGAACAAGAAGTTGTCCATGCTGTCAGGCGATTACGTCAAAGCGCTGGATGAGCGGGCAGTAGAAATCAAAACCAAGTGCGGCGTTCAGTAAGTATTTGATGCGAAAATGAAAAAGACCGCTCTCGGGCAAGAGCGGTCTACATTTTCAATGTGTATCCCGAACGCAGCTTTGGGGAGGGTGCCGTTCGGGTTTGTACAGCGTGCTCAATGGGATGCGAGCTTTGACGCACCAGGACTATGATCGGGATGCGTAACGGATTTCCAACAAGCACATGACAGAAAAATAAACCTTTTGCGACACAGGGTTGTGCCGCGCGGTCTACATAAAGCCCAGTTCCAGACGGGCTTCGTCCGACATCATCTCCATCCCCCAAGGCGGTTCCCATGTCAGTTCCACGTCGACCTCTTTGACCCCGGCGACAGGTTCAATCGCCTCAACGATCCAGCCAGGCATTTCACCAGCGACCGGGCAACCCGGTGCTGTCAGGGTCATGATCACCTTGACCGCGTTTTCCTGAGAAATCTCAATCGTGTAGATCAGGCCCAGATCGTAGATATTCACAGGAATTTCGGGGTCAAAAATGGTCCGGCAGGCTTCGACCACCGAGTCGTACAGGGGATGCTCGATAGACGAAGGCGCGATCAGCGGCGTGCCTTCCAGATGTTCGCTCGGATGAGTCATGCGGGCCTCGGGTCAGTTTCTGAGCATTTATATAGGGAATGCCACCGGCAGCGTCCAGAGGCGCAATGGCGCCCGCAGGGGGCGCCATGTTGGCTTATTCGTTGATGTCGTGTCGAAAGGTTTTCACCTGACCATGGGGCAGGGCGAAAATGCGCCGCAATGCCAGCCAGGCGACCAACGACAAGGCTGCAAAGATCAACAGCAGCACAGGCAGCGAGGGCGCGATCCCCGGAACGGCCAGCAACAGACCCGTAATGGCCGCCCCGATCGCAAAGCCCAGAAAGATGAAACCGGGCAAAACGATTTCGAGTATCCCAAGCGCCAGAGCGGCAGCCAACCAAATCCACCAGGTCAGCCAGAAGGGATCAGCCATTACTTGCCTCCTTTCAGCATATTGAAGGCGTTACCAAAGGCCTCCAGCGCATTTGCGGGCACCACGATGGTTTGCGAGCCGGTGCCATTGCCCAAAGCATTCAACGCCTCAACCTGCTTCAAGGCAACCTGATACTGCGCGGCCTCGATGCCATTGTCCTGAATGGCCTTGGCGACCACGCCGGTGGCATAGGCTTCGGCCTCGGCCTGAATGCGGCGGGCTTTGGCAGTTTGTTCCGCGGCATACAGCTCGGCATCGGCGTTCAGCTCGACCGCGCGTTTCTGGCCTTCGGCCTCGGTCACCTGTGCCCGGCGGGCGCGTTCGGCGTTCAGCTGCTGCAACATCGCATCGCGGGTGGCCTGATCCAGATTCACGTCCAGAATCTCGGCCCGGGTCACTTCGATGCCCCAGTCATCGACAGCGGTTTCAACGCTTTCCTGAATGCGCGTGATCAACTGGGCGCGGTTCGATTGCACCTCATCCAGATCCATTTTACCTATCTCGGCCCGCACGATCCCTGCCACGGTGGTCGCAATCGCGCCATCGACGTCGCGGATACGGTACACCGTCTTTTCCGGCTCAAGAATGCGATAAAACACCGAGGTATCGATCTGCACCAACACGTTGTCCTTGGTGATCGCGTCCTGTGTCGCATTGGGCAACTGACGTTCCAGAATGGATATCTTGTGGCGTGCAACGTCCAGAAACGGAACGATAAAGTTAATGCCCGGCCCCAGGACCGAGTGCAGGCGGCCGAACCGTTCGACCACGTATTTCTCGGATTGTGGAACGATCTTGATGCCTTTGAACGTGACGACGATCAGCAGCACCGCCCCAAGCACAAAGATGATGTTCGAGGTCAACAGCCCAATAATCTGTTCTTCTGTCATAACTGTCCTCTTATTATTGTGTACTATTGTATACATATGGGGATCGAGTCGCCCGATTTCAACTTTGGTATGAGGCGATCTGGTGCGGATGCAAATCTTTGAGATGCCCGGTTTCCTGCGGAAGTTTCAAATTGTGACCGCTTTGCATCCCACCTTGTTTGCGGTATCGCGCTGGGATGAAACTGATCATCGATACAGACCCCGGCATCGACGATGCCATGGCCATCGCCTATGCAGCCGCAGCACCCGAGATTGAACTGATCGGGTTGACCACGGTGTTCGGCAATACGCATGTGCACCAATCCAGCCGCAACGCGCGATTTTTGTTGGATAAACTGGGGTTGACGATACCCGTGGCCGAAGGCGCCTCGGTACCGATGGGTCGGGATTTCCACGCTCCGTCCGAGCATGTGCATGGTCCCGAAGGCTTTGGCGATATCATAGATATTCCCGAGATCGGCGCCAATCATGATCTCTCTGCTGCCGAGTTCCTCGTCGACATGGCGCGCCGTCACAAGAGTGAGGTGGTGGTTTGCGCCGTGGGACCATTGACCAATATCGCAGCAGCGATGGAGCTGGATGCGGAGTTCGCGCGCAACATCAAACGCTTGGTCATCATGGGTGGCGCGGTTTATTGCTCCGGTAATATCACGTCTCATGCCGAGGCGAATATCTATCACGATGCGCAGGCGGCAGATATCGTCTTTGCTACTCCGCCGGAAACGGTGCTGGTGGGGTTAGATGTGACTTTGAAAACGCTTTACGAAGCTGCCGATTTTAAAGCTCTGGCGCAGCGATCCCCCGGGATGGGCGGATTTCTACGGGACATTTCCCTTTTTTATCTGAAATTCTACAAAGAGATTGGCGGTTTGGAAGGCTGCGGCCTGCACGATTCAACCGCGGTGATAGCCTGCACCCATGAACCCCTGTTCGACATGGTGCAAACCGGCCTGAACGTTGTGACCGAAGGCCCCGAGATCGGTGCGACGCGCCCGGACCCTGCGCGGCCTGCGGTCCGGGTCTGTCAGGATGTTGACGGGGCAGGGGTGGTACAACTGTTTACGGAACGTGTCGCCTCGTTGCCCTGACCGCTTGCAAAGATCGGACAGATCGGGCAAATGCTGCCCGGTTCAGCGACCCCGAGGCATCCCATGACCGAGCGTTTTTCTTTTGACCTGAAAGCCACCGACGGCAAGGCGAGAACCGGCGTGATCAACACGCCGCGGGGCGAGGTGCGAACGCCCGCTTTTATGCCTGTGGGGACGGCAGCGACGGTCAAGGCGATGATGCCGGAAAGCGTGCGCGCGACGGGGGCAGATATTCTGCTGGGCAACACCTATCACCTGATGCTGCGCCCAACGGCTGAGCGGATCGACCGGCTGGGCGGGTTGCACACGTTCATGAATTGGGAACGGCCGATCCTGACGGACTCGGGCGGGTTTCAGGTCATGTCGCTGGCCGGGCTTCGCAAGCTGACCGAAAAGGGCGTGACCTTCAAATCCCATGTGGACGGCTCAAAACACGAGTTGACGCCGGAGCGGTCGATGGAAATTCAGCGCCTGCTGGGGTCCGACATCGTGATGTGTTTCGACGAATGCCCGGCGCTGCCCGCAGATCGCGACCGGATCGCTGAATCCATGCGCCTGTCGATGCGGTGGGCCGAGCGTTCGCGTGAGGCGTTCGGAGATCGCCCCGGCCATGCTCTGTTCGGCATCATGCAGGGTGGTCTGGAACAAGACCTGCGCGAAGAAAGCGCCGAGGCGCTGAAACAGATCGGTTTTGAGGGCTACGCCGTGGGTGGTCTGGCCGTGGGCGAAGGGCAGGAGGCCATGTTCGGCTGCCTGGACTATGCGCCCGATTTCCTGCCCGCCGACAGGCCCCGCTATCTGATGGGCGTGGGCAAGCCCGATGACATCGTTGGCGCTGTGGCGCGCGGGATCGACATGATGGACTGCGTTCTGCCCTCACGTTCAGGGCGCACGGGGCAGGTTTTCACGCGCTATGGCGTGGTCAACATCAAGAACGCCCGCCACGCTGATGACCCGCGCCCGTTGGACGAACACTGCACATGTCCGGCCTGTTCCAACTATTCGCGGGCCTACCTGCACCACGTATTCCGCTCGAACGAGATGATCTCGGGCATGCTGCTGACCTGGCACAACCTGCACTACTTCCAAGAGATCATGCAGGGCATGCGCGACGCGATTGCGGCGGGCACGTTTGGCGCTTGGCAGGCCACGTTCCATGCGCAACGCGCGCAGGGCGATATCGAACCACTTTGATCGCCCGGAAATTGCCCGGCGGTACAAAATCGGTGGATATGTCGTTCGGGTGCCTTGCAGTCCGGAAAACCTCGGGTCATTCTGATCCCTGAGACATGGCGGTAAGGTTGAAAAAGGGCGATGAGGCCCCACCTTTACCGTCCAAGACAGGAGATGGCCGAGCGTTGCCTTATTCAGGGACCGGAGCCATCTTGCCAACGATAAGGATTGAGCATGCAAGAGCCCCTTAATTCCTCATACCCCGTACTTCCGCTGCGCGATATTGTGGTGTTCCCACACATGATCGTGCCGCTGTTCGTGGGTCGGGAAAAATCCGTCCGTGCACTGGAAGAAGTGATGCAGGACGACAAGCAGATTTTGCTGTCCAGCCAGATTGACCCAGGTGATGATGACCCGGCTGTTGATGGCATTTACAACGCTGGTGTTCTGGCCAACGTTCTGCAATTGCTGAAACTGCCCGATGGCACTGTGAAGGTGCTGGTTGAAGGGCAAGCCCGGGTGAAGATCACGGAATTTCTTGAAAACGATCAGTTTTTCGAAGCTCGTGCAGAATACCTGACGGAAATCCCCGGCGACGTCACCACGACCGAGGCGCTGCTGCGCACTGTCGCGGATGAGTTCGAGCGTTACGCCAAAGTGCGCAAGAACATCCCCGAAGAAGCGCTGACCGCCGTGGGTGAGACCACCGAACCCGCCAAGTTGGCCGATCTGGTTTCGGGCCATCTGGGCATTGAGGTCGAACAAAAGCAGGAATTGCTTGAGACGCTGTCGGTCAGTGAGCGGCTGGAGAAGGTCTATGGCCTGATGCAGGGCGAAATGTCGGTTCTGCAGGTCGAGAAAAAGATCAAGACCCGCGTCAAATCCCAGATGGAGAAGACCCAGCGCGAATACTATCTGAATGAGCAGATGAAGGCCATTCAGAAAGAGCTGGGCGACGGCGAAGACGGCAGCAACGAGGTTGCTGAGCTGGAAGAGAAAATCGCCGAGACCAAGCTGTCGAAAGAGGCCCGCGAAAAGGCCGAAGGTGAGCTGAAAAAGCTCAAGAACATGTCGCCGATGTCGGCCGAGGCCACGGTTGTGCGTAACTACCTCGACTGGATTCTGGCCTTGCCGTGGGGCACCAAATCCCGCGTCAAAAAGGACCTGGGCCGTGCGCAGGACATTCTGGACGCCGATCACTACGGGCTTGAGAAGGTCAAAGAGCGGATCGTTGAATATCTGGCGGTTCAGCAGCGTTCGAAAAAGCTGAAAGGCCCGATCCTGTGCCTTGTTGGTCCTCCGGGTGTGGGTAAAACCTCGCTGGGCAAGTCGGTTGCCAAAGCCACGGGGCGCGAGTTCATTCGCATCTCGTTGGGTGGTGTGCGTGATGAATCCGAGATCCGGGGCCACCGTCGGACCTATATCGGGTCGATGCCGGGTAAGATCATCCAGTCGCTGAAAAAGGCGAAAACTACGAACCCGCTGATCTTGCTGGATGAAATCGACAAGATGGGCCAGGATTTCCGTGGCGACCCGGCCTCGGCCATGTTGGAAGTGTTGGACCCGGAACAGAACAGCACGTTCATGGACCACTACTTGGAGGTCGAATATGACCTATCCAACGTGATGTTCCTGACCACGTCGAACAGCTATAACATGCCCGGGCCTCTGCTGGACCGGATGGAGATCATTCCGCTTGCCGGTTACACCGAGGAAGAAAAGAGCGAAATCGCGAAACAGCACCTGATCAGCAAGCAGGTCAAGAACCATGGCTTGAAAGCCAAGGAGTTTGAGCTGACCGACGAGGCGCTGCAATCCATCATCCGCACCTATACCCGTGAGGCGGGTGTGCGGAATCTGGAGCGTGAGATCGCCAAGGTGGCCCGGAAATCGCTGACCAAGATCATCAAGAAAGAGGCCGACTCCGTCACGGTGACGCCTGACAATCTGGATGAGTTCCTTGGCGTGCCCAAATACCGCTATGGTCTGGCCGAACAGGACGATCAGGTCGGCGTTGTGACCGGTCTGGCCTATACGTCGGTCGGCGGCGATCTGCTGCATATCGAGGCGCTGAAACTGCCCGGCAAGGGGCGAATGAAGACGACAGGTAAGCTGGGCGATGTGATGAAGGAATCCATCGATGCGGCGTCGTCTTATGTGCGGTCAATCTCACCTCAGATCGGGGTAAAACCGCCCAAATTCGACTCGTTGGACATCCACGTCCACGTGCCGGATGGGGCAACGCCCAAGGATGGTCCGTCTGCGGGGTTGGCGATGGTGACGTCGATCGTCTCGGTGCTGACAGGCATTCCGGTCCGCAAGGACATCGCGATGACGGGTGAGGTGTCCTTGCGCGGTAACGCGATGCCGATCGGCGGGTTGAAGGAAAAACTGCTGGCGGCGCTGCGTGGTGGCATCAAGACCGTTCTGATCCCGGAAGAAAACGAAAAGGATCTGGCGGACATCCCTGACAACGTGAAGGAAGGGTTGGAGATCATTCCAGTGACCCACGTGTCTGAGGTGCTGAAACGGGCCCTTGTTCGTGAACCGGAGCCGATTGAATGGGATGAGGCGGCCGAAGAAGCTGCGGCGGCAGCGGCCAAAGCCGCCGAGAGCACAAGCCCATCTGCCACAGCGCACTAACCAAACAAAAGGCGGGGACGACCCCGCCTTTTCTTTTCGCACCAGACGTTCTGGCGCGCGGGGGCCGCAAAGTGCTTCATAGCTTCTTCTGAAAAAACAGCGATTAACGCGCTGATATTGATGCGTTCTTGCTGTTTTGGAATTCCCAAAAAAGAAATACACAGCGAAACAGTCGCACTATTTTTCGTAAGACTCTAAAGGGAAGAATGGTGGGTGATAAGAGATTTGAACTCCTGACATCTTCGATGTGAACGAAGCGCTCTACCACTGAGCTAATCACCCTTGGACCCGGCTGTTATAGCGAGTCCGAACGTTCTGCAAGAGTCGATTTCCATTTTCGACCAAAGCGGGCAGTCAAAACACAAGCGCCCGACATTTTGCCGGGCGCTGGCCTGATTTTTGGGGGAGTCAGAGGATGAAATCGTCAGCCGTCAGGTCGATTGCACCCTTTAGCTTGATGACCATCTCTGGTTCGCTGTCGCCATCTGTGTCGATAAAGACAATCGTCTGATCAAGGGCGGAATTGGCGTAGTCTTGCTTGATATAGTAGATTTCGCCGTCATCCGATGTGCTGATCGGAGAGGTGCCGTTGAAGACAAATTCCTGATCACCGCTCAGCGTTGCGTTGGCGTCGATTGCGCTCAGGTCGATTTTGTCCTGACCCTGTGTGAAGTCAGTGATGACGTCCGCCAGTTTCCCGCGGTCGCCACTGTCGGTGACGGCGTTGAAGACAAATGTGTCGGTGCCGTTGCCACCGCCCATGATATCAAGCCCTTCGCCGCCGGTGACTGTGTCGGCGCCTCTGCGGCCGTAGATCTTGTCATCACCGTCACCGCCTGAGATCGTATCTGCACCTCTGCCGGCCCAGATGGTATCTGCTCCATTACCGCCAGTGACGTCGTCATTGCCATCGCCAGTGTAAATAGTGTCTGAACCATCGCCGCCCGAGACCTGGTCGTTGCCGATGCCTGCGTCGATTGTGTCCCAGCCATTGCCGCCCGAGATGTTGTCGTCGCCGTCGCCGGAAATGATATTGTCCCAACCGTTGTCGCCGCTGATGGTATCGTTTCCAAGACCTCCGCGGATGACGTCCCAGCCGAGACCACCAGAGATGGTGTCATTGCCGCCGCCGCCGTAAAGCGTATCTACCCCATCCAGACCGTTCAGAGTGTCGTCGCCATTGTAACCATAGAACGTATTCGCAGATGCGTTTCCGGTGAACTGGTCGCCTTGCGCGGTACCGGACAGGTTTTCGATCCCAGAGATCGTGTCATTGCCATACCCTGTGTTTTGCGCAGTGGTGATGGAAAGGTTTACGCTTGCAGCGGCCGTCCCGGTGAACACCAGCGTATCGGTACCTTCGCCCCCGGCAATAAGATCGTTGCCGTCACCATTTTTCGCAATGAACTTGTCCCAGCCTTGGCCGCCTGAGATGTCGTCGTTCCCCAATCCACCGTTCAGAGAGTCATTGCCTTTTCCGCCCCGGACAATGTCATTGCCGCCGTCTGACGAGATGACATCGTTTCCGCCATTACCGGCAATGTAGTTTGCAGAGGAGTTTCCATACAGGAAATCGCCAGCGTGCCCGCCGATTGCGTTTTCGATGACAACGCCATTGGCAATCGTAAACCCGCCGCTGACGCCGAATGCGTGCGAGGGGGATCCACCTGCGTCGTGCCCTTCCAGATCGGCGGCTTTCAGGTTGATCTTAACGCCTTTCCAAAGTCCCGCGGCCGAAATCGTATCATTGCCGCCGGTGTCCCAAATGGCTTGCCAGAAGGTACCGGCAGCGTTGGCGCCTTTCAGCGAATAGACATTGTTGCCTGTGTTATGCGCCTTGGTTCCATAGATCGCCTGAAGGGCCGCGATATCCAGCGCCATGGGCCCCCCGACGCCGCCGAAGTTGTTGGACGGCAGCGGCATAACCTGAGGGTAGCCCGAGTTATAGGACATGATCGTGAAAATGGCCTGATTCTGACCGTCGGTGCCGTAGTCGCCGAACTCTCCGGTCACTCCCGGGAAAACGGACGAGCCACCGCCATTGTCATGAGGGTGCGCCAGCCCCAGGCCATGCAGGATCTCATGAACAATGGTTGCAAAACCTTCGCCACCTCTGCCAAGGGCCGCAGGCGCAAAAAGGGGCGTTTCGTAATTGAAGAAGCCAAACAGGGTGTTGATGCCAAAATCATCCTGCAGCACGGGTTTATCTCCGGGAACCTGATGGGCGCCCAGGACCCCCGGTGAACCAAAGAAATCGTCCGCTACCAAACCCCAGGAGATGTTTTCATAATTCGCGCCTTGGGGGGTGAGGAAGGGAACCTCGACAAAGGTAACGGGAATGAAGGTTTCGATCAGATCAAGCGCTTTGCGAAAGGCCTGTTTTTCGAAATTCGACATATTCTTGAAGGCGCTAACGGAATTGTTCCCAAAAGAATATGTAATTGTTCCGGCAGGTCCACCGACATTGGTGTTCACATCCCAAGAGTTGCCCCAAATCAGACCGTCGACGTAGACGTGCCCGGTTAGGGTTCCACCCGGATTGGTTGTTGCTACAGCCATAACTATAACCTTCGTTGCTTATAACGCAGACGATAACGCCTCATGAAACAACATTTTCGAATGCGTTGATTTTACCTACTTTTCCCGCGAAAAACCCACGGATGTTTTCTGATCCCACTTTCAATTCGAAACCAGGAGATGCAAGCCCATAGAGTGTTTTTCTGTTGTTTTGGCGCCTCGTGTAACCTGTTGCACACGCATTGTGGCTGAAAAATGGCGACCCAATAAACGTGATCGAAACGCGGTGTACATAGCCTGGAATTAAAGGGCGGTTATGTATGGGCTTGTTTCGCGCCATACACTTTTTACGTGTCCTTGTCGGAGGTGCCGGTGCCCGGATTCGGATCCCGCTCTGAGGCATCCGATCCAGGTTTGAAATGGGGTGTCATGGAAACCAAAGTGCTGACATCTGGCCACATCCGCAAATCGTTAGGCGTTGAGCGGTCTGGAAACAAAATCACCGTTCGACGAAAAAACTTCAAAACGCCGCTTGACGATGTCGGGGCGTGGCCATAATACACCCCAACGTTCAGCAACGAACGGGCAGCGGGCGGTTGTAGCTCAGTTGGTTAGAGTACCGGCCTGTCACGCCGGGGGTCGCGGGTTCGAGCCCCGTCAACCGCGCCATCGCTGCCATCCTTGGTCCAGGATAAAGGCCATGAAATAGATGCGCGGTTGTAGCTCAGTTGGTTAGAGTACCGGCCTGTCACGCCGGGGGTCGCGGGTTCGAGCCCCGTCAACCGCGCCATTTCATTCTTCAAATGACAAATAGAATATCTAATGGTCGGCTCAGCGCGCCGGATCGATAATCCCGTGTCAGGAGATGTCGGCAATAATCCTTCAGTTCACACTTTGTTCTAACTTTTCTGTTGGAGACTCGGTGCCGCTCGCCTATTTCTAGGACACTTGTGTGTTGGGGGCCAAAATGGCTGAGCTGAAGAATATCGAGGTGCGCGGCGCGCGTGAACATAACCTCAAGGGCATCGATGTAGACATCCCGCGGGATCAGCTGGTGGTGATTACCGGTCTGTCCGGGTCGGGTAAGTCGTCTTTGGCGTTTGACACGATCTATGCCGAAGGGCAGCGGCGCTATGTCGAAAGCCTGTCGGCCTATGCGCGGCAGTTTCTGGATATGATGGAAAAGCCGGATGTCGATCACATCAGCGGCCTGTCCCCGGCGATTTCGATTGAACAGAAAACCACGTCGAAAAACCCGCGCTCGACCGTTGGCACGGTGACTGAGATTTACGACTACCTGCGCCTTTTGTTTGCCCGCGCAGGAACGCCTTACAGCCCCGCCACAGGCCAGCCGATTGAGGCCCAGCAGGTGCAGGACATGGTCGACCGCATCATGACGATGGAGGAGGGCACGCGCGGCTATCTTCTGGCCCCCATCGTGCGGGACCGGAAAGGGGAATACAAAAAAGAATTCCTCGAACTGCGCAAACAGGGTTTTCAGCGCGTGAAGGTGGATGGTGAGTTTTATGAACTCGACACGCCGCCCACGCTGGACAAGAAGTTCCGCCACGACATCGACGTGGTTGTTGATCGCCTTGTCGTGCGCGAAGGGATGGAGACGCGGCTGGCCGACAGTCTGCGCACCGCTTTGGATCTGGCGGATGGCATTGCGATTCTGGAAACCGCCCCGAAAGAGGGTGACCCGGAGCGGATTACCTTCAGCGAAAATTTTGCCTGTCCGGTCAGTGGCTTCACGATTCCTGAAATCGAACCCCGCCTGTTTTCGTTCAACGCGCCCTTCGGGGCCTGCCCGGATTGCGACGGTTTGGGGGTTGAGCTGTTCTTTGACGAACGTCTCGTGGTGCCGGACCAGACACTGAAACTCTATGACGGGGCCTTAGCGCCCTGGCGCAAGGGCAAGTCCCCGTATTTCCTGCAAACCATCGAGGCCATCGCGCGCCACTACGAGTTCGACAAGAATACGCCCTGGAAAGACCTGCCTGCGAAGGTGCAGCAGGTGTTTTTGCGCGGGTCCGGGGATGAGGAAATCCAGTTCCGCTATGACGAAGGCGGGCGGGTGTATCAGGTTACACGCAGCTTTGAAGGCGTGATTCCCAATATGGAACGCCGCTATCGCGAAACCGACAGCGCGTGGATTCGCGAGGAATTTGAACGTTATCAGAACAACCGTCCTTGCGGGGCCTGCGAGGGCTATCGCCTGCGTCCCGAGGCGCTGGCAGTCAAGATTGCGGGTCTGCATGTGGGGCAGGTGGTTCAGATGTCGATCCGCGAGGCTTTGGCCTGGGTCGAGGACGCCCCGAACCATCTGAGCGTGCAGAAAAACGAAATCGCGCGGGCGATTTTGAAAGAGATTCGCGAGCGTTTGGGTTTCCTGAATAATGTGGGTTTGGAATATCTTACGCTGTCACGTTCAAGCGGCACGCTCTCGGGCGGTGAGAGTCAGCGTATCCGTCTGGCCAGCCAGATCGGCTCGGGCCTGACAGGCGTTCTGTATGTTCTTGACGAGCCTTCTATCGGCTTGCATCAGCGCGACAATGACCGGTTGCTCGGCACGCTCAAGAACCTGCGCGATCAGGGCAATACGGTGATCGTGGTCGAACATGACGAAGAAGCGATCCGCGAGGCGGACTACGTATTCGACATCGGCCCCGGTGCTGGTGTGCATGGCGGGCAGGTCGTCAGCGAGGGCACACCGGCTGAGATCGCGGCGGACGCGGCCTCAATGACCGGACAATACCTTTCAGGCACGCGAGAGATTGCGGTTCCGACCACCCGGCGTAAGGGCAACAAGAAGAAGGTCAAGGTCGTCAAGGCGACGGGCAACAACCTCAAAAACGTCACGGCCGAGTTTCCGCTGGGCAAGTTTGTCTGTGTGACTGGCGTGTCCGGCGGCGGGAAGTCGACGCTTACGATCGAGACACTGTTCAAGACCGCCTCAATGCGCTTGAACGGCGCGCGTCAAACGCCCGCGCCTTGTGAAACGATCAAAGGGTTGGAGCATCTGGACAAGGTCATCGACATTGACCAACGTCCGATCGGGCGGACTCCGCGTTCGAATCCAGCAACTTACACCGGGGCCTTCACCCCGATTCGCGACTGGTTCGCCGGTCTGCCCGAGGCCAAGGCACGCGGTTATAAGCCGGGGCGGTTCAGCTTTAACGTCAAGGGTGGTCGGTGCGAGGCCTGTCAGGGCGACGGTGTCATCAAGATCGAGATGCACTTTCTGCCCGACGTCTATGTGACCTGCGAAACCTGCAAAGGCGCGCGCTACAACCGCGAAACGCTTGAGATCAAATTCAAGGGCAAGTCCATCGCTGATGTCCTTGATATGACAGTGGAAGACGCGCAGGACTTCTTCAAGGCCGTGCCCTCGATCCGGGACAAGATGGATGCTTTGGCGCGGGTTGGGCTGGGCTATATCAAAGTCGGTCAGCAGGCGACGACCCTGTCCGGCGGTGAAGCGCAGCGGGTGAAGCTGTCCAAGGAGCTTTCCAAACGCTCAACCGGGCGGACACTGTATATTCTGGACGAGCCGACAACGGGTCTGCATTTCGAAGATGTGCGCAAGCTGTTGGAAGTACTGCATGAACTGGTTGATCAGGGTAACACCGTCGTGGTGATCGAGCACAATCTGGACGTGGTGAAGACTGCAGACCACATTATCGACATCGGCCCCGAAGGCGGTGACGGAGGCGGTGAGATTGTCGCAACCGGCACCCCCGAGGATGTGGCCGCGGTCGAGCGCAGCCACACTGGGCGGTATCTGAAACCGATGCTGGACAGCGCTCGGGTAGCAGCTGAGTGAGTGTTATCAGTTCGAATTTTGCGAGGCTCTGCCTCGCGCTCCGGGATATTTTTGGACAGATGAACAGGGGATCGGGGGACTTTAACCCCGTCCCCGTTTTTCGAACCGGGGCAGCATTGCACTGAAGTCTTTGCCTAGCCCGTTCTCGGATTCGACAAACTGTTCATAGAGCGCGGTTGCGATCTGCCCCATTGGCGTATCCGCATCCGCGCTTTCGGCAGCCTGCTGGCTGAGGCGCAGGTCTTTCATCATCAGTTCCGCGGCGAATCCGGGTTGGTAATCGTTATCGGCGGGGCTGCTAGGGCCAACGCCCGGAGCTGGGCAATAGGCATTCATGGTCCAGCTATAGCCCGAGGACGTGCTGACGACATCGAACATCTTTTGCCGGTCCAATCCCAGCTTGTCGGCGAGGGCAAAGGCTTCGCAGGTGGCAATCATTGTGACACCCAAAATCATGTTGTTGCAGATTTTCGCCGCCTGACCTGCGCCGGATTCGCCGCAATGCACCGCTTTTTGGCCCATGATGTCGAACAGGGGCTCAGCCTTGGCAAAGGCTTGAGCACTGCCGCCGGCCATGAAGGTCAGCGTCCCGGCGGCTGCACCGCCAATTCCGCCTGACACAGGCGCGTCGACGGCCAGAATTCCGGCCTTGCCCGCCTGATCCGCGACGGCGCGGGCGCTGTCCACGTCCACGGTTGAACAGTCGATCCAGACGGCACCGGATTGCATCGCCGGGACGATCTGATCCGCGACGGCCCGCAGGATCTGCCCATTCGGAAGCATGGTGATGACGATCTCGGCCTCCGCAGCGGCCTCGGCCCCGGAATTTGCCATGCTGACACCTGCGACGTCGACATCCGCCATGTCAAAGCCCGTGACCTCATGCCCGGCTTTGGCCAGATTGGCAGCCATGGGGTTGCCCATGTTGCCCAAGCCGATAAATCCGATTTTCATCTCTTACGTCTCCTCAAAAGTCAGCATGTCCTTGCCCAGTGGTTGCAGCATCTTGGACACTGCAACGCTGGGAATAGGCTGATCGGCATATTTCCACTGCGGGTTTCTGTCTTTGTCGATGATCTGGGCGCGGATGCCTTCCAGAAAATCGCCATGCTCCATCGCGCGGAATGTATAGCGGTACTCCATTTCCAACGCCTTGCGCTGGGTCAGGCTGGGTCCGCGCAGACGGTGGAGCGCCTCAACCGTGCAGGCCATCGACAGCGGCGCGTTGCGATCCATGAGCTTGCGGGCGTCTGCCGCGATGGCGCGGTCGGAACGGGACAGGTTGTTCAGGATGTCCGTCAAGGTTTCCCCGTCAAAGCAAGTGTCGATGTCTGCCTGCATCCGCTCCAGATCGCCGCCTGGGGGCGGGCAGGCGTGCTTTTGCAAAATCTCGGGGTCGCCTGATGCCTCAAGCAGTTCGATCAGATCAGGCCAGTCTGCAAGCGGAATGTAGTGATCGGCGAAGCCCGCAAAGATGGCGTCTGCGGGCCCCATGCGATGGCCCGTGGTGCCAAGGTATTCGCCCAACCGCCCCGGCGCCAGCGCCAGCATCAGCGTGCTGCCCACATCTGGAATCAAGCCGATTGAGCATTCAGGCAAAGCAATTCTTGAGCTTTCGCCAACGATCCGGTGGCTGCCGTGACAGCCGATGCCGACGCCGCCACCCATTGTGAACCCTTGCAGGAAACTGACGATCGGTTTGGGGTATTCAAAGATCAGCGCGTTCAGGCGGTACTCATCCCGCCAGAAGGTGCGGCCATAGTCGTAGTCCCCTTTGATGCCCGAGGCATAAAGGTCAGCAATATCACCCCCGGCGCAAAAGGCTTTGTCACCCTCGGCGTCCAGAATGACCACATCTACCGTGTCATCTTCGCGCCAGTTGCGCAGCGCGGTGTCGATTGCCATGCACATGTCATAGGTCAGCGCATTCAGCGCCTTGGGGCGGGTCAGGGTGATGCGCCCGGCGCGGCCCGTGATGCGGATGTCGATGTCAGGCATATGCCCCTCAGCGTTCGGCAAGCAGTTGGCGGGCAACGATGACCCGCATGATTTCATTGGTGCCTTCCAGAATCTGGTGCACCCGCAGATCGCGGACCAGCTTTTCGATCCCGTAATCGGCCAGATAGCCGTAGCCACCATGCAGTTGCAGGCACCGGTCCACAACCTTTGAGCCGGTCTCGGTCACGAATTTCTTGGCCATGGCGCAGAACTTGGTGGCGTCGGGCGCGCCCTGATCCAGCTTCCACGCGGCCTGCCGCAGAAAGGTGCGGGCGGCTTGTAGCTCGATCTCCATATCGGCCAGCCGGAATTGCAGCGCCTGGAACTGGTCGATGGACTGACCGAATGCCTTGCGTTCGGACATGTATTGCAGCGTCATGTTCAGCCCGGCCTGCGCCGCGCCCAGCGAGCATGAGGCGATGTTCAGCCGCCCGCCGTCCAGACCCATCATCGCATATTTGAACCCGTCGCCTTCGGTGCCGATAAGATTGCCTGCGGGGATATGGCAATCGTCGAACTGAACCTGCGCCGTGGGCTGGCTTTTCCAGCCCATTTTCTGTTCCAGCGCGCCAAAGGACAGGCCGGGGGTGCCATCCTCGACATAGACTGTTGAGATGCCCTTGGGACCATCCTGTCCAGTGCGCACCATGCAGACATAGGCGTCAGAATAGCCACCGCCCGAGATAAACGCCTTGGTGCCGTTCAGCGTGTAGCCCTCGTTGGTTCGGTCAGCGCGCGTTTTCAGGGCGGCCGCGTCCGAGCCTGATCCGGGTTCCGTCAGGCAATAGCTGAGCACGGTGTTCAGGCTGAGTATGTCGGGCATGATGCGCGACTTCAGGTCCTCGCTGGCAAAGCTGTCCAGCATCTTGGCGCACATGTTGTGGATCGACAGAAACGCCGCGACCGAGGGGCAGGCCATCGACAATGCCTCAAACACCAGGGTGGCGTCCAGACGCGACAGGCCAGACCCGCCGCCATCTTCTGAGACATAAAGGGCGCCAAAGCCCAGCTCTCCGACTTGGGGCCATAGCTCTTTTGGGATGGTTCCATCCGATTCCCATTGGCGGGCATGTGGGGCGATGTTGTCCTGGCCGAAATCATAGGCCATGTCGAAGATCGCGGTTTGCTCTTCTGTCAGTGCAAAATCCAAGGCTTGCCTCCCACGCTGCCGAATGAATTGAACGACTGTTTATTTCCGAATTCTTACAGAAATTTTGCACGGCCAGCAATTGCGCTGTCTGGTCACAGATCGTGGTGAAATTCGTCGATCAGGTGCTGCACAACGGCTTTGCCGGGATCCTCGTGCTTGGCGACGGCTTCGGCATAGATACGGCGTTGGCGGGTGGCAGAGGTGCCGGTTTGGGCAATCTGCAAAAGGCGCGCAAGTTCGGTCATGGTGCCCAGCGCTTCGGCATCTTCGGCCAGCATGCCCATCAGTTCGCCCATCAGCTCGGGCATTGGTTTGATCGAACGGTCGCCGAAATCGATCAGACCTTCACCCACGCCATAGCGCTGTGCCCGCCAACGGTTTTCGCCGATCAGGAACTGGTCATAGTGCCGCCAGCGCAGGTTGCGATCCTTCAGCCGACACAGCATCCGGGTCAGTGCCTGCACCAAGGCGGCCAAAGACAAGGCATGCTCAAGCCGGGGCTGCACATCCATGATCCGGGTTTCCAGCGTTGGAAATCGGTGCGACGGCCGCAAATCCCACCAGATTTTCGTCGTGTCCTCGATCACGCCGAGTTCCACCAGAATACCTGTCGTTCGCTCATAATCCGCCCAGCTGGCCAAAACGGGCGGCAATCCGGTGCGCGGCAGGTTGTCAAATACGGTCAGACGGTATGAGGACAGGCCCGTATCCTCTCCGTTCCAATAGGGCGAGGAGGTGGACAGCGCCAGCAGGTGCGGCAGGAAGTAAGACAGCTGAGGCATCAGATCGGCGCGCAGGGCAGGGTCCTGAACCCCGACATGAACATGCATGCCGCAAATCAGCATCCGTCGGGCAACCCCGCCCAATGCGTGTTGCAAGGCGTCATAGCGGTCTTTGCGGGTGTGGTGCTGCTTCTTCCAATCGGCAAACGGGTGACAGGATACGGCGATCGGGGCCAGATTATACTCGGCTGCGCGTTCGGCTACGCAGGATCGCAGGCGCTTCAGGTCCTCGCGGGCGGATTTGATGGTTGTATGGGGGCGGGTGCCGACCTCAATCTGGCATTGCAGGAATTCCGGGCTGACCTGACCCTCGAAATCGGCCTGGCAGGCGTCCATCAGCGCGGCTGGGGCTTCGGCAAGTTGCAGGCTGTCGCGATCGACCAGCAGATATTCCTCTTCGATGCCCAGCGTAAAATCTTGCTGCATGGCGGCCCTCGTTTACCTAGAGCGTTTCGGGTTTTACCTGAATCACTCTGTGACACGAATGTCCCGAGAACGCCGCAGGCGTGGCAGGGTATTCGCGTCTCAAGTTAAACCCGAAATGCTTTATTCCGACCAGTGAATACGGAAAATGGCGTTTTGCCAAGCGTTTGACGCGGCACCGCTTGCAGAGGTCGGGCGAGCAGCGGTAAGGAACGGGTCAGATGACAGTGGAGCCGCCCGTGAAACCCAGAAAATTCCCCAAGATCAATGAGGCCCTGGACGAGCTGGGGGTAAAGCTGATCGACAAGGCCCCGGAACAGGACGAGCGCGCCCGTCTTGAGGCGTTCGAACGGGCAGGCGGGCTGACCCGTCCGGCTTATGCCCTGTCACCGGGGATGGAGGGGTTCGATATTGCGCCCTTGGTGGCTGAATATACAGAATATGCTGACGCATTGGCCGCGCTGAAAGACCCTGCGCGCAACCAGACGGGTTACAGAATCGGGAATGGTTACTACGACAGCCCCGACGCGGATGCGCTGTATCTGATGATCCGCCGGTTCAAACCGAAACGCGTGATCGAGGTCGGTTGCGGCAATTCCACCCGCGTGACGCGGCAGGCGATCATAGATGGCGGGTTGGACACGCAGATCACCGCGATTGACCCATATCCGCGCGCAGACATCGCGCATGTGGTGGATCACTTCGAGCAAAAACGGCTGGAAGAGGTCGACCCCGCGCTGTTCGATCAGCTTGAGGCCGGCGACGTTCTGTTCATCGATTCCAGCCATGTTGTACGGATGAGCAATGACGTCGCCCATCTGTTCTGCCGGATCATACCCGCGCTGAAACCCGGTGTCGTGATCCATGTGCACGATGTTTTTTTACCCTACGAATATCCCAAGCGGTTCTTCTATGACTGCCCGGGCTGGGGGGAGCAGTATATGCTCCACGCTTTGTTGCAATCCGGCGCGTTTACAATGCTTTGGCCGGGATATTTCCTGCAACAGGATCGCCCAGATGCGATGGATGCTTTGCCGTTTCTCAGGAACGGTCGGGCGCAGAGCATCTGGGTGCAGATCAAGAAAACATGATGTCAAAGTGATCCGGCTGTGATGAGGCCCCGTACCCCTTTTCATAACCAACTGGAGAGGAGTTCACAGTTATGTTCCGTCGTACACTTATGGGTGCCGCCGCCGCACTGGCCCTGACACTGCCGATGAAAGCTCAGGCCGCTGACATCGTGGATACTGCCGTATCGGCCGGGTCGTTTGAAACCCTTGTGGCCGCTGTTCAGGCGGCTGGTCTGGTCGACACGCTGAAGGGCGATGGCCCGTTCACCGTTTTCGCCCCCACGGATGAGGCATTTGCCGCGCTACCCGAAGGCACGGTGGAAACCCTGCTGCTGCCCGAAAACAAGGACCAGTTGGTTGAGATTCTGACCTATCACGTGGTTCCGGCCAAGGTGATGTCGGGCGACATTGCAGGCAAGCGCGCCAAGGTTCTGACCGTACAGGGCGACCGTCTGAGCGTGAATGCCAAGAACGGCGTCAAGGTCAATGACGCCAAGGTGGTTCAGGCCGATATCGAAACCAGCAATGGTGTGATCCACGTGGTCGATACGGTGATCCTGCCGGAATAAGGCCCCCTCGACAAGAAAAAGCCCCGGTCCTTTTGGCCGGGGCTTTGCGTTTCAGACCAGTCGGACCTGAGTTCCGATCTGGACCAGGGGATACAATTCCTCAACATGTTGGTTGTAAAGACCGATGCAACCTGACGAGCTTTGACGTCCGATCTTGCGCGTGTCGTGGGTGCCGTGGACCAGATAAGCTGGCCAGCCCAAATACATGGCACGCGTACCCAGCGGGTTTCCGGGTTCTCCGCCGTCCATTCGGATTGGAAGGCTCGGGTCACGCTCGCGCATGGATGCGGTCGGTGTCCAGCTTGGGTTTTCGCGCTTGCGTACAACTTCAGTATAGCCGCGCTTGGTCAGCTCTTCGCTCATGGGAACCGAGCTTGGGTAGAGTTTGTAAGTTCCATCCGGGCCCCAGTAGTGGACCGCGCGGCTGGTGATGTCGGCCAGCAGGCAACCTGCGCCCAGCTCATCAAAGTGATCCTGCCAGTTCTGCTGCGAGAACGAGGATACGTTTCGGCGCACCGGCAGTTGCGTGCTGATCGCTTCTTCATCCGTGGGGAAAGCATCCAGACTTTGGGCGCGCACGATCGCGGGCGTTGCCAGCAGAGATGCCGCGCCCAACAATGCGGTGCGGCGGGTCATACGAGGTTTCGACAAATTGGCCTCCGGTCCAGGAACTGCTCACTCAAACATTTTGCCGATAAAATATTCAGGTGAGACCTGTTTTTCCAGATGGTGCGGCCTGAATTTATCGTGAAGCGTGCGAAAAGACGCCGTTCCGAACGCCCAGACACAAAAAAACCGGCCCATTTGGGCCGGTTTTCTGTGTTGTTTGGGTTTAATCCATCGCTTTGAAGTTGAACTCGCCACCTTCTTTGATGCCCGATGGCCAGCGCGCCGTGACGGTTTTGGTCCGGGTATAGAATTTGAAGCTGTCCGGGCCATGTTGGTTCAGATCGCCGAACATGGATTTCTTCCAGCCGCCAAAGGTGTGATAGGCCAACGGAACCGGGATCGGGACGTTGACACCGACCATGCCAATATTGACACGGCTGGCAAAGTCACGCGCGGTGTCACCGTCACGCGTAAAGATCGCAGTGCCGTTGCCATATTCATGGTCCATCGCCAGTTTCAGCGCCTCTTCGTAGGACCCTGCACGAACGGTCGACAGGACCGGGCCAAAGATCTCTTGCTTGTAGATGTCCATGTCCGGGGTCACGTGGTCAAACAGGTGCGGTCCGACAAAGAAGCCGTCCTCATAGCCCTGCAGGCTAAAGTCGCGATTGTCGACGACCAGCTTGGCACCCTGTTCGATGCCCGAGTTGATCAGGCCCAGAATACGCTCTTTCGCGGCGCCGGTCACAACCGGGCCCATGTCCACGTCATCGCCTGCGGTGTAGGGGCCAACTTTCAGTTTCTCGATGCGCGGCACCAGCTTTTCGATCAGCGCGTCGGCGGTCTCCTCGCCAACCGGCACTGCGACCGATACGGCCATGCAGCGTTCGCCTGCCGCGCCGAAACCCGCACCGACGAGCGCGTCGGCGGCCTGATCCATGTCCGCGTCGGGCATGACGATCATGTGGTTCTTCGCGCCGCCAAAACACTGCGCGCGCTTGCCGTTCGCGGTTGCGCGGGAATAGATATATTGCGCAATCGGGGTCGAGCCTACGAAGGACACGCCCTGAATGATCTCGCTGTCCAGCAGAGTGTCCACGGCCTCTTTATCGCCATTGACCACCTGGAACACACCTGCGGGCAGACCAGCCTCGACAAACAGTTCCGCCAGCATCAGCGGGACCGAGGGGTCGCGTTCGGACGGTTTCAGAACCACGGCATTGCCGCAGGCCAGCGCCGGGCCAACGTGCCACAGGGGCATCATGGCCGGGAAGTTGAACGGCATGATCGAGGCCACAACGCCGAGCGGCTGGCGCATGGAATACATGTCAATGCCGGGGCCTGCGCTGTCGGTGTATTCACCCTTGAGCATCTGCGGAGCACCGATGCAGTATTCGATCACTTCCAGACCACGCTGAAGGTCGCCCTTGGCATCAGGGATGGTCTTGCCGTGTTCACGGCTGAGCGCCTCGGCCAGCTTGTCCATGTCGCGGTTCATCAGACCGACCATGGCCATCATGACGCGCGCTCGTTTCTGTGGGTTCGTCGCGCCCCAGGCGGGTTGCGCGATTGCGGCTTGTTCGATCGCGGCGGTGGTTTCCGCTGCGCTTGCCATCGGGCATTTGTACTGTACCTCGCCGGTCGCTGGGTTGAACACATCATCAAACCGGCCCGAGGAACCGGCCACATATTCGCCATTCAGAAAGTGGGTCAGGTCTTGCATCGAAAACTCCTCCGATAGATTTGCGCGCAGAATAGGCTTGCAGAAATCTCACGAACAGAGGCAATGTCTCAAAAGAGCTTTGCAAAAATGCAAAAGGACGATCATGAACCCGAATTGGGATGACATGCGTGTTTTCCTGGCCGTCGCGCGTGAGGAAAGCCTGTCTTCGGCCGGTCGTATCCTTAAAATCGACCCGGCCACGGTGGGGCGACGCATCGCGCGGCTGGAAACAACGCTGGATACAAGCCTGTTCACCAAGTCTCAGCAAGGCTATCTGCTGACCGCTGCCGGCGAACGCCTGTTGGACCACGGCCTGCAGGCCGAAGAGGCGATGCGCGCAGCGGCGGGGGCGGTTGTAGGCTCGACCAAATCGCTGAGCGGGCAGATTCGGATCGGTGCGCCGGATGGCAGCGCCAATTACCTGTTGCCGCAGGTCTGCGCGAAGATCAGCGATGAAAATCCTGATCTGGATATTCAGATTCTGGCCCTGCCACGGGTCATCAACCTGTCGCGGCGCGAGGCGGATATGGCCTTGACCGTCAGCGCGCCAACCGCAGGCAAGCTGCTGGTTCAACGTGTCTGTGACTATAGGCTGCACATGGTCGCGACCGAGGGGTACCTGCGCCAGCATGGCCCCTTCCACTCGGTCGCTGATCTGAAGGGGCATCGGTTGATCGGCTATATTCCCGACATGATCTTTGACCGCGAACTGGATTACCTCAGCGACATTGGCATTGACCGCGTTGCGCTTGCGTCGAATTCCGTCTCGGTTCAGTTGCGGCAGGTCACGCTGGGCACCGGGGTTTGTGTTGCGCATGATTTTACCCTGCCATTCCACCCAAATCTGCGGAAACTGCTGACGGATCAGGTCAGTCTGACCCGCAGTTTTCACCTTGTCCGGCACGAAGGTGATCAACGGAATGAACGCCTGAACCGCTTTGCCGAGGCGCTGTCACACGGCATCCGTGACGAAGTTGCGCGGCTTGAAGCCGAGGCTGACGCTTGACAGGTGGGCCCATTCCGGCAACGCTTTAAAAAACAGTACGTTATTATCCGGAGGTTTTTTGCATGCTCGTTCAGGCCATTCTGACATCCAAGGCTGCCAACGGGGTGGTGACAGTGCCGCCATCTGCAACGGTGTCCGAAGCCGCAAAGATTTTGGCGGCAAAACGGATCGGTACAGTGATCGTGTCCGAGGACGAGGGCAAAACCGCCATGGGCATCCTGTCGGAGCGCGATATCGTGCGCGAGCTTGCCGCCAGCGGCAGCGGCTGTCTGGACCAGCCGGTCGACAGCTATATGACCCGCGATCTGGTCACCGCCACACGGCAGGAAAGCGTTCAGGACATTATGACCCGTATGACCGAGGGCCGGTTTCGTCACATGCCGATCGTCGAAGACGGTGAACTCGTGGGCATCGTGACCATCGGCGATGTGGTCAAGGCGCAGCTGACGGAATTGGCGATGGAAAAAGACGCGCTGCAGGGCATGATTATGGGCCACTGAAGGCCGCGACCGACGCACAGGCCACTTGCACCTGCATCCAAGTTATGTTTGCGTGCGCAGAAATATTATTGCGCAGGAGGGCGCGATGCGGGTGGCATTGTATCCGGGAACTTTTGACCCCATCACCATGGGTCATATCGACATTATCCGTCGTGCCTCGGCGCTGGTGGACAAGCTGGTGATCGGTGTAGCCATCAATCGCGACAAGGGTCCGCTGTTTTCCTTGGAAGAACGCGTTGCCATGATCGAGGCCGAATGCGCCCATCTGTCCCAGCAGACCGGGACTGAAATCGTGGCCCATCCGTTTGAAAACCTGCTGATCGACTGTGCCCGCGATGTGGGTGCGCAGATCATCGTGCGCGGCCTGCGGGCCGTTGCTGATTTTGAATATGAATTCCAGATGGTTGGCATGAATCGCGCGCTGGACGATTCAATTGAAACCGTGTTTCTGATGGCCGAAGCGCGGCATCAGGCGATTGCATCCAAGCTTGTGAAAGAGATCGCCCGGTTGAACGGGGACGTGTCGAAATTCGTCACGCCCCGCGTCAACGACGCCCTGAAAGAGCGTTTAGGATAGCGCGCCCATCGCGGCGGCTGTGTCCAGCATCCGGTTCGAGAAGCCCCATTCATTGTCATACCACGCCAGCACGCGCACCAGCGTGCCGTCGGTTACTTTGGTCTCGGCCAGCGACACGGTCGAGCTGTGGGCGTCGTGGTTGAAATCCATCGACACAAGCGGGCGGGTTTCTGCCGCCAGAACGCCGGGGATTTTGGCCGCAGCCTCAACAAACAGCGCGTTCACTTCGTCTTCGGTTGTGGGGCGCGCCACTTCGGCGACCAGATCAACGACCGACACGTTTGGCGTGGGGACGCGGATCGCCTGACCCGTCAGTTTGCCTGACAGTTGCGGCAGAACCAGACCTACTGCAGCGGCTGCGCCGGTTGTGGTAGGGATCATCGAAAGAGCGGCGGCGCGCGATAGATAGGGGTCTTTGCCCGCTGTGTCATGCACCGGCTGGCTGGCCGTATAGGCGTGAACCGTGGTCATGTTGCCGTGGACGATACCCAGCCCATCATCCAAGGCGGCTGCGACCGGCGACAGACAGTTCGTGGTGCACGAGGCGTTGGAAACGACGGTATCCTGCGCCGTTAGCTCATGGTCGTTCACACCGAACACGATTGTTTTGACCCCGCCATCCCCGCGTGCGGGCGCCGAGATCAGGACCTTTTTCGCACCGTTCTTCAGGTGGCGCTCTGCCGCTTCGCGCGTGCGGAAAACGCCAGTGCACTCCAGAACCACGTCAACGTCGGACCATTCCAGCGCCTCGGGGTCGCGTTCGCTGGTCAGACGAATGGGGCCTGCGCCCACATCCAAACCGGCCTCGGACAAGGTCACTTTGTTCGGATAGCGGCCGTGTACGCTGTCGAATTCGAACAGATGGGCGTTCATTTCAGGTTTGGCCAAATCGTTTATCGCCACGATCTCAACATCTGTGCGACCGCTTTCCATCACGGCGCGCAAAACGCCGCGCCCGATCCGTCCAAAACCGTTGATTGCCAATTTGAGTGTCATGTTCTGCTCCGTCCGAATAGCGGCCAAGTTTGGTTAGCGCTAACATCGCGGGATCGGTCAAAATGTCAAGCAAAACCTCAATCAACGCCAGAAAGCGAGCCAGTCCAGAAAGGAGTAGAGCTTTTTGCCCAGGAACACCAAATGCTCGGGTCCAAAGATCAGCACGTCCAAAAGGACCGCGCCAAGGATAAGCGCGCCAAGCCAGAGAGCAATTTGGTTGGTCATGGTGGCCCCGAACGAAAATGCCCGCCCAGATAACCTGAGCGGGCAAAAAACTTCAAGAATTCAAACTGGTCTTAGTTAAGCCGGCCCATTGCCACGGCAACATCGGCCATGCGGACCGAGAAGGCCCACTCGTTGTCATACCAGGCCAGAACACGCACCAGACGGCCATCGACAACGCGGGTCTGATCCGGCGCGAAGATCGAGCTTTCTTCGGTGTGGTTGAAATCGGTCGACACCAGCGGAGCGGGTTCATAGCCCAGAACACGCTGCATCGGACCCTGCGAGGCTTCGCGGACGATTTCGTTCACTTCTTCCACGGTCACGTCGCGACCGGCACGGAAGGTCAGGTCAACGGCCGAGACATTCGGGGTGGGCACGCGGATGGCCGAGCCATCCAGACGACCTTTGAGGTTCGGCAGAACTTCACCCAGCGCCTTGGCGGCACCGGTCGAGGTTGGGATCATCGACATCGCAGCAGCGCGGGCGCGGTACAGGTCGCTGTGGCGGCGATCCAGGGTCGGTTGGTCGCCTGTGTAGGCGTGGATCGTGGTCATGATGCCGTTTTCGATGCCGATACCTTCGTCCAGAACCTTGGCAAGCGGAGCAAGGCAGTTCGTGGTGCAGGACCCGTTCGAGACCATGTTGTCATTTGCAGTCAGCGTGTTGTGATTCACACCGAACACGATGGTCTTGTCGACATTCTTGCCGGGGGCAGACAGCAGAACCTTTGCCGCGCCACGCTCAAGATGCGTCTTGGCTTTCAGGCCGTCGTTGAATTTGCCGGTGCATTCCAGAACGACGTCGCAGCCTTCCCAGTCCAGCTCGTTCATGTCGTAGGTCGAGAACATCTCCATCGGGCCCCGGCCCAAATCCAGAGTATTGCCATTGACGGCGATGTCGCGCGGGAAACGGCCATGGACGCTGTCATATTTCAACAGATGCGCGGTTGTTTCCAACGGGCCGGTCGCGTTGACCTTGATCACTTCGATGTCGTTACGGCCTGACGCGGCGATGTGCGACAGGGTGCAGCGGCCGATGCGGCCAAAACCATTGATACCGACCTTGATGGTCATGTGACGTCTCCAAATGCGCTTGCGATGCAGGCCATATAGCCCTGATTGCTGAATCTCAAAAGAGCAAAAGCGGCATATTTTTAAGGTGTTAGCGCAAACCTGCGGCGGTTGCGCTAACGCTTGCGCTAGCTGACGGATCGGGTAGGGTCCGCATACGGTGCAAGACAGGAAAGGATGCGCGATGAGCGGTCTGTTGGCCCTTTTGGACGATGTGGCGGGGATCGCCAAGGTGGCAGCGGCCTCGGTCGATGACGTGGTTGCTGCTGCGGGCAAGGCCGGGGCCAAGACGGCGGGTGTGATCATCGATGACGCGGCAGTGACGCCGAAATACGTTCAGGGCTTTGCGCCTGCGCGCGAATTGCCGATCATCTGGCGGATTGCGCGCGGGTCGATTTTTAACAAGATCGTTTTACTGCTGCCGGTCGCTTTGCTGCTGGCCAATTTCGCGCCGTGGCTGATCACGCCTTTGCTGATGCTGGGGGGATCGTATCTGTGTTTTGAGGGGGCAGAGAAGATTTTTCATGTCCTTTTCCCGCATGGCAGCAAGGCCATCGAAGACGACATGAATGTACGCGACCCCGGCCATCTGGAGGAGCAGAAGGTCAAGGGTGCGATCAAGACGGATTTCATATTGTCGGCCGAAATCATGACCATCGCTTTAGCGGCGATTGAGGCTCCGAACCTTTGGATGCAGGCAGCCACGCTTGCGGTTGTGGGGATCGGGGTGACGGTCGCGGTCTATGGCTCGGTCGCGTTGATCGTGAAAATGGATGATGTCGGGCTGTTTCTGGCGCAGAACGCACCAACGCCTGTGGGCAGGGGCCTAGGTCGCGGCTTGGTCAAGGCGATGCCGGGCGTGATGAAAACCCTGTCAATTGTCGGCACGGCAGCCATGTTGTGGGTGGGCGGATCGATTGTCATTCACGGGATGGAGGTTCTGGGCTTTGGCTGGCTGGGCCATCATATCCATGACTGGGCCTATGCGCTTGGCCACATGGTATCCGCGCAATACGAAGCAGCTGTTGAGTGGATTGCCAAAGCCACCATGGATGGCATTTTCGGCTTGGCCTGGGGATTCGTCCTGATCCCCCTGGCGACCAAATTGCTGAAAAAGCACTAAGTATTCGCCAAAGGGCAGGGTGCGTCAGTAGTCGTTTGGGTTGCCTTTCACGACAACGCCCGATCCGTCGACCTTGCCATCCTTGTATAGGGTCACGGCAGCCCCATCGATTTTGAGGTCCCAGCAATTCTTGGGGTCCGTGCCGTATTGAAAGCACATGCCATTGTCGGTGGCCGTCCAGACACCGGTATAGCCATCGCCTTTGATCGTGCCGTCTGCTGCGTAATACTCGGTGAATGCGCCCGACAGCATGCCACCCTGATAGGTGTGGTCGCTCATGGTGTTTTGGATTTCATCTTTGGACGCGAAAGCCTCGGCGCTGGCGGATGAGGCCGCGACGATCGTGGCCAATACGAATGCGGTGGTGCGTATCATGTCTGTTCTCCCTGTTCCTGAAAGCCTTTGGCTGACCTAGCGGGTGGCGGGTAGGAGGAAAGACACGATACGGTCACGATGACTCACCGGCCCGTGAGGGTGCGGGAAAGAAAAAAGGCGACCAAGGAGGCCGCCTTTTCAATGTGATTTGCAGTGGGGATTAACCCAGCAATTCTTCGACCTTCGCAACTGTCGCCTCGGCGGTGATGCCGAAATGCTTGTACAGCTCACCCGCCGGGGCGGATGCGCCAAAGCTGGACATGCCGATAAAGCCTGCTTTTGCTTCGCGGCCACGCTCGCCCAGCAGCCAACGGTCCCAGCCACCGGCGCGCACGGCGGCCTCGATGCCGACGCGGACCGGCCCACCGGGCAGAACGCGTTTGCGATAGGCTTCGTCCTGTTGCGCGAACAGTTCCATGCAAGGCATGGACACAACGCGTGTGCCGATACCGTCTGCCTCAAGCATCGCTTTTGCTTCCATCGCCAGCGAAACCTCAGAGCCGGTTGCGATCAGGATGGCCTGACGCTTGCCCTCGGCCTCGGCCAGAACATAAGCGCCCTGCGCAACTAGGTTCTTGGTCTTGTGATCTTTACGCACGGTCGGAACGCCCTGACGGGTCAACGACAGGACCGAGGGGCTTTCCTTGAAGGTCAGCGCCAATTCCCATGCCTCGGCCGTTTCAATGGTGTCAGCGGGGCGGAACACATAGGTGTTGGGTGTTGCGCGGCTGATGGCCAGATGCTCGACCGGTTGATGGGTCGGACCGTCTTCGCCCAGACCGATGGAATCGTGGGTCATCACGAAAACCGACGGGATTTTCATCAGCGCGGCCAGGCGCATGGAGGGGCGGGCATAGTCGGTGAAGGCCATGAACGTACCGCCATAGGGGCGGATGCCACCATGCAGCGCCATGCCGTTCATCGCGGCAGCCATACCGTGTTCTCGGATACCGTAGTGAATGTAACGGCCCTTGCGGTTTTCCGGCAGGAACACGCCCATATCGGCCGATTTGGTGTTGTTCGACCCGGTCAGGTCTGCCGAGCCGCCCACGGTCTCGGTCATGATCGGGTTAACGACGTTCAGAACCTTTTCCGACGAGGCGCGGGTGGCCAGTTTCGGTTGCTCTTCCGAGGCTTGTTTCTTGAACGAACGGATCGCACCGGCCAGTTTCTTCGGGGCTTCAAACGCATAAGCGCGGTTGAACTCGGCCTGTTTACGCTCAGAGATTTGCGCGAAACGCTCTTCCCATGCAGCGCGCTCGGCAGCGCCGCGGGTGCCGATGGCCTCCCATGCGGATTTCACATCTGCCGGGATTTCGAACGCGCCATGCGGCCAGCCATAGCCGTCCTTGGCGGCTTTCAGCTGCTCCTGATCGGTCAGCGCGCCGTGGCCTTTCGACGTGTCCTGCGCCGCGTGGCCCAGAGCGATATGGCTTTCACACGCGATCATGGTCGGCTTGTTCGACTTTTTCGCCTGGGTGATGGCCGCGTCGATGGCCTGCGGATCATGACCGTCAATCTCGATCACATGCCAGCCCGAGGCCGCGAAACGGCGCACCTGATCGGTGCGGTCGGCAATGTCGACGGTGCCGTCGATGGTGATGTTGTTGTTGTCCCAGAAGACGATCAGCTTGCTCAGCTCATGGCGACCGGCGAGGGTGATCGCCTCTTGGCTGACGCCCTCCATCAGGCAACCGTCGCCTGCGATCACATAGGTATAATGGTCGACGATCTTTTTGCCGTAATGCGCGCGCTGGATTTCTTCGGCCATGGCAAAGCCCACAGCGTTCGAAATACCCTGACCCAGAGGGCCGGTTGTGGTTTCGATCCCGTCGACCAGAAAGTTCTCGGGGTGGCCTGCGGTTTTGGCGCCCAGCTGGCGGAAGTTCTTGATCTCTTCCAGCGTCACATCGCCATGGCCGGTGAGATAGAGCAGCGAATAGATCAGCATCGAGCCATGGCCTGCCGACAGGATGAACCGGTCGCGGTCGGGCCAATTCGGGGCCGAGGCGTCGAATTTCAGGTGCTTTTCGAACAGCACGGTCGCAACATCGGCCATGCCCATGGGCATACCGGAATGGCCGGAATTGGCGGCAGCGACGGCATCAAGGGTCAAGGTGCGGATGGCCGCAGCTTTGTCCCAGTGTTCAGGATTGGCATTGCGCAGCGCAGTCAGGTCCACGGGCGTTGTTCCTTTGGATTACAGGCAGATGGGCGCTCAATACCATCCACCCTCCAAAGTGCAAGCAGAACCCTTTATTTTGCGGCCGGGCAGGATCAAGAAAGCGGCCCAAGTGATTGAAAGCAAACAGTGGGTATTTTTGTGTGTGTTGGGTTAGACTGGGCCAAGAAGCGGAGTAAGTTGATTCGGACAATCCCGCGTGACAAGGAACCTTGGTAAAGAGGTGGCAGGGGCATGAGCCAGATCGAAGAATTACATCGCCGCATCATCACCGCGATGGAGCGCATCGGAACCGGTGTTGAGGCGCTGCGGGATGCGGCCCCGTCCAATGCTGGTGCAGACGACACGTTGCAGGCCGCGCTTGAGGATGAGCGCGTTGCCAATGCGCAATTGGAAGAGCGTCTGAAATCCCTCAAAGAGCGCCACGAACAGGAAGTCGACGCCATGCGCGCCGATATGGAAAGCCTGCGCGCGGCGCCGGTTGAAGATCCCGAAAACGGCGCGCTGCGCGAACAATTGGCCGAAGCCACAGCCAAGCTTGCTTCGGTCGAAGCTGCGCGGGCTGAACTGGCCGCTGCAAAGGCTGCGTTGGAAAACCAGGATGAGCTGGACGCGTTAAAGGCTGAAAACGAACAGCTGAAATCCGCTGCGGCCTCACTGCAAAAGATTGAAGCGGAAAATGCTCAGCTGCGTTCGGAACTCGCCGATAGCGAGCGCGTGGCTGAATTGAGCGCAGAGCTTGATATGTTGCGCGCGGAACGGTCGAGCCATGGTGCGGCAATGTCGCGTCTGGATGACGATCTGCAGCGGATGCGCAAGGCCAATGAGCAGCTTCGGCAATCGGTCGATGAATTGCGTGCGGCCACGCAGGATGGCGTGCTGGATGCCGAATTGCTCAACCGCGCCACTGTGGCCGAGCTTGAGGCGACACGTGCCGCGCAAGCCACGGACGCTGCCGAAGCGCACGCGGTTCTGGCCCGGCTGGAACCGTTGCTGTCCAAGGCGAAACTGGCAGAAGGAGAGGTTGAATAATGCCCGAAGTGACCATTCAAATCGGTGGGCGCGGCTTCGATGTCTCGTGCCAGGAAGGCGAAGAGGCGTTTCTGCACTCTGCCGCAAAACTGCTGGATGACGAGGCGCAGGTTCTGTCCGATCAAATCGGTCGTATGCCGGAATCGCGGATGCTGTTGATGGCCGGGCTGATGCTGGCAGACAAAGCGGCGGGAACCGATGACAAGATCAGGTCGCTTGAGGCCAAACTTTCCGCGGTTGAGGCCGAGCTGCACCAGATCAAAACCATGCCGCAGCCCGAACCTGAAAGAATCGAAGTGGCCGTGGTCCCGCCATCGGTGACCGACACACTGGCCGAGTTGGCAGCACGCGCGGAAGCCTTGGCTTCCGTGATCGAAGAAAGGTCTGCGAAATGAGAACCCTGATCTGTTCCGCTGCTTTTGCCCTGTCGGGTGGTATGGCTTTGGCTGAGATTGACATCCTGCCGGTCACGTTCACCTGTTCGAACGGCGTGCCCCTTCAGGTTGCGTATTTCAACGCGCCAGACGGGTCCAGCGCTGCGGCGATGATGGTAGACAATCAGTTGGTTACGCTGCGCCAGACCGAAAGCGGGTCCGGCATCCGATATGAATCCGAGGGCGGTCCGGGGACATATATCCTGCGCTCAAAGGGCTGGGAGGCGACTGTGGGTTATCTGGCGGCAGGTGCGGATGCCGCCAGTGAACAGATTATCGTGCAGAACTGTGTCAGCCGCTGATCAGGCGTTCGCTTCGCGGATCTTGTCAGCGGCGTCCTTGTTGTAGCCGACACCGTTGTCGTCAAACAGCGTGTCCAACTCACCCGACAGGGTCATTTCGGTGATGATGTCGCAACCGCCAACGAACTCGCCTTTGACATAGAGTTGGGGCACGGTCGGCCAGTCCGAGTAATCCTTGATGCCCTGACGAACGTTTTCATCGGCCAGAACGTTCACATCGGTATAATCCACGCCCATATAGTTGAGAACACCGGCCACGCGGGACGAGAATCCGCATTGCGGCATCTCTTTGGTGCCTTTCATATACAGCACCACATCGTTGGCTTTGACGGTTTCGTCGATCTGGGTCTTAACGTCGCTCATCTTGCTTGTCCTCTTTGCCCGCATCCGGGCCGGTTGTTGCGTGTTTTGACGGGGTTGAGGTCCAGCCTTCGTCCTCTAACCGTCTTTGTTCGGCTTGCGCCAGGGCCAATGGGTCAAGCCCGTATCTTTCGATGCCGCCCACCTTGCTGATTTTGTCCGGGTCCGGGCGCATATCGACAAGGTTTCGTTTTCTGTGCCGTTTCAGATAGGCCTCAAGCAGCGCGGCGGCAACCACCAATGCCGCGATGACGGCTATCCAGAACAGCCAGCCACTCATTTTTTGGGTGCCATGGCTTTGGCGTATTCCTGAGGATCGCGTGGAATTACGATCGCAGAAGATTGATCACTGTTTGAGCCTGCATAGTTCGAAGACACGACCGCCGCGTTTTGACTTGGTGTCGTGCCTCGGCCCGCTCTTTTGTGAGTTTTCCCAAGAGCATTTCGAACGATCAGCACACTGCCAACAATCGCAATGGCTGCGCAGATCAAGTAAATCCAAAACGTAACCGTCATTCAGGTACTTTTGTGGTCAGGGCCAGCGCGTGCAACTCTCCGTCCGGACCGTCCATCTTGCCTTTCAGCGCCGCGTAGACCGCGCGCTGCTGCTGAACCCGGTTCTTGCCGCGAAAGCTTTCGTCCACGACCATAGCGGACATATGTACGCCGTCATGCCCGCCGACCTGAATTTCCGCATCGGGAAAGGCTTCGCGCAGCAGGTGTTCGATATCATTGGCGCTCATCGGCATGTAGGTAACTCCTGAAAGTCTTTCCCAAGATGTAGAGCGATGCGGGAGAGGGTGCAAGGTGGCACGAATGTGCAAAATGGCAAAACCCGCGCCTGTGGAGGGCGCGGGTTTTTCCGTATTTGGAACGAGAAGAAGGGCAGGCGCGCCCTTAGGCCACGGCAGCCGCAAAGCTGTTGCGGAAGGTTTCGGTCAACTCGGTCAGCGGGGCCTCGGAATTGCCGATTTTCACGCTGTCCCCGGTGAACCGACCGACCGAGACCAGCGGCACACCTGCCTGACCGGCGGCGATCATCAGCGCCTCGGCCTGGTCAAAGTTGCAGGCGACCAGATAGCGGGCCTGGTCCTCGCCGAACAGGAACTCGGTCGCGGCATCGTCAAGGCAGACGCCCACGCCTGCGGCCTCGGCCAGTTCGAAGGCGGCCAGCGCCAGGCCGCCATCGCCCAGATCGGTGCAGGCTTTGATCATCTCACGATTGGCGCGGATGAAATCGCCGTTGCGCTTTTCGGCGTCCAGATCGACATGAGGGGCGTCGCCGTCTTCGCGGTTGAAGACTTCGGCCAGCAGGGCGGATTGGCCCAGATGACCGTTGGTTTCGCCGATAACCAGCGCCACGTGACCTTCGCGAACCTCGTTGCCGATGATCTCGTCCGTGTGGGTCAGCAAGCCCACCGCGCCGATGGTTGGCGTGGGCAGGATCGCCTGACCGTCAGTTTCGTTATACAGCGAGACGTTGCCTGAAACGATGGGCATGTCCAGCGCGGCGACCGCCTCACCAATGCCTTGGATCGCGCCGACGAACTGGCCCATGATCTCGGGCTTTTCGGGGTTGCCGAAGTTCAGGTTGTCGGTGGTGGCCAGAGGTTTGGCACCTACGGCGGTCAGGTTGCGATAGGCTTCGGCCACAGCTTGCTTGCCGCCCTCAATCGGGTTGGCGCGGACATAGCGCGGGGTCACGTCGGACGTGAAGGCCAGCGCCTTGTCGGTGCCATGCACGCGGACCATGCCAGCGCCCAAACCGGGGGTTCGCGCGCTGTCGGCCATAACCATGGTGTCGTATTGTTCGTACACCCACTGCTTGCCCGCATAGTTGGGCGAAGCGAGCAGGGCGCGCAGGCCGTCGATTGGGTCGATCTGAGGGACCTCGGCCAATTCCTCGGCCTCGGGCGTGGCCACCCAGGGGCGGTCATATTCGGGTGCGGTCGAAGAGAGTTTGGACAGGACCAGATCGGCTTTGACCTCGCCATTATGGACGATCAGAAAGCGGTCTTCGGCGATGGTCTCGCCTACGATGGCGAAGTCCAGATCCCATTTCTCGAACACGGCGCGGGCTTCGGCCTCAAGCTCGGGTTTGAGGACCATCAGCATGCGTTCCTGAGATTCCGAAAGCATCATCTCATAAGCCGTCATGTTCTCTTCGCGCTGGGGGACGTTTTCCAGATCAAGGCGCACGCCAAGGCCGCCTTTGTCGCCCATCTCAACGGCGGAACAGGTCAGGCCCGCAGCGCCCATATCCTGAATCGAGATCACGGCGCCGGTCTGCATCAGTTCCAGCGTCGCCTCCATCAGGCGCTTTTCGGTGAAGGGGTCGCCGACCTGAACGGTGGGGCGTTTTTCTTCGATCGTGTCGTCGAACTCGGCCGAGGCCATGGTCGCGCCGCCCACGCCGTCGCGGCCGGTTTTGGCGCCCAGATAAACGACGGGCATGCCGACGCCCGAGGCGGCCGAGTAGAAAATCTTGTCACTGTCGGCCAGACCGGCGGCGAAGGCGTTTACAAGGCAGTTGCCGTTATAGGCGGGGTGGAAACGAACCTCGCCACCCACGCAGGGTACGCCGAAACAGTTGCCATAGCCGCCGATGCCTTCGACCACACCGTTGACCAACTGGCGGGTTTTGTGATGGTCGGGTTCACCGAAGGACAGGGCGTTCATCGACGCAATGGGGCGGGCCCCCATGGTGAAGACGTCGCGCAGAATGCCGCCCACACCGGTCGCCGCACCCTGATAAGGCTCGATATACGAGGGGTGGTTGTGGCTTTCCATCTTGAACACCACAGCCTGACCATCACCGATATCGACCACACCCGCATTCTCACCCGGTCCACAGATCACCTGCGGGCCAGAGGTCGGCAGAGTGCGCAGCCATTTCTTGGAGGATTTGTACGAGCAGTGCTCGTTCCACATGGCGGAAAAAATGCCAAGCTCGGTAAAGGTCGGCTCGCGCCCGATGATCTCAAGGATCATGTCGTATTCTTCGGGCTTCAGCCCGTGTGAGGCGATCAGATCGGGGGTGATTGCGGGCTCTTGCATCTTCTGTCCTGTGTCCAAGTGGGCCGAGATTGCGCGCCTTGTAGGGCAAGGGCGCGCCCGTGGGAAGGGTCAAGTGACCGCAGGCGGGCCCTGACAAAGAAAAACGGAACCGACCTAGGGCCGGTTCCGCCTATTTTTCAGCCATAGCTTCGGCTCAGGCCGGGTTTTGCTGCTGGTTCGCCGCGTCGGCGGCTGCGGCCCCAACGGCGGCCTTCTGCTCTTCAGTCAAGTGGTCGGCTTCCTCCAGACCGGGAATGGCAACGCGCACTTCGCGGCGGGCAAAGTCGATCCCGTTTTCCTTGAAGGCGGCCTTGACCCGGTTGAAGATTTCCTTGCGCAGGGTGAACTGCTTGCCCGGTTTGGCCATGAACTTGCCGCGGATGATCATGCCCACATCGTCAAAGTCGAACACGCCTTGCGATTTGAACGGCTGCAGGAAGCCATCCTTGTGCAGCTCATCTGCCATCATCTCGGCCCCGATCTTTTTGAAGATCTTCTTGACCTTGTTGGGATCGGTATCAAACGGCACGGTGAATTTCAGCTTCATGATGACCCAGTCGCGGCTGTAATTGGTCAGCTTCTGAATCTCACCATAAGGAATGGTGTGCACCGGGCCGCGATGGTGGCGCAGTTGCATGGACCGGATCGAGATCTTTTCGACCGTACCCGTTGTGCCGCCGACATCGACATATTCGCCAACGCGGAAGGCGTCATCGACCAGAAAGAAGATGCCGCCGACGATATCTGCGACCAGTTTCTGCGCGCCAAAACCGATGGCCAGGCCCAGAACACCGGCACCGGCCAGCAGCGGGGTGATGTTGATGCCAAGCGCTCCCAGCGCCAGCAGCACAAAGATCACAGCAATTGCGGCCTGCGCAGTGACGCGCAGCAACGGCAGGACAGTCGCCAGACGCGAGCCGCCCGATCCACCGCCTTCGCCAGCCTCTTCGTCGGGGCTTTGATCTGCGGCGGTCTGTTCCTTGGCCAGACGGCGGTTGATCCAAAGCGAGACGACCTCATTCAGGATGTAGCCGATCGCAATGATGATGAAGAACTGGATCAGCTTGCTGCCGGATTCAGCGCCACCTCCGGCAATCTCCTGCAGGTCGAGATCCCAGGCGCGGGCGACCATCAGGATGATCAGGATGCCCGCAAGAACCCGACCGATGCGGATATAGCTGCGCTTGGTCGATTTATAGGCGCGCTCGGCCACTGGGCCTTCGCCGAGCATTGGCGGCTGCAGATGCCGCACAAGGCCGCGGATCAACGTATCCAGAGCAGGTGCGATCAGCAGCCAGAACATGGTCTGGAAATGAGCCCCCTGAACCAGCAGTTGCAGCGATACCGGGTTGCGCTGCGCCACCAGAAACTCGACCAGCAGCCATGTCAGGGCGGACACACCGATGGCGAAATAGGGGTAATAGTGGGCCACCTCTTCATCGAACTTTGTATGATCGGGATCTGTGCCCAGCATCATCTGGGTCAGCCCCTCGCGCGCGGTCCAGGCGATCAGGCCGATATAGATATGAATGCCTGCGTTCAGCCAGAATCCAATGCGCGTTTCACCCGGGGTGATGCCGTTCAACTGGTTGAAATGGATGATGAACAGGGTGAACCCGATCAGCAACAGCAGGCCAATCAGGTTGCGATGCAGGTATTGTGCCCAGTGGTCGTCAATATTCACCAGCCGGAAATGAGGTTTCATCGGGGCCAGCACAAAGCGCGAGACTGCAGCACCCAGGCGCGGAACCCAGATCAGATAGAACACGAAGGGCGCGGCATAGGTGATCTGCTCGGTGGTCAGAATAGCGTTTCCGAGGGCGCGAATGACCACGTAGAAAACCACAAGCCCTGCGATCTCATGGCAAAAGCGGACAAACAGGTATTTGACCGCGCCCCTAAGATCGTTTTCATCTTCGGGCTCAACCGGGCTGTGCCATTTGCGCGTGATCAGACCAAACAGCTTTTCCGCCACATATCCAGCGACCAGAACGCTCAGAACCAATCCAAGCAGGACCAGCGCGCCATTGCCGCCGAACGTGCCGATGAAGTTGTCGACCGCGTGAACCTGGGCGCTAAAGAGGTTCGGGATGGTCATCAGCACGTGCTTCCACGAGGTCATCATTTCTGCCCAAATCTCGTTGAGCTCAGTGATTGGGTCTTCGTGGTCGGCGGCTTCGGCAGCCTTTTTTTCGGCCACTGCATCCAGACGCTCCAACAGGATGGCGCGGACCTGATCGTCGGACATACGTGCCACCAGATCGTCCACTTGTTCCGGTGTCAGATCATCGGGAATAGTTACGGTGTATGTCGAACCGTTTGAACCGGTGCTTTGTGCAAGGACCGGGCTGGTCAGACACAAAGCGCAAAGGACCGCCATCAACAGGCGAAGGGGGTGAAACATCGAATCTGTCCTCGATCACACGTTTTTGTGAATTTTGCGCGATCATAGGGCTAAGTGCCCGAGTTTCCCAGATGTTTTGCCGACTTATTCAAATGTATACTGCCTACCGGCAAAAAAAAGGCCGAGCACTAAGCTCGGCCATAGTCCAACAGGGAGGTATGAAGATGATGAGCGTTTCAGCATCACCGCCTTCATGTGCCCATTTAGGGATCACTTTGCGCACGATCAAGATGTTTCAGACTGATCTGTGATCATGCCCGCTATGCTGCAGGCGCATGGCTAAAGTTTTCCCATCTGCTTCAGCTGTTTGCGTTGCGCGACGATCTCATCCTGCACGAAGTCTCTGAAGGCCGCGACGCGTTTGGAATGGCGCAGTTCCTCGGGGTAGGCCAGGTAAACAGGAACATCAGCCGTTTCGATATCTGACAGGATCGGAACCAGATGCGGAAAGTCCTGCGTGACATAGTCCGGCAGGACACCAATGCCCAAATTATGCAGAACGCCCTGCAGAACGCCAAAGTAGTTGTTCACTGTCAGCAAAGAGCCTGGGTTGTAGGTCATCAGATGCCGTACCATTGCCGCGCTTGCCCCGACCTGCGGGGCCGAGGGGGTTTGGCAGATCAATCGATGATCCTTGATCTCATCCAGTGACTGCAGCATGCCACCATGCGTTTCGAGGTATTCCCGGGTCGCGTACAGCGTCATCTGCACGGTCATTAGCCGCTTGCGCACCAGATCGGCCTGGCTGGGTTCTTTCATGCGGATGGCCACGTCGGCTTCGCGCATAGGCAGGTCCAGCACGCGTTCTTCCAGCATCAGGTCGATGTTGAGATCAGGGTATTGCTCATAGAGTTTTGGCAGGCGCGGGGCGAGCCACAGCGTGCCAAATCCAAATGTGGTGGTGACGCGCAGGACGCCGAAAACCTCTTCTTCGCTGTCGCGGATGCGTGCGGCGGCGGCATCCAGACGCTTGGACATGGCCGAGGTTGCATCGAACAGCAGCTCGCCCTGTTCGGTCAGGATAAGCCCGCGCGCATGGCGGTGAAACAAGGTCGAATCAAGCGACTCTTCCAGTGCTCTGATCTGTCTGCTGACTGCGGACTGCGACAGGTTCAGCTTGTCCCCGGCATGGGTCAGGCTGCCCGCATCCGCCACTGCATGAAATATCCTAAGCTTATCCCAATCCATTGCCGCAACTTTCATTATTTTTCGGAACGCCTATATGAAATAGGTGACAACTTCCACAATCAAACACTGAAATCCCTAGGTTTTATGGGATAAACCCTATGCAGGTCAGAATTTATGACCTAATATGGGTGGAAATGTAGCACACTGATCTGACGAGGGGAGGCGTCTGATGAGTCAGCCACAAATATCGCTGAATGACCGGTTCGATCTTGAGAAAAATCCTGTTCTTCTGAACGGCACTCAGGCGCTTGTGCGTCTGATGATGATCCAGAAAGAAAGGGACAGGCTGGCCGGGTTGAACACCGCTGGTCTGGTGACCGGGTACCGAGGCTCTCCGCTAGGGGCTGTGGACCAGCAGATGATGCGGGCGCAAAAGCAGCTGGTCGAAAGCGACGTCACCTTTCAATACGGTTTGAACGAAGATCTTGCCGCCACCGCCTTGTGGGGCAGCCAGCAGGCTGGACTGCGCGGGGATGGCAAGTTCGATGGCGTCTTTGGCTTGTGGTATGGCAAGGGCCCCGGCGTGGACCGGTCTGGCGATGTCATGCGCCACGCCAATATGGCCGGAACGGCAGAACATGGTGGTGTTCTGGTGGCCATGGGGGACGACCACACCGGCGAAAGCTCAACCGTGTTGCACCAGTCCGAATGGTCTTTGGTCGACATGTACATGCCGATTGTCAGCCCGGCAGGTGTGCAGGAGATTCTGGATTACGGCGTTTACGGGTTTGCGCTCAGCCGGTTTGCCGGTGTCTGGGTCGGGCTGAAGACGATGAAGGACACGATTGAGGTTACCTCGGTCGTGGATGGCAGCTTTGACCGGATGAATGTGGTCAACCCCGCCTTTGATATGCCCGAGGGTGGTTTGAACATCCGTCTGGCCGATACCCCGCACCTGCAAGAGGCGCGGATTATTGACTATAAACGTTTTGCTGCCGAAACCTTCTCGCGCGCCAATGGGATGGACCGGCGTGTCTGGGGCAAGCCCGGTGCCAAGATCGGGTTCGTCGCGGCGGGCAAAAACTGGCTGGACCTGACGCACGCCCTGTCTTTGCTGAACATCGATGAACCCGAGGCAGAGCGGCTGGGCATCACCACCTACAAGATCGGGCAGACCTTTCCGCTGGACATGGCCGGGTTCCATAACTGGGCCGAGGGGCTGGACCTGATCGTGATCGTCGAAGAAAAGCGCAAGCTGATCGAGGTGCAGGTCAAAGAGGCTATCTTTGATGACCGTCGGGGCCGCCGTGTCTATGGCTGGTACAAAGGCGGGGCCGGGACGCTGCACCGCGAAGAGTTGTTCCCGACCCGAGGTGCGCTCGATCCGATCATGATAGCCGAGAAACTGGGCCAGATCCTGATCGAAGAGGGCCGCGAAACCGATGGCGTACGCGCCGGGCTTAACAGTCTGGCCGAGGCACGCCGGGCCGACAACGCTGAAGAGATCGCAACCCGCCTTCCGTATTTCTGTTCTGGATGCCCGCATAACAGCTCAACCAAGATACCGGATGGCAGCCGCGCCTATGCCGGGATCGGCTGTCACTACATGGTGCAGTGGATGGACCGGGAAACCACCGGTTTCACTCAGATGGGCGGCGAAGGCGCGAACTGGATCGGTGAGGCGCCGTTTTCAACTACGAAACACGTGTTCCAGAACCTTGGCGACGGGACCTACAATCATTCCGGCGTTCAGGCGATCCGGGCCGCGCTGTCAGCGGGGACGAACATCACCTTCAAAATCCTGTTCAACGATGCGGTCGCCATGACTGGCGGGCAGGGGAATGAGGGCGATCTCACCGCCGAGCGGATCGTGGCCGAGGTCAAGGCCATGGGTGTGCAGCATATCGCCGTGGTTTATGACGAGAAAGAAGACCTGAATTTCAATGCGCTGCCAGCCGGCGTTGATAGCTTTGAGCGCGCTGATCTGATGAAGGTGCAAGAGCGGTTTCGCGAGATTGAGGGGGTCTCGGTCATCGTCTATGTGCAAACCTGTGCGGCTGAGAAACGGCGTCGACGCAAAAAGGGGGCGTTTCCTGATCCCGACAAGCGCGTCTTCATCAACACTGATATATGCGAAGGCTGCGGCGATTGCGGGGTTCAGTCCAACTGCGTGTCAATCGTGCCGAAGGAAACCGAACTGGGCCGCAAGCGGGCCATTGATCAGTCCAGCTGCAACAAGGATTTCTCGTGCCTGAACGGATTTTGCCCGTCTTTCGTAACGCTGGAAGGCGCGAAAATCCGAAAGGAAGCCACCACCGAGATTGATCTGCCGGATCTGCCTGACCCTGTGCTGCCCGAGATCCGCGGCACGCACAACGTGGTCATCACCGGCGTCGGCGGCACCGGGGTTGTGACCCTCGGGGCGATCCTGGCGCAGGCTGCGCAGATCGATGGCAAGGGTGCAGGCATGATGGAGATGGCCGGTTTGGCCCAAAAAGGCGGCGCTGTGTATATCAATTGCCGCCTCGCCAACCGTCCCGAAGACGTCAGCGCCATTCGCGTGGCCACGGGCGAGGCGCATGCGCTGATCGGCGGCGATCTGGTCGTGTCTGCGGGTGCTAAAACGTTGGGTCTGACGCGCGCAGGCCGGACCGGCGCGGTCGTGAACAGCCATGAGACGGTCACCGGCGATTTCACCCGGGACACCGAATTCCGTATACCGGGCGACCGGCTGGAGCTTGCTTTGCAGGCACGCCTGAAAGACGATGTATCCCTGTTTGACGCCACTGATCTGGCGCGCGCGGTGATGGGGGACTCGATCTATTCCAACATGATGATCTTCGGCGCGGCGTGGCAGCGCGGCCTGTTGCCGGTCAGTCATGAGGCGATCCTGGCCGCAATCGAACTGAACGGCACGGCGATTGAACGCAACAAACGCGCCTTTGACATTGGACGTTGGGCTGTTTTGCACCCGCAAGAGGTTGCTGCAATTCTTGAACCGAACACGACGGACCTGCCAAAGACTCTGACACAAAAGATCGACTTTCGCGCGCAACACCTGACGGCGTATCAAAGCGGTCGCCTTGCGAAACGGTATCTCAAAGTGGTCAACGCGTTTGAAGATGACGGCGTACGTGAAGCGGTGGCCAAAGGCTATCATAAGCTGTTGTCTTACAAGGACGAATACGAAGTCGCGCGACTAATGCTGACCAGCCGCGACAGGGCAGCGGTCGAGTTTGACGGGGATTTCAAAATGACCTTTCACCTCGCGCCGCCTATCCTCGGAGGGACCGGTCCGAATGGCCGCCCGAAAAAACGCACTTACGGTGACTGGATGTTAGGGCCGATGAAGGTTTTGGCCCGGCTGAAGGTTCTGCGCGGAACTCCACTGGACATCTTCAGCTACAGCGCCGAGCGTCGGATGGAGCGGGCACTGATCAAACAATATGAGCGTGATCTCAAAGAGATCACTCCGCTTGTTAACGCGGCAACCCGTGATGCGTTCATTGCCTTGGCGCAACTGCCTTTGGACATTCGCGGGTTTGGTCCGGTCCTGCAGGCCAATGAGGCCAAAGCCGCAAAACGGCGCGAGGAATTGCTGGCCACCATTCGCAACGGTGGCCCCGAGATGCGCGCAGCGGCGGAATAAATCGTCACGGTTTTGTCACGATAACTGGTCAAAATTGCTGTCTGCACATATCTTGCAGCCAGCAATGTTGGAGAGTTGAATGCCCTCGCGCCGCCATGTCGCACGTGACATATCCTATGCCTACTCTGCCGAGACCAAGGGCGGGCGTATGCTGATCAAGCTGATGGAGAACACCACCGGCCGGATGCGACTGATCAAACGTGCGGATGGGTATGAAAGAGAGGTCGCTCAGGGCCGTGATTTCTGGTCGGTTATGGTGGAGCGCTATGGCCTGTCATTGGATGTGGTGGGGGGCTCTCTGCAGAATATTCCTCAAACCGGGCCATTGATCCTGATCGCCAATCATCCCTATGGCATTCTCGACGGGATGATGATGGGTCACATCCTGTCTCAGGCCCGCGGCGACTTTCGCATTCTGGCAAATCATGTTTTCCGCAAGGCAGAAGATTTGAATCGCATCATCCTGCCGATCTCGTTTGATGAAACGAAAGAGGCGGTGAAACTGAACCTTGAGACCCGCAAAACCGCGCTGAACTATCTGGGAGAGGGCGGCGCAGTCGGGATTTTTCCGGGGGGCACGGTCAGCACCGGGGTCAAACCGTTCTCGCATCCCATGGACCCGGGCTGGCGCGGCTTTACCGCGCGGATGGTGGCCAAATCGAATGCGACCGTGGTGCCGGTTTTCTTTGACGGCCACACCTCGCGCCTGTTTCAGATCGCCAGTCATTTGCACAGTACGTTGCGCATGGGTTTGTTGATCAAAGAATTCAAGAAACGCGTGGATACCCCCGTTCAGGTGGTGATCGGAGAGCCCATCGGGCGCGACGTTTTGGACCCTCTCTCGACGGATACGCGCAAGATGATGGATTTCTTGCGCAAAGCCACGTATGAGCTGTCTCCGACGCCGTTAGAGTCCTATGACTACGGCTATGAATTTGAGGAACGGCATCGCGCCTAAAGGGGCATATGGCAGTAGGCATCTTTGATTCTGGATTGGGCGGTCTGACCGTTCTGGACGCCGCGCAGAAACGTCTGCCGGACGTGGATTTTCTGTATTTCGCGGACAGCGCGCATGCGCCATATGGCGTGCGCGATGCCGAGAATATCTATGATCTGACACGCCGCGCCGTTTACGACCTGTGGAACCGGGGTTGCGATCTGGTGATTCTGGCCTGCAACACCGCCAGCGCCGCCGCGCTGCGTCGGATGCAGGAAGAGGGCGTGCCCGAGGGTAAACGCGTACTGGGCGTCTTTGTCCCCCTGATCGAAGCTCTGACCGAGCGGCAATGGGGCGACAACAGCCCCCCGCGTGAGGTTGCGGTGAAACATGTGGCCCTGTTTGCGACACCCGCGACAGTTTCCAGCCGCGCGTTCCAGCGTGAGCTGGCGTTCCGTGCGATTGGCGTGGATGTTGAGGCCCAAGCCTGCGGCGGTGTTGTGGATGCCATCGAAGACGGCGATCTGATCCTGGCCGAGGCGCTGGTACGCAGCCACGTGGATGCGCTGAAACGCAAGATGCCCGAACCGCAGGCCGCGATCCTGGGCTGCACGCACTACCCGTTGATGGCGGATGCCTTTCAGGCTGCCTTGGGCGCGGACGTGCAGGTGTTCAGCCAGGGCGCGCTGGTGGCGGAAAGCCTTGCGGATTACCTGCAACGCCATCCGAATATGCAAGGAACCGGGCAGGGCGGTTTTGTGACAACTGGCAAACCCGGCACCGTAAGCGACCGCGCAACACAGTTCCTTCGACGACAAATCACGTTCGAAGCCGCCTGATTTAGGTCAAGGACGGCACTGCGTACTCTCTTCTATTCAAAGACCGTCACATGGCGGTCGTGAAATGTGACACCATCAATCAAGAGGTCTGACATGACCCATAAAATCGCAATCCTGGGTGCTTCGGGCTATACCGGCGCAGAACTGGTGCGGCTGATCGCCGAGCACCCGAACATGGAAATCACCGCTCTGGCCGCCGAGCGTAAGGCCGGGATGTCGATGGCTCAGGTGTTTCCGCATCTGCGCCACATGGACCTGCCGGACCTTTGCAAAATTTCCGAGATCGACTTTTCGCAGATCGATCTGTGCTTTTGCGCGTTGCCGCACAAGACAAGCCAGGAAGTCATTCGGGACCTGCCGAAATCCCTGAAAATTGTCGATCTGTCCGCAGATTTCCGTCTGCGTGAGGCGGATGAATATCAAAAGTGGTACGGCAACGCCCATGTCGCGCTGGAACAGCAGGAAGAGGCTGTCTATGGCCTGACCGAGTTCTACCGCGACGACATTCGCAACGCGCGGTTGGTGGCGGGCACGGGCTGTAATGCGGCCACGGGGCAATATGTGCTGCGGCCTTTGATCTCGGCCGGGGTGATCGATCTGGATGACATCATCCTGGACCTGAAATGCGCTGTGTCCGGTGCGGGCCGGTCGCTTAAGGAAAACCTGCTGCATGCGGAGCTGAGCGAGGGATACAACGCCTACGCTGTGGGTGGCACCCATCGGCATCTGGGTGAGTTCGATCAGGAGTTCTCGGCCCTTGCGGGTCGTCCGGTGCATGTGCAGTTCACGCCTCATCTGATCCCCGCCAACCGGGGCATTCTGGCGACCACTTACGTCAAGGGCGATCCGGCCAGTGTATATGAGGCGCTGGCGAAAACCTATGAAAACGAACCCTTTATCCAGATGCTGCCCTTTGGTGAAACGCCGTCAACCCACCATGTGCGGGGCTCGAACTATTGCCATATTGGGGTGGTTGGCGACCGGATCGAACGTCGCGCCATTGTGATCGGCGCTTTGGATAACCTGACAAAAGGTAGCAGTGGCCAAGCCTTGCAGAACGCCAACCTGATGTTAGGTGAGGATGAAACCCGGGGCCTGATGATGGCCCCTCTATTCCCGTGAGGACGGTATGAAAACGCTCAAGAAACGTCGTCGAGTTCAAGTCATTTTGCTGGCCGTTGTGGCCTTGGTCTTGGCTACGGGGTTGATTGGGTACGCAATGCGTGACGGCATCAACTTTTTCCGTTCGCCCAGCGAAGTGATTGCAGAACCGCCTCTGCCGAACGAGGTGTTCCGCATCGGTGGTCTGGTTGAAGAAGGCTCGATCATCCGCGGACAGGGTGAAACAGTTCATTTCGTGGTGACAGATGGTGGCGAAAGCGTGCCGGTTGCGTTTACGGGTGTTCTGCCGGACCTGTTTTCGGAAAATCAGGGGATGGTCGGCACCGGATCTTACAAAAACGGCGTGTTTGAAGCCACTGAAATCCTTGCGAAACACGATGAGACCTACATGCCGAAAGAGGTTGTAGACGCATTGAAGGAACAAGGGGTTTACAAGGAATCTGGCGACAGCTGATCTTAGCATATTTCGGAGTTTTCGAGCAGGGCGTTGCACAAGCAGCGCCCTATTTCGTTGCCCGTCTTTAACCGGTTTCGCCCAGCGTTTGCCCAACGGCAATCGGAGGGTACGATGCAGACCGTCAGGCAAATTGCGACACAGATAGTGGCCCGGGAAGGTGGGTTCGTAAATGACCCGGACGATCCCGGCGGGCCAACAAAGTTTGGCGTTACAATTCACACTATGCGTGGGTTGGGTATGGATATTTCAGGCGACGGGCAGATCACGTCGCAGGACGTGAAGATGCTGAGCCAATCGCAAGCGGTCGACATCTTCGTCAAACACTATTTTGAACAGCCGAGGCTTGGGAGCCTGCCGGAGGTTCTACATGCGTCTGTATTTGACATGTACGTCAACGCAGGCGGTCAGGCTGTCAAAATCCTTCAACGGCTGTTGCGTGATATGGGTTTTAAGATCGTGGTGGACGGCGTGGTCGGTCCTGAAACCGCGCAAGCCTGCCATGCTGCGGCCGACTCGGGTGCGAAAGCGCTGAGAGACGCCTATGGGATAGCCCGGCGCAATTATTATTTTCGGGTGGCCGACAACAGGCCTGCGTCCCGCAAATACGCGCGGACCCGCGCCGGGGGCAAGGGCGGGTGGATTCGCCGTGCCGAAGAATTTGTCTCACCCGTCTATCACCTGAACGAAGCCGAATTTCAAAAGAGGGTCGCCGCATGGGATTGATTTCAAGCGTTTTGGGCATTCTGTTTGGCAGTGGTCGCAATATCGTAAGCGAAACCGCCGAAGTGTTTCGCGAAAATGCCGAAAACAGCGCGGAACGAGGCCTCGCCTTGCAACATCAGGCGATGGTTCAGATGGGGCAGGAGTTTCAGGCCAATCAGAAAAGCGCGTTTGATCGGTTTATGGATGGCTTGAACCGTTTGCCGCGCCCTGCGATGGCATTGGGGACGCTGGGGCTATTCCTTGCCGCCATGGTCGATCCGCTATGGTTTGCTGCGCGCATGCAGGGGATTGCGCTGGTGCCCGAGCCCTTGTGGTGGTTGCTTGGGGTGATCGTCTCATTCTACTTTGGCGCACGACACCAGACCAAGGTTCAGAACCTCCAGCGAGAGCTTGCTGTCTCAATGGCGCGCACCCCGCAGGTGTTGGACAATCTTCGGGCTTTGGACATCATGCGCAGTGACGGAATCGGAGCGGCTGACACCAAGGGGGACGCCGCCCTGTCCGAACGTGCCGTACAGCCCGAGCACAACCCGGCGCTGGACGATTGGCGGCGCACGCGCGGGGCCTGAACCGCGACACTATGCTCGCCCCGTAGGGGCGAAAGTGATTGGTGCTTGCCCCGGAACCGGAATATGGTCCGGGGCATGATTACAGAACTCGGTCACTTCGCCCTCATCCTCGCTTTTTTGGTTGCAATTGTGCAGTCGGTTGTACCGCTTGTCGGTGCGGCTAAGCGATGGCCTGGATGGATGTCTTTTGCCGAACCGGCGGCGATCTTGCAGTTCCTTCTGGTCGGGTTTTCCTTCTGGGCACTGGTCTGGGCGTTCGTGACGTCTGACTTCTCTCTGCGCGTGGTGGTCGAGAACAGCCATTCGGCCAAGCCGATGCTCTACAAGATCAGCGGTACTTGGGGAAACCACGAAGGCTCCATGCTGCTGTGGGTGCTGATCGTGTCGTTGTTCGGCGCAATGGCCGCGTTTTTCGGCGGGGGACTTCCGCCGACCTTGAAGGCGCGCGTTCTGGCTGTTCAGGCATCGATAGCGGTCGCTTTCTTTGCCTTCATCCTGTTCACGTCCAACCCGTTTGACCGGTTGATCGTGGCCCCGTTTGACGGCCGCGACCTGAACCCGCTGTTGCAGGATCCCGGTTTGGCCTTCCACCCGCCGTTCCTGTATTTGGGCTACGTGGGCCTCAGCATGGCGTTCAGCTTTGCCGTCGCCGCCCTGATCGAGGGCCGCGTGGATGCGGCGTGGGGGCGCTGGGTGCGGCCATGGACGCTGGCCGCCTGGGTATTTCTGACGATCGGGATCGCACTGGGATCGTGGTGGGCCTATTATGAGCTGGGCTGGGGCGGTTTCTGGTTCTGGGACCCGGTTGAGAACGCCTCGTTCATGCCGTGGTTGCTGGCGGCGGCGCTACTCCATTCCGCCATCGTGGTCGAAAAGCGCGAGGCGTTGAAAAGCTGGACCATTCTGCTGGCGATCATTGCCTTTGGGTTCTCGTTGATTGGCACGTTTATCGTGCGGTCGGGCCTTTTGACATCCGTTCATGCCTTTGCCAATGACCCCGAGCGTGGTGTGTTCATCCTGCTTATTCTGGTGTTCTTCATGGGCGGCGCGCTGACCCTGTTTGCCGCGCGCGCGCAGGCGATGGAGGCCAAGGGCGTCTTTGGCATGGTCAGCCGTGAAAGCGGTCTGATACTGAACAACATCCTGCTGGCCGTTAGCTGTTTCGTCGTGTTCGTGGGTACGATGTGGCCGATGGTCGCCGAGATGGCCTTTGACCGGAAACTCTCGGTCGGCGCGCCGTTTTTCAACGCAGCCTTCACTCCGTTCATGGTGGCATTGGGGCTGGTCTTGCCCGTCGGTGCGATGCTGCCGTGGAAGCGCGGTAAGCTGGGTAAAACCGCTTATTCGCTGCGATATGCCTTTGCGCTGGCGGTGGCGTTGGCGCTGCTTGTCTGGGCGATGCAGACGGGGCGTAGCGCGCTGGGACCGGTTGGCCTGTTCCTGGGCGCGTGGGTGACCTTCGGCGCTGCTGTCGATCTTTGGAGCCGCACGGGCCGCAATGGCAGTCTGAAACGTCTGTTCCGTCTGCCCGGTGCAGACTGGGGCAAGGCTGTGGCCCATACCGGATTGGGCGTGACTATATTCGCCATTGCCGGCCTGACCGCGTGGGAGGTCGAAGACATTCGCGTCGCGCAGCCGGGCCAGCCGTTCGAAGTGGGTCAGTTCACCCTGACGCTGGAAGACGTGCGGCGTGTAGAGGGGCCGAACTATTTCTCGACCACCGCTGATGTGCGGGTGGAAAAGAATGGCCGCGACATGGGGACGCTCCATCCTGAAAAACGCGACTATCCGGTCGCGCGGATGCCGACGACCGAGGCGGCGATTGACTACCGGTTCCTTGGTGATCTTTACGTGGTGATCGGGGATCAGCAGGCGGATGGGGGCTGGGTGATGCGCACCTATATCAAACCTCTGGCCAACTGGATCTGGGGTGGCTGTATCCTGATGGCTCTGGGCGGCTTGCTCAGCCTGTCGGATCGGCGGTTCCGTGTGGCGGCAGGTGCGCGCAAGGCCCCTGCGGGCGGAGTACCTGCGGAATGAAACGTCTGATTTTGATCCTGACGCTGATCGCCTCGCCCTTGTTCGCGGTGCAGCCTGACGAGGTGCTGGATGACCCGGTCCTGGAACAACGCGCCCGTGACCTCAGCACCGGCTTGCGCTGTCTGGTCTGCCGCAACGAAAGCATCGACGAAAGCAACGCTGAACTGGCCCGCGATCTGCGCCTGCTGCTGCGGGAGCGGCTGGTGGCGGGCGATACCGATCAGGAGGCGATTGCCTTCATCGTGGATCGCTATGGCGAATATGTACTGCTCAAACCCAAGGTGACGGGATCAAACCTGATGCTTTGGCTGGCAGGACCGATCATGTTGCTGATCGCCGCCGCAGTGGGCTTCAGCTTTATGCGCAAGCGATCGCAGGTTCAGGCCATTGGCGAAAACGATGCGCTGAGCGAGGCCGAGAAAGAGCGTTTGCGCCAAATTCTGGAAGACTGACCCAGGGTTCTGCTTTTCCTCTGCGGTGAATTCCGTCAGGGTTCCCAAAACTCTGGACTGTTTTGGGGAGGGGTAGATGGACTACGAAACGATCCTGTTGGACGTCACTGACAATTTGGCGGTTGTAACCCTGAACCGCCCTGACAAGATGAACGCCATGACGGCGCAGATGCGGGCCGAGGTCACGCACGCGATGAAGCATGCCGCACGCCACGCTCGGGCGATTGTTCTGACCGGGGCGGGCGCTGCGTTCTGTTCGGGTCAGGACCTGGGCGATGCTTCAAGCACCGGTAAGATCGATCTTGAGCGGACCTTGCGCGATGAATACGAGCCGATGCTTGAGACAATCCACGACTGCCCGGTTCCCACTATTGCGGCGGTCAACGGCGCGGCGGCCGGGGCAGGGGCGAACCTTGCGCTATGTGCGGATGTGGTGATCGCGACCGAAAGCGCTTATTTCCTGCAAGCCTTTGCGCGGATCGGTCTGCTGCCCGATGCGGGTGGAACGTGGTTCATGCCGCGCCAGATGGGGTTTGCCAAGGCGATGGGGGCGGCTCTGTTCGCCGACAAGATCAGCGCACGTCAGGCGGATGAATGGGGTTTGATTTGGGAAGCCGTGCCGGATGACGCGTTCGAGGCGCATTGGCGCAAGCGTGCCGCTTATCTGGCCAATGGCCCCACTGCCGGGTTCGGTGCGATCAAAAAGGCCATCCGCGGCACTTACGAAAAGACACTGACGCAACAACTGACGGTCGAGGCGCATCTGCAAGGCGATTGCGGCCGGACCCGCGATTTTGCCGAAGGTGTGGTGGCCTTCATGGAAAAACGCCCCCCGAAATTCGAGGGGCGCTAAGGATCAGGCGCGGCGGCGGCGGCGTGTCCGGCGCTCGGGCATGGCGTCTTCTTCGGTACCGTCTGAGGTAGACGAAAACGGCCCCAGCGCGTTGGTGATCTGATCCAGCGTCGGGCGTGACCCGCGCGGGCGCGTATCCAGTGCCTCGCGCATTTTGCGCAGGTGGGCTGGCATGGTGCCACAGCAACCGCCGATGATAGTGGCCCCGGCATCACGGGCCATGGCGGCATAATCGCCCATCAGCTCGGGCGTGCCGTCATAGTGGATGTGGCCGTCAACATATTTCGGAATACCCGCATTGCCTTTGGAGATCACGGGACGTTCGGTCCCTTGCGCGGCAAAGCCCAGCACAGTGCGCAGGATGTCGGACGCGCCGGTTCCGCAATTTGCACCAAAGGCCACCGGCGGGTTCGGCAGGGTTTCGACCAGCTGCGCCAGATCGGCAGATGTCACACCCATCATGGTGCGTCCGGCGGTGTCAAAGCTCATGGTGCCACACCAGGGCATATCGGCCAGGGCAAAAGCCTCAGCCGCGGCGCGGAATTCTTCGGGCGCGCTGATGGTTTCCAGCCACAGCACATCCGCGCCACCGGCTTTCAGCGCATCTGCCTGTTCATGGAACATCTCAACCGCCTCAGCATGCGACAGGCTGCCTACAGGCTCCATGATCTCACCGGTAGGGCCGACCGAGCCTGCAACGATAACGGTGCGCCCGGCCTTGTCGGCCACTTCACGGCCCAACTCTGCGCCGATCCGGTTCAGCTCGGCCACGCGGCTCTGGGCGTCGTGCAGTTTTAGGCGCGCCGAAGTGCCGCCGAAGGTGTTGGTCAGAAACAGATCGCTGCCTGCATCCACCGAACCCTGGTACAGCGCACGGATCTTGTCGGCTTCGTCGACATTCCACAATTCAGGCGTATCACCCGATTGCAGACCCATATTGAACAGGTTAGTGCCCGTTGCACCATCGGCCAGAATGGCATCGGTGGTTTCAAGAAGCTGGCTCAGTGCATTTGTCATTGGGGTATTCCGGAAAAAGGCGCAATTGGCCCGATAAAATCAGAGACGCCCCATGTCTCATGACAGGGGCGTCAAATCAAATTCATAAAACTCATGAAGATCATGAGGCAGGCGTGAAAGCCTTATTCCGTCTCGCTGAGAACCTGCGCTTTGGCCTCGGGCAGCAGCTCGGCCATCTTGGCGCGGATTTCGTCGTCAGAGGACAACGCGCCCAGATCACCTGCGACCTTGCGCACGACATCCTCGTGCCCGACCTCTTCCATGTCGGCGATCACAACGGTTTTGGCATAGTCATCGGCCTCAGAGCCGGATTTTCCCAGCTTTTCTGCCGCCCAAAGGCCCAGCAGTTTGTTGCAGCGGGCCTGAGCTTTGAACTGCATTTCCTCATCATGCGCAAACTTGGCTTCAAAGGCGTTTTCGCGTTCGTCAAACGTGGTCATTGGTTGGGGACCTCTTGGATTACATCTTCTTGTTTGAAGATATGACTATTGCAGCGCCCGTGCGCAAGGGATTTGCCCTGCGTCAAACCCCCTCGGGTCAAGTAAACTTGCGGGACCGGGGGGCTTGCACTATGAGAACGCCAACGTGAGGGGACTCATTCCCTCTGATCAGAGTGGAAAGGTCGCTTATGGCGCGTCGCAAGAAAATCTACGAAGGTAAGGCCAAGATCCTGTATGAAGGCACCGAACCGGGCACCATCGTGCAGTATTTCAAGGATGATGCCACCGCGTTCAACGCCGAGAAAAAGGATGTGATCGACGGCAAGGGCGTGCTGAACAACCGCCTGAGCGAGTTCTTCATGAACGGTCTGGCCCAGATCGGCGTGCCGACCCACTTTATCCGCCGTCTGAACATGCGTGAACAACTGGTGCGCAGCTGCGAAATCGTGCCGCTGGAAGTCATCGTGCGCAATTATGCTGCCGGGTCGATGTCCAAACGTCTGGGCATCGCCGAAGGCACGCAATTGCCGCGCCCGATCGTCGAATACTGCTATAAAGACGACGCCCTGGGCGATCCGCTGGTCACCGAGGAACATATCGCCGCCTTTGGCTGGGCCAGCCAGCAGGACATGGAAGACATCCTGAGCCTCGCACTGCGCGTGAACGATTTCATGAGCGGCGTGATGCTGGCCGTGGGTATCCGTTTGGTGGATTTCAAAATCGAAATCGGTCGCGTCTATGACGGCGACTTCCAACGCCTGATCATCGCCGATGAGATCAGCCCCGACAGCTGCCGCCTGTGGGACATTGAGACCGGTCAGAAGCTGGACAAAGACGTGTTCCGTCGCGATCTGGGCAGCCTGACCGACGCTTATTCCGAGGTCGCGCGCCGTCTGGGCGTTCTGCCGCAAAGCAATGTGGCAAAGCCTACGCTGATCAACTGACCGTTTGCTCGGTTTAAGAAAGCATCGAAAAGCGCCGTATATCCAACGGCGCTTTTTTCGTTCCGGCAGGTCCGCGCGTTCATTGCAAAAGCACTTCGACGCGCTACAACGGTGTTGATCCATCAACCTGCGTCAAACTGTGTGCGGACAAGGGTTGTCGAACGCCGTTTCCCACGCTATCCCCGCGCAACGGAACGGGCCGGGAACCGCGGCCCTCAGCTGGAGTTGCAGGAATGAAAGCACGGGTGCATGTGATGCTGAAGAACGGGGTCCTTGACCCTCAGGGTGAGGCTGTGCGGCACGCCTTGGGCGCCATGGGCTTTGATCAGGTCGAAGGCGTGCGTCAGGGCAAGGTGATCGACCTTGAGCTGGCCGAAGGCGCGACCGAGGCCGACATCACCGAGATGTGCGAAAAGCTGTTGGCCAACACCGTCATCGAACGTTACGAGATCGAACTGGTCTGAACGGATGCGGGCAGCGCGTCTGATCACCTATCGTCAGCCGCTTGAGCTGACGACCATTCCCGACCCTGAACCGGCCGAGGACGGCGTTGTCGTCCGCGTGCTGGCTTGTGGCGTTTGCCGGTCGGATTGGCATGCGTGGTCAGGCTCGGACCCGGACGTGGTTCTGCCGATGACCCCCGGACACGAATATTGCGGCGAGGTTGTCGCTGTGGGCGCGCGGGTCAATCGGTGGAAGGTGGGGGACCGGGTGATTGCGCCCTTTATTCTGGCCTGTGGCCACTGCCCGGATTGCGCGCAGGGGCATCAGACTATCTGCGCCGATCAGGTGGTGCCCGGTTTCACCTGTGACGGGGCGTTTGCCGAATACATCGCCGTTGCCCATGCCGATGCCAACCTGACCGCTTTGCCCGATACGCTCGCCCCGGACATCGCGGCGGCGCTGGGATGCCGCGTCACGACCGCCTGGCAGGCTCTGGTCGGGCGCGCGCAGATACAGGGTGGCGAGTGGCTGGCGGTTTTTGGCGGCGGTGGCGTCGGGATTTCCACGTTGCTGCTGGGCAAGGCGCTGGGGGCCCGCGTTGTCGTCGTGGATATTGCCGACGATAAGCTGGACTATGCCAAAGGTCTGGGCGCGGACGCGGTTGTCAACGCAGCGACTTGCGACGCGCCGCAAGCGGTCAAAGACCTCACCGGTGGCGGGGCTCATGTCGCGATTGAAGCGCTAGGGATCGAGACAACGACCGTGGCCGCCATGAAATCCCTGCGCAAGCTGGGTCGAATGGTGCAGATCGGTATGCCTGCGGGCGATCATGCGGTCATGTCGCTGCCAATGGATGCGCTTTATTCCGGCCAACTGTCTGTCTTCGGTACGCGTGGCATGCCCAGTTGGCGCTATCCGTCGCTGTTGTCATTGCTGTCTGGGGGCTCTGTCGACCTCAGCCCGCTGGTGACGCGAAACATAACTCTTAGTCAGGTAAGCGATGAGCTTGCCGCCTTTGATCACCCGACGCCTCCGGGCGTGGCGGTGGTCACCGATTTTGTCCTGTAGGAGGGTCCGCATATGCGCGCAGCCGTCATCGTTTTCCCCGGGTCCAACTGTGACCGGGACCTTGCAGTGGCCTTTGAACAGGCCGGGTTTCAGGTCGACATGGTCTGGCACAAGGACGCCGCCTTGCCCCAGGGTGTGGATATTGTCGGTGTACCCGGCGGATTTTCCTATGGCGATTACCTGCGATGCGGGGCCATTGCCGCGCAATCTCCGATCTGCAAAGCGGTGGTCGAACATACCGAGCGTGGCGGCTATGCCGTTGGGGTCTGCAACGGGTTCCAGATCCTGACTGAAACGGGCATTCTGCCCGGTGCGCTGCTGCGGAATGCGGGGCTGAAATACATCTGCAAGACTGTCGGTCTAAAGGTCGAAACCAGCGACAGCGCCTTTACCCAGGGCTACAACGCGGGCGATGTGATCGGTATTCCGATTGCACACCATGATGGAAACTATTTCGCGAATGAGGCAACATTGTCCGCGCTTCGTGATCAGGACCGGGTGGCATTCACCTATACCGAGAATCCGAATGGCTCGGTTGGGGACATTGCCGGCATCCTGTCGGAAAACCGCAGGGTTCTAGGGATGATGCCGCACCCGGAACGCGCGGCGGACGAAGGGCATGGTGGCACCGACGGGACGGCATTGTTCCGCGCATTGTCAGGCGTTCTTGCCCCGGCGTGACTTGAGCTTGATCTGAACCCCGCGTAGTTTCGCTGCATGAGTTCTGATGTTCGCTCTGGCTGGTCCATTCTGACAAAACCGTTTCGTGGTGCGCCGCTTGGCTGGCGCCTGCGAATTGCCGTTTTCGTTTTGCTGGTGGCGGCCTTTGCCACGATCTGGATCACGAACAGCCTGCTGACCGACAGGTTCACCGAATCCACCCGGAACAGGGCCGAGGTTCGGCTGGCCCTTTATTCGGGCAACCTGCTGAGCGAGCTGCGCCGGAACGCGATTGTTCCACAGCTCTTGTCCCGTGACCCGACGCTAATCTCGGCCTTGCAGTCGAGCGATTATTCCCTGTCCAGTCAGCGCCTGATTTCGTTCGTGGAAGAGATCGGCGCGGCCTCGCTTGTGCTATTGGATCGCGATGGTCTGACCCGGGCGGCGACGGACAGAAACCGACTGGGCGAGGCGCACAGAAACTCACCTTATTTCATTGATGCAGTGCGGTCGAATGCCACGATTTTCTCGGTGATCCCCAAGGAATCCGGCGGCTATAGCTTTATCTATTCCCGTCGTATCGACGCGAACGGAGAGATGCTGGGCGTGATCCTGGTTGAGGTCGACCTGCATAAATTCGAGCTGACCTGGGCCGGGATTTCAGATGCGGTGATGGTCACGGACAGCACCGGTACAATCATCCTGTCGACCGAGCCACAATGGCGCGGTGTGGATGAGGCCGAAGCGATGCTGCGCCAGCCGCCCGAAAGCGCCATTCAACGCGCCATCCGGGCCACGACCGATTGGAACGCGCTGCCACCTGACGCCTATTTGCAGGGCGAGGCGGTGATGCGGATGGAAACGCGCATCCCGTTCCGGGGTTGGCAGATGACCTCGTTCACCACCTACGCGTCGATCCGGGAAAAGGTGAACAGCGTTCTGGCGCTTGAGATTATGGGCTTTGCGATTCTGTTGGCGCTGGCCTTCTATGCGCTTAGCCGTCGGGCCACGTTCCGCATGGCCCTGTTCCAGCGCGAGTCGGCAGAGCTTCGCGCATTGAACGCAAGGCTACAGCGGGAAATTGCTGAACGTGAACGGGTCGAAAAGACGCTGGAAGTGGCCGAACAGACGCTGGCGCAAAGTTCAAAACTGGCGGCGTTGGGCGAGATGTCGGCCGCCGTCAGTCACGAGTTGAATCAACCACTGGCTGCAATGAAAACCTATCTGGCGGGGGCGCGCCTTTTGCTGCGCCGAAACCGGCCCGAAGAGGCGCTGGCCAGCTTTGGCCGCATCGACGGTCTGATTGAACGGATGGGGGCGATCACCCGGCAGCTCAAGTCTTATGCGCGCAAGGGCGCGGACGCGTTTTCCCCTGTAAATCTTGGCGACGCGCTGGCCTCATCCCTGTCGATGATGGAGCCGCAACTGCGCCAGCGGCATGTGAAAATCACCCAGATTCTGCCCGAGGAACCGGTGATCGCGATGGGCGACCGGATGCGGATCGAACAGGTGATGGTCAACCTCTTGCGCAATGCCCTGGACGCCACCAAATCTATATCAGAGCCGGATGTGGAGATCATTCTGGCAGCGGGCGATACGGCGGTGCTGACGGTGCGCGACAACGGGCATGGAATCGAAGATATCGAGAACCTGTTCGAGCCGTTCTACACCACCAAGCAGCCGGGCGATGGCGTCGGGTTGGGGCTTGCTATCTCATCCGGTATCGTAAACGACCACGGGGGTCGGCTGACGGCGCGCAACGGCCAACATGGGGGCGCGGTGTTCGAGATGCAGCTGCCGATACTGGGAAGCGACGGCCTTGAGGCCGCTGAGTAACAAAGGAAAGACTATGGCACAGGCCATGAAAATCGCCATTGTGGATGACGAACAGGACATGCGCCAGTCGATCAGCCAATGGCTTGCCTTGTCGGGATATGACACCGAGACGTTCTCAAGCGCCGAGGACGCGCTGAAAGTGCTGGGGCCGGATTATCCGGGGATTGTGATCTCGGACATCAAGATGCCAGGCATGGATGGTATTCAGTTGCTGAAGAAACTGATGGGCGCGGACAGCACCTTGCCTGTGATCATGATCACCGGGCATGGCGATGTGCCCATGGCGGTTGAGGCGATGCGCGTGGGCGCGTTCGACTTTCTGGAAAAGCCTTTCAACCCGGATCGCATGTCGGAACTGGCCAAACGCGCCAGCAATGCGCGCCGTCTGACTCTCGACAACCGGGCTCTGCGGCGCGAGCTGTCCGGTGGCACGCAGATCATGAACAAACTGATCGGCGCGAGCCCTGTGATGGAGCGTCTGCGTGAGGATATTCTGGACCTCGGGCAGGCGGACGGCCATGTTCTGATCGACGGTGAGACCGGCACTGGCAAAACGCTGGTGGCGCATGCACTGCATGCGGTGGGCAGCCGAGCAGGCAAGAAATTCGTTCTGGTTTCCTGCGCGGCACTGGAAGAGGACGCGTTATCGAAACGTCTGTTTGGCCCGATGTTGCCCGAGGATACGCAACTGCCCGCTATCGAAGAAGCGCGCGGCGGGACGCTGGTTCTGGAAGATGTCGAAGCGCTGAGCGATACGTTGCAGGCGCGGCTGCTGAGCGTGATGAACGATCAGGGCACCCCGGCTGAAACGCGGATCGTGGCAATCTCGAACCTGCAAGAGGCGGGGAAGACCAGCGAAGACGTGCTGCGCCCGGACCTGTTCTATCGTCTGGCGGCTTTGCGGATCACCATGCCGCCGCTGCGGCAGCGTGGCGAGGATATTCTGACGCTGTTCACCCGCCTGAGCGAGCAATTTGCCGAGGAATATGGCTGTGATGCACCTCAGGTCAGCGCGCAGGAAGCAGCGCAATTGCTACAGGCTCCGTGGCCGGGCAATGTACGCCAGTTGATCAATATTGCTGAGCGTGCCGTGCTGCAATCGCGCCGAGGCTCGGGCACGATTGCGTCGCTGTTGATGTCGGATCACGAAGAGATGCAGCCCGTGATGACGACCGAAGGCAAGCCCTTGAAGGAGTACGTCGAAGCGTTCGAGCGGATGCTGATCGACAATACGATGCGCCGCCACAAGGGCTCGATTGCGTCGGTGATGGATGAGCTGTGCCTGCCACGGCGGACGCTGAATGAGAAAATGGCGAAATACAGCCTGCAGCGTTCGGATTACCTGTAACCGGCAGAGAGGGGGCCGGCCCCCTCTCTTGGCCCGTAGGGCCAATTCACTCCCTCGAGATATTTATGGCCAGATGAAGTGATCCCTGCGTCCTTGAGGCCAGGGAATGCAGTTTGCCCATTGTCTTTTCTACAGGACTGCTTTTATTGTAACCGGACGGGCAGGGCCGATTTTGTGCTCTTAAGCCCCGAATCTTTGAGTTTCGCTGCGATGCCGCAGGTGGTGACCTAATCCCGCATTGGCTGAGCAGACCGATTGTGCCCCGAAATGGGGCAGATGAACGCCTGAGCCCGCCGCGTGTGGGCGAAAGGAATAAATGGGCAGGTTGCGGTGAGCCGCGCCTGTCGGAGAAGAACCGCGATGACGCGCGCGCAACGAACGACTATACGGGCAGGGGGCCACAGCGCCAGACCCTGCCGCGCGCCGTCCGAAATCGCCCGTACAAGACACCTCCCCAAATGCGCCTGTCCCCCCGGACGGGTAAGGACAACGCGTTTGGCGCGGTGCACCAAGGACACATGGCTAAGAAAATGCTTATCGATGCCACCCACGCGGAGGAAACCCGCGTTGTGGTGGTCGACGGAAACAAGGTTGAGGAGTTTGACTTTGAATCCGAAAACAAACGCCAGCTTGCTGGCAACATATATCTTGCAAAAGTAACGCGGGTTGAGCCGTCGCTGCAGGCGGCGTTTGTGGATTACGGCGGAAACCGGCATGGGTTCCTGGCGTTTTCCGAGATTCATCCGGATTATTACCAGATCCCGGTCGCTGATCGCGAAGCGCTTATGGAAGAAGAGCGCGCCTATGCTGAGGCGATGAAGGCGCGCGATGAGGCGGAAGAAGCCAAGCCCAAAAAACGCCGGTCGCGGTCGCGCACCAAGGCGGCGGATGTAAAATCGGACGATCCGGTCGAAACGCTTGAGGTTTCGACCGAGCCGACAGGCATGGAAACCATCGATCTGGCCGATGGTGAAGAAGCCGCTGATCTGGAGGTCCCGGAAGGAAGCTCTCCGATGGAGACGGTGGCCGAGACGCCGGTTGAAGAGCCGGTGGATGAAGTTGAGGCGGCGGCAGAGTCCGATGCGCCGGCTGAAGATGTCGAACAGCCGTCGGAAGCAGTTGAAATCGCGGCAGACGCGAATGGCGGCGAAGCGCCTGAAGAGGCTGCGCAAGCTGGCGAGGACGCCGAAGCTGTTGCTGAGACCGAAGCCACGGTCGAAGTGACTGACGCGGTGGAAGAGGCGGCAGCGCCTGAAGCCGAGGACAAAGCTGAGTCGGACGAGGAAGAAGACGCTCCGGCCCGTGCGGATGCTGCGGCCAAGGATGACAGCATCGAGTCGGTTGCTGACGAGGATGACAGCGACGATATTCGCCCGCCGCGCAAACCGCGCCCGCGCCGGTACAAAATTCAGGAAGTCATCAAGGTCCGCCAGGTTCTGCTGGTGCAGGTCGTCAAGGAAGAGCGCGGCAACAAGGGCGCAGCGCTGACCACCTATCTGTCGCTGGCCGGTCGCTATTGCGTTCTGATGCCCAACACCGCGCGCGGCGGCGGAATCAGCCGCAAGATCACCAATGCGCCGGATCGCAAGAAACTGAAAGAGATCGCCGCTGAGATCGACGTGCCCACCGGCGCGGGTCTGATCATTCGGACCGCAGGCGCCAAGCGCACCAAATCCGAGATCAAGCGCGACTATGAATACCTGCAGCGAATGTGGGAGCAGATCCGCGAGCTGACGCTGAAATCCATTGCGCCCGCGAAAATCTACGAAGAAGGCGACCTGATCAAACGCTCGATCCGCGATCTCTATAACCGCGAAATCGACGAGGTTCTGGTTGAGGGCGAGGGCGGTTACCGCATCGCCAAGGACTTCATGAAGATGATCATGCCGTCCCACGCCAAGAACGTGAAACGGTATGAGGACGCGCTACCGCTGTTCGCGCGCTATCAGGTGGAAAGCTACCTTACGGGCATGTTCAACCCGACGGTACAGCTGAAATCCGGCGGATATATCGTGATCGGCGTCACCGAGGCGCTGGTGGCAATCGACGTGAACTCAGGCCGGGCGACCAAGGAAGGCTCGATCGAGGAAACCGCGCTCAAGACGAATCTTGAGGCCGCAGAAGAGGTCGCACGCCAGCTGCGGCTGCGCGATCTGGCGGGGCTGATCGTCATCGATTTCATCGATATGGACGAGCGCAAGAACAATGCCGCTGTTGAAAAGCGTCTTAAGGAAAAGCTGAAAACCGACCGTGCGCGTATTCAGGTTGGCCGGATTTCGGGCTTTGGCCTGATGGAGATGAGCCGTCAGCGCCTGCGTCCCGGTATGCTTGAGGCGACGACGCAGCCTTGCCCGGCCTGCCATGGTACCGGCCTGATCCGTTCGGACGACAACATGGCCCTGGCAATCCTGCGTCAGATTGAAGAAGAAGGCACTCGCCGTCGTTCGCGCGAGGTTCTGGTGCGTTGCCCGGTCAGTATCGCGAACTTCCTGATGAACCAGAAGCGCGAGCATATTGCGCAAATCGAAGCGCGCTATGGTATGTCGGTTCGGATTGAAGGCGATGTGCATCTGGTAAGCCCGGATTTCTCACTGGAGAAGTTCAAGACGGCCAGCCGGATTGTGCCCGAAGCCAGTGCGCCGGTCGTGTCGGTGGACGCGTCCCTCATGGATATGGTCGACGCCGACGAGGAAGAGACCGTGTCGGAAGATACGGTGCAGGCCGAGGAAGAGAACAAACCCAAGCGCAAACGCCGCCGTCGTCGTCGCAAGAAGAGCAACGGTGGTGCGGAAGCGTCTGAGGCTGCAGGTGATGAGACCGGCGAGGCTGAAGCACCGGCTGAGGTGGCGGACGAAGCTGCGCCTGAGGTGGCAGAGGCCGAAACAGAGGAGAAGGCGGAAAAAACCAAGCGCCGCCGGGCACCCCGTCGCAAGAAGAAAGAACCTGAGGTCGCAGAGGCTACCGAGGCGTCAGACGACGCCGTCGTATCCGAGGATATTGCTGCGGCTGACGGCGCGGTAAAGGTCGATGAGGTGGCGGAGGTTCAGGCCGAAGACGCTCAGGAGGCAGATACCGCGCCCGTTGAGGCAGAAGCTGAGGCCGAACCTGCCGTTGAAGCGCTTGCTGAAGAAACAGCCGAGCCAGTGGTTGAAAAGGTGGCCGAACCTGTCGCCGAAACCGCCGATGAAACACCTGCTGAAGCAACGGCCGAACCGGCAGTAGAAGACGTGGCAGAGCCGGTTGCTGAACCTGTCGAAACCGTCGAAGTCGCTGTGGAAGACGTGGTTGAAGAGGCCCCTGAACCCGTGCTTGAGACGGTCGCGGAAGAGCCAGAGCAATCCAACGAACCACCCAAGCCGAAACGGCGTGGCTGGTGGTCCTTGGGGCAATAAACGCATAAAGGCGGGTCTGGGACCCGCCTTTTTCTTGTAACAATTCAGGTCTCAGCTCAGCCCGATTTTTCGATCAGATAGACCTGATGGCCGTCGGTTTCTTCTTGCGACAACAGGCGGTGACCGCTTTCCGAACAGAAATGCGGCACGTCAATTATGGCCGCCGGGTCATCCGCCAGAACGCGCAATACCGCCCCGGAAGGCATTGATTTCAGGCGCTTTCTGGCCTTCAGAACCGGCAGTGGACACAGCAGGCCCAGCGCGTCGAGTGTTTCAGTGACATTTGACATGAACCTGAGATATTTCGACTTGGTCACGGTGTCCAGCGCGCAACCACGAGGATGTGACCGATTGGCCCCGTGACGCGGCAGGTAGGATACCATATGTGCTGATACATGTTCGGAATAGACATCATAGACGCGGGCCTGCTGCCTGCCATGTTCATCGCAATGCTGGGTGGGTTGATCAGTTTCCTGTCGCCCTGCGTGTTGCCCATCGTTCCCCCGTATCTTGCCTACATGAGCGGTGTGTCGATCAATGAGATGCAGGACGAATCTGCAGCCCGTCGCAAGGCCACGCTGACCGCGCTGTTTTTTGTTCTGGGACTGTCCACGGTGTTCCTGCTGTTGGGGTTCACGGCCTCGGCCTTTGGGGCGTTTGTGCTGCAGAATCAGGTGCTGTTCGCCAAACTGTCAGGTGCGGTGGTGATTGTGTTTGGTCTGCATTTTCTGAACGTATTCCGCATTCCTTTCCTCGACCGCGAAGCGCGGATCGAGACGGGTGATTCCGGCGGATCGGTTTTCGGTGCCTATATCCTTGGTCTGGCCTTTGCCTTTGGCTGGACGCCCTGCATTGGCCCGCAGTTGGGCGCCATCCTGTCGCTGGCAGCGTCCGAGGCGTCGGTGGCCCGTGGCACCCTGCTGCTGGGTGTCTACGCGGCGGGTCTTGGAATTCCGTTCCTGTTGGCCGCGATGTTCCTGAACCGCTCTATGTCGGTGATGAACAAGATCAAGCCCCACATGGCGTTGATCGAAAAGATCATGGGTGGATTGCTGTTGTTTGTGGGCATCATGCTGATCACCGGCCTGTTTACCGAGTTTAGCTGGTGGTTGCTGGAAACCTTCCCGGCGCTCGCCAATTTCGGGTGATGTGCTGATCTGACTTACCTTGTCGGTAAGGCTGCGCTAACCTGCGCAGCAGAAGGTAAGGGCATGAGCAGTCATACAAATCAGCCGCAGGTGCGCAGGCGTCGGGTGTTCTATATCCCCGGCTACGATCCTATTCCCCCGCGAAGATACCGAGAGCTGTACCGCAAAGAAGCACAGGCGCAGGCGGCGATCTCGGGCTATGAGGTTTCGCTTTCGGCCAAAACCGGGGATGGCCCTTATGGGTGGCATGTCCGATCCCATCAGGATGGGCAGGATGTGGATGCTGATGTCGAGGTTCTGGTGTGGTCCGACATTGTTCAGGACAGCATGATGACGTCGATCCCGGCGACCTACCTGCAACTTTTGCGCACCGCTTGGATCTATATCGGGACGGGGACGTTGCGCCGCCTGATGCGCTTGCGCAAAGGCCCCGTGATTGCCGCACTCTATCCTGTTGCGATGCTGATGGGGCAGTTGCTGATTGCCTTTGGTCTGGCGTGGGCGGTGTCGGCGGTGCTTTGGGCGTTTCTCGGCTGGGTTGCTCTGATCCCGGCGGGTGGTTTGGCCTACGCGGTTCTGCATTGGTTTCGCAAAATCGACCATCGGCTTTTTGCCTATTACCTGATGCACGACTACGCCTATTCTGCCGCTTCGCAAGGGGAGACGCCCACCGAGCTGCGCGCGCGGTTGCGCCAGTTCACCGACCGCATCCGGGAAGCGCTGGACAGTGACGTTGATGAGGTTCTGGTCGTCGGCCACTCCTCGGGCGCGCATCTTGGGGTGTCTGTTCTGGCGGATTTGCTGCGGTCTCAACCAGAGCGACCTGGCCCGGCCTTGTCCTTTTTGACACTGGGGCAGGTGGTGCCCATGGTCTCTTTCCTGCCCGACGCACACGAGTTGCGCCGTGATCTGCATTACCTGTCGACGCAGGACCGGATCAGCTGGGTCGATGTGTCTGCACCGGGGGATGGTTGCGCGTTTGCCCTGTGCGACCCTGTGGGCGTGACCGGGGTGGCGACGGATCAGAAACGCTGGCCTTTGATCCTGTCGGCGGCCTTTACGCAGACCTTGTCACAGGCACGATGGCAACAGCTGCGCTGGCGCTTTTTCCGCCTGCATTTTCAGTACCTTTGCGCGTTCGACCGCCCGTCGGACTATGACTATTTCCGCATTACTGCGGGTCCGCTGACACTGGGCGACAGGTTCCGCAACCGCAAGCCGTCGAAATCGCGCATCGAAGATCCGGTGTCGAAATACCGCTCGGTGACACCATGACGCCGCCCAAGCCGACACCGCGCCCGGATAAGGTCTCGCTCTGGCGGTATCTCAAACTGTTTCGCAAGGATCTGCTGTCGGCGCAGCCGCAGCGCCTCTACCGCGCGTGGATGGCTGAATTTCGAACGCCGTTCTTCCGATCGTACATGATCAACCAGCCCGAGCTTGTGGACACGGTTCTGAAACAACGACCCGATGACTTTCCCAAATCTGGGCGTATCAGCGAGGGGCTGCGACCCTTGCTGGGCGAGTCGGTCTTTCTGACCAATGGCGAGACATGGAAACGCCAGCGCCGCATCATTGATCCAGCGTTTGAGGGCGGTCGGCTGAGGGATACCTTCCCCGCGATGCGTGCGGCGGCCGAGGCGTGCGTTGAACGGCTGCAAGGGCAGGCGGGTCAGGTCATCGAGGTGGAAGAGGTCACCAGCCACGCGGCGGCGGACGTGATTTTCCGAACCCTGTTTTCAGTCCCCATCGATCATGAGGTCGCCGCGCAGGTTTTCGAAAAATTCCGCGCCTATCAACGGCAACAACCGCTGCTGAATCTGGCCGCTTTCATCCCGGTTCCGCGCTGGTTTCCCCGTCTGCACGCGCGCAACACGCGCAAGAACGCCCGCGACATCCGCGCGTTGATCGGGCGGCTCACAGCCGAACGCGCTGACATGATTGCTGCGGGGCGGGCACCCGATGATCTGGCAACCAAGATCATGACCACGCCCGATCCCGAAACCGGTCAGTGTTTCGACACGCAGGAAATGGTCGATCAGGTCGCGATTTTCTTTCTTGCCGGGCATGAGACCAGCGCGTCGGCTCTGGCCTGGACGCTGTACCTGATGGCGCTTTATCCCGATTGGCAGGAAAAACTCAGCGCGGAATCGCAGGCTTTGGACGACCCAGGCTTTGGGGCCGTTTCGAAACTGAAGCTTAGCCGGGATGTATTCCGCGAGGCGCTGCGCCTGTACCCGCCGGTGCCCATGATGGTGCGCGAGGCGACGTGCCCCGAACATTTCCGCGACCGCGATGTGCCCAAGGGGTCACAGATCGTTATCAGCCCCTGGCACCTGCACCGGCAGGAACGCCTGTGGGATGACCCGGACGCGTTTGATCCGACCCGATGGGCGACGGAAAACGGCAAGACCTGCCAGCGCAACGCCTATATCCCGTTTTCCGCCGGTCCCCGCGTTTGCACCGGGGCCGGGTTTGCGATGGTCGAGGGGCCGCTTTTGTTGTCGATGCTATTGCGCCGATACCGGTTTGAACTGGTCCAGGGGCGCCCGCCCGTTCCCGTGGCGCATCTGACGGTGCGATCCAAAGACGGCATTTGGTTGCGCGTGGTTGAGCGCTAACAAGCTACCATCGCCCGTTTCCTTGCTGTATGCGGTTGCCAAACGCGGAATCATCATTGAACGGGAAAGTCTTATGTCCAAAGCAGAACAGCGCGAGCAAATGTCCACCGGTGCGGGTTTCATCGCGGCCCTGGATCAAAGCGGCGGCTCGACGCCCAAGGCGCTGGCGCTTTATGGGGTTGAGGCATCGGACTACAGCTCGGACGAAGAGATGTTCGGTGAAATCCAGAAAATGCGTGCGCGGATTATTCTGGCGGAGGATTTCACCAAGGATAAAGTGATCGGCGCGATCCTGTTCGAACGCACTCTGGGCGAAGAGATCGACGGTCAGAAAGTGGCCGACTATCTGTGGTCGCAAAAGGGCATCGTGCCGTTCCTGAAGATCGACAAAGGTCTGGAAGATGAGGCCAATGGCGTTCAGATGATGAAGCCGATCCCCGGTCTGGCGGACACTCTGGCCAAGGCCGACGGCGTGTTTGGCACCAAAGAACGCTCGGTCATCCATGAGGTCAACGCCGAAGGCATCGCCGCCGTTGTGGCGCAGCAATTCGACGTGGCCCGCGAAGTGATCGCGGCAGGCATGGTCCCGATTGTCGAGCCTGAGGTGAACATCAACTCGTCCACCAAGGCCGAGGCCGAAGACATCCTGAAGGCTGAAATCCTGAAAAACCTGGATCAACTGGCCGACGGTCAGGACGTGATGCTGAAACTGACCATTCCCAGCACTGCGAACCTGTATGATGCGCTGGCCGATCACCCGCGCGTTGTGCGTGTTGTGGCGCTGTCGGGCGGCTATTCCACCGAGCAGGCCTGTGATCTGCTGGGCCAGAATGGCAAGATGATCGCCTCCTTCTCGCGCGCGCTGACTGAGGGGCTATCGAAACAGCAGTCGGATGTGGAATTCAACGCGGCGTTGGGTGGAAACATTGACAAAATCTTCCGCGCCTCGGTCTAAAGGGCGCTAAGCCGGTTTGGTGAATTCGCGGCGCATCTGCGCCGCTTTTTCACGTTTGGAACACCCGATCGCATGGTCGTTGACCAAACCCATGGCCTGCATGAACGCAAAGACCGTGGTGGGTCCAACAAATTTCCAGCCGCGTTTTTTCAGGTCCTTCGACATGGCGATGGACTCTGGCGAGGTTGACGCCGTTTGAGGCGCGGGCGGCGTTTCAGCCTCGTACCGCCAGACATACCCGGCGATCGAGCCCTCAGTGGTCACCAGGTCCTGCGCGCGGCGGGCATTGTTGATCACGGCCTCGATCTTACCACAATGGCGGATGATGCCCGCATCCTGCAAAAGGCGTTCAACATCCGCTTGATCAAATTTCGCGACTGCGTTGAAATCAAACTGTTTAAACGCCTTTCGAAAATTCTCGCGCTTGGCCAGAATGGTGCGCCAGCTTAAGCCGGACTGAAAACTCTCAAGACACAGCTTTTCGAACAAGCGTTGATCGTCCGCGACTGGATAGCCCCATTCGCGGTCATGATAGTCAAAGAATTCGGGTGCTGATTGACACCATGCACAGCGCGGCTGCCCGTCAGGGCCGGGAACGGTTTGGCTCATTAATGTACCCCTTTTGTTCCCGCGCAGGATAAGGTCATCCAAGCGGCGGGTGCAAGCGTTAGCTGCGATACCAGTTCAGGATAAAAACGCGGATGGCTGAGGCCAAACCAATCTCAGGGTCACGGGAGACGTCAATTTCAGCGGCCAGGGCATTGATCGGAAGGTCTTTTTCCTTAGCGATGTCCCGAAAAGCTTGCCAGAACTCATCTTCCAAAGACACCGACGTCCGATGCCCTTTCAACGTGAGGGATCGTTTGATCGGACGGCCGCTCATTCATCCAGCTCTTTGTTGTCCAGATCGCGGCTCTGTTTTTCCTGTTCGAACCGATCCTCGATTTTTTCCACCTTGGAGCGTCCGAATTTCACAGCGTTCTGATCCGCGCGGGCCTTCTTTTCGGCCCGCGCTTTTTGTTTTCGATACCGGTTCAGGTTGACCGGCTTACCCATCAGTCTTTTGGACCGATCATGTGTTCGGGGCGGACGACAGCGTTAAAGGTGTCCTCATCCACAAAGCCCAGCGCGATGGCCTCTTCCTTGAGGGTGGTGCCGTTCTTATGCGCTGTTTTCGCAACCGTTGTGGCGTTGTCATAGCCAATGGTCGGCGCCAGTGCGGTGACCAGCATCAGCGATTCCTTCATCAGCTTGTCGATGCGCGGCTCATTGGCCTTGATGCCCAGCAGCATGCGTTCGGTAAAGCTGTCGATGGCATCGCCCAGCAGTTGGATAGACTGCAGCAGGTTGTAGGACATCATCGGGTTGTAGACGTTCAGCTGGAAATGCCCTTGCGAGCCTGCAAATTTCATCGCGGCGTCATTGCCCATCACGTGGGCGGCGACCTGAGTCAGCGCTTCGGCCTGCGTTGGGTTCACCTTGCCGGGCATGATGGACGAGCCGGGCTCGTTTTCCGGCAGGATCAGCTCACCCAGACCCGAGCGGGGGCCAGAGCCCAGAAAGCGGATGTCATTGGCGATTTTATAACAAGACCCGGCAATCGTCGCCAACGCGCCGGACAGGAAGACCATCGCGTCATGCGCGGCCAGCGCCTCAAACTTGTTGGGTGCGGTGACGAAGGGCAGGCCGGTGATGTCGGCCATGTTCTTTGCAACCGCCGTGTCCCAACCGGGGCTTGTGTTCAGACCGGTGCCGACTGCTGTGCCACCTTGGGCCAGTTCGTAAATGCCCGGCATCGCTGCCTGAACCCGCGCGATTCCCTGACGGATCTGGTGGGCGTAGCCGCCGAATTCCTGTTCCAACGTCAGTGGCGTTGCGTCCTGCGTATGGGTGCGGCCGATCTTGATGATACCGGCGAATTCCTTGGCCTTGGCCTCAAGTGCTGATGCGAATTTCTCAAGCCCCGGCATCAGAACGTCGCGCACGCTCATGGCGGTGGCGATATGCATGGCGGTGGGGAAGGTGTCGTTGGACGACTGCCCCATGTTGCAGTGATCGTTCGGGTGTACCGGCTCTTTCGAGCCGATCACGCCACCCAGAATCTCAATCGCGCGGTTGGCGATCACCTCGTTCGAGTTCATGTTCGACTGGGTGCCCGATCCGGTCTGCCAGACGACCAGAGGGAAGTTGTCGTCGAACTTACCCTCGATCACCTCACCCGCGGCCTGAATGACCGCATTCGCAATTTTCGCGTCCAGCTTTCCGGTGGCCTTGTTTTCCATCGCGCAGGCCTTTTTGATCACGCCCAGCGCGCGTACGATGGCCACGGGCTGTTTTTCCCAACCAATCGGGAAGTTCATGATCGAACGCTGCGTCTGAGCGCCCCAATACTTGTCAGAAGGGACCTCAAGCGGGCCAAAGCTGTCGGATTCGGTGCGGGTCTGAGACATCTGTCACTCCGTCATGTATACAGTCGCATGCCGTTTACCCGTAACAGAGTTGTCGCGCAATCGGCCAGTTGCGCGCACCATAAACTCAAGGGGGCCAGAGGTATAGCCGGAAGCTCACGCGTTTTTTTGTTGTGAAACACGTTGTGCGCGCCAGTGGGTCAGCTACAGTAAGTTGATCACCATCATGGAGGTTTCGGTGGGCATATCGGTTCGAAGATTAACCCTGAAATCTATTGTGTTGTCCCTGGGCTGGATGATCACTGTGGCCCTGATGACGTCACAGGCCCATGCAACAAGCATTGAACCTTTTGTCGGTGACTATACCGGCTCAGCCAATGTGGTTGATGCGGACGGGAGCGAGATGGCCCGCGACATGAGCGTTTCGATCCATGAAACGCGAAACGGCTTTAACGTCAGTTGGACAACCACGACCTACCGGGCCGATGGTCGGGTCAAGAACCAGAAATTCTCGATTGATTTCAATCAGTCCGAGCGCGCCGATGTCTATTCCGCTGCTATGAAGCGCAACGTGTTCGGACATGAGGTGCCCCTTGACCCGATGCAAGGCGAACCCTTTGTCTGGGGCCGGATCGAAGGGGATACTCTGACCGTGTTTTCGTTGTTTATCGACGAGAACGGGGATTATGAGTTGCAGCAGTTCGACCGCACCCTCGCTGAGGGCGGTCTGAACCTGTCGTTTTCACGGTTCCGCAACGGTGTGAAGTCACGATCAATCGAGACTTTCCTGAAGCGGCAGTAGCCGCAAGCACCTATTACTTTCGGAAACTGTCCAGCGAGACGACCTCGGCATCGTGCTGCTCGGGGTCTTCTTCAACTTCGATCGACTCTTCGGTGATGCTGTCCAGATCTTCGTCGTCTTCGGGGCTTTCGAACCGCAGCCCGAACTCGACCGACGGATCAACAAATGTCTTGATCGCGGAATAGGGGATGTACAGCGGCTCGGGCGCGTCGCCAAAGTTCAGCGTGATGGCAAAACCGTCATCACCGACCTGCAGGTTTTCGAACCAGTGCTGCATGACGATGGTCATTTCCTCGGGATACCGGTCGCGCAGCCAATCGGCCAGTTCGACCCCGTCCTCACGGGTGTCGAAGGTGATAAAGAAATGATGTGCGCCGGGCAGGCCGGTTTCGGAAACACCGGTCAGAACGGTCTTGATGAGCCCGCGCATCGCGGTGTGCATCAGGTTTCCATAGTCGATGTCTTGCGACATGTGTCATCCTCAAAAGTGGTCCCCCTCAGCATAGGGGATTTCATCGGAAACGAAAGACCGGCTGAGTCGGGATTGTTCAAAGAAAGTGGAGGCCGGTTCCAATCGCTGCCATAATCACAACTGTGCTGGCCATTCTAAATTTGAGCTTAAAAATCAAGAGCCCAGCCAAAAGAGTCAAACCAAGCGCCGCCGGTGACAGGCTACCAATCTCTGGCAAGGGCAGCGTGATCAGCCCCCATGACAATTGGGTTATGTTTCCAAACAGAACGTTCAGGCTGAACCACAAGGACAGGTTGAGAATCACACCGACCACTGCGGCGGTGATTCCGTGAAGGGCAGCAGCCAGCCGTGGGCGGGCGGCCAGTTGGTCCAGGTAGGGGGCGGCCAGAAAAATCCAAAGAAAGCACGGCACAAACGTGGCCCACAACGCGACAGCGCCTGCGGCCAGTGCCATGGGCACGCCGCCGTTGATCTGACCTGTCAGCATCGCGACAAACTGCGTCACCAGGATCAGCGGGCCGGGTGTCGTCTCAGCCAGGCCAAGCGCATCAATCATCTGATCGGTACTGATCCAGTTATACTGATCGACAACGGTTTGCGTCATATAGGCCAGAACGGCATAGGCCCCGCCGAAGGTGACAACAGCGAGACGCGCAAAGAACCATCCCAGATCGCTGAGCAGTTTCTGGCCCGAGAAAGTGAGCGCCAGCAAAGGTCCGAGCCAAAGCAACAACCAGATGAGGGCGGTGCGCATCGTCCCCAATGTATTGGGACGCGCCCGTGTCTGTTCGTCCGGCACATCGCCGTCAAAGCCGAAATATCCCCAAACAGCTGCCAGTAGAATGATCAGCGGAAAGGGCAGGTTCAGCGCAAAGATGGCCAGAAATCCCAGCCCGGCAATGGCACGGTGTTGAGTGTTTGTCAGCGCCTTACGCGACAGGTTTCTGAGTGCCTGCAGTACAATGATGATCACCGTGGCCTTGATGCCCAGAAACCCGGCCTGAACCGCCGGCAGGTCGCCAAACGCGGCATATAGCCCGACCAGCGTCGCGATCACGACCGCTCCGGGCAGAACAAACAGGGCGCCTGCAATCAGTCCTCCGGTCACTCCGCGCAGTTTCCAGCCTGCATAGGTGGCCAGTTGCATGGCCTCGGGGCCGGGCAGCAGCATGCACAGCGACAGGGCCCTCAGATAGGTTTGTTCGTCCAGCCAGGGACGTTTTTCTACCAGCTCCTGATGCATCAGCGAGATTTGGGCCGCCGGACCGCCAAAAGACAGCAGGCCGATGCGGCCGAAGACGCGGATCAGGTCTTGGACCGTCGGGCTCATGCCCTGGACCCCCGCGGGCAGTCGTGCGTTTCGTCAAATCCGTCGCGAGCCCAGCGGTAAAGCGCGTCATACAGGTGCAGGCCCGCGTCAAGGTTCTGATGATCGTCCCGGTACTGCCGCGACAAGCCGACCGAGATGGCCAGCAGTCCGGCAGCCTCGGGCGCGAGATCGTGGCGGTTGGTATCAGCGGCCCGGATGACCCTGGCAAGGCGATCGAGGGCAGGGGTATGCAGCTGAAACTCATCCAACATGGTGTCAAAAGTGCATCGCTCACCCCGATGGGACCAGAACGTGCCGTCAATATCGAACGGGGTTGCGCCAAAGGCTTCTGCGGCGGCCTCGACCTCGGCCGGAGCGACGAACAGGAACTGCGCTTGTGGGTCGACAAACCGACGGATCAGCCAGGGGCAGGCGATCCGGTCTATCTTGGGCCTATGCCGTGTGATCCAAAGCGACACACCATCGCGTGGCTTCGGCATGGCAGATGCTGGTATGCGCGGGGCATCAACCACGTCTCGCCAGCCAAGCATGCCGCCTTCCAGAAACTCTGCAGCGCAGCCCTTGCCGCGTAACCAGGACACGACCGCCTGACTGAGTTTTTTGCCTTTTTGACAAATGATGACGGCTTTTTGCGTGCCGACGATTCGTTCCAACCCTCCCAAATCCGTCGCTGGATGACGTCGGGAGCCGGGGATCAGAAAAGGATCGGCCTCAAAGTCTTCATCAACGCATATGTCGATCAAGACCGGGGCGTCCGGTGTTCCGATCAGGCGTAGCAATTGTTTTGGAGTTATGGAATTCGGCGCAGGCATGGCATGTCTCCTGTGATCAACGGATACATGCGAAACTTGGGCTGGCGCCTCACGGGGCGTTCGCAATCTTACCCCATGGTCTTTGATTACGGTTAAGCGCCATGGGGGTCAAGATTTCTGAAGGTCCTTCAGGCCCAGTCCAGTCTTTGGCCGGTCATACACACTGGCAATGTGTCCTGCGGGAACTGACCCAATTGTTCGAACAAGGCGATGAAGTCGAACTGGTTATACGCCTCGACCATACGTCCGTCTTTCATGCGCGCCAGAACGCTGCCGGTGGCCTCTAGCGGGGCACCATTGTCGGCGCGGGTGGTCTTGAGGTGCAGGATCGCCGACACCCAATCGCCATCTTCGACGATCTTCGGCAGATCAACCTTGATGTCGCCCAGGATATGGCGAAAGGCCATCACGAGGTCGCGAAAATCATCCGCGCCCACCTGCATTTCAGGAATCAAACCTTCGGCCATGGTATCCGGGGCAAAGAACTGATCGATCGCATCCGTGTTCCCGTTTTCCCAAACCTCGGCATACCAGTTTCTGAGTATATCTGCGTTTGACATCCCAGCTCTCCTTTTCCTGTCGGGGTCAGCATGAGACGAAAGGGTGAAGAAACCCTGAACGTGAACAAGTTCAGCGAAAACAGCAGACATTTGGTGGGAAATGCAGGTTTCTGTTGCCAGGTACCTGCGAACCCCGCCTTACGCGGCTAGGCGCAAGGGCTTAAGTTTCGGTCTTGCTACTGCTTACGCAGCAACTGCAACCGGAGCACGATTGTCGTTTGCAATTGTACTGTTTTCGCCGGTAACGGTGGCAGACAGCCGAGACAAAGCTAACCCCTTTAGACGTTCGTCGATCCTATTTCGGCCCCAAGATCCCCAAACGAAGGATGGTTGGTGGAGCCGCCGGGTACCGCCCCCGGGTCCGATCCGCTTATTACGAGCGCGTTTATGTCCATAGTCCCGAAGGACATGTCTTATATAGGTGAGGCCGTGCGCGGATGCAAACAGGGAATGCCTATTTTGCATCACACTAAATCAATGGGTTAAGCGGCTCTGTTGATGTTCGCCAGGATGAGCCACAGTGCCAGAGCCAGTTCGATTCCTCCGAACGTAAGCGCTTTGACCATCGGCGGGTTGTCCAGAACGACCGAGACGAACCGCCCAAGGGCCGCTCCGGCATAAACAACACCCAACATGGCATAGGCCATCGGATTGTTCAGCCACAGGGCGACCGCGCCGGTGACGACAAACAGTCCACCGACCGAGGCGCGCATTTCGCTGAGGCCCATGGTGCTGTCGGTCGGCGCCAGATCCAGCGCGTTGGCCGTATGGGCCGGGGCCAGAAAGCCGAAAAGACCAAAGCCGATGGTCAACAAGGCGGCGATTACATTCAGCGCTGTGGTCATCATACCCTCGCTCAAGCTGGTTTGCGGCGTTGTTGTGCCACGTCCTGAGCTAGCTTGCGTGTGTAGTTTTCAAGCTCAACCAGCGTTGTGTCGACCTTTTCTGCGTCGCGGGCCTCTAGCGCATCGGCGATCTGTGCGTGCAGGGCGATGATTTCTTCGCGGGACCGGGCGGTGAAGGTGATCATGTTCATCAACGGCTGCATCGCCTCGACCGCTCCTGCCAGTTGGTAAGACAGAACCGGGTTACCCGCACCGTCGACCAGAGCGCGGTGAAAGGCGACGTCCGAGGCGCAAAACGCCTCATCCGTCAGGCCGGGCTGGGCCTGACGAAAGATCTCGGCCCGCATGGTGGCCAGTTGATCCGCCGTGCGACGCTGCGCCGACAAAGGCGCACAGGCGCGTTCCAGCGCAAACCGGGCCTCGCACGCGGTATCAAAGCTGATCGCGTTCATCGACAGCAATAGGGTCGAGGTGGTGATCTGCTGCGAATAGGCGTCCTCGAAACTGATCCGGTTGACAAAGGCACCGCCACTGGCGCCACGCTGTGTGCGGATCAGAGACTGCGCTGCAAGCCGTTTCAACGCCTCGCGCACGGTCGGGCGTGAGACTTTGAACTGGTCTGACAGTTCGGCCTCGGACGGCAAACGTTCATCCACGATCAACTGACCCGAGATGATGGCGTCACGGATGGCTTGCGCGATCTGCGCAGACAGATCAGCAGGGTTTTGCGGGTCGATTTTCATATTCCGGAGACCGTTGGTGAGATTTTATTTGTCTGACATTTAAAAGTCTGACATTTGAAAAGCAAGCACTGAGTCGGGAGGGCCAACGTGAGTCGCGCAGTTCTACGCAGCGGATTATGGCTGGGGTTCTACATTCTGATCCTGTGGGCGTGGTGGATGATGTTCACCATGAGCCGTGACATGGATCTGGATTGGATTGGTCGCCCGGGCCCGATGGGTCAGGCCATGGCGGCAATGGACCCGCGCATGGACATGTATATGCCCATGGCCGAGTTCGGGCCGCTGTTCTGGATGTGGGCGATCATGATGGCGGCGATGATGCTGCCGACACTCGTGCCGACCCTGCGCAGCTATGAGGACCTGATCCGCAGCGCCAATGGCACGCGCGCGGGGTGGATCGGCGTTTTGACCGGGTATTTCATCGTCTGGGTCGGGTTTGCGGCCTTGATCACCGGTGTACAGCTTGGCCTGCTTTTCGGTGGTGTGGTCGATATGCTGGGCATCGCAAAATCCACCTGGTTCGCCGGGGGGCTGATGATCGCTGTTGGCGCCTTTCAGTTCACCCGAGCGAAAGAGGTCTGCCATGGCGTCTGCCACGCGCCGATGACCTATTTCCTGGGCCACTGGAAAACCGGTTTCGCCGGTGGTGTGCGTATGGGGCTTGGCCTTGGGGCCTTTTGCGTCGGTTGCTGCTGGGGCTTCATGGCGCTGGGGTTTGTTGGTGGCGTCATGAGCTTGCTTTGGATGGGTCTTGCGACGCTGTTCATGGTTCTTGAGAAACTTCCCCAAATCGGTCACGCGGTGACGCGACCGATGGGGTTTGCATTGATCGCAGGTGGTCTTCTCCTGCTGATCTATCCCTTTACTTTCGGAGGATAAGTGTATGGCTAAAAACAGGAAACCCGAAGCCGACCGGCTGCCGATCAGCCAGCGCATTGACAGCCGGATGCCCAACCCCAAACGGCGCGAGATGAGCCCGACAGACTGGGCCATCAAGGGTGAGTTGATCCTGAACTGCTCCTGCGATGTGTTCTGCCCCTGCGTTGTGTCGCTGGGCGCGCATCCTCCGACCGAAGGGCATTGCCACGCGTGGATGGGCGTGATCATCGATGAGGGCCATTATGAGGGCGAGGATCTGTCGGGCCTGAACGTGGGCCTGCTGGTTGATATTCCGGGCCGCATGGGCGAGGGGCAATGGAAGGTTGCCGCCTATGTGGACGAGCGCGCCAGCGGCAAGGCGTATAACGGGTTGCTGCAGATTTTCAGCGGTCAGGCAGGCGGCACCACCGGACTGTTCACCATGCTGGTCAGCGAGATCATCGGGGCCGAGCGTGCTCCGGTCCAGATTGAGCGAGATGGCACCAAGCGCCGTATCATGATCGGGCGCAAGATTCAGGGTGAGATCGAGATGATGGCAGGCAAAGACGCCGATCATCCTGTCATGGTCAGCAACTCCAAATACTGGATGGGCGCGGACATTATCGTGGCGCGCGGCACCAAATCCAAGGTGCGTGACTATGGCCGGGTCTGGGATTTCGGTGGCAAATCCGCCGAAATCTGCCCGATCGACTGGCATGGTCCTAAGTGATGATCAGCGGCGCATATGCGCAGGAGATGGCGCGCTATAACCGATGGCAAAACAGTCAATTATCGGGTTTTCTGCAAGCGCTTTCCTCTGGCGATCTGACCAAAGAACGGGGCGCGTTCTTTGGCTCGATCATGGGAACGGCGAACCATCTGTTGTGGGGCAACTGGATCTGGATCTCGCGCTTTGACAAAGGCCAAGGGCCGGGCGGAGGTATTCCGGAAAGCGTCTCGCTTTGTGATGATCTGTCAAGCTGGGTGCCGTTATGCGAACAGATCGATGCACGTATTTCAGACTGGGCCAAGACCCTTGGTGATGCGCCTTTGACCGGTGAATTCACCTGGTTCTCAGCCGCAAAAGAAGCTGATGTTACATTGCCTTACGCGCAATGCGTCATCCACATGTTTAACCATCAAACTCACCATCGTGGGCAGTTGCACCAGATGCTGACCGAAACTGGATCAGCCGCACCTGTCAGCGATCTTGTCTTCATGCCGCAGGAGGTATGACATGCCGCAAATTTCCCTGTCCCGCCGGTTGCGCCGCACGCCGTTCTCAGACGGTGTCGAGGCCGCAGGTGTCAAAGGGTACACCGTCTATAACCGCATGCTGCTGCCGACGGTTTTTGAAAGTGTTGAGGCCGATTACCGGCATCTCAAGACCCATGTTCAGGTCTGGGATGTAGCCTGTGAACGGCAGGTCGAACTGCGCGGACCGGATGCTGCGCGCCTGATGCAGATGCTGACGCCGCGTGATTTGCGGGGGATGCTGCCGGGCCAGTGTTTCTATGTGCCGATTGTCGATGAAACCGGCGGTATGCTGAATGACCCGGTGGCCGTGAAACTGTCTGATGACCGCTGGTGGATTTCCATTGCGGACAGTGACTTGTTGCTGTGGGTTAAAGGGATTGCGGCGGGCTATCGGCTGGATGTTCTGGTGGATGAGCCGGACGTGTCGCCCTTGGCCATTCAGGGACCGAAGGCGGATGATCTGATGGCGCGGGTTTTTGGCGACCGCGTACGCGATATCCGGTTCTTCAAGTTCGACATGTTCCAGTTCGAAGGCCGTGATCTGGCCGTCGCGCGGTCGGGCTATTCGAAACAGGGCGGGTTCGAGATTTATGTCGAAGGCTCGGACATTGGTATGCCGCTGTGGAACGCGTTGTTTGCGGCGGGCGAAGATTTGCAGGTGCGGGCGGGCTGTCCGAACCTGATTGAGCGGATCGAGGGCGGGTTGCTGTCCTATGGCAATGACATGACCGACGACAATACGCCCCACGAATGTGGGCTGGGCAAGTTCTGCAATACCCATACGGCTATCGGATGTATCGGACGGGATGCGTTGCTGCGTGTGGCCAAGGAGGGGCCGGTGCAGCAGATTCGTCCGATTGCGATTGAGGGGGACGCCGTGCCGCCCTGTGATCGTCCATGGCCGGTTCTGGCGGATGGCAAGCAGGTCGGGCAAGTCACCTCGGCCGCGTGGTCCCCAGATTTTCAGACGAACGTCTCTATCGGGATGATGCGGCTGAGCCATTGGGATGCGGGCACAGGTGTTGAGGTTGAAACGCCGGACGGTCTGCGCCGAGCCACTATTCAGGAGAAGTTCTGGATCTGAGGGCGGTTGGGGGCGCTGCCCCCGCCGCTGTGCGGCTCCCCCGGGATATTTTTAGACAGGTGAAGAACGGGGCCTGTCGCCAGGGAAAGAAAGGGAAAAAAGATGTTCAATGCGTTGGTTATGGAAAAGGACGAGGAAAGCGGTCTGGCCAGCCCGGCGGTCAAGCAGCTGTCTGCGGATGATCTGCCACAGGGTGAGGTCACGGTGGCGGTTGAGTACTCGACCGTGAACTATAAGGATGGTTTGTGCCTGTCTCCCAAAGGTGGCGGCCTGGTGCGCAACTATCCGCATGTTCCCGGCATTGACTATGCGGGTACGGTCGAGGCGTCCTCGGACGATCGCTATAAGCCCGGCGATAAGGTGGTTCTGACCGGTTGGCGCGTGGGTGAGGCCCATTGGGGCGGCTATTCGCAAAAGGCCAACGCGCGTGCGGATTGGCTGGTGCCTTTGCCCGATGGTCTGGATGCGCGGCAGGCGATGGCGGTTGGGACCGCTGGGTTTACTGCGATGCTCGCCGTAATGGCGCTGGAAGATCAGGGAATGCAAAAGGATCACGGGCCGGTTCTGGTCACCGGCGCTGCGGGTGGCGTGGGATCAGTGGCTACGGCGATTTTGGCCAATCTGGGGTATGAAGTTGCAGCCGTTACAGGCCGCCCTGAAACCGGTGACTACCTGAATTCCCTGGGGGCCACCACGATTGTTCCGCGCGAAGAGCTGAACGAGACCACCAAGCGCCCGTTGGAGAGTGAAACCTGGGCCGGCTGTGTGGACGCCGTCGGGGGCGAGATGCTGGCGCGTGTGCTGGGGCAGATGAAGTATGGCGCGTCAGTTGCGGCGGTCGGTCTGGCGGGAGGCGCGGCCTTGCCTGCAACCGTGATTCCGTTCCTGCTGCGCGGGGTCAACCTGCTGGGCATCGACAGCGTGATGCAGCCCTATGACAATCGCCTGCGCGCATGGCAGCGTGTGGCCACCGATCTGCCGATGGACAAGCTTGAGGCGATGGTCGTTCCGGCAACCCTGAGTGATCTGCCGCAATTGGGTGCCGACATCCTGAAAGGTCAGGTCAAAGGGCGCGTCGTTGTGGATGTAAACGCCTGATCGACAGGGCGCTTTCATGGACCGGCCGGATTCTTTGCCGACCGGTCTATTTATCTCTGAAACTTCGCGAAAATGCCGGAAACACCTCTGGTCATTGACGCATTTCCCCATCATCATTGCTATACATCCCAATTGCGATGGCTTAAGAGCCATGCCAACAGCACCTGAAGACGGGGAGTGAGCAGCATGTCTGACGATTTCGAACTGGATACCGATGATCTGAAACGGCGCATGGACGGCGCCATGTCCAACCTCAGAACTGAATTTGCCTCGCTCAGAACCGGGCGGGCCTCGGCCTCGATGCTGGAGCCGGTGATGGTGGATGCTTATGGGTCAATGACGCCCATCAACCAAGTGGGTACCGTGAACGTGCCGGAACCGCGGATGGTAACGGTTAATGTTTGGGACAAAGGCTTGGTCGGTAAAGTCGAAAAAGCTATTCGGGAAAGTGGGTTGGGGATCAACCCTCAGCTGAACGGTACGATCATCATGCTGCCGATCCCGGAACTGAACGAAGAACGCCGTCGTGAGCTGGGCAAGGTTGCCGGTCAGTACGCCGAGCATGCGCGGGTTTCGATCCGCAACGTGCGCCGTGACGGGATGGACCAGATCAAGAAAGCCAAGTCGGACGGTATGTCCGAGGATGACCAGAAATTCTGGGAAGCCGAGGTTCAGGATCTGACCGACGAGATGATCAAGGCCGTCGATTCTGCACTTGAGACCAAGCAAGCCGAGATCATGCAGGTCTGAGTCCCGGATATGCGCAAAGCCCCAGATACCGAGACTGTGGCCGGGCCGCGCCATGTCGCCATCATCATGGATGGCAATGGACGTTGGGCGCAGGCGCGGGGGCGGCCTCGGCTTTTCGGCCACCATGCGGGTGCGCGGCGCGTGCGCGAGGTGGTCGAGGCTTGTCCGGGGCTGGGCGTTAAATATCTGACGGTTTTTGCCTTTTCGACCGAGAACTGGAAACGGACGCAGGCCGAAGTTGCCGGGCTGATGAGCCTGTTCCGCCGCTATATCATCAAGGAAACCCGGACCCTCAAGGAAAACGGGATTCGCGTGCGCTTTATCGGGGATCGGGTTCGACTGGATTCCAAGCTGACGAACCTGATGGACATGCTGGAAGAGGAAACCAGAGATAACGATCTGGTGCACCTGACCATCGCCCTGAACTATGGCGGTCGTGATGAGGTGGCGCGCGCAACCAAGCGTTTGGCACGCGACGTGGCCGAAGGGCGGTTGCGCCCCGAGGATGTGGATGAAGAGACGCTGCCTAAGTATCTGGATACCCACGTTCTTCCTGATCCTGATCTGGTCATTCGCACCAGCGGCGAGGCGCGGATTTCCAACTTTTTGCTGTGGCAATCGGCCTATTCGGAGTATGAATTCATCGACACGCTGTGGCCTGATTTCACCGCAACCGAACTCGAACGGCTGTGCCGGAGTTTCGGCTCGCGCGAGCGACGGTTTGGAGCCGTTCCCGCATGACGGACAGCCGTTGGTCTGATCTGACCGCCCGAGTGCTTTCGGCGGCTGTACTTGTGGCGATTGGTGCTGTCGAGGTTTGGCTGGGCGGTTTATGGTTTGAAACCTTCATCGCCGTTGCCTGCGGTCTGATGACCTGGGAGCTGGTCCGGATGATCGACCAGGACAAAACCGGACTTGCGGTGCAGCTTGGAATTCTGACCGGTGTCGCGGTTCTGATCAGTTATCACGTACCGCCACTTTACAAGCTGCCATTTCTGGTGGCCCCGGCGCTGGTTGGGGCAGGGCAGGTCAGCCGCTCCAAAGGCATCTATGCGTTGTTTGCCATCTGGATCGCCGCCTCGGGGCTGGGCTTTATCGCGATCCGCGAAAACATGGGTTTTGTCTGGATGGTCTGGCTGATCTCGGTCGTCGTGGCGACCGATGTGGCAGGGTACTTTGTCGGCAAAGCTGTCGGCGGGCCCAAGTTCTGGCCGCGCGTCAGCCCCAAGAAAACCTGGTCGGGAACCGCCGGTGGCTGGGCCGCCGCCGCCGTGGTGGGCATTGTGTTTGCCGCATATGGCGGGTTCGGAGCCACGTTCGTTTTGATCTCGGTTCTGGCGTCGATGGCCAGTCAGGCGGGCGACATTGTCGAAAGCGCGACCAAGCGGAAGTTTGGGGTCAAGGACAGCTCGAACCTGATCCCAGGCCATGGCGGGTTCCTGGATCGGTTCGACGGCATGATGGGGGCGGCTCTGTTCGTTCTGATCGCGGGGCTGTTCTATGGCCCCGGCAGCATGTGATGCGTATGGCGATCTCTGGGCCTTTGCCCCGGATCACATTTGCGATGGGTCGACCTGTGGTTGTCTTACTATTATGGGGCGTGGGGCGGCTTGATGTTTCCAGCGCTAAATTGAACCTTGATAACGCCTTAAACACGGGCCATTTGGCAGATAACAGCGACACAACCTCCGCCATTCAGTCAGCAGGATAAAAACTTGGACTTCATTTCTCTGATCCCTTCCTTCGGCAACCTGCTTTACACTGTCGGCGCGTTCGTGATCGCGCTGTCGGTGATCGTAGCGGTCCATGAATACGGCCACTATATCGTGGGCCGTTGGTCCGGCATCCACGCCGAGGTGTTCTCGATCGGATTTGGCCCTGTTTTGCTGAGCCGCGTCGACAAGCGCGGGACACGCTGGCAATTGGCAGCATTGCCCTTTGGGGGTTATGTGAAATTTCTGGGCGATGCCAATGCCGCGTCTGGCAAAGACGAAGAGGCGATGGAGGAAATCAGCCAGCAAAGCCCCGAGGAACTGCGCCGTACAATGCATGGCGCGCCTTTATGGGCCCGTGCTGCAACGGTTGCTGCGGGCCCTGTGTTCAATTTTGTGATGTCGATTCTGGTGTTTGGCCTGATTTTCCTGTCGCAAGGTGTCACCAAAGAACCTTTGACCGTTGGCACACTGCACCCGCTGCCGGGCACAGTGCAAGAGCTGCGCGACGGTGATGAGATCGTTGCCATTGACGGGATCGCCGTGCCCGATTTCGATCAGCAAGGGGCCTGGGCGGATTTTACCGAAGCTCTGCCGGTCGAGCCTGCGCTAACCTATAGCGTGATCCGTGACGGGCAGGCTTTGGATGTGTCGGGCCCCTGGCTGTTTCCGCCGTTGATCCAACAGGTTGTTCCGCGCAGTGCAGCCATGGATATCGATCTGAAAGCCGGGGATGTGATTACTGCGGTCAACGGTGACAGCATTTTTGCGTTCGATCAGTTGAAGGATTACGTCGAAGGGTCGGACGGAAAGGCTTTGCTGTTGAATGTCTGGCGGGATGGGGCGGATCTTGAGTTCGCATTGGTGCCGCGTCGAACAGATGAGCCAACACCTGAGGGTGGCTTCGTAACCCATTGGCGTATAGGAATTGTCGGGGGAATGGCGCTTGAACCAGCGACTGAGCCTGCGGGTGTCTGGTCATCTTTGTCAGGCGGTGTCCAGCAAACATGGCGCATTGTCGATGGCTCATTGTCGGGGGTCTGGCATATGATCACCGGTGCGATCAGCACATGCAATATATCCGGTCCCATCGGAATCGCCGAGACTTCGGGTGCGATGGCCAGCCAGGGGGCCCAGAACTTTATCTTTTTCATTGCAGTTCTTTCGACTGCCGTGGGGTTGCTAAACCTGTTCCCGATCCCAGCGCTGGATGGCGGGCATCTGGTGTTTTACGCATATGAAGCCGTTACCGGCAAACCACCCAGCGATGGTGCATTGCGTATCCTGATGGGCGTTGGGGTGTCCTTGATTTTAGGGCTGATGGTGTTTTCGGTTACGAACGATCTGTTCTGCTGAATGTGACGCGGACCTCACGAAAAAGCCGCATTTCCGCCGCAATTCACGGTTAATTTATGCTGCGTTCTTCGTTTTGAGTCCGAGGGTCCTATGGCAAAGGTACTGCGAAAGTCTGCTGAAAGTGTCGGCTACCTGTTCGTGTTGAACTGGGACATGTTGTTGTTCTTTGGGGCCACGGCTGTCGCCATTGGCGGGTGGGCCTATCTGATCACCATGTGATTCTAAATCTCTGTTGTGAAAACCACACGAGGCGGCCCTAGCGGCCGCTTTCTGTTTTGGTCTTTTGACAAGATTCAATAATCTCGCTACTCAGCAATAAAGTCCAAAAATATTGGGTAGTGAAAAAAATGACTCATAGCCGAGGCGCGGGCACATCCTGCGGGGGACAAAAGCCAGAAAACAAGATTTTGTGGCGGTCACTAACGTTAATTTTCTTTTTGTCGATAGTAAGCTTTGCGCCCTTTCCACAAGCGGCCCGGGCGCAGACTTTCGTCATCAATTCGTTTGATGTCGAAGGCAACCAACGCATAGAAAGCTCGACCATCATCGCCCGAACAGGGATTGAACCGGGTCAGACAGTGACCGGTGGTGAGCTTAACGATGCCTTTCAGCGTTTGCTTGACAGTGGTGTTTTTGAAACAGTTGAGCTGACCCCGCAAGGCAACACGCTGCTGATCACGGTTGAAGAATATCCAACGATCAACCAGATCAGCGTCGAGGGGAACCAGCGCGTCAAGGACGATGTTTTGCTTGAGGCGATCACCTCACAGCCGCGCCGGGTATTCACCCCTCAAATGGCCGAAGCCGATGCCGATCTGATTGCCGAGATTTATTCGGCGCAGGGTCGTGTCTCGGCCACTGTTATTCCGCGCATCATCCGCCGTAACGACAACCGGGTCGATTTGGTCTTTGAAGTGGCAGAGGGAACAACGATCGAAGTTGAACGCGTCAGCTTTGTCGGCAACCGCGCCTACTCGGACCGGCGTCTGCGCCGTGTGCTGCAGACCAAGCAGGCCAACGTGCTTCGGACATTCCTGAGCGGTGATACATTCATCGCCGACCGGATCGAGTTCGATAAGCAGGTCATCCGGGATTTCTACCTGTCCCGTGGCTATGTGGATTTCCGGGTCAACAGCGCGAATGTAGAATTTACCCGCGAACGTGATGCGTTTTTCCTGGTGATGAACATCACCGAAGGGCAGAAATTTTCGTTCGGTCAGATCAGCACGGTCAGCGAAATTCCGGGCGTTGACCCGGCAGCTTACCAGGCGGCGTTGAAAATCAAGCCGGGTGTGACCTACACGCCTTCGCTGGTTGAAAACTCCATCGCCCGTATGGAGCGTCTGGGGATCAAACAGGGCGTCGACTTTCTGCGCGTGGAACCACGTGTCACCCGCAATGCGCGGGATCTGACACTGGACGTGCAATTCGTGCTGACACGCGGCCCGCGCATCTTTGTTGAGCGCATCGATATCGAAGGCAATACCACAACGCTGGACCGCGTGATCCGTCGTCAGTTCGACACCGTGGAAGGTGATCCCTTCAATCCGCGTGAAATTCGTCAGGCCGCCGAACGTATCCGTGCGCTTGGCTTCTTTACCGTGGCCGATGTTGAACCGCGCGAGGGTTCGACCCCCAGTCAGGTGATCGTCGATGTGGACGTGGAGGAGCAACCGACCGGCTCGCTGAGCCTGGGTGGTAGCTTTTCGGCTGCTGACGGTTTTGGTATTGCGGTTGGTCTGCGTGAATCCAACTTCCTGGGTCGTGGCCAGACGATTGGTCTCAACCTGTCGACAGCGCAGGACTCTGAGCAGTATACCATCAACTTCTCGGAACCCTATCTGCTGGGGCGCAGATTGCGCTTTGATCTGGGTCTGGGTCTGGCGACCACGAACTCAAGCTTCGCCAGCTATGACACCGATACATTGTTCTTCCGTCCTCAGCTAAGCTACGCGATTGGTGAGCTGTCCTCGCTGCGCCTGCGCTATGGCTGGGAAAACAGCGAAATGACCCAGCAGGATGACGAGATCAACGGTGCCGTCATCTCGTCGGAAATCGCACAGGGTGAACGGACAACTAGCCTGCTGGGCGTATCTTATGTCTATGACAGTCGTCTTGGTGGTCTGAACCCCAATGCAGGTGTTCTGTTCGAAGCGGGTGTCGATGCGGCCGGTCTGGGCGGTGACAATGAATTCTTCAAAACGACCCTGCGCAGCATTGCGCAGAAGCGGGTCTGGAACGAAGAAGTTGTTCTGCGCGCCACGCTTGAGGCCGGTGCGCTGCATTGGCGCGGCGGTGACTTTAGCCGTACAATCGACCGTTTCGTCCTTGGGCCCAGCGTGTTCCGCGGTTTTGAACCCGCTGGTATCGGTCCGCGCGATCTGTCGAACGGGCAGGACGATGCGATTGGCGGCAACTACTACTGGGTTGTTCGTCTGGAATCCGATTTCCCCTTGGGTCTGCCCGAAGAGTTGGGCCTGCGCGGTGGTGTCTTCTATGACTTCGGGAACCTCTACAACCTGAGCGATGTGAACACGGCAGGTGCTGATATCGTGGGCGAAGATGGCTCGATCCGTCACGTGCTGGGTGTCTCGGTGCTGTGGGAAACTCCGTTTGGTCCGCTGCGCTTTAACTTCTCGAAAGCGATCAAAAAGGAAGATTTCGACAACGAGCAGAACTTTGACCTGACGGTTCAGGCACGGTTCTGATCACGGATGCCGAAGACGTTTCTCATGAAACTACAGGGCCCTTTTTGGGCCCTGTGTACTTTTCTGACACTGGCCTGTGTGGCGCCCTTGCATGCACAGCAACTGGGTGTCCCGCAGAGCAGTGTTGTAACGCTGTCCACCGATCAACTGTTCACGGACTCTGCCTTTGGTCAGCGTATCCTGCGAGAGTTCGAGGCCGAAGGCTCGTTACTGGGCGAAGAAAACGAGCAGATTGTTGAACAGCTGAGCCGGGAAGAGAAGGACCTGACCGAACAACGTGCGACCTTGAGTGCGGAAGAGTTTCGCCCCTTGGCCGAAGCATTCGACGCCAAGGTACAGTCGCACCGGGAAAGCCAGCGCGCCAAGTTGGATGCACTGTCGCAGCGAAGCGAAGAGGCACGACAAACGTTCTATGAGCTGGTTCAGCCCATCCTGATCGACCTGTTGCGCGAATCCGGCGCATCGATCCTTATGGAACGGTCGAATGTAATCATCAGCCTTGAAAGCGCCGACATCACCGAGGCGGCGATTGCGCGGATCGACGCTGCAATCGGTGATGGCAGCACCGGCGAAACCGGGGCTAGCGAATAGGTTTGCTTGCCCTTGACGCGCGGTATTGCTAACCACGCGCAAATTGAAATCCAGAACGGGACGACTTCATCATGAGCACGGAAACCCAAAGCGCCGACATTCAGCTGATCCAGCGCATATTGCCGCACCGCTATCCGTTTCTGCTGGTCGACAAGGTGGTCGATATCTCGGGGTATCAGTCGGCAGTTGGCATCAAGAACGTCACCATGAACGAGCCGCATTTCCAGGGCCATTTCCCGGGAACTCCGATCATGCCGGGCGTAACGATTGTTGAGGCAATGGCGCAGACTGCGGGTGTGATGCTGGGCGTAGGCATGGACGTGATCGACAGCGAGCTGCTGATCTACTTCATGAATATCGACAAGTGCAAATTCCGCCGCAAAGTGATCCCGGGCGATGTGCTGGAAATGCACGTCGAAACCGTGCGCGGCAAGAAGGGCGGCAAAATCTTCAAGTTTGCCGGTCGCGCAACCGTTGAGGGCGAAGTGGCTGCCGAGGCGGAATTCTCGGCCTATGTTGACTGGGATATGGAAAAAACGACATGAGCGGCATTCATCCAAGCGCAATCATCGAAGACGGTGCGCAGGTCGGTGAAGGCTGTGTCATAGGACCGTTCTGTTATGTCGGCGCGCAGGTCAAACTGGGCGACAGGGTTGAGCTGAAGTCGCATGTTGTGGTGACCGGCGATACCTCGATCGGGGATGAGACAGTCATCTTCAATTTCTCGGTGATTGGTGAGATCCCGCAAGACCTGAAATTCGGAGGCGAAAATACCCGGCTTGAGATTGGCAAGCGCAACCGCATCCGCGAGCATGTGACAGTGAATACCGGCACCGATGGCGGTGGCGGTGTGACACGCATCGGGGATGATTGCCTGCTGATGGCCGGTGTGCATGTGGCGCATGACGTCCAGATCGGCAACCGTGTGATCATGGTAAACCACGCGGGTGCAGCCGGGCATTGCATCATCGAAGATGACGTGATCGTGGGCGGCATTTCGGGCCTGCACCAATGGGTGCGCGTGGGCCGTGGCGCGATCATTGGCGCGTTGACCATGGTGCCCAATGATGTGATCCCCTATGGCCTGGTTCAGGCTCCGCGGGGTGAACTGGACGGGCTCAATCTGGTCGGGTTGAAACGCAAGGGCGTCTCGCGCGAGGATATCTCGGCCCTGCGTGCGGCCTTCCGTGAACTCACGGACGGGGAAGGCACGTTTATGGAACGGGCGCACCGTGTCGGCGCAGACAACCAAAGCGAATATGTGCAACGGATCGTCGATTTCGTCACTGGACAATCGGATCGATCCTTCCTGACCCCGAGGAAGTAACCCATGCTGGCGCTGATTGCGGGAACGGGTGCTTTGCCGGACGAGGTGGTGAACCACCTGTCGGACCGGCCAATCGTCTGCGCGATGGAGGGGTTTACGCCCGACACGCTGACTCCGGATGTTGTCTTCCCGCTGGAACAGCTGGGCAGCTTCATCGCGGATATCAAATCGCGCGGCGTGACCGATATTTGTTTGGCGGGCGCAGTGCGGCGCCCGGCGATTGATCCGGCGCGTATTGATGCGGCGACAATGCCTTTGGTGCCCGTGTTGCAGCAGGCGTTGATGTTTGGCGATGACGGCGCGCTGCGTGCCGTGATCGGGATATTCGAGCAAGCGGGTCTGGCCGTGCGCGCCGCGCATGAAATCGCGCCGAGCTTGCTTCCGCAATTGGGCTGCCTGACCGAAGCACAGCCATCTGACGCTGAACTGGGCGACGCGGACCGGGCGGCGGGCATCCTGCGCGCCATGGGGGCAGCTGATATAGGACAGGCATGTGCCGTATCCAAAGGGCAGGCGCTGGCGGTGGAAAGTATCTTTGGTACCGACTGGATGCTGCAATCCCTGACCCAGCGTCCCGATGCGGGCGGAGGGGTCTTGTTCAAAGCCCCGAAACCCGATCAGGATCGCCGCGCCGATCTGCCCACCATTGGTCCTGATACCGTGGCAGGCGCGGTCGCGGCAGGGCTGACCGGGATTTTCATCGAAAAGGGTGGCGTTATTGTCCTGAACCAGGAACAGGTCATCGAGGACTGCAATCGTCTGGGCTTGTTCTTATACGTGCGAGAGCGGGCCAGCTGATGAAAGTATTCGTGGTCGCCGGCGAACCTTCGGGCGACCGACTGGGCGGTGCGCTGATGGAGGGGCTGCGCAGCCTAGTGCCAGATGTGCAGTTTGATGGGGTCGGCGGGCCACTGATGCAGGCGCAGGGTTTGGACACCCTTTTTCCCATGGCCGAGCTTTCGGTGATGGGACTGGTAGAGGTGCTGCCCAAGTTCTTCCACCTCAAACGCCGGATCGCCGAGACGGCGCAGGCCGTTTTGGACACGCAGCCAGATGTGCTGATTACGATCGACAGTCCAGACTTCTCGCTGCGCGTTGCAAAGATCGTCAAAGCGCACAGCAATATTCGCACTGTACATTACGTCGCCCCCAGTGTCTGGGCCTGGAGACCGGGCCGGGCGGATAAGATGGCCAAGGTCATAGACCATGTCCTTGCGCTGCTTCCGTTTGAGCCGCCCTATATGGAACGTGCCGGCATGGAGTGCGATTTCGTCGGCCATCCCGTCGCAACCGAGCACGTGGCCACGCAAGACGATATTCAGGCGTTTCGTGCAGCATATGGTCTGGGTGATGCACCGATCCTTCTGGCGCTGCCCGGCTCACGCGGTGGAGAGGTCGCACGGCTTGCTCCGGTGTTTGGTGAGGCACTGAAACTCTATCTGAATGACCGGCCAGATGCGCGTGTGGTTGTGCCTGCGGTTGCGCATATGATTGAAACAGTGTCGCAGCATGTCCAAAGCTGGCCGGGTGATCCTGTTGTCGTTGATCCGCGCGATATGCCGTCGGATCAGGCGGTCAGCCAGAAACGCGCGGCATTTGCAGCCGCGGAACTGGCGCTGGCGGCGTCCGGGACTGTTTCGCTTGAGCTGGCGGCGCAATCCACGCCGATGGTGATTGCCTACAACCTCAACTGGCTCACCACCCTGATCGCCAAGAAAATGGTCAAGCTGGATACGGTGACGCTGGTTAATCTGGTTTCAGAAACCCGAACCGTGCCTGAATGTCTGCTGGATGAGTGCCAGCCCGACAACATTGCATCGGCGCTGAAGGCGGTTGCCGCGTCCCCGAATGCGCAGCAAGACGCGATGGCCGTTACCATGGAGCGTTTGGGACGTGGGGGCGAAGCCCCCGGACTGCGCGCAGCCAAGGCCGTGTTGAACCGGATGGGCGCGTGATGCTGGATTTCGTGCTGTTTGGGCTGTCGGCTTTTATGGCGCAGGTTCTGACCAATCTGGACAACCTCGCAGCGCTGCTGGCGTTGTCGCTGGTGTCGGGTGCCAAACGGTCGGTCACCGGGTTCCTTTTGGCACAGGTCATAGTGATTGGGGCCGCGTTGCTGCTGGCCCTTGGGGTTGATGATGTGGTACCCCATTGGGCCGGGTATCTGGGCCTGATCCCGCTGAGCCTGGGTGCGCTGGCCCTGATCCGGCGCAAAATGGGCGCAGAAGCTGACGCGAACCCAAAGCTGGACACCGGAGCATCGGTGATCATGGTGACGCTACTGTTTATCAGCCTGTCGATGGACACCTTCGCCGTGCTTGCGCCATTGCTGGCGGATTCTGCACCGGGCTTCCGATCTGCTGGTGTCATCGGAGCAGGCTGCGCTGCGGCGAGTCTGGCCTCAGTCGCGATGTTGGGGGCAAAAGCCCCTTTCATGAGCGGAACCCTGGCCCGCCGGTTAGAGAGCCTTGTGCCCTATGTAATGATTTGCGCCGGGCTATATATCCTCAGCAACTCGTGGACGGACGCGGTTTAGTACCCGCGCCAGATCCAGCCACCACCAAAGATGCGGCTGCCCTCTGAAGCATAGAACACACAGGCTTGCCCGGGCGAGACACCTTCTTCGGGCGTCAGCAACTCGATCTCGGCAGTGGTGTCCGAGAGGGGGCGGATAATCGCCTCACGCGGGGGGCGGGTCGAGCGGACTTTGACCTTCAGGTGCCATTCCTTGCGCGACGTGAACGGCTCATCCCCCAGCCAGTTGATCTCACGCACAGGAATGGTGCGGGTGGCCAGCATCTCTTTGGGGCCAACGACGACCTGTTTCTTGTCGACGTCCAGCTTGACCACATAAAGCGGCTCGCTCAGGCCACCGATCCCCAAACCGCGGCGCTGACCGATGGTGTAGTGAATCACGCCATCATGCTGGGCCAATACACGACCATCCGCGTGGACGATCTCACCCGGTTCCGCAGCGCCAGGGCGCAGCTTCTCGATCACGCTGGCATAGTTGCCATTGGGCACGAAACAGATGTCCTGACTGTCGGGTTTGTCCGCCACGGCCAGCCCGTATTGTGCCGCCATCTCTCGGGTTGCGTCCTTCGAGGGTAGGTGGCCCAGCGGAAAGCGCAGGAAGTCCAGCTGTTCGGGCGTGGTCGAGAACAGGAAGTAGGACTGATCGCGGTTCGCATCCTCGGCGCTGTGCAGTTCGGGGCCGTTGGCACCCATCATGCGCTGAATATAGTGACCGGTGGCCATGCAATCCGCTTCAAGGTCCTTGGCGGTTTCCAGCAGGTCCTTGAATTTCACCCGCTCATTGCAACGGATGCAGGGAACAGGGGTCGCACCCGCAAGATAGCTGTCGGCGAATTCATCAATCACGGCGTCCTTGAAGATATTCTCATAATCCAGAACGTAATGCGGAAACCCGCGCTCCTCGGCCACGCGGCGCGCGTCGTGGATGTCGATCCCCGCACAACACGCGCCTTTTTTGGCCAGCGCCGCGCCATGGTCGTACAGCTGCAACGTGACGCCCACGACATCATAGCCCTGATCGGCCAGATGGGCCGCCACAACGGAACTGTCCACGCCACCGGACATGGCCACAACCACCCGTGTTTCCGACGGGGGTTTGGCAAAGCCAAGCGAGTTCAGCGGTGTCTCGGTATCGAGGGCCATGATGATTCCAGCGCGGGTTAAGAAAGACCGGCAGAATATAGGAAAATTCTACACACTCTCAAGGGGCGGTTTCACCCTGCATTAAGTAGGCTGGTGTCAGCTTTGTCGCAGCACGAAGAGGACCGAAAGATGTATTTGCACAAAGTAGAGGGACCAAGGTCTGTAACCCTGCCGGATGGAACGGTTTTATCCCGGGCGGACTTGCCCCCAAAGGACACGACCCGGTGGGTCGCATCGCGCAAGGCAATCGTAGTGCGTGGGGTCGTCTATGGGTTGATCTCCCTGTCGGACGCCAAAAAACGCTATGGGCTGAGCGATGAAGAGTTCAATTCCTGGGTTTCTGCTGTGGCAGAGCACGGAACCGAGGCTTTGAAGGTCACAGCGTTAAAAAAATATCGACAACCTAAAGGTGAAAGTGAATAAATGATTCAACGGTAACGTCAGATTAACCATTTTTGATCAGGCTCAGTTTGAATTGGTAAATTGACCCGAATTGGAGCAGTAAATGCGTATACTTCTTGTCGAGGATGATCCGACCACGTCCAAAAGCATCGAACTGATGCTGACGCACGCCAACCTTAACGTCTATGCGACGGACCTTGGCGAGGAAGGCATCGATCTGGCAAAGCTTTATGACTATGACCTGATCCTTCTGGACCTGAACCTGCCGGACATGAACGGACACGAAGTTCTGCGTCAATTGCGCATGGCGCGGGTCGAAACGCCGATCCTGATCCTGTCCGGTGCGGACGATACCGAGAACAAAATCAAGGGCTTCGGATTTGGCGCCGATGATTACATGACCAAGCCATTCCACCGCGAAGAACTGGTGGCCCGCATTCATGCCATCATTCGCCGCTCGAAAGGGCACTCTCAGTCGATCATACACACTGGGCAGGTCGCGGTGAATCTGGATGCCAAAACGGTTGAGGTCGAAGGCAAAGCGGTGCATCTGACCGGCAAGGAATACCAGATGCTGGAGTTGCTGAGCCTTCGTAAGGGCACCACGCTGACCAAAGAGATGTTCTTGAACCACCTTTATGGCGGCATGGATGAGCCTGAACTGAAGATTATCGACGTCTTTATCTGCAAACTGCGCAAAAAGCTCAGCAACGCCACTGGTGGCGACAACTATATTGAAACGGTCTGGGGGCGGGGATATGTGCTGCGCGATCCCCAAAGCAACAGCCTTGACGAAACGCGGATGGCCGTTGGCGCCTGATTGGAACATAGGTCGCCGGTGGTCCGGGGCGACCTGCCGCACTCACTGAACAGCACATCTGGACCTAGCCATGGCCTCGCCCTATCACTGAGGTCCAAGAAGACTTGACAGGGCGAGGCCATGAGCAATTTGATTCCGGTATCTGAGCTGACTGAGGACGCCGCGAAGACGGAACTGGCGCAATTGGCGCAACAGCTGGCGCGGGCAAACACGCTGTATCACGCAGAAGACGCGCCCGAGATTTCCGATGCCGAATACGACGCGCTCAAACGCCGCAACGCAGAAATTGAGGCGCGTTTCCCTCATCTTAAACGGGGGGACAGCCCTTCAGATCAGGTTGGCGCGCGCCCGGCCGAAGGATTCTCGAAAGTCACCCATGCCGTGCGCATGATGTCGCTGGGCAATGCGTTCGATGACGAAGATGTTCAGGATTTTGACCGGTCTATCCGCAAATATCTGGGGCTTACGGATTCTGAGCCTCTGGCCTTTACAGCCGAACCAAAGATCGACGGCTTGTCTCTGTCTCTGCGCTATGAGGGCGGTCAGTTGGTGCAGGCCGCCACCCGCGGCGATGGGGAGGTCGGCGAAAACGTCACCGCCAATGCGCGAACGATCTCGGACATTCCCCAAACGATCCCGGATGCGCCGGATGTTCTGGAGGTTCGGGGCGAGGTCTATATGTCCCACAAGGATTTCGATGCTCTGAACGCCCGGCAAGAAGAGGCGGGCGAAAAGCCCTTTGCCAACCCGCGCAATGCAGCAGCCGGGTCTTTGCGACAGCTGGATTCCGCAATCACCCGCGCCCGTCCGCTGCGGTTTTTTGCTTATGCATGGGGGGAATTGTCCGCGCCGCTGGCCGACACGCAAATGGATGCGATCGGGCAATTGAAAGCGTTTGGGTTCACGATCAATCCGTTGACCCGGCTGTGCGAAACGACCGAGCAGATGCTTGCGCATTACCGTGACATCGAAACCCAGCGCGCGACTTTGGGCTATGACATCGATGGTGTGGTCTACAAGGTTAATGATCTGGCCTTGCAGGGGCGCCTTGGGTTCCGCTCGACCACTCCGCGTTGGGCGATTGCGCATAAATTCCCCGCCGAACTGGCCTGGACCCGGCTTGAAGCAATCGAAATTCAGGTGGGCCGCACTGGGGCGCTCAGCCCCGTGGCGCGGCTGCATCCGGTCACTGTTGGCGGTGTCGTTGTCTCGAACGCCACGCTGCACAATGAGGATTATATCGCCGGACGCGATGCCAGGGGCGGCATAATCCGCGACGGTAAGGACATCCGTGTTGGCGATTGGGTGCAAGTCTACCGCGCGGGCGACGTGATCCCGAAGCTGGCTGACGTTGACGTCTCGAAACGCCCCGACGACGCGCAACCTTTCGTGTTCCCCACCAAATGCCCCGAATGCGGCAGTGACGCGGTGCGGGAAGAAGGGGATGCCGTGCGCCGCTGCACGGGTGGGATGATCTGCCCGGCGCAAGCGGTGGAAAAGCTGAAGCATTTCGTCTCGCGCAAGGCGTTTGACATCGAAGGTCTGGGCGCAAAACAGATTGAGATGTTCTATGACGATCCGGACCTGCCGATCAGAACTCCGGTTGATATTTTTACACTTCAGACGCGCGATTCCGCGAACCTGAATAAACTGGCCAACCGCAAGGGCTGGGGCGCGCAAAGTGCCGGAAATCTATGGGCGGCGATTGATGAAAAGCGCAAGATACCCTTTGGGCGGCTGCTGTTTGCCCTGGGCATTCGGCATATGGGTGAGGCCGCGTCGAACCTGGTCGCAACCCATTACGGCACGTGGTCCGAATTTGAGACAGCCGTCACCGCCGCCGGTCATTTCGAAGGCCCTGAATGGGAGGACTTGCTGGGTGTCGACGGCGTAGGTGAAGTTATGGCGCGGGCGCTCGTCTCGGCCTTTGCGCAAGAGGCTGAGCGCGCCAGTATCGACGCGTTGGTCGCGCAGTTGGACGTACAGGATGCCAAACGCCCCGACACCGCGGGCAGCCCGGTCGCCGGCAAAACCGTTGTCTTCACTGGCACGTTGGAAAAGATGACCCGCGCCGAGGCCAAAGCCCGGGCTGAGGCTTTGGGCGCCAAGGTTTCAGGCTCGGTCAGCAAAAAGACCGACATTCTTGTGGCAGGCCCGGGCGCGGGATCCAAGGCGAAAAAGGCGGCTGAACTGGGCATCGAAACATTGGATGAGGATGGCTGGCTACAGCTGATCGGCACCGCATGAGTGGCCGTCCCGAGCAGTTGTTCCCGCTTTTTGCCGGGCTGGAAACGCTTGACGGTGTGGGGCCCAAAACAGCGCAGGCCTTTCGGCAGGCGGGCATCGAATCTCCTCGGGATCTGGTGTTCAGCCTACCGTATGCCGTGATTGACCGCAGGCGTCGCGATACCATTCAGGGCGCTGATCTGCCGACGACTTTGACCGTAGAAATCACTGTTGGCCCGCACCGTCCCCCGCGCAACAAAGGGGGCGCTTACCGTATTCATGTTGAGGACGCTCAGGCCGATTTCCAGTTGGTGTTCTTCCACGCACGCGGGGATTACCTGAAGCGTATGCTGCCGGAAGGGGCGCGGCGGGTCGTATCGGGCAAGCTGGAACTGTTCGACGGCATGGCGCAGATGGTCCACCCCGATCACATGTTGCCGCCCGAACAGGCGCAGGACATACCAGAGTTCGAGCCGATCTATCACCTGACGCAGGGGATCACGCAGAAAACGGCGTATAAGGCAGCGCGCAGTGCGTTGGCGCGCGCTCCGACGCTGGACGAATGGATCGATCCGGCGTTGATCGCCAAGCAGGGGTGGGGAGATTGGTCCTCGGCCATCGAAGCGGCGCACAACCCCAAAGGTGCGGATGATGTAGCGGCCTTTGCGCCTGCGCGGGAACGACTGGCCTATGATGAGCTGTTTGCCCATCAAATGACGCTCGCTTTGGCCCGTCAACGAGAACGAAAATCCAAGGGTGTTGTCAGCGTCGGCACCGGGCGTTTGCAGGCCCGGGTTCTGGGCAGCCTGCCATATAAGCCAACCGGAGCCCAGATGCGGGCGATTGATGAGATCACCGCCGACATGGGTTCGGACGCGCGGATGAACCGGCTTTTGCAGGGGGATGTTGGGGCCGGCAAAACCCTGGTGGCCTTCATGGCGCTGCTTGTCGCCGTTGAGGCCGGCGGGCAGGGCGTGATGATGGCTCCGACCGAGATTTTGGCCCGCCAGCATCTGGAGGGCCTGCGCCCGCTGGCCGAAGAGGCGGGCGTTTTTCTGGAAATACTGACAGGCCGGGACAAGGGGGCTGAGCGTCGGGCCAAGCTGGCGGCTTTGAAAAACGGGGATATTCACATTCTGGTCGGCACCCACGCCGTTTTCCAAAGCGATGTAGAGTTCCACGCGCTGAGGCTGGCCATCGTGGACGAACAGCACCGCTTTGGCGTGCGCCAGCGGATGGAGCTGTCGGAAAAGGGGCAGGGCGCTGATGTTCTGGTGATGACGGCCACGCCGATCCCGCGCAGCCTGGCGCTGGCGCAATATGGCGATATGGACGTGTCTGTGCTGGACGAGAAACCGCCCGGGCGGAAACCGATCAAAACCGCCATCGTCAGCACCGACCGCATGGATGAGGTGGTCAGCCACCTGCGTCGGGCCATTGAAGAGGGGCGTCAGTGTTATTGGGTCTGCCCGCTGGTCGACGAATCCGAGGTGTCCGATCTGACTGCGGCTGAGGAACGGTTCAAACGGCTGCGCGCGATCCTGGGTGAAGGCACGGTGGGGCTGGTCCATGGGCAAATGCCCTCGTCCGACAAAGACGCCGCGATGAAGGCGTTCCAAGAGGGTCAAACCAAGGTTTTGGTGGCCACCACGGTGATCGAAGTTGGGGTCAACGTGCCCAATGCCTCGATCATGGTGATTGAGCGGGCCGAGATTTTCGGGCTGGCCCAGCTACACCAGCTGCGCGGGCGTGTTGGCCGGGGCGAGGCGGATTCGACCTGTTTGCTGATGTATCAGCCTCCGCTCAGCGAAGGGGGCCGGAAACGGCTGGAGGTCCTGCGGGAAACCGAGGACGGGTTTCGGATCTCGGAAACGGATCTGCAGATGCGCGGGGCCGGGGATCTGATTGGCACGGCCCAATCGGGACTTCCACGGTTTCAGATCGCTGATTTGGAAAGACAGGCCGGGTTGATGGCCGTGGCACAATCTGATGCGCGGGCCTTATTGAATGCAGACCCCCAGCTGAAAACAGAACGGGGGCAGGCGGCCCGCGTTCTTTTGTGGCTTATGAAACAGGATCAGGCAATTCGTTTGATTTCAGTGGGTTAGGATTTTTGTTCCTGTAAGTTCGCAAATGTTCTCAAAAAGTTCTTTACCGACTCGGGAAAATATGAGAACAAAAGGTCAACAAAGGATTAAATCTCGACCGGAGGTGAGACCATGCTGACCCAGATCAAAACCGCCCTGTGCCGTTCGCAATCGACGATTTTGCAGGATGCCGCAGGGGCCGTGTCTTTGATCGTGATGCTGATGGTTGCCCTTCACCTGCCGGGGACGTTCTAAGCCTTTCTGCCTGCGATCTCGTGCCGAAAATACCGCGCTGTCATCCCCATTTCAGTCAAGGGTGACCTGCCTGTCCCAATTCCCTTGAGAGGCCCGCCTCGGCCTCGTGCGGCTATCCGGACCCCACATGAGAAACGCACAACCTGCCGCCGCCCTTTCCGCCCGGAAGGTGCGGCGGTTTTTTTATAGCTGACCGGTCCGAATTATCTCGATCATCGCAGACAGGACCGAGTTGACCGCGACCGAGGCCAGGATCATCCCCATCACGCGGCTGATAATCGCGGCCCCGGAATAGCGGATCAATCGGATGATCGGATCGGCCAGCAGCATCAGCACAAAGGCAATCAGCACAACTGTCAGCATGACCAGCGCTGTGATCCCCTGATCTGCGGCGCTGTAGCGATGGTTGTCGGTCAGGATGACAATGGCCAGCATCGCGCCGGGCGAGGCCAGTGACGGAACAGCCAACGGAAAAATCGCCGGATTTGGCTTATTGGCAGATTTCTCCATCTCTTCTTCGGCTTCGTGCTGCTCTACAACCTGTTTGCTTTCGCCAAAGATCATGGTCAGGGCAAACAGGAACAGGATAATGCCGCCCGCGACCTGGAAGGAATTCAATCCGATATCCAGTGCCTCAATCAGCAATTGGCCAAAGACGAGGAAGAACAGCAAAACACCAGCACTGACCAGGGCCGCCAGCAGGGCGGTTTTGCGCCGGGCTTTTGTGGACAGACCTGCCGTGACGGCGATGAAAACAGGGATGGTTCCGATCGGGTCGATGACGACCCAAAGCGTAACGAAATGTTCAAGCAGCTTTTCCAAACCAATCCCCCGGCGTTATCTGTGACTACCTCGGATTGGCGAAAAATGCTATTGTTATGCGCAATTAGCCTGTTCGGCTTGCTCCATCGCCTCGGCCGCAGCCTCAAGCGACAACAGGATCGAAGCATGGCGATTTTTATAGTCGCGCGCAGGCATCAGGACCTCAAGCCCGTCAAAAGGCGCGTCCGGCGCGGGCCCGTCTTTTTTCAGCATCGCAGACAACTGATCGCGCGCGGTTTCCACCTGTGAGCGCGTCGCGCCGACAATTGCGCCCCCAACAACCGAGGCAGACGCCTGACCCAGCGCGCAGGCTTTCACATCCTGACCAAACTCTGCCACCCGGCCGTCCTGCATCTTGACATCGACAGTGACGGTAGACCCACACAGGGGCGAGCGCTTTTTGACCGTGGCATCGGCATCCTTGAGCCGGTCGAGATGTGGGATATCCGCAGCCAGTGCCAGAATGCGGCTGGAATAGAGCTTGATCAGATCGTTCTCGCCAGACATGGCTTTCCCTCGTTGTCCGTTCCTCATACATAGTGAGCATCCACCGGGATGCAAAAGGTTTTTCTTATGTCCGCCACTGCTACTTTCGACCCATCCGCTCTGAAGTTTAACGAGGCTGGTCTGATCCCCGCGATTGCACAGGATGCGCAGTCGGGCGAGGTGCTGATGATGGCCTGGATGAATGTTGAGGCCATTGAAAAGACGTTGGAAACCGGGCGCGTCACCTATTGGTCGCGGTCGCGCCAGTCATTTTGGATCAAGGGCGAGACCTCGGGCCATACGCAAGAACTGGTGGATTTCCGCTTTGACTGCGACAGTGATTGCATTTTGGTTCTGATCAACCAGACCGGTGCGGCCTGTCACACCAACCGGCGGACCTGCTTTTACACCGCAGTGCGGGACGGGCAGCAGGTTGAACTGATGTCCCCGATGGAGTGATCGGGTCAGAGGCCCACCATGCGTCGAATATCAGCGGGCGAGGCCCCCTCGGCCCGGTATTTCGAAATCGCCCGCGCGTCGTCGCGTTTTGCCAGTCGTTTGCCTGCGTCGTCGCGGATCAGGCGATGGTGCAGGTATTGTGGGGTCGACAAGCCAAGCAGAGCCTGCAGGACAACGTGAATGCGGGTGGCTTCGAACAGATCCTGACCGCGAATGACATGGGTTATCCCTTGGGCTGCGTCATCCAACACGACGGACAGGTGATAGGACGTTCCCATGTCGCGCCGGGACAGCACGACGTCACCGATCGTTTCTGTCAATTCATCTGGTGTGAACAGGATCGTTCCGGTTTCTCCGTCTCCGTTTTCCAGAAAAGAACCCATAGGTTCTGCGTTTTGTGACAGGATCAAACGACCTGCCGCAGCCATGTTCAGGCGCAATGGGATGTCTTTAGGGCGCGGCTCTTGCGCCATCGCATCGCGCCATTTTGTCCGGCACGTTCCGGGATAGATGATCCCATCCGGCCCAAGCAGTGGTGCACCTTCCTGCGGAGCGCTTGCGGCGGCGGCAATGTCCTTGCGGTTGCAGGTGCAGGGATAAAGCAGCCCACGCGCCCACAGATCGTCCAGAGCGGCATCATAGGCCCCGGACCGCTCAGACTGACGCATCACGGGTTCGGGCCAGTCCAGACCCAGCCATTGCAGATCATCGTAAATCTGCTCTTCCCAATCGGGGCGAGAGCGGGACTGATCGATGTCTTCAATGCGCAGCAAAAATTCACCGCCCCGAACCGTTGCCAAATCATGGGCCAGCAGCGCCGAGTAGGCGTGCCCCAAATGCAAAGGTCCTGTGGGGGATGGCGCAAACCGGGTTCTAAATGTCACGCTTTCTCAACAATATAGACGTCTGACTTCAAGTCCATCCCGGGCAGGTGAGGACCATATTCCCGAAACAGCAACCGGGCTGCGCCCATGTCCAGCCAGTCATTCAGGCGACAGGTATAGGACACGTCCTTAAGCGTTTGATCGTTGAAGGAAAACGCCAAAAGCCCGTTTTTAGGCAGCGCATGCATCAACATGTCTAAAACACTGGGCGGTGCGGCCCCCGCGCCGATCACACCAATCGCGGCAATAGCTTTGTAAGCATCTTTTTCCAAAGGGTTCGGATCGGTGATCTCAAACGTGGACAAGGTGCGGTAGATACCTTTGGCCTCAGCACCCTCAAGCATCTTGGGCGTCGGATCTACCCCGTCGATCACCTGAAATCCGGCGGCCTTCAGGGCCTCGCCCGACAGGCCGGTGCCACATCCGTAGTCCAGCAGAGGTGTCTGAGGTTCCGGCATTTTTGACCACAACGCTTCGGCCACCCGACCTGGGGTGGCGTAGCCGTGTGCGCCAACTTCAGCGTCATAAGAGGCTGCCCATTTTTGATAGTGTGCATGTGTATCCTTGGGGTTTTCCAAGGCGTAGGCGTCTTTGAAGTTCTCGTCGCTCATGCACTGATGTTACGCCGGGCAGGCCCAAGACGTCCAGTCAGCAATGCGACAGCCAGCTTTTCCATTCGGCTTTGGCGCGATCCGTATAGGCTTTGTACCGGTCCTTACGCCCACGGCGACCGCCTTTCAGCCCATCGACAGGACGGAACAGGCCAAAATTGACGTTCATCGGCTGAAAGGTCTTGGCCTCGGCGCCACCGGTGATGTGGTGGATCAAGGCCCCCATGGCGCTGTCCTGCGGCACTTCGGGCAGCGTTTGGCCCATGATTTCAGCCGCTGCCAGCCGGCCTGCCAACAACCCCATGGCCGCACTTTCCACATAGCCCTCAACCCCGGTGATCTGCCCGGCAAAGCGGATGTTGGGCTTGGATTTCAACCGCATCTGCGCGTCCAAAAGGGTGGGAGAGTTGATGAACGTATTCCGGTGAATTCCGCCCAACCGCGCAAAGCTGGCGTTTTCCAGACCCGGGATCATACGGAACACCTCGGTCTGCGCGCCGTATTTCATCTTGGTCTGAAAGCCCACGATATTGAACAGCGTGCCAAGCGCATTGTCCCGGCGCAACTGCACCACCGCATGCGGTTTGACGTCCGGCTGGTGCGGGTTCGTCAGGCCAACCGGCTTCATCGGGCCATGGCGCAGGGTTTCGCGGCCACGTTCCGACATCACCTCGATCGGCAGGCAACCATCGAAATAGCCTGCGGTTTCGCCCTCGTGGAACTCGGTCTTGTCGGCGGCCAGAAGGGCATCGATGAACGCCTCGTACTGATCGCGATCCATCGGGCAGTTGAGATAGGCGGTACGTTCTTCCTCGGTCTCACCCTTGTCATAGCGCGATTGCATCCACGCTTTGCTCATGTCGATGCTGTCGGCGTAGACGATGGGGGCAATGGCATCAAAGAACGCCAGGGACTCGGCGCCGGTTTCGAGGCGAATAGCCTCACCCAGCGCGGCCGAGGTCAGCGGGCCGGTTGCAAAGATCCAATGGCCGTCGTCGGGCAGGGCGGTGACCTCTTCATCCGTAACCTCGACGCGGGGGTGTGCGCGCAGCTTGGCTGTAACGGCCTCGGCAAAGGGGTCGCGGTCCACGGCCAGCGCGCCGCCAGCGGGCAGGCGATGCGCATCGGCGGTGGTCATGATCAAACCGTTTGCGGCACGCATTTCCCAATGCAGCAGACCAACCGCGTTTTGTTCGTCATCGTCGGAGCGGAAAGAGTTTGAACACACCATCTCGGCCAGGTTGCCGGTTTGGTGCGCAAAGGTGCCGACCTTGGGGCGCATTTCGTGGATCACCACATCCACGCCCATTTCCGCCGCCTGCCATGCGGCCTCGGACCCGGCCATCCCGCCGCCCACGATATGCAATTTCTGTGTCATGGGCTGCCACATAGGGCACAGCACAGCACAACGCAACGGATCAGGTCAGGAAATTGAGAGAGGGGATTTTGGGGTCGCCGCTGCGGGTATGTCAACGCCGGTGAGAGAAACCAGCTTGGAGGGACCTTCCGCCCACGGCGACCCAAAAAATGTATCCAAGGCTTTCGCCCTGTCCCAGCTTTGCCACAGTGTTGCCTTTTTGAAAAGTGCAAAAATGCGAACAGTCCTTAAAAATGTTGACAACAATCGCCTCATTGATGCCAATTTGGCGGTCTTTTTTCGATAAATGCAGATATTCCTTCTTCGGTATCCCTATGCAGCATATTCTGTGCCATTACCTCTCCGGTGTAGGAATAGGCCTGTTCAATGGGCATATCGAGCTGCTGGTAAAAGGCTTGTTTGCCGATCTTTACCGCCGATTCCAGCTTGGACGCCAACTGATCCGCAAGGGCCGAGGTTTCATGCTCCAGCAGCATTTCCGGCACAACACGGTTGATCAGCCCCAGTTCAGCCGCTTTTTCGGCTGATATGAAATCGCCAGTGGTCAGCATCTCAAACGCGCGTTTGCGTGGGATGTTGCGGCTCAGCGCCACCATGGGGGTCGAGCAGAACAGGCCGATATTCACACCGTTGACGCCAAATCGCGTACCTTCAGCCGCAACCGCAAGATCGCAGGTGGCCACCAGCTGACAGCCCGCAGCGGTGGCGATGCCGTGGACTTGCGCGATAACGGGCTGGGGCAGGGACTGGATCGACAGCATCATCCTGGCGCATCGGGAAAACAGGTCCTCGAAATAAGCTTTGCCGCCATCTTCGGCCTGCCGCCCAGCCGTCATCTGTTTCAGATCGTGACCCGCGCAGAACGCCTTGCCTTCGCCCCTGAGGATCACGGCGCGAATCGTGCTGTCGTCGCGCAGGGCGTTGAATTCTGTCTGAAGGGCGGCCAGCATCTCGTCGCTGAGGGCATTCAGACGTTCGGGTGCGTTCATTTTCAGGGTCGCCACCGCGTCTTTGTCGTTACGTTCCAGAATTGCCATCTTGCCCTCCGATCTGATGTCAGGCCAACTCTAGGTCGGCAGAGCACGGAGGGGAAGCATGGCGTTGGCAATGGATCGGGACGGGTTGATGGATTACCTGCGGCAGGTCTTTCCTCAGGTCCATAGCGACTTCGTGGTCGAGGACCTGACCGACGATACGATCGTCATGCGCCTGATCGTTCAGGACAAACACCTGCGCCCCGGCGGAACGGTCTCGGGGCCGTCCATGTTCGGGCTGGCGGATGTCTGTGTCTATGCCATGGTGCTGGCGCGCAAGGGGCGGCAATCGCTGGCGGTGACCACCAACAGCTCATTGGATTTCCTGCGAAAACCCGAAGGGGGCAAGGATATGATCGCCCATTGCCGGTTGCTGAAACTGGGGCGCAGCCTTGCGGTTGGCGATGTGCTGATGTTCTCGGAAGGATCAGACAAGCCCGTGGCGCGGGCCGCAATGACCTATTCCCTTCCGCCCGAAGGGTCCGCAGCGGCAGCGTTCGGATAAAAAAGGCCGGGCAATGCCCGGCCAGGAAGAGGTCCCGAAATGGGACTGGGGAAGCTTAGTCCTGCCAGAAATAGCGGCTGTATTCCTGACGGGCCTGGTATCTGGTCAGCCCGACATCCTTGAGCATCCGGTCATCCAGATTTGACAGGTTCACACGGCTGCGGCGTTGGCGTTCCCACTTTGTCACAGTCGCCGCAAACCGTACTGCCAGCGATGCGACCAGCGGCAGCCGGGGGCTGTCGTTCAGCAACATAAGGGCGGGGGTGTGCATAGCGCGTGTCATAGTGGGTATCCTTTCAAATTGTATTGACACAAAGCGTAAATGTTCGGTACATATATTTGATACATTCTTGATTGTGTCAAAATCAAAGGAAGAATTGTAATGGATACAATTTGGCCCGACTCCCTGCCAAAGTCCAAAGGTCCTAAATACACATTGGTGGCCGACACAATCCGAAAAGCCATTGATAACAAGCTGCTGGAAGTTGGTACGAAACTGCCGCCGGTGCGGGAACTGGCGTATCGGTTACAAATAACACCGGGAACAGTTGCGCGAGCCTACACGATTCTGACCGATGAAGGTTTGCTACAGGCCGAGGTCGGACGTGGTACATTTGTCGCCCAGCCGCGCACTCCGGTCCTGGATGATATTTGGGCGCGGCAGACCGAACCGCCCGAGACCGACGCTGTTCGCCTGTTCAGCCCATTGCTGCCAGACGTAGGGCAGGTGAGTGCGGTCCGTGCCGCCCTTGTCGAAACCTCCAAAGGCCCGGCCGAGGATTTTCTGAACTACCCCAGCCGGGACGCGTACAGACCGGTCCGGCAGGCCGTCGTCGATTGGTTGAGCGATGTGCCCTTGGGCGTTCTCAACGAAAGCGACGTGGTCCTGTCCCATGGCGGGCAGAATGCGATTTCGCTGGTGTTGCAAACGGTACTGAAAGGCCCCGCGCCAACAATTCTGGTCGAAGACCTTTCTTATGCAGGATTTCGGCGCTCGGCCCAGATTTTGCGGGCCGATGTGGTTGGGGTGCCGATGGACGAACATGGCGTCCTGCCCGAAGCGCTGGATGCCTTGGCGCGGCAAACCAAGGCGCAGGTGTTTTGCACCTCGCCCGAAGTGCAAAATCCCACGGCGACGCACACTCCGATCGAACGGCGGCAGGCGTTGGTGCGTGTCGCACGCAAGCATGGGATGGAGATATTGGAGGACGATTGTTATCGCATCGGCGATGCCCGCGCGCCCGGCTATCGGGCTTTGATGCCGGAAAGTGGTTGGCATGTGAGTTCGATCTCGAAAACCCTAACCCCGGCTCTGCGGGTCGGCTTTGCCATCGCGCCGCGAGGCCGGGGCAGCGAGTTGCGGCAAGTCGCCGAATACGGCTTTTTTGGCCTTGCGCATCCGCTGGCCGAGGTCACGCGCATATTGCTGTCCGACCCCCGCAGTCGGCAATTGGCCCAAAGTGTTCGGGACGGCGTTGCAAAATACGTCATGATCGCCGTGAATACACTGGGCGGCTTTGATCTGACTTGGCATTACGAAGTGCCGTTCGTGTGGCTCAAACTGCCCTCGGGTTGGCGCTCTGCCGCGTTTTGCCGTGCCGCTGCGGCAGAAGGGGTGCAAATCCGCTCCGCCGACGAGTTTGCTTTGCGCGATGGTCGGGCCCCACATGCGGTACGGATTGCCATCAATGCGCGTGTGGCGAAAAGCTCATTCGAAAATGCGATGCAGCGGCTGCGCGGCCTTTTGGACAATCCACCCGAGCAAATCAGCGTCTAATAGTGGGGTAAAATAATACCTTTTTTTTAAGGTATTGTTTTTGCTTAACTTAAAAGGCATTGCTGTTGTTGACCTACACCGCGCTCCCCTCTAAATACGCTCCATCGAATTCGGGCCGCTCCGACCTATGGGGCGGTCTTTCACATCAAACAGGACTATCCTGCCATGAAAACCTTTTCTGCAACACCTGCAGACATCGACAAGAAATGGATCCTGATCGACGCCGAGGGCGTTGTTCTGGGCCGTCTTGCCTCGATCGTCGCCATGCGTCTGCGTGGCAAGCACAAAGCGTCGTTCACCCCGAACATGGACATGGGCGACAATGTCATCGTGATCAACGCTGACAAAATCCAGATGACCGGCAAGAAGCGCGAAGAAAACTTCTACTGGCACACGGGTCACCCGGGCGGCATCAAGTCGCGCACCAAGCAGCAGATCCTCGAAGGCGCACACCCCGAGCGCGTCGTGACCCAGGCGGTCAAGCGCATGCTGCCGGGCAACCGTCTGGCGCGCCAGCAGATGACCAACCTGCGCGTTTACGCCGGTGCCGAGCATCCCCATGAGGCGCAAGCGCCCGAAGTTCTGGACGTTAAGTCCATGAACAAGAAAAACACCCGGAGCTAATGACCATGGCTGATCAGATCAATACTCTCGAAGAGCTGAGCGCCGTTGCAGGCGTCGAAGCCGTCGCCGAAGAAGTCATCGTGCGCGAGCCCGTCCGTGACGAACTGGGCCGCTCCTACGCCACCGGCAAGCGTAAAGACGCTGTTGCCCGCGTTTGGATCAAGCCGGGTTCCGGCAAGGTCACCGTGAACGGCAAAGACCAGGACAAGTACTTTGCGCGTCCCGTTCTGCAGCTGATCCTGCGCCAGCCGTTCCAGGTTGCCGGTGTAGAAGGTGAGTTCGACGTTGTTGCAACCGTCAAAGGCGGTGGCCTGACCGGTCAGGCCGGTGCGGTCAAGCACGGCATCTCGAAAGCGCTGCAGCTGTACGATCCCAGCCTGCGTGGTGCCCTGAAAGCCGCTGGCTTCCTGACCCGCGACAGCCGCGTTGTGGAACGTAAGAAATACGGTAAGCGCAAAGCGCGTCGTTCGTTCCAGTTCTCCAAGCGTTAATCGCTGCGGAATACGACTTTCAAAGGGCTCGCAAATGCGAGCCCTTTTTTGTTGGCTTATTCCTCGTAAACCAGCTTCCAGGCACCGTTTTCGACCACATTGACGAAAACCGTGTCAGCCCCTTGATGGTCATCGGGACCATAGGTGATCTCATTGCCGACCAGCTCATCCGTGTAGTTCAACGACTCCATCGCGGCGATAAAGCTTTCATGTGTCAGGTCGGGGCCTGCGGCCTCAAGCGCTTTGACCATCATCTCGGCGGCGGAATAGCCCAGCATGGCAAAACCGACGGGGTCTTCTCCGGTCGCGGCTTTGTATTCCTCAATGAACGCGGCCGGCGCGGGCTCATCAGCACGTGCCCACAGGTCCTGCCAGGACGCCGCGGCGTAGAACCCATCCGTCACCCCGCCGGGAACTTGCGCCACGACGGTCAGGAAACTGGCCGATGTGCCCAGGAATTTCATATCCGTCAGGCCCATCTTCTTGGCCGTGCCAACGACGGTGATTGCCTGACGCACGCCAAGGGCCATGGTGACGATATCGCAGCCTTCTTCCTTGAGCTTGCTCAACGAGCCCACAAAATCGGTTTCATCAGGTTTATGCGTGGTCTCGGACACAAAGGCGATCCCGGCCTCTTCGGCACCGGCCTGACTGCCCTCGAGGATCTCTTCACCAAAATCGGTGGGCAGGTACATGGTGCAGACGCTTTGCGACCCGAACGTGTCAGCCAAGTATTTCACACCAACGCGGCTTTGATCGAAATAGGTCGAGAACGAGGTGAACTTGTTATCCATCGGTTCCTGCAACATCTGCCGCGCAGCGGTCAGCGGGGCAACGTTTGGAATACCCTTTGGGTCCAACAGCTTAAATCCCGCCATATTCATGGGCGTGCCCAGCGATTGCATCATGGCAAACACCTTGTCGCGATTGAGCAGTTTGTTATAACCCTGCATAGCGCGCGGCATTTGATAGCCGTTATCCTCAACCACAAAGCGGATGGTGCGCCCATGCACGCCGCCCTCGGCGTTGACACGGTCAAACACGACATTGGCCCCTTTGGTGGCGGGAACGCCGACGGCGGCGAAAATACCGCTCAGGTCATTGACCGAGCCGATGACGATCTCATCGTCGGTTACACCCTGCGTTTGTGCGTTGGCCATCGTGGCAGCGGCGGCCAAAGCGGTGGCGGCAGTCAACCGTTGGATCACGTTCCTCATGTTTCTCCTCCCTTTGGGTAAACCCTTTTCTATTTGTACATGTCTTCAATGAGATGTGCGTGTTTCTTTTCGACAAAGCTGCGCTTGAGCTTCATCGTGGCCGTCAGCTCATCATCGTCGGCGGTTAGCAGCACGTTGATCAGGCGGAAATCCTTGATCTGTTCAACCCGCGCGAAGTCTCTGTTGACGGCTTCCACCTCTGCGCCGATCCGGTCCCGAACCTCCGTCGCGGCGCAGAGCGAGGCAAAGTTCGAAAACGGAACCTTGCGATCCTGTGCGAATTTCTCAACGTTTTCCTGATCGATCATTATTAGCGCCGTCAGGTATTTGCGTTGATCACCGATAACGACTGCATCCGAGATATAGGGGCTGAATTTCAACCGGCTTTCGATCTCGGCCGGGGTGATGTTCTTGCCGCCCGCTGTGATGATGATGTCTTTCAGGCGGCCGGTGATGGTGACATAGCCGTCGCTGTCGATTTGCCCCATATCACCGGTGCGCAGCCAGCCATCGGCAGTGAAGGTCTCGGCGGTTTTGGCGTTGTTGCGCCAATAGCCCTGAAAGACATTCAGACCCTTGATCTGGATTTCACCGTCGTCTGAGATGCGCACGTCATTGCCGGGCACCGCGCGCCCGATGGTGCCAACCTTGTTGTTCTGCGTCGTGTTCAGGGTGGCCAGACCCGAGGTTTCGGTCATGCCAAATCCTTCGACCAGTGGCACACCAATGGCCCAATACCATTTCAGCAAATCCGCTGAAATGGGCGCGGCCCCGGAACCGCCCCGGCGCAGCCGATCCAACCCCAGCATCCGCCGCAGATTGCGCAGGACCAGCCTGTCCCACAGCCAGAATTGCGCGGCAATCGCAGGGGGAACGGGCTGCGCCGACAGGATGTATTCGGCGCGGGCAAAGCCAGCCTTCAACGCCATGCGAAACGCGGTGCGCCCAGCAGGGGTTGCGTCCTGTGTCAGGATTTGGACATAGGAATAAATCTTCTCCCACACGCGCGGAACCGCGGTGAAGGTCGAGGGCGAGACCTCTTGCAGGTTGGCAAACACGGTCTCGGGGCTTTCGGCGAAATTCACCACACATTTCGAAGCCAGCGGCAAATAGACCGACACGTCGCGCTCAAGAATATGGCAGAGCGGCAGAAAACAAAGCTGCTCATCACTTTCCAAAGTGGGCAGGGCATGCGCTCCAGCCTCGATCGCAGCCAGAATGTTTTCATGGCTCAGCATCGCCCCTTTGGGCATGCCGGTCGTGCCAGAGGTATAGACCAAAAGGGCGGTATCCTGCGGCGAGGCCAGGGCGATTTCACTCTGGAACCGGCTGGGATCGTCTGCCTTGGCCTGACGTCCGAGGTCATAGAGATCGCCGATCATCACACAGCGGTCGTGGTGTAGATCGTGCAGGCCTTCGTCCTCAAGAACGATGACGTTCAGCAGGCCCGGCACCTCGTCTTCGATTTCTAGGAACTTGTCCAGCTGCTCTTCATTCTCGACGACAAGAAAGCGGCTGTCGCTGTCATTGATCAGGTATTTCAATTGCTTGGCGGAATCGGTGGTGTAGACGCCCGAGGTAATCCCGCCGACCCCCTGAATACCCATATCGAACCACGCCCATTCCTTGCGGTCCTCGGACAGGATCGAGACGACCTCGCCCCGTTGCAGCCCCAGCTTGCGCAGGGCCAGTCCGATCCATGTCGCATGCTGCCAGTAGTCGGCCCAGCTGTAGGATTTCCAGATGCCGAGGTCTTTTTCACGATGCGCCGTCCGCGCCCCCAGATCGGCGCAGCGTTTCTGAAACAGTTCGCAGATGGTCCTGCATTCGTCGACCAGAACGGGCCGTTGTCCGGGCGTCGCGTTGTATTGCACGCCGTTGATCCGGGCTTGTGGGGGCAGGGTGCTGATGTTCATGCCACTTACCTCCAGGTCTTTTTGCGTTTCCAGCGGCGGTTTTCCCGCGTGCCTTCTTCCTGCACGCCCAGGTAGAAGTTCTGGATGTCTTCGGATTGCATCAACATATCCGCCGCACCGTCCATGACGATGCGCCCGACCTCCATCACGTACCCATGGTGGGCCAGTTCCAGCGCTGCATTGGCGTTCTGCTCAACCAGCATCATGGTCATGCCCTGTTCGTCATTCAGGCGTTTGAGGATGCCGAAAATTTCCTGCACCAGCAGCGGCGACAGACCCAGCGAGGGTTCGTCCAGCAGCATGATCTTGGGGCTCGCCATCAGCCCACGCCCGATGGCTAGCATCTGCTGCTGTCCGCCAGACAGGGTTCCGGCCTCTTGGGTGCGGCGTTCTTTCAGGATCGGGAAATAGGAAAAGACCAGCTCGCGATCATGATCGATCTGGCCTTTGTCCGAGGCGGTATAGGCCCCTAGGCTGAGGTTCTCGTCTACCGTCAGCAGGGGGAAGACCTCGCGCCCCTCAGGCACGTGGACGATGCCTTTTTGCACAACCTTATGGGGCTCGGACCCTTGGATTTCTTCACCGTCAAAGGTGATCTTGCCCTTTTCTGGGTCCATCACGCCCGACACGGTCTTCATCAGCGTTGTCTTGCCAGCGCCATTCGCGCCAAGGATCGAGACGATCTGCCCCGGATGCACGTCCAGCGACACACCGCGAATGGCCATGATCGGGCCATAAAAGCTTTCGACATTGCGGATGGTCAGGATCGGCGCGTTCATGAAGCTTTGCCTAGATAAGCTTCGACGACCGCCGGGTGCGATTGCACCTGCGCCGGAGTCCCCAGCGCCAGCATCGCACCGTCGGCCATCGCCAGCACCCGGTCGGATACGCCCGAGACCAGCCCCATGTCATGTTCGACCATAAGCACCGTGATCCCCATCTGCCGCCGGATATCGTCGATCCACCAGCGCATATCCGTGGTCTCTTCGACCGACAGGCCCGAGGCCGGTTCGTCCAGCAACAGCAGCTTGGGGTCGGTGGCCAGCGCGCGGGCGACCTCGACCACTTTGCGCACACCATAAGGAAGGCCCGAGATCATCTTGTCGCGATACGCCTGCAAATCGAGGAAATCGATGATCTGCTCGACCTTTTCACGGTTCTCGATCTCTTGTCGTCGGGCCGAGGGTAAGAACAGCACCTCGGACAGCAGGTTGGTCTTGCGATGGCGGTGCCGCCCGACCAGCAGGTTCTGCAGCACGGTGGCATGTTCGAACAGCTCAATGTTCTGGAACGTGCGCGCCACGCCATAAGCTGCCACGCCCGAGGGTTTGACCTGCAACAGATCATGCCCGTCAAAACGGATCGATCCGTCAAACGGGTCATAGAACCGCGAGATCAGGTTGAACACGGTCGATTTGCCCGCGCCATTGGGGCCAACGATGGCAAAGACCTCACCTTCTTCGACCGAAAAGGACAGGTCGTTCACCGCCGTCAGGCCGCCGAATTTCAGGGTGACGTTCTGGAACGCGAGCAGGCTCATCTCAGGCGCTCCGTCTTAAGGTAGGATTTCTGCCGTTTGAACATGTCCTTGCGGTAGAAGGGGAACAACTCAAACCAGGTGCGGATTTTCAGCCAGCGCCCGTACATGCCCATCGGTTCGAACAGGATGAACGCGATAAGGATCATTCCAAAGATGCCAAACTCCAGCCCTGGAATGGCAACAGTGTTGCCGCCGAACAAAGCGCCGACATATTCCTTTGAGATCGATAGAAACTGAGGCAGGAAACCGATGACAATCGCGCCCAGAAACGCGCCGTGAATCGACCCCAGCCCGCCGATTACGATCATCATCAGCAACTGGATTGAGATCAAAACGCTGAACGTCTCATTGTTGAACGCGCCCGAGAACATGCCCATCAACGCGCCTGCCCAACCCGAGACCGCGCAAGACAGCGCGAATGAAATCATCTTGGTCCGCGCGATATCGATACCCATCGCCTGCGCCGAGACCTCGGAATCGCGCACAGCGATGAAGCTGCGCCCCAAAGGTGCACGCAGCAGGTTGATGTATCCCAGCGTCACCAGAACGGCGACAACCAGCACCAACCAGAAAAAGGGGGCAGGGGTGCCCCAACGATCGATGGTCAGGCCAAAAATATCGACCCCGCCGATGAACTTGCCGCCAACGCCGCCCGTGATCGGTTCGGCCAGAACGATGACGTCATCCATCAGGATCGACAACGCCATGGTGAAGATCGCCAGATAGATGCCATGCAGTCGCAGGGCGGGGATTGCGACGGTTACGCCCGCAATGCCGGTCAAGATACCGGCCAGTGGAAAGGCGATCAAAAACGGCACGCCCGCCTCAAGCAAGATGACATTTGCATAGCACCCAAAGGCCAGAAACGCGGCGTGGCCCAGACTGACTTGACCGGTATGGCCGGTCAGCACCATCAGGCCCAGACCGGCAATGGCCCAGATCAGGACGTTTGTCAGCTCACCCAGATAAAAATCGTCCAGCCACCACGGGGCCGCCGCGACGACCGCCAGCAAGATCAGGTAGAGGCCCAGTTGATAGCCATCTTTCCAAGGGCGGATGTCCTGCATGTAGCTGGTTTTGAAAACGATCCGCATGCCCCTAGACCTTTTTGACCCGAACCTGACTGAACAGCCCGTTGGGCCGGAAGATCAGTACGGCCAGCAGCAACGCATAAGGCGCGATCTGGCTATAGCCTGCGGCGACATAGCGGCTGGCGAAGGGTTCGATGACACCAACGATCAGCCCTCCGGCCAGCGCGCCGGGCAGGCTGCCGAAACCGCCAATAACGGCGGCGGCAAAGGCCTTAATCCCCAGCAGACCCGTGGTCGGGTCGACAGACCCTTTGGCGGCGAACAGAATGCCGGCGATCCCGGCCACAACACCCGCCAAACCCCAGATAAAGCCCTGCACCCGTTTGACAGGAACGCCCATGTAATACGCCGCCAACTGGTTTTGTGAGGCCCCCTGCATCGCCAGACCCAGCTTGGTGCGGCTGAAGAAGACATACAGCCCCCAGGTCAACAGGATGGTGACGATGATGACAGCCACATCCTCCATCCCCAGAACCAGCCCGCCGAACCGCACCTCTTTCCCGGCCAGCGGGTTCTGCAGCGTCTGCGGCTCATGCCCCCAGATCAGCCCGGCCACAAAGCGGATCACAAAGCCCAAAGCGATGGTCAGGATCACCACAGCGGTCTGGCTTTCTCCGAACAGCCGTCGGATGATCAGACGATCCAAAAGATACCCAAGCGCGCCCATGATCCCCAATGAGATTGGCAGCGCCAGCCAGAAAGGCAGCCCCATATATTCGGTGTTTGTCAGTCCGATGGTGACAAAGGCCCCCAACATCATGAAATCGCCCTGCGCGAAATTCACCGCTTCGGTCGCTTTGTAAATCAGAACAAATCCAAGCGCGATCAGGCCGTAGACACAGCCATTCGCCAGCCCGCTGATTAGCAGCTGCGCGTTGTCCAAGTTCACCTCCCAATACCGGTTTGCCCGGCGTTGTTGATGCCGCAGAGGTCGCTGCGCCCCCAAGGCTTGGGATCACTATGGCGTGATTATCACCTTTCCGTCACTCTTTTTCAGCGCGCCCGCCAGATCAGAGACCACATTTCGCAGCGCAAGCCGTTCAGAAACATCGGTTTTCCATCGTCCGTCTGCAAATCGGGCCTGCACCTCGGACACAACGCGCATCTGATCGGCCGGAGGGGTTGAGGTCATCCATTTCGTCAGCCAGAACCCCTCGATCCGTTTGCCCATAAAGATCAACTGGCCCATCTGCGTGAGCTTCGGCAACTCGGCGCTCAGCTTGCCATAGCACACCCACCGGGCGCCGTTCGGCATGGCGCAAAACACCTGCTCCGAAAGCTGATCGGCAACTGCGTCCAGAAACACGCGGGGTTTCAGCTGTTGGCTGAGGGACGCAAATTGCTCGGGCATATCCGGGTCCGAAGTCACCAGCACCGCATAGGCTCCCAGATCCTGCAAAGCGCTGACGGCCTCAGCGCGGCGGACCAGCGCGATGGGCTTCAACCCCAGATCGCGCCCGAGGCTGCACATCAGTTTGCCCAACTGACTGGTCGCAGCCGAGACAACAAACGCATCGCCCGCCGCCCTTGCAATATCAACCATCGCCATTGCGGTCATCGGATTTACGATCTGGGCGGACCCGTCATCGTCCGAGATGTCAGGGCGCAGGGGGATGCACATCAAAGCCTGCGTGACCACATATTCCGCCCAGGCACCGGCGGCGGCGACAAAAGCCACGCGCTGACCCTGCAGGGCCTCAGCCCCAGCGCCGGTGGCCACCACATCTCCGCAGCCTTCGAACCCGGCAGCGGCCCCTTGGACACGCGGCTGTCCGTATTCGCCCTTGATGAAATGGATGTCGGACGGGTTCACCGATGCGGCGCGTAGTCGGATCAATACTTCACCCGGCCCGGGGTTGGGAACAGGCAGCTCTGCCTCGGCCAACCAATCAGACGCGTCCTCAAGTGACGGCCCTGTAGCCTGGCCGGAATAGCCATCCTGAGTTTGAATAACGGCAAACATGGTTGCTGGCAGGTCGGGCATGGGGGCTCCTTCAGAAATCCTTGCGACGGGGTATCTGTCGCAGTTCGGCAAAGCGAATTCTCCGCTTTGCCGTTTGTCTTGCAGCGAAACAAATACCACGGAACGGGTCAACGCTCCGCGTGTGTGACCTTACGCAAGGGGTTCGGTCACTGTCCGCTCAGCAAAGTTCTGAGCTCTTGCAGTTTGATCGCGATGGTTTCCGGCGATGCCTGGATATCCTCCAGAATCTGGATGGCCTGTGTTTTCATCTCTTGCGCCAGATCGCTGTCCTCGATCGAGGTCATCACCGTGTCATAGTCAAAATTCTCAAGCGACAAGGCGCCGCTTTCGATCCAGCTGTTCAGAAGGTCCTGACCCTGATTGGCCAGTGCGGCCGCATCCTCACCAGCCTGGTTGGCCAGATCGGTTGCTGCTTCGCTGGCTTGTTCTGCCGCGTCCGATGCCTGATCGACAAGGGATGAGGCCGCGTCACTGGCTTGCTCGGAAACTGAGCTTGCCGCTTCACTGACGGCATCCCCTACGTCTTGTGCCGCTGTTTCCAATTGCTCAGCAGGGGTGGGTTCAGGTTGGGTCAGGTAATAATAGGCGCCAGCGCCAAGTCCGGCGATGACGACTGCAAGTAATAGAGTACGCGACATGAGAGTCTCCTTTGGAAAATGTGCCGCCTTGGTGATGGGATTCTAACCGAAGGCAAAGGGGGAAATCCCTGAAACTATTTTCATTTCCATGGATTGAGCCGGGGTTCGCCGGTCCGGCCAATACGGACGGCAACAACATGCCGGATCATTGGATCAAACGAAGTGCGCGTGTGATCAAAGGCTGTCTGCGCACGGGCGTGTTCGACGTTGACCTAACACTTTTGGTCATTCGGCCTGACGGCTGGACGTACGATACCGTTCGGAGGTTTCATAATAGTCATCGAACCCAATCCTGCGGCGCAGTTCTGAGAACTCCATCAATCCGGGGCGCTCGTCGTTGCGCATTGCGCCAAGGGTCTGGACCATGGCCTGCATTGCAACGGCCATCAAAGACAGCGGATAGGCGGCAATGGAATAGCCAATGTCACGCAACACCGCGTTCGGCAGGTCGGGGGTTTCGCCGCCCTCAACGATATTGGCCATCTTTGGGCCGGGCAGGGCGCTGCAGATCACCCGCATCTCAACCTCGGTCTTGGGGGCTTCGACAAACAGGATGTCCGCCCCAAGTTCGGCAAAGCGTTCCGCCCGGGCGATTGCCTCGGACATGCCGTGTTCGTGGCGCGCATCGGTCCGTGCAAGGATCATGATATCTTGACCGGCCTCTTGCAGCTCGGTCTGTGCATCCACCGCAGCGCGGATGCGGTCATAGGCTTCATCACGGCTCACAACGGCCTTGCCCGGCGTGTGACCACAGCGTTTGGGGGCCAGTTGGTCCTCGATCATTACCGCCGCACAGCCAGCGCGGGCAAAGCCCTCAACCGTGCGGCGGACATTCATGGCGTTTCCATAACCGGTATCGCCATCTCCGATCAGGGGTATATTGACCGCGCCCGCAATGTTGCGGGCCTGATCCAGAACCTCACCATAGCTCATCAGGCCCAGATCGGGTTCGCCAATCCTGCTGGCCGATGCTGCAAAGCCTGACATGAAGGTCAGATCATAGCCTTCCTGCGCGATGAGTTTCGCGGACAGCGCGTCAAAACAGCAGGGCATGATGTGACAGCGATCTTGTTGCAAAAGGCTTCGCAAGCGCGCGGTTTGGGTCATTTTATCACCACTTAAACGGAATATAGAGGGCCAGATCAGGCCACAGGTAAAGAATGATTGCTGTCACCAATAACAGAGCGAGAAACGGTAAAACACCCTTGGCTACGTCACCCAACGACGCGCGGGCAACAGCCTGAATGACATACAGGTTTAGCCCTACAGGCGGCGTGATCAAGGCGCATTCCACCATGATCACCATGAAGATGCCGAACCAGATCGGATCGAACCCCAGCGCCATGGCTGCGGGCAGCAGGACAGGGGTCATGATCAGGATCATCGACAGGGCCTCAAACACCAGCCCCATCAGCAGCAGAATGACCGAAACCAGCAGGATGAACACAAGCGCACCGTCGATATTGCTGGCGATAAAAGCCGAGATGTCCTGCGGAATCCGATAAAGCGCGATGGCTTTGCCGAAAATCTTGGCCCCAGCGATGATCAGCAGGATCGCGGCCGTTGTGATGGCACTGTCGCGAATGGCCTCCCACAGTTTCGACCATGTCAGAGTGCGCAGGATCAGCCCTGTGATCAAAAGCGCGGCTGCAAAGCCGACGGCGGCGGCCTCGGTCGGGGTGAATGCCCCTGAGTAAAGCCCAAGGACGATCAGCAGCGCCAGCGCCAGCGAAGGTGTCGCGCGCAGAGAGGCGTCGATCCTCTGCCTGCGGTCGGCCTTTGGTACAGGTGTGTAGCTGTCGGAAAACCGTGCATGGATCATTGCAAATCCCACGAACAGCGCGACCAGCAACAGACCCGGGCCGATGCCTGCCAGAAACAGGGCGATCACGGATTCCTCGGCCACAAATCCGAAGACGATCATCGGAATGGAGGGCGGGATCAGGATGCCCAGCGTGCCGCCCGCCGCCAACAGGCCGTAGACAAAGCGGCGCTCGTACCCTCGGCTGACCATTTCGGGGATCGCCACCGTTCCGATCGTGGCCGCGGTTGCCACGGATGAGCCGGAAATCGCGGCGAATAGCCCGCAGCTGAGGATCGTCGCAACCGCCAGCCCACCGGGCCAGTGCCCGACCCACGCCTGTACCGCTGCAAACAGGTCTCGACCCACACCGCCTTTCAACAGCACATTGGACATCAACAGGAACAGAGGCACTGCAAGCAGGATGAACCCGTCCAGCGTCGACAGAATGGCCTGTGGCGCCATAAGCGGTGAGAACCCGCCCAAGAGCAGCATTCCCAGCCCGATCCCGCCAAGGGCAAAAGCCACCGGCACGCCGATTAGAAGCAAGCCAAACAGGCAGATAAGGATCAGCAGGATCGTCATTCGTGGCTGCTCCCCAATGTTGTCAGGTCGCGTGTCTTCAGGCTCAGCAATTCGACGACGGATTGTGCGATGAGTAGGGCGAAGCCAACGGGAACAGAAAGCTCAGCAATCCAGATCGGCAAGTTCAGCAACGAGCCCGTCGTGCGGCCCCGGATCAGACTTTCAAAGAAAATCTGCCACCCCCAGATCACGACAACGACCGAGAACGCAATGATGACAAGCAGGGCCACGACCACACAGACCTGCTGCGCCGGTTTGGGCAGCAGGTTTGTGACCGCATTCACGGTGATATGTCGGCGTTGATGCAGCACCCAACCCATCGCCAGAAGACACCCCCAGATCAGGCAGAGCTGGCTGAGTTCGGCTGCCCAGATCGTGGGACGGGTAAAGAAATACCGCGCGACGACCTCATAGGTCAGCATCGCACCGGTCGCGGCCAGTAGAATTGCCCCAAGCACACCAGCCCAGAGCGAAAGGGTTGTGACAAATTTCATGATGATCTCATCGGGCGACCGGGTGGGTCGCCCGCAATTGCGAGGTTGCGATCAGTTTCCGGCCGCCTCAAGAACGGCCTCGCCTGCATCACCGGCCGACGCCACATAGGCGTCGTAAACAGGCTGAGCCACCGCTTTCCAGGCGGCCAGATCCTCATCGCTCAGCTCCACGATGGTCATCCCGTTTTCTGCGGCGGCGGCATAGGCGTCGGCCTCGATCTGAGCCATGCGGTCGCGCACATCCGCCTGAGCCACGGCCGCTGCATCAGTGATATGACCCCGAATATCTTCGGGCAGACTGTCCCACCATTCGGTGTTGACGACCACGACAAACTCAATATCCGCGTGGTTGGTGACGGTGATGGTGTCCATAACCTCCCACAGCTTGCGGGATTTCACGCCGGACACACCGGTCATCCCCACATCCACCGTGCCACGCTGATAGGCCAGATACTGTTCTGAGCCCGAAATCAGCGTCGGCGCACCACCCGCCGCCGTCACGAAATCACCCAGCGTTTTGCCGAAAACGCGGACCTTCTTTCCCTCCATATCCGCAGGGGTTTTGATCGGCCCACCATTGGACAGCATGATCGCACCGCCATAAGCCTGCCAATAGAGGATCTGACCGCCGGTCTCGGCAACTTCGGCCTCAATCGTGGTGCGGACCGGGCTGCCTTCGGCGACGGCGGCGCGCACCTTGTCTTCAGTGTTCAGCAGGAACGGCATGTAGAACACATCGACGACAGGCGCATCACCAACGTATCGGGTCAACGAGGCCACACCAGCCTCAATCGCGCCCGAGCCAACAGCGGCGGGAACTTCCTTGTCTTTGTAGAGGGTCGCGCTGTCGTAAATCTCGACATCAATTGCGCCGCCGGTGCGCTCTTCGACTTCTTTTTCGAACATCAAAAGGTTTTGACCAAGATGGCTTTTCAACGGCAGCTGAAGCGAAATCCGCATCTTTTCCTGCGCGTGCGCGCCGCTTGCCAAAACACCAAGACCTAATGCGGCCGTCACAATCAATTTACGCATCATTTTTCCTCCCATTGGTGGTTCAGCACACGCGAGGCTGGCTGCCACGGGGCATAAGTATCAATATGATGCTAATCAGACAAACCCTGTTTTCGATGAAAGCCCGGACAACAGTCTGTTTTATGGCCAGTTTTCCCGATCACCCGCAAACGAACACAGATAGAAACGCCCGAAAAGGCGGTTTGGAACAGTGATACAAGCCAGGGAAAGTGGCGGAGAGACAGGGATTCGAACCCTGGGTGGGCTTGCACCCACAACGGTTTTCGAGACCGCCCCGTTCGACCACTCCGGCACCTCTCCGCGGGGGGCTGTGAGGGGGGATTTAGTCAGGAACGCGCAGGGGTGCAAGCAGAAAATTCCCTAAATTCACTATGACGGGATTTTCCATTGCCAGATGGCTTAAAACGCCTAGGATTCCGCACATGACACATCTTATGCGCCGCCTTACCGTTTTCACCGCCTCTCTGGTTTTGGCCTTTGCCACAGTGACCTTGCCCGCATCCGCGGCCAGTCGCGACCGGATCGAAGCGTTTCTGACCACAACCGGCTTTGACGTCGCGCTGGAAAGCATCGCGCTGGCCTCGGCATCGGCCCCGCAGATGCTGGGGATCGATCCCGACGGGTTTGGGTCGGACTGGTCTCGGCTGACCGAAGAAGTGTTCAACACCGAAGAAATGCACGAAATTGCCGTTTCGATTCTTGAACAGACACTCAGCGATGAGGCGCTGACCCATGCGGTGGGATTCTACGCCTCGGATTTGGGTCAGCGTCTGGTCGAGGCCGAAAATGCCTCGCATATGGTGGAAGATGACGATGCCAAGCAGCAAGAAGGGCAGGAGATCGTTTCTGACCTGATCAAAGAAGGTTCCTCCCGCGTCGAAAGCATCAAGCGTATGAACGCCGCAATTGATTCCAGCGATACGGCGCTGCGGGCATTGCAGGAAATTCAGGTCCGGTTTCTGCTGGCAGCCAGCGCATCCGGCGTGATCGATCTGCAATTGGGTGCCGATGACCTGAGAGAGATGATGCGGCAGAATGAGGCGGGCATGCGCCAGGCGCTGCAGATTTCCGCTCTGGCCGGGTCGGCCTATACGTATCAGGGTTTCTCGGACGATGACATCATCGCCTATGCTGAGGCGCTTGAGCAGCCCCTGATGCAAGAGGTTTACGAGCTGCTGAATGCCATTCAGTATGAGATCATGGCGATGAAGTTCGAAGTTCTGGCCGCCCGCATGGCCGAGCTGCACCCTGCACAGGATATCTGATGAGACTGTTTTCTGCAGCGTTGGCCTTGTGTCTTTCAAGCGCGCCACTGCTGGCCAATGAGAAGGTCGAGCAGCTGATGACTGCCTTGCAGCTTGATCAGACAATCGAGGTTCTGCGCGACGAGGGCCGCGCGATGAGCGAAGAGTTGCAGGAGGATTTTCTCAACAATGCCGGTGGTCCTGTTTTTCATCAGCAGGTGGATCGTATCTTTGATGCCGAGACGATGCGTTTCCATATCGTTGAGGCATTCGAACAAACCCTTACCGAACAGCAACTGGATCGCGCCATTTTGTTTTTTGAAAGTGATCTTGGCCAAACCCTCGTGTCGCTTGAGATCACCGCGCGCATCGCGCTTGGCGACGAAGCCATCGAAGACATGGCTCAGGACACCTATGAAAACGCCGATCCGGATGCTGAGACCTATCGCCTGATCGAAGAGTATATTCAGGTCAACAATCTGATCGATGAAAACGTTCAGAACGCCATCAGTGCCGATTTCAACTTTTTCCGGGGTCTGAATCTGTCTGAAGGGCTGGATGAAACCGAATTGCTGGCGCAGTTGCTTGCCCAAAAGGACGACACGACCGAAAGCACACGAACATGGCTGTATTCTTTCTTTCTGTTGGCCTATAGCCCGCTGACTGATGCCCAGATGCGCGAGAATATCGCGTTCTCCCGTACTGAGACGGGCAGGGCGGTGAATGAAGCCTTGTTCGTGAGTTTCGATCGCATGTACGACAACATCTATTTTCAACTGGGCGAGGCAGTTGGACAGGTCCTGAAAGGGTCAGACCTTTAAGCCTGCATTTGATGTTGACTTTCCCCCGCAATCTATGGATAAGCGCGCATCCCGGCCGGTTCTTCCGCGCCGGGTCTCGTTATTATTGACCCAAAGGGCGTGGCCCAACGGGTCGTCACACAGCCCGAAAAGGGCGCGCTGTTCGAGGTGGCGAAAGCCAGCAACACCCAATCGGGGACCACAGAACGCGGGTTAGAAAAGGAAAGACGCATGTTTGCGGTCCTCAAGACTGGCGGCAAGCAGTACAAGGTTCAGGCGGGCGATGTGCTCCGTGTTGAAAAGCTGGCTGCCGACGCAGGTGAAAAAGTTCAATTCAACGATGTTCTGATGCTGGGCGGTGACGCTCCGGTTGTTGGCGCACCTTTCGTTGAAGGCGCAGGCGTTCAGGCCGAAGTGATCGAACAGATCAAAGGTGACAAGGTCATCAAATTCGTCAAGCGCCGTCGTAAGCACAGCTCGAAGCGTACCGTTGGCCACCGTCAGAAACTGACCCTGGTCAAGATCACCGACATTCTGGCGTCGGGCGCTGACAAGTCGGGCATCAAAGCGGCTACCGGTTCGGCACCGGCTGGCGAAGCGGCACCTGCTGCAAAGCCTGCCAAGAAAGCTGCTGCCAAGGCAGAAGCACCCGCCGCCGCTGCAGCGGCTGCTGACGATCTGACCAAGCTGAACGGTGTCGGCCCCGCCGCTGCCAAAAAGCTGAACGACGCTGGTATCGAGAGCTTTGCCGCTCTGGCTGCCTTGTCGGACGAGCAGATTGCTGCTATCGACACCATCAAAGTGAAGCCCGAATGGGTTGAGCAAGCCAAAGAGCTGGCTCAAGGCTAAGGAGAGAGAGAATGGCACATAAAAAAGCTGGCGGTTCCTCCCGTAACGGTCGCGACTCAGCAGGTCGCCGCCTTGGCGTGAAACTGTATGGTGGCCAGGCAGCCATCGCAGGCAACATCATTGTGCGTCAGCGCGGCACCAAGTTCTGGCCGGGCGAAGGCGTGGGCATGGGCAAAGATCACACCATCTTTGCAACTGTTGATGGCGCCGTGAAGTTCCACAAGGGACTCAAAAACCGCACCTTTATTTCGGTCCTGCCAGTGGCGGAGGCCGCAGAGTAAGCCGAAACCCATAAGGTTTGAAAATAATGGGGGACCGGCAGAAATTGCCGGTCCCCTTTCTCGTTTTAACGCAGTTTTGATCTATGAGCCTGATGACTGACCCAACGCGCACTATGCCGTCCTTGTTCCAAGGTCGGATCGCCCACGCGGTTGAAGATCGTCTGGGCCGAAAATATCTGATGTGGACGCTGGCCGGCTTTGCCGTTGCCCGCGCAATTTACGTGTTGTTCGGAGGAGGACCGCACTGATGAAACTTGAGGCAATCATAAATCAGCCGGTGATTGAAACCGAGCGGTTCGACCTGCGCCCGTTGCGCCGGTCGGATATGGGTCTCATTGAACACTATGCCGGTGACGAACGCGTGGCGCGCATGACCACGTCGATTCCGCACCCGTTGCCGCCGGGCTCGATCGAGGCGTTTGTGACGCGCGCTATGTCCGAAGACCGGGACGAAGACGTCTGGGCGATGGACGCCACCAAGGATGGTGGCCCCGAACTGATCGGCCTGATCTCGCTGACCCGTCTGGACCGCAACCAGTCCGAGGTCGGCTATTGGGTCGCGCCCATCTATTGGAACACGGGTATTGCTTCGCTTGCCGTAGAAACGCTGGTCAAGGCCAACCCGCTTGAGAACGCCAACATGTTCGCCAGCGTGTTTCAGGACAATCCGGCTTCGGCGCGGGTGCTGACCCATTGCGGGTTTGAATATCTGGGCGATGCAGAAAGCTATTCGGTGGCGCGCGATGCGAATGTGCCCACCTGGACATATACCAAGAAACTCTGACTTGTGGCCGATGGGGCCTTTGCAGTAGGGGACAGTCATGAAATTTCTCGATCTTGCAAAGGTCTACATCCGGTCCGGGGCCGGAGGTGGCGGCTGCGTCAGCTTTCGGCGCGAAAAATACATTGAATATGGCGGCCCTGACGGCGGTGACGGCGGCAAAGGCGGCTCGGTCTGGGTTGAGGTCGTGGACAGCCTGAATACGCTGATCGACTTCCGCTATCAGCAGCATTTCTTTGCCAAGAACGGCCAGCCTGGTCGCGGCCAGCAACGCACCGGCAAGGATGGTGACGACATCGTCCTGCGCGTGCCTGTCGGGACCGAAATTCTGGACGAGGACGAAGAAACCGTCATCTGCGACCTGACCGAGGTCGGGCAGCGCGTGCTGCTGGCCAAGGGCGGCAATGGCGGTTTCGGCAACCTGCATTTCAAATCGGCCACCAACCAGGCTCCACGCCGCGCCAATCCGGGGCAGGCAGGGATTGACCGCACCATCTGGCTACGGCTGAAGCTGATTGCCGATGTGGGACTGTTGGGCATGCCCAATGCGGGCAAATCGACCTTTTTGGCGGCCACCTCGAATGCGCGACCCAAGATTGCGGATTATCCGTTCACCACTCTGCACCCAAATCTGGGAGTTGTGGGGGTTGATAACGTCGAATTCGTCGTCGCTGACATCCCCGGCCTGATCGAAGGCGCCCATGAGGGCCGCGGGATCGGAGACCGTTTTCTGGGTCATGTCGAACGCTGCGCCGTGTTGCTGCATCTGGTCGATGGCACTTCGGAAACCGTGGCCGAAGATTACCGCACCATCATTCATGAGCTTGAAGCCTATGGCGGTGAGCTGGCCGATAAACCCCGCATCACCGTGTTGAACAAAGTCGACGCGCTGGATGATGAGGAACGCGAACTGGCTAAGGCGGAGTTGGAAGAGGCCGTGGGCGGCCCCGTCATGACCATGTCCGGCGTGGCGCATGTGGGCGTGACCGATGTTCTGCGGGCCTTGCGTGCGCAGATCGACGACAACCGCGTCCGCCACAAACCCGCTGAGGAGGCCGCGCCTTGGCAACCCTGACGTCTGCAAAGCGTCTTGTTGTAAAGATCGGGTCTGCCTTGCTGGTGGATCGGAATACAGGGTTGTTGCGGTCGGATTGGCTGCATTCGCTGGCGCAGGACGTGGCGTGGCTCAAGGGGCAGGGGACGGATGTAATTCTGGTGTCATCCGGGTCGATTGCGCTGGGGCGTGGGGTGCTGGGCCTTCCGATGCAGACCTTGCCGCTGGAACAATCGCAGGCCGCCGCAGCCGTGGGTCAAATCCGGCTGGCCCGCGCCTATGAAGAGGTTCTGGCCCCCCACAATATCACCACCGCTCAGGTGCTGGTCACGCTGGAAGACAGCGCGGATCGACGGCGCTACCTGAATTCGCGCGCCACGCTTGAAACCTTGCTTGGCCTCGGCGTTGTGCCGATTGTCAACGAAAATGACACAGTAGCCACGGATGAAATCCGTTACGGCGACAATGATCGCCTGGCTGCCCAGATCGCGGTGACCGTGGGCGCAGATCAGCTGATCCTATTGTCGGATGTCGATGGGTTCTACACGGGCAACCCGTCCGAGGATGCCTCGGCCACGCGCTATGATGTGATCGAAGACATCACGCCCGAGATTGAGGCCATGGCCGGTGATGCGGGGTCGGGCCTGTCCAAGGGCGGGATGAAGACCAAACTGCTGGCCGCCAAGATGGCAACGGCTGCGGGCTGTGATATGGCCATTACTGAAGGATCGCCCATCAACCCGCTGAAAACGCTGGAAAACGGTGCGAACTGCACGTGGTTCACGGCGACGGTTGATCCGCATGCTGCCCGCAAACGCTGGATCTCGGCCATGAAGCCACGGGGTGAGATCGTGGTCGACGCTGGCGCCGCCACAGCGCTTGGCAATGGCAAGAGCCTGCTGCCTGCGGGTATTGTCGAAGTGACCGGCGATTTCGGGCGCGGCGATCCGGTGGCGATCATCGATCCGCAGGCCCGGCGACTGGCACAGGGCCTCAGCCGCTATACCGCGCAAGAAGCGGATGCAATCAAAGGGCGCAAATCATCCGAGATCGAGGCGACGCTGGGCTATCCGGGCCGCGCCGTCCTGATCCACCGGGACGATCTGGCGCTGTAAGACAACAGGAAAGGCATCAAAGATGAAGGATTTCGACAGCATTCCCGCCCTGATGGCCGATCTGGGGGCACGGGCCAAAGCCGCCTCGGCTGAACTGGCCTTTGCCACTGCCGAACGCAAGCACGCCGCTCTGATTGCTGCGGCGGATGCGGTCTGGGCCAATCGCGCCGAGATCATCGAAGCCAACCTGAAAGACCTGGAATTCGGCCGCGAAAAGGGTCTGAGCCCGGCGATGATGGACCGTCTGATGCTGGATGAATCCCGCATTCAGGGCATGGTCGACGGTCTGCGCACGGTTGCGGATCAGGCCGATCCGGTGGGCGAGGTTCTGACCGAATGGGATATGCCCACGGGCCTGAATATTCAGCGCGTCCGCACGCCTCTGGGTGTGATCGGCGTGATCTATGAAAGCCGACCGAACGTCACTGCGGATGCCGGAGCGTTGTGCCTGAAATCCGGGAACGCGGTGATCCTGCGCGGCGGGTCCGAGAGTTTTCACTCGTCAGGCGCGATCCACGCCTGTCTGGTTCAGGGCCTGAAGGCCGCGAACCTGCCCGAAGATGCCATTCAGCTTATCCCGACCCGCGATCGTGCCGCCGTTCAGGAACTGCTGACCCTGACCGATTATGTCGACGTGATCGTGCCGCGCGGCGGCAAAGGTCTGGTTGGTCTGGTACAGCGTGAGGCGCGGGTGCCTGTTTTCGCACATCTCGAAGGCATCGTGCATATCTATATCGACAAGGCCGCGGACCCTAAAAAAACACTGGACGTTGTGCTGAACGCCAAGACCCGGCGCACAGGGATTTGTGGCGCGGCTGAATGCCTGCTGATCCATCAGGACATCGCTGAAACGCTGGGCCGGGATGTGATCGCGGCCCTGATGGCCGCCGGCGTTGAGGTCCACGCCCACGGCGCGCTGGCCGTGGATGGCACGGTTGCGGCCACGGCGGAAGACTGGGGCAAAGAGTTTCTGGACAGCATCATTGCCGCCAAACCGGTCGAAGACATCGATGCGGCCATCGCGCATATCCGTCAGTATGGATCGAACCACACTGATTGCATCATGACCGAAGACGCGCAGGCCGCAGCCCACTTCTTTGAACGTCTGGACAGCGCCATTCTGATGCACAACGCCTCGACCCAATTTGCTGATGGTGGCGAATTTGGCATGGGGGCCGAGATCGGCATCGCCACCGGCAAGATGCACGCACGGGGCCCCGTTGGGGCGGCTCAGCTGACCAGCTTCAAATATCTGGTTCGTGGTAACGGCACGACCCGGTCTTAAAACCGGATCGCAACACGGGTTGAGGTCGTCTCGGCCTTGACCCGCCGACCCATTGCCGTCGCGGTTTCGGGCAACAGGGCGAACTGAACCTGCGCGGGAGTGACCTTTTTGGGGAACCGCCCGCTGGGCAGGTTCTTCCACAAGTCAGCATCAACGCTCAACTTATCCGCTGAGCCGGTCACGGCCCAGTCATTGCCCGAAGTGGTGATGGTGACTTCGCCGCCAAACGGCATCGCGCTTTCGCAGCACATCATTGCCAGGAAGGCCAGTTTGACCTGATTGCGCGGAACGGGCTCGGTCAGGTTCCAGTTAACCCGCACACGCCCGGCGCGCTCAATATCCTTAAGCAGGTCGGTGACCTCGGTCCGACCCAGAGGCTGATCGCTGGCCGCGCCGAATGCCACGCGAAAAAATCTGATCCTGGCGCCCGCACTTCCAACACTGCCCGAGATCAGCTCCATCTCGGGGCCTTGGGTTGTGCCAACCATTTCAAGCAGTTCCAGGCCGTTGGTAATCGCCCCGATCGGGCTGATCAGATCGTGACAAATCCGCGAGCCGATCAATTCAGCCAGGTTGACCTCTTTTGCACGCATGCGTACCTCCTGCTGTATCTGCCGCCTGAGCCGGAGCCACCGATGACAGACCTCAATGCTATTCTTGCACCGGGCATGTATGTCCGCCACCCCGATTTCCCCGATTGGGGCATTGGACAGGTGCAGTCCAATATCGGGGGCAAAATCACCGTTAACTTTCGCGAGCAGGGGAAAGTGGTGATAGACGGAACACGCATTGCCCTGATGCCGGTCTTTGATCCGTGAAACTGGTTTAGGAATGGTTAACGCCACGCTGTTCGAGAGGCCGTACGGGCGATGTTGCCATTCCCCCGGCACCTGCGCTATCAGCGCTGAAACGATACGGAACCGCTGATGCCGGACACAGGCCCATCCTTCACCGTCAAACTTGCCGAGACCGAGGCCGACCTGCGCGCCGCGCAACGGCTGCGCTATGACGTGTTCGTACGCGAACTGGGGGGCGGAGGTGCATTGGTCGATCATGAGGCCGGGTTAGAGCAGGATCGCTTTGATCCTTATTTCGACCATATGCTGGCCATTGATGACCAGACCGACGAAACTGTTGGTGTTTACAGGCTGTTACCGGGCAAACGTGCTGCAGAATTGGGGCAGTTCTATTCCGAGGATGAATACGACCTGACCGTGCTGAAAACAAGCGGCCGCAAGCTGTTGGAACTGGGCCGGTCCTGCCTGCACCGCGACTACCGCGGGGGTACGGCGATGTATCATCTGTGGAATGGCTTGGCCGCCTACGTGGCTGAACGTCAGATCGAGGTGCTATTCGGCGTGGCCAGCTTTCACGGCACGGATGTGCAGGCGCTGGCGCAGCCCCTGTCCATGTTGCATCACAACCACCTCGCGCCGCCGGACCTGCGGGTGCGCGCCCAGCCTGAGGTGTTTCAAAGCATGAACCTGACAGCCCCCGAGGATCTGGACCGGCGTGCCGCAATGGTACAGGTGCCCGCGTTGATCAAAGCCTATCTGCGGCTTGGCGGCTTTGTGGGCGAGGGGGCCTTTGTCGATCATGCGTTCAACACCACCGATGTGTGCCTGATCCTCGACACTGCCCGCATGAACGAACGTCAGCGCCGCATCTATACCGGAGCCTGAAACAGTGAGCGATGCATCCTGGCATAGCGATGACGCGCCCGATCCGATTGACCTGGGGGTCACGGGCTGGGCACTGGCAATCCTGCGCGGGCTTCCGCTGGCACTGTTGGTGTTTGGAGGGCTGATCATCTTGTTGACCCTGCGTCTGTTCGAGCGCCCCATCTATGGCGTTCGCCGCCCGCTGACGCCCTTCATCACGCAATTTGTCTGCCGCAACGCCTTTCGTATCCTGGGCATCGGGTTTCGCACCTCGGGGCAGATGATGACGCAGCGTGGGGCTGTGGTGGCGAACCACTCCTCATGGCTGGACATATTCTCGCTCAACGCCCGTAAAAGGGTCTATTTCGTGTCCAAGGCCGAGGTCGCGAAATGGCCGGGGATTGGCTGGCTGGCACGTGCCACGGGAACAGTATTCATCGAACGTGACCGCAAGAAAGCGCGTGAACAGACCCTGCTGTTTCAGGAACGTCTGACCGCGGGGCACAAGCTGCTGTTTTTCCCCGAGGGGACCTCAACCGATGGATTGAGGGTTTTGCCCTTTAAAACAACGCTTTTTGCTGCGTTCTTTACTAATGAGCTGCGGGATTTCATGTATGTGCAGCCGGTTTCGGTGATCTATCACGCCCCGCGCGGGGAACCGGACCGGTTCTATGGCTGGTGGGGCGACATGGACTTCGCGCCGCATCTGTTGAAGACACTGGGCGCACGCAGACAGGGATCGGTTGAGGTGATTTACCACGCGCCAGCCAAGGTCAGCGACTTTGAAAACCGCAAGGCGCTGGCAGCCCATTGCGAAGAGGCAGTACGACACGCGCATTCTTTGGCAAGGCTCGAAAAATAAGGGCGAAAGCCCCTTGCGCTGCTTTAAAACCTGCCGTATATGCGCGCCATTCAAACCCGCAGGCGGGGTTTGGCCTTTTTGAGGGAGACATCCTCATCAAGACCGCCGGTTGGAGCATCCGCTTCTTTCACCCCCGCCAAGGCGTAAACCGGAAAAGGAAAATAGCATGGCTCTTCCCGAGTTCTCCATGCGTCAGCTGCTGGAAGCTGGCGTTCACTTTGGTCACCAGACACAGCGTTGGAATCCCCGCATGGGTCCGTTCATCTACGGCTCGCGCAATGGCATCCACATCATGGACCTGACCCAGACCGTTCCGATGCTGGATCAGGCGCTGCAGGCCGTTCGTGACACCGTTGCAAAAGGTGGCCGCGTTCTGTTCGTTGGCACCAAGCGTCAGGCCGCTGGCCCGATCGCCGAAGCTGCCGAAAAGTCGGCCCAGTACTACATGAACCACCGCTGGCTGGGCGGCACGCTGACCAACTGGAAAACCGTTTCCCAGTCGATCAACCGCCTGAACCAGATCGACGAAGCGATGGAATCGGGCGCCGAGGGCCTGACCAAGAAAGAGCGTCTGGGCATGGAGCGTGACCAGGCCAAGCTTCAGGCATCGCTGGGCGGTATCCGCGAGATGGGCGGCGTTCCTGACCTGCTGTTCGTCATCGACGTCAAAAAAGAAGCACTGGCCATCGCCGAAGCCAACAAGCTGGGTATCCCGGTTGTGGCTGTTGTCGACACCAACTGCTCGCCCGATGGTGTGGATTACATCATCCCCGGCAACGACGACGCAGCGCGCGCCATCTCTCTGTACTGTGATCTGGCCGCACGTGCCGCTCTGGACGGCATGACCGCTCAGATGGGTGCAGCAGGCGTTGACCTGGGTGCATTCGAAGAAGCACCGGTTGAAGAGGTTGTCGCAGAAGAAGCCCCGGCCGAAGCGTAAGCTGCCCGTCACGTAAATGACATATGGGGCAGGGTATGACCTGCCCCAATTCCGTTTGAATTGAGGAGAGCCTAAAGATGGCAATCACAGCAGCAATGGTGAAAGAACTGCGCGACTCGACCGGCGCAGGAATGATGGACGCGAAAAAAGCGCTGACCGAAACCGGCGGCAACATGGACGAGGCCGTTGACTGGCTGCGCACCAAAGGTCTGGCCAAAGCGGCCAAGAAATCGGGCCGTACTGCAGCTGAAGGTCTGGTTGCTGTTCACGTCAACGGTGGCAACGGTGTTGCTGTCGAAGTGAACTCGGAAACCGACTTCGTTGCGAAAAACGCCGAGTTCCAGGAAATGGTTGGCAAGATCGCATATGCAGCCGAAGGCGTTGCTGACGTTGACGCTCTGCTGGCGGCTGATCTGGGCGGCAAGAACGTTGCAGATACTCTGACCGACAAGATCGCCACCATCGGCGAGAACATGTCGGTGCGCCGTATGGCCAAACTGTCGGGCGACACCGTTGTGTCTTATGTCCACAATGCCGCGACCAACGGCATGGGCAAAATCGGCGTTCTGGTTGCTCTGACCGGTGGCGACGAGGCGATCGGCAAGCAGGTTGCGATGCACATCGCGGCAACCAACCCGCTTGGAATGACAGAAGATGATGTATCGGCTGATGTCATTGCTCGCGAAAAAGCTGTCTTTGTTGGCCAAGCAAAGGAAGCCGGAAAATCTGAAGCTGGTGTGGAGAGCTGGTCTAACAAACAAGTCGCGAAGTTCATCAAGGAAAACACTCTAGCGAACCAGAAGTTCGTCGTCGACACTAGTAAGACCGTTTTCGCAGCGGCCAAAGAAGCAGGCGCAACCATCACCGGCTTTATCCGTCTGGAAGTTGGCGAAGGCATCGTGGTCGAAAAAGAAGACTTCGCAGCCGAAGTTGCCAAGGCCGCTCAGGGCTAAGGAACATCGCCGGGTCCCGTTGGGGCCCGGTTTCCAAATAAGAACCGGTCGCGCTATGCGTGGCCGGTTTTTTTTGTTCCGGGAATCAAAAAGGGCGCCGTAGCGCCCGGGTAAAAGGATGAAATTGAGGGGCCCCGCATGATGGGGATGGTCGAGGCCCCCCAAAAATTCCGACACAGAGACGTGGACGAATAGACGCCCTGATATCAGAGCGACCGGAGAGCTTTGGAATTGCAAAGATCCGATCAAATGTTCCCTGGCTAAAGCCACCACTCACGGAACAATATCACTTTGCAACCGGGCCTCGGATTCGGAAAGTCATGATTTCCTTACCCTAGGTAAATTGACGCAATTTGGCGTCAATTTTTAGTCATTACGCTTCCATAACGAACATCTGATTCTGCAGGGCAGCTTTCAAAACGGCCTGGGCCGTGGTTTCGACTGACAGCGCCTCACGCGCGAGGCGCAGGTGCTTTTCGACCGTTGCCGCCGTCAGCCCCATCAAAAGGGCGATGTCCTGCGTTGTTTTGCCGTCTCCGACCCATTGCAGTGCTTCACGCTGGCGCTTGGTCAGGGCCCGGTTCGGCGCGTTGTAGGGCAGGGTGAGAATCTTGAGATGCGCAACGTTGTTCATCAGCAGGATTTCGTCGCCATGCTTGGCCCACGTGGCCTCCACCTCGTCCTGGCTTTTGGCATGGCCAGCCGACAGGGAAATCGCCCCCTTTGACCGCATGGAGACCGACGTAAAGCTGATCGTGTAGCCGAAGGTCACACCTTGCGAGCGGTTGAACTCCAACACGTCAAGTTCCTGCTTGGTCAACTTGCCGTTGGCGACCATATCCTGCGCGATGCTCCAGCTGGCGGCGCCTTCGTTTTGCAGCGCCCATTTGAGCATGGGGGCGTGAAAATACATGCCATCCCGCAGAAAACCGTCCAAGTAGCGTTTCTCGTGGTTGGTGAGGATCACAAAATCCTCGGGGTCGCCCAGAGAGGTCTCGGTTCGATATTGCGTGTACCCGTAAATGAGACGGTCAAAACCATAGCTTGCCATCTGACGGCAATGCGCATCCCAAAGCTCTTCCAAGGTTTTGGTATAGCTCAGGAAATGCAGATACTCGGCCAGCTTCATGCAGAAGCCCCGCGCTTAAGATGTGCGGCGAGAGCATCAAGGGCCAGAACATACCCCTGCGCGCCAAAGCCACAAATCTGGCCGATCGCGACCTTTGAGATGTACGAGACGTGTCGGAAACTTTCCCGCGCATGGATATTGGACAGGTGCACCTCGACAACCGGCAGTTCGACCGACGCAATCGCGTCCATCAGGGCGATGGATGTGTGGGTATAGGCCCCGGCGTTCAGGACGATACCGTCCTGCTGACCTTTTGCCGCATGGATTGCATCGATCAGCGCGCCTTCGTGGTTAGATTGAAAGCACGTGATTTCGAACCCAGCTTTGGCCCCATAGGTTACGCATAAATCTTCGACCATCGCCAGCGTGGTGCTGCCATAGACCTCGGGCTGGCGGGTTCCCAGAAGATTTAGGTTTGGTCCGTTTAAAATCAGAGCTTTGTGCATTGGTCCATCGATCCCATCACATGTTCATATGCATGAGTTAGCTTCAATGTCCACCTGCGAACCGGCGCAATAGGCGATGAGGTGCGCACCGGGTCATTCCGTGGACTCATCCTGAGGCATAGTCACAACAGTTTTCCCAAGCGCTGCGCGACCTGCCATGTGGCGCAAGGCGCCGGATGCGTCTTGTAGGGGGAAACGTGCGCTGATTCTCGGCCTGATCCGCCCTTCGGCGTATAGACGGAACAAATCCTTTACGTTTTGCGCATGCCCATCGGGATCACGAAACACCGACGCGCCCCAGAACACACCAACGATTTCACACCCTTTGAGCAGGGGCAGATTCAAAGGGATCTTTGGAATGCCAGCCGGAAAGCCGACCACAAGGTAACGCCCTTTCCAAGCCATGCTGCGCAGCGCAGGCTCGGCGTAATCCCCGCCAACCGCGTCATAAACGACATCCACACCCGTTGGACCGGCCAGAGCTTTGATATCCTGCGAGAATTTCTTTTGCTGATCTTTTGTCATGTCATGGGAATAGACAATGGTTTCATCCGCCCCAAGTTCCTTGCAGAAATCTGCCTTGTCCTTTGAGGAAACCGCCGCAATCACCCGCGCGCCGATGGCTTTGCCCAGCTCAATCGCCGCTGATCCAACTCCACCCGCCGCCCCAAGCACCAGCAAGGTTTCACCGGATTGCAAGGCGGCGCGATCTTTCAAGGCATGATAAGACGTGCCGTAGGTGAAAATGAAACAAGCCGCGTCCTCAAACGGCATTGTCTCTGGAAATTTGACAGCTGTCGCAGCCGGTATCGCGATATGGGTGGCAAAACCGCCGTGTCCCGTCAGGGCCAAAACACGATCTCCGACCTCAAGCCCGCTGACGCCTTCCCCCAGAGCCAGAACTTCTCCGGCAATTTCACCGCCGGGTGCAAAGGGGCGGGGTGGTTTGATCTGATAGCGATCTTCGATGATCAGCGTGTCTGGATAGTTGACGCCCGCCGCCCGGATTCCCACCAGAACCTGCCCGCGATCAGGTACAGGATCGGGCAGAGAGGTCGGTTCCAGACTGTCCGGTCCGCCCGGCGCGACGCTGAGTAAAGCTTGCATATCAGCCCTTTTACACTTGTTATTCCATCAAGAGGAGCTTTGGCGCAGCAACTGGTCTTGTCAAGAAATCACCCGGTCACTTGACGCGTGGTTCACGGGCCCGTTCTGGTCAACGAAAACAAGCAGGAGACGCCCATGACCCCCGATACGCTATTCTCATTGCAGGGAAAAACCGCTTTGGTGACCGGCGGGGCCACAGGCATTGGCCGAATGGCGGCCGAGGCATTGGTACGTGCCGGGGCACGCGTCCTGATCGCGTCGCGCAAAGCTGAGGCCTGTGAGGCTGTGGCCGCCGAATTGAACGCTCTGGACGCACCCGGACAGGCCGAAGGGTTTGGCGGCGACGTGGCCACGCAAGAGGGTGTTCAAGACTTGGTGTCCAAGGTTAAAGCCCGCACGGAAATCCTTGATATCCTGATGAACAATGCAGGCGTTAGCTGGGGTGCGCCCATGGGTCAGTTCCCCTTTGAGGCGTGGGATAAGGTTATGTCGGTCAATGTGGCCGGGTTGTTTGAACTGACCCAGAGGCTCTTGCCTATGTTGATCAAATCAGGTTCGGCCGATGACCCATCGCGCGTCGTCAATGTCGGTTCGGTCATGGGAGAGGTTCCCATGGGCGACGGCGCCTATAGCTATTCGGCGTCGAAAGCTGCTGTTTTGCACCTGACCAAGATCATGGCCAAGGAGTTCTCACCGCACCACGTCACCGTGAATGCGCTGGCACCCGGACCTTTCGTATCGCGCATGACCGCCTTTGCGACCGCCGATGAAAACACACGCGAAAGGGTTGGGAAATCGGTTCCTCTGGGGCGCGTGGGGCGTGAAGAGGATATTGCAGGCTGTATGTTGTTCCTGTGCGGTCGCGGTGGCAGCTATGTCACCGGCGCGGTGATCCCGGTTTCGGGCGGGATTAACGTTGTGACCGCCGGAAACATCTTTGCCGAAGCGCTTTAACCCATAAGACGGAGAGGCGGTATGAACAGCACGCAACTGGATGTCCCGGCGGTTGACAGCTATCTCAGCCAGCATCTGAGCGGCTACCGAGGGCCCCTGACGGCGACCAAGTTTACGGTGGGCCAATCCAACCCGACCTTTCTGCTGCAAACGCCTGAAAAGTCGTATGTCTTGCGCCGCAAGCCACCCGGCGCATTGTTGAAATCTGCCCACGCCGTTGACCGTGAATTTCGCGTGCAGTCTGCCTTGGCTGACAGCGCCGTGCCAGTCCCCCAAATGCATCTGCTGTGCGAGGGCACATCTGTCATCGGGTCTGAGTTTTATGTGATGGAGCATCTACAGGGTCGCATTTTCATGGACCCGACTCTTGAGGGTGAAACCAATAAAACACGCAGTGCCATACTGGACGAAATGAACCGGGTTCTGGCCGAACTACATCAGGTCGATATCGATGCGGTGGGCCTGTCCGATTACGGCCCACCCGGAAACTATTTCGAACGCCAGATCGGGCGCTGGATCAAGCAATACCGCGCCTCGGAAACCTCTGATATTGCTGATATGAATGCGCTGATGAAGGCGCTGGAAACGGCCATACCTGCGGACGATAACCAGAGAACTCTGGTGCATGGGGATTACCGTATCGACAACCTGATGTTTGAAGAAAACGGTACAAAATGTATCGGCGTGCTGGATTGGGAGTTGTCGACAATCGGTCACCCTTACGCAGACCTCGCCGCCGTTATCATGCAGTGGCGATTGCCACCGGGGGACCAGGGGCGTGGATTGGCGGGGATTGACCGCGCACAGCTGGGATTGCCGTCCGATCAGGCGTTTATCGACCAATATTGCGCCCGTCGCGGGTTGGACGGGATAGACAATTTCGGCTTCTACCTTGCCTTCAATTTCTTTCGTATGGCCGCGATTTTGCAGGGCGTTTTCAAACGGGCGCAGGACGGAAACGCCTCGGACCCGAAACGCGCCGCCGCGTTTGGCGCATATGTGCCGATCTTTGCCAAACACGGCCTGACGGCGCTGGAGACATGATTTTCCTGTCTTTTCGCCGCTTAAGCCCCCAAGATCACCACAAAGATCCACAGGGCACGTAACCGATGACGCAACTCGACCCCAAACGCCGGGCTAACATCACCGATTGGATGCAGCGATACGTGGATGATCGGAAATACGCGGGCAGTTCGCTTTTGGTAAAGCACAAGGGTGATGAGGTCTTTTTTCACGCCTGTGGTCAGCGGGATGTGGAAAGTAATCTGCCGTTTCAGCGCGACACGCTCGTCCGTCTTTATTCCATGACCAAACCTGTAACGAGTGTTGCTCTGATGATTTTGGTGGAACGCGGGTTGTTTCACCTCGACGCGCAACTGTCAGAATTCATACCAGAATTCAGCGATATGCAGGCCCTGATACCCGGTGCCACGCGATTGGATCAGACCGAGGATGCCCTCAGCCCGACACTGCATCAACTGCTTACGCATACAAGTGGGTTAAGCTATCCGTTCAATCCGGGTCTGCTTCCGCAGGCAATGGACGCTCAGGATCTGATCTTTAAACCGGATCAGGGGCAATTGGCGGACCGCGTTGCTGACGTGGCCCATCTGCCGCTGGCGTTTCAACCCGGCACGCGGTGGGAATATTCGGTGGCCACAGATGTGCTGGGCCGCGTGATTGAGGTTGTTTCAGGCATGTCCCTGGACCAGTTCTTTGCCAACGAAATTCTTGGGCCGCTCAACATGCGTGAAACCGGGTTCCGGGTGCCCGAGGGGGCAGGGGATCGGTTCGCCTCACTCTACACGCCCTTGGCCGGTGACGCGATGGCCCTGAATGCGGCGAAAACCGGCGGAGAAACACTACGCCTTGTTGATCAGGCCAGGTCATCGCCGTTCGAGCGCACCACGACCTTTTCCGGCGGTGGCGGTTTGGTCGGCACGATCGATGACTATTCTCGTTTTGCCGAAATGATCAGGGCGCATGGGCAGGGGAACGGTCAGAGAATTCTGGGATCAAAGACCGTAGATTACATGCTTATCAACCACTTACCGGGCGATATTGCATCTATGGGTCCGCAGAGTTTTGCCGAGCAACCTATGGAAGGTACAGGCTTCGGATTGGGCGGCGCAGTCGTTGTCGACCCGGGCAGAACGCGTGTGCCGGGCTCTGTCGGGGACTTCAGCTGGGGTGGTATGGCCTCCACCTTCTTTTGGGTTGATCCGGTAAACGACCTGACAGCGGTGTTCCTGACACAGTTGTCACCGTCCAGCTCGTACCCGTCACGCGCCGAGTTGAAAGGACTGGTGCGTGGCGCGTTGATCGATTGAATTCCAGGTCAGGGACCTTCCTCAAGCCGTTGATTAAGCTTGCGCATTCCGCCCAGCCACCGATCATAGTCAGTTGTTTTTAATTGCATATAATCGCGCACCTGGGGATGCGGTAGTATCAGAAATTCCTCGGCACGAATGGCGTCGATACACGCATCTGCGACATGTTCCGGCTCTAACATGCCATCGATTGCGGCAACGGATTGCTCATGTCCGCGCGTCATATCCGTGCGAACCGCCTGAGGGCAAAGGACCGAAACACGCAAACCCTTATGGCCATAAGTCAGCGACAACCACTCGGCAAATCCTACGGCGGCATGCTTGGACACGGCATATGGTGCTGCGCCCGGTTGGTTCAGCAAACCCGCGGCTGAGGCCGTGATCATAACATAGCCCGAACCACGCGCGACCATGCGTGGCACCAGATGACGTGCGGTCCAGACGTGAGACATTACGTTGATCTGCCACGTGCGGTTCCAGTCTTCGTCCAGCGCGTCACAGCCACCAAGCGTCAAAACTCCGGCATTGGCGCAGAACAGGTCAATTGGACCAACCGTGTCTTCGACGTTGGTGATCAAAGACTTAATGTCATCTTCATTGGACACATCACAGATGATCGGGTGGCCGCCAATCTCACGGGCTACGTTTTGAACGCCTTCGGCATTAATGTCCGAACAGACAACTGTTGCACCGTCACGCGCAAACCGTTCGGCCAATCCGCGCCCAATGCCGCGCGCGGCGCCGGTGACGACCACAGTTTTTCCACTGATCTCCATATCAAGTCTCCGAACATCTGATTGGCCTCCAAACGGTAACCAGAATTCAGAGTGGCGCAATGATGACCTGATGTTACCTTTTATTTAACATAATCATCATTACGCGAAGTATAAATTATTCTAGTAGAAGGCCTGCAATCCTGTTTGCGCGCGTCCCAGGATCAGCGCGTGCACGTCATGGGTGCCTTCATAGGTGTTCACCGTCTCAAGGTTGACCATGTGGCGAATGACCTGAAACTCCAAAGAAATCCCGTTGCCGCCGTGCATGTCACGCGACATACGCGCGATGTCCAGCGCCTTGCCGCAATTGTTGCGCTTGACGATCGAGATCATCTCGGGCGCGGCTTCGGCTTCGTCCATCAAACGCCCCACACGCAGGCTGCCTTGCAGCGCCAAGGCGATTTCGGTCTGCATATCTGCCAGTTTGCACTGGAACAGTTGTGTCTGCGCCAGTGGCCGATTGAATTGCTTTCTGTCCAGACCGTATTGACGCGCGGCGTGCCAGCAACTTTCGGCGGCACCCATAACGCCCCAGCTGATGCCATAGCGCGCTCGGTTCAGGCAGCCGAACGGACCTTTAAGGCCCTGCACATGCGGCAACAACGCGCTGTCGTCGACCTCAACACCGTCCAGAACAATCTCACCGGTGATGGAGGCCCGCAGGCTCATCTTGTTCTGAATTTTCGGAGCGCTCAGACCCTTGAGGCCCTTTTCCAGCACAAAGCCGCGAATTTTACCATCATGTGCGTCAGACTTGGCCCAAACCACAAATACATCAGCGATGGGCGAGTTTGAAATCCACATCTTGCTGCCGGTCAGGCGATAGCCGCCGTCGATCTTCTCGGCACGGGTTTTCATGCCTGCGGGGTCCGATCCGGCATCCGCTTCGGTCAGGCCGAAACACCCGATCCATTCACCGCTGGCCAGTTTCGGCAGGTATTTGCGGCGTTGTTCTTCGCTGCCATAGGCATAGATCGGGTACATGACCAGCGAGCTTTGAACCGACATCATCGAGCGGTAACCGGAATCGACACGCTCAACCTCACGCGCGACGAGACCGTATGAGACATACCCTGCCCCAAGACCACCGTATTCTTCTGGGATCGTCGTGCCCAGCAGACCCATTTCACCCATCTCACGAAAGATTTCAGGATCGGTTTCTTCGTTCTGGAAAGCGTCGGTCACACGCGGTTGCAGTTTTTCCTGCGCATAAGCCTGCGCGCTGGCTGCAATCATGCGTTCATCTTCTGTCAACTGATCGGACAGACGGAACGGGTCATCCCATGCGAATTGGCCCATGTCGGGCGCGTCTTTGGCACGCAATGCAGGCTTTGTGTCAGGGGCGTTCATGGTTTCTCTCCGCTCAGTCAGCTTGGTCGCAAACTAGCGCGGCTTATCCATAAAGGACAGAAAGAGTTTCGCATCTTTCTATGAGCAAAACTCATACCCCCTGCCCCGGATTTACCCCAGCGCGTAACCTGCGCCACGGACTGTTCGAACCGGATCATCGCCGCCATGTTGCGTCAGCGCCTTGCGCAGACGTCCGATATGAACGTCAACGGTACGCGTATCGACATAGATATCGCGGCCCCAGACCCGATCAAGCAGCTGCTCGCGGCTCCAGACCCGGCCCGGTTTTTCCATGAAGGTGCTCAGCAGGCGGAACTCGGTCGGGCCAAGCTTCAGCAGCTTGCTGTCCCGGCTGACTTTGTGCGTCTCGGAATCCAGAACAATGTCGCCGAATTCCAGACGTATTCCAACGGTTGCGGGACGCACGCGGCGCAGCTGGGTACGGACCCGCGCCATCAGCTCAACCACTGAATAGGGTTTGACCACATAGTCATCCGCACCTGTTTCCAAGCCGCGCACCTTGTCTACCTCTTCAGTGCGGGCCGACAGCATGATGATCGGGATCGACCGCGTGTCAGGGCGCGATTTCAGGCGGCGGCAGACCTCAATCCCGCTGAGGTTGGGCATCATCCAATCCAGAACGATGATATCGGGATGTTCCTCGTCGACCAGCAGCATGGCCTCATCACCACTGGCAGCCTTGGACACGCGAAACCCTTCGGCCTCAAGGTTATAAGCCAGCACTTCGCGCTGCGCCGGTTCGTCTTCAACGACCAGAACTGTAGGCTGATCAGCTGACATGACTTAGACCTCCTGCGGGGTGTGCGATGTGATATCGGCCTTGGGGCGCGCCTCGGCCGGGCGTTCGCCCGTCACCAGATAGACGACCTGCTCGGCGATTGCGGTCACGTGATCGCCCATACGCTCAATATTCTTGGCGATGAAATGCAGATGCATGCACGACGAGATATTGCGCGGATCTTCGGCCATGAAGGTCAGGAATTCGCGGAACAGGCCGTTATACATCTGGTCCACTTCTTCGTCACGATTGATGACGTCTGTGGCCAGTTCGGCATCGCGCTGAATATAGGCGTCCAGTGCGTCGCGCAGCATCACCTCAACCTCGCGCGCCATGCGACGCAAGGCAGCAGCGCTGCCGTTGATCTCGCCTGCATTGACCAGAACCGTGGTCCGTTTGGCGATGTTTTTGGCATAGTCGCCAATGCGTTCAAGGTTGCCCGCAACTTTCAGCACCGACAGAACCAGACGTAAATCGCTGGCGGTCGGAGCACGCAGCGCAATCAGACGCGCCGTTTCTTCGTCGATCAGCTCTTCCAACGCATCGATGGCTTTATCGCCCTGACGCACCTGCTGGGCCAGCTCTTCATCACGGGATTCCAGCGAGCGCGCGGCGCTCATGATGGCGGCTTCGACCAGCCCGCCCATTTTCATGATATGGGCCTGGATCGCTTCGAGGTCGCGGTCAAAGGCAGATGCAATATGTTGTTCGCTCATGATTCAGTACCTGTCCTCAGCCGATCCGGCCGGTGATGTAGCTTTCGGTGCGGGGATCTTCGGGGTTGGTAAATATCTGCCCCGTCTCACCGAACTCGACAAGGTTGCCGAGGTGGAAGAATGCTGTCTTTTGGCTGACCCGCGCGGCCTGTTGCATCGAGTGGGTCACGATCACCACCGAATAGCGCGAACGCAAATCGTCAATCAGTTCCTCGACCTGCGCGGTTGCAATTGGATCCAGCGCTGAACATGGCTCGTCCATAAGCAGAACTTCGGGCTCGGTCGCCACAGCGCGGGCGATGCACAGGCGCTGCTGCTGACCGCCGGACAGGCCAGTGCCGGGGGCGTCCAGACGATCCTTGACCTCATCCCAGATCGCGCCGCGACGCAGGGATTTCTCAACGATCTCATCCAGTTCCGCCTTGTTCTTGGCAAGGCCATGGATGCGCGGACCATAGGCCACGTTGTCATAGATCGACTTGGGGAACGGATTCGGCTTTTGGAACACCATGCCCACCTTGGCACGCAACTGCACCGGATCGACGCGCTTGTCATAGATATCCTCACCGTCCAGCAGGATATCGCCCTCGACCCGACAGATGTCGATCGTGTCGTTCATCCGGTTCAGACAGCGCAGGAACGTGGATTTGCCGCAGCCCGACGGGCCGATAAAGGCGGTCACGGTCTTGTCTTCGATCTGAACATCCACATCCTTGATGGCGTGGTTGTCGCCGTAATAGACCTGAACCTTGTTCGCGGCGATCTTGATGTCTTTGGAGTCCACGGCTCTCTCCACTCGTGTCATGTCGTTCATAATAAGCCTCCTACCAGCGGCGTTCAAAGCGGCGGCGCAGGATGATTGCGATGATATTCATGGTCAGCAGGAACATCAAAAGGATGATAATGCCGCCCCAGGCTTTCTCATAGAAACCCACATCGGCGCGGGCGGCCCAGGTATAGATTTGCGCAGGCATGGCCGAGTTCGGCTCGGTAAAGCCCGCCATGAAGCCATCGGGATAACCGCGGGCCACAAAGCCCACCATACCGATCAGCAGCAGCGGCGCGGTTTCTCCAAGCGCTTGCGCCAGACCAATGATGGTGCCGGTCAGGATACCGGGCGCGGCCAGCGGTAGAACGTGGTGGAACACCGCCTGCATTTTCGAAGCCCCTACCCCCAGCGCTGCATCGCGGATGGATGGCGGCACAGCCTTTAGCGAGGCACGGGTTGAGATAATGATTGTCGGCAGTGTCATCAGGGTCAGCACCAGACCACCGACCAAGGGCGCGGATTGCGGCAAGTGCATGAACTGGATGAATACTGCCAAACCCAGAATACCGAACACAATCGACGGAACAGCGGCCAGGTTGGAAATGTTGACCTCGATCAGGTCCGTAAACCGGTTCTGCGGTGCAAATTCCTCAAGATAGATCGACGCGGCGACACCAATGGGCAGTGACAGCCCCAATACCACCAGCATCATGAAGAACGAGCCCACAACCGAGGCACCGATACCAGCGCCTCCGGGGTTATCAACGCCGGAATCCGCACCGGTAATAAAGGGCCAATTGAACGCCTGTTTGATGATACCCGCCTCTTCCAGCGCATCCACCAGATCCAGATCGCTTAGCTGCAGAAAGCGGCTGTCTTGCAGGGTGTCACGCGAAACACGGCCTTTGAAGTAGCCGTCAACCCGGCTTGAGGCCGCCAGATCGAACTGTACCGGTTCGCCCAGTTTATCGGGGTTGTCGGCGTAAAAGGTACGGATCGTGCCACCAACTTTACCCAAAAGACGCTCGATCGCATCCTGATCGAAATCGACGGTGACGCCGCTTTCGTTCAGTTGATCGTTCAGCGCACCGATGAAGAGGTCGGAATAGGCTTTGGTCTTGAACAGGGTGCTTTCCGCCTCATCCCGCTGTGCGGGTGACAGGGTGAATTCGACACTGACCACGGTGCGCTGGAAGGCTGGTAAGCCTTGCGACAGGATCGACGCGAACAGAACGATCAGAAAGAAAAGCCCTGTCGCAATCGCAACGATGCCATAGGCGCGAAACCGTTTTTCTGCATTCGCACGCTTTTTTGTGCGCGCGTCCGTGTCCATCAACGAGGTCGCATGGCGACTTGGCTGAGGGCTGTCCATGCTTGCGTCGGTCATTCGTACTGCTCCCGATACTTACGCACGATGTAAAGGGCAAACACGTTTAGCCCCAGCGTGAGGATGAAAAGGGTCATGCCAAGTGCAAAGGCGACAAGGGCCTCTGGCGAGGCGAAATCCGCGTCGCCGGTCAATTGGCTGACGATTTTGGCGGTGACAGTTGTCATCGCCTCAAAGGGATTGAGGCTCAGGCGGGCAGCGGCCCCTGCCCCCAAGACCACGATCATGGTTTCACCGATGGCGCGCGACGCCGCCAGCAGGATCGCGCCGACGATCCCGGGCAAGGCTGCGGGCAGAACCACCTGACGGATGGTTTCGGACTGTGTCGCACCCAACCCGTAGGACCCGTCACGCATCGCTTGCGGTACCGCGTTGATAATGTCATCGGACAAGGAGGACACAAATGGGATCAGCATTATGCCCATCACAAGACCGGCAGTCATCACGGCCGTACCGGCCTTCATCCAGCCCAGCCCGTTGTCACCGAATACATCCAGCAAAAGCGGGCCGACTGTCAGCAATGCAAACAGACCGTAGACAATGGTTGGGATCCCGGCCAGAACCTCGAGCAGCGGCTTGGCAACAGAGCGCACACGAGACGACGCGTATTCACTGAGGTAGATCGCGGCAAACAGACCGATGGGCACGGCAACCAGCAGAGCCACCAGCGAGATGTAGAACGTGCCCCACAGCAGCGGGATGATCCCCAGATCCGAGGCACCACCGCGACCCGAGAAGCTGGGCGCCCAGGTTGTACCAAAGAAGAACTCGGACGCGGGGTAGAGTTTGAAGAACTCCCACGTGTTGAAAACCAGCGACAGTACAATTCCGATTGTTGTCAGGATGGCAATAGATGCGGCTGCAAGCAAAAGGACGCGGACGCCCTGCTCGACCACATTGCGCGCGCGGTATTCAGACTGTGTTTGGAACCAGCTGATTGCGGCCCCGAACAGAGCGACCAGAATGACGGCCCCCGTCATGATCCCGTAGCCGGTGGAGTTCATAACGCGGTAGCTTTGTGCGGCCCGCAGTACCGGCTGAGTGATCTCGGACGTCACCACTTGCCCGGCATCTTTCAACCGCTGGGTCATATCGGTTACATCCGCGCGCGCGTTGCGGGCCTGATCTTCAGAAATCAGCCCGGCGGCGACCGCGTTGTCCAGCCCGTCTGCGGTTCGGCGCACTTCGGCCATGACAAGGCTTAGGGACGATCCTTCTTTGACGGCCGTCTCGGGGATCATGTCCGAGACCTGAGAGGAAACATAAAGCGGCTGCGCCAGAAGCCAGATGATCAGCAGACCAAAGGCAGGCACAATCGCTTTGAGGGCAACATTTGCACCATAATAGGTTGGCAGCGAGTGCAGGTTCCTGCTGTCTCCGCCGGCGCTTTGCAGGGCGCGTGCGCGTCCTAAAACATAACCGACTGCGGCGATCGCAAGCACGATCAGAAAGAGCCATAGTATCGGCATGACACCCCCGTTAGGTCTTGGCTGGGTATTTCGGAAAACACAGTTGGGGGCGGCATAAGCTGCCGCCCCCGGTCATTCAAGCCAAAGGCGGGATTAGCTACCCGAACCCATGGTCACTTCGTTTGCAATCGCATCCTGAGTCTTTGCCAGCTCAGGGTCGGCAACCAGGCCATAGTTGGCCAGCGGGCCCGAACCACCTGCGATTTCGTCAGCAGTGAAGAACTGAGCGTATTCTTTCAGGCCGGGGATCACGCCGATATGCGCTTTCTTGACGTAGAAGAACAGCGGGCGCGACACAGGGTACTCACCCGACGCGATGGTCTCGGTCGACGGTGCGATACCGCCCATGGTGGCCACTTTCAGCTTGTCGGTGTTGTTTTCATAGAAAGCCAAACCGAACACGCCGATGCCGTTGGGGTTGGTGTCGATACGGGCCAGGGTCTCGGTGTAGTCACCATCGATGTCGACCGACTTGCCGTCGGTGCGCACGTCCAGGCATGCGTCTTCGGCGTCATCTTCGCTCATGCCGCCTGCGATCATGGCTTCCATGGCGCCAGTGGCTTCGCAGCCTTCCAGCAGAACTTTGTCTTCAAAGACTTCACGGGTGCCGTGCTTGGTGCCAGGGATGAACATCGCGATTTCAACATCCGGCAGATCGGCGTTGAACTCGGCCCAGCTGTTAAAGCTGTTGTCGACCAGCGCACCGTCTTTCATGACTTTCGAGCCGATGGCGTTGTAGATGTCGGCGGGTTCAAACGCGGTGAAGGACGGGCCGGACTGTTGGCTTGCGAATACGATGCCATCGTAACCGATGCGGACTTCCATGATGTCGGTCACGCCGTTTTCGGCACAGGCTTTGATCTCTTTTTCACGGATGGCGCGCGATGCGTTTGCAACGTCGATGGTGTTTTCGCCAACGCCCTCACAGAAACGCTTCAGGCCTGCCGACGAGCCGCCAGATTCGACAACCGGTGTCGGGAAATCGGTGTTCTCACCGAACAGTTCGGCAACGATCGAGGCATACGGCAGAACGGTCGACGAACCGGCGACCTGTACGTTGTCACGCGCAGCAGCAGTGGTTGCCGATACGGCAGCAATCGCCAGCGCAGAAGCCGACAGTTTAACAAAGGACATCTCAGTCTCCTTGAGAAATAGAACTATGATCATCCCCATGATGATCTTGCGGGCACCTCTAAGGACCGCGCGTAAGCCTTTTGTGACAGGTTTGTAACAGCTTTATGACAGTTGACGGGAAATCTGCGTTATCCACAACAAACCAGACATGCAGCATTCACATAGGTAAACGGAACTTTACCCGGATCAGGTGAATTTTACTGGTTTATCGGGGCAGTATGACAGTGAATGTCGTGCCTTTGCCAAGGTCACTTTCCACCCGCAGCCGCCCGCGATGGCGGTTGATGATGTGTTTGACGATGGCCAGCCCAAGACCCGTGCCCCCCAGTTGCCGCGATCTGTGGCTGTCCGCGCGATAGAATCGCTCGGTCAGACGGGGCAGATGAACGGAATCGATTCCCGGCCCCTTGTCGATCACCTGCACCCGGACCGCCGGACCGCGCAGCGCAGAATCGCGGTCTGACGTACCAACGCAGACTTCTACACTGCCGCCGCTGCCACCATATTTGATGCCGTTCTCGATCAGGTTGGTGAAAACCTGGCGCAGCTGATCATCATCCCCAGTCAGGGAAACGGCTTCATCCGGCGCACGCATGTTCAGATGCACCCGAGCGTCATCCGCCAGCGGGCGCAGAGAGTTCAGGGTGGATTGCAACAGACCCTTCAACTCCAGCTGTTCCTTGGGGCGCACCCGCTCTTCGCTTTCGACGCGGTTCAGGGACAACAGATCGCCCACCAGCCGATTCATGCGGTTGGCTTCATCCGTCATGATCTGCAAAAACCGCTCGCGGGCGGCCGGATCATCGCGGGCCGGGCCGCGCAGGGTTTCGATAAACCCCATCAACGCGGTCAGAGGGGTGCGCAATTCATGGCTGACGTTGGCGACGAAATCGCGGCGCATCTGGCTGGCTTGCTCAACATGGGTAATGTCCTGAAAGACCACCATCAACGCACCGCCGGATACGGCACCTACGCCGTTCATGTACCGGCATTCAACCTCGAACGTGGTGTCTTGGGCGCCGTCATTGGACAGGTGCCGTGTCTTTGCTGTGTTTTTGGTGCGCAGGCCCTGTTCAATCGCTTCGATCACCTGCGGCTGCCGCAGAATCGTCGCAAAATGGCGACCCGTGATGTTTTGCGACAACAGGGTCTTCGCGTCGGTATTGGCGGCAATGATCCGCTCGGTCTGATCCACCATCAGCGCAGGCATAGGAATAGCCGCGACAAATTCGGCCAGCAGGTCGTCTGACATCGTTCTGATCTTTCCGATTTAGACCACAGGCTTCATCTCATCGCGGAACCGCCGCATGTTCTGCTGATAATGCAACGCGCTGAGCGTGATTTTCTGTGCGGCGGCCTCATCCAACTGGCGCACGACCTTGCCGGGTGTGCCCATGACCAGTGAATTGTCGGGAATCTCTTTGCCTTCGGTAATCAGGGCCCCTGCCCCGATCAGACAGTTTTTCCCGATCCTGGCACCGTTCAGAACGATAGCGCCCATGCCGATCAGAGTATTTTCCCCAATCGTGCAGCCATGCAGCATGACCTTATGCCCAATTGTGCAGTTCTTGCCGATGCTCAGCGGGAATCCGGCGTCGATATGCATGACGCAATCTTCCTGTACGTTGCTGCCTTCGCCCACTCGAATCTCTTCGTGATCGGCGCGGATCGTGCAGCCAAACCAGACCGAGGCCCCCTGCTCCAAAACCACCTTGCCGATCAGGTTGGCATCCGGCGCGACCCAGGTGTCTTCATGTATCTGCGGCGCACGCGCGCCCAAGGCGTAGATGGTCATGACAGGCCCTCAAACTCATTTTGCAAGTTACGCACGTGATTTTGCAGGCGCGGCTGCTGGATGCGGCGCATGCGTTCAGCGGCTACGATGGTTTTCAGCTTGTCTTCGGTGCTGTCCAGATCGTCATTGACCAGCACGTAATCGTAATAGCCCCAGTGGCTGATCTCATCCCAGCTTTTCAGCATCCGTTTGGCGATCACGTCTTCGCTGTCCTGCCCGCGGGTTTCCAGACGGCGGCGCAGTTCGGGGATCGAGGGCGGCAGGATGAAAATCGACAGTGCGTGCTTGCCCAGATCCGAGTTTCTGATCTGCACCTCACCCTGCCAATCGACGTCAAACAGCACATCCCGGCCCGCATTGATCGACTCGCGCACCGGCCCGGCGGGCGAGCCGTAGAAATTTCCGAACACGTGCGCATGTTCCAACATCTGCCCGTCGGCCACCTGCTGTTTGAACTCATCTTCGGACAGGAAATAGTATTCGCGCCCGTGCTCCTCACCCGGACGTGGCGCGCGGGTGGTGGCCGAGATCGAAAACTCCAGCCCTTCATCCCAGGCCATCAATCGGCGGGCCAAGGTGGATTTCCCCGCGCCCGACGGCGAGGACAGGATGATAAGTAGCCCGCGGCGATCTGCCATGTCAGTGGTTCCCATTGTCATTCTACGTTCTGCACTTGCTCGCGCATCTGGTCTATTACGGCCTTCAACTCAAGCCCTACCGAGGTCAGATCAGCACTTTGGGCTTTGGAGCACAGCGTGTTTGCCTCGCGATTGAATTCCTGCATCAGAAAGTCCAGCTTGCGCCCCACGGCACCGTCCTGCGACAGCAGATCGCGGGCGGCCACCACATGGGCCTTGAGGCGGTCGATCTCTTCGGTGATGTCCGCCTTGACCGCGATCAGGGCCAGTTCCTGCGCAACGCGGTCCGGGTCTACGCCTTGCGCGTTGTCCATCACACGCGCCAGATTGTCCCGCAGCGCCTCGGCGGTTTTATCCTTGCGCAGCTCTGCCAGCTTAGCGGCCTGTTCGGTCAGGTCCGAGACTTGCGACAATTGCCCGTCCAGAATATCCGCCAGCGCGGCACCCTCGGTCTGACGCATGTCGACAAACGCCTGTAACAGCGCGCCGAATTCTTTGGACAGTTGCGCGACCAGCGGCGCGGGATCGTCCACGTCACTGCCAACCTCAAGCATGCCCTTGATCGCGATCAGTTCGGCCGCGGATGACGGGGCCAACGTAACGCCTGCGGCTGCGGCCATCTCTTGCGTGCGCGCAAGGGCCGTCAGGGCGGCGGACATGGCGTCTTCGTTCAGGGCCAATTCGGGTGTGGATTCGTCTCGGCTGAGCTTTAACGACAGGGTGACGTTGCCGCGGCTTAGGGCTTTTGAGGTCTGCGCCCGCAGCGCCGCCTCAAGCCCGGTCAGCCAATCGGGCACGCGCAGGCGCATATCCAGGCCCTTGCCGTTTACACTGCGCAGTTCCCACGTCCAGCTATGCGGGCCAAAGGCCCCCTTGCCCGAGGCGAAACCAGTCATGGATCTGATCATGCCTGCCCTTTCCGTCCTTGCCTTTTTTCTGCTTGCGCCCCGCACCTAATGCCATCGCCGGGGGCAGAGCAAGAGATTGCTGAGTTTGCGCCTATCGCCAGAAGTTAACCATTCGTTAAAGATTTCCTCCAAAATAGACATAACCCGTGTCAATCTGGCCAAAGCCAGCGACTGGTCGGACAAACCCGGCCCCGTTAGATGGCATTTTATGAAAATGACGGTCAATCGGCACTAGGGTGATGAGATGAAAGCCTTTTTTGGAAACGGCTCCGGGTCAAGTTTTGGAAAGATCGTCGCAATGGATCGTTTTGACAGCGGGCGCAGCCTTTCGCCCATCCGACAGGTCGAAGCGTATTGGACTGCGCTGTTAAGCGGTGACATTGTTCCCATGCGGTCGCAGATCGATCCGCGCGGGCTTGAGAATATTCTTGAATATACGTTCATCCTTGAACGGATCGCGCCCGGTCTTGCGCGGTTTCGTCTGGCCGGAAGCCATCTGAACACATTGGCTGGGATGGAGGTGCGCGGCATGCCCCTGACCGCCTTTTTCGAAGCATCCGCCCGGCAGGAGGTGACTGACACGCTGGAGCAGGTCTTTGCCCAACCCGCCATCGCCGATCTTGAGATGGTGTCGACCGGCCGCTTGGGCCGCACCCGCATGCAGGCCCGCATGATCCTGTTGCCGTTGAAAAGCGACCTTGGCGATGTCAGCCGCGTGTTGGGTGTTTTGGTCAGCGATGGCGCAATCGGGGCGACCCCTCGCCGGTTTACCGTGCCAAAGACCCGCGTCCGCGCCGTGTCGGACATTCAGGCCCCGCAGCCACAGCCCGAGCGTAAACTGGCCGGGTTTGCCGAGGATCAGGAAAATTTCAAGCAGCGCGGCGCGCATCTGCGGCTTGTGGCGTCGCGTGACGATTAAAGCCTGACGTTCATTCAATGCGCTCAGAAAGAAAAAGGCGGACCGAACTGGCCCGCCTTTTCTTTTTCGTTCGCAATTGCCCTTAGCTTGCAGCGCGTTTGCTGCGGTCCCGGCGCAGGTTGGTCAGCTCCTCTGCCACCAGGAAGGCCAGCTCAAGCGATTGCGACGCGTTCAGGCGCGGGTCACATGCGGTGTGGTACCGGTCCGAGAGATCCTCTTCGGTCACCGCCCGCACGCCACCGGTGCATTCGGTCACGTCCAGGCCGGTCATCTCGAAATGCACACCACCGGGGATCGTGCCCTCGGCCTGATGCACACCAAAGAAGTCGCGCACCTCGCGCAGGACCGAATCGAACGGACGGGTCTTGTAACCCGTGGCCGATTTGATCGTGTTGCCATGCATCGGGTCGCAGACCCAGGTGACCTTGGCCCCCTCTTCCTTGACGGCCTTGACCAGACGCGGCAGATGCTCGCCCGCTTTGCCCGCGCCGAAGCGCGCGATCAGGGTCAGGCGACCCTCTTCGTTTTCGGGGTTCAGCTTGGCCATCAGAACCTTGAGGTCTTCGGCTGTGGTCGTCGGACCGCATTTCAGACCGATCGGGTTCAGAACGCCACGGCAGAACTCCACATGTGCACCGTCCGGCTGACGGGTGCGGTCACCGATCCAAATCATGTGGCCCGACCCGGCCAGCCAGTTGCCCGAGGTCGAATCAAGACGGGTCAGCGCCTCTTCGTATTCCAGCAGCAGCCCTTCGTGGCTGGTGTAGAATTCTACGGTCGAGAATTCATGCGTGGTGTCGGCGTTGATCCCGGCGGCATCCATGAAATCAATGGAATCCTGAATGCGATCAGCGATCTCCGAATATTTCTGCACGTCCTGATCATCTGTGAACCCAAGGGTCCACGAATGCACCATGCTCATATCGGCGAAACCACCGGTTGAGAAGGCGCGCAGCAGGTTCAGCGTGGCAGCCGCCTGCGTGTAGGCCTGCAGCATCTTGCCGGGGTTCGGAATGCGCGCTTCGGGCGTGAAGGCCAGTTCGTTGATGATGTCACCGCGGTAGCTGGGCAACTCAACGCCATCCACCACCTCGGTCGGCGCGCTGCGCGGTTTGGCGAATTGTCCGGCCATACGGCCCACTTTGACCACCGGCACCTTGGCGCCATAGGTCAGAACCATCGCCATCTGCAGCATCACCTTGAACGTGTCACGGATCGCATCCGCGCTGAATTGCTCAAAGCTTTCTGCACAATCGCCGCCCTGCAGCAGGAAGGCTTCGCCGCGACCGGCGGCCCCCAACAGCTGCTTGAGCCGGCGCGCCTCACCGGCAAAGACCAGCGGCGGATACTGTGAAAGCTGGCCCTCGACCTTGGCCAGAGCGGCCGCGTCGGTATAGTCTGGCATCTGAACCCGGGGCTTGTTGCGCCAGTTCGTTTTTTGCCATTCGGTCATAGCTTTGATCTCCGCTGAAGTGTTCAGGTCGTCTCTATACAAAATGCAATGAAGAGTGACCATATCCCTTTTGCGCCCCTTGACGTCGTAAACAAGCTTTGATCATGGTGGCTGCCAAATCTGCCGCAGGGTTAAACCGACCATGCGCCGAATCAAGGACCCCTCGCCATGCAAGAGCAACGCCAAGTTGTCACGGTGGAAGACAAGAAATCCCACCCAAAGAACTTTGTATTTGTCCTGCTGGACAAGTTCTCGCTGCTGTCTTTTGCATCAGCGCTGGACAGCTTGCGCATTGCCAACCGCATGGCGGACAGAGAGCTTTACACGTGGACCCTGATGGGGGATGGCGGCGAGGTGGTGCAATGCTCGGCCGGTACATCGTTTCATCTGGATTCGGATCTGGTCGATCTGCAACGCGATGACGTCGTTCTGATCTGCGGCGGCGTGGATGTTCAGACCGCAACCACCAAACGGGTGCTGAATTGGGTCCGCCGCGAGGCGCGCCGGGGCTTGCGCATCGGCGGGTTGTGCACTGCAGCCTATACTTTGGCCAAAGCCGGTCTGCTGGACGGCAAGCGCGCCACGATCCACTGGGAGAACTCGGACAGTTTTGTCGAAGAATTCGACGAGGTCGAACTGACCAAATCGGTCTTCCTAATTGACGGCAACCGGATGACCACGGCGGGCGGTACATCCTCCATCGATCTGATGTTGAAGATCATCGCCGATGACTATGGCGAGGATCTGGCCAATGCCGTGGCAGATCAGATGATCTATTCTTCGATCCGAACCGACCAGGACACGCAGCGCCTGTCTACGCCAACCCGCATCGGCGTCCGGCACCCCAAGCTAAGCCAGGTGATCCTGATGATGGAGAAGAACATCGAAGAGCCGATCTCGCCTTCGATTCTGGCCAAGGACGTGGGCATGTCGACCCGGCAGCTTGAGCGGCTGTTCCGCCGCTATCTCAGCCGTTCGCCCAAGCGCTATTACATGGAATTGCGCCTGCACAAGGCCCGCAACCTGCTGATGCAAACGGATATGAGCGTGATTAATGTGGCGCTGGCCTGCGGCTTTGCATCCCCCAGCCATTTCTCAAAATGCTACCGGGCGCATTACAACACCACACCCTACCGCGAGCGCGGCGCACAGGGTGAGCGTCTTTCGGGCTGAGTTACGACGGATCGCCTTCGGGGCTCATGCGGTAAACGGCCCCTTCTCCCACGGAAATAAACCAGATCGCGCCGTCCGGGGCCTCGACAATATCGCGGACCCGGATCGTTTCCGGCCCTTTGATTTGCTCAACCTCGGATAGCGGATCACCGGTCAGGCGCGCGATATAGTCGAACTTGAGCGAGCCGACAAAAATGTTGCCCTCCCATTCCGGCCACAGCTTGCCCGAATAGACCATCAGGCCAGACGGCGCGATGGACGGGTCCCAATAGTGCTGCGGCTGCTCCAATCCGGGTTTTGATGTTCCTTCGCCGATCTTTTCGCCCGAATAATGCACACCATAAGAGATCACCGGCCACCCATAGTTCCGCCCCGGTAGGATCAGATTGACCTCATCCCCGCCACGCGCCCCATGTTCCGACGTCCAAAGATTACCCTCGGCGTCCAGACCCGCGCCCTGCGGGTTGCGGTGGCCATAGGACCAGATTTCCGACCGCACGTCGTCATCATTCACAAACGGATTGTCGTCAGGCACGGTGCCGTTGCGGTTAACGCGGATGATTGAACCGATGTGGTTCGATGTGTCCTGCGCCGCCGGCCGGTCGCCACGATCCCCGATTGTGACGAACAGCGTGCCATCCCGCGCCTCAACCACGCGCGATCCGAAATGCTTGCCGGTACGTCCGCCCGGGACAGCTTCGAAAACCACCCGCACCCGGGTCAGATGGGTGCCGTCTTCGGATAACCGCGCCACGGCCAGCGCGGTACCCGCCTTGCGGAACTGCCGTTTCGAGAAGGTCAGGAAAATCTCGCGCGTTTCCGGGAAATCGCGGGCAATGGTCACGTCCAATAACCCGCCCTGCCCATCTGCGGCCACCCGGGGCACGCCTTTCACGCGGTTTGTCTGCCCATCTTTGACATGAAGAAGATTGCCGTCGCGCTCGGTCACAAGGAACCCTTCCTCGGGCAGGATGCCGATAGCCCAGGGGGCATCAAGGTCCTGAACCATGGGTTTGACCTCTATCGGCCCGGCCGAGGTTTGCATCGTTTCGGCGCTCGCCAAACCAGCCGCCAGCGACAGAACCAGAATCAGGCTACCTTTGAACATCATTCCCTCCAGCATCGCATGACTGCCCACACAGCAACCATGCCAGCAAACCAATGCAGAGCCTAGCTGGCAACAACACATTTGTGTGAGGACTTTTCTTTTCCGAACAGCTTGCCTAGGGTCGTGCTCAGAACGAAGACGTTCCAACTTGGGAGTAACCACATGAAAAAGCTGCTTACCGCAACTGCAGCAACCGCCCTGCTGGCGGGCACCGCAATGGCCGACGATGTAAAACTGGGCGTTCTGTTCGGTTTCACCGGCCCGATTGAATCGCTGGCCCCTGCGATGGGTTCGGGCGCTGAAATGGCCATGGCCGAAGTCACCGAATCCGGCAAACTGCTGGACGGCGCAACCGTCACCGGCAGCCGCGCCGATACCGGTTGTATCGACAACGGTCTGGCCACCTCGAACGGGGAACGCATGATCGCCGATGGCGTCGCTGGTATCATCGGCGGAGACTGCTCGGGCGTGACCGGTGCAATCCTGCAGAACGTTGCGATCCCGAACGGCATGGTGATGATCTCGCCCTCGGCCACATCACCCGGTCTGTCGACCATGGAAGACAACGGCCTGTTCTTCCGCACCGCCCCGTCGGATGCGCGCGAAGGTCAGGTGATGGCCGACATCCTGAACGATCGTGGCATCAGCTCAATCGCGCTGACCTATACCAACAACGACTACGGCAAGGGTCTGGCAGATGCGATCCAGTCCTCGTTCGAGGCGTCGGGTGGCGAAGTCACCATCGTTGCCGCGCACGAAGACGGCAAAGCCGACTATTCCGCCGAAGTGGGCGCGCTGGCCTCGGCCGGTGGCGACATTCTGGTTGTCGCGGGCTACTTGGATCAGGGCGGTCTGGGCATCATCCAGTCGGCACTGGACAGCGGTGCATTTGACACCTTCGGTCTGCCCGGTGGCATGATCGGTGACTCGCTGCCTGCCAATGTTGGCCCCGACCTGAACGGCTCGTTCGGTCAGATTGCCGGTTCGGGTGGTGAAGGTGCTGAAAAGTACTTTGCCATGGCCGAAGCCGCAGGGTTCGACGGCTCGTCGCCCTATTCGCCGGAAAGCTATGACGCAGCTGCGCTGTTCATGCTGGCGATGCAGGCCGCAGGGTCGACCAACCCGGCCGAGTACGGCGCGAAAATCATGGACGTCGCCAACGCCCCGGGTGAGAAAATCTATCCCGGTGAGCTGGCCAAGGGCCTGGAGCTGCTGGCCGCAGGTCAGGACATCGACTATGTAGGTGCGTCCGGCGTTGAGCTGATCGGCCCCGGTGAAAGCGCGGGCTCGTATCGTGAGATCGAGGTGACCGACGGCGAAAACGCAACCGTCAACTTCCGTTGATTCTGCGTTAAAAGTCATAAAAACAAGCAGCCCGGGCCTTGTGTCCGGGCTGTTTCAATGACAAAAGCCCGCACCATTCGCACAGGGAAGTGGCAACAACGCCGGAAAACGGCGGCTAGGGGAAAAGATGATCGTCGTCGAAGACGTGCACAAGCATTTCGGCGGGTTTCATGCGGTGGACGGGGCATCGCTGGAAATCCAAAAGGGCTCGATCACCGGTCTGATCGGGCCGAACGGGGCCGGAAAAACCACTCTGTTCAATGTCATCGCGGGTGTCCTGCCGCCGACCAGCGGCAAGGTCTTTATGGATGGTGAGGATATCACCGGCCTGCCCCCGCATGAGCTGTTTCACAAGGGCCTGCTGCGCACGTTCCAGATCGCGCATGAGTTTTCCTCGATGACCTGCCGCGAGAACCTGATGATGGTACCCGGCGCGCAATCGGGTGAATCGCTGTGGAATACCTGGTTCGGGCGCAAGCGCATCGCGGATGAGGAACGTGCTTTGCGCGCCAAGGCCGATGAGGTGCTGGAGTTTCTGACCATCGAACATCTGGCCGACCACAAGGCGGGTCAGGTCTCGGGTGGGCAGAAGAAACTCCTGGAACTGGGTCGCACCATGATGGTCGACGCCAAGATCGTGTTTCTGGATGAGGTCGGCGCGGGCGTGAACCGTACCCTGCTGATGACCATCGCCGACACGATCCTGCGCCTGAACAAGGAACGCGGCTATACGTTCGTGGTCATCGAGCATGACATGGATTTCATCGGCAAGATCTGCGATCCGGTCATCTGTATGGCCGAAGGCAAGGTGCTGGCCGAGGGTAATCTGGACGAAATCAAAGCCAATGAGCTTGTGATCGAAGCCTATCTGGGCACCGGCCTCAAGAACAAAGACAAGCTGGAGGCGGGCGCATGAGCGACAACCCCTACCAGGATGACAAGGGCAACAAAGACGCCTCGATCACCAATACCCATGGGGTCGGTACCATGACCCCCGCTCATCCCAAAAGCGGTGAGACGCATAAGGTTGATGGCGGCCCCTTCCTGATCGGTGACACGATGACGGGCGGGTATGGCAAGGGCCCCGACATCCTGCACGACTGCACCATCGCCGTGGACAAGGGTGAAATTGCGGTGATCGTCGGCCCCAATGGCGCAGGCAAGTCCACTGCGATGAAAGCCGTGTTCGGCATGCTCGACGTGCGCTCGGGCGCGGTGCGGCTGGATGGTGAGGATATCACCAACCTCAGCCCACAAGACCGTGTGATGCGCGGCATGGGATTTGTGCCGCAGACCTCGAACATCTTCACCTCGATGACGGTGGAAGAGAATCTTGAGATGGGCGCCTTCATCCGCCGCGATGATATTTCGGGGACGATGGAGCAGGTCTATGACCTGTTCCCCATCCTGCGCGACAAGCGCAACCAAGCCGCCGGAGAGCTGTCGGGCGGTCAACGCCAGCAGGTCGCCGTGGGCCGCGCGCTGATGACCCAGCCCAAGGTGCTGATGCTGGACGAACCCACCGCCGGTGTCTCACCCATCGTGATGGATGAGCTGTTCGACCGCATCATTGAGGTTTCACGCACCGGGTTGCCGATCCTGATGGTCGAACAGAACGCCCGTCAGGCGTTAGAGATCGCGGACAAGGGATATGTGCTGGTTCAGGGGCGGAACGCCTATACCGGCACGGGCAAGGAACTGCTGGCCGATCCCGAAGTGCGTAAGAGTTTCTTGGGAGGGTGAGGATGGCCAAACTTGCTGCAACGTCTTTATTTCTCGCGATCTCGACTTCTGCCGCTTTGGCATATTCGGCACCGCAAAGCCTGTTCATGGAGTGGGAATGTACGATTGTTGAAAAATGTGACCACCAATTCCTATGTAAAAAAACCGATGAAGTTATCAGCGTAACCTACACATTTTTGGTTTATGATTTGCGAGGCATCGACCCGAGTGAGAGAGGCTCACTTTCCTTTCTCGATTGGCAGGAAGAGACGGTTTGGGTGGACTTCATAAACCCCAAAGCTGGCAAACTTCCTTTGCCCGTTTGGTACGCCGCAGATTTAGAGTACGCGCCCGAAGTAACCTTTAGTTTGCAAGATTGGCTGACTGGGAAACAGTCCTCCCCTTACGGCATAAGTTGGTTTGCGTTTGTCATGACCGGCGACGAAGAAGAGATTTACGAAAGCAGGGCGAATCTGGACACAAGTGACGACTTGCCCTGGGAAATAACCGTCTACAAAACTCATCATGGTGAGACCGGCACATATACCACCCAGAACCTACTCTGTGATACCAATAGGTAATCGACATGGACTTCCTCAACGCCCTTGTGGCGCTCTCCAACTTCGTTCTTGTTCCCGCAATCGCTTATGGCAGCCAGTTGGCGTTGGGCGCTCTGGGGGTGACGCTGATCTATGGCATCCTGCGGTTCTCGAACTTTGCCCATGGCGATACGATGGCCTTTGGTGCGATGATCGCCGTGCTGGTGACGTGGGGCCTGCAGGCCGCCGGGGTCAATTTCGGGCCGCTTCCGACCGCTCTGCTGGCCCTGCCCTTTGCCATTCTGGGCTGTATCGTTCTGGTGCTGATCACAGACCGGCTGGTTTACAGGTTCTACCGAGACCAAAAGGCCAAACCGGTCATACTGGTGATCGTGTCGATGGGTGTGATGTTCATCATGAACGGCCTCGTGCGGTTCATCATCGGGCCGGATGATCAACGGTTCTCGGACGGTGCAAGGTTCATCGTCTCGGCGCGGGATTTCAAGGAAATGACCGGGCTGCGTGAGGGGCTGGCGATCAAAACCTCTCAGGGCATTACCGTGGTTGTGGCCGTTCTGGCTGTGGTGCTGCTGTTCTGGTTCCTGAACAAAACCCGCACCGGAAAATCGATGCGCGCCTATTCGGATAACGAGGATCTGGCGCTGCTGTCCGGTATCAACCCCGAACGCGTGGTGATGATCACGTGGATCATCGTGGCCGCACTGGCGACCACGGCGGGGGTTCTGTACGGGCTGGACAAAAGCTTTAAGCCGTTTGTCTATTTTCAGCTTCTGCTGCCGATCTTTGCCTCGGCCATCGTGGGCGGCCTCGGCAACCCGCTGGGGGCCATCGCAGGCGGGTTCATCATCGCGTTTTCCGAGGTGACGATCACCTATGCCTGGAAAAAGGTCCTTACCTATCTGGCCCCCGAAAGCCTTGAGCCGTCGGGATTGGTCCAGTTCCTGTCCACCGATTATAAATTCGCCGTCAGCTTCGTTATCTTGCTGATTGTGTTGCTGTTTAAGCCCACGGGCCTGTTCAAGGGGAAAGCGGTATGACCGTGTCTGTCAAAAACACGCTGCTTTTCGTTGTCGTTGGTGGGCTGATCCTTCTGACCGGGTTCACGCAAAGCTGGAACGCCGCGATCCTGATCCTGAATATGGGGCTGATCTCGGCCATCATGGCGCTGGGCGTGAACCTGCAATGGGGGTTTGCGGGCCTTTTTAACGTCGGCGTTATGGGCTTTGTCGCGCTGGGCGGGTTGGCAGTTGTGCTGGTTTCAACCCCGCCGACGCCGGGGGCCTGGACCGCCGGTGGTTACGGCGTCATCCTTGCGCTGTTGCTGGGGGCCGCGACCGTCGTGGCCGCTGTCATGATCTCGCAAAAGATGCAGAAAGGCCGCGTTCGTACGCTGTCGATCATCGCGATCCTGATTGCGGGTTTCTTCATCTACCGCGCCGTGTTCGACCCTAATATCGCAGCGATTGAGGCGATTGATCCCGCCGTTGCGGGCAATATTGGCGGCCTGAACCTGCCCGTTCTGCTGGCTTGGCCTGCGGGCGGGCTCTTGGCCGCCGGGGCCGCGTGGCTGATCGGGAAAACCGCTCTGGGGCTGCGTTCGGACTATCTGGCGATTGCGACACTGGGCATTGCCGAAATCATCATCGCGATCATGAAAAACGAAGACTGGCTGGCCCGTGGGGTCAAGAATGTCTACGGCATCCCGCGCCCTTCGCCCGTGGTGGGCTATGAGGTTGAGTTACAACAAGACCCCTCATTCCTCGCGCGGGCCGATTGGCTTGGGATCGATCCGGTCACAGCCTCGACCCTGTCGGTCAAGCTGGGCTATTCGCTGCTGTTTACCATCGTGCTGCTGTTGCTGCTTTGGATGGCGCAGATGGCGTTGAAAAGCCCGTGGGGCCGCATGATGCGCGCCATTCGCGACAATGAGGTCGCGGCCGAGGCGATGGGCAAAGATGTCACCCGCCGCCACTTGCAGATTTTCGTTCTGGGCTCTGCCATTTGCGGCATTGCTGGTGCGATGATGACCACGCTGGATGGGCAGTTGACGCCGGGCACATACAACCCGCTGCGCTTTACCTTCCTGGTGTGGGTCATGGTGATTGTCGGCGGGTCGGGCAATAATTTCGGCGCCGTACTAGGGGCCTTTCTGATCTGGTTCCTGTGGGTTCAGGTCGAACCTATGGGGCTGTGGCTGATGAACCTGATCACCTCTGGACTGCCGGATGGCAGCGGGCTCAAATCGCATCTGATCGACAGCGCCGCGCATATGCGCCTGTTCACCATGGGTTTGATCCTGTTGATTGTCCTCAGATTCAGCCCAAGAGGTCTAATCCCCGAAAAATAGATCAAATTTCTGCTAAATTTTTGAAACCGCGCTGCGTCATCGGCGCGGTTTCTTGATTCATCTTCGGAACATGAATAGACCGAATGACAGTTGGGCACTGTCCGGACCCGCGCCAGATCGCCTTCACGTTAAATTAGTCAGTTCACGCTGATACTACAGGTCACCTTTCGAGAGTAAGAAGACGACACATGAAACCTTCGTATATCCCCAAGATTCTGCTGCTGCCGGTTGTGATCAGCCTGGCCGCCTGTATCCCCTCGCCCAAGGATTTTGAAACCGATCCGGTCACGATCCAGACCCCCAAAGGCGAAGTCACCTGTCAGCTGTACCGCCCTGATCGCGTTGTCTGGGACCGGGCGATTGATTTCCCGGCGACCAAAATGTCGGTCAGTGAGGCGGACGCCTATTGCCAACAGGAAGGCCAGCGTCAACTGGGCTGATGTGCTGCGCGCCGGGCGGACCTTTGGCAGCCCGGCGCCCCTGATCTATCTGGCGCGGAACAATCCGCCCAGAATTCCGCGAACGATGCGGCGCCCGGTTGTGCCTTTCAGCTCTTTGATAACCGCGTCGGTCATGGCGGTGGCAAATGTGTCTTTCTGCCGAGTCACGCGCGAAGAGGACCGCCCGACCCGACTGCCGGAATAGCGGCGCGCCGTTGCGAATTCTCGTTCTGCAACGGTTTGTGTTTCCTCCTGCTCTTCGGCCTCGGCGGCGGCTTGCGCGGCCTGATCTGACCGGGCCTGCAGGATTTCAAAGGCGGATTTTCGATCTTTCAAGGTCCCGTATTTGGCCTGCATTGGCGAGGCTGCCAAAATGGCCGTACGTTCGGCTGGCTCAATCGGTCCAAGCTGGCTGCCGGGCGGTCGGATCAACGTTCTTTCTACAACCCCCGGAACGCCCTTTTTCTGCAACATCGAGGTCACCGCCTCACCCACGCCGACCTCACGGATGGCGGCCTCGGTATCGAAAGCCGGGTTTTCGCGATAGGTCTCGGCGGCAAGGCGCAGATTCTTTCGGTCCCGAGCCGTAAAGGCGCGCAAGGCGTGCTGCACACGGTTGCCAAGCTGACCCAGAATATCCTCGGGAATATCCGCAGGGTTCTGCGAGATGAAATAGACCCCCACACCTTTGGAACGGATCAGCCGAGCCACTTGTTCAACCTTATCGACCAGTACCTTGGGCGCGTCTTCGAACAGCAGATGCGCCTCATCAAAGAAAAACACCAGTTTGGGTTTGTCGGGGTCGCCGACCTCGGGCAGTTCCTCGAACAGCTCGCTCAGCAACCACAGCAGGAACGTGGCATATAGCCTGGGCGACCCCATCAGCTTGTCCGAGGCGAGGATATTCACCATCCCCTGCCCATTTTCATCCGTGCGCATCAAATCCGCCAGTTCCAGTGCGGGTTCGCCAAACAGATTGGTGCCGCCCTGGTTTTCCAGCACCAGCAAGCGCCGCTGGATCGCCCCGATTGATGCGGTCGAGACATTGCCATAGCGCAAAGACAGCTGCGCGCGGTTCTCACCAATCCACACCAGCAACGCCTGCAAATCCTTGAGGTCCAGAAGCGGCATGCCTTCCTCATCTGCCACGCGGAATGCGATATTCAGAATACCTTCCTGCGCCTCGCTCAGATCCATGAGGCGCGACAACAACAGCGGACCCATCTCGGTCACGGTCGTGCGCACCGGGTGTCCTTGCTGTCCGAACAAATCCCAAAAGGTCACAGGGCATGCGGCATAGGCGTAGTCCTGAAACCCGATGCGGGTCGCACGATCCTGAAACGCCTGATGCAGCTTATGTGTCTCACTGCCCGCTTTGGCCAAACCAGACAGATCGCCTTTGACGTCGGATAAAAAGACCGGCACCCCCGCTTGCGAGAACCCCTCGGCCAATATCTGCAGCGTGACCGTCTTGCCGGTCCCCGTCGCACCGGCGATCAGCCCATGCCGGTTGGCATATTTCAGTGTCAGGGATTGAGGCTGGCTGTAGTCGTTACCCCCGCCACCGAGAAAGATGTTTTTGTTCATATCTGCAAGGCCTTAATTCTACCGATCTGCACCCAGCATACAAAGTTAACCTTTGACTGCGATAGTCTATTTGCCGCCCTCGTGGCCATTGGTTCGGGGCGGCAGACTTCCTCCCTGTCGACTGGCCGCGCCCTTGGGCGCGGTCTTTTTTAAGGAAATGCTGTAACAACCATTAAATTTCAGGTTAGCAGTTGACCGATGGCCCCGCCTTTCGTAACGTCTGCGCATAACTAAGTCGGCCAGTCCGACGGGGAGAAAATTTTTGAAGGGAGCCGCTCCACCGGCTCTCTTCTTTTTTGGGTAAGCCCAGCGAAAACGGCAAAAAAACGTTCACAACAATCCGATGGCGCAGGTTAAGACCTGACACTGTAGCCGAAGGATGGTATGAGCCAGAAAAAAGCTCAATCACTCTGCCGAGGCATTCATGATCAAGAAACTTATCCCCTTCACTGTGGTGGCCGCTGCGCTGTGCACTGGCGCTGTTTACGCACAAGAGGCACAACCCGAAAACGAAGTACCGCAGACCGAAGCCGGGTCCGAGCTTGACCTCGGCGAAAGCGGTCCCCGGGTTGGCGAGCAATATGTCAGAGAAGAATTCGAAGACTGGGACCTGACCTGTCTGAAGCTGGAAGAGGGCGAAGATCCGTGCCTGCTGCGCCAAATTCTGTCGGGACCGGAAGGCCAGCCAATCGCCGAGATTACCATCGAAAAGCTACCTGAAGGGATCGCAGCCGTGGGCGCGGCCAGCGTTACTGTTCCATTGGAAACAACGCTGCAAGCGCAAATTGCCATTTCGATCGATGGCGCACCGGGCAAACGCTACAACTATCATCACTGCAACCCGGTTGGGTGCGTGGCTCAACTGGGTTTCGCGCAGAATGATATCGACGCCATGAAGGCAGGAACAACCGCAACCATTTCATGGGTTTCGATCGTTCTCCCTCAGCAGTTGCAGCAGGCCGAAGTTTCTCTGGCCGGCTTTACCAAAGGGTTCGAAACGCTGACTCCGTTCCGGAGGTAATCGATGAAACGAACGTCGCCGCTGGGGCTATCCAGCGGCGATGTTCCATTGGCCTTCAGGCACGTTTTAGCGCCAATACAGCGTTTAATCCGCCAAACGCAAAGGCGTTACTGAGAACAACGTCAACCTTTGCCTCTCGGGCGACATTCGGCACCACATCCAACGCGCATTCGGGGTCGGGCTCTTCATAGCCAATGGTAGGAGCAATCACCCCATCCCGCAGTGCCATGATACAGGCCAACAGCTCAACCGCCCCGGTGCCGCCGATCAGGTGACCATGCATGGACTTTGTGGATGAGATCATCAGATCATCCGCATGCGGACCGAACACATCCGCAACAGCCGCGCATTCGGTTTTGTCATTGGCTGCCGTCCCGGTGCCGTGGGCGTTGATATAGCCCACCTGATCCGCATTCAGCCGCGCATCGGCCAAAGCTCCGGCCATGGCCCGTGCAGCCCCTTGTTTGCTGGGCATAACGATGTCCGACGCATCCGAGGACATGGCAAACCCCACGACCTCACACAGAATCTCGGCCCCGCGCGCCCGGGCGTGATCGTATTCCTCGAACACAAAAACACCCGCACCTTCGCCCTGAACCATGCCGTTCCGGTTCGCGCTGAACGGGCGGCAGGCGTCCTTGGACATCACGCGCAACCCTTCCCAGGCTTTCACGCCGCCAAAGCACAGCATCGATTCCGACCCACCGGTGACCATCGCCGGAGCCGCCCCGCTGCGCACCATCTGGAACGCCTGCGCCATTGCGTGGTTGGATGACGCGCATGCGGTGGAAACGGTAAAGCTGGGGCCTTTGAGGTTGTGTTCCATCGACACATGGCTGGCCGCTGCGTTGTTCATCAGCTTTGGCACAACAAAGGGATGCACCCGGTTCTTGCCGTCTTCATAGACCGACCGGTAATTGTCGTCCCAGGTCGACACACCGCCACCGGCCGTGCCCAGTACGACACCTGACCGGGCGGCAAGCTCACCGTTGAACTTGATACCGGACTGATCAATCGCCTCTTTCGCGGCGGTCAACGTGAATTGAGTGAACCGGTCGTAAAGGCTCATCTGTTGGCGGTTAAAACGGCCCTCGGCCTCAAACCCGCGCACCTGACCGCCGATTTTGATGGACAGGCGATCCACATCCCGAAACTCAAGCGGGGAAATCCCACAGCGCCCTTCGCGCATGGCCTCCAGCGTATCGGGAACGGAATGGCCCAGCGAGTTGATCGTCCCGGCGCCGGTAATGACTACGCGTTTCATCGGAGGGGATCAGACCTTTTCCGACACAAGCTTTTCGATACCGGCAATGATGGCCGCGACATTCGAGATATCGAAATCGCTGGCCTCGGGCTCGTTGGCGTTGAAGGGGACGGAAATGTCGAACTCTTCCTCGATGGCAAAGATGCTTTCGACCAGACCCAGACTGTCGATGCCCAGATCCTCAAGCGTGCTTTCGGGTGTGACATCCGAAGGCTCCAGCACGGCCTGCTCAGCAATGATTGCGATGACGCGGTCGGTGATGCTCATGTCGGTCCTCTGATTAACCCGTTGCGGATGATTTAATCGCTCGGGGGCTGTTTGAAAACCGCCTTTTTCAACGCCTCTACGTCACGCGCCATACGCGGCAGGCGACGCTGGGCTTTGTAGATTTCGGTATGGGTTGCCATCTTGATGCCCGGATAGCCCATGATCACACGGCCTGCGGGCACATTGGACAGAATCTTGGTGCCGCCGCCGGATATCACGCCGTCCCCAATAAAGATATTGTCGACTACGCCGGTCTGGCCGCCCAGAACCACGTTATTGCCGATCTCGACCGAGCCCGAAACACCGGTTTGCCCGCACAAAAGACAATCCTGCCCTACCCGCGTGTTGTGGCCGACATGAACCAGGTTATCCAGCTTGGATCCGCTGCCGATCTTGGTGTTGCGGATCGTGCCATTGTCGACGGTGCAGTTCGAGCCGACTTCAACATCATCCCCAATCTCAACCGCGCCCAATGAATGGATACGCAGCCAGCTTTGCGCCCGCGCATCGCCCTGATCTCCAAGGGTTTTCCGAGCATTCTCGGCCCCCGACACCTCGGGTGTGACATAGCTAAAGCCGTCGCCGCCGATCCGCGCACCGGGTTGCGCGATAAAGCGGTCGCCGATTTGCGCGCGCGCGCCGATGCTGACCATTTCGCGCAAAACCACATTATCACCCAGAACGGCATCCATGCCGATCACACAATGCGCGCCGATCACTGCGTTCTTGCCGATCCGAACCCGCGCACCGATCACCGCCAAAGGCGCTATCGAGGCCCCCTCACCAATCTCAGCCGTCGGGTCGATCACCGCCGAAGGGTGAATGCCCGGCTCAACCCCCTGCCCGCGATCCAGCATTGCGGTCACACCCGCCATTGCCATACGGGGGCGGGGCACGAAAATCGCAGCCTCCAGCCCCAATGTCTGCCAATCCGCACCTTCCCAAAGGATCGCCGCACGGGCTGAACCCTGGCTCAGCGCCTCGGCAAATTTGGGAGACATGGCCATCGCCAGATCTGACGTCGTCGCATCGCCGGGCTCAGCCGCACGGTTAATGATCAGGCTGGTGTCGCCCTCACTGGCCGCCCCAAGGGCGTCGGCGATTTGCTGGATGGTATACTGCATGTCGGGCTTCCCGGTTTAAGGACCTGCCCTGCTGATTACCCCTGAACGTCCGGCAGGACCACCCCTGCTTTCTGCAGAGCCGCCCAGATTTTTTCATCCCGCTCATAGACATCGCGACGGTACTGAACCTTGCCTTTGGGGCCGATGTAAGCGGTGCGGTAATCCAGATGGACCGGAACGTGCTGTTCCAGATGCACGGTCGTCTCTTTGCCCGAGTTCAGAATGCGGTGGAAAAACGCCTTTGGGTCCTCTTCCTGCTTGGCCAGCAGGGCATAGGCGAACTCAAAAGGTTGCGCCAGGCGGATACAGCCGTGCGAAAAGGCACGAACCTCACGCGCGAACAAGGATTTCTGAGGCGTATCATGCAGATAGATGTTGTATTGGTTCGGGAACATGAACTTCACCAGACCCAGCGCATTGCTTTTGCTGGGCGGCTGACGCATCGCAAACGGGAAGTTCCGCGCGGTGAACTGTGTGAAATCCACAGCGCCCCTGTCGACCTGACGCCCGCTGCGGTCAGTGATGTGGATATGCCCCACGGCGTTTGGATTTGACTGCAATTGCGGCAGGTATTCCTTGGTGATGATCGAGCGCGGCACGTACCAACTTGGGTTGATGACCATATGCTCCATCTCGTCCGAGAATTCGGGGCTGCGGCGGTCATGGACGTTTTTACCGATCACGGCGCGGGTTTCGAAAGTGACCAATCCGTCATCCACGATCTTGGCCGAGAAATCCGCCTGGTTGACCAGAATATGCCGTTCCCCCCGTTCGCGCGGCAACCAGCGTTCCCGTTCCAGGGCAACATAGACGGATTTCAGCCGCTCGGACGCGCTGCGGTTCAGTTCAGTGAGCGTGCCTTGCCCGGCCACCCCATCCGTTGCGAGGCCATGGTCGTTTTGAAAGGCCTGCACAGCCACCAGCAACGCATCGTCGAAATCTGGGTTTGCCGTCGGGCGCAGATACCCCATCGCCACCAGACGATTGCGCAGTTTTATGACATTGGGCCCCGTGTCGCCATGTTCCAGCTTGGCCACCGGAACCGTCGCGCCCCATCCCCCTTGTTTTATCAGGGACTCGAGCACGAGTTTCTGTTTCATCAATGCGCGATACTGGGTGGACTGCGGCGCAAGATCATCAAAATAGCTGTCGCCTTCGGCCGAAGCCAACGCCTTGAGGTGATCTTTGCCCGATGCCCGCTCAACCTCGCGTACAAGGCCGTCGTCGATCTCACCTGGGCGCAGCGCGCCCGATTGCAGGTTTTTGGCATATTCCACAAAAGCGCGGGTCAGCTGGATTTCAACGGCCCCCATATCCCGTGTCGTGCGCGCATTCTGCATCTGCTCCAAAAGCGCCTGAACGCTGTGGGACCCGCGCGGCAGCCCGTGCATATCCGTTGATGACAGAGCTTGAATCAGTCGTGCGCGCCTTGCCTTGTGATCTGCTGTTTCCCCCACCCAAAGCGGGGCGAATCCGTTTTCGCGATAAAACGCAGCAATCCCACTGCCTGCCGGAGCAAATTCGGCCACAGCCATCTGATAGGCGGTTTGCGACTGGGTCTGCGCACCCACAATCGAGGCCGACGCCAGAAAACATGCCGTTAAAAGAAAACCAGTACGTGTACGAAAACCTGACAACATGGGATGACCTTGATAATTCTCATTTTTTTCACGCTGGGAACGCGCTTTCTTACAATATGTTTGCGCCACAGGCGGGTTGTCTATTCACAAATGCATCACTTCACTGCATCTTTCCCCGCGTGATGCCACTTTGCATCGCCCGGCATCCTCGCAGGGCCAACTGCCTTTAAATCTTACAGAAAAACATCACCTGCGCAAAAAATTGCCGAAAATTCCCCCTTGAAAAGGTGAATATGAAAGACTTCTTGGCTGGTTTTCGCGTCTGTGCCATAAATTCGCCATCTGGGATGGGAAAAATTAAGAACGCGCGCGTAACATCGTGTGCAGGCAGGAACAGTACGGGACGAAACAAAATGACGAAGAGCAGTACTTCGGGCTTGACCCGGCGTGCCCTATTGGGTGCATTCGCAGCAACAGCAGTCATAGCCGCACCAACATATTCCAACGCAGCAGGGTTCCTTCGCGGTGGTGGCGATATTCGTCGCATTCGCATGTATTCCGGTCGCACCGGTGAGCGTATCGATATGATATATTGGGTCGATGGCAAGTACATCAAGGACGCTGTCAAAGAAGTGAACCACTTCATGCGCGACTGGCGTACCGATCAAGTCAAGGACATGGATCTGCGCACCATCGACATCATGGCAGCCTCGCACAACATGCTGGACGTCAACGAACCCTACATGCTGCTGTCCGGCTATCGTTCGCCGCAAACCAACGCCATGTTGCGATCCCGCTCGCGCCGGGTTGCCAAGAACTCGCTTCATATGAAGGGCCAAGCCGCTGATCTGCGTTTGTCGTCACGCTCGGTCTCGCAAATGGCTCGGGCGGCCATGTCCTGCCGCGCCGGTGGCGTTGGCAAATACTCCCGTTCCAATTTCGTCCATATGGATTGCGGTGAGGTCCGCAGCTGGGGCGGCTAATCCGCCACCATAGCATTTCAAAAACAGGCGCCTTTGGGTGTCTTTTTTTGATTCTGAATATTGGGCGCAATACCCATCAAGGTCGAACGGCGAATTGGAAGAATGGCGCACCTGAGAGGATTCGAACCTCTGGCCTCTGCCTTCGGAGGGCAGCGCTCTATCCAGCTGAGCTACAGGTGCCTTGGCCGTTAGCTAACCTTGTTCCGATCCGGGTGCAACTGCAAATCCACCCCGATCAGATAGGTTTCACGCAAACAGATCATGCGCCAATTCCAGCGCGTCGATCAGAGTGTCGACCTCATCCGTTGTATTATAAAGGCCGAAACTGGCGCGGCAGGTTGCCGTCACCCCAAGATGATCCATCAGTGGGCCAGCACAATGGTGCCCGGCGCGCACCGCGACGCCTTTTTTGTCCAGAATAGTCGACACGTCATGGGCATGCCCTGCCCCGTCCAGCGTAAAGCTGAAGATGGCCGCCTTGTCGGGGCGTGTGCCCTGGACCTGCAGCCAGTTCAGACCGGTCAGGCGTTGCATCGCATAGTCGCGAATCCCGGCCTCATGCGCCGAGATGTTCTCCATCCCCAGATCCATCATGTAATCCAGTGCGACACCCAGACCGATGGTTTGCACGATACCAGGGGTTCCGGCCTCAAACTTCATGGGCGGGTCGTTGTAGATCACCTGATCTTTGCTGACCTCTTTGATCATGTCACCGCCGCCGATAAAGGGGCGCATCTCGGCCATGCGCTCAGACTTGATATAGATCGCGCCCGAACCCGACGGACCATAAAGCTTGTGCCCGGTGATGGCATAAAAATCGCAGCCAATATCCTGCACGTTCACGGGCATATGCACCGCGCCCTGGCTGCCATCCACCAGCACCGGAACGCCCTTGGCATGGGCCCCTTCGGTGATCGCTTTGACATCGACAATTGTGCCCAGAACGTTGGAGCACTGGGTCACAGCCACCAGTTTGGTTTTCGGGCCGATTGCGTCGATCACCGCCTGCGGGTCCAGCCCGCCCTCGGCATCCGTGTCGACCCATTTCAGAACCACGCCCTGCCGTTCGCGCAGAAAATGCCAGGGCACGATGTTGGCGTGATGCTCCATGACCGACAAAACGATCTCATCCCCCGCCTTCAGGCGCGGCATGGCCCAGCCATAGGCCACAAGGTTGATGCCCTCGGTCGTGCCCGAGTTCAGGACGATCTCATCCTCATCCGCCGCGCCCAGAAAGCGCGCAATGGTGCCCCGCACGGATTCGTATTTCTCGGTCGCCAGATTGGACAGGTAATGCAACCCGCGATGAACGTTCGAGTATTCCTCGGCATAGGCGCGGGTCACCGCATCGATCACGACCCGCGGTTTTTGCGCCGAGGCGCCATTGTCCAGATAGGTCAGCGGCTTGCCGTTGACCTCGCGCGACAGGATCGGAAAATCGGCGCGGATTTTTTCTACGTCATACATGGTCTTTTTCGTTCCTATACCGGGCCGCTGGGCGCAAATGCGAGGACAAAGGGCACCGCCACCAGAGCGGACAGTAAGATGACCCCAAAGGATTTCCAGAGCGAACCGAATTTATGTGCTTCATTCAGGAAATGAAGCGAGACGTAAAGGCTCAAAACCGCAATGGCGAGCGTAATCATCAGGATCAGAAAAGGCATTACCAGCAGCGAGATCAATGTCAGAACCAGCCCGGCAATCTGCAGATATTGCACCCAGATCGTCAAAAGGAAGATGTCATCGAAACTGGCAACCCCGCCCAAAAGGCGCCCTATGATCAGAAAAGTGGCCACAGTCAGCATCATCGCACCTGCCGATCGGGCAAGGATCAGCACCACCGGATCGCTCTGCGGGGCCGTTTGGCCGTCGACCACCGGCAAAAACTGCCCGATAGCCAGTTGCAACAGGCAGCTTAGGACAACGGCAAGAAAAAATCCCAGCCAGAGAACCTCGCGCTGGGGGTTAATCGTCAGAAGGTACCGGGCGGTCTGGGCCGGGTTCGATACCGTCTGAACGGCAAGGTTAGCAAGCGATATCTGGGTCATTTCACCTGCCTTTGCGCATGCACCAGCCCGGCCAGCCAGAACCACAGGAACACCACAAACCACAGCGCGCCCACTGCCGTCAGCACCGGGCCCGAGCCGATGAAACCCGCGACCAGACCATGTAACAATAGCAATGGGGTCGAGGACAACAATGCCCAGAACAAGGCCAGACGTGCACCATAGGACGTGCCATGGCCACCAAACAACCGCGCCACCCCAAAGGATACAAACGACAGGACGTAAAAGAGCAACGGCAGCAGAAAAACCGTCCCAAACAGCGCGGCCCCCATCAGGGCGTTCAGCTCCAGCCCCTCAAGGTGCGCACGGCGGGCAAGGCCGGGCAGTTGCGCGATGAATGCCACCACGCAGAACCCCATGACAAAGATCAGCGCCCGGTCTTCCCGTTCACCCAATTCCAGAAGCCGACGCACCACGCGCCCCGGCCCCCGGTACGTGGCCACGATATCTGTAGTGACAGGCATTAGCTGTGACGCGCCAACCAGCCTTCCAGACGGGTCACGATCTCTTCGGCCAATGCGCTGTCTTCGATCTCGTCCACCGCCTCGGCCAGAAAGGCCAGTGTCAGCAGGTTGGTGGCCTCCTTCACAGGTACACCACGTGACCGCAGATAGAACAAAGCCGTTTCATCGATCGCCCCGGATGTCGACCCGTGCGAACACGCAACGTCATCGGCATAGATCTCAAGCTCCGGCTTGGCGAGGAACTGGCTGTCGTCATCCAACAGCAGAGACTGGCTGATCTGATACCCGTCCGTCTTCTGCGCGCCCTCTTTCACAAGGATTTTGCCCTGAAACACACCGGTCGCGCCATTGCGCAGCACCTTTTTGAACACCTGACGGCTTTCGCAATTCACCGCGTCATGGGTGATGAACACCGTATCGTCGTGGTGGAAGTCGCCGTCACCCACGCAGGCCCCGGCCACATGGGCCACCGCATCGTCACCGGTCAGTTCCACGATCTGTTCGTTGCGGGTCAGAACGCCATTCGCGGTCAGGGTAAAGGACTTATAGGTCGATTCCTTACCAAGGCGCGTGAACATATGCGTCACCGCGCGACGCTCATGATCGCGGCCTTGCGCACGGATGTGATGCAACGCGCCGGTGTCGGCGATGTCGATCTCCATGCACTTGTTGAAACGCGACGCCGCCGGGCCAACCTCAAGCACGGTCAGTTCGGCTTCGGGTTCAACGCGGATTATGTGGTGCAGCATCGCATCCGAATTCTCGGACGCATGGCGATAGACCAGACAGATGGGCTTTGACGGCTTGCCCGTCACGTGGATGGCCACACCATCCTTGGCAAAAGCCGTGTTCAACGCCGCCAGAGGGCGCTGCACAGGCACCTGCCCGCGCGCCTCAAGCGTACCGTAAAGTTGCTTGGCCCAGTGGATATCCTTGCCGCAGATATCCTCAATCCGGTCAATCTTGACGCCTTCGAGGCTCAGATCATCCGAGTCCTCGGGGCTGTAAACACCGTCGACGAACACGATCTTGAGGCTGTCGATGGCTGAAAACACCAGCGACTCGCCATCGTCAAACACCGCAGCCTGCGGCGCGTCCGCCGATACCAGCGTGTCGGGACGGGTGTATTTCCAGTATTCGTCGCGACGGCTGGGCAGGCCCATTTCCTGAACACGCGCAAGGGCATCTTCGCGCGCGGCGCGCGTGCAGCCGCCTTCGGGCAGCACCAGGGTCGCCAGACGCTCGTCCGTAACCGATTGTTTTGCTTGCGGTAAAGCCATCAGTTCACCTCGGCCAGAATGTCGGAATAGCCGTTATGCTCAACTTCCAGCGCCAGTTCCGGGCCGCCGGATTTGACGATGCGACCGTCTGCCATGATGTGCACGACATCGGGTTTGATGTGGTCCAGCAGGCGCTGATAGTGGGTGATCACCAGGAACCCGCGGCCTTCGTCGCGCAGGGCATTCACGCCCTCGGACACCAGCTTCATCGCGTCGACGTCTAGGCCCGAGTCGGTCTCGTCCAGAATGCACATCTTGGGTTCCAGCATGGCCATCTGCAGGATTTCGTTGCGCTTTTTCTCACCGCCCGAAAAGCCCACATTGACCGGGCGTTTCAGCATATCCGCATCGATTTTCAGCGACTTGGCCTTGGCGCGGACCTCTTTCAGGAAGTCAGCCGCCGACAGTTCCTCTTCGCCGCGTGCTTTGCGCTGTGCGTTCACGGCAGTTCGCAGGAAGGTCATGTTGCCAACGCCCGGAATTTCGACCGGGTACTGGAACGCCAGGAACACACCCGCGGCGGCGCGCTCCTCCGGCTCCATCTCCAACAGGTCTTCACCATCCAGAGTGGCCGAGCCTTCGGTGACCTCATAGCCATCGCGCCCCGACAGCACATAGCTGAGCGTCGACTTGCCCGAGCCGTTGGGCCCCATGATCGCGTGTACCTTACCGGCCTCAACCGTCAGGTCGACACCTTTGAGGATCTGCTTGTCTTCTTCTTCAAGCTGCACGTGCAGGTTCTTGATTTCCAGCATGTTTCTTCCTTTTCTCCCGACCGGGCGATGCGCGCTCCGGCCATTATCCCGATGTTTCAGGCCAGGCGGCGAACACGGCCCCGGACCCTCGATTCTGTTAGCCCCCTGCAGCCGCCAGGCGCAGTGCCAGCGATGCGACGCCAGCACCTATGAAAAAGGCTGCAATGGGTGCATTTCTTGCCCGACCCTTTTTGAAGGTCAGCAGCGCTTTTGCGCCCCAAATAATAAAGGCCATAAAGATCAGCCCGGACAGACCAGCCGTCAGCAGAACAGACTGAATGAAGTCTGGAACATCTGCAGCATCGACCTTCATCTTTTCATAATTGGCATTCGTGAACGCCAGTATCAGGCTGACAGCAAAGCCAAGCAGACCGCAAAAAAGCGTGGCAAGAATCCGCAGAACGGGACGCCGTTTTGGTCCTGCTGTTTGCTGGACTGTCGAGCCGCCAATGCCCGCCAGCAATACGGCAGAACCTTCGTTGGACTGAATACGTTCAATCCTGCTTTTGAAGTCCGAATTGCTCATGGGTCAGCCAACCGACCCTTCCAGCGAGATGGCGACCAGTTGCTGCGCTTCCATGGCAAACTCCATCGGCAGCGCTTGCAGCACGTCCTTGCAGAACCCGTTGACGACCAACGCCACGGCCTCTTCTTCGTCCATGCCACGCTGGCGGCAATAGAACAGCTGATCGTCATCCACCTTGGATGTCGTCGCCTCATGCTCCACACGGGACGAGTTGTTCTTGACCTCGATATACGGAACCGTATGCGCGCCGCATTTGTCGCCGATCAACAGGCTGTCACACTGGGTATAGTTGCGGCTGTCCTTGGCCTTCGGGTGCATCGAGACCAGCCCACGATAGGTGTTCTGCGCCTTGCCCGCGCTGATACCTTTGGACACGATCCGCGACTTGGTGTTCTTGCCCAGATGGATCATCTTGGTGCCGGTATCGGCCTGCTGGTAGTTGTTGGTGATCGCGATCGAATAGAACTCACCCTGGCTGTCATCGCCGCGCAGGATGCAGGACGGGTATTTCCAAGTCACGGCCGAACCGGTTTCAACCTGCGTCCACATCACCTTGGACCGGTCACCCCGGCAATCGGCGCGCTTGGTCACAAAATTATAGATGCCACCCTTGCCGTTCTCATCCCCGGGGAACCAATTCTGAACGGTCGAGTATTTCACCTCGGCGTCTTCTTCGACAATGATCTCAACCACCGCGGCATGCAGCTGCGCCGTGTCACGCTGGGGCGCAGTGCAGCCCTCAAGGTAGGACACGTATGAACCCTTGTCGGCAATGATCAGCGTGCGTTCGAACTGACCGGTGTTTTCTGCGTTGATGCGGAAATATGTGCTCAGCTCCATCGGGCAGCGCACGCCCGGCGGGATGTAGACGAACGAACCATCCGAGAACACGGCCGAGTTCAGCGTGGCATAATAGTTGTCGGACACAGGAACCACGGTGCCGAGATATTTCTTGACCAGCTCGGGATGTTCCTTGATCGCCTCAGAGATCGAGCAGAAGATCACGCCCGCTTTCTTCAATTCGGCCTGGAACGTCGTGCCCACGGATACCGAGTCAAACACCGCATCCACAGCAACCTTGCGGCCCTCTGCGGGGATGTCTTCAGCCCCCTCGACGCCGGCCAGAATCATCTGTTCTTTCAGAGGGATACCTAGCTTTTCGTATGTGGCCAGCAGCTTGGGGTCGACCTCATCCAGCGATTTGGGTTTTTCTTCCATCGATTTCGGACGGGCATAGTAGTACTGGTCCTGAAAATCGATCTCGGGATAGTCGACCATGGCCCAGTTCGGTTCTTCGATCTGCTTCCAGCGTTCGAACGCGGCCAGTCGCCATTCGGTCATCCATTCGGGTTCGTCGTTCTTGCCCGAAATCAGACGGACAATATCTTCGTTCAGCCCCTTGGGGGCATATTCCATCTCAATCTCGGTTTCCCAACCGTATTTATAGGTGCTTACATCGCGCACCGCATCCACGGTTTCCTGATCGACGCCTTCTTTTACTTGGGTCTGGTCCAAAGCGGCCATTTCCTTACTCTCCGTCAGATCACGCGGCACGCGCGCGATGTTTCTTTTCTTTTTCAAGCCACGCTTCGGCGAAACGCAGCACATCTTCTTCTACAGTTTCGGGCCCCAGCGACACGCGTATCGCACTGGCCGCGGTCACCTCGTCATATCCCATCGCGGTCAGCACTGCGCTGGCGCGCACCTTGCCGCTGGAACAGGCGGACCCTGCGCTGATGGCAAACCCGGCAAGGTCCATCTGCATGACCTGCGTTTCGCCCTTCCAGCCCGGGGTTGCAAAACACAGGGTGTTTGGCAGACGGCTCTGATCTTTCCCGACAAAAATAGTAGCTTTAGAACTGGCCTCAAGGGCCTTTTCTAGAATATTTCTAAATTCTTTGACCTGATCCCAAACGCCATTGGCCAGATCCCGTGCCGCCGCTTCAGCAGCGGCCCCGAAGCCCGCGATTCCAATGACATTTTCTGTCCCGGACCGGCGGCCCATTTCCTGTCCGCCACCTTTGATCTGCGCAGGCAAATCTGTGCCGCGTTTCATGACAACCGCGCCAACACCCTTGGGACCGCCCAGTTTATGGGCAGAAATCAGCGCCATCTGGCATCCCATCCAGTTGAACGCGACCGGCAATTTGCCAAACGCCTGCGTGGCATCCGTCACCGCCAGCCCATCCGGCAGTGTCTGCACGATGCCGGTTTCCGAATTCGCAAGTTGCAGGGTCGAGCGGCCCGGATCAGTCACCTGCACCTGACCGTCCTTTGAAACCGCCAAATCCTCAGAAATCCACGACCTTACGGCATCATGTTCGATAGCTGCGCCACGCAGGTCACGCCCAGCCAGCGCAAGTGCCGCCCCTTCGGTCGATCCCGAGGTAAAAACGATATCCGCACCATCTGCACCAAAGGCGGCGGCAATCTGGGCCCGCGCGCGTTCAACCAAGGCTTTGGCCGCCCGTCCTTCGGCATGGACCGAGGACGGGTTGCCGCAGACATCCATCGCAGCAATCATCGCCGCCCGGGCCTCGGGGCGCAGCGGCGTCGTTGCGTTATGATCCAGATAAACGCGAGTCACAGAGTCACCTTTTCCGATGCCGCAACGCCCGATATGTGCCGAAGCCCCAGCACCACGCTATTCATCCACCACGGCAAACAGGCTGGGGACCGCAGGGCACGGCGCCAGATCGTTCTTGATCACATCAGACAAGCGTGTCTGGTGCAGAAAAACGTAAACATTCGCGCTTAGGCTTTCCCATAGGCGGTTGGTCAGCGATTGCGCCCGGCTGCCGGACGACGCGCCCGAGGCACCCGCCCCTTTTTGCAGCGCATCGACGGTCTCATCCACCGCAGACAGAACCTCGACCACGCGAATTTCCGAGGCCGGGCGATTCAGACGATAGCCACCGCCGGGCCCGCGCACCGAGGACACCAAATCCGCCCGGCGCAGCTTGACAAAAAGCTGTTCGAGATAGGGCAGCGAGATGTCCTGACGTTCAGAAATTTCGCTGAGTGTAACCAGGGTGTTCTCGGGTTGAATCGCAATATCGGCCAACGCGACCATTGCATAGCGACCTTTGGTCGACAGCTTCATTCTTTTCCCCTTCTGGCTGGCACCGCGCGAAAACATTGACGCCGCCGCCACCAGTGCGTATCTCCGACGGACAGCGACTTGCGCAACGCAATATAATTAGAACCGTTCTAAGGTGCCCGAGCATAACCGTCAAGTATCTCGGGAGACCAGGAAGAAAAAGACAGGACCAAAGCACACATGCCCGAGGTGATTTTTCCCGGACCCGAAGGCCGCCTGGAAGGCCGTTACCACCCGCAAAAGGAAAAAGACGCACCGATCGCCATCGTGCTGCACCCGCATCCTCAGTTTGGCGGGACCATGAACAACAAGGTGGTCTATAATCTGCACTACGCGTTCTACAACATGGGCTTCACCGTGTTGCGCTTTAACTTTCGCGGCGTTGGCCGCAGCCAGGGCGAATATGACCAGGGCGTGGGTGAGCTGAGCGATGCGGCATCGGCTTTGGATTACCTGCAGTCGATGAACAACAACTCCAAGCATTGCTGGGTTGCTGGGTTCTCGTTCGGGGCATGGATCGGTATGCAACTGCTGATGCGCCGGCCCGAGATCACCGGGTTCATCAGCGTATCGCCGCCCGCGAACATGTACGACTTTTCCTTCCTAGCACCCTGCCCGTCCTCGGGTCTGATCATCAACGGATCGGCCGACCGTGTCGCGCCGCCCTCAGATACCACGGCGCTGGTGAACAAGCTGCACGAGCAAAAAGGCATCACCATCACCCATAACGAGGTGGAAGAAGCCGACCATTTCTTCCAGGATCGTCACATGGACACGCTGATTACCGATGTCAGCGACTATGTGAAACGCCGACTGACCGAGACCACACGCTGATGTCTGATACCATCATTATCCTGGCCTCCAAACTGGCCGAGGACACGATGAAAGTGATGGACGAAACCGGTGACGACCGCTTTTTTGTTGAGGTGGGCGAACTTCTGGGGGCGTCCTCGCAGACCTTGGAAGAGGCGTTCCTGACCGAAATCCGCGTGCGGCTGGCCGAACGCAAGGCCCGACAATTCGTGATCAAGCGGTTGTCGGACCATAGATCGAAAACCAAAGCGATTGAGTTGAAATGACCGAAAGACTGTCCGCGCAAATCGAATTCCTGAAACGCGCGGACGGCCTGAAATCGGTTGATCGCGCCAATTTCCTGTTGGATCAATCCCGTCCAGAAAATGCGGCGGAACACAGCTGGCAACTGGCCCTATGGGCGCTGGTGATGCAGCCTCTGGCCGATAAAACAGTCGACATCGACCGCGTGATCCGGATGCTGTTGCTGCATGATCTGGTTGAGATCATCGTCGGCGACCACCCTATCCATCTGCACACCGATTGGAGCGCGGTCGAACAGCAAGAACAAGTCGCGGCAGCCGAGCTGTTTGGCCTGTTGCCCCCGGATCAGTCGCAAGACTGTCTGAGCCTGTGGCAAGAGTTTGAGGCCGACCAAACCCCGGATGCGAAATTCGCCAAACAGCTGGACCGCTGCCAGCCGATGTTTCAGGTTCTGTGCGCATCCGACCCGCTGCCCGAACACCGTGCTATCGTGCAGGACAACCTGAATGGCGGGCGGGCAGCCTATCTGAAAACAGATTTCTCGCAGGCCCACGCGGCAGCGGAAAGCCTGTTGTTGGGCGACAAGCCTCAGGAAACACCGTTTTCATCGCGACTGGCCTTTCTGGCTGAGACAGACAAGTTGAAATCCGTCTACCGGGCCTCGCGCCTGCTGAATGGTGCGCGATTTGAGAACTCAGCCGAGCATTCGTGGCATATCATGCTCTATGCTTGGATATTGAGCGATCACGCGTCCACCGATGTTTCAATTGACCGCGTGCTGAGAATGCTGTTGCTGCATGATATTGTCGAGATCGATGCCGGAGACCACCCGATCCACGGTCATGTCGATCACGCCGCACAAGAGGCCGAGGAACAGGCCGCCGCAGATCGCCTGTTTGGCTTACTGCCTGAACAGCAACAATCCGAGTTCATGGCCTTGTGGCAGGAATTCGAAGCGGCCAACAGCGCGGATGCCCGGTTTGCGAAGGCGATTGACCGCTTTCAGGCCCCAATTGGCAATCTGGCAACCGGAGGCGGATCGTGGACCGATTATAACGTCACCTATGCCCAGATCGAACAGCGTGTCGGAACTCCGGTCAAACGCGGTGCGCCTGGCCTGTGGGCATGGCTAACACCGCAATTGCAAGAATTCTTTGCCACACCCGTCAGCTGAAAAAGAAAAAGAGGCCAAATGGCCTCTTTTTCCCCGAGCTTCGACAGACGCGAAAACCTTCGAAACTATCTAACCAATCAACAAACAGGCTGCATATTTGTCGACGGACCCCCCGTCAGCAAGCCACCCTTGCGTCATTTTCGAAGTCGAAAACCAAGACATTATGTCCTGAAAAACAGATGTTTCAATCTATGGATAAACAAAAAACATTTAAAAACAATTTCTTGTTACCATGAAGGCCAATTTCAAAATAGTAAGGTAATCCTGACTTTTCAAACCTTGTCAGGCGCGTGGCCCGGTCAGATTCAATGGCGCAAAAACTCCAGAATCTTCTTGCCCGCCCAGATGAATCCATGCTCAACCTCGGAAAACTGAGTTTGAGACTCCGACCGTGCCCAAAGCCTACCTGATCCTGATGCTGGCGGTTGCCGCTGAAACCATCGGAACCACCGCCTTGCAAGCCAGCCAGCAATTCAGCCGGTTCTGGCCTTCCGTTCTCGTCGTCGTCAGCTATGGCATCGCCTTTTACCTGCTGGGTTTGACGTTGAAATACATGCCGGTGGGCGTCGTTTACGCGATCTGGTCAGGACTTGGCATCTTTCTGATCGCAATCATCGGATTTGTCGTCTTCGGGCAAAAACTCGACTGGCCGGCGGTCATCGGGCTGGCGATGATTTTGGCGGGAATCCTGATCATTCACCTGTTTTCCAAGACCGCAGGCCACTGAGCATCGGTTAGGGCTGGCCTATTTGGTCAAACCGCGTTATGCGCGCGGCAACTTCCCGTTCAAAGGCTGACCTCATGGACCTGCGCAATATCGCAATCATCGCTCACGTGGACCACGGCAAAACGACCCTGGTGGATGAGCTGCTCAAACAATCCGGCGCGTTCCGGGAAAATCAGGCCGTGGCGGAACGTGCCATGGACAGCAACGATCTTGAGCGCGAGCGCGGGATCACCATCCTTGCCAAAGCCACCAGCGTCGAGTGGAAAGGCACGCGCATCAACATCGTCGACACCCCCGGTCACGCCGATTTCGGTGGCGAGGTTGAACGCATCCTGTCGATGGTCGACGGCGTTGTCCTGCTGGTCGATGCTGCCGAAGGCCCGATGCCGCAGACCAAGTTCGTGACCTCCAAGGCGCTGGCATTGGGTCTGCGTCCGATCGTGGTGCTGAACAAGGTCGACAAACCTGATGCCGAACCGGACCGCGCGCTGGATGAGTGTTTCGACCTGTTTGCCAACCTCGGTGCTGACGACGATCAGCTGGATTTCCCGGCCATGTACGCCTCGGGCCGGTCTGGCTGGGCCGACATGGAGCTGGATGGTCCCCGCAAGGATCTCACCGCCCTGTTTGACCTTATCGTCGACCACGTGCCCGCCCCCAAACAGGCTGACAAAAAAGACGAGCCGTTCCGTATGCTGGCCACGACCCTCGGCAGCGACCCCTTCATCGGTCGCATCCTGACCGGTCGTGTGGAAAGCGGCACGCTGAAGGCAGGTGACAGCCTCAAGGCGCTGTCGCGCGATGGCACGCTGATCGAGAACTTCCGTGCCTCGAAAATCCTGGCCTTCCGCGGTCTGGGCCAACAGCCCATCGACGTGGCCGAGGCCGGGGATATCGTCACCATCGCAGGCATGAGCAAAGCCACCGTGGCCGACTCGCTGGTCGCGCCGCAGGTGGAAGAGGCCCTGCCCGCGCAACCCATCGATCCGCCGACCATTACCGTGACCTTTGGCATCAACGATTCGCCGCTGGCCGGTCGTGACGGTAAAAAGGTGCAGTCCCGCGTGATCCGCGACCGTCTGATGAAAGAGGCCGAATCAAACGTCGCTATCCGCATCACCGACACTCCCGGCGGCGAAGCCTTCGAGGTCGCTGGCCGAGGCGAATTGCAAATGGGCGTTCTGATCGAGAATATGCGGCGCGAAGGGTTCGAACTCAGCATTTCGCGCCCGCAGGTCCTGTTCCGCGAAGAAGATGGTCAGCGCCTTGAGCCCATCGAAGAGGTCACCATCGACGTGGATGACGAATTCTCGGGCGCGGTGATCGAAAAGATAACCGGCGCGCGCAAAGGTGAGCTGGTCGAAATGCGCCCCGCCGGTGCCGGCAAAACCCGCATCATCGCCCACGTGCCCTCTCGCGGCCTGATCGGTTATCACGGCGAATTCCTGACTGACACCCGCGGCACCGGCGTGCTGAACCGCGTGTTCCACGACTGGGCCCCTCATAAAGGTCAGATTCCAGGCCGTCGCGCAGGCGTTCTGATCTCGATGGAGAACGGTCAGGCCGTCGCTTATGCGCTGTGGAACCTTGAGGAACGCGGGCGCATGTTCGTCGCCCCGCAGACCGATGTCTATCAGGGCATGGTGATCGGCGAGCATTCGCGCGACAACGATCTGGAGGTGAACCCGCTCAAGGGTAAAAAGCTGACCAACGTACGTGCCAGCGGATCGGATGATGCGGTTCGTCTGACACCGCATGTGCAGTTTTCATTGGAAGAGGCCATCGCATATATCGACGATGATGAGCTGGTCGAGGTCACGCCAAATGCGGTCCGTTTGCGCAAACGCTACCTGGATCCGCACGAGCGCAAACGCATGGCAAAATCTGCCTGAGGTTGACAGTGGCATAGTTCACAAATGCGAAACAATATGGCCATTGTGGCAGTTTTGCATCCATTTCTGCCCCTTATCTATCAGAAAAGCCCGCCCTTGTGGCGGGCTTTCTTGTTGTTTTTTGGTTAATTTCAACCCTTGCGTGTGAAGACGGGAGCGGTTCTTTACACACTCCCCTTGAAATTGTGACGAAAAGCGGATGTAATTAAGTTATAAATGTGGCACGATCCATTTTGATTAATCATGTGTCTCCGAAGTTAGTGTGACCAAGTGTAACGAGTTTTGAAGGAGTGGCGCTATGCGCGTGAAATCCCGTTTATTATCCATTGTGTTCGTTTCAGCGGCATTTCCGCTGGTAACATCAAGTGCGGCTTTTGCCGAAAGATGTAACATCAATACGGCCCGTCAGTCCGTGTCGACGGAAACCCTGTGTAACTGCACAGTCGTCGATACGCGCATGCTGCGGTACATACAACGCCGGGCAGATTTCGAAGACATCCTGGCCCGCACCCTGGACAGCTGCCCCGCGTTTGCAGCTGTACTTACTGACGTTCCAACAGCAACCACTGCAGCTTCGGACCGCGATGGAGAAGACGGCACTTCATCCGACGTCGACGGTGGTGATGGCGGCGACGGCGGTGGTGATGGCGGCGACGACGGCGGTGATGGTGGCGACGACGGCGGTGATGGTGGCGACGACGGCGGTGATGGTGGCGACGACGGTGGTGATGGCGGCGACGGAAACGGCGACGACAATGGCGGCGACGGAAACGGCGACGACAATGGCGGCGGCGGTAACGACGGCAACGGCGGCGGCGGCAACAATGGCGGCGGCGGCAACTCCGGTGACGGCAACGGCGGCAACAATGGCGGCGGTGGCAACGACGGCAACGGAAACGGCGGCAACAATGGCGGCGGTGGCAACTCCGGCGATGGCAATGGCGGCAACAATGGCGACGGCGGCAACTCTGGCGACGGAAACGGCGGCAACAATGGCGGCGGCGGCAACTCTGGCGACGGAAACGGCGGCAATAACGACGGCGGAAGCAACTCCGGTGACGGCAATGGCGGCAACAACGGCGGCGGCAGTAACTCCGGCAACGGCAATGGCGGCAACAACGGCGGCGGCAGTAACTCCGGCGACGGAAACGGCGGCAGCAACGGTGACGGAACTGACGGCGGATCAGGCGGCCAGGGTGGCGGCGGAGAATCTGGCGGCAACAGCGGCCAAGGCGGCGGTGGCAGCGCTGGTGGTAACGGTGGCCAGGGCGGCGGCGGAGCTGCAGGTGGCAGCGGTGGCCAAGGCGGTGTCTTCTGATCTGTCTCGTTTGATCCAGTGTTACCGCATTCTTTGCGGCACGAACAAACAGATGTGACTTGTTAAAGTGCAAAAGGGCGGCCCTACGGCTGCCCTTTTTCTAGCACCCCTGACAAACAGGCGCTGCGTTAGCTGCTAACATAGACGCCGACCCAGCTGCTCGGACGGCTGGGATTTTGCATTCTGAGAAACAGATAGTCTGTTGCAGACCACGGTTTGATCTGATTGGTTAGGTTGTCCAACACCAGATCCCCAGCCGCCGAACGATACACCAACACGGCATGCGAGTTGCGGCGCTTGTCCAGAACCGTTGCAATCAGCAACTTACTGGGATCAACACCGGCGCGGATCAAGTCACGCTTTTTCAACAGCGCAAAATCTTCGCAATCTCCGCCGCGCGAGGTCGGCAAGGCCCATCTTTCCGCAGTGCGATACTGCGAGAAATCCGTAACCGATCGCGTTGTCGCGTTCACCTTACGGTTAATCTGCCGAATTAGCTGCATTTCCTGCCGCGTGCTTATCCGCGCGGATGCCTTGGTTGAGCACGCCCAATTATACTGCCGACAGAGTTGGCGGGCACCACTGGGTGGTGGGGAAGCCGACACGCTACGCAAGAAACTGCTTTCGCTGGCACTTGCGGATGTGCCAATGCCTAAACCGCCAAAAGCAATAGCGGACACGACCAGCACACGACCGAATGACACGGCCGCTCGCGGGAAAACCTTTCTGAATTCCAAGTTCAAGGGATTCATGCCTGTTCCTCGATCATTATTCATCCTCAGGATTGCGGATAAACGAGACCGTACTGCGTTCGGGTTAACTATCAGTAGACGAGGTCGTTTGCGCAATCTGGGTAAACCGTGCAAGCGAAAAGAGGCGGAAATCCGTTCCGCATTTTGACCATTTCAGGCAAGAATTGAACCAAAATAGCCACAATCCCTATGATTGCGGCGCAAAAACTACTGCAAAGTCGCAGCGTAATAATATGTGACTAAATGATTTTCCACCGCTCATCAGGATGAACAAACACGACCATCCTGCTGACTTATTCTGTTGGCTGGAATCCGCTCACACAACCCTAAGGTGGCATAACTTTGCCAATGCGGTTCTAATCCGTGATCTCAACAACCACCAATTCACGCTCGCTGGCGCCGCGTGCATGGTCCAGTGCCTGTTGATATTGGGAGGAGTTGTAGCACTCGACAGCGGCCTCAACCGAAGGGAATCGGGCCACCACATTGCGTGGCCGCTCTTTCCCTTCCAGCTGAACATAGCGCGCGGCGCGGGCGATAAATTCTCCGCCATGCGCCGCAATGGCAGGGCCGGCCAGTTCAGCATACTTTGCGTAGGCTTCGGTATCCGTCACCGTAACATGAGCAATCCAGAGTGCGGGCATCTTACCCTCCCAATACGTTTTCTGCAGCTTTGATCGCCGCGTCCGAGTTCGAGGCGTCGCGCCCACCGCCCTGCGCCATGTCGGGACGTCCACCGCCGCCTTTGCCGCCCAGCTCGGCCACCGCTGCGCGGACCAGATCCACGGCAGACACCTTATCCGTCAGGTCAGTCGTCACACCAGCCGCGACGGCGGCCTTGCCACCGGCATCCGCGATCAGCAGCACGGCGCCCGAACCCATACGGCTTTTGTGTTCATCGATCAGCGCGGGCAGATCCTTGCCCGAAACACCGCTCAGCGCCTGAGCCAGAAAGGGCACGCCATTCACGTCGCGCGCCTCGGCACCGCCCTGCCCCGAACCACCGGCCATGGCCAGATCGCGACGCAGCTGGGCAACCTCGTTCTGCAACGCCTTGCGTTCGTCCAACAGCGATTTGACCCGGCTTACCACATCATCGGGCTGCGCCTTGAGTTCAGTTGCAATCTGACCAAGCCGTTGATCCTGCGCGGACAAATGGCGGAATGCCTCATCCCCGGTCAGGGCTTCGATCCGGCGCACGCCTGCACTGCTGGCGCTGTCGCCCAGCACAACAAAGGTCCCGATATCGCCGGTTTGGCGCACATGCGTGCCACCGCACAGCTCAATCGACCAGATTTCGCCATCCTGCCCTTTGCCAGTCGGGGCCTTGCCCATCGACACAACACGCACTTCGTCGCCGTATTTCTCACCGAACAGAGCCTGCGCGCCCAGTTCGCGCGCGTCGTCCGGCGTCATGATCCGGGTTTCCACGGTCGAGTTCTGGCGGATGAACTCATTCACCTCGCGCTCAACCTTCTGGATTTCCTCGGTGCTCAGCGCCCTGGAGTGGCTGAAATCGAACCGCAACCTGTCCGACGCATTCAGCGATCCGCGCTGCGCGACGTGATCGCCCAGCGTTTCCCGCAGTGCTTCGTGCAGCAGGTGTGTGGCCGAGTGGTTCGCGCGGATCGCGGAGCGGCGGGCATGATCGACCTCAAGCTCGACGCCGTCGCCTTTGGACAGCGTGCCCTGATTGACCGTCACCTGATGGGCATAGACCTTGCCCTCGGCAAATTTGCGGGTGTCTCCGACTTTGGCAACGTCCTGCAGATTTTCCAGCCGCCGGATTTCGCCACTATCCCCCACCTGGCCACCAGCCTCGCCATAAAACGGCGTTTGGTTCACGATGACCCAGCCCGTGCCGCCTGGTTCAATCTTGTCGACCAAAGCGCCATCAACGACCAGCGCGGCAATCTGACCCTCAGCTTTCTCGGTATCGTAACCCAGGAAATCGGTGGCCCCTGCGCTGTCGAGCACGTCGAACCACACGGCCTGATCGGCGGATTCACCCGACCCGGCCCAGGCCGCGCGGGCCTTGGCCTTTTGCTCGGCCATCGCGGCGTCGAACCCATCCGTATCGACATTGCGGCCTTTTTCGCGCAGCGCATCCTGCGTCAGGTCCAGCGGGAACCCGTATGTGTCATAAAGCTTGAACGCCGCATCGCCGGGCAGCGCAGCCCCTTCGGGCAGGCGGGCCACCTCGTCATCCAGCAGTTTCAGGCCCCGATCCAGCGTCTGCTTGAACCGCGTCTCTTCCAGCAGCAGCGTCTCTTCGATCAGAGGCTGCGCCTGCCCCAATTCTGAATACTGCGCACCCATCAGTTGCACGAGGCTGGGCACCAGACGGTGCATGACCGGGTCTTTTGCCCCCAGCAGATGCGCGTGCCGCATGGCGCGGCGCATGATCCGGCGCAGAACATAGCCGCGCCCGTCATTGCTGGGCATCACGCCATCCGCAATCAGGAACGAGGTCGAACGCAAATGATCCGCAATCACGCGGTGATGCACGTTCTGGTCGCCATAAGGATCAACGCCCGTGGCCTCTGCCGAAGCCTCGATCAACGTTTTGAACAGGTCGGTGTCATAGTTGTCATGGCTGCCCTGCAACAGAGCACCGATCCGCTCCAGCCCCATGCCGGTGTCGATCGACTGCATGTCGAGCTCCACCATTGAGCCGTCTTCGAACTGCTCGTTCTGCATGAAAACGATGTTCCAGATTTCAATGAACCGGTCGCCATCTTCCTCGGCCGAACCCGGAGGGCCGCCCCAGATGTGATCGCCATGGTCAAAGAAAATCTCGGTGCACGGACCGCAGGGGCCGGTCGGGCCCATCTGCCAGAAATTGTCGCTGGTGGCGATGCGGATGATCCGGTCCTCGGGCACGCCAACCTTTTTCCAGATCTCGAACGCCTCATCATCGGTATGGTAGACCGTCGTCAGCAGGCGGTTCTTGTCGATTCCGAATTCCTTGGTGATCAGCTCCCAGGCAAACGGGATCGCCTCATGCTTGAAGTAATCTCCGAACGAGAAATTCCCCAGCATTTCAAAGAATGTATGGTGGCGCGCGGTATAGCCCACGTTGTCCAGATCGTTATGCTTGCCGCCTGCACGCACGCATTTTTGCGCGGTGGTGGCGCGCGTGTAATCGCGCGTCTCAACGCCGGTGAACAGGTTCTTGAACTGCACCATGCCCGAGTTCACGAACATCAAGGTCGGGTCGTTGCGCGGGACCAGAGGGCTGGACGCCACCACCTCATGCCCCTGTTTGGCAAAGTAGTTCAGAAAGGTCGATCGGATATCGTTCAGCGTGGGCATTTGGGCTCTCTCAGCGCGCAATCATTTTGGTCCGCAAAGGTTTAGCCCTGTCCCACAGGATAGTCCACAGCCGAGGCGCCCGGAACGAAACAAGGCGGCCCTTTCGGACCGCCCTGCCATTCTAGGTCGCACTTGGGCTCTACGCCTCGAGGATATCGTCATCCTCGGCCACACCCGGGGGCATGTCGAACTCCAGCCCGTGTGCAGCGCGGATTTTGTCCTCAATCTCAAGCGCGGCGCGGCTGTTGTCGCGCAGGTATTGCTTGGCATTCTCACGCCCCTGCCCGATCCGCTCGTCGCCATAGCTGAACCATGACCCCGATTTCTCAACCACACCGGCCTTGACGCCCAGATCCAGCAGCTCACCCATTTTGCTGATGCCTTCGCCATACATGATGTCGAATTCCACCTGCTTGAACGGCGGTGCCACCTTGTTTTTGACGACTTTCACGCGGGTCTGGTTGCCAACAACCTCGTCCCGGTCCTTGATCGCGCCGATGCGACGGATATCCAGACGGACCGAACTGTAGAATTTCAGCGCGTTACCACCGGTTGTGGTTTCGGGACTTCCGAACATCACGCCGATTTTCATCCGAATCTGGTTGATGAAGATCACCATACAGTTCGAGCGGCTGATCGAACCGGTCAGCTTGCGCATCGCCTGGCTCATCAGGCGGGCCTGCACGCCCACGCTGCTGTCGCCCATATCGCCTTCAAGCTCAGATTTCGGCGTCAGCGCCGCGACCGAGTCGACCACGACCATGTTCACAGCCCCCGACCGCACCAGCGTATCGGTAATCTCCAACGCCTGCTCACCAGTGTCGGGCTGCGAAATCAGCAACTCATCCAGATCGACGCCCAGCTTGCGGGCATATTGCGGGTCCAGCGCGTGTTCCGCGTCCACAAAGGCGCAGACACCGCCGCGCTTTTGCTGTTCTGCGATACAATGCAGCGTCAACGTGGTCTTACCCGAGCTTTCAGGCCCATAAATCTCAACAATCCGGCCCATCGGCAGACCGCCAATCCCCAGCGCGATGTCCAGACCCAGCGATCCGGTCGAGCTGGCCTCGATATCCTGCTTGGCATCCTCGCCCAGCTTCATGATCGAGCCTTTGCCGAACTGCCGTTCAATCTGCGCCAGCGCGCTGTCGAGCGCCTTTTGCTTGTCTGCGTTTTTCTTGTCGCTCATCGTCAGAAGATCCGCCATTGTCCTGTCGCCTTCCCTTTTGTCACACCCTTGATCGGGCGGCAATCGCTGCTTTGTTCGCCTCTTGTTCCTTATGGGACCAAAAGTAGAACATTTCAATAAAAACTTACAGACCTCACTGTTGGGCAATTGTGTTAAAGAGTCGTTTACGCCAATCTGCAACAGTAGTGATACCAAACAAAAGGCACATAAATGCTTGTTTTCTATAAGGAACGCCTTGCGTTTCTGGCCGTTCCCAAGACAGGCAGCACCGCCTATCACTCGGCGCTAAAGGATCGTGCTGACTTTGTGGTGACGGGACCACCAGACCTGAAACACGCGCCGGTGCGCCGCTATGATCGCTTTTTCCAGAACATTTTCAGAAAAATGTACGACACCGAGATGGAGATTATGGCCGTTGTGCGTGAACCGATCGACTGGCTGGGCAGCTGGTACAAGTTTCGCAGCCGCGATGATCGGATCGGGCACCCCCATTCGACACACGACCTAAGCTTTGACGATTTCGTGCAGGCCTATATGCAAAACCCTCGCCCCGAATGCGCCGATGTTGGTAGCCAAAGCCAGTTCTTTCGCACCAGAAACAACGGGTTTGGCGCCAGCCGCGTGTTCAAATACGAAAACCAGGACAAGATCCTTGAGTTTCTGCAAGACCGCCTGAACATGCAGATTGAACTGAGACAAGAGAACGTCTCTCCCCATCGGGACCTGACCCTGACGCCCGAGACCGAGCGCGCCTTTCGCTCAGCGCACGCAGCTGAGTTCGCCTGTCACGAGGCCGCGCTTTAGTTCAATTGCTGAAACACTGTCTCGGTCAGTTGATTCAGAGAAAACGGCTTTGGCAGGAAGGTCGAATTGGCAATCTCGGGTCCTGAATCACCGAACGCTCCTTCGGTGTATCCCGACATAAAGACCACCTGAACATCCGGCCGCGTCTTCATCGCCTCACGCACCCAAGTGGGACCATCCATGCCGGGCATCACCACATCGGTGACAAAGACATCAACGCTCAGGCCCTCATCTTCGAGCAAGCGCAGCGCTTCTTCCGCCGACTCGGCCTCAAGCACCGTGTAGCCTTTTAGCCTGAGTGCACGGGTGGCAAAGGCGCGCACGGGGGCTTCGTCTTCAACCAGCAAAACCACGCCTTCCCCTTGCCGCGCTGTCTGCGCATCCTCCACGGCGGGTATCGCGGGCTGAACGTCCGGTCGAACCGTACAAACCGGCAAATAGACGATAAACTCCGTCCCATGCCCCTGCAGGCTGTCGACAAAGATGAAACCCCCTGTCTGTTTGACGATGCCGTAAACCGTAGACAACCCCAATCCGGTACCTTCACCGGTGCGCTTGGTGGTGTAAAACGGCTCAAACACCTTTTGCAGCTTGTCCGCAGGGATACCGACACCGCTGTCTATGACCTTGACCGTGACATACTCGCCGGGCTGAACCGTAGCCCGGTCGCGGGCCAGGGGTGTGTTCAAGACCACAACCTCGGTCTCGATCCGCACCTCTCCTCCGTCTGGCATGGCATCGCGTGCGTTCACCACGAGGTTCATCAACACCTGCTCCAGCTGCCGCTTGTCCGCCCGCACGGGTTTCAGAACCGGATCATGGCTGAGGATCAGGCGGACTTTCTCGCCCACCAATCGGTTGAGCAGATGGATCAGGTCCGAGATCGTGTCACGCAAGTCCAGAACCTCAGGCTGCAAGGTCTGCTTGCGCGAAAAGGCCAGCAACTGGCTGACCAGCGCCGCGGCCCGGTTGGCATTCTGGTTGATCTGAACCAAATCGCCATAATTCGGGTCATTCTGATCATGGCGCAATAGCAGCAAGTCGCAATGCCCTGATATCGCAGTCAGGAGGTTGTTGAAATCATGTGCAACGCCGCCCGCCAATTGCCCGACGGCCTGCATCTTTTGACCCTGCACAAATTGTGCTTCAAGCGTTTTCAGTTCGGTGGCATCGTTCAGGACAGCTATCAGTTGGACTTGCCCATCTGTCACAATCCGGTTCAGGGTGACCTGAACAAACACCTCTTTGTCACGGCGATTAAGACGCAGAAATTCGGATCGCGTGGCAGGCTCTTGCGCAGCCGTTCGCGTTAACCAGTCCAAAATGGGATACCCGAGACCGCACAACAGATGGTCTGCATTGGTTACGCCGGGCTCAATGTCCCCGATCAGCGCCAGGGCAAGCCGGTTGGCTTCCAGGATACATCCGTCCGGAGCCAGATGCAGCACCGGTACAGGAAGATCGGCAAAAGATGCGCCCGGGCTTTCTTGCCCCCCCGTGTCGATGGGCGCGATAAGCAGGTCACGGACACTGCCTGATCGCCCCAGTTCGCACACCACAGCCGAGACCGGGCCGGTTTCCGTTTGAACGTCAACAAACGCGCCCTGCGCGTGGATTTCACCAGAGATGACGTTGTGCAGTGTCTCTGGTCTGCGACCAAGCAGATGCGCCGCGGCATCGTTGATCCGCAAGACTGTGCCGTTGCGCCCTTCGGTCAAGACCGGAACGGCGGCGGTGTCCCACTGGCCAGACGTATCCAGATGAAACCGCCAGCAAAAACGACCGCCTCCCACGTCGAAAACGGAAACCGGCACAGTGGAACCAACGGTAACAATATCCTCACGCACTTTGCCGTAGATTTCCGCCTTGGATTGCAACCGCAGCAAAATCGATGACGGGTTGGCAAACAAGGACTTCAGGCTGCGTTCCAGTCGCGCTCCTGGAAAGGCTTGAAACTGCGTACGTGCTTCGGGATTGGCGGCCAGAATGACACCCTCTGCGCTTGTGATAACACTTGGGAAGGCGTCCTGGTCCGTAAACACTGCCATGGTTTTGACGGTTTGCCGGGCCTGGTACTCGGAGATTTTGCTTTTCAGAACGACCAGAAAAACCGCAGCCAACAAGGAAACGCCGGCCACGACAAATCCCGTCTGCCAGAGCCGAGGTACCACGCCCATTAACGGTGAGGCGATTAACACTGCTCCGATCAAAATCGGTGGCGTCAATCGCAGTCCGGTCGGGGTACCCTGAGAAGATGGATCGGCAAAAACTTCGGTAATATCGGTCATTTACAACTCAATTCGATAAGTGCCCGGACAAGCAACCTAAATATAGTTAATGACAGTTTAAGAAAAACCGGCATTTCTACCTTAAGTTGCTAAAGACCGAAACGTTATCGCGTCAAGTGTGCCGAGAAAAATCCATCTGTACCGTGGGAAACAAGCCATGTTTTCTGCAAACCCGCAGCCCAATCCGGGTTTTTGCGCAAAAAAGCGTCAACCACTGCGCCATTTTCATCTTCAAGCATCGAGCAGGTGGCATAGGCCAGAACACCACCCGGCGCGACCATGGGGGCAAGCTGGTTCAGAATACCCACCTGAATCTCTGTCAGTTCGTGCAGACGGTTTTCGGTCAAAGCCCATTTCCCCGCAGGTGCACGCCGCCACGACCCACTGCCCGAACAGGGTGCATCCACCAACACCACATCAAACGGCCCGTTTTGATCAACGTCTTTTAGCGTTAGGATTTCAACTTTGGCCCCGGCCCGGTCAGCCCTTGCGGGGATGTCGCGCATACGGGCGGGATTGATGTCATGGGCAAAAACCTGAACCCCCTGATGCGCGGCCAGCGCCAGCGATTTGCCACCACCGCCGGCGCAATAGTCCAGCACACGCAGCCCAGGGCGCAGGTCCAAAGCCGCAATAACGGCCTGACTGGCAGCGTCCTGCAATTCGACCAGACCACCGGAAAAAGCACGACTTTGGCCGATCTTGCGCGCCCCTTCGGTAACTTCCAGAGCTGTGTCACAGGCAGGATGCGGCGCAGCCTCGATCCCGTCACCGGCCAAAGCGGCAATAGCATCCGGGCGGGAGGTCTTAATCAGGTTCACCCGCAGATGCACGGGCGCGCGGCGCTGCAGTGCCTGTGCAACAGGCACAGTCTGATCGCCTAACGCGGCCTCAAACCGGGGCCAGAGCCATTCGGGAACGTCATACCGCTCTGCGTCCGAGACAAAGTCGCGCCCGACCTCATCTTCGGCGACAGGTTCAGGTGCATGGCGGATACCAGTGAACAGTTCGGCCACGTCGCCACCCAAGGCGCGAACGGCACCAATCATCATGCCGCGCCCGGTCTCAGCCCCGCCAAGCGCAGCGTAAGAGCGTTTGCAGCGCAGGGCGTCGAACACATGATCCCGCACAGCAGCGCGATCCTTGGAGCCCGCAAACCGGCTGCGCCGCGCCCAATTGGTAAGGGATTTTTCGACAGGTGCGCCCGACAGTATCTGATCAAGGATTTCGATGGCTGCCTGTATGCGTGCAGACGGTGTCATGAGGGTGTCCGATCCTGATAGCGCACCAAAAATACAAAACGGCGCCCAAACGCGGGCGCCGTGAACCTTGAAGACCGGGCTTACATGACCCGGTAGTTCGGGCTTTCGCGGGTGATTTGCACGTCATGCACATGGCTTTCTTTCAGCCCCGCGCCGGTGATTTTGACGAAATTGCAGTTCTTGCGCATCTCTTCCACGGTGGCGCAGCCGGTATAGCCCATCGCAGCACGCAGACCGCCGACCAGTTGGTGCACCACGGCGCTGGCCGAGCCTTTGTAAGGCACCTGGCCCTCGATCCCTTCGGGCACCAGCTTGTCATTGGCCGCGTCCTTCTGGAAATAACGATCCGCCGAGCCGCGCGCCATTGCACCAAGGCTGCCCATGCCGCGATAGGATTTGAACGAACGGCCTTGGTACAGAATGACCTCGCCCGGGCTTTCATCGGTGCCCGCGATCATCGATCCAACCATGGCACAAGACGCACCCGCCGCAATTGCCTTGGCAAAATCGCCCGAAAACTTGATGCCGCCATCGGCAATAACCGGAACGTCTCCAGCGGCCGAGGCGCAATCCATGATCGCCGTCAGCTGCGGCACGCCGACCCCCGCAACCATCCGCGTGGTACAGATCGAACCCGGCCCGATCCCTACCTTGATCGCATCCGCCCCCGCATCGATCAGCGCCTTGGTGGCTTCGCCAGTCGCGACGTTGCCCGCGATGATCTGAACCTCATTCGACAGGGTTTTGACCCGGCTTACCGCATCCAGAACACCCTGCGAGTGGCCATGCGCTGTGTCCACTACGATAATGTCGACACCCGAATCCACCAGCTGTTCGGACCGTTCAAACCCGGCATCCCCAACCGAGGTCGCCGCCGCAACGCGCAACCGGCCCAAGGGGTCTTTACAAGCGGTCGGATTCAGCACGGCCTGCTCGGTGTCTTTCAACGTCAGCAGGCCCGTCAGTTTACCCGTGCCGTCGACAACCAGCAGCTTTTCGATCCGACGCGCCTTCATCAGGCTTTTGGCTTCTTCCAGATCGGCGGGTTCCTGCAGCATCGCCAGATTATCGACAGTCATCATCGCGCTGATCGGCTGATCATCGGACGTTGCAAAGCGCATGTCGCGGTTGGTCACGATGCCCACAACGCGTCCGTCCGCGTCGACAACCGGGAAACCGGTAAAATTGTAGCGGTCAACCAACGCCTTGGCATCGGCCAGCGTCTGATCCGCGCGCAGAGTGACCGGATTGTAGACGATACCCGATTCAAACCGCTTGACCCGCCGCACCTCGCGGGCCTGTTCCTCGACCGTCAGGTTTTTGTGGATGACACCAATGCCGCCCGCCTGCGCCATGGCGATGGCCATGCGCGCCTCGGTCACGGTGTCCATTGCTGAACTCAGCAGCGGGATGTTCATGCTGATTGCGCGTGTCACGCGCGTGGTCGTATCCGCCGTTGCAGGCAGCACAGAAGATGCGCCCGGAACAAGAAGAACGTCGTCAAAGGTGAGTGCCTCACGAATCTGCATCTGTTAACCCCATGCAAAAGCCCGTTTGGCGGTGACCCTATTACATGGATTGAACCCAAGGAAAAGCCCCCGACCTGAACTAGTTTCACCCTGCGGGCGGATGACGCGGCAAAAAACGACGCAACATGTGCAAAAGGTGCCGCTGAATGCCCTTTCCCTTTGGCTGCAAAACCATATCTTGCCCGGAATACGCGCGAATACAAAAAGGCATGTCCCAGATGACCACCGAACCTCTTGTCGTTTTTACCCCATCCGGCAAACGCGGGCACTTTCCCGTCGGCACCCCGGTTTTGACCGCCGCCCGGCAGTTGGGCGTTGATCTGGATTCCGTCTGTGGCGGGCGTGGGATCTGTTCGAAATGTCAGATCACACCCAGCTATGGTGAGTTTCCCAAGCACGGCGTGACCGTTTCCGAGGACGCGCTGAGCGAATGGAACGCGGTCGAACAACGCTATGACGATAAACGCGGGTTGAAACCGGGCCGTCGTCTGGGCTGTCAGGCCACCGTTCAGGGTGACATCGTAATCGACGTGCCACCAGAAAGCCAGGTGCACCGACAGGTCGTCCGCAAGGCCGCCGCGGCGCGCGCCATCACTATGGACCCGGCCACCCGCCTGTATTTCGTCGTGGTAGAAGAACCCGACATGCACTCACCCACCGGCGATCTTGAGCGTCTGGAACGCGCCCTGCGCGCCCAGTGGGAGATTGAAGCCGTCACTGCCGATCTGTCCCTGATGGCCAAGCTGCAACCCGTTCTGCGCAAGGGTAAGTGGGAGGTCACAGTCGCCGTCCACAAAGGCCACAAAGACACCGTGGGCCGCATCGTCGAAATCTGGCCCGGCCTGCACGAAAAGGGCCTGTACGGTCTGGCCATCGATCTGGGCTCGACCACCGTGGCCGCGCATCTGACCGATCTGGAAACCGGCGAGGTCAAGGCGTCCTCGGGCCTCATGAACCCGCAAATCCGCTTTGGCGAAGACCTCATGAGCCGCGTTTCCTATGCCATGATGAACCCCGGCGGCGATCAGGAGATGACCAAGGCCGTGCGCGAGGCGATCAATGATCTGACCGTCTCAATCGCGCAAGAGGCCGAGATCGATCCCGAACTGATCGTCGAGACGGTGTTTGTCTGCAACCCGGTCATGCACCACCTGCTGCTGGGTCTGGACCCGGTGGAACTGGGTCAGGCTCCGTTCGCGCTGGCCACGTCCGAAAGCATGTCCCTGCCCGCGCGTGAGATGGACCTGACCAAGATGAACCCGCGCGCGCAGATCTATATCCTGCCCTGCATCGCGGGCCATGTGGGGGCGGATTGCGCCGCCGTTGCCCTGTCCGAGGAACCCGGCAAATCCGAAGACCTCGTGCTGATTGTAGACGTGGGCACCAATGCGGAAATCCTGCTGGGCAACACCACCCGTGTGCTGGCGTGTTCCTCGCCCACCGGCCCCGCGTTCGAGGGCGCTCAGATCAGTTCCGGCCAACGCGCCGCACCCGGTGCGATTGAACGGATCGAGATTGATCCGGTCACCAAAGAACCCCGGTTCCGCATCATCGGGTCCGACAAATGGTCTGACGAGGACGGCTTCGATCAGGACGTCGCCACCACAGGCATCACCGGCATCTGCGGCTCGGGCATCATCGAGGCCGTGGCCGAGATGCGCATCGCCGGTCTGCTGGACGAAAGCGGCCTGATCGGCTCGGCCGAACAAACCGGCACCGCGCGTTGCGTGCCCGAGGGGCGCACCAACGCCTATCTGATCCACGACGCCAGCGCCGAAGGTGGCCCGCGCATCACCGTCACCCAGGGCGACATCCGCGCCATTCAGCTGGCCAAATCGGCGCTCTATGCCGGTGCGCGCCTGCTGATGGATGAGATGAATGTCGATACCGTGGACCGGGTCGTTCTGGCCGGCGCATTCGGCGCGCATATCTCAACCAAACACGCGATGGTTCTGGGCATGATCCCCGACGCGCCGCTGGACAAGGTGAGCAGCGCCGGCAATGCCGCTGGCACCGGGGCGCGGATCGCGCTCTGCAATATCGGAGCACGGGTCGAGATTGAGCGCGTCGTGCGCGAGATCACCAAGGTCGAAACCGCCATCGAACCCAAGTTTCAGGATCACTTCGTGGCCGCAAACGCGATCCCGCACAAAACCGATCCCTTCCCCGAGCTTGGGCAGGTGGTCACCCTACCCTCACCGTCGTTCAACACTGGTGGCGGGGATGACGAAAAATCTGGCCGTCGCCGCCGCCGGAGGTCATAGTCCTCGCAAACGGCGGAGGCGACATGGCCATAGCGAACGAAGAACAGGCTGAATTCTGGGGAAACTCGCCCTCAGGGGCCAAGTGGTTGACCTATGAAGACCAGATGGACGCCCTTCTGGCCCCGGTTCTGGATCTGGTGCTGGCACGTGCCGATCTGCAACCGGGGCACCGCGTTCTGGATATCGGCTGTGGCACCGGGGCCAGCACGGTTCTGGCGGCCCAAGCCGTCGGACCGGACGGCCATGTGCTGGCCGCCGATTTCTCACAACCCTTCCTTGACCGCGCGTCCCAGCGTGCGCAAGAGGCGGGGCATCAGAATGTCGGCTTTCAATACGCGGACGCCCAGACCCATCCCTTTGCCGAAGGCGACCGGGATGCCATGATCTCACGCTTTGGCGTTATGTTTTTCGAAGACACGGTCGCGGCCTTTACCAACATGGCCCGCGCTTTGAAACCCGGCGGTCAGATGACCTTTGCCGCCTGGGGCCCGCTGTCGGGCAACCCGTGGTTCCATCTGCCTCATGTCGCAGCGACCGAGCGTTTGGGCACCCCGCCCAAAATGGATCGCAACGCACCGGGTCCGCTGGCCTTTCACGATCAGGAACGGGTATGCGGCCTGCTGGCCGAGGCCGGTCTGACGGATATTCAGGTGGATGCGGTCCCTGTCACCCTGCCCGTGCACGGCTCGCTTGACGACTGCGCAGCACTCTGCACCCGGATTGGCCCCGCCGCGCGTGTGATTGCCCATTTCGACGGTGGACCCGAGGATATCGCGGTCATTCGCAAAGCGGTTGCTCGTGAATTCGCGCCCTTTGCCACGGGCGATGTCGTGAACATTCCCGCCCTGATCAACCTGTTTCAGGCGTGGCGGGCCGTGTAGGCCCTAAAGCGTTTCGGGTTTAACTTGAGACACGAATACCCTGCCGCGCCTGCGGCGTTCTCGGGACATTCGTGTCACAGAGTGATTCAGGTAAAATCCGAAACGCCCTAAAGCTCTTGCAGATTGGTGTCGCGGAACTTGTTGGAGATGAACACCGCATCCCCAAAGCGCCGCTGGCCATTTGCAAAAGAACGCCCGGGAAAGATGTTGTACATTGAGTAGTTGCGGCGATCGAGCTCGTTCCAGAGGTCCAGGATCAGCGGACAATTCTCATAATGCGGGGTGTTGAACCATTCGAACATGATCATGTCGATCCGCTGTTCCGTCAACATTCGCTCAGCGCCGCGAAAGATGTTCAGTTCTGATCCTTGCGCGTCGATCTTCATGCACGCGACATGGTCGATCCCGTTCTCTTCGCAGAACGTATCGATGGTGTTCAATTCAACATCGATGGAGGTCGCCACTGTCGCCTCGGGATGATGTTCCAGCGCGGCCTCATTCATCGACAGCAAAGAGGACGTGCCCAAACTTTCACCCACAAAGAACTCGGACCTTCCAACCTCATTGCTCAGCGCCTGCTCGACGACATTCACATGTCTGAACTCTTTGAACCGTTCGGCGACATAAGCCGCCTGCTGCGGCAAGGGCTCGAACAGATAACACTGACTGTTGGGAAAGATGCGGATCAGATGGCGCGCTATCGTACCCCGGTTGACGCCAATATCGAAAACAGCCCCGGAATGATCGACCACTGCCGAAAGCCTGGCCAAAGCGCCGACTGGTCCACCTCTTTTGGCCAGCCCCCTGGCACGCCGTGTCAGTTCAGTTTTCATTCAAATCAGTCCTTTGGAGCGGGTAGCGGGAATCGAACCCGCGCGTTCAGCTTGGGAAGCTGACAGGCTACCATTACATCATACCCGCCGCGCTGTGATGGATAACACCGCCCCCGGAGCGACTTCAAGCGTCATTCGGACGGGATCAGAATTTACTCGGTCCGGGCGCGCAGACTGTCGATCAAGGCCTGATCCACGTCCAGCGCTTCGCAGGCTGCATCCAGTGTCCGTCTGTCCAGATGTTGCGGGCTCAGATCGATATCCTTCGAGAACGCATCGACAATCGCCTGCATTGCTGTGATCCGCGCATGTTTCTTGTTGTTGGCCGGAATCACATGCCAGGGCGCGATTTCGGTCGAGGTCCGGGCCAGCATCTCATCCACCGCGACCTCGGCCTCGGACCAGCGCTCACGGTTGCGGAAATCCTCATAGGTCAGCTTCCAGCGCTTCATCGGGTTTTGCAGACGTTCGGTGAACCGGGCCATCTGCTCCTCGGGCGAGATGTGAAAGAACAGCTTTACGATCCGCGTTCCGTCATCGACCAGCATCCTTTCAAAATCATTGATCTCGCGATACGCGGCGCGCCAGCGGTGCTCGGGCGTGAAGTGTTCAAGCCGTTCAACCATCACCCGGCCATACCAGCTGCGATCAAAGGCCGAGATCGCGCCCGCAGGTGGCAACCGCTCCCAAAACCGCAACAGGTAATGGCGGTTCAGATAGTAGTTGCGGGGCGCGCCAATGGGCCAGACCTTGAAACTGCGCGGATCAAGCGCCTGGCTGATGCGCCGAATGGTGCCGCCTTTGCCCGCTGCATCCCAACCTTCAAACACAATCACCCCCTTGGCGCCGTGAAACAGAAAAGCTTGCTGGATCAGGGCCAACTGCGCCTGAAGCTCTACCAGCTTTTCGAAATACGCTTTCTTGCCCAACCGTTTAGATAGGTCTGCGTCGCCCAGTTTCGGAGGATGATGCTGCGTCATGAAAATACCTGTGTGCCGTAAAGACACACTCAGTATCCCCTGCCCCTTATGATTTGACCTTGATCGGTATCAAAACGAAAAAGGCCGGGCGCTGGGCCCGGCCTTTGTCTTGTCTGTTGCGCGGATCAGGCGCGGCGACGACGGCCACCGCCACGACGACCACCACCGGCTGCACCGGCCTCATCAGGGGCTTTGTTGAACTTGATCCACTCACCGCCATGCGGGTCGTTGTTGGTCAGCAGGTTGGCGGCACGGATGGCCTCCATCTCTTTACCGGCGCGCGGCAAAGTGGAACCCAGACCAAACAGCTGGCAGAAGGTTTCATCATCCATATCAGCAGGCAGGATGATCCCCTTGGCTTCGACTTCGGCTTTCTTTTCGGCCAGTTTCTTAGGACCAACCGGCAGAGCCACCGGGTTCATGATCGCCGAGGTCATGCCAGCGCCCATTGCCATCGGCAGGAAGGCGTTGTTGATGCCGTGACGGTTCGGCAGGCCAAAGGACACGTTCGACGCGCCGCAAGTGGTGTTCACGCCCAGCTCTTCGCGCAGACGGCGGACCAGAGCGAACACCTGTTGACCGGCTGTTGCCATCGCGCCGATGGGCATGACCAGCGGATCAACCACGATGTCATGCGCGGGGATGCCATAGTCAGCAGCACGCTCAACAATGGTTTTTGCAACGGCGAAACGCACATCGGGGTCTTCCGAAATCCCGGTGTCGTCGTTCGAGATCGCAACAACCGGAACGTTGTATTTCTTGACCAACGGCAGAACCATTTCCAGACGCTCTTCTTCACCCGTGACCGAGTTCAGCAATGGGCGACCTTCGGCCGCGGCCAGACCGGCCTCAAGCGCGCCAGGAACCGAGCTGTCGATACAAAGTGGCACGTCAACCAGGCCTTGCACCATCTCGACGATCTTGGTCATCAGCGGCGGCTCGGTCTCGTTCGGGTTGGGGTTCGAGTTGTAGACAACGCCCGCGTTGATATCCAGAACGGTCGCGCCTGCCGCAACCTGTGCCAGCGCGTCTTTCTCAACGGTCGAGAAATCGCCCGCCTCAAGTTCAGCAGCCAGCTTTTTACGACCGGTGGGGTTGATCCGCTCACCGATAACACAGAACGGCTCGTCAAAGCCCAGAACGGCTGTTTTTGTTTTTGATTCTACGACTGTACGGGTCATGTCCGTTCCTTAGGAGTTTACAGGCTTTGCCGAAGCGCCGCCGTTATTGATTGCCCAGTTGGCATTGGTCTTGATGCCACCAAGCGGGAAGAAATGCACGTTGGTGATGTTGAAATCCGGGTTGGCCGCCTTGTGGTTGGCCAGTTCGGTGATCACGTCTGTGGGCTCATAGGGCAGCAGCAGCTTGGACACATCCATGGCGCGCTTTTGCAGAACCTTCAGCGACGGGCCAACGCCACAGGCGATGGCGAACTTGATCAGGGTCTGCAGCTTGGCCGGGCCTGCGATACCAATATGAATCGGCAGATCGATGCCCGCCTCTTTCAGGCTGTCGGCCCAGGCGATGATCGGCTTGGCGTCGAACGCGAACTGCGTGGCCAGCGCCATTTCGGCATCGGTGGTTTCGCTGAACTTCTGCTTCCAGCGCAGCGCATCATCCACGTTCTTGGTCGAGCCGTCGGGATCAATGTCCTTGTTGCCTTCGGGGTGGCCAGCAACGTGCAGGCGCTTGAAGCCCGCCTTGTCGAACAGACCGGTTTCCAACAGCTGCATCGAGCTGTCGAAATCGCCGTGCGGCTTGTCCACGCCACCGGCCAGCAGCAGCGCCTGATCGACGCCTGCTTCGCCCTGATACATGGAAATCCAGTTTTCCAGCGTCGCTGCATCCTTGATGATCCGCGCCGGGAAATGCGGCATGACCGGATAGCCTTCGGCAGCAATGCGTTTGGCGGTTTTGACCATGTCCTCGATGGGCGTGCCCTCGATATGGGCGATGTAGACGCGGGTGCCTTCGGGCAGCAGCGCGCGGAAATCCTCGACCTTTTCGGCGGTGCGCGGCATTACCTCGATCGAGTAGCCCTGCAAAAAGGCTTCGACGGTCGGGTTCACAGGGCCGTTTTCGACGGCATCACGTTTTTTGAAATTCAGCAAAGCCATAGCGGCCTCCCATATAGATCCGGGCTTCATGCCCAACCGTCATTGGCGATCAGGGCCTTGATGCGATCCTGATCGTATTCTGTTTCCAGACGCACAGCCTCGGATTCAGCGATTTCGGACGGATCGCCCTCAACCACGAAAGGGTCGGCTTTGCGCCATTCGGCCAGATAGGCATCGCTGTCCTTTGCGTTCACCTTCATCGCGGCCCGGTCGATGGCTTGTTCGAACCGTTCTTCCAGCTGCCGCTTTGCGCCGCGGCGACCCTTGCCCACGATGACTTGGGCGGGAATGTCGCGCCAATATACGATGGTGACGTCAGGCATAGCCTTTGATTCCTCCTAACCAGATGGCCCGGTTCTAAACGTCTATATGGGTTTGGGCCGGTCGATTTTCGACACAAGGCGCTTTTCAAGCGACGTTTTCGCCCACGACGGTGTACCGGGTGTCTAACGGGTTTCCCGGCCAGCGCGTAGATCAAATTTCTAAACACTTGCATGAATGCGCCGCATAACAACGTGAAAACCCCGGACAGTGGCGACCATCCGGGGCTGAATTGGCAAATGTTGGCTGGCCTTAACCTACTAGGCCGCCATCCTCGCGAGTCACCGCAATGATGGCTGAACGCGGAACCGCATCCCCGCCCTCGGGCCAGTGGCTGTTGCCCTCTTCGCCGGGGTGCTGAATGCCCACGAACATGGTGCGACGGTCGGGTGACCAGCTGAGGCCGGTGATCTCACACTCATTCGGGCCGACCAGGAAACGGCGGATTTCACCGGTGACCGGGTCGCCTGCCAGCATCTGGTTGTTGCCCTGGCCCTGGAAATCACCCTCATTGCCATAGTTACCGTCAGTCTGAATCCACAGCAGGCCGTTGCTGTCGAATTTCAACCCGTCGGGTGAGTTGAACATGTTGTCAGCGCTGACGTTTTCCGAGCCGCCATAGACGTCCTGATGCACCGTCGGGTTACCGGCCAGCACGTACAGATCCCAATCGAAATCCGCCGACGCGTGATCCCCACTGGCAGGACGCCAGCGCACGATCTGGCCATAGTTATTGGCCTCACGCGGGTTGGGACCATTGACCGAAGTGTCGTCACCCCCGGCATTCGGTTTGACGCCACGGTTCTTGTTGTTGGTCAGACAGCAATAAACCTCGGGCAGGTTCGGGTTGGCCGCAACCCATTCAGGGCGGTCCATCGTGGTCGCGCCAACCGCCGATCCGGCCTGACGCGTATGCACGCTGATCTCGGCCAACGAGGCCATTCCGGTGGTTTCGGGCGTCAACTCCAGCCACTCACCCGTGCCGTTCTCATAGAACCGCGCCACCGACAACGTGCCGTTTTCCAACAGCGCGTTGGTGTCCACCCCTGCCGCATAGACGCCGTCCGAGACAAAGCGATACAGGAACTCTCCCCGCTCATCATCGCCCATATACACGACCACGCGGCCATCCTTGTTGACGATGGCTTCGGCGTTTTCATGTTTGAACCGGCCCAGAGCGGTCAGTTTGCGTGGGGTTGAGGTGGGATCGGTCGGGTCGATTTCGACCACATAACCTGCGCGGTTGGGTTCGTTGGGATTTTTCGACACGTCAAAGCGATTATCGATATTGGCCCACCCATAGCCCCAGTCCGACGCCGAAACGCCATAGCGCTGCAGTTCAGGGCTGATTTCATAGGCTTCGTCAGAGGACGAGAAGTATCCGTTAAAGTTCTCTTCGCAGGCCAGATAGGTGCCCCAAGGCGTCATGCCATTGCCGCAGTTGTTCCACGTTCCCTTCGAGGTTGTGCCTGTGGCGTCGGCTTCGGTTTTCAAAAGATCGTGACCTGCCGCCGGACCGGTCAGGGCCATATCTGTCTGGGGCGTGATGCGACGGTTATAGGGGCTGTCCTTTACGATGGCCCATGTGCCGTCGGTATTGGCAATTTCAACCACGGTGACACCATGCGCCATCATCCCCTTGGCAACATCGTCATACGAGTTGGCCAGCGCCTCGGGGTTGTTGCCCCACAGAATATCGCGGTTGGTGTATTCGTTGTTCACGACCAGCAGGACGTGGCCATCGTGCAGGAACACATCCTGACCGTCCGTGTTGTCGCCAAAGGCACGTTCCTGGCTGGCGGCAGTGCCGCGCGTCGCGTGGTCGAACTCGGGCGCGTCAGACCACAGCGGATCACCCCAGCGCACCAATACTTCGGCTTTGTACCCCTGCGGGACGATCACCTCATCGGCTGTGGACACCGGAACCGCCTTAAAGGCAAACCGGTCCGAAGCGGCGCGTGCGCCCGATGGGATCATCCCACCCGCCACGGCAGTAAAGCTGCCCATGGCCAGAACACCGCCAAGGAAGCCGCGCCGCGACAGCGCACGTTCAACGACACGGTCAAAATCGCATTCTTCGGGACGCGGATTCACAACTTCGTCAAATTCGTCAAAGGTGAGGCGGCGATCATCTTTCATGGCAGACTCCGTATCTGGCTGTAAGCTGGTGAGGAATCCCAAGGCAGGGACTGCACTCCAAATGGCACCCGAGTGTAAATGAGATATGACAGCCTCATTGATTTCAACTTTGAAATCACTTGCGCGTCGGCAAAGCGCCGCCTAGGGTCAAAGCAACTCGAAAATCGGAGGGCGTTAAAGATGGCGCCCAAGCGTCCCAAAGGTGCGGGCGCGTTCCCCAAGGCGGTCGAAAGCCCCGCGCCGGCAAGACCCGATCCGGATGCGCTGTATGCGGCGCTGGATTTGGGTACAAATAGTTGCCGCATGTTGATCGCCCAGCCCAAGGGCAGCGGGTTCCATGTGGTCGACAGTTTCTCGAAATCCGTGCAATTGGGCGCGGGTTTGGAGCGGACCGGACGGCTGTCCCGGTCTTCGATGGCGCGCACCATTCAGGCGCTGCGCATCTGTCAGCAAAAGCTGAAACGCAACAAGGTCAAACGGATGCGCCTGGTCGCGACCGAGGCCTGTCGGCGTGCGAAGAACTCGCGCGATTTCATCCGTCAGGTGCGCCGCGAAACCGGGCTGAACCTTGAGATCATCCAGCCCGAGGAAGAGGCCCGTCTGGCCGTGATTTCCTGCGCGCCACTGGTATCCACCAAGACCGAACAGCTTTTGGTGGTCGATATCGGCGGCGGCTCGACCGAACTTGTTTGGATCGACATCTCATCCATACCGCGCCGGGATCGCCCGGCGGCGATCATGCGGTTGCATGCCGGGTTTCACACAAGCGACAGCCCCTTTCCCGCCGCCAAGGTGGTCGACTGGATCAGCGTGCCCCTTGGCGTAGCAACGCTGCGCGATCAGTTCCATGATGTCGAAGACGACTCGGCCCGCTTTGCGCTGATGAGCTGGTTTTTCGAAGAAAACCTTGCGGATTTCGCCCCCTACAAGGACGAACAAGCGCGCGAGGGCTTTCAGATCGTCGGCACCAGCGGGACCGTCACCACGGTGGCGGCCTCACATCTGGGGCTGAAACGCTATGACCGGACCAAGGTGGACGGTCTGCGTATGACCAGCGATCAGATTGACAAAGTCATACGGGGATACTTAGAACTCGGCCCACTGGGGCGGCGGCGCGATCCGCGTATCGGCGATGACCGGCAGGCCCTGATCATGTCCGGCTCGGCCATTCTGCAAGCATTGCTGCGCTGCTGGCCCACAGATCGCCTTTCGGTGGCGGATCGTGGGCTGCGCGAAGGATTGCTGTATGCTCAGATGAGTGCCGACGGCGTATTGGAAGACGGACCGTTTTGATGGCGAAGACACCAAGTGGCAAAAACAATTCAGGCCGTGGACAGCGCGACCTGAAGGTTAAGGTCAAGACCGCGCGCGGGCGCAAGCTCAGCTCGACCCGTTGGCTTGAGCGGCAGTTGAACGATCCTTATGTAAAACGGGCAATTGCCGAAGGCTATCGTGGGCGTGCCGCCTATAAGATATTGGAGCTGGACGACAAGTTCCGCTTCCTCGTCCCCGGCGCGCGTGTTGTTGATCTGGGTTGCGCGCCCGGAGGTTGGCTGCAGGTGGCGGTCAAACGCGTGAACGCGCTGGGCGAACGTTCAGGCAAACGGATCGGCACCGTTTTGGGCGTCGACCTGCAAGAGGTCGAACCCGTTGCGGGCTCCACCGCGCATGTGCTTGATTTCATGGAAGATGACGCCGATCAAAAGGTCAAAGACTGGCTGGGCGGCAAGGCGGATGTGGTGATGTCGGACATGGCTGCGGCCTCATCCGGGCACAAACAGACCGACCATTTACGTATCATGGCGCTGTGCGAAACGGCGGCCTATTTTGCCTTTGACGTCTTGGAGGAAGGCGGCACCTTCGTGGCCAAGGTTCTGGCCGGGGGCGCCGAGGGCGATCTGCAAAAGCTGCTTAAGCAGAAATTTGATAAGGTTGCCAACGTCAAACCGCCCGCGTCCCGCTCGGACAGTTCCGAGAAGTTCGTGGTTGCCACCGGGTTCCGGGGCTAGGATCAGTCCTCCAACCAGATCCGGTCGCCGGTCAGGAACTGCTCTCGCAACGAGGCCGAGGCGGTTTGTTGCAGCAACAGAGCTTCACCGTGTTTAATGTATTCAGCTTTCTTGGACTGAAGATTCGCCACACGCTGATCCACTGTTAAGGGATATTGCAGCTGGGATGTATGAACCGGCTTACCCGCCATAAGTCACCTATACGCATACCAAAACGCTAACGTGACCTAAGGTTAACGATGAATTTTGCCGGGATCGTGGCGCAAAGCTGGCCGTTTTGCGCGGTTTGCTAAGGCTGTTCTGGGGTCGAGCTGTCCAGTTCAGTGTCCGGGTCATCCGCACCCTGCAGGTCCATCAACGCGCCGTTATACTCAGCCCCCAGGATCAGAATTGCTGCACACAAATACAGAAAGATCAGCGCCGCCATGGCCCCGGCCAGACCGGCATAGGTCGCGCTGTACGAGGCGAACTGGGCGATATAGACCGAAAACCCCCACCCTCCGGCAGCCCAAAGCGCCAGGGTCACCAAGACGCCCGGTATGATCTGACGAATCTTGTGCCGCCCGGTTGGCAGGATCAGATGCGCAAACAGCACGACAAAGACCGGTACTGCCACTGTAAAGGTCCAGCGCAGGCGGTCGACGGACAGCCAGTCAGAGACGTTCACATCGGTCTTTTCCGAAACCAGTTGCGTGTAGGCCGGTAAAATGACCTCGACCGCTGCGATGATCATGATGGCAATACCGCCGAAGATCACGAGGCTCAGGCATAACAGGCGCGTTTTCCAGAACGGCCAGCTGTCATGATCGTGATAGGCTTGGTTCATGGCTTTGCGCACGGCCACCACCCCGTTTGAGGCAAAGAACACCGCCAGCAAACCACCCAGCGTAATCACGCCCGAGCCGGACTCGGCCAGAACCGCGCGCAATTCAGTGACGATCGGCCCCGCGACGTCCTGCGGCCATGCGCCGAAAATCAGCTCGATCAACTCATCCGTCACATAGTCCTGCGACAGAGACCCCGCCAGGGCGACGGTGAACAGGACAAACGGAAACAAGGCCAGCATCATCGACATCGCGACGTGGCTGCTCATGACAAATCCGTTTTTGGAATCAAAGCGTACGACGGCCATCCAAAGCCCCTGAATGGGACGGCTGACATAGGGAATCACACGCGCGCTCATCCCATGAGCCTAGCCTGACTGCCCCCGCCGCAGAACCTGCAAAACCACGCGGCGTGCAAATATTCAAAGACAAATATCTGGGCGCATTGCATAATCCAACCCGGCTGTGCAGGATCAGACAGGACTGCAACGCGAACCATCTAAGATCGGCTGGCCATGACACCGGACCCCAGTTTTCCCGAGACACCGTCAAAGCTGAAGCTGTCCGTTGTTCGCGACGTGTGCATTGTGGCTACACTGGTGGTGCTGGGTCTTTATGCAGGCGCCGCCTTTTTGATCCCTTTGACCATGGCGTTGCTGACAAACGTGCTGATTATCGCATTAAGCGACCGGATCATTGCACTGACCCGCATGCCGGTATGGCTGGCCAATGTGGCAGGGGTTACCGTGGTTTTGGCGGGCTTGTTCATGATCATGTATATCCTGGGCAGTCAGGCCACCCAGTTTGCGCGCACGATCAGCACCTATGAAAACCAGTTCGACGAAGCGGTCAATCGCGTAACCGGTCTTGTGGGCAATGACGTCACCACTTTCATTCGCGACAATCTGATCAACATCGACATGTCCTATATCGCGCGTGTGTTGCTGGGCAGTGCAACCTCGCTGCTGAACCAGTTCTTTCTGATCAGCCTTTATGTCGCATTTCTGATGGCTGAACGGCTGGCCTTTCGCAAAAAGATACAGTTGGCCGCCGGCAACGTGAAAACCGGGCAGGAATTCGCGGCCATTCTGGATGCGATCACCTTCAGCCTGCAGCGGTATGTGGGCGTCAAAACCCTGATCAGCCTGATCACCGCCGGGATCAGCTATACGGTTTTCAAAATCATGGGCCTCGAATTTGCCGAGACCTGGGCTGTACTGACCTTTGCGCTGAACTTCATACCCTCAATCGGGTCGATTATCGCCGTGATCTTCCCCTCGATGATCGCCCTGGTGCAGTTCGACAGCATCGGCCCCTTTCTGGTGATCGTGTTGGGCTGTGGCACCATTCAGTTCATGATCGGGAATTTTCTGGACCCCGCCATGCTGGGACGGTCGCTGAACATGTCTACCTTTCTGGTGATCCTCGCACTGATGTTCTGGACCACGATCTGGGGCCTGATCGGAGCCTTCCTCAGCGTCCCGCTAACGGTGTGCATCCTGATCGTGTTCAGCCACATCCCGGCCCTGCGGCCCATCGCCATCCTGATGTCGCTGGACGGCAGGCTGGGCGAGGATGGTGACACGCAACCGGCCAACTAAGTCATGAAGCCCCCAATTTTCATCGGGTCAGAAATCTACCGCAGCTCGACTTACGGCTCAAAGCACCCGCTGGCGATCCCGCGTGTGTCCACCGTGATCGATCTGTGCCGGGCGCAAGGGTGGCTGACCCCAACAAACTACCGGGTGAGCCCGCGCGCCAAACCCTCGGCCCTGACGGCATTTCACTCGCCCGACTACATCGACGCCTTGTATCAGGCCGAGCAGAACCAGGCCGTCTCGGACGAGGTGCGGCAGAGACATGCGCTGGGCACCCTGTCAAATCCGATATTCCCTGAGATGTATCGACGTCCGGCCACCGCCGCAGGCGGGTCGATGTTGGGGGCCGAGATGATCCGTGACGGTGGCGTTGTTTTCAGCCCCGCTGGCGGCACGCATCACGGGTTGCCCGAGCGGGCCAACGGGTTTTGCTATCTGAACGACCCGGTTCTGGCGATCCTGACTTTGCTGAAGGCGGGGCTGAACCGCATCGTCTATATCGATATCGATGCTCACCATTGCGACGGGGTCGAACTGGCCTTTCGCGGATCATCGCAAGTACGCATGATCTCGGTCCACGAAACCCGCCGCTGGCCATTCAGCGGCACATTGGACGATGATGCGGGCGGTGCAGCCTTTAACATGCCGGTCCCGCGCGACCTCAACGATGATGAGTTTGACGCGATCCTTGAGGAGTTGATCCTGCCCGCAACCGTTGCTTTCTCTCCTCAGGCCATCGTGCTGCAATGTGGGGCGGATGCGGTGGCCGAGGACCCGCTTTCCCGTCTGACCCTGTCCAACAACGCCCATTGGCAAACGGTTGCGCATCTACAAAATCTGACCGCGCGCCTGCTCGTGCTGGGCGGTGGCGGCTACAACCCCTGGTCTGTTGCCCGATTGTGGAGCGGTGTCTGGGCGACGCTGAACGGACATGAGGTTCCCACTCGTCTGAACGCCGAATCGCAAACCATCCTGCGCGGGCTGACCTGGAACCGCGCCGCCGGAAAACAACGCCCCGCGCATTGGGTCACCACACTGCGCGATGCCCCGAACCGGGGTGCCATCCGGCCTGAAATACGCGCCGACCTTGCCCATCTGGCGCAAAGGATTTGACGGTAGATCAGGTGCCAAAACCCTGTTAAGCTGCTGCGACCAATAGGAATTCCCGCATTGACACTTTGTGACAGGTCAGCTTTTCAAATCTGGCTGCAATTGGATCAACCAAATGAATGCAATTAATCAGATAAATGAACTCAAATCCCGTATGGGACAGTCGATCATCGGGCAAACCGACGTGATCGACCGGCTGGTGATCGGGCTGCTGGCCAATGGCAACCTGCTGATCGAAGGCTTGCCCGGGCTGGCAAAAACCCGCGCCGTCAAAGCCATGGCCCGCAATCTGGATGCGCTTTTCAGCCGGATACAGTTCACGCCTGACCTGCTGCCCTCGGATGTGACCGGAACCGAAGTGTTCCAGCAAACCGACGACGGCGGCACCTTCCGGTTCGAGCCGGGCCCGATCTTTGCCAACATCGTGCTGGCCGATGAGATCAACCGCGCCCCGGCCAAGGTGCAAGCCGCCTTGCTGGAGGCGATGGAGGAACGTCAGGTCACCGTGTCCGGTACAACCCACAAGATGGACCCGCTGTTCATCGTGATGGCCACGCAAAACCCGATTGAGCAAGAGGGCACCTATCCCCTGCCCGAAGCTCAGATGGATCGCTTTCTGATGCATGTTCAGATCACCTACCCACCGGTCGAGGACGAGGTCGAAGTGATCCGTCTTGTGCGAAACGAAGAGATTGCCGCTGGTACGGGATCACCTGACAGCCTGCCCACACCCATCCCGCAAGACGCCGTTTTTCAGGCGCGGGCTGAGATCGGACAAATCCACGTGTCCGAGGCCATGGATCGCTATATGGCGGACCTCGTGCAGGCGACCAGAACCCCTCAGATTTACAACGATGACCTCGCCAGTTGGATTGAGATCGGCGCCAGCCCGCGTGCATCGTTGGCGCTGGACAAATGCGGGCGCGCGCATGCCTGGTTGAACGGGCGTGACTATGTGGATCCTGCGGACATTCGCGCGATTGCCCATGACGTGTTTCGGCATCGCCTCACACTCAGCTTTGAGGCGCTTGGAAACGCCAAAACCCCGGATGACGTCATCGCCGACATCCTGCGCCTGGTGGCCCTGCCATGACCAAGAGGCATAACGTGTGAGCCAACCCGCCCCATATCAGAACGACCCTCGTATCCATGTGGACGCGAACCACCTGCTGCGGTTGGGTGCAATGTCCCGTGCGATCAGCCTGCTTCCGCATCAGCCGGCACGCTCTGTTCTCAATGGTCGCCATAGCTCGCGTCTGCGAGGTCGGGGTTTGAACTTTGAAGAGTTGCGGAACTATTTGCCTGGCGATGACATCCGAACCATTGACTGGAAGGTCACGGCGCGCACCGGTAAACCCCATGTTAGGGTCTATACAGAAGAGCGCGATCGCCCTGCCCTTTTGCTGGTTGATCAGCGTGTTTCGATGTTCTTCGGGACAAAGCAATACATGAAATCGGTCATCGCCGCCGAGGCGGCCGCAATCGCCGCGCATCGCATCCTGAGCCAAGGGGATCGGGTTGGCGGCATTGTCTTTGGCGACACGGATCTGGCCGAACATCACCCGCAGCGCCGCCCGGCTGCCCTCAGACGGTTCCTGTCGTCTGTCGCAACTGCAAATTGCCGGTTGAACGCCTCGTTACGGCCTTCGCCAACTCTCGGGCTGAATGACGTTCTGAAACAGGCCACGCGCATTGCCCATACCAACGCGCTTGTTTGTGTCTTTTCCGACTTCGACGGGCTGGACGAGGCGTCCGAGCGTTTGTTCAGGCAAATTGCGCGCTCGAATGATCTGATATTATTCAATATATCCGACCCGAGCGCGCGCGAGTTGACACCCGGCCTGAGGGTCACCGTGTCCGACGGGGATCAGCAGATTGAGATCAACGCTTCTGACCCAGACCTGGCGGGCCGCATTCGATCCGGGTTGGAACACCGGTTGTCCAACCTGCACGACTGGTCCCGGCGTTACAACTTTCCAATCGTTCCAATGACCACTTTGGACCCGGCTTTGTCGCAATTAATGAAACAATTCGGCCATCGAGAGGTAGGAAGATGAGCGTCGATGTTCAGGGCAAATCTTTGGTTGAGCTTTTGGACATGCTCGAACCCGCCCCTGTTCCTGCGCCGATCCCGATGACACCGCAGACCTGGGGATGGGTTGTATTGGCTGTTCTGGTCTTTTCGATCCTGACATATGGGCTGTACGCCGTCAGACGGCACCGCCAATCAAACGCCTATCGGCGCGCAGCCCTGCGCGCATTGGATGCTGCGGACAACGACGTTGCCGAGATCGCCGAAATCCTGCGTCGCACGGCCTTGGCCGCTTATCCACGCGACAGGGTTGCCTCATTGCACGGCAAAGACTGGATAAGTTTTCTCTCGCAATCAGCTGAAATGAAAGGTCTATCTGAATCCAATAGCAAGATACTGTCCGAAGCCCCTTTCAGAACCACGTCTTCCAGCCCTGCCATTGCAAGCTATGCACGTCAGTGGGTAAAGACTCACAAGCCGGAAAGGCGGTCGCAATGATTTCATTCGCTGCCCCCTGGGCCTTCGTCGCCCTCCCGCTTCCTCTGTTGATCTATCGGTTCGCACGCCCGTACCGGAAAAAGACCAGTGCAATCCGCATACCCTTTTTCCGGCACGTCGCCAAAGCTGCAGGGATCACGCCCAAGTCCGGGTCAAGTATTGCCCATAGAACGGCGCTTCAAACCGTGATCGTTTCAGTCATCTGGGTGTTGCTCGTGTCAGCCCTTGCCCGGCCCGAGAGGTTGGACGACCCGATTGTAGTTGAAAAATCTGCCCGGGACGTGGTTTTGGCGCTCGATATCTCTGGGTCGATGGATCAAAGAGATTTTGTAGGTCCGGACGGAACCCCTACCCAGAGGCTGGCAGCGGTCAAGGACGTCGTGCGCGGTTTCATTGCTGATCGTCAGGATGATCGCATGGCGTTGATCATTTTCGGAACACGGGCTTTTGTTCAGGCGCCCTTTACCGAAGATATCAACAGTTTGAATGGGTTCCTGGACCAAACACAGGTAGGTATGGCCGGTCCAAACACGGCGTTGGGCGATGCGATCGGCCTTGGCATCCGGCTTTTCGAGTCCAGCGAAGTTGAACAACGCCTGATGATCGTTCTCAGCGACGGGGCCGATACATCCAGCCGCATGGCCCCCGCCAACGCCGCCGCCATCGCGGCAGACAAAGGTGTCACCGTCTATACTATCGGCGTCGGAGACCCGGACGCATCAGGCGAGGATCGCGTCGATCTGGATGCGCTGAAGGCCATCGCCGACCGGACCGGAGGACAATACTTTTTCGCTGGCGATCAGTCCGCCCTGACAGAAACCTATCAAATCATTGATGACCAAAACCCGCGCGTGGTCGAAACCCAGAGCTACCGCCCGCGCATCAGCCTTGCGCATATCCCTTTGCTGATCGCCTTAACACTTATGCTTGTGACGATCACTGGGCTCAACATCGCATACCGACGGCGGGGCATCCAATGATTGACGCAGTTTCAGAGTTTCATTTTATTCGAACGGGTTATCTTCTGCTCTTGATCCCGATATTTGGCCTCTGGTGGGCGGTGCGCCCCAAAGCCTCGGGGACAGCGCAGTTGCCATCCGGCATCGCACCTCATCTGGCACGGGCTTTGACGTTGAACGCGGAAACGACCCGCCGCCTCTACCCTGTAGATGTTGCGATGATTGCAGCCATCTTGGTCACTTTGGCCGCCGCAGGGCCGACTTGGGCGCGGATGTCCAACCCATTGGTTGCAGATACGGCCCCTCTTGTCATCGCCCTCAAGGTTACCGACAGCATGGAAGCCGGCGACCTTGCCCCATCCAGGCTTGACCGGGCGAAATTCAAAATCGCGGACCTGATCACCGCAAGATCCGGCGCGCAAACGGCCTTGCTTGCCTATGCAGGCTCGCCTCATCAAGTGGCTCCGTTGACCGAGGACGCATCGATCCTACGCCCCTTGCTTGAGGGGTTGGCACCCGCTGTCATGCCCATCCCGGGCGATGCGGCCGGTGACGCACTGACCTTGGCGGAAACGGTTTTGGAGGGCAACGAAACACCGGGGGCGATCTTGTTCGTTTTGGACGATATAGACCCCGCACAGCTTGCACCGTTCCAGAACACAGCGACACAGGTGTTGTTTCTGACGATGTTGCCAGAGGGCGGGACAATTGCCCAACTTGATAATGTGCCGGACGCAACAGTGGTGCCCTTTTCCGATGGTGATCGCGACATTACCCGGCTGCAAAAACATATCCAGACAGCCTATGAGGACGCCTTGGATGAAGACAATCAAAACGTTTGGAGGGATCAGGGATGGCTTCTGGCGTGGCCTGCCGCCTTGCTGACCTTGTTGTGGTTCCGTCGCGGTTGGGTCATTCGTTGGGCTTTGCTGGGGGCGTTTCTGCTGCAACCTGCAAGCCCGGCCTCGGCCCAGGGGTGGCGCGACTGGTTTCTGACGCCGGACCAGCAAGGTCAGATCGCCATGAATGCCAAACGCTATGCGGATGCCGCAGAGCTGTTTCAAGACCCGTATCACCAAGGATACGCCAAGCTGAAATCGGGCCAGTACCCCGAAGCGGCCGCCATTTTCGCTGAGCTGGACACGCCTGAAGCCGCCTTTGCCGAAGGCATGGCGCGGATTGGAAACCGTGAATACCGGCCTGCGATCGCCGCCTTTCAGACTGCTTTGGAGCGGCGCCCGGAATGGGCCGAAGCGCAACACAATCTGGACGTCGCCACGGCAATTCTGGACTATGTCGAAACCTCACGTGAACAGTCCGACACCGGCGAGGAATCCGGGATCGGAGCCGACGATACCGTTTTCGATAACGAAGATGCTCGGGGCGAGACAACTCAGGTTGAGGCGCAGACCGACGGCGGAACGGCGCTTTCCCCGGATCAATGGATCAGTGCCATTGATACGGACATGCAGGATTTTCTACGCAATCGATTCCGATTGGAAGATCAGGTGCAGAACCAATGAGATACGCCCTGATCCTTATCTTTTCTGCACTTCCTGGCATTGGCCTTTCACAAGGCACGCCCGATTTGACTCCCCGCGTGACGATCAGCGCACCGACCAAAGATGTGGTGGTCGGCCAACCCGCCGATATTCGCATTCAGGTTCTGGTGCCTACCTTCATGCCGTCACCTCCGGTCTTTCCCACGCTTGAGCAGGAAAACCTTTTGGTTCGCTTGCCCGAGCGCGCCTCGGGGCCTGTCAGCGAGTCCATAGACGGGGCGACGTGGTCCGGTGTTCAGCGACGTTATCGCGTCTATCCCCTGACACAGGGAGAGGTGCGCTTTCCAGCGCAGGACATGACCGTCACCTATGCCGATCCTGAAACAAATGCGCCGGTTCAAGTGTCTGTGCCGCTTCAAGCCATTGCATTCAACGCCGTGGTCCCAGAGGCCGCGCGCGATCTGGCCCCGTTGATTGTTGCAACCGGTTTTGAGCTGAGCCAGGACATCGAAGGTTCCACAGAGATGCAGACAGGCGGAGCCATAACCCGTCGCCTGACCGCCCGGATTGACGGGGCAAGCCCTTTGCTGATTCCCGTATTAATAACTGAAAATCAAACGGATACGTTGCGCTCCTATCCCAAAGAGCCCCGTTTCAGCGAAACCGAAGAGCGCGGCATACTGTCCGGGCAGCGTGTGGATGAGATCACCTATGTCGCGCAAGACAGCGGTCAGACACAATTGCCTCCGGTCACGGTGCAATGGTTCAATCTTTCAAGTGACAGTGTCGAAACGGCCACATCGGATGCGGTTGAGATCACGGTTGCAGCGGCCGGGCCCGGAATTCCCTCGCTTCAAGACCTGCTTCGATACGGTTTTTGGGTGGTCGGGGTCGCCGTTGCGGTCGGTGGAGCGTTTCGGGTGTTCGGACCGCGTATTGGCAGGTGGCGACAAGACCGTGCGGAAAGATACCGGGCATCCGCCAGATACGCCGGGTTGCAGTTAGGACAAGCCCTGCGTGATCAGGACCTGACTGCCGCCTATTCCGCGCTGGAGGTATGGAAAGCCCGCTGTCGCGATCCGCAAGGGTACAGGCGGTTAGAGGGCACGCTGTCCGACATTGGTGCTGCGCGCTATGCACGTGATGGCCATGACGAGACCGCAGCATGGTCCTCTGCCCGCACGGCTCAAAAGCGATTGCGGGACGGCGGTGCCCTTCAACAACAGCCTCTTCCGCCCTTGAACCCTTAGTTCTGACAGCTCGCAATCAACGCTTGCCTGTCCTTCAACCGAACCCGTCCATAACCCAGTTCGATCAGACCCAGATCGGACAGCCTGTGCAGGCTGCGATGCAGTGTTGGCTGTGATACGGCAATCATCTCGGCCAACTCTTCCTGGGAAACAATAATCCACCCTTCGGACTTGCTGGTGCATTCGCTCAGATGCAGCAGGCGAAGGACCAACCGCTTTTCGCTGCCGGTGACGGCCATATTGGCCATGATCCGCAGCGCGGTTTGCATGTTCTCCTGCGTCAGAGCGTAAAAATCACGAATGTAATCCGGGTTCGCCTTGATCAATTTGGCAATCGCCGCATTCGGAAAAAACAACGCCTGCGTTTGCTGCGTTGTCGCAACGCTCACCAATCGCGGAGCGCCCCCAAACAAAGCCAAATCGCCGATCCAAAACCCTGCACCTTCGCGGTGCACCACGAATTCCTGCCCGTCATCTGCGGGTGCTGTGATCTGTATGCCACCGTTCAGAATGGCAAAAATCCCATTGGCCGGATCACCATAGTGATACAGCGCCTCACAGGCGTCAAAACACTTGGCAGTACCGCATTTCAGCAGATCCTTCTGGAACGATTCGGACCGTTTACTGAACCATCCAACCTCTTTCAAGAGGTTAATATCATTCAATTTATTTCGCATCATTACCTATACATATCATCATATGATGGGTTTCAAATAGAGCTTTTGGCCTAAGCTGCCAGTGTTCGATTCCCAACCGTGTGACCAGTCGCCGATACGCGATCGACATCTTCATGGCAGCAATAGCCAGCCTCCGAAGGAAATTACAACTCGGAGTTTCACCAACTCTTTTAAATCAGGAGCATACAATGTCCCCACCACGAACGCTTTCACACAGCTGGCGCGCGGGTTTGCGTCGCTTTGCTGTGGCGACCGTTGCCGTTGCGTTGGCAATCCCCGCCTGGGCGCAGGATCAGAAGCCCAACATTCTGGTCATCTGGGGCGACGATATCGGGCAATCCAATATCTCGGCCTACACGATGGGTCTGATGGGATACAACACGCCCAATATCGACCGCATAGCCAAGGAAGGCATGATTTTCACCGACTATTACGGTGAGCAATCCTGTACCGCTGGCCGTTCATCCTACATCATGGGGCAGTCGGTTTATCGGACAGGTCTGTCCAAGGTAGGTTTGCCCGGTGCGGATCTGGGCATGCAGGTCGAAGACCCCACAATTCCTGGCTTGCTCAAGGATCATGGATACGTCACCGGTCAGTTCGGCAAGAACCATCTGGGCGACAAAGATGAGCACCTGCCCACAAACCACGGTTTTGACGAGTTTTTTGGTAACCTGTATCACCTGAACGCCGAAGAAGAGCCCGAGAACGAGGATTATCCCGGCGATGCGGTTCTGGCCGATGGCCGCACGTTCCGCGACGCTTATGGTCCCCGCGGTGTGATCAAATCCAAAGCCGATGGCACCATCGAAGACACCGGCCCGCTGACCAAAAAGCGCATGGAGACAGTGGACGAGGAAACCGTTGCCGCCGCGATCGACTTTATCAAGCGCGCGCATGAGCAGGACCAGCCCTTCTATGTCTGGTGGAACGGCACTCGTATGCACTTCCGCACCCATGTCAAAGACGAGATGCGCGCCCAGGCCAATGAGATCGCAGGCCGTGTTACCGACGAATACTCGGCCGGTATGATCGAACATGACATGCATGTAGGCCAATTGCTGAACCTGCTGGACGAGCTTGGCATCGCCGACAACACAATCGTGCACTACTCGACCGACAATGGCCCGCACATGAACACTTGGCCGGACGCTGCCGCGACGCCGTTCTGGGGTGAGAAAAACACCAACTGGGAAGGCGGATGGCGTGTGCCGTCGATGGTGCGCTGGCCGGGTCAGATTGAGCCCGGCTCGGTCACGAACGAGATCGTGCACCATATGGACTGGCTGCCCACCTACCTGGCCGTGGCAGGCGATACTGAGATCAAGGAAAAGCTGAAAGAGGGTTACAGCTCGTCGGGTATGGGCCGCGACTACAAGGTTCATCTGGACGGTTACAACATCCTGCCTCTGCTGACTGGTGAAGCAACAGAAAGCCCGCGGAAAGAGATCTTTTATTTCTCGGATGATGGTGACCTGACCGCGCTGCGCTTTGACGACTGGAAGCTGATCTTCCTTGAGCAGAAGGCCTGGGGCACCCTGCGCGCCTGGATCGAACCCTGGACCGAACTGCGCATCCCGCTGATCATCAACCTGCGTCGTGATCCGTATGAGCGCGCCTATCGCACATCCAACACCTACTATGACTGGCTGTTGGACCGGGCCTATTTCCTGGTGCCCGCGCAGCAATATGTCGGAACTTTCCTGGAAACCTTCCAAGAATATCCGCCGCGCCAAAAGGCGGCCAGCTTCAACTTGGAGCAGGTGATGGATAAACTCTCGGCACCGACCAACAACTGATCCTGTGTAAAATCCAAGGGGCCGCCGGTTCAACGGCGGCCCTTTTTCAATTGAGATACAAAGGAATTTCACATGAAGCACGCAGTTCTCTCTGCCGCTTTTCTGCTTTTGCCGCTGGGGTCGGCAGCCGATCCTCTACCAAGCTGGGACACATCCGACGCCAAGACCCGTATCGTGGATTTCGTCGAAACCGTCACCGATCCCAACAGCGCCGACTATGTAACCCCGGCCGAGCGGATTGCGGTGTTTGACAATGACGGCACGCTTTGGGCCGAACAACCGGTTTATTTTCAGCTGACCTTTGCCATGGATCGTCTGGCGGACCTTGCAGGGGCTGACCCGTCGATCTTGACCACACCGACGCTAAAGGCGGCGGCGCAAGGCGACCTGCAGGCCGTTCTTGAAGGCGGCCATGAGGCGCTGATCGAAGTGGTGAATGCCTCCCATTCCGGCATCAGCGTTGACGATTTCAAGACTGCCGTCGCCGAATGGCTGGACACGGCGCGCCATCCGGACACGGGCCTGCCCTATGATCAGATGACCTATCAGCCGATGGTCGAACTGCTGCGCTATCTGCGCGATGAAGGATTCCGGACCTATATCGTGTCAGGCGGCGGTCTGCATTTCATGCGTGTGTTTGCCGAGGACGCCTATGGCATCCCACCCGAGCAGGTTCTGGGCACATATACTGACACGATCTATGACACCGCAAGCGGCTCTCCGACCATCACCAAGGCACCGGATATCGCCTTTGTCGACGACAAAGAGGGCAAACCGATCAACATCGAACGTACCATCGGACGACGCCCCATTCTGGCCGGAGGAAATTCGGACGGCGACTTTGCGATGCTGGAATGGACCACAGCCGGGGACGGCCCGCGTCTTGGCGTTCTGGTTCATCACACCGACGCCGAACGCGAATGGGCTTATGACCGCGAAAGCCCGATTGGCAAACTGGTCGATGGTTTGGACAAAGGCCCTGATATGGGCTGGGTCATCGTTGATATGGCGCAAGACTGGGATCGCATCTACACTGGGGCCGACTAAGGCAACCTGAGACCGATAACCCCATGTGGACATTGCTTGTTTCCGCGGCCGTCTTCTTTCTGTACGTGACGGCCGCGTTGTTCGCGATACGCGCGGCGCAGACCGCGCGCACCCCACAGGGCGCGGTTGGCTGGGTGGTGTTTCTGATCGCAACGCCAATGCTGGGGGTGCCGCTTTACTTGTTTTTGGGTCATCACCGGTTTCGCGGGTATCGTATCGCCCGCCAACGCAGCGAACGTGTTGTCGAAGGAATCAAGAGCTTTGCCGATTTCTCGGCTCCCGACCCCGATACGATGCCGATCAATCCCCGCCCGTTTGAGGCACTTGCCCACCTGCCCGTCTCGCGCGGGAACGGGGCTGAGTTGCTGATCGACGGACAGGCTACGTTTGATGCCATCTTTAAATCCATCGACGCCGCCCGGTCCTATATCCTGATCCAGTTCTATATCGTGCGCGACGACACGTTGGGCCAGCAGTTGCGGGACAAGTTGCTGGCCGCCTGCAAACGTGGTGTGACCGTGCGGTTCATGACGGATGCGGTGGGCAGCTATGGTTTGCCGACCGCCTATCTTGACACGCTGCGTGCAGGCGGTGTGCAGATTGCCAATCCCCGCGACCGGCGCGGCCCGCAATACCGCTTTCAGCTGAACTATCGCAATCACCGCAAAACCGTGATCATCGACGGTGAGACCGGATTTATAGGTGGCCACAACGTAGGGGTCGAGTATCTGGGTCAGAGCCCCTATTTCGGCCACTGGCGCGACACGCATATCAAGATGACCGGTCATATCGTCCGGCAGTTGCAGTTGATCTTTACCGAGGACTGGCACTGGGCCCACGAAGAAGACCTGATCGACGATCTGGACTGGGCAGGAACCGAATCCGAGCAGGACATGAACGCGCTGATCGTCGCAACCGGCCCGGGTGATGACACGGAAACCGGCGCGATGATGTTCTTTGCCGCCATTGCCGAGGCCAGGGAAAGATTGTGGATCGCCTCGCCCTATTTCGTGCCCGATATCGACATCATGACCGCCCTTCAGCACGCGGCCTTGCGCGGTGTGGATGTGCGTATTCTGGTGCCCGAGGTGATGGATCACCGCCTGCCCTGGCTGGCGGCCTTTGCCTATTTTGATGAGGTCACGGCCTGCGGCGCGCGCGTGTTCCGCTATACCGATGGGTTCATGCACCAAAAGGCGTTTGTCGTGGACGATACGCTGGCCGCCGTTGGCACCACAAATCTGGATAACCGCTCATTCCGGCTGAATTTTGAGGCGATGGCGCTGTTTTTCGACCAGCGGGCCGCGCAAGCGGTCGAGGCCATGCTGCTGGCCGATTTTGAAAAAAGCTATGAGTTGACAAAGAAACTGCCGGATCAACCCGCCTATATCCGGTTCGGTTCGCCCATTGCGCGGCTGTTCTCACCGATCCTTTAGGACATCAGCTCTTCTTTGAAGACCTGCGTCATCAGGGCAACCATGAAGGCCGTCGACAGGCCAAAAGCCAACAAACCGGTGACCGAGGCAAAGGCACCGAATATCCGCAATGCCTCACCCAGAACGATGTCGCCATAGCCCAGCGTCGTGAATGTCACCAACGAGAAGTACAGCGCCGAGTTCCAATCCGGCAGCACATCACCCAGCACCCACACAATCGCCCATAGCCAGACCTGAAACGTGTGGATCGCGACGATAAAGACCAGCGCAATGCAGATCGGAGCCGCAATCGAGATGAATTTTTTGCTGTTCTCCAGCCGCAGGGACACCTGACGCAGCACCTGCGTGCACCATGTCAAAAGGATGATCTCAAACAGGAAGCAGACGCCCAGATAGACACTGCCCCAAAGAATCTGCTGCGTTAGGGTCATCGGTTCGCGTACCATATGAGGATCACAAGAAGTTGTCTCACAATGGCGACTTAGCGGACAAAGGACAAGGCTGCGACCAATGGAAACGTGTACGGCACTGCGCTGGACTCTGGCGCGATCAGGCGCACATTGTGCCCCACACAGATAAGGACGTTGTGCATGTTGCTGGCGATCGACAGGGTTCAGAAATCCTATCCGGGCGGCCGCCCCGTTTTGCGGGATGTGTCGCTGACGCTGGATCAGGGTCAGACCTTGGCCCTGACCGGCGAAAGCGGCAGCGGCAAGAGCACGCTACTGAACCTGGTGGGCGCGCTGGACAGGTTCGACGGCGGAGAGATCACGCTGGATGGCACCCCTTTGTCGCCGCTGGATGACGCCGGGCGGGCGGCGTTGAGGCGGCGCAGCGTCTCGCTTGTTTTTCAGCAGTTCAATCTGATCCCGTCGCTGACGGTCGGGCAGAACCTGTCGTTCCATGCCCGGCTGGCCGGGCGCGAAGACCCCCGCTGGACCGCGCAATTGGCCGAACGTCTTGGTCTGGCCGACTTGCAAGAGCGCTATCCCGAGAACCTGTCGGGCGGCCAGCAACAGCGCGTCGCAATCGGGCGCGCGATGACCCCCCGGCCCAAGCTGTTGCTGGCGGATGAACCCACCGGCAATCTGGATGAAACCGCCAGTGCAAACGTTCTGGACCTGATGCTGACTCTGGTGTCTGAAACAGGTGCGGCCCTTTTGCTGGTCACGCATTCTCAGGACATTGCCGAACGGCTGGACCGGCATGTACATCTGGCGGGTGGACACATCTCATGACCGTGGCCGTCATTCAGGCCCTGATGTCGCATTGGCGGCGTCACAAGCTGCAATTGGCCACGTTGCTGATCGGCATCGCGCTGGCCACCGGGCTGTGGTCTGCCGTGCAGGCCATCAATGCCGAGGCCCGCGCCAGCTATCAGCGCGCCAGTGATCAGCTTGCCTTGGGGCAATATGACGAACTGCGCCCACCCTCGGGCCTGATTGCTCTGGACCAATACGTGGCGCTACGCCGCGCCGGTTGGCAGGTGGCGGCGGTGCTTGAAGGGGCAATGCGCCTGAACGGACAAAGGCTGCAGGTCATGGGCGTGGACATGGTAACGCACCCGGCCCTGCCTGCCGTGTCGCAGGTTGAAAGCTCGGACGCGCCGCCCGACCCGGCCGATATGCTGACCGCACCGGGCCGCCTGCTGGCCGCGCCCGATCTGGCCACGTTTCTGACGCGTATTGACGGGTTACCGCCAGTTTTGACCTCGGACGCGCTGCCGCCCGATCTGATCCTGACTGACATTGGTGTTGCCGAGACACTGTTGGATCGGCCCGGCCAAATCTCTCGGCTCTTGATCCTGCCCGAGCAGCCACGAGACCTGCGGCCACTGATCGAAATCGCGCCCGAGTTACAGCGCGTTGCGGCCACCAACCGGCTGGACGCGGCGCAATTGACGGATAGTTTCCATCTGAATCTTACCGCCTTTGGCCTGCTGTCTTTTGCTGTTGGCCTGTTCATCGTACATGGGACGGTCGGGCTGGCTTTTGCCCAGAGACGCCCGATGATCCGCACCCTGCGCGCGCTTGGCGTATCGATGCGGCGACTGGTGGTGATGATCTCGGTCGAACTCATACTGCTGGCTCTCATTGGCGGGGTGTTGGGTCTGATCCTTGGGTTCTTTTTGGCCGGGCTGCTATTGCCTGATGTCGCCGTCACGCTGCGGGGGCTTTATGGCGCCCCGGTTGACGGGCAGATGTCGCTGCAGCCGCAATGGGTTCTCGCGGGTCTGGCGATGGCCTTGGCCGGCACCCTGCTGGCCAGCAGTCAGGCGCTGTACCGGCTTGCCCAAATGCCACTGCTTACAGGCGGAGGGCTGCAGGCCTGGCGCGGTGCTGCAACCGGGCAACGCACCCTTGGCCTGCTTGGCGTGCTGCTGATCGTCGGTGGATTTGTCACCGGATACACGATTGAAGGTCTCGTCGCCGGGTTTACCATGGTTGGTGGCATTCTGACCGGGACAGCCCTGCTTTTACCCTACCTGCTGTCCCTGGTTCTGGCCGTTTTTGAAACCAGGGCGCGAACCCCTGTGGCGCAATGGATTTGGGCGGATATGCGCGCGCAATTGCCCGGCCTGTCCCTGGCCCTGATGGCATTGCTGCTGGCGCTGGCTGCGAATATCGGTGTTGGCACGATGGTGTCCAGCTTTCGACTGACCTTTGTCGGTTGGCTGGATCAGCGCCTGACATCTGAGCTTTACGTGACCGCCGCAGACAATGCGCAAGGTCAACAGATCGCGCAATGGCTGGACCCGCAGGTCGACGCCATCCTGCCCATCCGCAGTGTTGAGCTGGCGCATGACAGCGGGCCCTTGTTCCTTTATGGGATCAAGGATCACGAAACCTATCGCAAACATTGGCCGCTGATCTCGGCCTCTGACAACGTTTGGGACCGCGTCCATGGCGAAGAGGCCGTTCTGATCAATGAACAACTGGCCCGCCGCGCCAACCTCTGGCCCGGTGATACGTTGAGCCTTGGAGCCCCGCACAGGTTGACCATCGCCGGGGTTTATTCCGATTATGGCAACCCGACCGGTCAGGCAATCGTTTCGATGCCCCAACTGGACCGGATCGCCCGTGGCGTGGACACGCGCCGCTTTGGGGTCGTGCTGAACCCGGATCGTGCGACCGAGATGGCCCGGGCACTGCGGGATCGCTTTGACCTCCCGCGCGGGGCGGTTGTGCAGCAGGCCGCGATGAAGGCGCAATCGCTGGCGATTTTCGATAAGACCTTTGTCGTGACATCGGCCCTGAACGTGCTGACGCTGGGCGTCGCGGGCTTTGCCATTCTGACCAGCCTGTTGACCCTGTGGACCCAACGCCTGCCACAGATTGCGCCTGTCTGGGCCCTTGGCCTGACCCGCGCGCATCTGGCCCGGTTAGAGCTGTTGCGCAGTGTGCTGCTGGCCGCCCTGACGGCGGTTCTGGCGCTGCCGCTGGGGTTGGCTCTCGCCTGGGCGCTGCTTGCTGTCATCAATGTGCAGGCTTTTGGCTGGCGGCTGCCGATGCACCTGTTTCCCCTTGATTGGGCCTATCTGTTTGGCCTGACCCTGCTGGCCGCCGGGATCGCAGCCGCCCTGCCCGCGCTGCGCCTGTTGCGCCTGCCACCTGTCAATTTGCTGAGGGTGTTTGCCAATGAACGTTAAAGCTGTCCTGTGCATCCTTTTCCTGCTCATGCCTGCGGCCCTGCGGGCGCAGGGCTATGCCGGTCTGGGTGGCACAGCCGAAGGGTTCGACGTTCCTCAGCGCGGTTTTCAATTCGAATTCCCCCGCGATCACGGCCCGCATCCTACGTTTCGCATCGAATGGTGGTATCTGACAGCAAACCTGACCGGTGAAGACGGCCGGGACTATGGCATCCAATGGACGCTGTTCCGCTCGGCCCTGAAACCGTCCCAAACCGAAGGCTGGCAAAGCCCGCAGCTGTGGATGGGCCATGCCGCCGTCACCACCCCTGACGCGCACTACTTTGCCGAGCGCCTGTCACGCGGCGGCATCGGTCAGGCAGGTGTGACGGCCCAGCCCTTTGAGGCATGGATCGACGAATGGCACATGCGTGGGGACGATTTGGATAAGGTGGACCTAACGGCCAGCGGCCCGGAATTCTCTTATGCGCTGGACCTGACCACCCAGGGCCCGCTGGTCTTTCATGGCGACGCCGGATACTCAGTCAAATCCGCTGATGGACAAGCCAGCCACTATTATTCACAGCCTTTCTACACGGTCGAAGGCGTTTTGCGCCTGCCCGAAGGCGATGTTGCGGTCACAGGTCAGGGCTGGCTGGATCGCGAATGGTCCTCGCAACCCTTGGCGGCGGATCAAAGCGGCTGGGACTGGTTCTCACTCAGCTTTGAGGGGGGTGATAAGCTGATGGCCTTCCGCCTGCGCGGCGGGCGCGGCGATTTCACGGCGGCCACATGGATCGCCGCGGATGGAACCGCGACAGCGTTGCCCGACGGCGCGGCATCCTTCAAACCGCTGGACAGCGCGCGGGTCGCGGGGCGGGACGTTCCGGTGCATTGGCGCGTCACCCTGCCCGACCGTGGTATAGATGTTGAGGTCTCAGCCCTCACGCCCGGTGCCTGGATGGGCACCCGGTTCGAATACTGGGAAGGCCCCGTCATCGTGTCCGGCAGCCACAGCGGGCGCGGCTACCTTGAGATGACGGGCTATTGATTCACCTGACCACGTATACGGATGCAGTTGAGTGTCTGACGACTCTGGCGGCGTTTGGGCCGAGGAGGTAGTCTTTGAGGTCTGGTTTGTGGGCTCCGA